>NZ_BOQP01000054.1 GCF_018332715.1 Winogradskya consettensis | reverse complement strand
CAAATTCCGGGGGCAAGCCCCGAGTCCGGCGAGAACGTTTTCCTAACGGAGGAAATCCTGCGCGTCTTCTTCGCGAGGCCCGCCCATGCCGTACTTCGCCTCGGCAATGGCAGCAACCCTGCCGCGATTGAGCAACAAACCGATCTTCGACCACTATTCCGGCGGCACGCTCTCATGCCGCAGATAAGGCGTGTCTCGCCTCGGAGGACCGTCGCATTGCGTGATTGAACCTGCGGCCCTGGATCGCCCGTTCCCCAATTTCCCCCATCTTGGCTCGAAGCCCTGGACCCCGTGGTCGCGGAACTCTGAGTCATCGCGGTCTTGCGATACCCCGACGCCCGGACGGTGGTCGTGGTCGTCCGGGCCAGGGCGAGGATGGCAGCGCCGCAGGCCAGGGTGCCGAGGACAAGCGACGCGGCCGGGATCTGCGTCACCCAGTCGTGGGGGGCGATGCCGTACACCCCGTTGTCGAGGTAGGCGAGCTTCCACAGGCCGCGGTAGAGCCCCGCGCGGGAGTCGCAGGATGCGCTATTCTGCCTGGCATGCACGCGCGATTGAGCATGTGGTGGCACGCCGAACCGGCGGCCACACCCACCCGCGTGTAAACACTCACCGCGGCCGCCTCCCCGAGGCGGCCGTTTTCGTGTGGTCCTTCTCGGTGGCGGTCCCCAGCCCGACGAGGAACCATGAAGCCTTTTGCCCTGCTGCACCGTGACGGCGCCGACCACGTCGACGTCCTGCACGGCGGCGTCGTCACCGTGGAAACCCTGGCGGACATCCCGCTGCCGGCCGGGAGCGGGCCGCAGACGCTCGCCCTGGTCCCGTACCGGCAGATCGGTGAACGTGGGTTCGCGTACGTCGACGACGGGACGCCACTGGAATGCCTGCGCGTCGAGCGACATGAGACCGTGCGGCTCGCCGACCTGATCGCGTCGCTGCCCCGGAGCGTGGAGATCCGGGACGGTGCGTTCGACATCGCGGACGAGGACTACGAGCAGATCGTCCGGACGGTGCTCGACGAGGAGATCGGGCACGGCGAGGGCGCGAACTTCGTCATCCACCGGGTCTATCAGGCCACTGTCGACGGCGACCCGCTGGAGACGGCCCGCGCGGCGTTTCGCAACCTGCTGACCGGCGAGCGGGGTGCCTACTGGACGTTCCTGGTGCACACCGGGACGCGTACGCTCGTCGGCGCCACGCCGGAGCGGCACGTCAGCGTGGCCGACGGGCTGACCATGATGAACCCGATCAGCGGCACCCACCGCCACGACGGCGCCCGCAGCCTCGCCGACTTCCTCGCCGACCGCAAGGAGATCGAGGAGCTGCACATGGTCCTCGACGAGGAACTGAAGATGATGGCGACGGTGGCCGAGCACGGCGGCCAGGTCGTCGGGCCGTACCTGAAACGGATGGCCCACCTCACCCACACCGAGTACCTGCTGGCCGGCAAGGGCTCGCTCGACGTGCGCGACGTCCTGCGCGAGACCATGTTCGCCCCCACGGTCACCGGCAGCCCGGTCGAGAACGCCTGCCGGGTGATCGCCCGGCACGAGGGCCGCGGCCGCGGTTACTACGCGGGCGTGCTGGCCCTGCTCGGTCATGATGCCGACGGCCGCCAGACCCTGGACGCGCCGATTCTCATCCGGACGGCGGAGATCTCGAACGACGGGGCTCTGCGCGTACCCGTGGGGGCGACGTTGGTCCGGCACTCGACCCCGCAGGGCGAGGTGGCCGAGACCCACGCCAAGGCCGCCGGGGTGCTCTCGGCCTTCAGCCTGCGCTCTCAACCTCAACCTTTATCAGTACGCCCGGAGCCCGCCGATCCTGAACTGGACGAGGCCCTGGCAGCGCGCAACGCCGGCCTCGCCCGCTTCTGGCTGGACCAGCGCGTGCCCGGAGCCCTCACCATGCCCGCCCTCGCCGGCCGCTCAGCGGTCATCGTCGACGGCGAGGACACGTTCACGGCGATGCTCACCCACCAGCTGCGCGCCCTGGGCCTGACCGTCACAGTGGTGCCCTGGACCGCCCCGGTCATCCCCCCTGCCGACCTGCTGATCCTCGGCCCCGGCCCCGGCGACCCCGCCGCGGCCACCCCGAAGATGGACCGCCTGCGCGCCCTTGCCCAGCAGGCGCTGACCGCCGGCCGCCCCCTGCTCGGGATCTGCCTCGGCCACCAGATCCTGGCCACCACCCTGGGCCTGCCCCTGCTCCGCCGCGACTCGACCTATCAGGGAATCGCCCGCGACATCGACTTCTTCGGCACCACCCGCCGCGTCGGCTTCTATTCGAGTTTCACTGCCCTCGCAGCTACGGTCCCCGGCGTGTCCTTCGCCGCCGACCCCGACGGCAAGGTCCACGCCCTGCGCGGCGAGGGCTTCGCAGGCGTCCAGTTCCACCCCGAGTCAGTGCTCAGCGCGGACGGCGTCGCGGTCCTCCAAGAACTTCTCCCACCACTTCTCGATCGCGTGATTAGTCCGTCCGTGAGCGGGTAGCGAAGAAGTGCCGGTGGTTCAAGCGGACCGAGAGCCTCCTCTTGGACCACCGGCCCCAATTCTTGTCACACCCCCTCGCTAGGTTTGCCCCGTCCACACACGAGGGGGAGACCATGGGCGCTTCGGGCTGGGACTACTACGTTCCTTATCAGGAAGATCTCAATGCGGCGCTCGACGCCCTCCGGGACAAGGTCTTTGCCGCAGGCGATTATTGGTGGGCGGTCCCCGGCGAGTACGGCAAATCCGCCGCCGACTACCCCAACCGCCCCACCACCTGGGACGACCTCTTCGACGACGAAGAGGTCCAGGAAAGCGGCACCCACTCCATCCTCGACGTCTTCAAAGTCATCGAACCCGGCGAGAACCCCGAATTCGGCACGGTCGAACCGGTCTCCCCAGCCGAAGCCCTGGCCCACGTCGGCACCGAACACCCCACGCGCGAGCACGCCAAGGCCCTGACGGAGCTCGCCGAACGTCGGTGGCACGGCCGATGCGCCGTCCTCCACGAGAACGGCAAACCCACCGAGATCTACTTCTTCGGCTCGTCCGGCGACTGATCCTGGGGGTTTGTGGGTTGGCCTTCCGTGCGGGGTCGGGCTTCCGTCCGGGTCGGGCTTTGCGTGCGGGGTCGGGCTTTGCGTGCGGGGTCGGGCTTTGCTCGTGGGCCGGGCTTTGCTCGTGGGCCGGGTTGTTTGTGAGGGCCCGGCTCTGCGCGCGGGGACCGGGTGTCCGCGCCCGGGTCGTCCGTGGGCCCGGGTTGTCCGCGGGGTCGGG
>NZ_BOQP01000053.1 GCF_018332715.1 Winogradskya consettensis | reverse complement strand
GGCAGCGGGCAGCGGGCAGCGCTAGGCGGCGACGCGGTGGCCGGCGGCGGTGAGGGTGGCGATGGCTTCGCTGAGGCGGACCTGGGGGACCAGGATGTAGTCCGTGTCGTACGTCGAGAAGGCGACGATGTTGACTCGGGCGTTGGCCAGTGGGACGGCCAGCGAGGCGAGCACCCCGGTGAGGGCGAGGTCGAGCGGCCCGACCACCCGGAGGCACCGCCATGCTGCCTCGGCGATCGCGCCAGGGGGCACCCGATCGGTGGGGCAGATGATGGAGAGCTCGTCGGGGGCCCACGTTACCGAGATGACGGTTTTGTTGTTCGGCCCGCTGCTGAGGGAGGCGGGCAGGGCGGATCCGGCGGGTAGCCGGGACACCGCGTACTCCTCGGGTAGCAGATCTAGGTCGAGCATGATGGTGACACTACGGTCCGGACCCTCTTAACCCCAATGGGTGACCGGTGCGTTCATCGCCACATGGAGACATACGGAGACACCCGGAGGCAAACGAAAACACACGGAGGGCACGCGGAGGGCACGCAGAGAGGCCATGCGGAGGCCACACAAGGCCACCCGAAGGTCAGTAGCGGATCGCCGAGAAGAATGTGAGCGTGGCGATCACGCGCCCGTTCTCGAGGAGCGGGGTGGCGATCGCGTCCACGGTGACGTGACGCTCGTCTCCCAGGGGCTGGATGCGCATGAGGCCACGCGCCAGCCGCTCGGAGGAGAGGGCCAGTAAAGGCGGGATCTTCTCCCGCTCCTGGTCGCTCAGGTCGCCGCCGCCGGCGGTGAAGTCGATGAGCTGCAGTGCGCCCTCGCCGCCCAGTAGCGGCTTGCCCACGACCTCCGCGCCCTTGCCCAGCCCGAGCAGTTCGCTGCCCGAGGGGGAAACGGCCACGATGGTGGCGCCGACGTCAATGACCAGGCACGGCTCGACCGCCTGCCAGACCGTGGACGCCCACCGGTCGATGTTCGAGACGAACTCGGACTCGATCGGCGTACGCGCCTGGGGCACGAACGCTCCCGACAGCGAGAGCTCGACGTGCGCCACCCGCACCTCCCTGATCCCTGTTTGCCGCTGGACCGCACGAGACTCCGCGCCGGACCGATGGGCCGAGACGTGCAGTCTCGACCCTTCGAGTGTCCGGTCGGCGTCGCTCGCGTCGGCAAGCGGTGCACTGGGAGGAACGTTACCGGCGGGTCGCCCGCTTGTCAGCGGCCGTTTGGCCCCCTGGGTACCAGCGGTAGTCGCCCGCGGGTCGGTAGGGGGCATTTGCCCAGGTAGTGGGGTGTTGTGCCACGGCAGAAAGTTTGCTCGCCGTAGCGGGCGAGATTTTCGCCCCACCGGCGATCAGGAGCCGGTCGAGCTCCTTGTGGGTGGCGACGAGACAGTCCTTGGGCAGACCGTGGACGCTGATGACCCCGGAACCCACGAAGGCGAGCACGGGGGTGACGGGCACGGTGAGTCCGACGGCGGCGCTCATTGCCCGTCCGGCGCGCTTGGCGTCGCGGCGGGCCTCGGCTACGTACGCCGGGCGCTTCCCGTTGATCTGGACGACGTCTCCGGCGATGAGGACCCGGGCGCGGCCATGATCGGCAACGGTGACGGCGTACACGCCGCCGGGGCCGATCGCGAGGAAGCCTGCACGGTCGTCGCTCGGGTCGTGGTCGTACCCGAGTGAGTCGGTGCGGGGCCAGTCGACGATGTGCCAGGCGGGTCCGAGGCGGTCGAGACGGGTCAGCGCGCGGGTGCCCGCTGCCTCGAGTCGACGGGCGTCTCGTTCGGCGCGACGTCGGCGCGCCCACTCGACGGGGCTGGGTCGAACCGGCTCGAGTTCCGCGCCTGGGGCGCCTCGATGTGGTTCGAGTGTGGTTGACGGTGCGGAGCGGTGCGGGGCGGGCAGGGCTGGGCCTGCGGGGTAGACAGTCACTGCGACCTCCGGCAAAAGGTCCATCGGGCTCTCTTGTCACTACGGTACGTGTTTAACCCGGTACCCAAGCAAGACATTGGGCGGGAAAGAAAGCGGAATGACTGGGGATGAATGCCGCATTCACGCACAAGGTGTTTTTCCGTATGGTGCATCACGCGACCTAGGGCTCCCCTGGAATCCAAAACGTCCTCCGCCAAGTTGGCGTGCCCTTAGCGGTTACGCAGCCGTGTCTCGGATCTTGGCGCTACGTCACAGGACCGATGCGGACAGTAGGTGACAAAAGCCGGGAGCGCCAGGGCAGACCGCTGCCCAGACACGCTGAAAACACTCGATCGAGGCCTTAGGCTCGGCCACGTGCCTCCTTTTGTAGACAGTGAAGTGGGCCGCCTGGCCACGGTCATGCTGCACCGCCCGGGCGCCGAGCTGGCGCGTCTGACGCCGAGGAACAACGACTCGCTTCTGTTCGACGCCATCCCATGGGTTGGGAGGGCGCAGGAGGAGCACGACGCTTTCGCCCAGGCGTTGCGCGATCGCGGGGTCGAGGTTCTCTATCTGGGCGAGCTGCTCAAGGAGACGCTGGAGAAGCCCGCGGCCCGGGCGGCACTCACCGAGAGCGTCCTCGAGGATCCGCGGCTCGGCGACAACCTGCGGGGCCGGGTCAGTGCGCACCTGGCCGACCTCGACCCGCGTGACCTGGCCCAGGTGCTGATGGCCGGGCTGGCGCACGAGGAGCTCAAACCGGGGCCGGGCAAGCCGGGCGGTCTGGTCTACGAGCTGATGGACCGGCACGACTTCGTCATCGATCCGCTGCCCAACCTGCTCTTCACCCGAGATTCATCAGCATGGGTACGGAACCAGGTCGCCGTCACCAGCCTCGCGATGCCCGCCCGCAACCGCGAGACGACGCTGACCAAGGCCATCTACAAGCACCACCCCCGATTCGCCGGCACCGAGCTGCTCTACAACCCGGGACTGGAGAATGTGGAGGGTGGCGACATCCTGCTGCTCGCCCCGAACGTCCTGGCGATCGGCGTGGGCGAGCGCACCACCGCCGCGGGCGCCGAGCGGCTGGCGCGGCGGGTCTTCGCGGCCGGTCTCGCGCACACGATCCTGGTGGTGCCGATCGCGCAGGAACGCGCCACGATGCATCTCGACACCGTCTGCACGATGGTCGACGTGGATGCGGTGGTGATGTATCCGAACATCGCTGACGCGCTCCGGGCGTACCCGGTGACTGCGGGTTTTGATGGTGAACCGCAGGTGGGGGCGGCGCGGCCGTTCCTGGACGCGGCCGCCGAGGCGATGGGCATCGACCGGCTGCGCATCATCGACACCGGGCTCGACCCCGTGACGGCCGAGCGGGAGCAGTGGGACGACGGCAACAACACGCTGGCGATCGCGCCCCGCGTCTGTGTCGCGTACGAACGCAATGTCGAGACCAACGCCCAGCTCGAGCGGGCCGGCATCGAGGTCATCGCGATCAGCGGATCGGAGCTCGGCTCCGGACGCGGCGGCCCGCGCTGCATGTCCTGCCCGATCGAACGCACCCCGGGCTGACAGGGCCCGGCTGACGGAGCCGGCCTGACAGGGCCGGGCTGACGGAGCCGGGCTGACGGAACCGGGGACGCGCCCACTGTGGAGCGTCCCCGGCTGAAGTCAGCGCAGCGTCAGCTGTCGTCCCACGAGACCCTGCTTGGCACGCCGCGCGGCACCGTCGAGCGGGCCGGTCTCGGCGAGGGTGTCGGCGTAGCGCTTCGCGAAGTCCGCGAGGGCGGCCTCCCACTCGCCGGCCTCCGGCTCGCCCGGCACGTCCCAGACCGGGACCAGCAGGCCGTGCGCGCGGAACATGCCGGCGAACTTGGTGCCCTCGCCGAGCAGCAGATCACCCGCGGCGGAGAGGCGGGCCAGCGCGTCCAGCGCGGCGTCCTCCTGCTCCGGCAGGACCCAGCGCACGTGTGCCTTGTCGGGCACCCGGGTCCAGTACGCCGCATGCGCTGCGGCCATCCGCACGGTCGGATAGATCGAGGCGTTGGCTCGTTCGAGCGACGCCTTCACGTTCGGGTCCTCGGCCTGCTGCGCGTCGAGCCAGTATTCGAAGCCCTCGTGCATGGTGATGTCGAGCGGGCCGTCCGCGAGGATGTCCTGCAGGCGCACACCCGCGCCCGGCAGCGACGGCACGGAGACGGTCTCACCGGGCTCGGTCTGCAACGCGCGCAGGATCGCCACGGCGATGTCCCGGGACACGTCGCCGGACTGGACGTGACGCTGGAGGCCGACGAAGACGCGGCCGTCGGCGCGGGTCATCGCGGGCCACGCCATGGGCAGGACGGTGGAGAGGGTGACCTCGCGGTCGCCGTACTCCTCGATCACTTCGGGTTTGAGGGTCAGCGGCGCCGAGGCGGCCGGGACCAGCTCACGCATCGCGATCCACTCGGTCTCGTCGGCCAGGCCCTCGAACGGCCGGGCCACGAAGATGTCGCGGACCTTCTCGCGCTTGGGTGCCGCGTCGGCTGCGGCTCGGGGGTTCTTTCGACGCTTGCTCACGACGAACCACCCTATCGGTTCCGCCCCTACGCGCGGGGGAACCTCACTTCTGCGACGGTGCCGCCGCCCTCGCGGGGGCGCAGCGAGACCCAGCCGTGCTGGCGCTCCACGATGCGGCGGACGAGGTAGAGGCCGAGCCCGGCGCCGGGGTTGCGGCCGGTGCTGTCCGGGTCGCCCTGCCAGTAGCGCTCGAAGGCCAGCTCGACGTGCTCCGGCTCGACCCCGATGCCCCGGTCGGCGACCCGGAACGTCACGGTGGCGTCGTCGGCCTCGGCGGTGACGGTCACCTCGGTCTCGGCCGCGGAGTATTTGTCGGCGTTGGTGGAGAGCTCGGTGAGGATCGTGGAGAGCGACTCCCGGTCGCCGAACGCCTTGGGCAGCTCGGCGGGCAGGTCGTCCAGCACGAGCCGGCCGCGCAGGTTGCCGGGGAGCTCCGCGGCCCCCGCCCGGATGGCTTCCACCAGGTCGAACGGGCCGGGCGGTGAACCCGCCGCCTCGCCGTCGTCGCTGGTCGCGGCGAGCAGCCGGTCGACCAGGCGGGCCAGCTCCCCGGCCCGCGCGCCGATCACGCGGACCGCCTCGTGGCGCCCGTCCTCACCGAGGGAATCCCAGTGGTTGGTGAGCGTGTCCGCATAACCCTTGATGACCGTGACCGGGGTACGCAGCTCATGGCTGGTCACCGCGACGAAGAGGTCGCGGTCCTCCTGCCGGCGCTGGTTGGCGGCCGCGTCGCGGTGCAGCACCGCCGCTTTCGGGTCGTCGCCGCCGCGCGCGCCGTAGAGGTGGCCGACGTTCGCGGCGAGCATCTCCAGCACGGCGTGGAATTCCGGTCCGGGGCGGGGATCGTCGGCGGCGTAGTAGACGTGCAGGGAGCCGACGACGAGCCCGACCGTCTCGCAGCGGGCGCCCAGGACGTCGTGCAGGCCCGGCTCGTCGACGTTGCGGGAGAACTCGTCGTGCACGGAGTCGAGGGTGACGTGCCGGGCCCGGCGGTCGGGCAGCAGACCCGCGTCCTCGCGGTCCACCCGGCGGCCCAGGGCGCTCTCGCAGGCACCGCTCGCGGCGATGACACGGCCGTGGCCGGGCCGGTATTCGGCGAAGCCCGCACCGCGTGCGCGCAGGACCTGCTGGGCGAGCCGGACGATCTGATTGAGCACGGCCAGGCCGGTCTCGCCCGCGCTGATCCGATCGAGGAGCGTGATCTGCCCCCGCGTCAGAGCGGTGTAGTCGGGTCGATCCGGCATGTCTGCGAGTCTGCCTCGTATCCGGCCTTTTGGGCAGGGCGACACCTGTGGATCTTGACGATAATTCCGGTGGAAGTGGCGGTTGTCACACTGGCGGTGCGCTATTCAGCCGATCGATCACGAAGCGTGGTCGATCGCTGATGATCCCGTCGATGCCCTGGCTGAGCACAAGATCGAGATCCGGCTCTTCGTTCACCGTCCAGACATAGGTCTGATGGCCCGCCGCCTGAAAGTTCCGGATCAATGTGGGCCTCGAGCGGACCAGGGAGATCCCCGGGCCGGCGATCCGGGCGCCGAAGGGAAGCCGCCCACGGCTCACCCCGGGAGGCGGGATCTCGAGCAGATAGACGGTCGGCAGGGCCGGTGCCAGCGCGCGGATGCGGCGCAGAGCGAGGGCGGCGAACGACATCACCGTCACGTGCAGCGGGTCGCCCGTCACGGGCTCCGCGAGATCGAACTTGCGGAGCATCTCCACGAGCCGGCGCTCGACCTCGGCGCCGTACCGTGACGGATGTTTGGTCTCGATGAGTAACCGGACAGGACGGCCGTAATCGCGCAGAACGGTGAGTAACCGGTCGAGCGTCAACAGCCTGAGGTGATCCGGCGGCAGCTCCCCGGCCCCGGCGTGCCACGAGCCGAAGTCGAGCTCCTCCAGCTCGGCCAGGGTCTTCGTGCTGACTAGGCCGGTGCCGTTGGAGGTGCGGTTGAGCCGGCGGTCGTGCACGCAGACGAGATGCCCGTCGCGGGTCAGCCGCACGTCGCATTCCACACCGTCGGCACCGTCGTCGAGCGCGCGCAGGTATGCCGCGAGCGTGTGCTCCGGCAATGCGTCAGCCCCGCCACGGTGGGCGAAGACGAAAGGGCGCCCGGTGGTCACAGCACGCGGGCCGGCTGACCGTTCTCGCTGACCACGTCGCGCCCGGCGGCGGACCACGCCTGCATGCCGCCGTCGAGGTTGCGAACGTTGTCCCAGCCGTTGCCCATGAGATAGGAGACGACCTGACCGGAGCGCCCGCCGGAGCGGCACACCACCACGACCTCGGCGTCGGTCGGGATCTCGGCGATCCGGGCCGGCACCTCCATCATCGGCAGGTGGTGGGCGTCGGGCGCGTGACCCGCCGCCCATTCGTCGGGCTCGCGCACGTCGAGCAGATAGGCCGAGGACTCGACCTGAGCGGGTGTCACGCTGGGTACCTGAGGTCCGAACACGATTCCAGCCTAGAGCTACTTCTCGTTCGCCACGACGTCCGGGTTCGCCAGGATGAACTGGGAGAGTTTGTCCTGCTTGACGGCCTTGTACATTTCCATGCTCTTCGGCGTGATCGATTCACGCTGGTTCTCGTTGCCCGCGAACGTGCCGTTGTTGGTGCGCAGCAGCACCATGTCGTTGGCCGCGACGCCCTTGAGCCCGAACATGAAGTCGGTGACCTTGACGTCGCCGGTGTCGAGGACGAACGCGTCGCCCGCCGCCTTGATCAGGTTGTTGACCTTGACCGGGTTGGTGAGCACGCCGCTGTTCGCGGCCTTCTTGGCGATGGCCTTGATGAGCTGCTGCTGGTGCCGCTGCCGGTCGTAGTCGCCGTTCTTCAGGCCGTAACGCTGCCGGGCGTAGTCGAGCGCCTGCCAGCCCTCGAGGTCCTGGCAGCCCTTCTCGTACCAGATGTCCTTGTGCGTGCCGGCCGTCTTACGGGCGTCGGCGAGGTAGAGCGGCTTGCCGTCGACCAGCTGGATGTGGTGCGACTTGACCCGCTGGTCGACACACATGCGTACGCCGTCCAGCGCGTCGATGATGCTCTTGAACCCGTTGAAGTCGATGATCGCGGCGCCGTCGAACGTCATCCCGGTGTTGGCCTTGATGGTCTGCGCCATCAGCTGGGCGCCACCGGCCCACCCGCCGCCGTTCTGGGCGCCGTGGAAGAACACCTCGGTCGCCTTGGCGACGCCGCCGGCATATTTGGCCTTGGGGAACGCCGGAACCTGCATCTCGGTGTCCCGCGGGATCGACACGAGGTACGCCTGGTCGTGGCTGGCCGGGATGTGCAGCGCGATGATCGTGTCGGAGCGCAGGTCGTCGACGGCCCACCGCTTACGGGCGTCGACACCCATAAGCAGGATGTCGACCGCGCCCTTGATGTCGCCGCCGCCCTCGGCCCCGGTCTTCTGGTTGCCGCCGAGCAGGTTCTCCTGGGTGACGGCGTTGGTCGCGCTGCTGACGAGCCATTTCGTGCCAACGACGCCGGCGCCGCTGCTGACCATGAGGACCGCACCGAACATGACGGTCAGCTTGGCCCAGAGCGGATCCTTGCGCTTGCGGCCCTTCTTCGGCGACTTGGGCATCGGACCCGAAGGGTGATCGCGAGTGGGGTTCCCGTCCTTGTCCAACGCCGGTCGACGGCCGGTGGTGTGGACGGACATGCGCGCTCCAAGCTCTTCGGGGCAATGGCGGGTGTCACTGTACGTTCAACTGTCATCTCTGGCGAGGTCTTGCCGGTTTCAAGTCAATGACACGCATTGTTAATGCAAGGGTGCGGGTGGCGTTATCTGCCGACCCGCACCCTTTGGCTGTTTCTGGGACGTCAGCTCTTGTTCGCTGTCATCCATTCGGTCATCTTGTCGGAAGCGACCGCCTTGTAGAGGACGAGTGCCTTGTCCCGGTCCGCGACGACGACGCTCTGACCCGAGATCGTCTCGCTGCCCTTGTTGGGGCTCGTGATGAAGGTGAGGTTCTCGCCGCGCAGGCTGCGGAACTGCACCGCCATGTCGGTGAGCGAGAAGTCCTGGTCCGCCGTGACGGCCTTGGTGACCGACTTGAGGAAGTCGTTGAGCTTGCTGGGGTTGCTCAGCGTGCCGCCGCTGGCAGCCTTGTCCATCAGCGCCTTCAGGAACTCCTGCTGGTGACGCATCCGGTCGAAGTCGCCGCGGGGGAACTGCTTACGCTGACGGATCCAGTCCAGCGCCTGCTCGCCGTTCATGTGCATGGTGCCCTTGACGAACTTGCGGTGCGGCTTGTGGATCGACGTGATGCTCTGGTCCACCTTGAGGTCCACGCCGCCGAGCGCGTCGGTGACCTCCTTGAAGCCACCGAAGTCGATCGCCAGCACGTGGTCCAGGTGCACGTCGGTCATGCACTCGACCGTCCGCACCGCCCGGGGCAGCCCGCCGAAGGCGAACGCCGCGTTGATCTTGGCCCGGCTGCCGCTGTCACACGCCGCGTCGTTGGCCGACGGGATGTTGACCCACAGGTCGCGCGGGATCGAGATCAGCTGCGCGGACTTATGGTCCGCGGGGATGTGCATGAGGATCAGCGTGTCCGCGCGCCAGGCGTTCGTCGTGTCCTTGGCGGCGTCCGGGTCCCGCGAGTCGCTGCCGACCAGCAGGACGTTCAGCGCGCCGTCCACCGTCTTGGCCGGGCGGCCGTTGGTGATCTCGGAGAACGCGTCCGTGCGCTTGAGGTCGTCGTTGAGGCCGTTTGCGTACCCGTAGAGCGAAATGCCCGCGATGATGCCGGCCACGATCAGGACGGCGCCGACGACCAGGGCGATGCGGCCCCACTTCGGCTTGCGCTTGCCCTTGTAGGGCCGGCCTGCGGGAGGCGGGCCGCCAGGACCCCCGGGGCCACCGCCGCGCGGCGGCCAGTCCCCGTCACCGGAAGACCGGCTGGAAGGCGCGCCGTAAGAAGGACCACCGCTCGAAGAGCGACCGCTGCCGTACGCCGGCGCGGCTGAGCCGACCCGACCGGAGGAGCCGGGCACCGCGGAACGATCCATGGCGCCCGGAATACCCACCGAGCCCGGCACCGAAGCCCGGCCGGCCGGGCCACCCCAAGGGGACGAATTCGCAGACATGAGAACAGATTACGAGTACGGGACCAGCTGAACCCTTTATCGGCGCGGGGTGGCACGAAGGTGGGAGACAATTACTGTTCGTGCAACGTTCACTACCGTGCTGAATTACTCAGCAGCCGAAGATCCCGCGAAGAAGTCGATCGTGCGGCGCAGACCGTCCTCGGGACCGACCTGCGGCTCGTATCCGAGCAGGGTGCGCGCCAGCGTGAGATCGGGGCGGCGCTTCTCCGGGTCGTCGGAGGTGCGCTCGACCAGCTCGATCCGCGAGTCGCTGCCGGCGAGCTTCACGATCAGCTCGGCGAGCTCCAGCATCGTCAGCTCGTGCTCGGTACCGCAGTTGATCGGACCGGTCTCGCCCGAGTCGAGCAGCAGCAGGATGCCGCGGACCAGATCATCGACGTACGTGATCGACCGCGTCTGCGAGCCGGTGCCGTGCACGGTCAGCGGGGTGCCCCGCAGCGCCTGGCTGATGAACGTCGGGATGGCCCGCCCGTCATCCGGGCGCATCCGCGGACCGTACGTGTTGAAGATCCGCACGATGGCGGTATCGAGACCGTGGAACCGGTGGAACGCCATGGTTGCCGCCTCCGAGAACCGCTTCGCCTCGTCGTAGACGGCCCGCACGCCGATCGGGTTGACGTTGCCCCAGTAGCTCTCCGGCTGCGGGTGCACCGCCGGGTCGCCATACGCCTCGGAGGTCGACGCCATCAGGAACCGCGCCGAGTCGGCGACGGCCCGCTCGAGCAGCGCCAGCGTCCCGGCCGAACCCACCTTGAGGATCTCGACGGGCAGCTTCGCGAAGTCGGTGGGGCTGGCGGGCGACGCCATGTGCAGAATCGCGTCGAACCGCTCGGTCAGCGCCGGGTCGGCGGGCAGCCCCTCGGCGAGGTCCCCCTCGACGAGCGTGAATCGCGGCTCGGCGGCGAGGTGGGCGACGTTGTCGCGGCTGCCCGTGACGAAATTGTCGACGGCGACAACCGTGCAACCCCGCGCCAGCAGCGCATCGACGACGTGTGACGGCACGAAGCCGGCCCCGCCGCTGACCAGAATCCGATGTCCCTCGCCGAACCGCTGCTGCACTGACATGAGAGCAACCTTAGCGAGCGGGGCCGACGGGCGAGGTGCCCGTCGGCCCCTGCGCGAATTAGTGCGCTCCGTGTCCGGTCAGTGACCGAACTTCCAGCTCGGCGTACTTCTCCGGGTCGGTCTCCTTGGAGATGACCGTGCCGATCCAGCCGCAGAGGAAGCCGATCGGGATGGAGATGATGCCCGGGTTGTTGAGCGGGAAGAAGTGCCAGTCGCTGTCCGGGAACATCGCCGTGGGCGAGCCGGAGACGACGGGCGAGAAGAAGACCAGCACCACCGCGGCGATGAGACCGCCGTAGATCGACCACAGCGCCCCGGAGGTGTTGAACCGCCGCCAGAACAGGCTGTAGATGATCGCCGGGAGGTTCGCCGAGGCTGCCACCGCGAACGCGAGCGCCACCAGGAACGCGACGTTCAGGCTCTGGGCGAAGATCGACAGGACGATCGCGACCGCGCCGATGACGAATGCCGAGATCCGGGCGACCCGCACCTCGTCGCGTT
The DNA here is from genome assembly GCF_018332715.1 of Winogradskya consettensis. Classification (GTDB taxonomy): domain Bacteria; phylum Actinomycetota; class Actinomycetes; order Mycobacteriales; family Micromonosporaceae; genus Actinoplanes; species Actinoplanes consettensis. The sequence goes on along the minus strand of NZ_BOQP01000053.1, from coordinate 77,110 downwards.
CGCCGGCGTTGCCCCGCTTGATCACGCTGGCGTAGAAGTCGTGCGCCACGCTCGACGACGAGGCCAGGGTGAGCCCGGCCACCACCGCGAGGATCGTGGCGAACGCGACCGCTGCGATGATCGCCAGCAGCACCGCGCCGCCGGTGGCGCCGCCCAGGTAGTCGATGCCCAGGGCCTGGGCCAGCTGCGGCGCCGCCGTGTTGCCGGCCTTGTCCTGCGCCGTGATCGCCTTGCCGCCCACCAGGGCCGCCGCGCCGAAGCCCAGGGCCAGGGTGAACAGGTAGAACGTGCCGATGATGCCGATGGCCCAGAGCACGCTCTTGCGGGCGACCCGAGCCGTCGGGACGGTGTAGAAGCGGGTCAGGATGTGCGGCAGACCGGCCGTGCCCAGGACCAGCGCGATGCCCAGCGAGAGCAGGTCCATCTTGCTGTAGAAGGTGGCGGACCCGCTGGCTGACTCGACGCCGTACCGGAGCCCCGGTTCCAGGAACGCCTCCCCCTTGCCGGACTGCGCCGCGGCGTCGCCGAGCAGGGTGGAGAGGTTGAACTTGTAGTGCGCCAGCACCAGGATCGTCATCACCAGCGCGCCGGTCATCAGCAGGAACGCCTTGACGATCTGCACGTAGGTGGTGCCCTTCATGCCACCGACGACCACGTAGACGATCATCAGCGCGCCGACCAGGATGATCGTGGCGACCTTGGCGGTGTCGGCGTCCATGCCCAGGAACGTCGCACCGGGCTTGATACCGAGCAGCAGGGACACGAGCGCGCCGGCGCCGACCATCTGCGCGATCAGGTAGAAGATCGAAACCACGATCGTCGAGACCGAGGCAGCCGTACGCACCGGGCGCTGACGCATCCGGAACGCCAGCACGTCGGCCATCGTGTAACGGCCCGAGTTGCGCAGGAACTCCGCGACCAGCAGCAGCGCGACGAGCCACGCCACCAGGAAGCCGATCGAGTAGAGGAAGCCGTCGTACCCGTAGAGGGCGATGAGCCCGGCGATGCCCAGGAACGAGGCGGCCGACATGTAGTCGCCGCCGATCGCGAGGCCGTTCTGGAACCCGGTGAACTGGCGGCCGCCTGCGTAGAAGTCGGTGGCCGTCTTCGTCTGCCGGCTGGCCCAGATGGTGATCGCCAGCGTGATCGCGACGAAGATCAGGAAGAGCGTGATCGTGAGCGGACGGCTGGATGCGGATTCGGCCGCGACGATGTTCAGCATCAGTGGGCCGCCTCGTCGAGCTCAGCCTTGATCTTGTCGGCGGTCGGGTCCAGCTCCTTGGCGGCGTACCGCGAGTAGTACCAGGCGATCAGGAACGTCGTCACGAACTGCAGCAGGCCGAACAGCAGCGCGATGTTGATGTGGCCGACGATCTTGACCGACATGAACCCGCGGGCATATGCCGAGAGCAGGACGTAGAGCGCGTACCAGAGGAAGAACGCGATCGTCATCGGGAAGACGAAGTTGCGCAGTTTGCGGCGCAGGCCTGCGAATTCCGCGGAACGTTGTACCTCGAGATATTTCTCGCTGGATGTCGCTTCGGTTGTCACGTCGTCACCACCTTCGTGGGGCCAGATAAGGGGTATCACCGGCACCGTACGAAGGTGAGGAGGCCGTCACGGACCGTTGGTCAACGGCTGCGCCGAGCGGCGGACGGCTTGCGCTTACCGGTCGAGCGAGCGGTAACGCCCACGAAAGTGCAGAAGTGGTACGCCGGCCACGTCCCCGATCTCGACCCGCTCAACGGTCGCCTCGACGAGCAGCGCCCACCCGTACTCCCGCTCGGCATCGAGCCGGCACCCCGCCCAGCTCCCGGCATCGCGCGGCACCGGCCCGTACTCCGTCTCCACCCACTCCCCGGCTGCGAACAATCCGCCCGGCGCGGGCATCAACCCGGCAAATTTGTCGGCCAGTTGCTGGTCATCGGGCCCGAGCGGGGTCACCGCGAAACGCCGCGCGACCGAAACGGCGTCCCAGAAGTCGCTCTCCTCATCGACCAGCCCCAGCACCCGCCCCGGATCCCCGTCAGCGACGAGCATGGACGACACGGTGAGCCCGGCCGGCCCGGGCGCGGTCCACAGGGTGACGGGCGCGGCCAGCCGTCCCCGGAGCCGCCGCACGGCCGACTTGTCCTGCTCCGGAGTGGCGAACGGGTCAGTGGAGTGGATGTGCCCGCCGTTTTCAGGTTTCACGGGAAACATTCTGCCGCCGCAGCAGCACGAATGCGGCGGCGAGGGCGATCCACGCCGGTGCGATCGCCAGATCGACGGACCGCGCCGCCGATCGTGGCAAAGATCCAGCCGGGCCATTCGCCCTCGGCAAGCTCGTTCACGCCACTACCGATGATCCAGGAGCCCCAGACGGCGGCCAGAGAGATCCGGCCGATGCGGTCGTACTGCTCGGACCCGTCCGTCGCCATTGGACTCGGTTAACCGCCGGTCATGCCTGCCAAACCCGGGTAAGCTGGCCGACATGAGCGCGTGTGTGCAGAGCTGGCGTCCGTCCTAGGGACGGATACCAACCCGCGCGCTCGGGCCGTCCCATCGGACGGCCTTTTTCGTTTCTTCAGGGCCGTCCCCGGCCCTGGTTTCCCCAGGGCTGTCCACAACCCTGAAGGAGACACGATGAACTCGCTCGAAGACCGGATCGAAGCCGCACCGCAGGACTTCCGGGTGCTCACCGGGGACCGCCCGACCGGCCCGCTGCACCTCGGCCACTACTTCGGGACCCTGCGCAATCGGGTACGCCTGCAGCGCCGCGGCGTCGACATGTTCGTGATCGTGGCGGACTACCAGGTGCTGACCGACCGCGACGTGGCCGAGCGCCTCGGCGAAACCGTCGACGGGCTGCTGCTCGACTATCTCGCCGCGGGGCTGGATCCCGACGCGACGACCGTTTTCACGCACAGCGCCGTGCCTGCGCTCAACCAGCTGCTGCTGCCGTTCCTGAGCCTGGTCAGCGTCCCCGAGCTGCAGCGCAACCCGACGGTGAAGGACGAGATCCAGCACTCGCGGCAGAGCTCGGTGAGCGGGCTGATGTTCACCTACCCGGTGCATCAGGCAGCGGACATCCTGTTCTGCAAGGGCAACCTCGTGCCGGTCGGGCAGGACCAGATGCCGCACATCGAGGTGACGCGGACGGTGGCCCGGCGCTTCAACGAGCGTTACGGCCCGGTCTTCCCCGTGCCGGAAGGCCTGCTCAGCATCGCGCCGGTGCTGCCCGGCACGGACGGCAGGAAGATGAGCAAGAGCCGCGGCAACGCGATCGCGCTCTCCTCGACCCCCGACGAGACCGCCCGGCTGATCAAGAGCGCGACCACGGATGCCGACCGGACGATCAGCTACGACCCGGAACGCCGGCCGGGGGTGTCCGGGCTCGTGCAGCTTGCCGCGTTGTGCCTGGACAGGGAGCCGGACGACGTGGCGGCGGAGATCGGGGACGCGGGGTCGGCGGCGCTGAAGCGGACCGTGACCGAGGCGGTGAACGAGTTCCTGGCGCCGATGCGGGAGCGGCGGGCGGCGTACGCGCAGGATCTGGGTTTTGTCCGGGATTTGTTGCGTCGTGGGAACGCTCGCGCGAACGAGTTCGCGGATCAGACGCTGCAGGAGGTGCGCGTGGCGATGGGGACCGTTTACTGACTGCCCGCGCTGACCGTTGCCAGAAGCTCGGGCATGCGGTCGTCGAGCATCGGGGCGGCAATTCGCAGACCGAGGACAAAGGCGCCGGCACCGTACGCGATCCCGACCGGCAGCCCGATCCACAGCCACACGTCGCCGAGCAGCCACGCGCCGATCTGCAGCGGTGCGGTGGCGATCGTCGCGCCGATCAGGGCGGCAAAGCTGAGCAGGCCCTTCGCCGTGCCGCCGCCCGAGGACATGGCGAACGGGCTGGTGGAGTCGGGCAGGGCGTAGGCGGCGCGGACGGAGATCGGCATGGCTACCGCGAGGGCTACGCCGTACGCCGCGAGCACCGTCCCGATCAGGGCGGGAGCCGCCGCGCCCCGGCCCGGCACGACGCTCGCGACCACCGAGATCACCAGTAGGGGCGGGAGGACGTACACGGACAGGCCTGTTGCGCGGGCAGCCAGCTCGACCCGCCCCGGAACCCCGGCCACGACGTTGGCCGCGTAGGCGCTGCCCTCGAAGCCGAACTGGTTGGTCAGGCTGACCGCGGCGAGGGCGGCGACGAACACCAGCACCGCCCCGGAGGCGCCGGCGGGGCCACCGCTGACCGCGACCAGGACGGGCAGGAAGAGGGCGACGGCGACGAACGAGATGAGGGTCGCGCGCCGCCGGGTCTCACGCCACCAGTAGCGCATCTCGCGGCCCGCCAGGGCACCGAACCGGTTGCGTGGCAGCCAGCGCGGCACGAGCTGGTCGACGGGCGTGCGCTGGGACGCCGCCCGTTCCCGGGAGCCGCTCTTCGCCCCGAGCATCGCTTTCTCCAGCGAGCCCGACCACCACCACAGCAGCAGAGCGATGGTCGCGCCAACAACCACAATCTTGATGGGTACGGCCCACAGCCGGCCGGCCGCGACATCGAGGCCCATGCTGTACGGGGCACCGAGCGGCGTCCACGCGAGCACATCGACCACGTGCCCGATGCCCTGCCAGTCTGCCCGTTCGATCGCCGAACGCAGCCCGAGCTGCAGCGGGCCGAGCAGGGCAGCGCTGCCCGCGAGCGCGACGGTCGCCAGATCCCGGGACCGCCGGCTGCGCAACGCGGTTGCGAAGGCGCTGGTCACGGCGCGGCTCAGCGCGGCACAGAGCAGGATTCCCCCGGTCAGGCCGACGAGCTCGACCGTTGCCGCGAAGAATCCGCCCAGCGTCGCCGCGGCGTGGACCATGCCGAGCGTGGCCGCGAACGTGGCGATTGCGGGCACGCCGACCAGCGAGGCCGCGAACAGGCCCCGGACGAGCGTGACGTGGCGCAGGGGAAGCAGGGCGAACCGGGCGGGATCCAGCGACTCGTCCACCCCGAAAATGATCAACGGCAGGAAGAGCCAGCCCAGCACGATGGCGCTGCCCGTCAGCGGGAACACGACCTCGGCGGCCCGTTGCTCGCCGAGCACGCCGATGACGCTGAACAGGGCGTATCCGGAAACTGCGGCCGCGGCTGCCATCACGGCGCCGATCACGAAGAGAGTCACCCGCTGGGTGCGCCCGCGCAGGCCGTTGGCGAGGAGGCGGAGCTTGAGACGGACGAAGTAACGGGCGCTCACAGCCACGAAAGCTCCGAGCCGGTTGCCGTACGCCCACCGACCACCTCGACGAACACGTCCTCGAGCGAGCGGTCGCCGCGCACCTCGTCCAGCGTGCCCCGGACCCGGATCCGCCCGTCCGCCATGATCGCCACGTGGCTGCAGAGCCGCTCGACCACCGTCATCACGTGGCTGGAGAAGACGACGGTGCCGCCGCCGGTGACGTACCGCTGCAGGATCCCGCGGATCAGCGCCGCCGACACCGGGTCGACCGCCTCGAACGGCTCGTCCAGCACGAGCAGCCGCGGCGCGTGTAGCAGCGCGCAGGCCAGCCCGATCTTCTTCTTCATGCCGGCCGAGTAGTCGACCACGAGGGTCCGGTTGCCCGCACCCAGCTGCAGCACGTCCATCAACTCGACGCTGCGCCGGTCGACCACCGTCGGGTCCATACCGCGCAGCAGGCCCTGGTACGCGAGCAGCTCGGTGCCGGTCAGCCGGTCGAAGAGGCGTACGCCGTCGGGGAGCACGCCGATCCTCGACTTCGCGGCGATCGGGTCGGCCCAGACGTCGTACCCGAGGATCCGGGCCTGACCGAGATCGGGCCGCAGCAGGCCGACCGCCATGGAGAGAGTCGTGGTCTTGCCCGCGCCGTTCGGGCCGAGCAGGCCGAAGAACGAACCCGCGGGCACATCCAGATCTATTCCGGCAACCGCGACTTTTGCCTCGAATTGCTTGACCAGCCCACGCAGAGCGAGCGCCGCATCGGGGCTTCTGCGCTGTTCGGGGACGGTCATGCCCCCGAACCTAACGGTTGGTAACCCCGGTGGGATACCCCGTGACCTCGGTTTGTCTACTCAGCCGATCCGTTCGATCACAGCGCGTCGAATGAGGAATTTGCCTGATTCGCGAACTTGTTCGAAGGCGGCGTCATTGAGCAGCACGCAGCTTCCGGAGGGGGTGGCGACCTTCACGGTGATGCTCTTGTTGTTGTCCAGGTTGGTGACCCGCAGGGTGGTGCCGATCGGGAACGTGCCGCTGGACGCGGCCGGAGCGCCTGCTTCGCCGGAAAGCGTGACGGTGCTGCCCTTGCAGACGACGTCGCCCGTTCCTGCATTGCCGGCCGGCGCTTCCGTTGTCTTTGTCGGCGCTGGTGTCGTTTTCGTCGGTGCTTTCGTCGGGGCTTTAGTCGTCTTTGTGGGGGCCGCTGTCGGGGCTTTTACCGGCGGTGCCACCGCTTGGACGTCATCGGTGCAGCCCGCGACGACCCGGCGCTGGTTGATCAGGTCGACGACGGCCTGGCGATTGGCGATCCGGGCGTCGGAGAGCGCATCCGGATTCGCCTTCTGGTCGGCGATGAAACTCAGGTTGTTCTGCAGTGCGGTGTCCAGGCCGTTGCAGTTCTCGCCGGCACTGCTGACACCCGTGCTGATCGCGAACGCGCCACCCGCGAGCGCCGCGGCGGTAATACCGATCAGCACCTTACGGGTACGCCCGGAAGTCCTGCTCCAGCTGCTGGTCCTGCGTTTCATGCCGCCGCTCCTTCGCGCCTCGGGGTTCGCGCATTGGTACGGAGCGCGGGTATCGAGAGGTTCAGGAAACTAACCTTAAAGATATTTAACCTGGCAACCGCAGCGATTCCGGGGCATGCAACCGGAGCATCGTCGCGCCGATATCCGCGGGAATCCTGCGCTTGGTCAGCAGCGACCCGACCACCATCACCACGAATGCGAGCGGCACCGTCCACGCGGCAGGCTGCTCCACCAACTGGGCGAACCACCCGTGCAACGGCGGCCCCATAACCGTGACCAGCACTGCCGCCATCGCCGCGCCGCCCCCCGCGACAATTCCGGCCGCCGCTCCCACATCGGTCAGCCCCCGCCACCAGATCCCGAGCACCAGCAACGGGCAGAAACTCGACGCCGCCACCGCGAACGCGAGCCCCACCACGCGCGACACGTCCATGTTCGCCACGTACAACGACAGCGTCATCGGCACGATCGCGGCCAGCACGGTGGCGAGGCGGAAATCGCGGACCGTTTTCTGCGTCGAGTGCAGAACGTCCGTGAAGACCACCCCGGCAACGCTGGTGAGCAGCCCTGACGAGGTCGAGAGGAACGCCGCGAGCGCCCCGGCGGTCACCAGCGCACCGAGCAATTGCCCGAGATGCCCACTCCCGAGCGCGGCTTCCGGCAGCAGCAACACCACCGCATCGGTCTGCCCGGTCATCAGCAGCTGCGGCGTATAGACCCGCCCGAGCACGCCGTAAAGGGTCGGCAGCAGATAGAAAGCGCCCACCATGGCAAGTACAACAAGCGTCGTGCGGCGCGCGGAAGCCCCGTCCGGGTTCGTATAGAACCGGACCAGCACGTGCGGCAGCCCCATGGTCCCGAGAAACGTCGCCAGAATCAGCGAATACGTGGAGAACAGGCTGGCATTCCCACCCGGTAACAGCCAGCCCAGCCCATCATTGCGGTCCACAGAACTCACCTGCGGCACCCGATCCCCCGCCGCGAAAGTCAGCTCGTCCCCCTGGTGGACGGTTCTGTTGTCATCGAGGACCGCATCCTGCTGAATCACCACGGTGGTCGCGGAAGAGAACGCGGGGCCGGCAGGCGGGGTGACAGCCGGTCGCCCATCCGCCTGCCAGTGCAACAACAAGAAGACGACGGGTACGGCCAGAGCTGTCAACTTGAGCCAATACTGAAACGCCTGCACAAAAGTGATGGCCCGCATCCCGCCCAGCGCCACATTCGCCGTGACGACGAGACCGACGAGCAGCGCCCCCCACTCGTACCGCCCCCCGGTCACCGTGGTGAAGGTCAGGCCCGCCCCCTGCAACTGCGGCACGAGGTAGAGGCAGCCGATGAAAACCACAAAAACCGTGGCCAGCCGGCGCAGAAACCCGGACCGCAGCCGCACCTCACAGAAGTCGGGCAGCGTGAACGCCCCCGACCGTCGCAACGGCGCGGCCACAAAGAGCAGCAGAGCGAGATACCCCGCCGCGAACCCGACCGGATACCACAACACGTCCACGCCGTACCGCAGAACCAGCCCGGCCACCCCGAGAAACGAAGCCGCCGAAAGATACTCACCACTGATCGCCGCCGCATTCCAAGCCGGACTCACCGACCGCGAAGCCACCAGAAAATCCGACGTCGTCCGCGCGAACCGAAGCCCGTAAACCCCGATCCCCACGGTAATGAGCACCACGGCAACCAGCCCCGGCACCACGTACGGATTCACGCCTCGGGCCCGCGAATCACAGCGGTGAAATCCTGCTCGTTCCGCTCAGCCCACCGCACATAGGCCCACCCCACCAGCACGAGAAAGGGAAAGGCCAAGAACCCCAGCAGAATCCACGGCAAATTAACCCCCGCAACCTCCACCCGCCCCACAGCCGGCGCCACCGCGAACAACAACGGCAACGCCCCCAACCCCGCCACCACCACAAGACTCAACCGGACCGCCAGCGCCAACTGAGCCCGAACCAACCCCTTGACCAGCGCCTCACCAATATCGGTCTGCTCAGCAAGCTCCACCCGAGCACTATCCGCAACCGGCCGCCGCCCAGCAGCCTCCCCCAACACCACCCGGGTCCGAACCACCCGCCCCGACACATCACCCATGACCGGCAGTCTCGCCACCCACCCCCCAAAGTCAAGCCCCGAAGTCCCGGAAACTCACCCCCGGTCGAGAGCAGCCGCTCCCGGCCGACGCTGAAACGCTCGGAGTTGGCCGAGAACGGCGCCTCGCACTCACGGTTCCTCAGGAGTCTGCACCTGATCTGCACACCATCAGGTCTGCCGATCGCCTGGTCGCGGCCGACCGCAAAGACCGACGAACGCCAGGTCCTGATCGCCGCGAATCGGCAGTGTGCTCACGTCGGTCCCCCATCGGGGCGAGCGACACAACAGCTCCGGCCCGGTGGGTTCGTCCTCCCGCTGAACCGCATCCGCGATGTACCGGAGCCAATTCTCCGGTCCACCGAACCGCGCATGGAGTGCCTCGCGGGCCTACGCAGGGCGGTAGGAAACGGGTCGCATGCCGTCCCCCATGAGGACAGGCCGGCGCCAGTCAGCGACACTGCCGCGATTTGCACCGATCCAGCCGTCGTCGTTCGGTGAAGATCGGTGTCGGCGAGTTAGGTCATGACCTGAGCCCAGGTCCGATCGACCAGCGCGGCCCGCGCCATGTTGGCTTGGCGTGCAACGTCATTCGTTAGATCGACGCGGATGAAGTTGCTGGACACTGTCCCGATGCGTCAGGGCAGCTCACCAAGCCGTTGATCCCGGGCCAGGCAAGCTGCACGACGACAAGGGCTACGACTGTCCAATCTGCCGGTGTCTGCCGGCCCGGCGCGGTATCAAGTCCTGGATCGCCAGTAAGAGCGCCGAATCCTCCACGCGCCTCGGCAGGCACCGCCACGTCAACGAACGGTGCCTGCAGTGGGTCACCCGGGTTCCGGCGCCGGGCCCGCCGCTACGAAACCAGGAGTTCCCACTTCTCCGCAGCCGGGACAGCGCGGTCAGCGGTTGTAGAAGTCCGGGCACGGGGTGGTGGACCAGTTCGCCGGGTTTTCTGCGAGGAGGGTGCGGGCCTTCTGGCGGGCGAGGTTGAAGGTTCGCCAGTCGTCGGGGTTGTTCTGGAGGTCCTGGGCGATCGGGGTCAGGGCGCAGTCCCGGTCGGTGGGGGAGAGCCGGTTGAGGGCCGGGACGGCGTCGGGGGAGAGGGTGGAGAGGTAGTAGGTGTCGATGCGGTGGGTCTGTTCGTAGCGGGTGATGTTGCGGTCGGCGATGAGGTTGTCGGGGTTGGCGATGGCCAGGCCGAGGAGGGCGAGGACGCCGGCGGCGACGATGGCGTTGGGTAGCCAGGGGGCTTTGAGGCGGATGCCGGCGCCGAGGATGAGGAGGTAGACCACGCCGAGCCAGGCTTCGCAGAGGGGAACCAGCAGGCGCAGGCGGGTGAGGCCGTAGGTGTCCGCGTAGAGGTTCATGCGGTGCAGGGCGGAGCCGACGATGACGAGGCTGAGCAGGGCCAGGGCGCCGAGGATGACGCGGATCAGGATGCGGTCGGTGGGGGTGTCGCGGGGGGCCCAGCGGACTGCGGCTGCCAGGACGAGCAGGGTGAGGCCGGTGACGACGAGGAGTTGCCAGAAGCCACCGCGCGCGTAGTCGGCATAGGTGAGGTTGTCGGTTTCGAGGACGTGCTGGGAGTTTCCGAAGAGGACGGTCAGCTGGACGCCGACGAACATCGTGAAGAGCAGGACGAGCAGGGTCAGCGGGATCGCCCATTCGAGGCGGGCCACTCGGCGGGGGCCGGTGCTGTCCAGGCCGGTGAGGTCGGGGGGCGCGGCGCGCAGGTAGGCGGCGCCGCCCAGGATGAGGGCCGCCACGACGAAGAGGAAGATCCAGAGGAAGACCGTGCCCGCGTCGAGGTCGGGGATAGCGGCTTCGACGATGCCGGCGAAGGCCGCGTCGGCTGAGGCGAAGAGCGCGCCGAAGACCAGCACCAGGAGCACGGAGACGCCGATGGTGGCGGCGAGGCGGAGCTGGGTGCCGTTGCGCCGGGAGGCTTTCATGCCGTTGCGCAACCAGGGCACCGCGCGGAACCCGGCGAAGGGCGCCATGAACGCGGCGGTGGCCATGCCGCGGGCCGAGCGTCCACCGGCCACGGCCAGGGCGCCGGTCAGCAGCGCGGTGGCGAGGCAGAGCAGGAAGAGCCAGCCGGCGGAGCGGAACGTGCCCACCGCGAGCAGCGCCATGGTCGCAGCCGACCAGCCGAAACGCGCCTTGCCGAGACTGGGTGGGCGCCATGCGACGAGCGGGGACGGGCCCTCGGGGGAGATCCTGTCAGGCACCGCGCGGGCGATGATCAGCGCGATGACGCCGGCGATCGCGGTGATGAACCAGCCGATGCCCGCCTCGTTGAGCGGGATGCTGAGCGCCGCGACCGCGGCGGCAGCGAGGACCGCCCAAGTGGCAGCAGGGGACGCAGGCCGGCGTGGACCCTGCCAACGCCGACCCCAAAGTGAGAGGTCGGGCCAGGGGCCGTGCAAGGGGGCGACCGGCGAGAGGGGGGTCGAAAGTGGAGTCGGCCGGGAAAGCGGCGGTTGCGGAGCGGTAATGGGCATGGCTCATCTCCCCGTACGGTCAGGCGCTTCGAGGGGCAGGGTCACGTGGATGTGGCAGCCGGTGGCGAGGGCCGGTTCGACGACGGCGATCGTGCCGTGGTGCAGCTGGACCACCCAGTGCGCGATGGCGAGGCCGAGGCCGGTGCCGCCGTCGCGGGCCCGTTCGCCACGGGTGAAGCGTTCGAAGACCCGTTCGCGTTCGGCGGGCGGGATGCCGTCGCCCTCGTCGATGACGGCGATGAGCACGTGGTCGTCGTGGCGTTCGGCCCGGACGCGGACGGTGCCGCCGGGCGGGCTGTGCCGGGCCGCGTTGTTGAGGAGGTTGGCGAAGACCTGGCAGAGCCGCTCGCGGTCGGCGGTCAGGCGGATCTCGGGGGCGACCACCTCGAAGCGCACGTCGTGCCCGGCTCCCTCGGCCGTCACCTTGGCCTCGCTGACCGCGTCCTCGAGGAACCCGCGCACGTCGATCGCGGTCCTGGTCAGCGGGACGACGCCGGCGTCCAGGCGGGAGAGGTCGAGAAGCTCGGCGACGAGCCGCCCCAGGCGCTCGGTCTGTGCCAGCGCGACCCGCATCGTCTCGGGCTCGGCCTGCGAGACACCGTCGACGATGTTTTCGAGCACACCACGAAGGGCTGTGATGGGCGTACGCAACTCGTGCGACACGTTCGCGATCAGCTCGCGCCGCTGCCGGTCGGCGGCGGCCAGGTCGGCAGCCATCTGGTTGAACGCCTGGGCCAGCTCGCCGACCTCGTCCTTGGAGGTCGCGCGCACGCGGCGGGTGTAGTCGCCGCGGGCCATGGCCTTGGCGGCGATCGTCATCTCCCGCAGCGGCACGGTCGCCCCGTGCGCCATGACCTGCAGCGTCACCAGCCCGAGCGCGACCGCGACGGCGAACCACATCACGTCGATGCGGACCCAGTCGAGGCTCCACCAGAAGATGAGCAGACCGACCCCGCCGGCGAACCCGAGCGCGCCGGAGAGTTTCGCCTTGATCGAACGGACCGGGTCGAGCGGCCGCGGCAGCCAGCCGAACATCGGCGTGGCGACCCGGCGCACGAGCGCCATCATCGGGCGACCTCGAGGGCGTACCCCACGCCGTGGACCGTGCGGATCAGGTCGGCGCCGAGCTTGCGGCGCAGGCCCTTGATGTGGCTGTCGACCGTCCGCGTCCCGGACGCATCGGCCCACCCCCAGATCTCGGCGAGCAGCCGCTCCCGGGGCAGCACCGCGCGGGGATGCGCGGCCAGATGCGCGAGCAGGTCGAACTCGGTCGGCGTGAGGTGTGCCTCGACCCCGGCCCGCTGGACCCGCCGCTCGGTGAGGTTGATCTCCAGGTCGCCGAAGCGCAGCGGCGGCGGCCCTGCCGGTGCTGCGTTGCGGGTGACCCGGCGCAGCAACGCGTGCACCCGGGCGGTCAGCTCGCGCATCGAGAACGGCTTGGTCAGGTAGTCGTCGGCACCGACCGCGAGCCCGACGAGCAGGTCGGTCTCGTCGTCGCGGGCGGTCAGCATCAGGACCGGCACGGGACGCTCGGCCTGGACCCGGCGGCAGACCTCGAGCCCGTCGAAGCCGGGGAGCATCACGTCGAGAACGATCACGTCGGGCTGGATCCGCCGGGCCGCCTCGACCGCGCCGGGGCCGTCGACGGCCACCTCGACCACGAAGCCCTCGGCCCGCAGCCGGGCCACGACCGCGTCGGCGATCGCCCGCTCGTCCTCGACCACCAGCACCTTGTGCGCGTTCATCCCAACCCCCCAGCCTTGCCCGGCAGCATGCCGGGCTGCGGCAAGGCCGGTGTGCCCCCGTGGCGCGCCGACCCTGCTGCGGGGAGCAGCTTATTGAGTCGGCGTGCAGGAGGTGGGGCTGAGTTGTGGATAACTTGTGAAGATCGGCAGCCTGTGGATAACTCTGGGGACAACGCAATGTTTCTGTGGATAACGCTCCGTAAGTCAGCGACTCCAGTCGTTCTTCACGGCTCGGATCAGCTTGTCCTTGAGCTCCCGCGTATGCCGCCGGCTGACCGGCAACTCCGTGCCGTCGATGCTCACGACATACCCCGATTGAGTGAGGCGCAGCTCCCTGACCAGGCGTAACTGCACAAGATAGGACCTGTGGATACGTACGAAGCCCGCGTCGGCCCAGCGTTCGGCGAGAGTCGCCAGCGAGACGCGTACGAGATGGGAGGCATCGGAGGTGTGCAGCCGCGCATAATCACCCTGCGCTTCCACCCACCGAACCGATGATCGCGGCAGTAGCTTGGTGGTCCCGGCCAGCTCGACCGGAATGCTCGGCTCGTCCTCCCGGGCGACCTGCGCAGGAACCGCGGGCAGCTGCAGCCCCGCCACCCGGCGCAACGACTCGCCCAACCGCTCGGCTCGCACCGGCTTGCGCACATAATCGGTGACGCCCAGGTCGAAGGCGTCCACCGCTCCGTCGTCGTAGGCGGTGACGAACACGATCGCGGGAGGGCGCGCGAACCGGCGAAGGACCCGGGCGAGCTCCATGCCGTCGAGCCCGGGCATGCGGATGTCGAGGAAGACGGCGTCGACCTCGGTGTCACGCAGCACGCGCAGGGCTTCGGTGGCGTCTCCCGCCCGATGGACGTACGCCACCCGCTTGTCGGCGTTGAGAAGATACGCCAACTCGTCGAGGGCGGGCGGCTCGTCGTCCACAGCCAGCACTACCAGACTCACGCTCGGACTCCCGGGTGGAATTTGGGCACGCGCATGCTCACTTTCGTCCCCGCTCCGGGCGCTGTCTCCACAACCAGGCCGAAGCGTTCACCGAAGACCGTGCGCAGCCGCTCGTCCACGTTGGAGAGCCCGACATGGCGTCCGGCCTCGTCGTCGCGGCCGTTCGCAGCCTCCGCGATCCCCTCGGCCAGCGCCGCCGGGTCCATGCCTACTCCGTCGTCCTCGACCGTGATGTGGCATTCGGCACCCGCGTCCCGGGCCTCGATGCTCACCATACCGACGCCCGGCTTGGGGGACAGCCCGTGACGCACGGCGTTCTCCACGAGCGGCTGCAGACACAGGAACGGCAGGCCGACGGGGAGGACCTCGGGTGCGATCTGCAGGCGTACCTGCAGGCGGTCGCCGAACCGGGCCCGCTCGATGGTGAGATAGCGGTCGATGGAGCGAAGCTCCTCGGCCAGGGTGGTGAAGTCGCCGTGCGCGCGGAACGAGTAGCGGGTGAACTCAGCGAATTCCAGGATCAACTCCCGGGCCCGCTCCGGATCGGTACGCACGAACGAGGCGATCGCCGTCAGCGCGTTGTAGATGAAATGCGGGCTGATCTGGGCCCGCAGGGCGCGAACCTCGGCCCGGGCCAGCCGCTCGCGGGAGGAGTCCAGCTCGGCGAGCGCGAGCTGCGACCCGGCCCAGCGCGCGGTCTCCATGGTGGCCTGCACGAGTCCGGGCGCCGGATGATCGTCGGCGACCGCGACGAGGGCCCCGAGCGCCTGCCCGTCGGCACCGGTCAGCGGCGCGATCACGGCTCCCCGCACGATGCAGTCGACCCGGTCGCAGGGCAGGTCCCCGGCGCCCAGGACGATCGAGCGGTTGGTCGTGACGGCCCGGCGCGTCGCCACCACGAACTGGTCGCTGTGATGGCTGCCACGCCCGTCGAAGGCCAGGCAGCGGTCGGCGTCCGCCACGGAGAGACCGGGGGCGCCCACGAGCCGGCGCAGGTGACGTGCGGACTTTGCGGCCGAGGCGGCAGTCAATCCGGTACGCAACGGCTCCGCGGCGAGCGATGCGGAATGCAGCACGTCGTACGTCGCCCGCTGCCCCGCCGTGGCCACCCCGCGCCGGGCCCGCAGCCGGAGCACCGCGACGACGGCGCCGGCCAGCGCGGCGAGCACGGCAACAACCGCGAGCACACTTCCGACTTGTCCGGCCACGCAGAGATCCTGACTGGTGACGCGCCGAAACACCATGCCCGCCCGATTTTGTCGGACCCCGGTGGGAGCATCTCGGCATGCCCATCACCGATTACTTCACCGCCGCTGATGACCGGTCCGCGCTGGCCGGGCTCGCCGAGGGGCCGATCGCGGCCGGTATGCCGACGCTCGAGTCGAAGAACCTCGACCCGGTGGTCAATCTCGGCACGCTCGAATCCCTGCTCACCGGGATGTCCTACGACGAGGTGATCGAGGGTCCGCGACAGGGTGATCTGATCAGCGACCCGGAGGCGAGCCCCGAGTCACACATCGTCGCGGTCACCGACCGGTTGCGTGATGCCCTGGTCGCGGCGGACGACGCGCGTCTGGTGGAGACAGCTGCGCGCTGGTCGCGTACCGAGGAATTGGAAGGCACCGACCCCGACGGCCTGGCCGGCTTTCTCAGAGATCTCGCCGCACTGGCCCGAGAAGGCGGTGAGAGTCATCTCTACTGCTGGTGGGCCTTGTGAAAAGGCTCTAGTAGGCGCCCTTGCGCTTGAGGACGACCCAGATCGTGCGCCAGAGGATGCCCAGGTCGTAGGTGAGCGACCAGTTGTCGACGTAGTAGAGGTCGAGCCGCACCGACTCGTCCCAGGAGAGGTCCGAGCGGCCGGAGACCTGCCAGAGGCCGGTGATGCCGGGGCGCACGAGCAGCCGGCGCCGCACGTCACCCAGGTAGTCGCCGTCGTCGGCGGGCAGCGGGCGCGGGCCGACCAGGGACATCTCGCCCTTGAGCACGTTGATCAGCTGTGGGAGCTCGTCCAGGGACGTGCCCCGCAGCTTGTTGCCGAACTTGAAGATGCGGGGGTCGTCCTTCATCTTGAAGAGCATGCCGTCGGAGTCGTTGAGCTCCTCCAGGCTGGCCTTGCGCTCCTCGGCGTCGACATACATGGTCCGGAATTTCCACACCCGGAACGTGCGGCCCTCGTGGCCGACGCGGGGCTGGCGGAAGAAGACCGGGCCGGGGTCGGAGAGCCGGATGCCGATGGCGATCACGGCCAGCACCGGGCTCAGCGCGACCAGGCCGAAGAACGCGACGACCCGGTCGATCAGGTTCTTGGTGAGCCAGCCGGGGCCGGAGAGGGTCGGCTCCTCGACGTGCAGCAGCGGCAGGCCCTCGATCGGGCGGATGTGCACGCGCGGGCCGGCGATGTCGGTGAGCTGCGGCGCGACCACCAGGTCGACACCGGTGCCCTCGAGCTGCCAGGCCAGGCGGCGCAGCTCACCGGGTTCCGAGCTGGCCGAGCCGCAGACCGCGATCGTGTCGGCGCCGACCTCGCGGACCAGGCCGAGGACGTCGCGGCTCGCGTAGACGGGGACGGGGGTTTCGATGCCCCGGGCCGCGGCGTATCCGTCGGTGATGTGGATGGCGACCGGGATGAGACCGGCGGCCGGGCTGCGGGTGACAGCGGTGTAGACCTCGAGCGCCTCGGGCAGCGTGCCGACCAGAACCATCCGGTGCGCGCCGTGACCGGTCTTCTTACGGGCGACGTGCAGGACCTGGCGTGCCGAATACCGGCCGAAGAGGATGAAGACCAGAGCGGTGATCGAGACGTAGGCGATCGTGACCCGGGAGAGCTCGGTCTTGGTGCCGAACGCCAGCAGCGACACCACGGCCACGAGCGTCACGAACGCGCGGACGACCCGTTTGAACTCTTCGCTGCCCAGGCCCAGGTAACGGCGGTCGTAGGTGCCGTTGCCCCAGAGAATGATCAGCCACCCGAGCGGTACGCCGACGAAGGCGACCAGATAGAAGATCTTCTCGCTGTTCTGGAAACCCGAGTTGGACTTCTCGATCAGCGACACGGCGAGCCAGCTCGCGAACACCGTGGAGATGAGGTCGAGAATGATCAGGACCAGCGTGTAGGGGCGGTGCCAGGTGGACACGCGCTTGTGCGAGCGGGTCCACGCCGAACGCGGAACCCCGTTGCTCGGGGGTGGCTCCTGCTGCCACTCGAAGCTGTCGTACGGCATGCCGCTCCGGCTGTTGCTGGTACTGGACGCCGGACGATGGAGGCTTGTGGTCACCTCGCCTGTGTCCTCCCGCATCACGTACCGCCCACACCGAGAACATTACGCACTGCCACGACCCCCGGGTCTCCGGCGGGCCGCCGGCCCCTCGCGCGTCGCGGACGAAGTCGTGGGACCGGGCCACTATACCGATGGAACGACTTAGAAGAAGGTGACGTTGTGGTCGCATTCGGCCGAGCTTGGCGAATGTGTACGCAGCGTGATCGTCGCGGCGCGCTCGGATCACTCAGCGGATCAGTTTGGACAGGCGCCGGTCGGCCAGTGGCTTCCCGCCGGTCTGACAGGTCGGGCAGTACTGCAGGCTCTTGTCAGCGAACGACACCTCACGCACCGTATCGCCGCATACCGGACACGGCAGCCCCGTGCGGGCATGCACCCGCATCCCGGCCCGCTTCTCGCCCTTGAGCTCCGCGGCCTTCTGCCCGACCGACCGGGTCACGGCGTCCGTCTCGACCGACCGGGTCGCCTCGTAGAGCGTGGTGATCTGCTCGTCGGTGAGTTTCCCCGTGAGCGCGAACGGCGACATCCTGGCCACGTGCAGGATCTCATCGGAGTACGCGTTGCCGATGCCGGCCAGCACCTCCTGGTCGACGAGCACGCCCTTGATCTGGCCTTTACGACTCCGGATCCGCTCGGCGAACTCGTCGCGGCTGACCGCGAGCGCGTCCGGGCCGAGGCGTGCCACGCCGGGCACCTCCGCGGGGTCACGCACCAGATAGGCCGCCAGCGACTTCTGCGTGCCGGCCTCGGTCAGATCAAAACCGGACCCGTCATCGAGGCGTACGCGCACCGCGATCGGCCCGCTGCCCGGCTTCAACGGTGCCGGCGACTTGAACGCGTCGCGGTAATGCAGCCAACCGGCCCGCGCGAGATGCACGACGAGGTGCAGGTCGTCCCCGAGCATCACGTCGAGGAACTTCCCGTGCCGGCCGGCATTGGTGATCTTGAGACCCGCCACCGCGCTCGGCGCCGGGTCATACGTCTTCAGCGCGCTGAACGAGGACACCTCGAAGCGCTCCACGGTATGGCCGACAGCACGCTCCCGCAGGTACGCGGCGAGCGCCTCGACCTCGGGCAACTCAGGCACGCCCTCAACGGTAGCGTTTGTCGCCGTGAAGGTCGTCGTTGCGCACAATCGGTACCGGGAAGCGATCCCCTCCGGGGAGAACGTCATCGTCGACACCGAGATCGCCCAGCTCACCGCCGCGGGTGTCGAGGTGCTGCCGTTCCAGCGCGCCTCCGACTCGATCGGTGACCTGCCGCTCACGGAGAAGGCGCTGCTGCCGCTCTCCCCCATCTATGGCCGGTCCGCCCAGCGCGATCTCGGCGAGCTGCTGTCCCGCGAACGTCCGGATGTGTTTCACCTGCACAATCCGTACCCACTGTTGTCGCCCTGGGTTGTGAAAACGGCCCATAAGCACGGCGTGCCGGTCGTGCAGACCGTCCACAACTACCGCCAGGTCTGCTCCTCGGGGCTGTACTTCCGCGACGGTCACAACTGCTTCGACTGCCGGGGAAAGGCGCTCGGCTGGCCGGCGATCCAGCACAAGTGCTACCGCGGCTCGACGGCCCAGAGCGCGCTGATGGCGACCACCCTCGCCGTGCACCGGCCGACCTGGAAATCCGTGGACCGCTACATCGCCCTTACCGACCGGATCGCCGCGCACCTGACGGAATACGGCATCCCGGACGACCGGATCGTGGTCAAACCCAACGGCCTGCCGGACCCGGGTGAGCCTGCCCCGCTCGGAACAGGATTTCTGTACGCCGCCCGCCTGTCCCCGGAGAAGGGTCTCGACCTCCTTCTCAACGCCTGGCGCCGCCACCCGGACTCCTCGATCGGCCACCTGCGCATCGCCGGCGACGGCGAACTGCGCCCCCTCGCCGAGCAGGCCGCCGCCGAGCGCGCCGACGTCACGTACCTGGGCGCCCTGGACCGAGCCGGCATGACCGCCGCCCGCACCGCCGCCGCCGTGGTCGTAGCCGTCCCCACCTGGAACGACGTCCTCCCCACGGTGATCCTCGAAGCGATGTCGGCGGGCCGGCCCGTCCTCGGCACCGATGTCGGCGGCATCCCCTATCTCCTGGGCCTGGACTCACCCGCCACGGCCGCAGGCTGGGCCGTGCCCCCGGACGCCGCCGCCCTCGCCGCCGCCCTCCCGATTGCCGCCGCCGAAGCAGCCCGGTACGCCCCAGCCGCCCGCGACCGCTACCTGCGCGCCTTCCACCCCGACGTGCTCACCGCCCGCCTGATCGACATTTACACCGGCCTCCAAGCAAATTCCCACCCGGCACCCAGGTAGGCCCCTCATCGGCTGGGCAAGCTCGGTGGCATGACCTCACGCCGCAACGTCCTGCTGGGAGCCGGGGGCGCGGTCGTGCTGACTGTTGCCGGCGGTGGCGCGGGCTATGCCATCGCCAACACCGACGGCGCGAAGACCGGCACCACCGCACCGCAGGCCGCGCCGCCGAAATACCGCTCGCGTCCCGACCTGAGCGCGTTGCCCGACGTCACGATCACCACGCCCGCGACCGGCACGACGCCGGGCTGCATCTTCCTGAGCCCGGCGTCGGGAACGAGCCTGTGGGGCCCGCTGATGGTCGACGAGAAGGGCTCGCCGGTCTGGTTCCGCAAGGTGCCCGACCCGGCCACGGTCGCCATTGACTTCAAGACCCAGCAATATCTGAACAAGCCCGTGTTGACCTGGTGGGAGGGG
This sequence comes from Winogradskya consettensis, assembly GCF_018332715.1. GTDB lineage: Bacteria > Actinomycetota > Actinomycetes > Mycobacteriales > Micromonosporaceae > Actinoplanes > Actinoplanes consettensis. The sequence continues at coordinate 57,091 of NZ_BOQP01000053.1, read as the reverse complement.
ACCATCGGCGGCACCGGCGGCCAGGGAGTGGGGCAGGGCGAGTTCGTGATCGCCGACAGCTCCTACCGGGAGATCACCCGGGTCCGGGCCTTCGGCAGCGAACAGGCCGACCAGCACGACTTCGTGATCACGCCGGCGGGCACGGCGCTCTTCTGGGTCTACAACCCGATCCCGTACGACCTGACGTCGCTGGGCGGTCCGGCCGACGGCGTGCTGCACGACGGTGTCATCCAGGAGATCGACATCAGAACCGGCAAACGGCTCTTCGAATGGCACGCGAGCGAGCACGTGGGCCTCGACGAGTCGTACGCACCGCTGCCGACAGGCGACTCGGCACACCTCCCGTACGACTACTTCCACGCGAACTCGGTCGGCCTCGACACGGACGGCAACATCATCATCTCGTCGCGGCACACGTGGACGGCGTACAAGATCAATCGCACCTCCGGCGACGTGATCTGGCGTATCGGCGGCAAGAAGTCGAGTTTCGCCGTCGACGAGCGAGCAGCTTTCGCCTGGCAGCACGACTTCCGCCGCCGCCGCGACGGCACCTACAGCGTCTTCGACAACGGCGCCGGCGTCACCACGGTGCACGAACAGTCTCGCGGCCTGGTCTTCAAGGTCGACGAACAGGCCAGGACGGTCACGTTCGCCCAGGAATTCCTGCACCCCCAGAAGCTGCTGGCACCCACCCAGGGCAGCTTCCGCGAGCTCCCCGACGGCGGCTCCTTCATCGGCTGGGGCCAGATGCCCTGGTTCACGGAGTACGCCCCCGACGGCACGGTCCGCCTCGACGGCCACATCCCCCTGAACAACCAGTCCTACCGGGCCTACAAAGCGGAGTGGACCGGCACCCCGCTGGACCAACCAGCCCTGGGCGTCCGCACGGAATCCGGCAACGTCCTCGTCAACGCCAGCTGGAACGGCGCCACCGCCGTCTCCCGCTGGCGAGCCCGCGGCGGCACCCAGCCCGGCGCCCTCAACCAGTCCGTCGAAACCCCCCGAACCGGCTTCGAAACCGAACTCACCCTCCCCGGCACCCCCGAATACGTCGCCGTCGACGCCCTCGACGCCACCGGCAAGGTCCTGGGCACCTCCTCAGCCGTGCCCGTTCGCGTCTGACCACCCCCGCAACGCCCGCAGAAGCTGCTCGTCGCGGCGAATGTCATCGGCACCGACCACCGTCGGATCCGCGTTGTGCCGGCGGCGCGCAGCCACCTCGACCTCCACCAACGGCCGAGCCGACGCCGCGCCCGTCCCCATCAACGCCCAGGTCTCGGCTACATACGGCCGGGCGCGCCGGTTCACCTGCCACGTCCGCTCGAGCACATCCAGGCCGCTCGCATCCCCGGCCACGAGCCACAACGCGCGGGCCGCACCAAGGTCATCCCACCGCGCCAGCAGACCCCGAAGCTTCTCAGCGCTGCCGGCGGCGTGTTCGCCCAGCTCACCCAGGCCTTCGGTGGCACGCCCCTGCCACACCGGATCGCCGAGATAGCGGTCATAAACGGCTTCGGTTTCGGCAGGGTCACCACCGAGCGCATGCGCCGCCCCGGCGGCGGCCATCGCTGTCGCCGGATCGGCCGAGGTCAGCGCACCCCGGACCATGGGCAGCGCTTCGGCAGCCGGCGATCCGATCGAGGCGAGCACCCGCAACGTGTCCTCCCGCATCGGCTCCACCAGGATCAACGGAATTGCCGCAGCCGGATCGATCCGGGCCAGCCCGTGCAGCAACTCACGCCTGTTCTTCCCGCGCAGCTCATCGAGCCGCCCGAGGACCACGGGAGCCAGATGCCGGGCCCGCTCCCCGAACGGACCCAGGAACTGCCCGACATCGCGCGCCAACTCGTCGTTGCGCAAAACCCACTCCAGCATTGCCAGCGCACGCTCATCGCCGGTGCCGGCAAGACAGGCGAGCGCCACCCCGACGGCAGGCTCCCCGGACGTCCACCGCCTGATCCAGACCACGCTCTCCTCAGCGTCGGGACTTTCCGCCACGCGCCGATCAGTGCCGATCAAAGCGACATGTACGCCGTCAGCAGCCGGACCAGCCCCCTCACCCAACCGCCGCAGCAGCCCCAGAGCCCGATTCCGAAGAAGCGGCCGCCCGTCGCTGAGCTGATCCCCGACCAGTCCGATCAGCTCGTCGTAGGACCCACGCCAACGCTGCACCAGATCGGCCGCCGGCCCCATGGCATCGAGTCGAGCCCTCGGCTCAGCCTCCCGCAGCAACCCGGTGAGCAACGTGACGCGCTCCGCGACCCGGTCCTCGAGCGCTTCGCTGACTGTGCGGACCACCGTCTCGAACTCCGCAGTCGCATCGCCGCGGTATCCCCCAACGAGCAGATCGCGAGCCAGGCGCACATCAACGGCGGGGGCCATCCCCGCCAACGCTGCCATCCGGACCCGCGGCTCGTCGTCCTCGAGGACGTCGGAGAGCCACTCCTGGGCGGTATCGGCGCCAACGCCGTGACGAGCCAGGCGCGCCACCGCCGCGACCAGGCTCGCCCGCACAAACGCCTCGGGCTCATCGGGGAACCGCCCCCGCAGCACAGCCGGCTCCGCGATGAGCGTGGCGGACTCCGCCCGTACCCAAGGATCGGGATCTGTCAGAAGGGCCGGCCACAACGGAAGCGCGCCCATGGCCGCATCGTGGGCACCGATGGAAGCGACCAGCGCAACCACCTCAGCCCTGCCAGGCCGCCCGACGTCACCGGCGATGCGCAGGAGGAAGGGGATCGCAGCACGGGTGCACGGGTAGACGTCACCCTGATGATGAACGGCGCCGTACATGCCGTCGAGCGCGGCGGCACGCACCGCCGGATCGCCATCCGCCAGCCCACGCAACAGCCCCGGCACGGCAGCCGCCGACCCGTACGCGTGGCGCATCCGCCCCCAGCGAACGTCATCCAACCCGGCAAAAATGTTCACAGGCAGGATGATGCTCCACCCCTGCGACACTTTCCGGAGCCCGACATTGTGGACAGCCATCGCTAGGGTGCACGTTTTGGGGAGGTCGGGTTGCGGCGTTGGGTGAGTTGGCGGCGGCTGGGTGTGGCGGCTGCGGTGGGCGTGGTGCTGGTGAGTGCGCCCTGGTTGTGGACGACGCTCGCTGCTCAGGGGCACCTTTACGACGAGGCTGACGCTCCGGTCGCTGACGTTGTCATCGTGCTGGGGACGCAGGTGGCGACGGATCGGCGTACGCCCGAGGCGAGGCTTGCCGGACGGCTGCAGACCGCGGCAGCCCTGGTGAAGGCCGGCAAGGCGCGCGTGATCCTGGTTTCCGGGGACGGCGGCGGCGATTCGGGCGACGAGCCCGCCGCGATGACGTCCTACCTCACCGACCAGCTCGGCATCGACAAGCAGCGCGTCGTCGCCGACCCGAGCGGCCTGGACACCTACGACAGTTGCGCGCGGGCGAAGGACGTCTACGGCCTGTCCAAGGCGCTGATCGTCACGCAGTCCTACCACCTGTCCCGCGCGGTGACCCTCTGCCGCCAGATCGGCCTCGACATCGACGGCGTCAACGCGAGGTGTGACGGCTGCGGCAAGGCCCTGCTCGCCGAGAAGTCCGTGCGCGACTACTTCGCCAGCGGCAAGGCGGCCTGGGATGCCATCCGGAGCCGACCGCCCGCGGTGACGACGAGCCCGAAGCCCGAAGTGCAGGAAGCCCTCACTCGCGTGGCGGGTTGAGGATCATCTGGGGGCCCTCGCCGCGGGAGGCGAGCTCGTCGTGGGGGTTTATCAAGCTGCACCGCTGCAGTGACAGGCAGCCGCACCCGATGCAGCCGGTGAGCTGATCCCGGAGCCGTTCCATCATCGTGATCCGCTCCTCCAGCTTGCGCTGCCACCGGGCCGACAGCCGTGCCCAGTCCGTCTTGGTGGGCGTCCTGTTCTCGGGGAGGGCGGCGAGCGCCGAACGGATTTCCTCCAAGGACACCCCGACCTGCTGGGCGATCCGGATGAACGCGATTCTCCGCAGCTCGTGCCGTTCGTAACGGCGCTGGTTGCCGCTGGTGCGGGTGGAGGTGATCAGGCCTTCCTTCTCGTAGAAGCGCAGCGCGGACTGGGCTACGCCGCTTCGGGCGGCCATGTCGCTGATCGTCAGGAGTTCCACCGCAGAAAAGTCCTTGAGTTGAAGTGAACTTTAACTTGCAGGGTCAGCGTATGACGATTGACGCCTTGAAGCGAGCAGACGCCAAGCACGCGCCCAGTGCGTACTCGACGCTTGATGTTCTGTGGGTGCTCTATGACCGCGTTCTGCGGGTGAGCCCGGAGACCGTTGACGATCCGGACCGGGATCGGTTCTTCCTGTCGAAGGGCCATGGGCCGCTGGCCTACTACTCGGTGCTCGCCGCCAAGGGATTCTTTCCCGAGGAATGGCTCGACGATGTCGGGAGCGCGACCAGCAGGCTCGGGCATCATCCCGACCGGGTGCTGGTGCCGGGTGTCGAGGTGGGCACCGGGTCGCTCGGGCACGGGCTCGGGCTGGCCGTCGGGACCGCGCTCGGATTGCGGGCGCAGGGATACGTGCAGACCAGGACGTTTGTGCTGCTGGGCGATGCGGAGCTGGACGAGGGATCCAACCATGAGGCCATCGCGTACGCCGCCGCGGTCGAACTGGACCTCACCGCGATCGTGATCGACAACCGGTCCGCGACGCACGGGTGGCCCGGTGGGATCGCCGCACGGTTCATCGGGTGGCGGGTATCGCATGTGGATGGGCGGGACCGGGACCAGATCGAGGCGGCGCTGACGCTGAAAGGCGGCCCCCGCGTGGTGATCGCCGCGGTCGAGAAGAAGGAGAGCTGATCATGCGGGATACCTTCGTCGCCACGACCACCGCGATTCTGGAGGAGGATCCCCGGACCGCGCTCGTGCTCGCTGACATCTCGGCCGATGCTTTCGCTCCCGCAATGCGCAGGCATCCCGATCGGGTGCTCAATGTCGGGATTCGGGAACAGTTGATGGCCGGGGTGGCGGGCGGGCTCGCGCTGACCGGGTTACGACCTTTCCTCCATTCGTACGCCCCCTTCGTCATCGATCGCGCGTACGAGCAGATCAAGCTGGACCTAGGGCACCAGAACGCCGGGGCGGTGATCGTGAGCATCGGGGGGTCTTACGACGCCTCCGCCGAGGGCTACACGCACCAGTCGCCCGGTGACGTCGCATTGCTGGACACTCTTGAGGAGTGGACCGTGCACGTTCCCGGGCATCCGGATGAGGTGCCGGGAATGCTGTGGGCCGCCGCCCGGCATGACGAACGTGTCTACATCCGGCTCTCGTCGCAGCAGAACGCGGCGGCCTATCCCGGCACTGATCTCAAGGTCGTCCGTCGGGGTCCACAGAATGGTGCCGTGGTGCTGGCGGTGGGGCCGATGCTCGATCCCGTGCTGCGGGCGGGACTGGATGTGACCGTTGCCTACACGAATACGCCACGACCGTTGGACGTGAATCGTCTGCGGGAGCTGGTTACCGACGAGATCGTGATGGTGGAGCCGTATCTCGCGGGGACTTCCAGCCGGGTGGTGTCGGCGGCGCTTTCTCGCGTACCCCATCGGGAATTGCATCTCGGGGTGAGCCGGGCCGAGCATCGTGGTTATGGGTCGCCGGCTGACCATGCTCAATGGCATGGCCTTGACCCGGCGGGGCTGCGCGCCTCGATCGAAGCTTTCTTACGAAAGGACTAGGCCACCACGGCGCTCGCGGAAGACCTGCTTGAGCAATGCGTCGAAATGCCAGACGCGGTCCGGTTCGCTGACCCGCAGCCGGAATCGTTCGCGGACCCCGTCCACCGCGGTGGCGGCCACGTCGACCGTGGATTCGCGCAGGTCCGGGCTCCAGGTGACGTCGCTGAGGTGGCGCAGGTTCGCGTTGAGGTGCAGTCGCAGGCGGTGCAGGATCCGGGTTTCCTGGGTGATGACGAGCCGGCGTCTGGTGAGCACCATCAGGAATTCGCCGGACATCGGGCGGTCGGTGCTGACGCAACGGGTGACCAGTACGGTCGCGTCATCCGAATCCACGCAGCGGCGAAAGATCGGCATGTGCCGGCTCAAGGTCGGAATGGGAACTCCGGCTTCGGCGGCGGCGGGAAGGAACGTACGGGAGAACACGTCCATGTGGCGTCTAACGGTGACGTCCGTGGTAAGGCTCGGCCGTGTCGAGATGAATATCGAATTACAGAAGCTCGACGATCGTGGCGTTGGCCATTCCGCCGCCTTCGCACATGGTCTGCAACCCGTAACGGATCCCGGTCTGTCGCATATGGTGCAGCATCGTCGTCATGATGCGTGCGCCTGAGGCACCGAGCGGGTGACCGAGCGCGATGGCGCCGCCCCGGGGATTGAGCCGGGCGGGGTCGGCACCGGTCTCGGCGAGCCACGCGAGGGGGACCGGCGCGAACGCCTCGTTCACCTCGTAGACGCCGATGTCGTCGATGCTGAGCCCGGCGCGCGCCAGCACCTTCGCGGTGGCCGGGATCGGTGCGGTCAGCATGATCACCGGGTCGTCGCCGGCCACCACCGCGGTGTGCACCCGCGCCAAGGGCCGCAGTCCGTGCGCCGACGCCCACTCCGACGTCGTGACGGCCAGCGCGGCGGCACCGTCGGAGATCTGCGACGCCGAACCCGCCGTGACGACGCCGTCCGCCTTGAACGGGGTCTTCAGTCCGGCCAGCTTCTCGATCGTGGTGTCGCGCCGGATGCCCTCGTCGCGGATGACCCCGACAATCTCGGCATCGAAATCCCCGGCGTCCTGAGCCTTGGCGGCTGCGGCGTGACTGCTCAGCGCGTACTCATCGAGTTGAGCCCTTGTGAGACCCCACCGCGCGGCGATCATCTCGGCGCCGACGCCCTGGTTGAAGGCGGCGTTGCCGTAACGCTCCCGGATCTTTGATCCGTAAGGGTCCTGGCCCACGGCGCTCGAACCCATCGGCACCCGGCTCATCGACTCGACGCCGCCGGCGACCACCAGGTCGGCCTGGCCGGACACGACCGTCGCGGCCGCCACGTGCAGTGCCTGCTGGCTCGATCCGCACTGCCGGTCCATGGTCGAGGCGGGCACCGACTCGGGCCAGCCGGCCGCGAGGACCGCGTTGCGCCCGATGTTCCACGACTGCTCACCCACCTGCGAGACGCAGCCCCACATCACGTCTTCGACGTCGGCAGGATCAAAACCGGTGCGTTCGCTCAGGGCCGTGAGCACTTCCGCAGAGAGATCCACCGGGTGTACGCCCGACAGCCCGCCGTTACGCCTTCCGACCGCGGTCCGCACCGCGCCGACGATCACCGCATCTCGCATACTTGCGACTGTATGCCGGGCTGCCATAGTGGTGGGCATGTCGCCTTTGTTATGGCGGGTGAAGCCCGTGCTGCCCGTGACGAAACTGCTCGGCGCGGTGGCGCTCGTGGTCCTGGTGGTGGCCTTCGGTGGCAACGATCCGGTCCAGTGGGTGCTGGCCCTGGCCGTCGCGGCGGGTCTCACCGGCTGGGCGCTGCGGGACCTGATCAGGCCGGTCCGGCTCGCCGCGGACCTGACGGGGATCACCGTGGTCACCGGGTACGCAGCCCGCCGCCAGCTGCCGTGGTCACAGATCGAGCAGATACGCGTGGACACCCGGGCCCGCCGTGGCATCCGCAGCAATCTCCTCGAGATCGACGCGGGCGACAGCCTGCACCTGCTCAGCGTGCACGAGCTGGGCACCGAGCCGGACGAGGTGGCCGAGGCCCTCGCCGAGCTTCGGGAAGCCGCCACTACGGCAGAGACATCGTCCTGACCACCGCGAGCACGACGAGCACCAGGAAGATCGCGCCGAGCCCGAGACCCTGGACGAGGTTGCGTTTGTCCCGCGGCGCATAGGCGATCGCGATCGCGGCCAGGAAGCCGGTGGCCAGCCCGCCGAGGTGGCCGGGGATCGAGATGTTGCTGACCGTCAACGTGAAGATGACATTGATCACGATCACCGGCAGGATCGGGGCGATGCTCAGGTTGAGCCGTTTGAGCAGCACCAGCATGGCCGCCATCAGGCCGAAGACCGCAGTCGACGCACCGGCGGTCGGCGTGTTGGGACCGGTGAAGAGATAGGCCGCCACGTTGCCGCCAAAGCCGGCCAGCAGGTAGAGGCCGGTGAAGCGCAGCGGGCCGAGTGTGCCCTCGATGTCCCGGCCGAGGATCCACAGCGCGTACATGTTCAGCAGTAGGTGGATGACGCCGTAGTGCAGGAACATCGCGGTGAACAGCCGCCACCACTCGCCGTTGCCGGAGATGCCCATCTCGCCGACCGTGGTGTAGCTCACGACCGAGCCCCAGTCGGTGAGCGGGGTGCTGCCGCCGAGCAGGCCACCGAGCCCACCGCCCGCGACCGCGTTGGCGCTGCCGGAGGAGAGGATCGAGATGACCATGACCAGCACGTTGACGCCGATCAGTGATTTGGTGGCGATCCCGGCGCGACCGGCCAGGCTGCCACCGAACGCGGTGCGGGCCGTCCGCTGAGTGCGCCGCCCCTGGGCGACGCACTCAGGGCACTGATGGCCGACCGAAGCCTCGTTCATGCAATCCGGGCAGATGGGCCGCTCGCAGCGGGTGCACCGGATGTAAGTCTCCTTGGACGGATGCCGATAGCAGACGGGCGCCGTCACCGGGGACTCACTCATGTCTCAAGGCTACCCGGAGGGTGAAAATCCCTTACGCGCGCTCGATCTCGACGCGCTCGATGACGACGTCCTCGCGGGGCTTGTCGCCGGGGCCGGTCGGGGTGGTCGCGATGGAGTCGACAACCTTGGAGGACTGCTCGTCGGCGACCTGGCCGAAGATCGTGTGCCGGCGGTTGAGGTGCGGGGTCGGGCCGACCGTGATGAAGAACTGCGAGCCGTTGGTGCCCGGCCCGGCGTTCGCCATCGCGAGCAGGTAGGGGCGGTCGAACTGGAGCTCCGGGTGGAACTCGTCGGCGAACTGGAAGCCCGGGCCGCCGCGGCCGGTGCCGGTCGGGTCGCCCATCTGGACCATGAAGTTCGCGATGACCCGGTGGGAGATGGTCCCGTCGTAGTACGGGCCGCTGCCCTTCTGGCCGGTCCGCGGGTCGACGTAGTCCTTGGTCCCCTCCGCGAGCTCCACGAAGTTGCGCACGGTCGCCGGCGCGTGGTCCGGGAAGAGCTGCAGCCGGATCGGTCCGTGGTTGGTGTGCAGGGTGGCGTAAAGCGTCTCAGCCACGGGTACTCCTATCGGTGTCGCGGTCGCCGGTTCGCGAGATTACGACCGGCGCAGGACAGTTCTTTGCAGTTCGGATCCTCCCCCATGTGTCTGAACCGGCTACGCGGGGGTACCCAAGAGGGCAGCATGGTCGTGGGAGATACCTCAGGAGGTGGGCACTGGTGTTCGCATCGATGCGACGGAAGAACCGCAACGCCAAGATGAAGAACGAGCTCGGACAGAGCGTTGACCACTTCAGGCGCGCGGCTTCGCTCGCCGCCCAGGAGACCAGCGCAACCGTCGGGCCGAAGATCTCCGCAGCTCGTGACCGGGTTCAGCCCGCGACCGACCGCGCGGTGGGCGCTGCCTCCAGCGGTTGGGGAAGCGCTGTAGCGACGCTGGCCCCGCTGGTCGCGGCGGCGAGCGAGAACGCCAAGCAGGTGGGTAAGAAGTCGGCCGTGACCAGCAAGAAGGCGGTCAAGGCCAACAAGAAGAACGCCAAGAAGCTCGAGAAGCGGGCCAACAAGGCGATCGGCCGCAAGCAGAGTGGTACGGGCCGCAAGCTCGTGGGTCTCGCGCTGGCCGGCGCCGCGGTTGGTGCGGCCGGTGCCTACTTCGTCCGCAAGCGTCGCAACGCGCAGTGGGACGAGTACGACCCCAGTGGCCCGGTGAACCCGGCCGAGGTCGGGGCGGACGACTCGGCGTTCGAGCCGGCCGATCTCGCGGGACCGTCGGGCTTCACGACGCCGGTCGGCAAGACCGAGCCGGTCATTCCTCCGGTCAACAAGATCTGACCAGCAGCGACCAAGCGGCGGCCGACCCTTTCGAGGGCCCGGCCGCTGCTTAGTTAGTGGGCTTGTCCTCGACGGTGGTGATCGCCTGCCGGGCCCGCTCCGGATCCAGGGCGGGGCCGACCGGCAGCAGCCCGACGAGCTGGGTCGGGATGGCCGCCGGCGTGACACCGGCGTAACCGAGGCGGGACAGCAGATCGCGGCTGGCGAGTGGATAGCTGCGACCGGTGTCGGTAATCACACTGACCGTGCCGATGGTCGCCGGGGCGGTCGGGGAGGCCGTGGAGACCACGAGCGCGCCCTTGCCGCGCGGCACCTTCACCTGATCGGCCTGTACGTCGCCCTGTGTCGTCGTGGAGCCGACGACAGCAGTGCCGACCGGCACGGTGGGGCCGATACGGATGCTGACAGCCCCGTTGTTGCTGGCGTTGTACGTGGCGCAGACGCTTTCCGGGCCGTTGAGCAACACCGGCACCGAGGGCGGCACCCCATCGGCGTTGGCCTGGGTGACCAGCTGCGTCTTCGACCGGGCCTTGTTGGCCAGGCTGCCGTACAGCGTGATGTCCAGTTCCTTCTGCCCGAGGAAGTCGGGCTCGGCACGCAGCAGCCGGGCCTGCACGTCGGTGAGGTCGGCGATGCCGTCCTTGAGCACGACGCCCCACTGGTCGGGCGAGCCGTTGTCACCCTTCACGAGCAGGACCTGGCCCACCTGGTAGCCGGGGGCCACCTCGGAGTCGTCGCCGAAGCCGTCGATCGAGGGTGCGGCGAGGTCGGGGCCGAGCGGAATCGCGTTCACCCAGGCCGGGGCGACCTTGAGGGGCTCCTGGTTCCACCCGAAACGCACCCGCGTCTGCTCCAGGCGGTTGGCCGGGATCAGGAAGCGTTTGTTGCCATAGACCAGGAACGTACGGTCGGATGGGTCGCTGACCAGCAGGCCGCGCAGCTCGGCGGCCGGGGTGTCGGCGCGCGGGACCGGCAGCAGCGTGCCGTCGCTGATCGACTCGCCGAGCGACACCACGCTCTTGGGCCCGGAACCGTCGGGGATCTGCGAGCACACCGTCCAGATCGCGGGCAGCAGCCCGTCCTTGGCCGCGGGCAGCGTGTCGGGCGCGTTCGGGATGCCGAGCGGGTCGCCCAGCGGCACCTCGGCGAGGCTGTTCCGGGAGGCGCTCTTCATCGAGGGCTCCTGGGCGTTCGCGATGAGCAGCGCCGACGTGTAGTTGAGCACCGGGTGCATCTTGTCGTCGGACTTCAGATAGACGTAGCGCGCGCCGGTGTCCTTCTCGAGGAAGACAACCGAGTCGTCCCGCGGCTTCACCGAGCTGTTGCCCGTGATCAGGCCGTAGACGGCGGCGCCACCGACCGCGAGCGCCGCGACGACGACGCTGACCAGCACGGTTGCCCCGGCCCGGCGCAGCGGTGAGCGGTGCGGGTCGGGATCGTGGGAAACCAGCGCAGCCACCACCCGCTGCTGCGAGTACTGGTACGAGTGCAGCTGATCCTGCCGAGACGGCACGCGACTTCCCTCCCCGGTTCGACAACCGCCACTGTAAAGGTCAGCGGCCCCGCGTGGGGGGCAGGGTTACAGCCACCCGTTGCGACGGAAAGCACGGTAGAGCAGCACGGACACTCCGACGATGACCGTGATCACCACCGGGTAGCCGTACTGCCACTGGGTTTCCGGCATGTGCAGGAAGTTCATGCCGTAGACCCCGGCGACCGCCGTCCACCAGGCCGAGATGCCGGCCCACGCGGCGATCTTGCGCATGTCGTTGTTCTGGTCGACGGTCACCTGCGCCAGGCGCGCCTGCAGGATCGAGTTCAGGAGGTCGTCGTACGACGAGACCTGCTCGACCGTACGCGTCAGATGGTCCTGCACGTCCCGGAAGTAACGCCGGATCTCCTTGGGCACGAGCCGGCTCTGCGGCGCGGTGATCGTGGCGAGCGGGCGCTGCAGCGGCACCACCGCGCGACGGAACTCCACGATCTCGCGCTTCATCTGGTAGATCGCCTGCACCGGGCTGCCCCGGTCCCGGGAGAACGCGCCCTCCTCGATGATGTCCAGATCCGCTTCGACCTGGTCGGCCACCTCGATGTACGCGTCCACGATCCGGTCGGTCACGGCGTACGCGACGGCCCACGGACCCTGCGCGAGCAGATCACCACGGGCTTCCATGTCGGCGCGGACCGGAGCGAGCTTCGTGGCATCGCCGTGCCGCACCGTGATCACGAACTGCTCGCCGACGAAGATCATCATCTGGCCGGTCTCGACGATCTGCGAGGTCTCGGTCAGCTCGCCGTGCGGCACGTAACGGGCTGTCCGCAGCACGAGGAAGTGCACCGTGCCGAACTGCTCCAGCTTGGGCCGCTGCTCCGCCTTCACGGAGTCCTCGACGGCCAGCTCGTGCAGGCCGTACGTGCGGGCGATCGAGGACATCTCCTCCTGGGTCGGCTCGTGCAGGCCGAGCCAGACGAACGCGTTGTCGCGGCTGCACGCCTCGGCCAGCGCCTCGTCGGGGCTGAACTCGCCGGGCTCGCGCTTGCCCTCGACGTACACACCGCAGTCGACAACCGAGCTGCCCTGGAATTTCTCGCCCGAGGCCGGGGCCGGGGGCTGGCCGTCCACCGTGCCGAGGAAGCGGTTCATCGCCCGGACGGGGGCGGTCCACGCTCGTGACAAGGACCTGTTGACGCCGGCCTGCCGGCTCCGGCGCACGCTGTCTTCGCTCATGACTGCCTCCCCCAGGGGTGCTGCGGTTCCGGCCGAGGTGGCGGGTCCCGCACGAGGTTACGCCCGCAATGTTGCCTGTGGACGGGCTGGCGGTCCGCTGCCGGTTGCGGGGGGGCGCCGGGCGGGCCGGCCGCATTTCGGGGGGTGAAGGGTGCGGGCACGGCCCACCCGGCGCCAGGGGGCGGGGTGGGTGTCAACGCGCCAATCCGCATGATCATGCAGCCTGACGCCGCAAGCATTGTGAGCTGTCCGCCGGTCCCGGGGGAAACCCGGAACCGGCGGGAAGCGCTGTCTGTCGGAAACCCGACAGACGGGCCGGTTACGCCTTGAGTTCGGCGATGGCTTCGGCGATCCGGCGGACACCCTCGTCGATCTGGTCGACGGTCACCGCGGAGAACGCGAGCCGCACCGAGCTCTGACCGCCCTCGAGCAGGAAGTCGGTGCCCTTGACGATCGCGACGCCCTTCTTCATGCCGGCGAGGAAGAGCTTGTCCACGTCGACGTCGTCGGGCAGGTCGACCCAGAGGAAGTAGCCGCCGTCGGGCTCCGTGAAGGTAGCGCCGGGGATGTGCTTGCGCAGAGACTCCGCCAGCACCCGCGCGCGCTCGCCCAGGGCCGCGCTCACGGTCTGGACCGAGCGGTCGATGTCACCGGAGACGCAGAACTGATGCACGATCGCCTCGGAGACCATGCCGGGCGAGATGTAGAGGTTGGTGGCCTTCTTGGCGACCGCGTCGATGAACGCCGCCGGACCGACCAGATAGCCGACCCGCACGCCGGGGCAGACCGTCTTGGTGAAGCTCGACGCGTGCACGACCAGGCTGTTCGTGTCCATCGAGAGCATGGAGGGCAGCGCCTCGCCCCGGAACCGGATGTCGACGTACGGGTCGTCCTCGAAGATCAGGAACTCGTACTCCGCGGCCAGCTCCAGCAGGGCCCGGCGCTTCTCCAGCGAGAGCGTGATGCCTGCGGGGTTCTGGTAGTTCGGGATGATGTGGGCGAACTTGGGGCGTACGCCGGACTTCAGGAGCCCGCGCAGCTCCTCGACATCGATGCCGTCGGACTCGAGCGTCACCTGGTGCACCTTGCCGTCGAGGTTCTGCAGGCTCAGCAGGGTGCGGTCGTAGGTGGGCTTCTCGACGATCACGTCATCGCCGGGCTTCACCAGGTGGTTGAAGAAGAAGGCATCCGCCTGCAGCGAGCCGTTCGTGACGATGACCTGGTCGGGCGAGACGCCGTGCTTGTCCGCGATCCACTTTCGCAGCGGCAGGTAGCCGACGGAGGTGCCGTAGGCCGTCATCCCGGCCGGATCGGCGTCGAAGGCCCGCGCGGCGGCGGCCTTCAGGCCGGCCACGTCGATGATGTCGAGCGACGGTGCGCCTCGTGCGAATGAGATCAGCTGCTCAGCGGTCATACCCTCAGCTTACGAGCAGGCTCTATATCATTTTAATCGTGTCCCAGGAACCGCTACGTGTCGCTGCCGCTCTCGTCGTAGGCGCGGACAACCGTATTTTCTTCCAGAAGCGATCGGCCCAACGGAAGCTTTTCCCGAATTCCTGGGATGTCGTGGGCGGCCACCTCGAACCGGGCGAAACGGTCGCCGAGGCGCTCGCCCGGGAGATCCACGAGGAGACCGGCTGGCATCTCGCCGAGGTGCTCGCCACCGTCGGTGACTACCGATACACCGGCGAGGACGGCTTCGAGCGCTGGGAAACAGACTTTTTGGTACGCGTGGACGGCGATCTCGCGCGCCCACAGCTCGAAGTGGGTAAACACACGGAGTTCCGCTGGCTCGCCGACAATGAACTCGACGTGCTGGACGAGAGCGCCCACATCAACGACGGCATGATCCGTCAGCTCGCGGAGGACGGCTTCGCGGTCCTGCACGGTCTCGGGACGTGAGAGCACCGACTATCCTCTGCTGGCACCCCCCTCGAACTTCGGAAGGAACCACCCCATGATCGGTCTGGTACTCGCCGCCGGCGCCGGACGCAGGCTGCGTCCCTACACCGACACGCTGCCGAAGGCGCTCGTCCCCGTGGACGGGGAGACCACGATCATGGACATCTCCCTGCGCAACCTGGCCGCCGCCGGGCTGACCGACGTGACGATCGTCGTCGGCTACTGCGCGAGCGCGGTCGAGGAGCGCAAGGACGCGTTCGAGCAGAAGTACGGCGTGAAGATCACCCTGGTCCACAACGACAAGGCCGAGGAGTGGAACAACGCCTACTCGCTCTGGCTCGCGCGTGACCGTTTCGCGCAGGGCGCGCTGCTGGTGAACGGTGACACCGTGCACCCCGTCAGTGTCGAGCAGACCCTCCTCGCCAGCCGTGGCCCGGGCATTCTTCTCGCTGTTGACAATGTGAAGAAGCTTGCTGACGAGGAGATGAAAACGATCTTCTCGGAAGATGGACGGCTCACGAAGATCACGAAGATCATGGATCCCGCGGACGCGTTCGGCGAGTACATCGGCGCCACGGTCATCGAGGCCGAAGCCGCCGCCGAGCTGGCCGACTGTCTCAAGGCCACCTGGGAGAAGAACCCCGACCTGTACTACGAAGACGGCTACCAGGAATTCGCCAACCGCGGCGGAGAGATCCGCGCCGCGACGATCGGCGACATCCCCTGGGTCGAGGTGGACAACCACGACGACCTCGCCAAGGCGCGGGAAATCGCATGCCGCTACTAGCCCGTAGCGTCCAGACGCCGCTGCACATCGACGTCCGCCGGGGCGCCGTCAGCGACCTGGGCGCGATCCTCGCCGACGGCCGGATCTCCGCCGGCGGCGACGTGGCCGTGGTCGTCGGCCCCGGCCAGGGCGAGAAGATCGCGGAGCTGATCCGCCCGTCACTCAAGTCCGCCGACGTCTACACGACCATCGGCGGCACCCTCGACGCGGCGATCGAACTGGGCGCGAAACTGCGCGCCCGCTCGTACGACGCGGTGGTGGCCATCGGTGGCGGCAAAACGGTCGACACCGCCAAGTACGCCGCCACCCGGTACGCGCTGCCCATGGTCTCGGTCGCCACGAGCCTGGCCAACGACGGCGTCGCGTCCCCGGTCGCGAGCCTGGTCAACGACGGCATCAAGGGGTCGTACGGCGTACACATCCCGATCGCCGTCATCGTCGACCTGGACTTCGTCGAGAACGGCCCGGAACGCATCAACCGCTCCGGCATCGGCGACGTGATCAGCAACATCAGCGCCCTCGCCGACTGGGAGCTCGCCCGCGAGGTCCGCGGCGAACCCGTCGACGGCCTCGCCGCGTCCCTGGCCCGGATGGGCGCTGAAGCGGTCCTCAACATGCCCGGTGACATGACCGACGACGCGTTCGTGACGGTGCTCGCCGAAGCCCTGATCTCCAGCGGCCTCGCCATGGCGGTCTGCGGCAGCAGCCGCCCCTCCAGCGGTGGCTGCCACGAGATCATGCACGCCACGGACTCGCTGTTCCCCGACACGGCCTCCCACGGCGAACTGGCCGGCATGGGCGCGCTGTTCTGCACCTTCCTGCGCGGCGACGAACGCCGCTTCGGCGAGATGTCGAACTGCCTCGCCCGCCACCAACTGCCCCGCACCCCGGCCGACGTCGGCCTGAACGTGGAGCAGTTCGTCCAGATCGTCGAGTTCGCCCCCCGCACCCGCCCGGACCGCTACACGATCCTCGAACACCTCGCGATGACCCCGGAAGAGATCCGCAGGAAGCTGGCCGACTATGTCGACGCCGTCGCCAAGCGCTGAGAATCCCCCCAACGCCACCACCGTCGCAGGCCCGCCGCCGGCCTCATCCGCACCCACCGCGGCCGACTACTACAAGGTGAACCGCGGAGGCGGCCTCTTCAGCGAGGCGATCAGCCAGCGCCTCGGCTCCCACATCGCCGTCTTCGCCCACAAATACCAACTGGCCCCCACGGTCCTCTCGGTCGCCAACCTCGGCCTGAGCTGCCTGGTGTCCTTCATCGTGGTCGCAGCGGCCGGCCCGGTCGCCGAAGGCCGCATCTGGGCCTGGCCCATCGGCCTGCTAGCCCTCGTCGGCTGGCAGTTCGCCTACGGCCTCGACTGCTCCGACGGCCAACTCGCCCGGGTAACGGGCCAGGCGAGCACCGCGGGCGGCCGCGTCGACGTCCTCTGCGACGTGGCAGCCCAGATCGCCCTGGTAGCGGCGTTGTGCGCAACGGCCTCCGCCCAGGTCCCGGCCACCCCGGCCTGGCTCCTGGCAGCCTTCGCCGGCACCTGGATGGTCAACCTGGTCACCTCGGTCATGCAGGGCGGCGACCAGGCCTCCAGCATGGTGACCAGCAGCGCCCTCCCGATCCGAGTGGTCAAACTGGTCCGCGACTACGGCGCGGTGATCGCCCTGGCCGGCGTGGTCCTCACCGTCGCCCCACAGTGGACAATCTGGGTAATCGGCGCCTTCACCCTCATCAACGGCGCATTCCTGGCAGCCAGCATCGCCTTCTCCGGCCGCCAAGCCCTACGTCTCTAGATTCTAAGCAGCGGTGGCCGCTCTACGCGGCCACCGCTTTCTCTTGCCCCCAAGTTGTCATTGACATCATTGTTGTCACCGCATACATTGTTGCCCGTGACAACTCCCCGCGAACCCCTGGCCGTCGTAACCGGAGCCTCCACCGGCATGGGCGCCGCCACTGCCGCCGAACTGGCTCGCCAGGGCTTCCACGTCCTGGCCGGCGTCCGCCGCGACACCGACGGAGACACCATCAGGGCTGACGGCGTCGAACCAGTCATCCTCGACATCACCGAGCCCGACCAGGTGGCCGCGCTGGCCGCCCGGGTCGCGGCAGATCACCGCCCGCTGGCCGCCCTCATCAACAACGCCGGCATCCAGGTGAACGGCCCGGTCGAGGCCCTGCCCATGGCGGAATGGCGCCGCACCTTCGAAGTCAACTTCTTCGGCCACATCGCGATGACCCAGGCGCTGCTACCGGCACTGCTGCGCAGCAAGGGCCGCGTCCTGAACATCAGCTCCATCGGGGGCAAGGTCGCCATGCCAACGTACGGTGCTTACGCGGGGGCGAAGTTCGCTTTGGAGGCGGTGAGCGACGCGCTTCGACGCGAGGTGGCACCTTTCGGCGTACACGTCATCGTTGTCGAACCCGGCGGCGTCCGCACTGAGATCGCCCACCGCGGGGTCGCAACAGCCAACCACCTGGCCGCGCAGATGACCCCCGACCAGGAGGGCCGCTACGGCGGCCTGGTCCACGCGATCAACACCCTGATGGAGACGGGCACGGCTTCAGGCCTGACCCCCGAGGCAGCCGCCCGAATCATCGCAAAGGCAGTAACCGCCCGCAGGCCCCGCACCCGCTACACGATCGGCCGCGACGCCGCGATGCTCATCGGCCTGGCCCGCTTCCTCCCAGACCGAACCCTCGACCGCGTAAGCGCCGCCAACCTCCGCCGCCACTACCCCAAGGCCGCAGCGGCCTGACCTGAAGCAGAACGACCGAAGGCCCAGCGATCAGCTGGGCCTTTCGATGTTTGAAGCGGAGGGCGTGGGATTCGAACCCACGGAGACGCGTAACGCCTCACCGGTTTTCAAGACCGGCGCCATCGGCCACTAGGCGAGCCCTCCCGGACTGTGGCGTACCTCAGTCTGCCAGATGGGGTTGCGGGGTGCTGAACGGACACGGGGCCTGGCCGGCGCGCCCCCGCGTCGGCCAGGCCCCTGTCTTGGGGATGGGTGGGTGGTCAGGGGAGGACGTAGTCGGTGGTGAGGACTGCCGTCGAGGGGGATTCGCGTTCGTCGTAGCCTCGGGCGTTGCATTGGCGGCCACCGTTGATGCAGGCCTTGACCAGGGCTTGGAGGGTGGCGGGGTCCCAGGCGTTCATGAAGTCGTAGTGGAAGGTGTAGCCGCGGCCGCTGGCGAAGTGGACGTCGGACATGTTGCCGTTGACGGGCCAGGCCATTTTGAATTCGAGCATCGGGAGGGCGACCGGGTGGTCGGCCGGGCAGGCGGCGCCGATCGGGTAGTCCTTGATGATCGGGTAGGCCATGTGGCTCTGGTGGTCGGGGGTGTCGAGGTGGATGCCGTCCCAGCAGCTCGGGGACTGGTAGCGGATGTTGAGCTGGGTGCTGGCCGTGGCGGGGCAGGTGGCGGGGATGTCGGCGTTCTTGTAGCTGTCGCCGCATTCGAAGCCTTCGACGGTGGCTTTCAGGAATGCGGCTGAGTCGGTGTTCTTAGCGTTGCCGACGACGAAGCGCAGGCCCTTGGGGAAGGGGCGGACCGAGGTGTAGTCGTTGACGCCGGCCTTGTAGTAGATGGTCTGTACGCCGACCGGGTTGACTGCCTTGTCGCCTTTGTAGAGCGTCGGCATCCAGTACGCGGACAGGTCGCCCTTCGCCAGGCATTTGGTGTCGCCGGCCGAGAGTGATGCCGGGGTGGTGTCGGCGTTGGTGGTCGTGTTGCCCATGAACGTGTGCGAGTGGGATGCGCCGGGGAGCTGGGGGAAGACGATCGGGTCGTCCGGCAGGTTGGTGCGACTGACCGCGCAGTTCGCCTGGAACTCGTGGAACATCTTGTGCTCGGGCACGAGATTCGACGGCGTCACATCCGTCACCGGCTCGGGCGCCATGACGTAGCCGTTCCCGGCAGCGGCCGAAACAGAAGCAGCGGCAGCGGCAGAAGCAGAAGCAGAAGCAGACGCGGAAGCGGAAGCGGAAGCGGAAGCGGATGCGGAACCAGTGGGGGACGCCGCGGCGGTGACAGCCGGAGCGATAGAAGCAGAGACGGACGGCCGCGCAGGCTTGTGGTGGCGCGGGCGGTCAGAAGCCGACGCGTACGTGAGCGACCCGGCAACCGTCACCGCCAGCGCCGCAGCGACGAATGCTGCCGGCGCGATGATGCGCCGCCTGCTGATCGGACGTCTGTGCTGCATGGCCGGGTTCCCTCCAGAGACTGCGACCAGTCTTGGAGCGCGCATACCCGCAGCTCAAGGCCGCTGAGAAAGCTCGGGCCACGTGGGGTGCATCAGCTGCCTCATCGGCTCTGATCGGCGAAGTTCTTGTTATGCACCCGAGCGGTCGCCGACAGTAGCTAAGCGAAACTTATATTAACTGTCTTAACAGGCCACTGAGCTGCGCAAACAGCAAACCTCAGCGCGAGATGCCTGGTTGACACAGCATAGATGGGCATGTTTATTGTTCAGAGCCTTACCTATTACGGCCAGGCCCCCACCTTCGGCCAAGGAGTCCCCACCGTGCCCATCCCCAGAAGAACCAGAGGAAAGAGAGCCCGGACCGCCCTGCTGACCGCTTCGGTTCTGGTCGGCGCCGGCACCGCGATGGTGCTCGCGCCCAGTGCCTTTGCGGCGAATGAGCAGGTCCAGGTCTATCTGACGACCACGAGTGACAGTGCCGGGCGGACCGTCACGCGTGGGCTGCAGCAGCAGACGCCGGTGAGTTTCGCGGCGAGCTCGGGCAGCGCCAACCAGACGATCACCGTCAATGAGAACACCACGTATCAGCAGTTCGAGGGCGCGGGTGCGTCGTTCACGGACACCGCCGCGTGGCTGATCAACGGCAGCGGTGCGCTGAGCGCGGCCACCAAGGCCGACGTCATGAACAAGCTTTTCAGCCCCACAGCGGGCATCGGCGTCAGCGCCGTCCGGAACGTCATCGGGTCCAGTGACCTTGCGAGAAGCAGCTATTCGTACGACGGGACGTGCTGCGACCTCAACGATTTCACGCTGACCCGTGATGTGGACGTGCTGGCGCTGACGAAGCAGGCGCGGAGCCTCAATCCCCAGCTCACGCTGTTTGCCTCGCCGTGGTCGGCGCCGTCCTGGATGAAGGACAACAACTCGTACGACCAGGGTTATCTCAAAGCGGAGTACTACAAGGCCTATGCCCAGTATTTCGTGAAGTACATCCAGGCGTACGAGGCCCAGGGCGTACACGTGAATTATGTGACCGAGCAGAACGAACCCGGTTGCTGTGCCGGCTATCCGTCCATGCAGTGGAGCGTTTCGGGGTTGCAGTCGTTCGCCAAGAACGACCTGCTGCCGGCGCTGCAAGCGGCCGGGCTGAGCACGAAACTGCTGGTGCACGACTGGAATTACAGCGACTACGACACGTGGGGTGCGCCCCTGGTCAACGACGCGGCGATCCGGAACCACCCCAATTATGGCGGCGTCGCCTGGCACGGTTACGGCGGCGATCCGAGCAAGGCTTCGACGGTACGCACTCAGTACCCCTCCATGAACCAGTACTTCACCGAGCATTCCGGTGGCACCTGGGTCGGCAATCAGCACGCCGAGGACATGAACAACCTCATCGACTACACCCGGAACTGGGCCCGTTCGTGGACCAAATGGAGCCTCGCGGTCGACCAGAACATGGGCCCGCACAACGGGGGTTGTGGCACCTGCACCGGCCTGGTGACCGTGCACAACGGGGACAGCCGCAGCGGGCAGGTCGATTACACCGTCGAGTACTACACGATGGGTCACCTGACGAAATTCGTGAAGCCGGGCGCCGTACGCGTCGACTCGACGGCCAACAGCACCGTCAAGAACGTGGCGTGGAAGAACCCCGACGGCTCCAAGGCTCTGATCGCTTACAACACCAGCGGTAGCACGCAGACCGTGAAGGTGAATTGGGGCGGCCAGTCCTTTGTCTACAGCCTGCCGACCCGCACGTCCGCGACTTTCACCTGGTCCGGAACGCAGTCCGGGGGCGGCGGCACGACTGGTGGCGCGATCACCAGCAACCTCGGCACCTGCCTCGACGTGACCGACGGATCGACGGCGAACGGTAATTCTCCGCAGATGTGGAGCTGCACCGCCGGGCCCAATCAGAGCTGGACGGTCGGTGCGGACGGAACGGTTCGCGCGCTCGGAAAGTGCCTGGACGTCAAGGACAACGCCACGGCGGACGGCTCGGCCGTGCAGCTGTGGGACTGCGCCGGTGGCGCCAATCAGCGGTGGACCTTCAACGCCGCCCATGACCTCGTGAACGTCGGTGCCGGCAAATGCCTGGACATCGTCGGGAACAGCTCCGCGAACGGCGCCAAACTGCAGATCTGGACCTGCACGGGCGCCGCCAACCAGAAGTGGAACGTGCCCGCATGAGACTTCGCTCGAAAATCCTCGCCCTGTCCACCTCGGCCCTCGCCGTCGGAACGCTCGGTCTGCTCGGCGTGACGAATGCGCTGGCCGCGACGACCGGCTCGATCTCCGGGCTCGGTGGCAAATGCCTCGACCTGACCGACGGGTCGACCACGAATGGCAACCTGCCGCAGATCTGGACGTGTGTGGCCGGTTCCTCCAACCAGACCTGGACGGCGGCGGACAACGGCTCGCTGCAGGTGAAGGGCAAGTGTCTCGACGTCGCCAACAATGCGACCACCGACGGTGCCGCGGTGCACGTCTGGGACTGCTACGACACGGTGGCGTCCCAGAAATGGCAGATCAGCAACGGCGCGATCATCAACACCGCGTCCGGCAAATGCCTCGACGTCAAGAACAACACCTCGACCGACGGCACCAAACTGCAGATCTGGACATGTACGGGAGCCGCGAACCAGAAATGGACAGTGGCCGGCTCAACGACGCCTCCCACGAGCCCCACCACCCCGCCGCCCAGCACCGGTGGCCCCGGGGCCAAGGCAGTAGCGCCGTACTACTACACCGGCTGGGGCAACCCGCCGAACCTCACCACGGTCAAGAACGCCACCGGCGTTACCTGGTACACGATGGCGTTCATCCTCAACAGCGGCACCTGTGACCCGAAATGGGACGGCAGTCGCGCGCTCACCGGCGGCGCTGACCAGACGGCGATCAACACCATTCGTGCCAACGGCGGCGACGTTGTGATCTCGTTCGGTGGCGCGGCCGGCCCATGGCTCGAGCACACCTGTTCCAGCGCTTCCGCGCTCGCTGCCGCGTACCAGAAGGTCATCAATGCCTATGGCCTGAAGGCAATTGACATCGACATCGAGGGCACGCCCTACAACTCTGCGACGGACCAGCAGAAGACGGTCGACGCCCTCAAGACGATCAAGGCCAACAACCCCGGCATCACCACGTACATCACGCTGGGCAGTCTGACGACCGGACCGGACAGCTCGCTGATCAACCGCGCGGCGGCCTCGGGTCTGCAGGTCGACGGCTGGGGCATCATGACGTTCGACTGGGGCAGCACCGGCAACAACCAGGGCGCCCTGACGATCCAGGCCGCGGACGGGCTCAAGAACAAGCTCAAGACGGCGTACGGCTACAGCGACGCGGACGCGTACAAGCACGTCGGCATCTCCTCGATGAACGGGATCACCGACGAGAACGCCGTCGTGACCCTGGCCGACATGCGCACCATCACCACGTACGCGCAGCAGCACCAGATCGCCCGGCTCACCTTCTGGTCGCTGAACCGCGACCGGCAGTGCTCCGGCGCGTACCCGAATGACGACACCTGCAGCGGCGTCACGCAGTCGGCGTACGAGTTCACCAAGATCATCGGTGCCTACAAGGGCTGAGATCTCCCGAATCGGAGCCTGCGGGTGGCGGTGGGTGCCGCCCGCAGGCTTCTTCGTTTTTTGTCGTACGCGTGGGGCAAGCTGAACCCATGCACGCGATCACGATCGACCAGCCCGGCGGCCCCGAAGCGCTCAAGTGGACCGAGGTCCCCGACCCGTCCCCGGCCCCGGGCGAGGTGATCGTCCAGGTCACCGCCACCGCGGTCAACCGCGCCGACACGATGCAGCGCCAGGGCTCCTACCCGCCGCCGCCCGGCGCCTCGCCCTACCTGGGCCTGGAATGCTCCGGCGTGATCGCCGCGGTCGGCGCCGACGTCACCGGCCACCACGTCGGCGAGCGGGTCTGCGCGCTGCTGGCCGGCGGCGGCTACGCCGAGCAGGTCGCGATCCCCGCCGGTCAGCTGCTCCCGATCCCGCAGGGGCTCTCGGTGCAGGAGGCCGCGGCGCTCCCCGAGGTTGCCTGCACGGTCTGGTCCAACGTCGTCGACATCGCCCGCCTGCGCCAGGGCCAGACCCTGCTCGTCCACGGCGGCGGCGGTGGCATCGGCACCTTCGCCGTCCAGCTCGGTAAAGCCCTCGGTGCCACGGTCATCGTGACCGCCCGCAAACAGAAACACGACCAGCTCAAAGCGCTCGGCGCCGACCTGGCCATCGACTACACCGACACCGACTTCGTCCAAGCGGTCAAAGACTTCACC
The DNA here is from genome assembly GCF_018332715.1 of Winogradskya consettensis. Classification (GTDB taxonomy): domain Bacteria; phylum Actinomycetota; class Actinomycetes; order Mycobacteriales; family Micromonosporaceae; genus Actinoplanes; species Actinoplanes consettensis. Next base: position 33,195 of record NZ_BOQP01000053.1, on the reverse strand, counting down.
AACGGACACGGCGCCGACGTCATCCTCGACATCATCGCCGCCAAATACCTCGCCCAGAACCTCGACGCGGTCGCCATCGACGGCCACATCGTCACCATCGGCATGCAGGGCGGCACCAAGGCCGAGCTCGACTTCCGCAAGCTCCTGTCCAAACGCGCCTCACTCTCGGCAACCTCCCTGCGCCCCCGCCCGATCCCTGACAAGGCCCGCATCGTCAAGGGCGTCCACCACCAGGTCTGGCCCCTCATCGACGCCGGCACCATCCGCCCCATCATCGACCGCACCTTCCCGATGTCCGCCGCCGCAGACGCCCACCGCCTCCTCGAAACCAGCGACCACCTAGGCAAAATCCTCCTCCTGGCGTAACCCTTCCTTGATCAACCGCCCGTAATCGTCATCGCCCAGCTCCCGCCGTTACGTGAGCCTCAGATGAGGTTCAGCGCATTTGGAGGAGTACATACACGAGCGGCCCCGATCTTGATGGACCGGGGCCCTTCCGTCCGAACACCCTCCGGATTGGGGTGATCGCGCCACGCCCTGAGGCTGGTAGCTCTAGAGCAGCTTGATCGAACTCACATAGAGTTGCGGCACGGTGGTCTCGCCACCGATCTGCGTCTCATACGAGTACGAGCCGGCCACGATCACCTTCGCTCTGAACTCGTCGTCCTGAACCAGGTCTGACAGTTGACCCTCATCGCCCACCAGCATGGTGTTCGTCGGGTAGTCGAACGACCATTCCTGATTGCTGGCGCCAACATCGGCGCGGAAAACGCTGCTTCCTGTCGCCGAGTCGAACTGAGTCACCGACCCGTATACGACCACCGTCTCACCGCTGTGCGCGTCTGGATCCTTCGCGATCTTCAGCCATTGCCGGGCCGTCAGCTTCTTGTACGACGTCTTCACCGGGGGTTTCCTCGCTGTCACGGGCTCCGGTGCGGCCGTCGGTGCTGTCGTCGTCGGGAGTGTCATTTTCGTGCCGTTTTGCTTCGCCGGCATCTGCGACTGCTGCTCGTCCGACGGACCGCGGCCCGTATTGAAGACGGCCACCGCGACGCCACCACAGCACAGCAGCACAAACCCGCCGACGATGCCGGCGATTAGCCTCGTCCTTCGAGGCTTCCTGTGTGACACCGTCTGGTAGTAGCCAGGCTGAGGTGCCGTGTAGGGCGGGGGAGGTTGCTGGTAGCTCATGGGCATGCTCCACGGACCGGGCGAGTGGTTTGGGAGTGCGGCCGGACCCGGTCTACGACACCAGCCGCGATGAGATCAACTCGTCATGTCCCACGGCCGGACCGGCACCAAAAGCCAGGCGTGCGCGTCAAGTAGCCAGCAGTGGGCTGATGAGCCCTTACGTCAGCCAGATACGGGGTGTTGCTCACTTCCTCGCCGACCAGCGGCGCGTCCTCTCGAGTCCTACGCCGCATGAAGCCCAACCGCCTCCTCGAAACCAGCGACCACCTAGGCAAAATCCTCCTCTTGGCGTAGCCCCTCCTTGATCAATCGCCCGTAATCGTCATCGCCCAGCTCGCCGATCCCGGCCCGCGCCAGCTCGAGATGCTCCCGCGCGCGGCCGGGATCGCCGAGCTTGCGGTAGCACGCACACAGGGTGAGATGCAGCGACGGATACAGCGCGGCCACCGACATCGCCACTCCCGCCTCCGACAACCGGGCGTCGGTCAGCCGATCGGCCGCCGCCAGCGCGCGCAGATCCCAGAGCAGCTCCTGCTGGGGGTTGTCCTGCACATCGGCCATGGCATGCGCGAGAACGCTGACGTGCAGCGGGTCTCCCCGCTCCCCGCCGATCTCGTCCCAGATCTGCGCGAACAGAAGGCGAGCAGCCTCGGGCTCGCCCCGGTTGTGGTGCAGATCCACCGCTTGGGCGATCCGGGAGAGCTCTTGACCACCAGCCATCGGCACTCCTTCTCTTGATGGCGAGCTAGTGTGCCGCGAGGTCTGTGGGTTCATGCGGTTGAGCGGATGCTGCGATGTCGACCTCTCGCTACCAGTCTGTGATCCGACATCAAAAAATTGTAGTTGCATCGACACTTATTGTGATCGGGCAAGTTCACGGGAACCCCCGCCGGGAGGTGCGAGTGGCCGCCGCCGTTGCAGCGGTATCCGATGTGCCTACCTCGCCCTGGTCGCTGACACAGGGGATTTCTTCCAGCGCGGCAGGTCGCTACCTTGCGTCGATGACCAGCGTTGCCTCCGTCGTCAAAGCCATAGACGTCAACCGGCCCGGCCTGTCCGTCACGAAGCGGAACCTGCTGTTGTTCTTCGCCCAGGGCCATTACCTGGCCCGCGGCGGCGGTGCTCTGTTCGCCGAAGCCCTCTACGCCACAGACGATGGTGTCGACCTCGACGATCTACCGCTACCCGATGCTGTCGAGCCACCGGGTAGCGGAGCGCTGAACACAATCAACACCGTCCTCATGCGATACGCCGATCTCTCGCCGACTGACCTGCGCACCCTCATCCGGGCATCGCAGCCGTGGCAGCTCGCGAGGAAGTCGTCCTCGAGCCCGCGTATCGAGTGGGCTTGGTTGACCGACTGGTTCACCCGCGCCGAGGAGATCGACGACCCCGACGACGGGCGACCGACCAGGACCCAGATCGCAGCGTGGGGAGCCGGTCGAGCCGGCTAGGCCGCATGCGCCACACCGCGCCAGGGAGGCTTGATGAGCAGCTCGGACGAACTGTGGGAGCTGAAAGGATTCCCGGAGGTGGTCGGGTGCCCAGGCGGCGACGACGACGGCGTCCAGGTGCAGCGGGCCTACGATGCGTGGAGGGAAACCCGCAAGATCCACCCGATGCGGGAAGCGACGGAGCTCGACCCTGATACCGACCGCTACACGGCTACGGTCAAGGGCGCTTACTACGTCGACGAGCATCTCGTTTTGCAGCAGTTCAAATGCGACTACCAGGTCAATCCTGGCCCCTGGGGTACGCCCGGCGAGGTGATCTACGTCTGGTCGGGGTTCGTTCCGTCGCTGGATCAACTGGACTGGTGAGCTACGGGAACGTGACGACGATCTTGCCCAGCGGGCTCTGACGTGCATAGTGGATCGCGGCTTCGGTGGCCTCGTCGATGGTGTAGCGGCGGGCGATCGGCACGGTCAGTGTCCCGGCAGCGGCGGCTTCGAGGAGTCCTTGGGTGCCGTCCATGTCGAAGATGAAGTGCAGGTCGATGTCGTCCCGGCCGGTCTGGGAAAGCTCCGGCGCGGGCCAGACGATCGAGACCAGGCGGCCTCCGGGTCGCAGGGCCCGGGCGGCGGTGGGCAGGCCGTCCGCGAAGAGCACCAGGTTGAGCACAACATCGACACCCGAGGGGTACGCGTCGTAGCCGACGACTCGATCCGCGCCGGCCTTGAGCAGAAAGTCAGTTCCCTCAGCCGTACGAGCGGTGGCGATGACCGTCGCGCCGGTGTCGGCCAGCAGCGGGATCACCGTGGCGCCCACGCCGCCGGTGGCGCCGATCACCAGGACCGACTCGCCGGGCTGCACCTTGGCGACGTTCATCAGCGCGAGGGCGGTTCCGCCGGAGATCGGCAGGACGGCGGCGACGTCGGCGAGCACGTTCGCCGGGCGGTGGGTGATCTTCGGGGTGGCGGCTTCGAAGACGGCGTACTCGGCCAGGGTTCCGGTGCTCAGCGACGGGTTCGGCGCGTCACCGACGGCCGCCCGCAGTGCATAGGGCAGAGCCTGACCAAACACTTCATCACCCTTTTGGTACGCCGTAACGCCCGCACCCAACGCGGTGACAGTTCCGGCGAACTCGGTCCCCAGCACGTACGGGAATTCCAAGGGAACCGGGAACAATCCTGCGACGGCTCGGATGTCGGTCGGGTTGATCGGCGCCGCGGCGATCCTCACCCGGATCTGCCCCGGGCCGGGCTCGGGCACTGGGAGATCGGCGATCGTGAGCTGTTCGGGTTGTCCGTAGCCAGTGGCGGCGAGTGCTTTCATGATTATCACCGTACGAAGCATGTAGTGCGACAGTCGATACTCATATGCGTCAACAAATTGATCCTATGCCTCACGGGCGGGGATAGGATCGCGGCATGGATCTGGTGACCGACGTGCTCGAGGTGTCCGGGGTCAGCAGCACCGTCGGCGCCCGCATCGAGGCCGGCGCCGGGTGGAGCCTGGCCCTCGACGACTACCCCGGGGCGGCATTGCACGCGGTCACCGGCGGCAGTGCGTGGCTGTCCCTGCCCGGCCGCGACCCGCTCGAACTGGTCACCGGCGACATCGCGCTGATCCCGGCGGTCGTCCCCCACCGGCTGAGCGACGCACCCGGCCCCACAGCGACGCCGTGCGCACAGATGCCCGCGAGCGGCGTGATCCAGGTCGGCACGCCGCCCGTACGCACCAGGATCGTCACCGTTCACTACGACTGTGACCACGAAGCGCGTACCCAGATCCTCGGCACCCTGCCCGACTTCCTGCTCATGCGCGCCGGCTCGGCAGCAGCAGGTCTCGACGACACCGTACGCATGATCGGCCGCGAGCTCACACACCCACAATTCGCCACGACGGCCCTGCTCAACAGCCTCGTCGACGTCATGCTGATCCAACTGCTGCGCGCCTGGATCCCGACCCGCCCGCCCGAACTGCGCGGCACCTGGCTGGGCGCCTTCGAGGACCCGATCGTCCAGCAGGCCCTCGAACACCTCCACGCGGACCCGGCCCGCCCGTGGACAACCGCAGCCCTCGCCGAAGCCATCGCGGTATCCCGGGCCACGCTGTCCCGGCGCTTCCCGGCCGCCATGGGCCAGAGCCCCGGCGCCTACCTCACCCAATGGCGCATGGACCTGGCCGCCAACCGCCTCCGCAAAACCCACGACTCCATCGAAACCATCGCCGCAGCAGTGGGCTACGGCTCAGCACCCGCGTTCGTCAGGGCATTCGCCCGCTCCCGAGGCAAGTCGCCGGCCCGCTACCGCCTCACCCGCTCGCTCTGAGTCAGAGGCCGGCTTTGTTCACTCCGTAGACCGCCTGGGAGTGGGTGTAGCCATCACCGGCGTCCGATTCCAGCTGCTGGATCAGCCCCTTCCTGGAGAACGACGTGAATTCGAGGTAGCTCTTTGCGGACTTGGCGGCCTGCTCATTGAAGTCGATGTGCAGGGAGTCGACCGCGTACGTCGCTGCCTTCCGCGAGTAACCGTCGCCGGCGTCCGAGGACAGCTGCTGGATCAGCCCCTTACGTGAGAAGGCGGTGAATTCGAGATAGCTCTTGGCCGCCCGCACGGCGTTCTCCTCCTCCGCCGAAAGCACCTTGGCGGTAGCCGGCTTCGCAGTGGTGGGCACGGCCGTGGGGGGAGCGGTGGCCGTCACCGTCGGCTGGGTGGTGGCTTCGATGACGGGCTGGATGCTCGGGCCGGTGGTCGCGACCGTGCTTGCGGGGACGACGGCTGTCGCGTTCACGGTCGTTGAGACGGCGGAGCCCAGTGCGACGAGCACGATGATGTTGATGATGAAGGCCACTACGCCGAGCGTGAGGCCGATGGCGGCCCTGGTCCTGCTCGCCACCTTGGCCAGCGCGATGGCTCCGATCGCGATCGCTGCCACGCCGAGGAGCAGGCCCAGGAGTGGCACCCAGGAGAGCACGAGTGCGGCGACGCCGATGCTGAGCGCCCAGAGGGAGAGCGGTTGCCGTGCGATGGGCGGAACTGGCGCGTAGGACGGCGGGAACGGCGGCTGGGACATGGCAGCGGGACCTCTCGGTGGACGGAGGCTTGATTGCCTCTACACCGATCCCTGGCGGACAGGATCTAGATCCGGACGCTGCTCACTTCCTCGCCCAACAACATCGCGCCGACCGTCTCGGTGACCTCGGGGGAGACCATGGCGTGCTGGGTGGCGACGTGGATGTCGCGAAAGTGGCGTTGCAGGGGGCTGGTGTCGTAGACGGCGTTGCCGCCGGCGGCCTTGTAGACCAGGTTGACCGCTTGGGCGGCGTTGGTAGTGGCGGTGGTGATGGCCAGGCGGAGGAGGGCTCGGCTGGCTGTGTCCGGGCCGGCTGCCGCGACGGCTTCCGATAGGTACGCGAACCCGGCGCCATGTAACGCCATGGCCTGCGCGACGGCGGTCTGAGCGGTGGGCCGGGACGCGAGAGGCTTGCCGGTGAGCGGGTTGATTTTGGACTTCGCGAGTTCGGTGAAGTCCTCGATCGCCGCGCGGGCGATGCCGAGGGACACCGCGCCGATGCCGAGCGCGAGTAGCGACAGGGCTGGGAAGGCGTACAGGGCGCCTGATTGGGTCGGGGGTTCGGCCAGGGAGAAGGTGCGGTCGTCGGGAACGAACACGTCGTCGGCCGCGAAGTCGTTGCTGCCGGTGCCGCGCAGGCCGGAGACATGCCAGGTGTCGTGGAAGGTGAGCGACGACGGCTCCATGACGAACAGCCTCGGGCCCGCCGGGGTGAGGGCGCCGCCGATGAGCCAGGTCGCGTGACGGCCGGCGCTGGCGAACGCCCAGCGGCCGGTGACGTGGTGGCCCCCTTCGACGGGGGTGGCGCGGCCGGTCGGGGCGGCGACCCCGGCGATCAGGAAGTGCGGATCCTCCAGCATGGACCGGGCGGTGGCGGGCGGAAGGTGCCCGAGGGCCATTCCGGTGGCGGCGGCGATCATCGCGGTCCAGCCGGTGGAGCCGTCGGCGCGGCCCAGCTCTTCGAAGACGCGGATCAGGATGACCGGGTCCGCTTCGAGGCCGCCGCAGTCCGCCGGGGCGGCCAGCCGGAAGACGCCCAGCGCCGCGAGCTGGTCGATGAGCGATGCCGGGATCTCGCGGTCCTGCTCGATCTGGGGCGCGAGTTTGCGGATCGTCGGCGCGAGCGCCCGGAGATCGTCAAGAAGTGACAGCGGCATAACGCTGAGTATTGCGGATGACGGGCGGATGGGGGCCGAGCATCCTGAACCCATCATGAGAGACACGTGGCCGCGCTCGTCTTCGCGATGACGACGGCGGGCTGCTGACGGAGGCGTACGAAACGACGTTCTTGACCGTGGCCGCGCTGAATTTACGGCTGTTTTCCCAGGTGGAGGGCGATAGCGTCGAGGATTTCGGCCTCTGGTGGCAGTGGAATACCCTGCTGGGCCGAGAGTTGCCGCAGCGAGGTCATCGCGACATCGTCGAGGCTGCAGGCGACGAAGGTGTCGAAAACCGACAGGTCCGGGTCGATGTTGAGGGCGAAACCGTGGCTGGTGACGCCGCCGCGGATGCGCATGCCGATCGAGACGAGCTTGCGGCCGTCCGGCGTCCACACGCCGACCAGGCTGGGTGATCCCTTCGGCGTGTCGCGGCGCACCGCCGTGAAGCCAAGATCGGCGAGTGCGGCGATCAGGCCGTTCTCCAGCCACCGGACGATGTCGCCGGGGCCGCGTTCGTGCAGGTCAAGCACCAGATAGCCGATCAGCTGCCCGGGACCGTGATAGGTCGCGTGGCCGCCGCGGTCAGCGAGCACGGCCGGGATGTCCGACAGCGATCCGGGCAGGTCGGTGACGGGCGTCGTGTGGCCGTACGTGATGACTGCGGGATGGCTGAGCAGGAAGAGACGATCGGGTGCCGTGCCGGCCCGCCGCTCCGCGACCCAGTCGGCCATGCGGCGCATGGCATCGTCGTAAGGCACTTCCCCGAGGTCGACGCGTTGCATCACCCCAGTCTGCTCCGCCTCAGCAGATATGCCCGCTCGGCCTCGTTCCCCGTGGCCCCCGCCGCCCGCTCGAACTCGGCGGTCGCCTCCTTGGCCCGGCCGAGCGCGGAGAGCAGTTCGGCGCGCACAGTGTGGAACACGTAGTAGCCGTCGAGCGGCAGCCTGTCGACGATTTCCAGTGCGGGAGCGGGACCGTGCACTTCCGCCAGCGCGACCGCTCGGTTCAAGGTGACCACGGCCGTCGGCGTCACCGCCATGAGCTGGTCATAGAGCGTCAGAATCGCGGCCCAGTCGGTGGCCGGGGCGGTCGGCGCGATGCTGTGGACCGCATTGACAGCCGCCTGGATCTGGTACGGGCCCGGCCGCGAAAGTTGCACGCAGGAGCGCACGATCGCCTGCCCCTCCTCGACAAGCGCTCTGTCCCACCTGGACCGATCCTGGTCACCGAGCCGAATCAGCGCACCATCCACTGTGGTTCGTGCGGGGCGGCGGGCGGCGATCAGCAGCATCAGCGCGAGCAGCCCCTGGACCTCCGGTTCGGCGGGCATCAGGCCGGCCAGCATCCTGGTCAGCCGGATGGCTTCCGTGCACAGATCGTCACGGGTCAGGGCCGGGCCGCTGCTGGCCGCGTACCCCTCATTGAAGATCAGGTAGAGGACGGCCAGGACCGGTTGCACCCGTTGTGCGAGCTCGTCGTCGCCGGGTACGCGATAGGGGATGCCCGCGTCCCGGATCTTCGCCTTGGCCCGGACGATGCGCTGGGCCATCGTCGGTTCCGGCACCAGGAAGGCGGCCGCGATCGCCGGGGTGCTCAGCCCGCCGAGCAGCCGCAGGGTGAGCGCGACCTGCGCCTCCTGCCGCAGCGCCGGATGGCAGCACGTGAAGATCAGTCGCAGCAGGTCCTCGTGGTCGCCGACGGGCTCGTCACCACGCATCCGCACGGCCTCCGCCTCCTTCTCGCCGCGCACGGCTTCGCGCCGGAGCCGGTCGACGGCCCGGTTCCGTGCGGTGGTGATGATCCAGCCGGCCGGGCTCGGTGGCAGTCCCTCGCGCGGCCAGCGCTCGGCTGCCACGGTGAACGCGTCCTGCACCGCCTCCTCGGCGAGGTCGAGGTCGCCGAGGTAGCGGGTCAGGACGGCCACCGCACGGCCGTATTCCGCGCGGTGGACGTCGCCGATGGGATCGGTCACTGCTGGAAGGGCCGGACTTCGATCGGGAGCGTGGTGACGGCGGCCATCCGCTCGCCCCACTTCAGTGCGGCGTCCAGGTCGGGTGCCTGGATCACCGTGAAGCCGCCCAGGTGTTCCTTGCCCTCGGTGAACGGACCATCGGTGACCAGGGCGCCGGTGGCGCCCGAGCGCACGACGGTGGCGGTGTCGGGCGGGCACAATCCGGCGCTGAAAACGAAGGCTCCGGCGTCCTGTAAATCCTTGGTCAGGGTCGCCAGACCACGCATGATCGGCTCGAGAACAGCGGCTTCCGGGGCCGGTCCATCGGGCTGGTAGATGCTCAGCAGGTAAGTCTTCATCGCAGGCTCCTCAATAATTTCTCCGACGTCCAGTACACGATCGGGCGTCACTCGTTTCGACTCCTGGCCAGGCTTATTTTTCTATTCCGCGGTTTGTGGACCCGTTTGTGTGTTGGCATGGTCGACGGAATTACCAAATGCCCGGGTTCCCATTGTCGCTGCTCAACGGGTGACAACCGGCGTGGCTGCAGGTTCGGTCGCGTACGAATGGGATTCGCGTGAGTGCCCCGGGCCGAGTTCGGAGGCTTCGCTGTCCCGTCCGTCCACCGGCCGTGTATTGGCCGCCGGCGCTCTCGCGCTGGCCGTCAGCACCCCGGCACTCGAACCCGTTGATGTCGCCGCGGAAATGCACAATTCCCCCATCGTTGCGACTGCCGCAGCCGCACCGTCACCGGCCCTGGAAAGCCGGCTCCTGGAGCAGCGAAAGGCCTCACGGGCCGCGGTCCGGCGCTCTGCCGCCCGTCCTGCCGCGAGCGCGCTGCGTGCGGCGCACCGCCAAGTTCGCGCCGTACGCCGGGAGCAGTCCCGCCGTGCCGCAGCCGAACGTGCCGCCGCGCAGCGCCGAGCGCTGAACGCCCGAAAAGCCGCCGCCGAGCGCAGGGCCGTGGCCAAGCGCCGCGCCGTAGCCAAGCGCGCGATGGCCCGCCGGGCGCCCGCGCGCAAGTTCGCGGCACAAAGCGCCCACCGAACCGTCCGGCAGCGGGCCAAGCGCGCGGCGACCCGGCGTACCCCGGCCGGAATGGCAGCGGTGCTGGCCTTTGCCCGGGCGCAGGTCGGAAAGCGATACGCGAGCGGCGGTGAGGGCCCGAACTCGTACGACTGCTCGGGATTCACCAAGAGCGCGTACGCCCGAGCCGGTTTGCGGCTCCCGCATTCCTCGGGTGCGCAAGCGGCTCGTGCGCACACCGTTTCCCGAGCGGCGGCGCGCCCCGGTGACCTCGTTGTCGGCAGCGGGCACGTGGGCGTCTACATGGGCGGCGGAATGATGATCGACGCCGGGAACTCGCGTACCGGGGTGGTGTATCGCAGGCTCTACAACGGGTTGCACATCGAGCGCTTCTGATCTCTGCCACAATGATCGCCATGATTGCGGAGCATTGGCCGATGTTCGGGCTGCGGCTGCGTACGCCGCGGCTCGAACTTCGCCAACCGGACCTGGCCGATCTCGCCGAGCTGGCGTCGCAGGCGGCCCGGGGCGTGCACGATCCGGCGATCATGCCGTTCGCCATGCCCTGGACCGACGCCGAGCCCGAGGAGCGTGCCCGCGCCACGATCAAGTGGCACTGGCAGGTGCTGTCCCGCTGGACGCCCGAGCACTGGGCGCTGCCGCTGGTGGCGGTCGCCGACGGCCGGGTGATCGGGACCCAGGAGATCGCCGGGAAGAATTTCGCGATCCTGCGCGAGGTGGAGACCGGGTCATGGCTCGGCCTGGAACATCAGGGGAAGGGGTACGGCACCGAGATGCGCGCCGCGGTGCTGGCGCTCGCGTTCGCCGGGCTGGGCGCCGAATACGCGACCACCGAGGCGTTCGCCACGAACCACGCGTCCTATCGGGTCTCCCAGAAGCTCGGCTACCTCGAAAACGGGATAAAACGCCATGTTGTACGCGGTGAGCCCGTCATCGGCCGCCGCATGGTTCTGGACCGGGCCGGGTGGGACTCCGCGCGTACGGTCGACGTCGAGATCTCCGGTCTTGAGCCCTGCCGGGCGATGTTCGGCCTGTCTTCTTGAATCGAGCGCTCCGCCGCCGATGAACGGGGCATGAGGAAGGCGTCCGACGCGGGCTTCACCTTGGTCGACGTCATCGTGTCGAGCACCGTGATGATGGTTGTCCTGACCATCTTCACCACGAGCATCTTGTCGATGTACCGGTCGGCCAACGCGATCGAGTCGAAGTCCGTCGCGCAGTCGCAGCTCGGGATAGCCCTGCAGCGACTGGACCGCGAAGTCCGGTATGCGCGGGGCATCAGCACCACCCCGGCGACCGGCGCGACGACGATCGACTTCCTCAGCGTGCAGAACCTCAAGGACGAATGCGTCCAGCTGCGGGTCCAGGGCGGGGTCCTCTCCCAGCGCACCTGGGCGTACGGCGTGACGACCTTCGCGCCCACCGCTTGGCAGCCGTTGGCCTCGGGGATCGTCTCGACGGCGCCGTTCACCTACGTCGGCCCCACCGAGCGGCTCGGCTACCAGCAGCTCGCGATCGACCTCAAGACGAACGCCGACCAGGAACAGGCCACCTTCACCGCCCTGAACACCAGCCGAAACAGCGGCAACGACTACTGCGCGGCCGGTCGTTAGGGTCCGGGCAGCGTAAGCCGGACGGTGGTGCCCAGGCCAGGCTCGCTGTCCAGGTGGATGCTGCCGTGGTGGGCGTCGATGATCGAGCGGACGATCGCCAGCCCGAGCCCCGGCCCCGGTGCGGCCATGGTGTCCGCGGCGGCGCTGCGGAAGAAGCGGTCGAAGACGTGCGGGAGTTCACCGGGTGGGATGCCGACGCCGGTGTCCGTGATGATCAGCTCCGGTTCGCCGCCGATGGAGCTGGTCACCGAGATCTCGCCGCCGGGTGCGGTGAACTTGATGGCGTTGACGATCAGGTGGTTGAGCGCCTGCTGCAGCCGTCGCGCGTCGCCGCGGGCGGGCAGGGGGCTCGCCGTGCGATCGCGCAGCTTGACCTCGCGGTGCTCGGCCAGGGGGCGGCACGACGAGGTGACCTGGTGGACGAGCTCGGCCAGGTCGACCTCGTTCAGGTCCAGCGCCAGGCCGTCGTCGCTGAGCCGCGCCACGGTGAGCAGGTCGTCGATGAGGCGCAGCAGCCGATCCGAGTTGCGCTGCATCACCGCGAGGAAACGCTGCGAGGTCTCCGCGTCGAAATCGTCCTCGAGCAGCATCTCCAGATAACCCCGGATCGAGGAGAGTGGCGTACGCAGCTCGTGGCTCACGTTCGCCAGGAACGAGTCCTTCATCCGGTCGAGTTGGCGCAGCCGGTCCGCGATGTTGCCGGCGTGCTTCGCATAGCGGCGCAGCTCCAGCTGGACCGAGGCGTGCCGGGCCAGGCTGCGCAGGGCGCGGCGTTGCTCGGCGGTCAGCTCCCGGGGCTCGTGGTCGATCACGCAGACCGTGCCGACCGAGTGGGTTCCGTCGAGCACGACGGGGGCGCCCGCGTAGAAGCGGAAATTGCGCTCCCCTGTCACCAGGGGGTTCTCGCTGAACCGGGAATCGATCCTGGCATCGGGGACCTCGAGCACCTCGTGGCCGCCGAGCGCGTGGGCGCAGAACGAGATGTCGCGTTGGGTCTCGTCGAGGTCCAGCCCGACCTTGGCCTTGAACCACTGCCGGTCCTCGTCGACGAGGCTGACCAGGCCCATCGGGGTGCCGCAGATCTCCGCCGCGAGCAGCGCGATGTCGTCGAAGTCCTCTTCCGGGAGGGTGTCGAGCACCTCCGCGTCGTGCAGCACCGCGAGACGGGCGATCTCGTCCTCCGGCAGCAGCGCTTTCACGTTCCGATCGTCTCACCGGGTCCGTGCCCGTCGGGCGGGTTTCGCCCGGTACGGCAGTCGGCACCCGCCCTGGGGCGGGTGCCGACTTGCTGGCCGTAACCCGCGAAGCGGGCGGACCGATCCCACCGAGCGCGGGGATCTCAGCCACACGCACCCGGTCGGATGTCTGACTCAACTATTGCCCCGCACAAGCCCTGGCACCCGGACCACCTGTGCGTTTCCCCCGAAGGCGTGTTCCAGCGGAAAGCTGTACGACACCTCACGTGGTTACTGTCGCAATCCTCAGGGCAAGCTCTCCCTGAACCACAAAAGTCGTTGAAGGGACAAAACAGCCATGAGCCTGGAACGGCCAGTAGCCCCGGACCCGTACGACATCCTGCCGCCCGTGCCGTCGTTCTCAGTGACCAGCACGGATGTGACCGACGGCCAGCGTCTCGACGAGTTGTACACGCACACCAGTGCCGGCGGTAAGAATCTCTCCCCGCAGCTCGCCTGGTCCGGTTTTCCCGCCGCGACCCGGGGCTTCGTGGTGACCTGCTTCGACCCGGACGCCCCGACCGGCAGTGGCTTCTGGCACTGGGTCGTGGTGAACCTGCCGGTCTCGGTGACCGAGCTTCCCCGCGGCGTTGACCCCCTGCCGGAGGGCGCCTTCACCATCCGCACCGACTTCGGTGAGAACGGCTACGGCGGTGCCGCCCCGCCGCCCGGGGATCGCCCGCACCGGTACGTCTTCGCGGTGCACGCCCTCGACGTCGACCGCCTGGAGGTGGGCGAGGACGCGACGCCCGCGTACGTCGGGTTCAACCTGGCGTTCCACACGCTGGCCCGCGCGACGATCCGGCCGGTCTACCAGAACAGGTCCTGAATACCCGCACACGACAAAGCCCGCCGGTCTCCTCGGCGGGCTTTGTGCTGTCGGCTCGTGCCGGGCTTACGGGAACGCGCCGATCGGCACGCCCTGCCTGCAATACGAAGCCCGCCAGGTCACCCGGCGGGCTTCGTTCCTACTGTGTTACCCCTCGCGAGTCACCGGCTGAACCGGTCGCTCGCTCCCCTCGCGGTGGCCGGCCGGAGCCGGCTACGCGTCTGTTGTCAGCCCGGGACCTTCGCGACGACGAAGACCGACTGGCCGAACGGCGGGCGCACGATGCTCTCGGCGGCCTTGGTCACCGGCAGGACGAGGCTGTCGTAGACCTTGATCATCGGGCCCTCTTTCGGGGCCAGCTTGAAGATGCTCGTCGCGCTGTAGTAGCCGATGAGGCCGAGCGCGTTCGCGTAGTGCAGCTTCTCGATGGTCAGGCCCGCCTCGGTCATGGCGGCGCGCATCGTCTTCTTGGTGTAGCGGCGGATGTGCCCGGTCGCGATGTCGACGTGGCTCATGGCGAACATGAACGCGGGGACGATCAGGATGACCCGGCCACCCGGGCGCACCAGCTCGGCCATGCTGCGCAGCGCGCCGACGTGGTCCTCGATGTGCTCGAGGACGTTGTAGGACACAGCCGCGCTGTATTCGCCGGCAGCGTCCGGCGCCGGGAGCAGCATCTGCCGCACATCGATGTTGGTGTGGTCGGCGAGGCGCTCCTTGAGCTGCACGAGCCGATCCGGGTCCGCCTCGGTGGCGGTGAAGTGCGGGACGTGATCTGCCCAGGCCAAGGCGTAGTCACCGAGACCGGAGCCGATCTCGATCGGGTTGTCTCCCAGGTACGGGAGGGCCAGCTCGACGAACCACTGGCGGTGGTTCACGGCCGTTGCGAGGCCTTCGAGCACTTCGGACTGGACCCTCTGGTCTCCAGTGATGTCTGCCATAAGTTGAGTTCCCTCGTCTTGCCGATCCGAGCTGACAGCGGGACCGGAAGAGTTAACCATCCGGCGCACGCAACCGAAAGTTGAGCGGCGGGTACCCGCTCATTTTTTTCCTGATTGAGACATTGGCCCCCGGGTACCCAGTCCCGTTACCCATCATGCACGACGCACGTCAAGCGAAGGTAAAACGTGCGTACATATCGGGTCGATCACGCCTAGCCCGGCCGTCACTGCTCTGTTACCTGCCTCGGTTAGGCTCGCCGATGCTATGACGATTACGGGTATTGACTCGACAGGCCAGTCGCCGGGCGGGAACCTTCTGCCTCCGGAACGGACTGCCGCCGCCGATGACCTGGATGCCGAGCTGCTGGCGTTCGAAAGCGATGTAGCCGCGGCACCGATCTCTGTCATACCTGTGGGCATACCCGCTGTTGAGGCGGTTGCCGAGGAGTTCGGGGAGCCGACGGCGCGCCCGCCCTGGTGGCGTTCTCTCACCTGGCGAGACGCCCTCGCGATTACCACCTTCATTGCGGTAGCACTCTTCATCACCGCTCCGTTGTGGCTCAATCTTGATCATGAGTTGCGCGATGATCCGCAGGACCAAGCATTTTTTGAGTGGATGCTGGCGCACGGTGCGCGCGTGCTCACGGATGGCGCTTATCCGTTCTTCTCGGATCGCATGAATTACCCCGATGGGGTGAACATGATGGCCAACACCTCAGTGCTGGCCGTTTCGCTGCCGATGACGCCCATCACTGTCCTCTTCGGGCCGCATGTGGCGTTCAACGCCTTTCTCACTTTGGCGTTGTCGTTCACCGGTATCTCATGGTATTTGGTTCTCTCGCGTCAGTTCGTCTCGTCGCGGCTGGCCGCCTGGGTCGGCGCTCTGTTCGCGACGTTCGCGCCGAGCATGATCTCGCACGCCGGTGGCCACCCGAACATCGTTTCCCAGTTCCTCGTGCCGCTGATCATCTGGCGCGTGCTCGAGCTGCGCCGTGCCGGTCGCGCCGTGCGGGGCGGGCTGATCCTCGCGGGCCTGCTCGTCTGGCAGGCGTTCATCAATCTCGAGATCCTCTTCATGACCGCCGTTGGCCTGGGCATCTTCTGTGCGGTGCTGGCCATCAGCAGGCGCCGTCGCGAGCCCGGTGAGATCAAGGCGTTCCTGCGCGGGCTCGGTGTCGCCGCGTCCGTCGCGCTGACGCTGCTGGCCTATCCGCTCTACGTGCAGTTCTTCGGGCCGCAGAGTTATCACGGGCTTCCCGAGTTCGTCCGGTACTTCGGGGCGGACCTCGGCGCCTTCACTGCGTACGCCCAGCGCTCGATCGCCGGAAACAGTGTGACCGCGAGTCGCCTCGCCCAGAATGCCGCCGAGGAGAATGCGTTCTTCGGCTGGGGACTGGTAATTCTGTTCTTCGGCCTGGTGGCCTGGATGCGTCGTAGTGTGGCCGTCGTCGCGCTGGCCTGCATTGCGTTGTTCTTCGGCGCGATGTCGCTCGGCCCGACAATCCGGGTCAACGGCGTCGACACCGGCGTCGCGGGCATCTGGTCGATGCTGCACAGCGTCCCGGTGCTCAACTCGGCCGTTCCCACCCGCTGGGCACTGGCAATCGCCCCGATGATCGCGATCGTGCTGGCGCTCGGCTGCCAGAAGGCCTCCGACCTGATGAAGGCCCAGCCGGCGGCACGCGGCCCGGTCCGGGTGGCGATGGTCACCGCGGTGGCGATGGCGCTCGTGCCGCTCGCGCCGACCCCGCTGCGGACCGTGCAGATGGACCCTGTGCCCGACTTCGTCACTTCAGGCGCCTGGCGGCAATACGCCGACGAGAACCACACTGTGGTCACGCTGCCGCTGCCGGACAGCTCCTACCCCGATCCGATGCGCTGGAGCGCGTACACAGGGCAGGACATGCGGATCGCCAGTGCGTACGCACTGCTGCCCAACCAGAACCCGCTCGACCCGACCGACAAGTCCGCGCTCTTCGCGCCGCCGTGGCGGCCGACGTCCGGTCTGATGACGTCGATCAAGCAGGGCAACCCGACGCCGGAGATCACCGACACCCGGCGCGAGATGACCCTCGCGGACCTGCGCTATTGGAAAGCCGGCGTCGTCGTGCTCACCCCGCAGGTGCGTGACATCGAGATGCTGCGGGCGATGACCGACCTGCTCGGGTTCCAGCCGACCTGGACCGGTGGCGCGTGGATCTGGGACGTGCGCAACCTGGTCGACGATCCCTCGGCAACGCTCAGCTAGAACGTGCCTTACTGCTTGATGCAGCAGCCGACGCACACCTTGGGCTTGGGCAGCGTGAAGGCCAGGCAGCACGTCTTGCGCTGCACTTCGAGCCGGCCGGTGCGGTTGGGGACCAGTTCGATCAGGTCCTCGATGTCCAGGGCGGTCAGCAGGGTCGTGATGTTCTCGGCAGACGATCCCGCCATCACGTCCGCCGACCGCAGCACCGCGTAGGCGACGCCCGAGGCCAGCGAGCCGAGCAGCGTGCGCTTGCCCAGCCGGACCCGGCCGTGGATCGCATCCAGGATCGGCGTCAGGTGCTCGTCGAGCAGTGAGCGGCGCAGCTCCTCCAGCAGGGCGGCCTCGTCGGCGACGACGCGCACCTGCGGCAGGCCGCTGCCGGCCAGCGTGTCCGACGGCAGCACCGCGACGGTGATGTCCGGGTGCATACCGAGGGTGATCAGCGGGCGCGGGTCGTTGAAGTGCATCAGCGCGCTCGTGCCGGTCAGCAGCGGCACCCGGCGGGCCGAGGCCCACCCCAGAACGGCCGGAAGCGCGAGCCAGTAGGTGTACGCCTTCCACGCCAGCGCGGCGGCGGCGTGCGGCTGTGCCTGCCAGCGCCGGCCCGAGGAAGCCAGCAGCGTGTCGAGCGAACCGGCGGCGAGATCGGCCGTCGGGATCCAACCGGTGGTGTTCCGCACCACAAGATCGGGTGCGAGGCCGGGCAGCTCGGTCGAGGTGCCGAACATGGCACGCAGGGTGGCGGTAACGGGCGCGAGAGGTTGTGTGGCATACGCGGAGTGATCGGCCAGCGCACGATCGAGCGCGATCGTCACTGATGATCACCAACCTCTCGCTGCTGGTATGCCCCACGCGGGACTGACCTGCGGGCTACCGCTGAGGTGACCCACCGTACTCCTCTAAGGCTAGCCTAACCATGCCCAGCGACGGAGTGTTTGCGGGGTGTTCGGAACAAATACCCCCAGCAAGGGTGACCTAACGGAGCGCTGCCTGCCGATCTGTTTCGTCAAGGGATCTGTCGGCAACGCGCTACAAGACCCATCCGGACACCCGAGGACATGGACACTGAGATTCCTGTCGCAAAGGGGACATCCGTGATGACCACCTCGCCCGTCGAGAGGGCCGCCGACCAGTTCGTGACGGCGCTCGCGCAGTGGCGGGTCGAGCGCGGAATGACGAAGAAGCAGCTCGCCGCCCGCATGGGTTTCGACCCCTCCTACGTCAGCCATGTCGAAGGGCGCAGGCACAAGCCGACCGAGGACTTCGCCCGGCGCGCGGAGGCCGTCCTGGCCGCCGGTGGCGTCATCTGGCAGAGATTCCAGGAGTACGACGAGCTGCGGCACGCCCGTGGCCCGGTGCTGCACCGTGACCCTCCGGTGCCGGTCCAGTGGATGCCACCGGGCACCGGTCTCATCGTCGAGCAGGAGATCGCCGAGCTCACCTATGTCAACGGCGCCTATCGCTGCCGGATCCGCCGGGCCCTCTACAACGCCGGCGTCGAACCGGTCACCCGTTACCTGGTCAAGATCGCGGTGGACCGTTACCCGCATGACCCGGCGGGCTCCAACCGGCATCACCGGCGGCACCCGCTCAGTTTCGAGGAGATGGACCTGAAGGCGGTCGCCGGCGAGGGCGACGCCGCGGAGCCGATGCAGTGGCGGCTCAAGCTCGACCGGGACGCCTCCAAGGAGGTCTGGCTGCTCTTCGCGAACGACCACGGGCAGTTCCCCCTCTACCCGGGGGAGCGGACGACCATCGACTACGCGTATTCGGTGGGCGAGGAGAAGTGGGGGCAGTGGTTCCAGCGTGCCGTGCGCCTCCCCACCCGCAACCTGACCGTCCGGCTCGACTTCCCCGTCGAGTTCGAGCCGCAGGTCTGGGGCGTCGAGACCTCGCTCGCCGCCGAGGTCCCCGTGCGTACGCCCCTCGAGCGCCACAACGACGATCACCGCGCGGTCTTCGAGTGGTCGACCGACGCCCCGCTGCTGAACGCCCGGTACCGCCTCGAGTGGCGGTTCCGCGGGCAGAACGCACCCCGCAGCGGCGACGAGGGAGCCCCCAAACCGGAGCTGAACGGCCACGACCACGACCACAACGACGGTCGCGAGCACGGTCCCGAGCATGGTCACGAGCACGGTCACGAGCTGAGAGCGAGTCAGCGGATGCGCGGAATCGGCATCGTGCAGCGCGGCGCGGACCTGCTGCGTCAACGCGCTCGTCACTTCCAGCTACCCCGCGAGGAGCTCGGCGCCCGGGACGCCGTCGCCGTCCTGCGCAGCACCCTGGACCGGCTGGAGGCCGTGCACGACTTCAGCAAGGGCGTCGGACTCTCCGCCCCGCAGATCGGCCTCGCGGTCGCCGCGGCAGTCGTGCGCCCGGCCGAACGAGGTGCCGAACCCGTCGTCCTGCTCAACCCCCGCATCGTCGACGAGTCGAGCGAGACCGACGAACAATACGAGGGCTGCCTGTCCTTCTTCGACTACCGCGGCCTGGTCCCACGACCGCTGCGGGTCGACGTGGAGCACGCCCGCTATGACGGCACCCGGATGATCACATCGTTCGAGTACGCCATGGCCCGCCTGGTCAGCCACGAGATCGACCACCTCGAGGGACGCCTCTACGTCGACCGCATGGCCCCGGACGCGGCACTGGTCCCGGTCGAGGAGTACGGCCAGACCGGCCGCCCCTGGAGCTATTAGGCCTGGTTGAACGCGTCATAGCGGATGCGGATCGAGGGGACCTGGAGCTCCGCGAGGGTCTTCAGGGTCGCCTTGACCATCCGGCCGGAGCCCGAGACGAAGAAGTCGTGCTCGTTCCACGGCCCGTAGCGGGCGACCACTTCGGAGATCTCGCCCTGCTCCCCGGAGAACGTCGGGTCGTCGCTGCACGCCGTGACCACCGACAACCACGGGTAGCGGGCGGCGAGGCGGTTGAGTTCCGCCAGGTCGTACAGGTCGTCGCGATTCTTGGCGCCGAAGAAGACATGCACCCAGCGCGTACGGTTGTAGCGCGTCAGCTCCTCCAACAGCGACTTGATCGGGGCGAGCCCGGTGCCGCCCGCCACGAAAACCGCGTCCCGGGTCGAGCGCCGATCCAGGTTCATCGAGCCCATCGGCGCCGCGAGGCGGATCATGTCCCCCACCTCCAGCCGCCGGACCAGCGCACTCGAGACCCAGCCGGCCCCGACCGCCCGCACGTGGAACTCCAGCGAGTTGTCCCGCCTCGGCGCGTTGGCCGGCGAGTAGGTACGCCACAGCCGCGGCTGGAAACGGGGGCACTCCATGCTCAGGTACTGCCCGGCGCGGTATTCGAGCGGCTGCATGGGCATCGCCGTGAAGACCGCGATGTCGTGGGCCCTGCGTTCGTGGGCGGTGACTTCGGCGTACCAATAGGGCGGATTGGTGTCTGCCTCGGCGCCCGCCATCATCTTCGCTGCGATCACCGCGTACGCGTCGGCCCACGCCTGGTCGTACTCGACGCCCCACTGCTCCCCGGCGTAATGCCGCATCGCCTCGATCAGGGCACCACCGATGAGCTCGTAATGCTCTGGTTCCACGTGAAACTTTCGATGATCACGACCGAGCCCCCGCAGGTAGCTGTCGAACCGCTCCGGGTCCTCCAGGGTCTGCACCGCCGTGACGATCGCCCCGAGCAGCCGAGAGCGCTGCACATCCATGTGGACCGGGAAGAGATCCCGCAGATCGGGATCCGACAGGAAGACGCGCGCATAGAAATACCCGGCGACCTTGTCCTGGTGCTCCTCGACGAGGCTCCAACTCTCCTTGAGCAAGCGCGCGAGGTCTCCCATGCCCCCTAGGGTGGTGAGCGCCAAAGGTTACGCATCGCACCGAACGTGCGACTCTCGTCGCACAATTGCTGACTACCGGCGCGTCGCTTGACCGACAGCGGGCGGCCTAAAGTTGTCGCGTGACGGTGACCCAAGATCGCCCAGTGGCAACCAGGCGCCAGCTCGGCTGGGAGATCGCCATCGTGCTGCTGCTCTCGCTCGGCCAATCGGCGGTCTACGCGGTCGTCTCCCTGGTGGCGAAACTGACCGCGGGCCGGCCCTTGTCGCAACAGACGGCAACGCTGAACCCCTCGCAGTCGGTGCGCCCCTACCTCGACCTGACGTACCAGCTGCTCGGCATCTTCTTCGCCCTTGTGCCCGTGCTCCTGGCCCTCTACCTGCTGACCCGCGACCGCCTCGAGCCAGGACGAACGCTCGGCATCGACTTCCGCAGACCCGGCTCCGATCTTGGCTGGGGCACGTCCCTCGCCGCCGGCATCGGCATCCCGGGCCTCTTACTCGTGTACGCGGCCGCGAAGCTGGGCCTCAACGCACAGATCATCCCCGCGGCACTGAACCCGGTCTGGTGGGCCATCCCGGTCCTGATCCTCTCCGCGATCCAGAACGCCGTCCTCGAAGAGGTCATCGTGGTCGGCTACCTGGTGACCCGTCTCAAGAACCTCGGCTGGCAGCTCTGGTGGATCGTCGCCGCCAGCGCGGTTCTACGCGGTTCCTACCATCTCTACCAGGGCTTCGGCGCCTTCGTCGGCAACGCGGTCATGGGCGTCATCTTCTCGCTCTTCTTCCTCAAGAAGGGCCGGGTGATGCCACTGATCGTCGCCCACAGCATCCTCGACATCGCCGCCTTCGTCGGCTACACCCTGCTCCCACCGAGCTGGCTCAACTGGCTGTAGCCCGGTAGAACTCCACCGCCCGCGCGGCACTCGTCCGCGCCGCAACCCGGCTGCTCAACGTCGCCGCCAGCAGACTCGTCCCCGGAAAGACCCGATTGACGACCCGCAACGCAGCCCACCCACCAGCCTGCGCACTGACCATCCGCCCGAGCCGCCACACCGCATCGGTGAGCCCGGTGCTCTCATACGTGTACTCCCGGGCCGCAGCCAGCGCGGCCACAGCATCCTCCCGGCTGGGATGCACCTTGCTGAGCAGCAACAGATCCACAGCCCGGTCCTCATCAGCGGGGTCCAGCCCGTAGGCAGCAGCCACGTGCAGGGAGAGCTCGGCATGAGTCAACGCCGAAGCACCCAGCAGAGCCAGCGGCGCATAGGACCCGGCAACCGCGGCAAAAACCCCGGTCACACTGCCAAACCTGGTGAACTGCCGCACAGCCAGCCGAGCAATCCCATCAGCCGTCGCAGTCGGATAAGCCCCCCGAACCTGCCGAGCCCAAGCCCCAGCCCGAGGCCCAATCGCCTGCACCGCCGCCAACGCCAGCAACTCCGGCGAATGCCCAGGATCAGCCAATATCCGAGCCCAAGCCTCAGTACGCTCCCCATCCCCGCCCAAACGCAAGGCGCCCCCGGGTGCGTCGGTCTCAGTTGAGACGACGTTCGGCACGTCGGTCTCGGCTTCGACCGCGACGGCTTCAACCGCGATGGCCTGCGGCGTGACGGTTCCAGGCGTGACGGTTCCAGGTGCGACGGTCTCGTGTGCGGCGGCGTTCGGCGCGGCGGCTTCGGATGCGAGGGTTTTGGATGCGGCGGCTTCGGGTGCGCCTGCCTCAGAGGCAACGGACTCGTGGGCCTTCCGCGTGGCGGTCTCGGGTGCGGGGCCTTCGGCCGCGACGGCTTTCAGCGCGACGGTCTCGGATGCGACGACCGTGGCGGGGGTGGCCTCGACGGGGGCGGACGGGGAGTCCGTCAGAGCGGGACCATCGGGCGGCAAGGTCGGTTCCACCACGGGGGAGACGGCCCCCGGCTCCACCGGGGCCGTGGCCGGGGGCCCGTCCAAGGCTGCCGCCCTGGGAGCCCGCGTCGCCCTCTTCGCGGGCTGGTCTTTCACGGGCTGGTTCCTGCCCGGCTGATTCTTGGCCGGCTGGCTCTTCCGCGGAGCGGAACTCGAACCGTTCGCCGCTGGTTTGGCCGGAGCCTTCGCAGGCGCCTGGACTTCTCCACCCTCAGCTGGCGGTGTCGCAGCGACCGGGGCAGCCTTCGCCGGAGCGACGGGAGCAGCCTTCTTCGCCGGCACGCGCTTCCGGGGCTTCGGCGTCACTGCCTCCGGGGCTGCAGGCACCCGTTCCGCAGGGCCAGTCGGCCGTCCCCGAGTTGCGGGTGACTGTCCTGGTGTGACGGGCGGCCGTTCCGTGCCGCCCGGCGACCCTTCCTGGCCGGTCGACGACTGTCCGGGGCCGGCAGGCTGCGATTCCTGGGCGGCGGGCGCGCGTTCGGGTGCGGCAGGCTGCGATTCCTGGGCGGCGGGCGCGCGTTCGGGTGCGGCAGGCTGCGATTCCTGGGCGGCGGGCGCGCGTTCGGGTGCGGCAGGCTGCGATTCCTGGGCGGCGGGCGCGCGTTCGGGGGTGGCGGGCGGCTGCTCCGGGGCGGCGTGCGGCCGTTTCGCGGCGGCGGGCGGGCGCGACTGCGTGGTGGGTTTCTGCGGAGTCTGTTCCGAGGGTGGCCGGAAGGTCACGACGGGTGCTGTCCGGGTCGGCGGCTCGGTAGATTCGGGCTGCTCAGGCGTGCTGAAGGACGGCTTCGGGGCGCGCGGCTGGCGAGGCGGCGGCGGGTTCTCCTCCATGCCGTGCGAGCCTAGCCCCTGAGTCCTGATTCCACCCGCCCGAGCGGATGCCGCGCTGCGGGGCCTACCAGTTTGAACCTCGGTCACCCGGTCCGGTATCCTTGACCCTCGGTGGCCTTCAAGCCGCTGGGGAGACTTCGCCTAGTCTGGTCTATGGCGCCGCACTGCTAATGCGGTTGGGGTTTTATAGCCCCTCCCGGGTTCGAATCCCGGAGTCTCCGCTCGTTCCGAAAGCTACATTCGCACTCCTGCGAATGTAGCTTTTGCCATTTCCGGGTGCGAGCGACGCGTTCGGTCCCCAGCGCGATCTCGACATCCGAGTGACCGTCAGCAAACCCGATCGCGTCGAGCCCCACGTGAGCGGGCGCAACACCCGCCGTGTCGAAAGCCGAAGCATCGACGTCGTCTGGTGTGGTGGCGGTGACCCGGTGCTTCCCATCGACCCTCAGAACCGGATCGCGTTGCGCCGCTTCGGCCATGAGCGCGTTGAGGCCACCGAGGTCGCCCGTCGGAACGTGCGAGCAGTGCCTGCTGATCTCCGGCTCACCGCGATGGGTGCAGCTTGACGTCGATGCGGGGGAAGAGCGTGACGCTGATGCCCGCGACGCCCCGCAGCCAGTCTCTGGCCGGCGGCACTTCCTTCGGCGATGCCGAACGCACGTTCAGCTGCCTCGGCAGACTTTGGTCAGGTGCCAGGGCGCGCTCATCGACGCACGCAGATCCCAGATGCGCCTCAGATGTGGCATGTCCGGAACGCCATTGACCGCGGCCTGTCATTGAGCATGGACGCGCGACGTGAGCCTTCCGGCAGCCGCTCACGCGCCGATGGCATCCGCATCAACTATGTGAGCCCCGCCCCAGCGTCCGCACACGAGGTTGCCGACGTCATCGTCCGACACCTCGGCCCGACTTTGCCCATGTCAACGGCACTATCCTCGACGTGTCCGGCATGCGGCTGCCAGGACCCCAACCGGCATGCGGCGCGCCTGCGACGACATGCTAGAGTCGTTTCTCGCAGGTCCGGGAAGGCCAAGCCGGGCAGGCAAAGATCGAAAGTAGTTCGGTAAGCGCCCGTAGCTCAATGGATAGAGCATCTGACTACGGATCAGAAGGTTAGGGGTTCGAGTCCCTTCGGGCGCACCACCAAAAAATGACCTCCACCAGTGGTGGGGGTCATTTTTATTGCCTCGCGATGCGCTCGGCTACTGGGAGCGGCGGCGTGCGGTCAGATCTTCCGCTGCGGTGGGCCACTCCGGGTGGTCGAAGCTGAACCCCGCGTCGATGAGCCGGCCCGGAACAACGCGTCGGCTTTTGAGGAGCAGCTCGGTGTCCGACCGGAGGGCGAACGCGCCGATCTCGGCCATGTGACGCGTAGCGGGTAGACCGACCGGCACCCGCCAGGCCGAACGTAGCTCCCGCATGAACTCTCGCTGCGGCAACGGCCCGGGTGCGGCCAGGTTGACGGCGCCGACGAGGTCGTCGCGCTCCATCAGAAAGCGGATGGCCCGGACGAAGTCGTCGTCGTGGATCCAGGAAACGTATTGCCGCCCGCCGGCGACCGGGCCGCCGAGGCCGAGGCAGGCGAGCCGGCTCAACACGTCGAAGACGCCGCCCCGGTCCGGGCTCATCACCATGGCCGCCCGCAGAGCGACCTTGCGGGTGTGGGGTGTTGCTGCTTGCTCCTGGGCAGCTTCCCAGTTCTTGGCGATCTTGACGCTGTAGGCCCAGTAGTCGGGTACGCCGTCCTCGTCGCCGCCGATCACGCCGTCGTGCTCGTCGTTGGCGGCGTCGAAGCGGTGCGCATAAATCGTTGCGGTGCTCATCTGCAGCCACACCTTGGGCGGCCGGGCAGCGGCGGCGATGGCCTCGCCGACGACACGCGCTGAATCCACGCGCGAGCTCATCATGGCTTCGAGGTTTTCCCTGGTGTACCTGCAGCTCACGCTGCGACCCGCCAGGTTGATGACGACGTCGCTGCCGTCGATCTCCGCCGCCCAGTCGCCCAGTGTCGACCCGTCCCAGCGGACCTGCCGCTTGTGCACAGGTGAGCGGGTCAGCACGACGACATCGTGGCCGTCCGCGGTCAGCGCGCGGTCCAGGATTGCGCCCACCTGCCCGGTTCCGCCGGGAATGACGATCTTCATAGCTGCCCCTCGCCGATGTTGAGCATCTGCTCAAACTCAGCGTACGACCTTTTGAGCGATCGCTCAACCAGGGATCAACACGACCTTGCCGACGATGGTGTGGGATTCGGCCACCTCGACCGCCTTGCGGATGTCGGTCAGGGGCAGGCGTGCCGCGATTTGCGGGCGTAGGACCCCGTCGCCGAGCAGGGTGAGAACGGCTGCCATGTCCTCCTGCAGCCGGCTGCGGAATCGTTCGGGCCGCAGGAGCTTGCCGCCCCAGACGTCGAAGAAGCCGGCTCGGCGACCGTTCGGCAGTGCGTTGAGCCAGGCGAGTTGACCGAGCAGGCCGATGAAGGCGGGGATCATCGGCCCGGAGTCCTTGAGCATGGCGTAGCTGACGAGGGTCCCGCCCCTGGCCAGCAGGGACCAGGAGCGGGCGATGCTCTTGCCGCCGATGTGGTCGAAGACGGCATCGACTCCGTCTGGCGCCAGATCGCGGACCCGGGTGGCCAGCTCGGGGTCGTTGTAGTCGACGGGCAGCACGCCGAGATCGCGCAGGGCGGCGTGGTGGCGGGGTGATGAGGTGCCGATGACCCGGGCGCCGGCGTGCAGGGCGAGTTGGGCCAGGGTGGTGCCCACGCCGCCGTTGACGCCGTGGATCAGGATCGTCTGGCCCGCGCGTACCTTCGCCCGGCGGTGCAGCATCTGGTAAGCCGTCAGGCCGCTGACCATTACGGTCTCCACCTCCCCGGCGTCCAGCCCGGCCGGAACGGGTACCAGGTCGACGGCATCGAGCAGGGCGTGGGTGGTCCAGCCGCCGGTTTTGGTCATGGCCGCGAACCGCCGGCCCACCAGGGTCGCATCCACCCCGGGGCCGGTCGCGGTCACCGTTGCGACCAGGTCATATCCGGGTACGAAGGGAAACTTGGGCTGTCCGGGATAGCGACCGAGTCGCATGGCGTGCTCGGCGAAGGAGATGCCGGTTGCGTCCACTGCCACCAGCACCTCGCCGCGGGCCGGGGCGGGCAGAACGCGCCGACGAAGTTCCAGCCCGTCGGGCTCCACCGGGCCGGGCATGACGACCTCGGTCACCTCGGTGCTCATGAGAAGAACTGCAGCTGGGTCATCAGGATGTGGATGTCGGTGTTGACCCAGTATTCGGCGATCAGCCCGTTGTCCGTACGCAGGATGTCGGTGCCGGTGAAATCGACCTTCGTGCCGACGGGGGCGTTCGCTCCTGGCATGCCGCCGGCGTAGCTGCCCTCGGCCCGCCAGCGCAGGGCGATCCGGTCGGCGTCGATGATCGGTCCGACCTCGATGGCAAAGGTGAGGTCGGGGAGGGCGGCGCGGGTCTGCGCGATCCAGGCAACCAGCGCCTCGGGGCTGTTGACAGCGCTGCCGTCTCCGCCATCCATCATCGCCGCGTGCACCCGGAACTCGGGAGCGATGAACTCCTCGACCCCTGCGTAGTCGCCGTTCCACAGGTGCAGCCAGGAGTTGACCAGGTTCGACATGAGATTCCCTTCGTCAAAATGTTGTGCTTACAGTCGTAACCATACATGCGAACCTTACGATCGTAAACATAGAACGAGAAGAAGCCCGCGGACTGGCGTACGGTCCGCGGGCAGGTAAAAAGGGAAGCGGTCAGCGAGTGAGGCGGAAGCTCTGCGCGGCAGTGCCGTTGCAGGCGTACTGGACCAGCTGGACGCTGTCCGCGAGGGAGGCGGCCGGCACGTCCAGGCACTTGCCGCTGTTGCGGTTGACGAAGTGGTAGTAGCCGGCGCCCTCGCTGACGGGTAGCCACTGCTGGTTGGTGCCGCCGCCGTAGGTCCAGGTCTGGATCGGGGCGTTGTCCGCTGTGGACACGTTGGTCACGTCGAGGGCCTGGGCGCTGTTGCCGCGGTTGTTGATGCGGACGTAACCGCTGCTGGTCGGGGCGAACTGGTACTGCTGCGCATTGCTGACGTTGCAGGCGTACTGCTGGATCGCTGTGCCGTTGGTTGTGCCTGCAGCCCGGGCGTCGAGGCACTTGCCGCTGTTCTTGTTGACGACCGGGTACCAGGCAGCGGGGTCGATGGGGGGCTGTTCGGAGCCTGACTCGCCGGCCAGCCACAGGATGCTGTTGATCAGCCACTGGTTCTGCTGCGCGCTTGCGAACGTGGACGACGTACGCGTATTGGTGTCGTAGTTCATGCCGTTGTGGCCGAAGTTCGTGTAGACCATCTTGTAGTTCCGGTTGGTCCAGATCAGCGGGTAGAAGCCGCTCGTCCACTGCTGGTTGGGGTCGGTGCCGACCGGGAAACTGGACGCGTCGATCGAGGCGAGGATGTCGATGTCCGGGTTCTGCCGCAGGTCCCGGCTCCACGAGTACCACTCGCTGACCGCCGACGGGATCGTGGCCGGCAGGCCCGCGGTGGTCGGGTGGCTACGGTCCTCGATCTTGAGCGTCTCGGCGGTCGGGCCCCACGTGTTGGTGGCGAAGTTCCCCGAGCCGAGAAACGTGTTGTAGTACCAGCTCCAGTCATTGGCGTTCGTGGTGAACGCGCTGACGTGGAAGCCCATCCAGGCGCCGCCGTTCTGCATGTACTGCTGGAAAGCGGCCCGGCGCTCGGCCGGCGGGGCATCGTCGAGAAACATGATGACCTTGTAGTCGGCGAGGCCGGAGGCGCTGAGTCGGCTCCAGTCGGTGGTGGCCTCCCATGTGAAGCCGTTCTGCGCGGCGGCCTGCGGGAACCACTCCTTCGCTTCCTTGTCGAAGTCGATATGGGCGGCGTCCCAGGTGCCGTTGTAGAACGCGAGCACCTTGAAAGGCGTGGCGGCGTGGGCGGGCACGGCGGCTGTCGCGACAGCGGTGACCAGGGCGACGGCCGCTATGAGGGTGCGTCTGAGCAGACTCATGGCAGGTACCTCGGGGATGAGAGCGGTTGGGGGCGGCGCCGCTGGCTTCATCCTGCAACATCGCTGTCCTTCGATACAAGGAATAGTTAATTCAATTTCCGATACCAGCCGGGGTGCTTCGGTGGCTGTCAGTGATAGTTGCCGCATCGGGTGGGGTGCGGGTCGGGTGTACGGAGGGTGCCGGATGGTTGCGGTCGCGTGGGAGATTGGCCCTGGCCTGCGGTTCTGTGGGTCCTTGCGGCCTGGGGAGGGTCAGTGGAGGAAGCTCTGTCGGCCTACGGCGATGGCCGGGTGGACGGTTTTGTGGGGCAGCGTGATCCGGCGCGGGCCGAGCATCCCGTGACAGGGGTCGACTACCGGCGTGGGTTCCTGGACGGCCGGGTCGAGGTGTTCCAGATGATGGCGGGCGTTCGCCGGTTGCTCGAAGCCGACGACTGAGGTCATCCATCGTGGACCGCATCCACCTTTGGGAGGAATGCGGTCCGGGTCCGGGTAGCGCAACCTGGGACCATGACGTCAGCTTTCGCCGAGGGTTGGCGGCCTGCGACCCTGCTCGGTCGACTCACCGAGCCCGACCGCACCGAGCTGCTGAGTCTCGGGATCGAGCACGACTATCCCGCCGGCGGCGTGCTGATGTTCCAGGACGACTCCCGGCGTGACGCGTTGTTGTTGCTCAGTGGCTACGCGAAGGTGACAGCCGCCGTGGAGGGGCACACGATGCTGCTGGCGATCCGGGCCCAGGGCGACGTCGTCGGCGAGCCGGCTGCGCCCACCCATGCGGCGACCATCATCGCGTGCACTCCGGTGGTGGCCCGCACCGTGCCGCTCACGGTCCTGACGGACTACCTGGTCCGCCGGCCGGCCGCCGGTGACCTGCTCAAAACGCTTGTCATGACCGAGTTGACCGGCGCCAACCAGCGGCGGGACGAGTTCGCGACGCTGACGGTCCGCGAGCGGCTGGCCCGGGTGACGGGCGAGCTCGCGGCGCTCTGCGGCTCGCCGGTACTGCCGGCCTGGATCACGGAGGCGGACCTGGCCGATCTGGTCGACGCGCCGGTTGCCTCGGTCCCGGCCGCACTACGCAGCCTCTAGTTCCTTTTTCCGTACGCAAGCCAGCAGCCCGATCGCGACAACCATGACAACCCCCGCGAACAACAGGGCGATCGCGCCGTCCTTGAAATGCCGGACGAGCAGCGCGGCGACCAGCGCGCCCACCCCCATCGCGAGAATCGCCCCGAGCCGCCGCGCCCACGACGTCCCCGGTCCTCCGGCAGCGCGGCTGTCCGTGGAGAGGTTCACCATCGTCATGGTGACCACCACGGTCGACAGATCGCGGATGCCGACATGCTTGACCGCCGCGGCCTGCGCGCCCAGCACCAGAGCCAGGATCGCGGTGATGACCACCAGCGTGTTGTCGCCCGGCTTCCCCACGATCGCCCAGGCCGCCCCGACGAGCAGCGTCACCGCACAGCCCGCGATCAGCACGATCAGGCTCTTGCGTGGCAGCGTGGCGTCGGAGGTCCCGCGGGTGAATCTGCCGCCGAGGACCGCGCCGAGCATGAACGCGAGCAGCGCGACCACGTTGTTGAGCACCGGCAGATCCGGCTCGCCGGCCAGACCGAAGCCGATGAACAGCACGTTGCCCGTCATGTTGCCGGTGAAGACCCGGTCGAGGGCCAGGTAGCTGACACCGTCGATCGCGCCGGTCGCCGCGGTGAGCACCAGCAGCGGCCCGTCATAGGACTTGATGATCAGGACCCGACCTCGTCGACCTGGGCGAACGGCTTATCCGCCTGCCACACCACATGCACGATAAAGCTGTGGTTGGTCTCGTTGAAGTACACCGCGAGGTTGTCGGCAGTGTTCTGCACGGTCGCCACCGAATAACCGTCCGCGGGGGTCGCGGTCACGAGCTTGATGACGCCGTCCGACGCGCGGATGACCGTTTGGCCGCCTTCGACGCGGAACGAGCGGACGTACGTGCGTACGCCATCCTCGTCCGTCGTGACGGTCCAGCCGTCCTCGGTCGTCGTGGTGGGGGCCTTGGTTGTCGGTTTGGTGGTCGCCGGTGCTTCCGACGTCGGGGTGCTCCTGGACGGCGACTTGGACCGGGACTTCGAGGACGACGGCGAAGCGTGCGAGGACGATTTGGGCGGCTTCGTCGTCACGATCGGAGCCGGGATCGGCCTCGGCGTCAACTCACCGGAGTCGCGGAGCTGGTCGACCGAGACAAGAGTGCCCTCATCGGCAGTGGCCGTGCGAAGAACGGGCAACATCGCCACCGAGGCGAGAGCGACGCTGGTCAGCGTGGCCGCGCACCAGCCCAGCACGGGGAACCAGCTCCGGGAAGATCGCACGCGGGTTATGTTCTCACTGCCTCTATGGTGTTCGCCATGGCGTTGATCCTGTTGGTCGAGGACGACCGCAACATCACGGCTGCGATGGTGCGGGCGCTCACCGACGCCGGCCATGTCGTGCGGCCGGTCGGGCAGGCGACCGAGGCGCTGAAGGTCGTCACCGAGGATCAGCCCGACCTTGTGATTCTCGACCTCGGGCTACCCGACATCGATGGCACCGACGCGCTGCGGATGATGCGGTCAGTCTCGGCTGTGCCGGTCATCGTGGCGACCGCCCGGCGCTCGGAAGCCGACATCATCGCGCTGCTCAGCGCGGGTGCCGATGACTACGTGACCAAGCCTTTCTCCAGCGGGCACATTCTGGCGCGCATCAATGCCGTGCTTCGGCGTACGCAAGCAGCAGTTGCCCAGGCACCAACAGTGATCGTCGTCGGCGACCTGGAGATCAACCCCAGGCAGCGCCGCGTCGCCCTCGGCGGCCAGGCCCTGCAACTGACCCGCCGCGAATTCGACGTGCTCACCTATCTCGCCGAGCGCGTGGGGCAGGTGATCAGCCGGCGGGAACTGCTCACCGAGGTCTGGAACCAGTCCCGGATCGGTGAGGAACAGACGATCGACGTCCACATCAGCTGGCTGCGGCGCAAACTGGGCGAAACGGCGGCGGCGCCGAGATATCTGCATACCGTACGCGGGGTGGGCGTGATGATGGTCGATCCACGGTGAGATGGGAGCTGAACCGGCTCGCGCTCGCGATCACCTCCATGGTGGCCATCGCGTTCCTCGTGCCGCTGATCTACGCGACCGGGAAGATCGCGCATGACCGCGCCCTCAGCGACGCCCGCCAGCAGGCAGCGGCGATCGTGGCGGCGCTCGCCGTCGACGCCGATCCGGGACTGCTGAACAACGCGGTGGCCAGCACGATCGCCGGCAGCACGGGCCGGCTCGCAGTTCATCTCCCCGGCATCGACACCGTCGGCACCACCCACGTGGGCGACACCGAGATCGAGCAGGCCAACCAGTACCGGCGCTCGGTGACCGCGGATGTGCCGGGCGGGCTCGCGTACCTGCAACCCAGCGTGCTCAGCGACGGCCGGTCAGCGGTCATCGAGGTCTTCGTCCCCGACGAGGAGATGCGCCGCGGCGTCTGGCCGGCCTGGCTCGCCCTGGTCGCGCTGGCGTTCGTGCTGGTCGCGGGTTCGGTGCTCTTCGCCGACCGGCTCGGCAGCCGCCTCGTCAGAGCAACCCGCGAATTGGCCGGTTCCAGCAGACGTCTCGGTTCAGGCGATCTGAGGGTACGCGTGGAGCCCAGCGGTCCCCGCGAACTCCAGGACGCCGCTCACGCGTTCAACTCGATGGCCGCCGACCTGCGCCGACTTCTCGACGCGGAGCGTGAACTCGCCGCGGACCTGTCGCATCGCCTGCGTACCCCGCTGACGGCCCTGCGCCTCGACGCCGAGACCATGCCACCCGGCCTGATCGCCGACCGCATGCGCCAGGCCTGCGACATGCTCGACGAAGAACTCGAAGCGATCATCGCGGGCGCCCGCCTCGGCGTCGAAGCCCGCGGCAACGAGCAATCCGACCTGATCGAGGTCCTCGCCGACCGGCTCGCGTTCTGGTCGGCGCTCGCCGAGGACCAGCAGCGCCCCTGGGAAGTCATCGGCGGCCAGACCCCCGTGCCGGTCCCGCTCCCGCGCAGCGAGCTGATCCTGGCCGTGGACTCCCTGCTCGGCAACGTCTTCGCGCACACCCCCGAAGGCGTCGCGTTCCGCGTCACCGTCTCCCCGGCGGGCCTGCTCGTCGACGACGCGGGCCCCGGCATCGCCGACCCGGAAACGGCCGTCCAGCGCGGGGTCAGCGGCGCGGGCTCCTCGGGCCTGGGGCTGGACATCGTGCGTCGCGTCGCCGAAGCGGCCGGCGGGCACATGGAGATCAGCCGGGGGCCGTTGGGCGGGGCCCGGATCGGGCTGCTGTTGGGCGTACCCCAATCCGCACCATCGGCACCACCCACCGAGATCGGCCGCCGCCGCCGGGGCCGAGCCGCTTCATAAGTCCTTCCGCTCTCTTTAAGGCTCCTTTATGGAAACCGCGGATACGGTCCTCCCGTCACGTGGTTCCGTCTTGGAGGATTCAAATGCGCAGGTCGTCGCCTATCCGCTGGTAGCCCTGGGAGCAATCGGCTCAACGCTGGCGGTCGCCTCACCCGCACTGGCCCACGGCTACGTCTCGGCACCCCCGAGCCGCCAAGCCCTCTGCGCCTCAGGAGCCGTCAAGGACTGCGGCCAGATCCAATTCGAGCCCCAGAGCGTCGAAGGCATCAAAGGTCTGAAATCGTGCGACGGCGGCGTATCCCAGTTCTCGGTCCTCGCCGACGAGAGCCGCAACTGGCCGGCCAAATCAGTAGGCACCAACGTCACCTTCACCTGGGTGATGACGGCCCGCCACCGGACAGTTGACTGGCAATACTTCATCGACGGCAAAAAGGTAGCCACCGTCAACGGCGGCAATGAGCAGCCGGACGGAACGTGTCAAGGAATTGA
>NZ_BOQP01000052.1 GCF_018332715.1 Winogradskya consettensis | reverse complement strand
CGCCGGACTCAACGTGATGAATGGCCTGCCCTTCGGGGCAGGCCATTCTGCGTTCCTACGTGGTAGTGCAGGCCGGACCCGGCGTATCGGGGCCGGCCTTTTTTGCGTCTGGTGCCCAGGCCGGCGTGGGGGCTGTGTAGCGGTTCGGGGCATCGGGTAATAGGTGGGCATGATTGTCCGGGTGCTCAGGGTCGGCTCGGTGGCTGCTGTGCTGGCGGTTGCGGGGTGTTCTGCGGTGGATGACGGGGGGCGGGACTGGAATCCTGATCATCAGCCGGGATATGCGGCGCCTGGGCGTGAGGGTGCTACGCCGGTGCCGACCTGGCCGGGGAGTGGGTCGGGGCTGGGGTTGCCCGGGGTGGGGCAGGGGGAGCCGAGCGAGCCGGATCATGAGGTTCGGGGTGGCTCCGGGCATGCGGCTTCGCCTGCTGTGTTCCAGCTGATCAACGGGTCCGATGTGGTGCGGGTGAGCGTCGGTGACCTCGGTGGGGATCTGTTCAGCGTTTCTACGCCGGCCGAGTCCCGGGTTGTTCCGGCGGTTTCTGTTGATGGGAACACCGTGGTGGCAGGGCTGCGGGACAGTGGGGTTGGTGGGCCGGCGATCGTGAACGTCGTGCTGGCCACGGATGTTCGGTGGCAGGTGCGGTTGTCGGGTGGGGCCAGTGACGAGGCTGTTGACCTGACCGGCGGTGCTGGGGGCGATGTTGAGCTCACGGCGGGGACGAGCCGGGCGGAGGTGTTCCTGCCCGCGGCTTCAGGGACTCAGAGCGTGACGATGAGCGGGGGCGCCGGGCGGCTGCTCGTGCATCTCGGTGGGAGCGCGCCGGTGCGGGTTGCTGCTCGTAATGGGGCGGCTGACGTGACGATTGACGGGCAGACGCGGAACGGCGTACCCGGAGGATCGGTGTTCACCCCGGTCGGGTGGGACACGGCGAAGGACCGGTTCGATGTTGACGCCACCGCGGGTGTTTCCGATCTTTCCGTGGGGCGGAGTTAGGGCTTCAGGCGGTCGCCGAGGACTTCTTCCGAGCGGTCCCACAGGCCGCGGGCGAGGTCGGCGTCGAATGCCTGCTTGTTGGCCGGCTTGGCGACCTTGCTCTTGTAGTAGTATGCGCCGGACTGCCAGTCGTGTCCCGGCGTCCCCTCGGAGAGCCACACGATCTGTTCGGCGCCCTGGTCAGGGGTGCGGAGCAGGATGCGGCGGCCGATCGGGTTGCTGCCGATCGCCACGACGAGGCGGATGATCGGGTTCGTGGTGTCCGAGCCGAAGTTCGTGGCGACATTGCCCGGGTAGAACGACGCAGCCGAGAGGCCCAGGGCGTGGTAGCGGCGGTGGAGTTCGGTGGTGAAGAGGATGTTCTCCAGCTTCGCCGCTCCGTACGCGCGGGATGCTTCGAAGTTCTTGTCGTTGTCGAGATCGTCCAGGTCGATCGTGCCGGAGAAGCGGACGGTGCTCGAGGTCTGCAGCACCGATGCGCGCGATGCGATGAGCGTGTCGAGGAGCAGGCGGGTCAGCAGGAACGGCGCGAGGTGGTTGATCTGGAACGTCATCTCGAAGCCGTCGACGGTTTTCGGTTTGCCACCGAAGACGCCGCCCGCGTTGTTGGCCAGCACGTCGATGCGGGGATAGGCGGATTTGAGCTCTGCTGCCAGCCGGGTGACGTCGTCCAGGCGGGTGAAGTCCGCGACGTAGCTGTCGACGCCGAGCTCCGCAGCGACCGCGCGGGTCTTTTCGGGCGAGCGGCCGACGACCACGACGGTGTGGCCGTCCCGATGGAGTCTGCGCGCTGCGGCCGCACCGATGCCGTCGCTCGCGCCGGTGATGACGATGACCTTCATGGCGTACTCCTCGAATCGGCACTGAGTCTCTTTCGTGAGACACGGTACCACTTTAGGGTTGTAGTACCGTGAGGTCATGACCATGAACCGCAGCGGGGGTGGTGCGCGGGCCCGGGCGCGTCAGGCGATGCAGGCCCAGGTAGCCGAGATCGTCATGGATCTGGTGCTCGAGCGGGGCTACGAGGAGACGACGGTGGAGGACATCTGCGCGGCCGCCGAGATCTCGCGCAGCACGTTCTTCCGCTACTTCCCGTCGAAGGAGGCCGCTCTGTTCGGGGCGTCGGCCGATGCCGGGGAGCGGCTGCTCGAGGCGCTCGTTGGCCGGCCCGAGGGGGAGACGGCGTGGGTGGCGATGCGGCGCGCGCTCGATCCGCTCATCGAGCAGTACGCCGCGCATGACGAGCGGGTACGGCGTCTTACCCGGCTCGTCGTGACGACGCCGGTGCTGGCCGCCAGTCATCGGGAGAAGAACGGGCGGTGGCAGGAGTTGCTGCGGCCCGAGATCGCGCGACGGCTCGGGAGTGACCCGGAGGACGCCTCAGATCCCGCCGCCGGTGCCGTGATCGCTGCCGCGCTGGGTTGTGTCGAGGCGACGCTGATCGCGTGGACGTCGAGCGATCACGAGCAGGAGCTCGGCAAGATCCTCGATCGGGCGATGGGGGCTGTCGGCACCTGAAGCACGGTCAGGCGGCGGGGTCGCCGAGGACCTTGCCGGGGTTGAAGAGGTTCAGGGGGTCGAGGGTCTGCTTGAGCGCCTGCTGCATGGCGATGACGCCGGGCTCCTGCTCCTGGCGCAGGCCGGCGCGTTTGAGCAGGCCGACGCCGTGTTCGCCGGTGACGGTGCCACCCATGTCGATCGCGGCGGTCAGCATCTCCTCGAATGCTGCCTGGGCCGCGGTGCGGGCGGCGTCGTCACCTGCGGGCGTACGGATCAAGGGGTGCAGGTTGCCGTCACCCGCGTGAGCGATGGTCGCGATGGCGACCTGATGGCGGGTGGCGATGTCCTCGATGGCGGCGAGCATCCGGGGCACGGCGGAGCGGGGCACGCAGATGTCCTCGGTGAGGACCGGGCCGAGTCGTTCGAGGGCGGGATAGGCGAGGCGGCGGGCAGAGAACAGGGCCTCCGCCTCGAACTCGTCGGTGGACTGCTCCGCCCATTCGGCTCCGGCGTCGCGGAAGCACTGGGCGAGCGCGGCTGCCTCGTCGTCGCCTGCTTTGCCGGGAGTGTCGATCTGAGCGAGCAGCAGCGCCTCCGCGGTCGCTGACAGGCCGAGATGTTTCCACTCCTCGACCGCCTGGAGACAGGCCCTGTCGAGCAGTTCCAGCGCGGTGGGCAGCAGACCCAGGCGGGTGGTCGCTGCCACCGCGTTGCCGGCGGCCACGATGCTGCCGAAGGCGCCGACCACCGTACGCGGGGACTCCGCCCGAGCCGGACGCAGCCGCAGCGTGATCTCGGTCAGGACGCCGAGGGTGCCTTCCGAGCCGACGAACAGCCCGACCATGTCGTAGCCGGCGACGCCCTTGGTGGTCCGGTGACCGAGCCGGACCGCGGTGCCGTACGCGCCGGCCGGGCCACCGACCACGGCTTCGAGGCCGAGGACGTAGTCGCGGGTCACGCCGTACTTGAGGCAGCAGAGACCACCGGCGTTGGTCGACGCATTGCCGCCGATCGTCGACCAGGGGGCGCTCGCCGGGTCGGGCGGATACCAGAGGCCGTGCTCGGCGACCGCGGCCTTGAGGTCGTTGTTGACGACGCCCGGCTGCACGACGGCGATCATGTTGTCGGGGTCGATCTCGAGGATCCGGTTCATCTTCGACAGGTCCAGGATCAGGCAGCCGTCAACCGCGTTCGCGCCGCCGGAGAGCCCGGTGCCCGCGCCACGGGTGACCACGGGGATGCCACGGGTCGCGCACTCGGCGACGACCGCTTGGACCTCTGCCGTGCTGCGGGGGCGGACCGCTGAGAGGGCGTTGCCCACCGGCGCCCACTCGGCGTCGTCGTGGCTGAGCGAGTCGAGCACGTCGGTGTCGGTGACGAAGTCCAGGTCGGGCAGGGCCGCGGCGAGCGGATTGGTTGTCACAGCGCGCTCGCGAACGTACTGATGGCCTGACTGACCTCGTCGGCCTGGTCGATGTTCATGGCGTGGCCGCAGTCCTCGAGGATCAGGGCCTCGGCCAGGTCGTTGAGGGCGGCGGCGTCCGTGGCGTGGGCCCAGGGCCAGAGCTGGCTGTCGTGGCCGGCGAGGAACAACGACGGCACCGAGATGCGGGCGATCACGTCGCGCCAGTCCTGGTTGGCGTGATCCTGCAGCAACGCCGCCATCGGCCGCCAGTCGGCGTTCTTGGGTGGGCGGCCCAGCGCCTCGACGAGCCGGGGCAGTCGCTCAGCGGTCGTCTCGAAGGACAGGCCCTTACCGGTGAGGGGTACGCCGTCGGCGAAGAACGTGCCGGCATTGTCCGCGGTCAGCCCGTAGAAGCCGTGCTCCCACCCGGCCTCGTTGATCAGGCGCGGGGTCTGGTCGACGGTGACGATGCCGGCGAGCCGGTCGGGGCCGTAGAGGTCGTAGTAGGCCCAGATCGTGCTGGCGCCCATCGAGCCGCCGACGAGCACGACGCGCCGCAGGTCGAGGGCGTGGAGGAAGTCGTGCAGGTCCTTGCCGTGCCGGGACAATCGCCAGCCCCACGCGGGGGTCTCGGAGTCGCCGTGCCCGCGCCGGTCGAGCGCCAGCACGCGGTAGCCGTCCTTGACCAGGGCCAGGCGCTGCAACTCCCAGCTGTCGACGGAGGCGGTGAACCCGGGGATCAGCACGATCACCGGGCCACCGCCCTCGTCGGTGTAGTGCAGGGTCACTCCGTCGTTGGTGGCGATCGTCGACATACCCCTGACACTACGACTTCCGATTCGTCAGCCGATCAGGAACTGTCCGGGGGTCAATGCCCGCTTTGTGATGCGTACGTCGCCCATCCAGCCGTAGAAGCCCTGGCCGTAGCCGAGGTTGTACGAGGTGGCGCCGAGCACGAACGGCAGGCCGAGGGTGGCGATGCCGTGGGACGGCTGGGCGGGGTTGCGGGCGATCTTCGAGCCGTCCACGTAGACGATCGTGCGGCTGCCGTTGTTGACCACCGCGACGTGCATCCAGCGGCCGGTGGGCAGGGCGTGGCTCCACGAGGTCGGGCTGGCGTCCTCGACCGACGGGTAGACGACGTACTGCAGGAAGCGCTCCGACGACAGGTTGAGGCTGCACGTCGGCTCGTTCGGGTCGTAGCCGTTGGTCTTGCCGGCGTCACCCATCCGGCCTTCCCAGCTGAAGATCCCCATCCAGGCGTGGTCGCCCTCGAACGGCTCGGGGAGCTTCAGGAACACCTCGATCGTGTAGCCGCCGAGGAACTTCATGCTGTTCAGGGGGGCGGCTTCGGACGTACGCAGAATTGCTCCGTGGTCCGGGCTCTTCCCGCCGTCGAAGCGGAGACTGGCGTGGGCGGGCTGCGCGTCGTGGTGTTCCGCCGAGACCGCGAGCACGTCCTGACCACTGTTCGCGAGTCGGCGTACATAGAGGTCGTTGTTGTGACCGCTCAGGTCCCGCACCTTGGAGCCGTCGGTGACCGCCTGGCCGGAGCCGTCGAACCGCCAGTAGGCGACCGTGTCACGACTGACCACCGCCGAGGCCGGACGGGCCGGGGGCAGCACCGGCGGTGCGAAACCGGCGAACCGCTCGTCGAAGTCGATCGCCAGGCTGAACCGGTCGGTGGGGCCGGTGAGCTCGAGGGTTTCCTTCTCCAGCGGGGTACGCGTGTCGTCGCGCTTGCTCAGGAACCACGGCGAGAACGTCTCGACGTCGATCACGTTGCGCGCGAGGTCGAAGTTGTAGAGCCGGATCATCGCGGCGCCGCCGTAGTAGCGGTCCTGGTAGTTCGTGATGTGCACGTGGACGTCGTGGCCGGCGTCGTTCTTGAGCACCGTGCGCCCGGGCGGCCAGTAGTGGCCGTTGAGGGTGAGGAAGATCTGGTCGTGGCTCTTGATGAGCTTGTCCCAGAGCCGCTGGCCGTTGCCGGAGAGCGAGGCGTTGCCCGCGTCGTCGGAGTAGGCCAGGTCGTGGGTGGTCACAATCGCGGGGAGCTTCGGGTACTTCTTGAGGACACCGTCGGCCCAGGCCAGCCCGGCGTCGGAGATGCGCCAGTCGAGGGCCAGGATGAGCCACTTACGGTTGCCGGCTTCGAGCACGTGCGCGCTGTTGTAACCGTCGGCCGAAGAGCCCGCATAGGTGGGCATCCTGGCGAAACGGGACGGACCGAAAGCCTTCAGGTACGCCGTGGAGCCCCGCTGGTCATCGGTGCTGCCATTCACGTCGTGGTTGCCGGCGAGCACGCTGTACGGAAGCTTGCCGTCGATGCGCCGGAACGTCTCGCTGGCCAGCTTGATCTCGGCGTCGGTGCCGTGCTCGGTGACGTCGCCGAGGTGCGTCATGAAAGCGACGTCGCGTTCCTCGGTCAGATAGCGGAACGTCTCGCGCAGGGGTGCCGGGTCGGCGCTGTCCGCGTCGAAGAGGTACTGCGTGTCGGGCAGCACCGCGAGTGCGAAACGGCTGTCTTCTGTCTTGGCCTTTGCCTTGTCTTTGGCGGCCGCTTCGGTTGCCGGGAGGGCGGGCACAGCCGCGGCTACGAGGGGGGCGGCGACGGCCGCGCGAAGTAGGTTACGTCGATCCACGAAGATCACTTTTGCCTGGTCATGGGCAACACCGAGGAGACATCAGGCGAAGAGGGAGCGAACAGCGTTCTTGTCGCCGCGAGTTCCCTTTCCGGACACGAACTCGTTCTCTGCCGGGAGCGGACCGCCGATCATCCTCAGCCCATGCGAATCGCCCTGGTGACGGAGTCCTTCCTGCCGGACGTCAACGGGGTCGCCCATTCAGTGCTGAGGGCGGCCGAACACCTCGCGCAGCGTGGCCACGAACCGATGGTGGTCGCCCCGCGTGCCTCGACCGGACCTACGCCCGAGCTGCCCTGGCCGGTGGTGCGGATCCCCTCGCTGCCGATGCCCGGCTATCCCCAGATCCGGCTCGGGCTGCCGACACCCGCGCTGAGCTCCGCACTGCGTGCGCACGGCACCGAGGTCGTGCATCTCGCGAGCCCGTTCGTGCTCGGGGCGTGGGGCGCGGCCGCCGCCCGGTCGCTGAAGTTGCCGTCGGTCGCCGTCTATCAGACCGACGTCGCGGCGTACGCGCGTGCGTACAAGGTCGGCATGACGGAAGCCGCCGCGTGGGCGTGGATCCGGACCGTCCACAACTCGGCGTTCCGCACGCTGGCGCCCTCGACGGAGTCTGTCGCCGCGCTCGACACGCACGGCGTGCGGCGGGTGCATCTGTGGCGACGCGGCGTCGACGACGTGCGGTTCCATCCACGCAAGCGCAATGCCGGGATCCGGCGCGCGCTGGCACCTAACGGCGAGACGTTGGTCGGGTTCGTGGGGCGGCTCGCCGTGGAGAAGCAGGTCGAGTTGCTGGCGGAGACTTCGCGCATTCCGGGCGTACGGCTGGTGGTGGTGGGTGATGGTCCCCATGCCGCTACGTTGCGCCGGGTTTTGCCGAAGGCTGTGTTTTTGGGGGCGCGGCACGGGGAGCAGTTGGCTCGGATCTACGCGAGCCTGGATGTGTTTGCGCACACCGGGCCGTATGAGACGTTCGGGCAGGCGATTCAGGAGGCCATGGCGAGTGGGTTGCCGGTGGTGGCGCCGGCTGCGGGTGGGCCGCTTGATCTCGTGCAGGAGGGGCGGACCGGGCATCTTGTGCCGGCGTTCCGGGCTGCGGGCTTCACGGACGCGGTCGCAGGGCTGGTCGCGGATCCGGAACGCCGGGCGCTCTTCGGTGCTGCCGGGCGGGTTGCCATCGAGGGGCGCACCTGGGCTGCTGTCGGTGATGAGTTGATCGGCCATTACGAGGCTGCGATGACGAGGAATCTGGTGGCCGCATGAGGATTGTCAGGCTGGCGAACTTCATTACCGAGCGGTCCGGGGGGTTGCGGACGGCGTTGCGGGAGTTGGGGATCGGGTATCAGCGGGCCGGGCACGAGGCTGTGCTTGTCCATCCGGGGGCGCGGTACGGCGAGGTGGAGACCGAGCAGGGGCTGGTGATCACGCTGCCCGGGCCGGAGGTGCCGCGGATGGGTGGGTATCGGGTGCTGCTTGATCGGGCCCGGGTTGCCGACACGCTGCGGGGGCTGCGGCCGGATCATCTCGAGGTGTCCGATCGGAGCACGTTGCGGTGGGTCGGGCGGTGGGCGCGGGAGTGCGGGGTGCCGTCCATGATGGTGTCGCACGAGAGCCTGGACGGGTTGCTGCGGATCTTCGGCGGTGGGCGGTCGCGGTGGGTTGCTGATCGGCTCAATGCGCGTAGTGCTGCGTCGTTCGATCGGATTGTGGCTACCACGGGGTGGGCTGCTGCGGAGTTCGAGCGGGTCGGGGTTCGCGACGTGGTGCGCGTACCCCTCGGAGTAGATCTTGAAGTGTTCTCGCCGGGACGGCACGATCCGGCGCTGCGGCAGCGGTGGGCCGGGCCCGGGGACGTTCTGCTCGTGCATTGCGGGAGGTTGTCAGCGGAGAAACGTCCGCAGTTGTCGATTCAGACGTTGGCTGCTTTGCGGGCAAAGGGGGTTCCGGCTGTAATGGTGGTGGCCGGGGGTGGGCCTTTGCGGTCCGTTTTACAGGCTGAGGCGGCCTCGCTGGGGCTGCCGGTGCGGTTCCTCGGGCATTTGCGTGATCGGGATGAGCTTGCCGATCTGCTTGCCACGGCTGACGTCGCTGTTGCGCCGGGGCCGATCGAGACGTTCGGGCTGGGTGCGTTGGAAGCTCTGGCCAGTGGTACGCCCGCGGTGGTCAATTCTGCGAGTGCGCTTCCCGAAGTGATCGGGGATGCGGGGTTGGCCGCTGGTGATGGGCGGGGAATGGCTCGGGCTGTTCAGGCGCTGCTTGAACGTCCATTGCGGCGAGAGGTGGCCCGGGCCCGCGCGGAACAGTTTCCGTGGTCGGCCTCCGTCGAGGGATTCCTCGACGCCATGCGTTCTGGCGGGCCCTCGGCGACGGCGGCTACCGGTGGCGCGGCGGTCAGGGCATAGCGGCTGGCGGGCCTCATCGCCCACGCCAGGGGGCTGGGCGAGCTTCGACTCGCCCAGCCTCTGTTTTGCGGGTCAGGACTACAGGACCGGCAGACCCGCGCGACCGAAGATCTCAGCCTTCTTCCGGGCGTTGACCGCACGTACGGCGCCACCGATGAGGGCCACGTCGAGCAGTGCCCAGAATCCGAAGCCGCCGAGCGTCAGGAACATGGCCGCGCCGAGGCCGCCTTGGCCCAGGTAAAACCGGTGACCACCAAAAACGCCGAAGAAGAACCAGATGACGTAAGCCAGCCCGGCCGATTTCTTTACGTCGTCGTAGGCGGACTGCGCCTGCATCTGCATCATCATCTGGTTGACCGGCGCGATCATCTGGTCGGTGGCTGCAGGCTGCGTCATCGGTTTCTTTTCCCCTTCGGTTGGTGTGGCTCAGCGCACACATCATCGGAAGGCTGGGCGAGGAGTTGAGGAATGGCGTCGCCATCGCGCAAGGTCTGTTAGATCGACGGCAGATCCAGGGTCTCCCGCTTGCGGTAGGAGGTGCTGCCGCCGCGGGTGACAACCTCGAAGAGGCCCAGGCGGGTGATGCGCCGCCGGCTCACTACGAGGAGATTCCCTACGCGACCAGCCCGTACCCCGTTGCCTGCTGCGCCACCTCGTCCTGGTTCGCCGGGACCAGCAACGGTGGAGCGTCCACGGTGACATCCGCGAGCGGCGCGTTGACCGGGTCGATCCGAGTGAACGCTAGCCGTCGATGCGGGTGATGTTTCGGATTTTGTTGGAGGCGTCCAGGGCGGCGACCTTGTAGGCCTCCGACAGGGTGGGGTAGTTGAAGACGGCGTCGACCAGGTAGTCGACTGTGCCGCCGCAGCCCATGACGGCCTGGCCGATGTGGACGATCTCGGTTGCTCCGGTGCCGAAGACGTGGACGCCGAGGAGTTTGCCGTCTTCGGGGGAGACGAGGAGTTTGAGCATGCCGTAGGAGTCGCCGACGATCTGGCCTCGGGCTAGTTCCCGGTAGCGGGCTATGCCTACCTCGAAGGGGGTGGCGTTCTCGGTCAGGTCGTCCTCGGTGGCGCCGACGTAGCTGATTTCGGGGATCGTGTAGATGCCGATCGGTTGCAGGGCGCCCATGGTGCGGGTGGGTTCGCCGCAGGCGTGGTGGGCGGCCAGGCGGCCCTGTTCCATGGAGGTGGAGGCGAGGGCGGGGAAGCCGATGACGTCGCCTACCGCGTAGATGTTTTCTACTGATGTGCGGTAGTTGCTGTCGACTTCGATGCGGCCCCGGCGGTCGGCGGTGAGGCCGGCTGCTTCCAGGGCGAGGTCGTCGGTCTGGCCCTGGCGGCCGGCGGAATACATGACCGTGTCGGCGACGATCTTCTTGCCGCTCTTGAGGATGCAGAGGGCGGCGGTCTGGTGACGTTCGACGGCGGCGACCTCCTCGCCGAAGCGGAACGTCACCGAGAGGTCCCGTAGGTGGTATTTGAGGGACTCGATGATCTCTTCGTCGCAGAAGTCGAGCATTTTCTCGCGGCGTTCGACCACGGTGACCTTGGTGCCGAGGGCGGCGAACATGGAGGCGTACTCCATGCCGATGACGCCGGCGCCGACCACGACCATGCTGCGGGGGACGGCTTCGAGGTTGATGACGCCGTCGGAGTCGACGATGGTGCGGTCGTCGAAGTCGACGCTGTCCGGGCGGGCGGGGCGGGTGCCCGCGGCGATGATGAACTTGTCGGCGGTGATCTTGGTGTCCCGGCCGCTGCCGTCGCCGCCGTCGACCCAGATCGAGTGGGCGTCGGCGAAGCGGCCGGTGCCGGTGATCATGACTACCCGGTTGCGGGCCAGCTGGTTGCGGATGACGTCGGTCTGGCGGCTGATCACGTGCTGGGTCCGCGCTGCCAGGTCGGAGACGGTGATCTCGTCCTTGACGCGGTAGCTGCTGCCGTACAGATCGCGTTGACTGAGGCCGGTCAGATAGAGCACGGCCTCCCGCAGGGTCTTGGAGGGCACCGTGCCCGTGTTGATGCAGACCCCGCCGATCGAGTCGCGCCGCTCGACGATCCCGACGCGCTTGCCCAGCTTCGCCGCAGCGATCGCGGCCTTCTGCCCGCTCGGGCCGGATCCCAGCACTACCAGGTCATAGTCATGCACAAGGCCCAGCGTGCAGGATCACCACCGCCCGCGCTATTGCGTGTTTTCGCACATGGCCGTGATCGGGATCTCCGAACCCGAGACGTGCCCGGGCGGCCACGGCGAACCGTAGAGCTCGGCGCACATCACGACGGTCATCCACGGCACCCACGGGCTGTGCAGCATGAGCGGCGGGTGGCCCTGGAAGTAGAGGTTCACCGACCAGTCGAGCGGGTTGGGCTGGACCATGACGAGGTCGCGGAAGAAGTACTCCGCCTCGTTGACGATCAGCCGCTCGCTGGTGATCGTCGCCGGCACCCGGCCGCGGGACTGCCAGCCGTTGCCGGTGCCGCTCCAGAGCAGGCCGTTGTCGGTGAAGACACCCTCGGAGAGGTACGTCAGCACGTCGACGAGGAAGGCTCCGTACTGCTTCTCCCCGGGGCTCAGCGGGACGGTCGGGGTTACCGGAGCGGGGTGCCCGCCGCGCTGCACGAAGCGGGCGAGCAGAGACATCGAACGCCATCCGGCGTCGGTCTGGTCCTGAGTGAACACCCTGGGTGCGGGTGTCGGAAAGCTTGTCACGACTTGAGCGT
The DNA here is from genome assembly GCF_018332715.1 of Winogradskya consettensis. GTDB lineage: Bacteria > Actinomycetota > Actinomycetes > Mycobacteriales > Micromonosporaceae > Actinoplanes > Actinoplanes consettensis. The sequence continues at coordinate 308,613 of NZ_BOQP01000052.1, read as the reverse complement.
GGCACGGCCAAATGACCGATGAACAGCGATTTCGCTCGGCCGTGAGCTGAATTGTCCGTAGCGAGCAGGTGAGCTGACCGAACGACCCGTTCCGACCCCCCACGCTCCACAGGGGATCATGGGGGATCGTGCCGCTCATTCCTTGGTGCCGAGGTGCTCGAGCGGGGAGACCCGCAGGAGGCGGCCGATCGGCAGGATCGTGGCCACCAGAGCGAGCAGGGTCGCCCCGCCCAGCACGGTCACCCAGCCCAGCGGCGGAACGTACGGGACCGGGTCGCCGGTCAGCGAGTGGACCACCGCCGTGAGGGTCGCCCCCGCGATCGCCACGCCGACGACCAGGGCGACACCCAGCAGACCGGCCTGCTCGGCGTGGACCATGTTCCTGATCTGGCGCCGGGTGACACCGACCAGGCGCAGCAGGGACAGCTCGCGACGCCGGGCCAGGGCCGCCATGATCATGGTGTTGGCCGCAGCGAGCGCGGCGTAGCCGACCATGACGCCGATGAGCAGGCGGTTCAGCCAGGCACCGAGGGCAAGATCCTTGGCGACCTTCCCGTTCAGCCCGGCAGCGCTGACGATGCTGCTGCCGGGGTAGCGGGCCACAGCGGGAGCGAGGGAACTGCCGTCGTCCGTGCTGATCAGGAGCTGATCGTCGCGGCCGGTTCGGGTGTGGCCGGCGACGGTTTCGCGGTTCAGGGTCACGTCGCCGAAGCCCAGGCCGCGGTCGTAGATCGCTGCAACGCGTACGGTGATCGGGGTCCCGTCGCCCAGCCACAGCTTCACTTGGTCGCCGATCTTCCAGTGTTGCGTGTCGGCGCGCATCCGGGACACCGCGATCGAGGTGCTGGTCAGATCTTGCAGACTTCCCTCGCGTACGCCCAGATCAAGCGTTTCGGACGCGGACCGCGGGTCGATCGCCTGAGCCTCGACCTGCTCGGCGCCGTCGAAGACCTTCACGAGGACGGCGGTACGGCGGATCGCGGTCACCGCGCGTACCCCCGGAATGGCAGCGGTCTGCTCGGCAGCGGCCGGCGGCAGACCACCCGGCGCGACCATCGCGAAGTCGGCGAGCACGCCCTCGGCCCGATCATCGGCTGCGCCGCGCTCCAGGTTGTTCTGCAGGAACCAGACCGAGCCACCGAACCCGACCGACAGGACCAGCGCGGTCAGTACGGTGGCCATGCCCTTCGAATTCGCTCGTAGGTTCGCCGCTGCGAGATATCCGCTGGTCCCGAACGTGGCGCGCAGCACCGGGGTGAGCAGCCGGGCGGCGAAGGCGTTGATCCACGGCGCGAGCAGGGCGACAGCGAGCACGAACAGGTAGAGCATCCCGAGCGCACCGGTCAGCGCGGCCTCCCCGCTGCCGCTGACGGCGAACGTGCTGGCGGTCACGGCGCCGGCCAGGGTCAGCAACCCGAACACCAGGCGGACCTTGCCGCTGCGCGCAGGCTCGATGGAGACCTCGCCCAGCGCCTCAGCCGGGCGGATCGCGGTCACCCGGCGGGCGGCGATCAGGGCGGCGCAGACCGCGACGAGCACGGTCAGACCCGCAGCGGCCGCGGCGGCAACGACACCGTGCGACATCGGGAAGCTGCCGGGAAGGAAGCCCCGGGCGGCCAGTTCATCGTGCACCCAGCCGGTCGCGAACACCCCGGCGGGAATGCCGATCACCGACGCGACCACGCCCAGCAAGGCCGACTCCGCCACGATCATGCGCCGGACCTGACCAGGAGTGGCGGCGACAGCGCGAAGCAGCGCCAGGTCACGGCGGCGATGCCGCACGGAGAGCCCGACGGTGCCGGCGACCACGAAGATGATCAGCAGGACGACATAACCGCCGAACGAGCCACCGATCTGAATCAGCAGGCTGCGGGTCGCGGCACCCTCCGGCTGCTCCAACAGGCCACGATCATTTCCCGTGTACGCCTCGACTCCGGCCTCTTTCGCGAGACGCCGCACCGGCTCCACGATGCCCGAACCGGTCACCGCGATGGCGTCAGGATCCTCCTCGACCGCCGTCACCCCGGGAACCGCGCGGATCTTGCCCGCCAGGTCCGCGGGGAGCCGGCCGCCCTCGGGCAGCGGGAGTGTTTCCGACGTGGTCTCGCCGTCGAAGTCCTTGCTGGTGAACGTGATGCTCTGGTGGGCGACGACGACATCGGCGTGGGCGTACTTGTGGGGCTCGGGGTGGTAGCGGAGCCCGGATTCGACCAGGGTGCCCATGCTCATCAGGATCATGACACCGGCGGCGAGCGCGACCAGGGTGGCGATCACGCTACCCGCGCGCAGATTCTTCACGGCAAGCTTCAGCATCGGACTCAGGCCTCCTGCGCGACACGGGTACGCCGGCCGAGCGCCGCGAGCTGTTCGGCGATCCGCTCGGCACCGGGCTGCGGCATGTCCTGCCGGATCCGCCCGTCGGCCAGCACCACGACGCGGTCGGCGTACGAGGCGGCAACCGGATCGTGGGTCACCATCACCACGGTCTGCGCGTGATCGTCAACGACCGAGCGCAGCAGCGCCAGCACATCCGCCGCGGTCTGGGTGTCGAGAGCACCGGTCGGCTCATCACAGAAAATAACGTCAGGACGCGTGGCCAGCGCGCGGGCGATCGCCACCCGCTGCTGCTGACCGCCGGACAACGCCGCCGGGCGGTGCCGCAGCCGCTCACCCAGCCCCACCCGGTCGATGACCTCGGCCAGCCAGGCACGGTCGGGCTGCACCCCGGCCAGACGCAGCGGCAACAGGATGTTCTCCTCGACGGTCAGCGCGCCGATCAGGTTGAACGCCTGGAACACAAAGCCGATCCGGTCGCGGCGCAGCTTCGTCAACTTCGTCTCGGACAATTTGGACAGCTCGACGTCGCCCACCCAGACCTGGCCCTCGGTGGGGCGGTCCAGGCCGGCGGCGGCTTGGAGGAGGGTGCTCTTGCCGGAACCGGACGGGCCCATCACCGCGGTGAACGTGCCACGGTCGAAGGCGAGATCCACGCCGGCGAGCGCGGTGACCCGCTGGCCGCCGGTTTCGTAGATTCGGGTGAGGCGCTCTATGCGTACGGCTTCTGTTTTCACAGGTCAAACGCTATTGAGCGGATCGATTCCGAGCTATGCAGCCTGCGGGCGGAAGCTTGGTACAGCAGGCACTACCCCACCGTTCGGCGCTGATGTGGACGGCTGCGTGGGCGAGCGGAAAAGGGGATAAGCGGGCCGCGCCAAACCGGTTAAGGTGATCGAAAATTTCGATCTATCGCCTACCTGGGCGGCTTCTATCTCTGGCGTAAGCGCAGCCGGGACATGCTCAGCAGGTTCGTGGACGACACCGTGACGCCGACCCGGCACTGGTCGATCCCGGCCTGGAACGCCATTCTCGTTGCCGGGCTTCTCCTCTCGCTGAACAACGCCGGCGGCAATCCCACCAACGCGGACGAACTGGCAGCGGCACTGGGCGTCGACGCGATCCGGCTGAGTATCCGGGTCGGCGGTCTTGTGGTGCTGCTGATCGGCGTGGTCGGCATCCGTGACCAGATCCGCCGTGCCATCGCCGCACCCGTGATCCCGAAGCCCCGCCCTGCACCCGCCCTCATCCCGGCAGCCACGCCCGCGCCTGCTTCGGCGAATCCGGCCGGGTCTTCGGCAACCGTCACGAAGAGCGCGCCCCGGCCCGTCGAACCCGTACCCGGATCGGAAGGTCTCCCCGCGGCCGACGACGCCTTCTGGCAGCAGGTCCGCGTCGCAGCCGCCACCGCGGGCGTGGTGCTCCTGGAGACAACCGGGCCGCAGGACCACAAGTGGAGACCGGTGCCGGCAGGCGGCGACGTCGCCACCGTCCGGGCAACGCTACGACCCGGAGCCGTCGTCACCATCTTCCCGGCGCCCCCGACCAATCGGTCGCCGGAGAGCTACAACCCGGTCAGGGCCGAGAAGTACCACGGCCTGCTCGAGTCCCGCGAGACCGGCGCGCTCTGGTACCAACCGGTCGACCAGCGCCGCCTGCCCGGCTTCCTCACCCGGGCCGGCTCGGTGGCACGGTGGGCGCTCTACCCGGTTGACGACCCCGCCCGCCCGCGAGCGGTGATGCCGATCGACACGCCCTAACCGCGGCGCTGGATGTCTTCGAGGTAGCGGAGGACGGCGGTGACTCTTCGGTCGGCGCGGTCGTCCGGGGATAGGTCGAGTTTCGAGAAGATGCTGCGGATGTGTTTGTGGACGGCGCCTTCTGTGACGAAGAGGCGTTCGGCGATGGCGGTGTTGCCCAGGCCCTCGGCCATGAGGGTGAGGACGTCGCGTTCGCGGGGGCTCAGTCTTTCGAGGCCGCTGTCCGGGCGGGTGCGGGTCAGTAACTGGCCCACCACCTCGGGGTCGATGGCTGTGCCTCCGTCTGCGACCCGGTGCAGGGCCTCGAGGAACTGCTCGACGCGGCCAACGCGTTCCTTGAGCAGGTAGCCCAGGCCGGCCGCTCCGCCGGCCAGCAGGTCGGTGGCGAAGGCCTGTTCCACGTATGCCGAGAGCACCAGCACCGCCAACCCGGGCTGGCGGCGGCGGGCCTCGACGGCGGCGATGATGCCCTCGTCGGTGTGGGTGGGGGGCATGCGGACGTCGACGATTGCTACGTCGGGTTTGTGCAGGTCGATGGCTTCCAGGAAGGTTGCTGGGCCGTCGGTGGTGGCGGCGACGTCCAGGGATTCGGCGCGCAGGAGCAGGGCCAGGCCCTCGCGCAGTAAGGGGTCGTCTTCCGCGATCACGATCCGCATGGCAGCTCCACGTGCATTGATGTCGGACCACCGGGTGGGCTGGTCAGGGTAAGGGTGCCGTCGCAGGCCTCGACGCGGCGGCGGATACCGCCGAGTCCCGAGCCCTTAGTCTCGTCCGCGCCGCCACGGCCGTCGTCGTCCATTTGAAGTATCAGGCGGTCGTGGTCGCGGCGGACCGTGACCGTGGCCGCCGTTGCTCCACTGTGTTTGGTGACGTTGGTGAGGGCTTCGGCCACGACGAAGTACGCGGTGGCTTCCACCGAGACTGCGCAGCGGCCCGGGACGTTGACGTCGAGGTGGCAGGGCACGCCGCAGCTGCGGGCCAGGCCGGTGAGGGCGCCTTCCAGGCCGCGGTCGGCCAGCACCGGGGGGAGGATGCCGCGGACGACCGTACGCAGCTCGGAGAGGGCCTGTTCGGCGGCGTCCTGGGCTCGGGCGAGGATCTCGTCGGCCGTTGCCGGGTCTCGGGTCAGGGCTCGGCGGGCCGCGCCGAGCAGCACGTTCACGGCGACCAGGCGGTTCTGCGTACCGTCGTGGAGGGATCTTTCGATGCGTCGCAGTTCGACGGCGTGAGCATCGAGGGCAGCGGCTCGGGTGGCGGTGAGCTGGACGACTCGCAGGGACAGGTCGATGTCGGCGGACGGCTTGAGCAGGACTCGGCCGGGGGCTGCCTGGAGTCTGGCCAGGAGCGGGCCGCCGCCGATGCAGACGGCGAGCCAGCCGATGCCGATCAGGCCGACGCCGAGTGCGTCGACGAGGTTGTTGATGGGGTAGTTGACGATGCCCGGGCCGCCCTGGTCCGCGGGGACGGCCCAGAACCATAGCGGGAAAGTTGCGTCCTGGACCGCGTACAGAGGAAGGCTGAGGCCGATGATCCCCAGGGCGAGACCGAGGGTGGCGTGCGCGGCCACCCACCCGAGCTCGCGTTGGACCGTGACGTCCCGGAGGGCGTCCTTGAGGCCGGCGGGCAGCGGTTCCGGGCCGATGATCTCCGGGCCCCAGCGGGACAGGCGTGCGCGCTCGCGGTCGGCGACGGATCGCACGATGCGCAACGTGGTCGGTGCGAAGACCAGGCCGACGACCACCAGGCAGGACGCCGCCACGATGAGCAGCCATACGACTGCGGCCAGGGCGAGCACCGCGGTGCCGAGACCGCCGACCAGATGCTCCAGGGCATCGACCGCGGCCCGGACGCGATCGAGGAAGCGAAGCCGGGACATGCCGCGACCCTAGGGCACCCGTGGAGCCGGGGCAGTACAGCTGGCTGTACTTACCTCGATGCGGCTGCTGGATCGCCGGAGCGGCGCCGGATTCGTAGCGTGAGGGTCATGAATCCTCGTCCTGTTCTGTGGCTGGTCCTGATCGTCAGCGCGGTCGCCAACACCGTGCTCTCCAGCGCGGGTGCGCACCTGATCGGTGCGGGCTTCGGCCTGATCACGCTCGCCTGCATCGTTGCGCTGGTCGTCCATCACTACCGGCACCGGGAAGGTTAGGGACAGCGGTACGCCGGTGAGCGGTGCGATACTCCCGTATGCGTTCGAGGTGGTGGTGGGTTTCCGGCGGTGTGGCGGCGATCCTGGTGCTCTGCGGCGGCGCTCTGGTGGTCCAGAAGTGGTACACGGGCATGCGGGGCGATCAGGAAGCTGCCGAGGTCGCGGCCTGGGCGACCGAGCAGGCGACGCTGGGCTCGTGGCCGGAGGCCAGGAAGGTGCTGGCCGCGCAGGCGACCGCTCTGGTGTCCGGTGACGAAGCGGGCTGGATGGCCGCCGTCGACGCGTCGCAGCCCGAGCTCCAGGGCTACTACCAGCGGCTTTACGCCACGATGCGGGAGTTGGGCGTCACCGGCTGGAGCTACTTCAGCGACTACGAGCCGCTGGAGAATTTCGGCACCTCCGAGATCCAGGCCAACGTCACCGTCTCGTACTGTCTCGGCGTGCTGGACTGTCCGCGGACGAGCCCGGCCGAGGACACGCTGCATCTCGAGCTCGCGACGGTCACCCAGAAGCTCGTGCTCGACAAGCGTGACGGCGCATACAAGATCATCGAGTCGCAGCAGACGGGTAAGACCCAGCCGCCGTGGCAGAACACCGAACTGACCTTCGCCACCGGTGACCGGGTTGTCGTCGCCGCGCCGGCCAGTGAGCGCGGGCGTCTGCCCGAGGTGGTCGCCGCCGCCGACAAGGCCGCGGCGGAAGCGGATAAATTCGCCCGCTATACCGGCGTCAAACCCGGCAAGTACCACTTGTATCTCGCCGGCGACAAGGAGTGGGGCTCCTGGTACGGCGGCGAGAAGGAGACCTATGCCGTCGGGTACGCCCACGCGACCGGCACCGTCGGCACCGACGTGGTGCTCGAGATGAGCGCCATGGACGACGCGGGTCAGCTGGCGCAGGCGCTGCGGCACGAGTTCGGGCACGTCGTGACGCTGAACGGCGCGGATCTCAGCGGCGAGCTGATCCTGGATCTGAACCAGTGGCTGAAAGAGGGCGTGGCCGACTACATCGGGCTTTTGCCCCGCAACAAGGTCGACTACGGCCGGATCGCCGCGCTGCGCGGCAAGCCCCTGCCGAAGGACATCCGGGTCGACCAGCTCACGGAGGGCGCCACCAGCGCCGATGCCGCTCGCCTCTACGGATATGGCTATCTCGCTGTGAACTGCATGGCCACCAAGTACGGCGAGGCCAGGACGATGACCTTCGTCAACGCCGCCCTCCGGCAGCACAAAACCAACGACGCCGCCGCACATCAGGCCTTCGGGGTGCTGTTCAGCAAGGTCAACAGCACCTGTCTGAGTTACTTCCGGACGATCGTCGGCTGACGGCGGTTTTCTGTCGTACCGGAGCGCTAACGTTCCCGCACTGCTGCCGATGCACCTTGTCGCAGCGGTGCGGTCAGCGTTGTCGGACGAAGGTTGGCGCATGCGAAGTTTTGAGTTCGTCGAGGGCAGCTCGGCGAAGTTCTGGGAGATCGACCTCGACGGGTCCGAGGTCACCGTGCGGTGGGGCCGGTCCGGCACAACCGGCCAGACCAAGGTCAAGACCCTTGACGACCCCGCCTCTGCCGCGGCCCACGAGACCAAACTCATCGCCGAAAAACTCCGCAAGGGGTACGCCGAAACGACCGCGACTACCGCACCCGCCTCGGTCTCCCCGCCGGCGCCCGCCCCTGCCGTTGCGCGGGATGAGGACACGTTCGTCTTTCCGGAGGCCTGGCACCGGCATCGTTTTGCGCGCCGGGGCAGCAGCGGAGTCGGCCGGTTCACGCCCGACCCCAAGGCCCGCAAGGTGGTCGACGAGGAGCTGACCCGCACGCCGGGCCAGGTGACCAAGGTCCTGCAGGCACCCACCACCGACATGGCGGTCTCCCTGCAAGCGGTGGCCTGGCTCGAGGGCCACGCCGACGCCACCCCGCTCGGCGCCGCTGCCGTGGCGGCGGCCACGGGCCTGGGCGCCTGGCAGCATCGCGATCGCCTGATCGCCTTCGCCGACGTCTGGATCGCCGAGCACGGCCTGCGCTTCGCCGCCGAGGCCGCCGTCGAGTTGATGAGCCTGATCGTCCAGGACGACGCGCTCCCACCCGGCCCGCGATACCACCACGGCAAAGAGCAGTATGGCGTCCGCCACATGCGCACCGGCGAGACCCGGCACTCCTACTACTCGGACGCGCCCGTCATGATCGCGCTACGGGTCCGGCATGCGCTCGCCTCCGCCCCCGAGGCCGAATATGAGCAGGTCGTCGCGGCGCTCACGCCCTACCGCGGAGCCAACGCCTATGCGCGGGCCGGCACTTCCCTGGTCCTGCCCGAGCAGTTGGCGTGGGTCGACGAGGACGTGGCCGCGGCGGTGGCCGATGCTGACGACTACCGCGGCTCGGTGCTGCTGACCGCGGCCTCGACCGCCGCGCAGGTGGATGCGCTGGTCCAGGTCAGCAGAGACTCGATGATCTTTTCCACGCTGGCGATGCTGACCACCCTGCTGGACGGCGCCGGCACCGACGCCGCCGGGGCACTGTTCCACTGGCTCGGCAACGAGTGGGCCGACGCCGACGCGCAACGCCGGCTCCTCGCCGCGCTGGCCGCTCTGCCCGGCGACGACATCATGCGTGGCCTGGTCGATCGGGTCGACAGCAAATACGTCGCGCCTGCCCTGCTCGACGCCGCCGAGCGTTACCCCGCTCGGGCCCTGCGCCTGCTGGCCGAAGGCGCGTCGAAGCGGTCCGTCGCCGATCTTCTGCGCGCCCAGGTCCTCGCCCACCCCGAGATCGTTGAGCCGGTCCTCGCCGAGCTCACCCCGGCGGCGGCCGCGCGCATCGAGGCGATTGTCGGGGATGCCGCCGCGCTCGTGGTCGCTCCGCTCTCCGCCGTGCCGCCGCTGCTCGCCGACCCACCGTGGCAGCACCGGGGCAAGGCCACCAAGCCTGTGGTGATCGCCGGCCTGGCCTGCACCGATCCCGCCACCATCAGCTGGAGTGCCGGCGAGCGTGACGCCTGGGCCGACACCCCGTTCCACCGGCACAGCTACCAGCGCAGCACCGAGACCTGGAAGCGCCGTGCGGAGCGGGTCATCACCAACCAGACCGCTTGGAACGAGCCGCCCACGTTCTTCGTGGAGGCGCCCGAGGAGATCGCCCGGCCGGTGCTCGCAACGTGGCGGTCCCGCGAGACCTGGCAGGCCGGCGGTTGGATGCGTCCCGTCGTCGCGCGCTTCGAGCTGGAGGCCCTGCCCAACGCGCTGGACCTCGCCCGGCGCACCCCTGCTGACGTTGCGCCGGTGGTCGCGCCGTATGCGTCGCCTGAGATCGCGGTGCTCATGGCCGACTGGCTGGGACGGCTGAAGACAGTCCGGCCCGTTGCCCTCGCCTGGCTGCTGAGGCATCCCGTCGAGGCCGCCCGGGCGCTTGTCCCGGTGGCGCTGGGCAAGCCCGGGCTTCCCCGGCGCCAAGCCGAGAATGCGCTGCTCGCCCTGCGTCAGCACGAGCACGGCGACACCGTCCGGGGTGCGGCGCAGACCTACGGGCCCGAGGCCGCGGCTGCGATCGACACGCTGCTGGCCGCCGACCCGCTCGCGGCGCTGCCGGCAAAGCTGCCCGCCGTCCCGGCCTGGGCGGTGCCTGGCCTGCTGCCGCCGCTGAAGCTGCGCGACGGGTCCGGCGTCCTGCCCGCCGAGGCGGTCGCGAACGTCATCATGGTGCTGGCCATGTCCCGCATCGACGAGCCCTATGCCGGGCTGGAGATCGTCAAGCAGGCCTGCGACCCCGAGAGCTTCGCCGAATTCGGGTGGGGGCTGTTCAGCCGGTGGCAGACCTCGGGCGCCGCCGCCAAGGAAAATTGGGTGCTCGACTCGCTGGGGCTGCTCGGCGACGACGAAACCGTGCGCCGGCTCAGCCCGCTGATCCTGACCTGGCCCGGCGAGGGAGGCCACGCCAAGGCGGTCACCGGTCTCAACGTCCTGGCCGCGATCGGCTCCGACGTCGCGCTGATGCACCTGCACGGCATCGCCCAGCGAGCCAAGTTCAAGGGCCTCAAAACCGCGGCCGGTCAGAAGATGGACGAGGTCGCCGCGGCGCTCGGACTGAGCGCCGAGCAGCTCGCCGACCGCCTCGTCCCCGATCTCGGTCTCGAACCGGACGGCAGCATGGTCCTCGACTACGGCGCCCGGCAGTTCACCGTCGGCTTCGACGAGCAGCTGCGGCCCTACGTCGCGGACAGCACGGGCAAGCGGCTCAAGGCGCTGCCCAAACCGGGGGCGCGTGACGACGGCGAGCTCGCGCCTGCGGCGTACAAGACGTTTTCGGCTTTGAAGAAGGACGTGCGCACCATCGCCGCCGATCAGATCCGCCGCCTGGAGCGTGCGATGGTCTCCGGGCGGCGCTGGACGGGCGCCGAGTTCCACCAGCTGTTCGTCGAGCATCCGCTGGTCTGGCACATCGTCCGCCGCCTGGTCTGGGGGCTGTACGACGAATCGGGCACGCTGACCGGCGCGGTCCGGGTCGCCGAGGACCGCACCTTCTCCACCGTTCAGGACGACGAGACGACGCTCCCCGACGACGCCATCGTCGGGGTCGCCCACCCCCTTCAGCTCGCCGACGGCCTGCCGGACTGGGTGGAGGTCTTCGCCGACTACGAGATCCTGCAGCCGTTCCCACAGCTCAGCAGGCAGACGTTCGCGCTCACCCCGGAGGAGGCGGCCACCAGCCGGCTCACCCGCTTCGAGGGCATCACCGTGCCGACCGGCCGCGTCATCGGTCTCGAACGCCGCGGCTGGCGTCGCGAGACACCGCAGGACGCCGGCATTCAGGGCCGCATCGAGCTCACCGTCGACGCCAAACGCGAGGTTGTCATCGAGCTCGACCCGGGCATCGCCATCGGTGCCATGGACATCTTCCCCGAGCAGAAACTCGACATGGTCTTCCTCTGGGACATCACCAACGGCAGCCGCTGGGGCAACCGCGGCGACGGCCACCTGCCCCTCGGCAGCCTCGACGCCGTCACCATCTCCGAAGTAATCCGCGACCTGACGGAGATCACCGCATGAGCACCAACACCTGGCAATCACCCCGCCCGACCACGGCTATGCACGGTTCGGAGCTGAGCACTTTCGGCTCCACCACGAGGCCGGTCATACCCCTCCAGACCGTGCTGTCGCGGGCGGTCCTGCGCAGCACGGTCTCTGCCACGTTCTTCGCGGCGTGTGCTGCCGGCAACCGGGAAGCGGGCGGGAAATGACCGGCCGTTCCCGCCCCGCCATCGAGGTGGTCGAGGTCACCGAGGGTGCCGACCAGGTGCAGCGCCCCTCCGCGGAGGTCCGTTACGCCGACGAGCTGGCCCGGTTGCGGGAGGCCGACACCGCTGCGCGGCCGCCGGGGTGGGCGCTCAGTGTTCAGGCCGCCCGGCGGTTCGTGGTCGGCGACGAGAAGCTGAACGTGAGCCGCAAGTTCGTCGGCGATCCGTCGCTGATCGACCGGGCGCTGATCACCCTGGCCACCAGCCGCGGGTTGATGCTGGTCGGCGATCCCGGCACGGCGAAGTCGCTGCTGTCCGAGCTGCTCGCGGCCGCGGTGAGCGGCGACTCGACCCTGACCATCCAGGGCGGTGCCGCCACGACCGAGGATCAGATCCGTTACTCGTGGAACTACGCGCTGCTCGTCGCCGACGGACCGTCGACCCGGTCGCTGGTGCCGGCGCCGCTGCTGCGAGGCATGGCCGAGGGGCGCACCGTGCGGTTCGAGGAGATCACGCGGTGCCCGCTCGAGGTGCAGGACTGCCTGCTCTCGCCGCTGTCCGACCGGGTGCTGGCCATTCCCGAGCTGACCGGGCCGGAGTCGATGGTCTTCGCTCGGGACGGCTTCAACATCATTGCCACGGCGAACACCCGGGACCGCGGGGTCAACGACATGAGTTCCGCGCTCAAGCGGCGCTTCAACTTCGAGACGGTGTTCCCGATCGCCGACTTCGTCACGGAGCTGACGCTCGTCGCCGACGAGGCCGCCAAGCTGCTGCGGCGCTCCGGGGTCACCGCCGAGCCACGGCGCGATGTGCTCGAGGTGCTGGTGACGACGTTCCGTGAACTGCGTACCGGTGAGACCGCTCGGGGCGACTCGATGGACCGCCTCTCGTCGGTGATGAGCACGGCCGAGGCGGTCTCGGTGGCCCACGCCGTCGGCCTGCGCGGCTGGTTCCTGCGCGGCGAAGCGGGCAACGCCGAGGACGTGGTCGCCTGTCTCGCCGGCACCGCGGCGAAGGACAACGCGGAAGACCTGGCCAAACTCCGCCGCTACCTGGCCCAGCAGGTCAGCTGGCGCGGCGGCGACCAGTGGCGTGCCCTGCACGAGGCACGCCACCTCCTCCCGGGCTGAGCCGTGGCTGTCACGTTCATCGGGGTCCGCCATCACAGTCCCGCCTGTGCACGGCTGGTCGCTGCCACGATCGACGAGCTGCGGCCGGCGTACGTCCTGATCGAAGGGCCGGCCGACCTCAACGACCGCATCGGTGAACTCCTGCTCGGCCATGAACTGCCGATCGCGATCTTCACGAGCTACCGCGACGAGGAACGCCGGCTCGGCTCCTGGGCGCCGATGTGTGCCTACTCCCCGGAGTGGGTGGCGCTCACCCATGGGCAGGCGGCCGGTGCGGAGCTGCGGTTCATCGACCTGCCGGCGTGGCATCCGGCGCTCGAAGGGCGCAGCAACCGCTACGCCGACGCCGAGCTCCGGTATGCCGACGTCATGGAACGGCTGTGCCGCAGCTTCGACGTGGACAACGTCGACGTGCTCTGGGACCACCTGTTCGAGTTCGCCCCCGACGACGAGTTGGCTGAACGGCTGGCCACCTACTTCGACCTGGTCCGGGGCGAATCGGCGGCGGGGGAGTCGGACACGGCTCGGGAGGCGTACATGGCGTCCTGGGTTCGTGCGGCCACCGCGGCGGCAGGGGATCGGCCGGTGGTCGTGATCACCGGCGGCTTTCACCGGCCCGCCCTGGTCGCAGCGAACGCTGTCCCGCTTCCTTCGTCGTGGCCCGAGGTGCCGGCGTTGCCGGAGGGGGCGCTCGGGGGGAGTTTTCTCGTTCCGTATTCGTTCCGGCGGCTCGACGCGTTCGACGGGTACCAGTCCGGGATGCCGTCACCGGCCTATTACCAGGAGCTTTGGGAGTCGGGGCCGGAACGGGCGGCGCAGCATCTCGTGGAGTCCGTGGCCGGGCGGCTGCGGGAGCGCAAGCAGGCCGTGTCCACAGCGGACCTCATCGCGGCCAGGGCCACGGCCGAGGGGCTGGCGACCGTGCGCGGGCATCGGCATCCCGCGCGGACCGACGTGTTGGACGGGTTGGCTTCGGCGCTGGTGAACGAGGCTCTGGACGTACCGTTGCCATGGTCTTCGCGGGGGACGCTGCGGGCCGGGAGCCATCCGGTCGTGGTGGAGATGGTTGCCGCGCTCAGCGGGACGCGCGTCGGGCGGCTGCATCCCGGCACGCCCGCGCCGCCCCTGGTGCACGACCTCGACGTCTCGCTGGCCCGCTTCGGCCTCGACGGGGAGACCGATCTGGATCTCGACCTGACCCAGCGGGCTGAACGGGATCGCAGTCAGGTGCTGCATCGGGTGCGGGTGCTCGGGGTGCCCGGTTTTCATCGCGGCTCCGGTCCGAGCACCGGCCTCGACCCGGTGCTCCGGGAACGGTGGGCGCTGCGACCCGATCCGGGGCGCCTCACCGCCGTGATCGAAGCCGGCGCGTATGGCGCGACGCTCAGTGATGCCTGCGCTGCCGTTCTTGCCGAGCGCGCCGCAGCGGCCGGGCGGGATGTGGATGCGCTCGCTGCTGTGCTGTTCGATGCGGCTTTGGCCGGGATTACCGATGTCTCTGACCAGGCGCTTGCCGACATCGACGCCACCGTCGCGGCGGCTGCGGACCTGGGTGCGTTGGGGCGGATGCTTGCTGTGGTCCTCACCATGTGGCGTCATGACCGGATTTTTGGCACCGCCCGGACGGCTACCTCGGGGCGGGTCATCGTTGCCGCTGTTCGCCGAATTCTGTGGCTGGCTGAGGGCGTGCGCGGTGGGCCGGCGCCGGCGGATCTTCCTCGCATCGCTGCTCTGGCTGCTTGCCGGGACGGGTTGCGGCATGCCGGGGGTGCGCTGGGGCTGAGTGTTTCCGATGCGCTCGAGGTTGCCGGGCGGGTGGCTGCCGATTCCGGTGCGCCTCCTGACCTGCGGGGGGCGGCCTTCGGCTTGCAATGGGCGTTGGCCGACCTCACGCCCAGTTCCGGGACCGACGCGGCCGGTTCCGGGACTGATGCGGTCGGTTCCGGGAACGGTGCGGGCGGTTCTGGGAACGGTGTGGGCGGGCTCGGGGCCGATGTGCGCGGGTCTGGGGTCGATGCTTTGCGGGTGGTGCGGGGGGCGTTTGTGCCTCAGTCGGCGGGGGACTGGCTGGCCGGGCTCTTTGCTCTTGCGCGGGAGGAGGTGCTGCATGCCGAGGGCGTTGTCGGGTTGCTCGACGAGTTGCTCTCGGCGATGTCGGCCGAGGACTTCCTGGTTGCGCTGCCGGGGCTGCGGCAGGCGTTCGAGTTCTTTCCGCCGCGGGAGCGCGAGACCATCGCCGGGCGGTTGCTGGCGCGGCGCGGGCTCGGGGGCACCGGGCGGAGTCTGCTGCGGGGTGTGACCGAGCCGGAGGTTGTGGCGGCGGGGATGCGGCTTGATGAGCAGGTGGAGGCGTTACTGCTGCGTGAGGGGCTGGTGGGCGGGCGTGACTGATCCGGAGCTTGAGCGGTGGCGGCTCGTGCTGGGGGAGCCGGCGAGTGCGATGGGGGCGCTGGGAGCCGATGGGGCGGCGCGGGATGCGGCGCTCGAATGGCTTTACGGGCGCGACGGTGACAATGACCAGCGGGATGTTCGGCGGGGGCCGGGTGGGCGTAGCGGGGGTGACGGGGCTTCCACGCTGACGACCGTCGACTGGCTCAACGACATCAACCGGCTCTTTCCGCAGGAGACCATCGAGCGGCTGCAGCGGGATGCCGTCGAGCGGTACGAGATCAATGACATCGTCACCGATCCCGCGGTGCTGGAGACCATCGAGCCGAATCCGGCGCTGCTGCGGGCCGTGTTGCAGACGAAGCATCTGATGAATCCCGAGGTGCTGCGACTGGCGCGGCGCATCGTGGAGGCCGTGGTGCGTGACCTCATGGCGAAAATGGCTACGGAGGTGCGGGCGGCCTTCACGGGTACGCGGGCGCGGCGGCCGAGTCGGTGGAAGCAGGCCCGGGACTTCGACATGCGCCGGACGTTGCGGGCGAACCTTGGGCACTACCGGCCCGACGAGCGGCGCGTTTTTATCGAGACACCGCACTTCTTCTCGCGTACGCGTAAGCATGTTGAGCAGTGGCAGGTGATTCTGTTGGTGGATCAGTCGGGGTCGATGGTCGAATCGGTGATCCACTCCGCGGTCACGGCGGCTTGCCTGTGGGGGTTGCCGGGCGTGCGGACCCACCTGGTTGCGTTCGATACCGACGTGGTCGACCTGACCAGCGAGGTGGACGATCCAGTTGAGCTGCTGATGAAGGTCCAGCTCGGTGGGGGCACCGACATTGCGAGGGCCGTTCGGTACGGTGCCGGGCTGGTCGAGCAGCCCCGGCGGGCGATCGTGGTGTTGATCAGCGACTTTTACGAGGGTGGGTCGACGGCGACGCTGGTCCGGACGGTGCGGGAGTTGGTTGAGCAGGGGACCAAGGTGCTCGGGCTGGCGGCGCTCGACGAGCAGGCCAACCCGGTGTATGACCGGGATACGGCACAGCGGCTTGCGGATGTGGGAGCTTCGATGGGTGCGATGACGCCGGGGCAGCTTGCGGCATTCATCGCTGAGCAGGTGGCGCGGTGAGGGCGGGGGAGCTTGTCGTTCCTGTCGCCGGGCGGGCGGCGCGTCCTCTTGCTGAGCAGGTGGCGCGGTGAGGGCGGATCTGTTGGCGCTGACCGTGGAGACGCTGGCGGAGTTGAGCAATCGGGGGCTGGTCAAGCGGGCTGGTCGGGAGCTTGAACGGGTCGTGCCGGTGCTTACCGAGGACGGCGACGGGACGGTGCACGCCGCTTATCCGGACGGGGTTGGCACGGATCTGCCTGGCGGGGGGCTTGAGTTCGGTACATGTAGCTGTGGTGCGGCGGGGATCTGCCGGCATGTGGTCGGCCTTGTGCTGGCCTATCAGCAGCAACGACCAGGCATCGCGCCCGTGGCTGGGTCCGGCTCCGCCTCTGGATCCGGCTCCGGGTCCGGTTCCGGCTCCGAAACCGGCTCCGGTTCCGGCTCCGAGACCGGATTCGGCTCCGGCTCCGGCTCCGGCTCTGGGGCCGGTGAGATTGGGGCGATCGGCGGGGAGGCGGCATCGGGAGAGGTCTGGTCGCCTGGGGAGTTCACCGATGAGCAGTTGATCGCGCGGATCGGGGAGCGGATGGTTGCGGCTGCTCGCCGGGTGAAGAACGCCGGGTATGTGGCGCGGGTGCATCGGGGGCGGGCGGCGGATCCGGTGCCGAGTGTGGAGCTTCCTACGGCGACCGTGCGCTTTCTCGTACCCCACGAACTCGGGTTTGCCCGGACCGATGCCGCTGTCGGGGTTCGGGACGATGTGCTCGCGCTGGCGGTGTGGGCGTTCCGGGTTGCCGACGAGCAGGCGGCCGGCGGGGACGATGTTCAGGTGCAGGTCGGCGGGGGTGCG
This sequence comes from Winogradskya consettensis, assembly GCF_018332715.1. Lineage (GTDB taxonomy): Bacteria > Actinomycetota > Actinomycetes > Mycobacteriales > Micromonosporaceae > Actinoplanes > Actinoplanes consettensis. The sequence continues at coordinate 291,669 of NZ_BOQP01000052.1, read as the reverse complement.
GCCGCGGTTGGTGGGGCTGGGCTGGAGAGTGCTGTGGCGCTCGCTGGGCTGGTGCTGCGGGAGGGGGCGGTGCACGTCGGGGCGGGGCTGGCGGCTGATGTGGCTGTGGTGCGGCGGGAGCTGGAGAGCGCGGGGATGCGGTGGCCGTTGCTCGCTGTGGAGGACATGGTTGGGCAGCTGGACGCGTACCGGAATCGCAGTGCTCGGTATCGGCCTGAGGCCCTGGCCGATCATGTCGCTGAGCTGTTCGCGCGGCATCGGGCGGTGACCAACGGGGGGTCCGGGCTGCGGTCGCGGGTGCTCGGCACGGATGAGGCCTCGGAGACGCCGTTGCGGCGGGCACGGCTCGATGGGCTGGGGGCGCGGGTTTCGGCGGTCGGCGAGGAGAGAGTCGTCGACTTGTTTCTCGCGCATGCGGACAGTTCGACGGTGCTGGTGCTGCGGCGGGCGTACGAGACGGATGAGGCCGGACCGCAGCTGGCAGCGCGAAGGGTGGCCGGGGTGACCATCGGTGCGCTCGCCGGTGGGGCTGTGGTTACCGAATCGGCGGCACGCAGCGCGAGCCGGGCGGTCCGGCTCGGCACGCGCCGACTCAGCCGCACCGAGGCGATGGTGTCGCGTGGATTCTGGCAGGACCTGCCCCGGGCGCTGATCGCCGACGACCTGACCGCGCTCGCCGCCGAGTTGAACGCCCTGCCGCCGCGGCCGATCCGGGCCCGGGTGCAGGCGGAACTCGTCCGCGTCATCCCGGTCGCCGAGGTCCGCTCGGTCAGCTACTCGCCGGGTGCGCAACGCCTCGACGCGGTGATCGCGGACGCGGCGGGAGCGACCGCGGTCGTGTCGGCAACGTACGAGTCCTGCGCGCCGGGACGGCTGGACAGCATGGCCGAAGCGCTCCGGGATGAAGTCCGCTTCGTCTCAGGAACTGTCCGGCGCAGTGGCGGCGGCGTGCTGATCGACCCGATTGGATTCGCGGTGCAGGGCGGTGTTGTGGTCCCGGACCTGGCACCGGCGGTCAGGGGAGCCGACCCGGACGATCAGCCGGGGCCGTCGACGGACCGTATCGGGCAGGCGCTCGACGATGCCGCGGCGCTGCTCGGGGAGGTCGCGCATCGGGGATTGCAACACTCGCCGGCGACGATGGGCGGCCGGCTGCGAGGGTCGGCGACCCGGCTGAAGGGGACAGGTCTGCGCCGGGTGGGCACATCGCTGGAAGAGCTCGCCGCGCTTCTCGGCCCCGACCCGGGCGATGCGGCGGTCGAGGCCTGGACCGATGCCTACCTGCGGGTGAGCGTGGCAGGTGACATGCGTCCGACCGCGCCGTAGAGCGAGGCCTCCACCGGCTCCGCGGACCGCCACTCACCCACCGGGACGGTGCCCGGGTCGACCAGCTCAAGGCCGGCGAAGAAACCGGCGAATTCGGCCCGGGTGCGTGGGTGGACATCCGATCTGCCCGTACGCAGTGACTCGTCCCAATTCGCCTTCACCTCCGGCGTCAGCAGGTCGGTCGTGGCGCAGGACATCGCCAGGTAGCTGCCGGCGGGCAGGGCGTCGAGCAGAACCCGCACGATCCGCCGTGCCTCCTCCTGCTCCGGCAGGAAGTGCACGACCGCGACCAGCACCAACGCCACCGGCTGGGTCAGGTCTAGGATCTCCAGCGATTCGAGGATCCGCGCGGGCTCCCGCAGGTCGGCTTCGAGGTAACGGGTGCGGCCCTCGGGAGTGCTGGTCAGCAGGGCCCGGGCGTGGGCTGTGACGAGCGGGTCGTTGTCGGCGTACACAACTCGGCAGGTCGGGTCGATGGCCTGCGCGACCTCATGGGTGTTGTCCGCGGTCGGCAGGCCCGTGCCGATGTCGAGGAACTGCCGGACACCGGCCTCAGCGGCGAGAAACCGGACGGCACGCTGCAGAAACGCCCTGTTGGCGCGGGCGGCTGTCCGAGCCGCAGGGTACGACTTGGCCAGCAGATCCCCGGACTCGCGGTCGGCCGCGAAGTTGTCCGTGCCGCCCAGCCAGTAGTTGTAGCGTCGCGCGGGGTGCACCACCCCGGTGTCGAACTCGTCCGTCACCTCCATATTGGACTCCACGATGCCGGATTTGCCTACCGGACGCCTCAACATTTGCCTACCGGACTCCTCGATATTTGCCTACCGGGCTCCTCGGCATTTGCATATCGGGATCTGAGCGTGGCTTGAGCTTGGCTTGAGCCGGGGCTCCGATCAGGGAGGCATGAGCGCAGAGATCAAGGTCGTGTGGGGTTCGATGACGGTGATTCAGGGCCTGAACCGTACGGCGGACGCGGGTGTCGAGTGCAGCGTCGTGCTGCCCTCCTGCCAGCCGGCCGGTGGCCTGCGCGAGTCCGCGTGGCCGGTCGCCCAGCACCTCTTCGCCCAGGGCATCTCCTGCGAGATCCTCGCCGTCTGCACCGAGCCGTCCGAAGCCTGCGCCCACGCCGTCGCCGACCTGAGCTTCGTCCGCGTCATCAACGCCCCCGACCGCGCCACCGCCATCACCCACGCCCTCACCGTCGCCCGCGGCGTGTGGGTCACCATCGCCGACAACGTCGAGAACACCGGCATCGACCCGCTCGAGGTGGCCGAGAGCCTCCACCGCGCTCGCGAGCGCGAGGTCGAAATGGCCCTGAGCGAGGTCTGACACTGCCTGTGGATAACCCTGTGCATAAAGCCCGCTGCCCGAGAGGGCTGCCGCTGTCCCGCCTCGCTCTCCCGCGTCGGGTAATCTGATCAGCGCGGGCTGCTAGCTCAATGGCAGAGCTGAGGACTTTTAATCCTTAGGTTCCGGGTTCGAGTCCCGGGCGGCCCACCAAAAACCCTGGTCAGAGGGGTTGCGCTGCTACCTCGCAGCATAGCTGGGTGCCTCGTGCAGCAACGAAGTACAGCAGTAGCTCAGCGGTCGAGCGATTCGCCCAGCTTCTTCAGGGCGGCGCGGGTCGATGCCGACGACACCACCGTGCAGATCCCCATCGTGATGGCGAACTGTGCATGCCGGAGGATCTGCATCGCCACGCGCGGGTGCACGTCGAGGCCGGCCAGCAGGGAGGCGCAGGTGCGCCGGGCATCCCGGACGGTGATCCGACGGATGCCGGCCGCGTCACACCGCCGGTCCCCCGCAGCGGTTGAAGTTGCGCGGCTCGATCGGCGTTCCGAAGCGGGTCGTGAAGACGAGCTCCGACAAATGCCATGCGTCGCCGGCCGCCTCTTTGGCTGCCTTCTGAGCGACGGCCCGCTTTTGCAGAGCGACTGAGTAGACGTCCGGGAACGGCAGCGCGTCATCTGAGTTGGGAATCTTGGTCTCGCGGTGCAGGAGCTCATGGCCGACTCGCTGGAGCTGCAGATCCACCATGATCTCGCCGACGCCGAGGTCAATGCGGTCCCACGTCGTGCCCGGCATCTCTCCCTTGCGCAGCCGAGCTTTGTCGCTCGTCCATGCCCGGCGCTTCTTGACCCGCGTCGACGGCAGCTTGACCTTCTTCGCCGCGTTCTGTGTGAGGTGCCCATCGGTGATCGCCTGGTTGAGCAGCGTCCGCAGCACCCGGCGCAGATGGACCACGGTGTTTGCCGAAGGCAGGTTGCCGCAACGCTTGCCGAGAGCGCAGCACCGCTGGGCCGGCGGCCGACGGGAGTCCTTGCCTTGAGCACAGCACTGACAATCCCGCCGCAGCCGGTTCAGTCACGTCTGCACGTCGCTGTTGAGCAGCTTGTCGAGCCGTCGCTTACCAAGGCCGGGAACGATGTAGCGGTGCCGTAGTGGTTCGCGTCGCCTGCCTTCGAGCCGGTTCGGGCGTGGCGGGCGGTGGATGTCTGGGAAGCGAGCACGTGCCGGCCGTCGCGTGCCCGGTCGAGGTTTCGCCGGCGGAGCTGGCGGAGCCGCCAGCCCGCAGATGCCCATGTCCATCGCCTCTGCGAACGCCGCAGCTGCGCAAGGCACCTACTGACAGCGAGGTGACACGGCGGCGGTCCCACCGGGCGTGGCTGAGGAATTGTCAGCCCGGTGGTTTCGTCTGCGCCATCACGAGGTCGCGGCCGTCGAACTCGACCGGCCGGAAATCGTGAACAGGGCCGAGCCACCCCCGTATTACATGGCCCGGCCCGTCCTCGGTTTCCGTCGGCCGGCTTGATCGTCGTGACGCCAAGCTTGGCCTCGTACTGTTAATAAAGTGTTGTCGCCGAGGCCCGGCGGATGTGACGCTGGTCCGCGGGGAGTGACAGCGTGCCGTCGGGATGTGCAGACGTTCGAGAACGGGAGACCGCGGTGGAGGTCCGACTGCTGGGTCCGGTGGAGATCTGGGCGGACGGAAGATCGGTCGAGCTCGGTCCACCGCAGCGACGGCACACGCTGGCGGCCTTGGCGGTCGATGTGAGTCGCCCGGTCACCATCGACGCTCTTGCCATGCGCGTATGGGACGAACCGCCGCCGACGGCGGCCCGTGTTCTGCAGGTGCACATCACTCACCTTCGGCGGCTGTTGGTTTCCGCGGCAGGCACGCCACCGGCCCGCCTGCTGCGCCGCTCCAGCGGCTACGTCCTCGACATGGCGCCCGAACGAGTCGACGCCCACCGGTTCGCCGATCACGTCCGGCGCGCCCGCGGTGCCGACCCGTCCACTGCGCTGACGCTGCTGCGTACGGCGCGCGGGTTGTGGCGAGCCAAGCCACTCGATGGTCTGAAGGGGAGCTGGGTCGAACGCTCCCGTGACGCGTACAGGGAGCAGTACCTCGCCGCTACGGTGGCTTGGGGGCTCGCCGAGTTGCGGGTCGGCAGCCCGCTCACGGTCCTCGGACCACTGACTGAACTCGCCATTGATCACCCACTGACGGAGCCGCTGGCCGATGTGGTGATTCGCGCTTACGTAGCCGCCGGCCGGCCCGCCGACGCGCTGGCGTATTACGCCGAGTTCCGTCGTCGGCTCGCCGAGGAGTTGGGTGCCGATCCCAGCGCCACACTGCAGACGCTGCACCAGGCCATTCTGCGCGGCGAACCCGTGGCGCCGCGGGACACCGCCGAAAAGGTGGCCGGAGTGCGGGCAACCGTAGTCATGCCGGCCCAACTGCCGGCGGATGTTCCCGGTTTCGCCGGCCGTACCTCGGCACTGCACACGTTGGACTCTTTGCTCGCGGAGACAGCGATGGCCGTCGCGGTGGTGTCCGGCACCGCGGGGGTGGGCAAGACCGCCCTCGCCGTGCACTGGTCCCACAAGGTGCGGTCCCGTTTCCCGGACGGCCAGATCTTCCTGAGCCTGCGCGGTTTCGACCTCACCGGACAGGTCGTCTCCCCGCAAGAGGCGCTCCGCAGCCTGCTCGATGCGCTGGGCGTCGCACCTGAGCGTGTGCCGGCCACCCTCGACGCGCAAGCCGCCCTGTACCGCAGCGTGGTGGCCGGCCGGCGGCTACTACTGGTGCTCGACAACGCCCGCGACGTCGAGCAGGTCCGGCCGTTGCTGCCGGGCACCGCTACCGTTGTCGTCGTGGTGACCAGCCGCGCTCACCTCACTGGCCTGCTGGCCGACGGAGCGTCCTCCCTACCGCTGGGCCTTCTGTCCAGAGCGGAGGCCGAGGAACTGCTGATCAACCGGCTTGGACCGGGGATCGCCGCACAGCGCGACGCCATGGATCAGGTCATCACGGCTTGCGCCCGGTTGCCGCTGGCATTGAGCATTGCCGTGGCCCGGACCCGGCAGACGAACTTTCCGCTGGCTGCGCTCGCCGCCGAGCTCAGCGAGGCCAGTGACCGGCTGACCGCGTTGGATGTCGGCGACCCGGCCAGTGACGTCCGGGCGGTGCTCTCGTGGTCGTACGCCGCGCTGAGCGAGCCCGCCGCCAGACTGTTCCGGCTGCTCGGGCTCGCCGTTGGACCCGACTTCGACGTCCCTGCGTTGAGCAGCCTGGCCGGGCTGCCGGAGCGGGACCTTCGCACGCCCCTGCGGGAGCTGACTCGTGCGAACCTGGTGACCGAGTACGCCCCCGGCCGCTACAGCCAGCACGACCTGCTGCGCGAGTACGCCGCCGAGCTCGCCCGCAGCGATGATTCGGAAGATGTCCGCCGGGCGGCCATAGTCCGACTGCTCGATCATTACGCGCACACCGCATATGCGGCGGACCAACTGCTCAACCCGACCCGTGAGCCTGTCGTGCTGCCCCTCGGCGAGCCGTCAGCCGGCGCGTGCCCGGAACGGCTCAAGGATCTCAACGCCGCCATGAGCTGGTACGGCGAGCACCGTGCCGTCATGCTGGCCGCGCTGCGCCAGGCCGCTGCGGTGGGGCTAGACCGGATCGCATGGCAGCTGGCCTGGTCGCTGGACACCTATTCCACTCGGAAGGGTCATGTGCACGATCGGGTCGCGGCCTGGCAGATCGCCATCGAGTGCGCAGGCCGCCTCGGCGAGCTGCCGGCCCGCGCCTACGGGCATCGCAACCTGTCTCAGGCCAACACCCGGCTCGGCCGCTACGGGGAGGCAAGCGACAACCTGAGGCGCGCGCTGGAGCTCTTCTCGACGATGGGCGACCGCATCGGTCAGGCCCGCACCCAGCACCACCTCGCGTACCTGTCGGGCCAGCAGAAGCAGCCCGCGACCGCCCTCGATCATGCCCGGCAGGCTTTGGTGCTCTTCGCCGGCACCGATGACCGGACCGGGCAGGCCGAGGCGCTGAACGCGATCGGGTGGTACCACGCGTTGCTCGGCGAGTACGAGCACACTCTGTCGCACTGCCGGCAGGCACTCGAGCTTTTCGAGGCGGACGATGACCTGCACGGCGCCACCAGCGCCTGGGACAGCCTCGGGTTCGCCCACCACCACCTCGGTCACCTCACCGAGGCCGTCGACTGCTACCAGCGTGGCCTCGTTCTGGCCAGGACCCTGCATCACGACGGGTTCGTCGCCGATCTGCTCGTGCACCTCGGCGACTCACACTGCGCGGCCGGGCATCCCGCCGCAGCGCGCATCGCGTGGACGGAGGCGGAAAGACTGCTGACAGCGCTCGAGCACCCGGGCGTCGACGACGTTCAGGATTCGCTGCGCCGGCTCGACGACTGACGTCCGGCTGAGTGGGTGCGCTAAACGGGGCAGCGGCTCGGGGGTGGGGTCTCCTAGGATGCCTCTACTTTGATGTTTCGGGTTAGCGCGGGAGGAACCCGTTGACGCATTTCATATTTCGTTGGGCTGTGGCGGGGACGGTTGCCGCTGTGGCGTCTGCCACGTTGGCGGCGCCGGCCTTTGCGGACAGTGACTCAGTTTTGCTTGCAGGAGCGTCGCAGCAGCTCAGCGCTGAGCTGGGTGGGGACTTCGATGTCACCCTGTCGGTTACCAATAAAGGGACCACGGCGCTGGATGGTGTTGGGGTTGCGCTCAATACCGGGTGGGCTTTTGAGACCACCGATGAGTTCTCCAACTGTGACTACTTCGAGGGGGCGGCGCGGCTCTGTACGTTCGGTGAGACGTTGGAGCCGGGGAAGAGTTACCGGGTTGTTCTGCCGTACAAGGTTCGTGCGGACACCCGTGCGCCGGTTGGCTTGAACGGTCAGTTCAGTTGGCTGACCGCTGCGGAGGTTGTGGGGCGTGACCGGGGCGCCGCAGGCGTCGGCGGCACCCTTGAGTTGCAGGAGGGCGACAAGCTCGGGGAGAGCACGAGTGGCTCCTTCCAGGCTGTCGATGTCGACGTGAGCGGCACGAACGGCGTTGACCTCGTCGCGATCGGGGACACGGTTTCCGGTGCGGTCGGCGACGAGGTGCAGGCCACGGTGGGTGTGCGCAACGCCGGGCCGGCTTCGCTCGACGGGTCCGGGTTGTCGTTGGCCGAGGTTGTGGTGGCGATTCCGGCCGGTACGTCGTTCGTCAGTGCGAAGGACTGCGAGCAGGACGAGGACGTCTCGCACTATGTCTGTGCGGCGCCGTCCCTGTTCAAGGCGGGGGAGACCGCGACCTGGACGTTCACCTTGAAGGTCGACAAGGTGGTGGCTGATGCGCAGGGGACGGTTCGGGTGAACCCGCCGTGCCAGTGCAAGCCCCTCGCGGACCTGGACGCGTCCAACAATGCGGCGCTGCTGGCGGCGAACCCGAGCACGGGCGACGGCACCGATCGGAGCAAGCCGGTCGTCGTGGACACCGGTCTTCTCGCTGGTCAGTGGGCCCCCGCGGAGCTTTCGTTCGCACCGGGCACGGCTGACAACGTCGGCGTTACCGAGGTGGGGGCGACCGTCAACGGGTCGCTCAAGGTGGATTGCACCCTGGCGGGTGGCTGCAAGGTCTCTACCAAGAGCCTCAAGAACGACACCGACGCCACCGTTGTCGTGCGGGCCACTGACGCTGCGGGAAACTTCGCCGAGAAGTCGGTCAAGGTGCACGTCGACAACGTGCTGCCCACCGCTGGGTTCTCGCCGGCAGCGGGGTCGCCGGTGCAGAGCGGGCCGGTTCCGATCACCCTCACGGGCGTGTCCGATGACGCGTGGCGGGTTGATGTGATCGACGGCGGGGTGCGTAGTCAGCTGATGGAGGACCCGCCGCGGTCGTACACGTGGAATGCGACCAGCGGAGCTACCTCGCCGCAGTTCGTTCTTTTCGACTTCGCCGGCAACACCACGACCCTGGCTACCAACTACGTTGTGGATGACCAGGCGCCGGTGATCGCGCGGGTGGACTTCGGCGGGTCGTATTCGACGAACCGGCTGGACACGGGTGCGGGCTGGGTCGGCGGCGTCAGCACGCTGAAGCCGACGGTTCAGGACGGGTCGAAGATCGCCCGGGCCGAGTGGAAGGTCAACGGCGCGGTGAAGTCGAGCAGCCAGACCTTCTCCTGGGACGCGCGTAGCCTCGGGGCCAGCGCGACCGTGCAGTTGCAGGTCTGGGACGTCGCGGGCAACACCTCGTCGAAGTCGTTCAAGGTGAACATCGACAAGGCCGGCCCCACGATGACCGTCGCTCCGAGCCAGAACAAGCTGATCCGGGGTACGACGTACGTGACCTCGGTCAAGGCTTCGGACGCGCACGGTGTTGCGGTCACGAACCTCAAGAGCAAGAGCGGATCGGTGACGTCGGTACGCGTCTCGTCGGGCAAGGACGGCGTCAAGGCGATCACGTGGGTGGGCGTCGACAAGCTGGGCAACTCGGCAAGCGTTACGCGGACCTTGATCGTCGACAACACCGCGCCGACGGTCAAGGTCACCAAGGCGCCGAAGAACAAGTCGAAGCTGACCAAGAAGGTGACGTTCGCGGCGTCGGCGAGCGACCGTAACGGCGTGGCCAAGGTGCAGCTGCTGGTCAACGGCAAGGTGGTGGGTACCGATGCCAAGGCCGGCTACAGCTTCGTGCTCAACCCCAAGAAGTACGGCAAGACGTTCACGGTTCAGCTGCGCGCGTACGACAAAGCGGGCAACCTCCGGAACTCCGCGAAGCTGACGTACCACCGCTGACGTTCGATGCCCGCCTTTCGCAAGGCGGGCATCGAACGGCGTCAGCCCAGGACAGGGGCAGCGCCGTTGTCGACGAAGGAGTACGTCGTGGTGAGTTCCGCGTCGCCCAGCTCCTCGGCGATCAGGCCGGTGCGGGGGAAGTACTGCAGGAATGCGCCAGCGTTGCTGATGGCGTACGTCGGGCGGCCGTTGTCTTTTGCTGTTTGCTTGGTGATGTCGAACAGCTGACCCGCGCGCTTCGTGTCGCAGGTCGCTGCCACGGCGGTCAGCGGGTTGCTGCCGTTGTTCTTGATACCGATGCAGGCGGCCTTCGTACCATCGCCCGCCTTCGCGGTCTTGATCTGCCACTTCGCGCCGACGGGGCTGAGAACGAACAGCCCGTAAGCCGGCTCGCCGTCGGTCAGGTTGAGCCGTCCCTTGTTGTCGATCCCGACAAGCGACTCGAACGACGGGATCGGCTTGATCACCACCTGACGCTTTCCGGCCAGGATGGGGTCGGTCGCCGCGGCCGAGGCCGACGAGCTGACCGCTAGCGGGGCGAGCACGATGCCGGCGGTCAGGGCGCCGATGAGCAGCTTCTTCATGATGGTCCCTCTTTCCGATCGTGGTGCGGTGGTGATGAGGACCATGCTTGCCGCTGCTGGCCGCCGAATTCGGTGATCACGTCCCATGCGGCACGAATTGTGGAGAGAACCCGATCGGGTGTCAGCCGGGGCGTCGGCGGCGGGCTGGTGGGTAGGATTTCGCCGTCACCCCGTCGGCGGAGGTTTGTTGGTTTGGCGAAGCTGGTTCTGACTGAAGCTGAGTCGGCGGTCCGCGATGCCATCGGGGCCAGGGCCTTCGCCAAGGCTCGCTCGGCGGTAGCGCGGGGTGACCTCACCGACGTCCGTTGGGATCGGCTGGCCGGGCGCGGCCGCGCCAAAGTGCGGGGTGCGGGGAACCGGCGGGTGACTGCCTCGGTGGTCCATGGTGCCGACGGCGCCGTGAAGAGCATCGATGGGAAATGTCCCTGCACGTTGGCTCCCGCCTGTATGCACGTGGCTGCCCTGGTACTCCTCGCCTACCAGGCAGATCCCGCGAACCGCCAGGTCGTCTCCGCGTGGGAGTCGGCATTGGCCGCGCTGGTCGGTGCCGGCCCCACAGCCGGCTCATCGGCAGAAAGGGTCGTCCCGCCCGATCTGGCACTGCAGTTCGAACTTGAAGGCGACGACTCCTCCCGGATCGGGCTGCGGCCGGTGATCCCGGGCAGGAAAGGCTGGGTTCGCGGTGGCATTTCGTGGGGATCGCTGGACTTCGCCTACCGGCCCTCGACACCGCGGGCCAAGCATCACCTGAGCCTCATGCACGAGCTGCACTCGCTGGCCCGGACCGGAGATCGTGGCTCGTACAGTTATGGCTATTACAGCTCAGGGCAGAGGGTCCTCTACCTCGACGAATTTCGCAGCCGACGGGTGTGGGATCTCCTGGCCGAAGCGCAGGATGCGGGGCTCCCGCTCGTGCGGAGCGGCAGGCAGGCGTCGCAGGTCGGGATCTCGACGCGACCCGTACGGTATTCGGTGCGAGCGGCCAGGGAAGGTGCGGATCTGCGGCTGCGACCTGTTCTGGTGGACGGCACCGAGGAGATCAACCCGGCCCGATTGATCGTGATCGGGGAACCGGTTCACGGTGTCGCCTGGTCGAGCGTGTCTGGTCAAGCAAAGTCCGATGATCTGGTGTCGTTGAGGCTCGCGCCCTTGGCCGGGCCGATGAGCGCGCAGGCCCTGGCGGCGCTGACCGCTCCGGAGATCGTCATTCCCGCCGCCGATGAGCCGCGGTTCCTGCGCCAGTACTATCCGGGGCTGATTCGCCGGACGGAAGTGGTGTCGCTCGACGGGTCAGCGGCGCTACCTGCTGTCCAGCTCGCCACCCTGACGTTGACCGCGCAGCGTATGCCGGGACATCGCATGTCGTTGGCCTGGGAATGGATCGCCACCGTCGGCGAAGAGACCTATCGAGAACCGTTGCACTCCGGTGCCGCCGGCAACGACGATCGAGCCACGGCGCTGCGACTGGCGACGGACCTGGTGGCGGATTCAGCGTACGGATTGACGGAGCCGGCTCCGGGTGGTCCCCGCCTGCTGGGTCACACGTCCGTCGCCGGCGACGCCATGCTGCGAATCATGCGTGACGTATTTCCGCGCATTGTCGAGGCACCCGGCATTGATCTGGTTGTCCGGATGGACGACGACGTGCCGGAGTACATCGAGGAGGACGCCGCTCCGATCCTGTCGTTCGCCGGCTCGGCCAACGAGGCGTCCGCAGGCCCCTCGGACTGGTACGACCTGTCGGTGCAGGTGTCGGTCGGCGGTGAGGACGTGGGCTTCGAGGACCTGTTCGTCGCGTTGGCGGGCGAGCAGGAATTCATGATCCTGCCGAGCGGCCGGTACTTCCGGCTCGATCAGGCCGAGCTCCGCCAGCTGCGGGACCTGATCGCCGAAGCCCGCGAACTGCAGGACGCCCCGGCCGGGGTGCTGCGGGTCGGTCGATTTCAGGCGGGACTGTGGAACGAGCTGTCCGAGCTGGGTGAGGTCACCGGTCAGGCCGCGGCGTGGCAGGAGGCCGTACGCACGCTGGACGCAGCCGATGTGAACTATCACGAGGCAGCGCCGACCGGGCTGGTCGCCGACCTGCGGCCCTACCAGCTGGACGGATTCCAATGGCTTACCGCGCTCTATCGCCATGAGCTCGGCGGTGTGCTGGCCGACGACATGGGTCTGGGCAAGACGCTGCAGGCGCTGGCCTTGATCTGTCACGCCTTCGAGCAGTCTCGAGCCGAGGCGCCGTTCCTGGTGGTGGCACCCGCGAGCGTTGTCAGCAACTGGGCCCATGAGGCGGCCCGCTTCGCCCCTGGTCTCGCGATCACCTCCATTGTGCAAACCGGTGCGCGGCGGCTCGAGACTCTGGGCGAGGCTGTCACGGGGGCGCACATCGTGGTGACGTCCTACACGTTGTTCCGGCTGGAGTACGACGAATATGCCGCCCTGCCGTGGGCGGGGTTGGTGCTGGACGAGGCCCAATTCGTCAAGAACGCGCAGTCGCAGAGCTACCAGTGTGCGAAGCGGTTGCCGGTGGCGTTCAAGCTGGCCATAACCGGCACTCCGATGGAGAACAACCTGGCCGAACTGTGGGCACTGCTGTCCATCTCAGCGCCCGGGCTGCTTCCCCGGCTCGACCGTTTCACCGACTACTACCGCAAGCCGATCGAGAGGGATCACGACGAGGCCCGGCTCGACCAGTTGCGCCGCCGGATCCGGCCGCTCATGCTGCGGCGTCGCAAGGCGGAGGTCGTCACCGAACTCCCGGCCAAGCAGGAACAGATCATCGAGCTGGAGCTCAATCCCCGGCATCGAAAGATGTATCAGACCTACCTGCAACGGGAACGGCAGAAGGTCCTGGGCCTCCTCGGCGACCTGCAGAAGAACCGTTTTGAGATCTTCCGTTCGCTGACGCTGCTTCGCCAGGCCAGCCTCGACCTGAGCCTTGTCGACCCGAAACATCACGGGATCGCGTCCACGAAGCTCGACGCCCTGACCGAACGTCTCACCGACCTCGCGGCGGAGGGGCATCGGGTTCTCGTCTTCAGCCAGTTCACCCGATTCCTGGGCGCCGCACGGCAACGACTCGATGACGCCGGCATCGCGTGCTGCTATCTCGACGGCAAGACGCGGCAACGCGCGAAGGTCATCGCCGAGTTCAAGAACGGCACCGCGCCGGTCTTTCTCGTCAGCCTGAAATCGGGCGGTTTCGGATTGAACCTGACTGAGGCCGATTACTGCATCCTGCTCGACCCCTGGTGGAATCCCGCGACGGAGGCGCAAGCCGTGGACCGGGTGCACCGCATCGGCCAGACCCGGAAAGTCATGGTCTACCGCCTCGTCGCCAAAGACACCATTGAGCAGAAGGTGATGGCGCTCCAAGCCCGCAAGGCCGAGTTGTTCAGCAGCGTCCTCGACGGCGGCGAATTCGCGTCGGCTCAACTGACCGTGGCTGATATCCGCGGCCTGCTCGACTGACACAAGCGGTGCCCCGGCAGGAGAGCAGGGGCACCGCTTCACCGAGGTTCAGCTGCCGGTGATGACGAACTGGGAGCCGGGTTGGATGACGATGTTGCCGTCGGCGGAGTTGGTGATGGTGACGTTGGAGAGGGTGGCGTTGCCTCGGGCGCCGCTCATGGCGAGGATGCCGGCTCCGTTGGTGGACCTGTCGATGCGGACGTTGGTGACTGCGACGTTGGGCATGTTGCCGCCGCCGGTTTTGAATTGGATGCCGTCGTAGGTGGAGTCGATGATGTCGGTGTCGCGGATGGTGACGCCGACGATGTCCTTCGAGGAGGGGAAGAGGGTGATGGCGCCGAATTCCTGGTCTTCGTTCCAGAAGACGCCGCCTGCTCGGTAGAGGGCGTTGTTGGCGATCAGCGTTGTTCCGGTGAAGGGCAGCGGGTCGTGGTCGGTGGCCAGCATGATGCCGGGGTAGTTCATGGTGTCGGAGACGATGTTGTTCTCGATGGAGTTGCTGAAGCCGCCGTAGATGGCGATGCCGTTGGCCCGCCACGGGAGCTGGACGGTGTTGTTGACGAAGTGGTTGTTCGAGGCGATGTCGACCGAGGTGTCCTTGACTCTGGGGTTGGCCCAGACCGCGAGGGAGTCGTCGCCGGTGGTGCGGAACGAGGAGTTGAAGACGCGGGAGTTGCGCGTACCGTTGCTGAAGTTGATGCCGTCGGCGTAGGTGTCACGGATGCGCATGCCGGTGAACTGGACGTTGTCGCCCGGGTTCCAGTAGGCGGGGGTGTCGGAGTAGTCGCGGCCGACCCACGCACCCACGTTGACGTGTTCGATCCAGACGTTGCTGATGGTGGTGTTCTTGCCCAGCCGGCCGTTGATGCCGTGGCCGCGGTTGGCGCGGTTGGTGGTCATGCCGAAGATGGCCAGGTCGGAGATCTGGGTGTTGTCGTCGATGTCGAAACCGACGTTGCCTTCGTGCGGGTGGTTGATGTTGCCGACGACGTTCTGCGGCTCGGTGTTCGTGTAGAGCTGCGTGTGCCACATGCCGGCCCCGCGGATCACGACGTTGCGGATGCCCTTCTGGTTGTACTGGCCGCGGGCCGGGTCCGGGGAGAGGATCTTCTGCTCCTGGCGCCACTGGCCGGCCGGGATCCAGACGCAGCTGATGACGCCGTTCTCGTCGTCGGTGACCGCGCGCTGGATGGCGGCCGTGTCGTCGATGCCGTCGTTGGGGACCGCGCCGTAGGTCGTGATCGAGGTGCAGCCCGCCGGTTGGGTTGCCGCCGGGGCCACCTGCTCGAGGTCGACCAGGTCGATGACGTAGAACGATGCCGAGTCGGCGGCGTCGCGCTGCAGCTTGAAGCGGGTGCCGGCCGGATATGACTGGGCCAGCAGCGCGTGCGACTCGTCGAACAGCCGGCGGGCGTCCGCGGAGGGCGTGTTGGACAGCGATTCCGTGTCGTCCGACGTGCCGTAGAGCCAGCTGTTGCGCGACGACAACGTCAGCTTCTGGGCGAACTGGTCGTTGATGTAGAGGCTGATCGTGGCGTTGATGCCGCCGCCGCCCGGCGCGTCGGGGATCGAGTTGCGGACGACGATGGAGTTCGAGGCGTTGACCGAGGTGAACTCGACGAACTGGCCGGTGCTCGCGAGCCGGACCGAGGCGCGGCCGGACGACTCCGTGCCGAAGTTCGTGTGCCCGAACGTGCGCAGCGAGTCGGCCTGCACGAGGGTGCCCTGGTAGGTGGCGGCTTCCGCTTCGTACGACACGTAGGGCAGGGCGGCACCACGACCGACGACGATCGATTGCGTACGCCCATTGTTGCTCTCGTTCGTCTCCGTCACGACGTTCGTGGCGTCGGCGGTGGCGGTGATGGTGGCGCCTCCGCTGGTGGCGGTCCACGTTCCCAGGGTCACGGTAGCCGTGGCACCCGCCGCGATGGCTGCCGTGTTCGCGTTGAGGGTCGTGCTGCCGGCGGTGACTCTGGTGACGGAGGCCGGCGCGGCGGACGTACCCCTGTTGTTGACTGCGACCGTGAACGTGACCGCCGCACCCACCGCGGGATTCGCCGGGGTTGACGTGATGCTGAGAACCTGCAGGTCAGGGCCCGGTGCCTGACCCACGACCAGCGGTGAGGCCGCGGTGAAGCTGTTGTTGTCGTTGTTCTGCTCGGGGACGGTGTTGGCGGGATCGACCGTCGCCGCCACCTGGTAGCTGCCCTGCGCACGCCGGCCGACGCTGACCGTGACGGTGGCCGAGGCGCCGGCTGCCAGCGCGCCGACCGGGGCGTTTCCGGCAACTGTGCCGCCGAGGCGTACATCAATGGTGGTCGCAGCCGATGCGGCCGTGCCCGCGTTGCGGACCGTGGCCGAGACGGTGACCGCGGTGGCCTCGTCGGGAGTGGCCGGGGACCAGGTCAGACCGGTGACCACCAGGTCGGGATTGGGCGCCCACGAGCCGAGAACCTGCAGCTCGGCGATCTGCGCACCCGGCGCACCGGTGTTGCTGAACACCTGCACCTGCAGATCCGCGGCGCGCCCGCTGACCGGGATCGTCACCGTGTTCTGGTTGGCTGATGGGTTGAAGACGTAGTCGGTCCGGGCCTTCAACGAGGTGTACGCGGTGGCGCCCTGGGTGCGTCCGAGGACCTGGATGCTCTGCGTACGCGTACCCCACGCCTGATCGGGGTTGAGCTTGACCACGACGCCGGTGAGGTCGGCGTCGGAGCCCAGCCGTGCGGTCAGCGTCGCCGGGAAGCCGTTGGACTCCCAGTAGGTGGCGAGGTTGCCGTCGTTGGCGTTGGCAGCGACGAAGTTGAACGCCGCGGACGAGGCCTCGAGCGTCTTGCCGGCCGCGAGGTTGGTGCCCGCTGGTGGGGGATTTTCTTCCCCCGCGACCCCGTAGATCTCCACCTCCGACAGCTGCGCAGCGGGCCAGCCGGTGTTACTCGTGAGGTTGGCGCGCACGTAGCGGACCGTAGCGGCGGCGAAGTTGATCGTGACGGTGTTGGCGGTCGCGGGATCGAAGAGCCGGTCCGCTGACGCGGACAGATCGGTCCAGGAGGTGCCGTTGGTGCTGCCTTGAAGAGCGATGTTCTCGGTACGCGCGGACCACGCGCTCGCGGGCGGCAGCTTCAGTTTCGCCTGGTCGATCGCCGTGCTGCTGCCCAGGTCCACCTGCACCCACTGCGGGAAGGCATTGCTCGGGCTCTCCCAGTAAGTGTCGGCGTTGCCATCGTTCACATTCGCTGCGGTGTAGGGGCCGTTGACAGCGCTCGCCGTCGCTGTCCTGCCGAGAGCCAGGTTGGCGCCGCCAGCCGCGTGCGCGATGCCCGGGGAGATCCCGGCGGCGACGAGGCCCGCCGCCAGGATGCCGCTGATCAGTCTTCGTCTTCTCATGACGACCTCTTCTGCGCGCAGTCTTTCAGCTGACTCCATGAAAATTTCGTTGAGTCTGCTGAGTTCTTTCATCGGGGGACATTCAAGGTTTCAGATATGTGTCGCGGAAGTCAACGGGCCGAGTCAACCGAATGGCTACAGACCTGCCGCCCAATCGCCATCACTCTGGGTAATAAGGTCTATTGGGGTAAGACGGGCAAGTCACGCATAGTTATGCCAGCCCCGCGGGGGGGCTGGGGCGAGACGAAGATCCGCTGGGCGATGAAGATGGTCGCTCCAGTCCGGCGGGGAGTCAGTAGCGAAACCGGCGCCTGCTTTTCCTGTCTTCGGAGGAGTAGAAAATGCGCAAGTCTGTGAAGCGGGTCATCGCCGTCACCGCCACGGCCGCCGTCCTGGGCGCGGCCGGCACCGCCGCCTACGCCGCCTGGATCGCCAAGGGCGAAGGCAACGCGTACGCCAAGGCCGGCCAGGCGCAGGACCTGAAGATCACCGAAGCCACCACGGCCGCCACGCTCTACCCCGGCGCCACCGGCGACTCGGTCATCAAAATCAAGAACCCGAACAGCTACCCGGTCGAGATCAACACCATCAAGTGGACTCCGTCGGACGGCGTCACCGCCACCCCGCTCAGCGGCTCCACCTGCATCAACACCGGCATCTACTTCGGCGACTTCAGCACCGGCACCATCGGCAGCGACGGGCTGCTCTCCGGCCTCGCCCTCCAGCTCGGCGCCGGCGAGACCAAGACCTTCAAGCTCACCGACTCCGTACGCATGATCAACAACTCGGAGGACGGCTGCCAGGGCGCCACCTTCAGCATCCCCGTCAAGGTCACCGGCGCCAGCGCCGCGAAGTAACCCACCTTCTCGGATGGCTCGGATGGCGGGGCGCAGCGACACCTGCGCCTCGCCATCCGTATTTCTGGAGCGCAGCTATGAGACGTATGACTTACGGGCTGGCTGGTGCGGGGCTTGCCGTGGTTGCGGTGCTTGGTGCACCGGTGGGTGCGCTTGCCGCTTGGGACGCGGGGGCGTCGTCGGCGGGCGCTGCTGCGGGGGTGCGGGCTGTGGTGCTG
The DNA here is from genome assembly GCF_018332715.1 of Winogradskya consettensis. Taxonomy (GTDB): domain Bacteria; phylum Actinomycetota; class Actinomycetes; order Mycobacteriales; family Micromonosporaceae; genus Actinoplanes; species Actinoplanes consettensis. The sequence continues at coordinate 273,733 of NZ_BOQP01000052.1, read as the reverse complement.
CCTGCCGGTCCTGTGCCGACGGTGACTGTGCGCGGGTCTGTGGTCCGGGTGCGGTGGGATGCCGTTGTGGGGCTACCGGTGCGGGGGTATCGGGTCGTTCGGATTGATGCGGCTACTGGCGAGAGTGCTGCGGGGTGTTCTGGGTTTGTCGGCGGAACTCGGTGTGTTGAGCGCGGTGTGCCTGATGGGCGGTGGGTTTATGGCGTTGTTGCGGTTGTGGGGGACAACTGGGCTTCCGCGCCTGGGATTGGTGTGGCGGTGACGGTGGGGGATGAGGTTGCGCCACTGCGGGTCACGCCCGTCATCGAACCATCGGCCGCGCCGACAGCACCCGAGCCGACAGCACCCGAGCCGACAACACCCGAGCCGACAACACCCGGACCGACAACACCCGAGCCGGCGCCGGCGTTGATTGTGAGTCCGGCGGTCAGTCCCAGTCCTTCTGCTGATCCGCCCGTGAACCCGACGCCGCCGGTCGCGGGGTTGGTTGAGCCCGGGTCGGTGCCGTTGCCTTCGAGCAGTGGCGAACTCTGACCTGTCCTATTGATCTTCTTGGATTGTTAGGCTGCGGCGACGGTCACGGGTTTTCGGCTCGGAGCATGGCCGATCGGACAGATGGTGACGGGGAGACCTCGGGGACCACACGGCGGAGATGACGGCGGGTCGTCTTCCAGTGGCGGCCGTCCTCGTAGGGTTCCTGCCGACAACATCAACGCGGCGCAGGCGACGATCGAGCAGGTCGCGCAGCGCGGCCGCCCGGATCAGGGCGTCGTCGGCGGCGACTCCGGCGGGACGAATCCCGGATCGTTCGCGCCTGATCCCAGTAGTCCCGACCCGATGGCCGAGATCATGGCTCGTTATGACAGGTTCGGTGACTCGCCTCCCACGATTGACGTCGCGGCCAACGACGCGGCACACGGCGGTTATGGACCTGGCGATGCCGCCCACACTGTTGACCGGCACGGCGCCGACATTCCGTTGGCGCGCGATCCGAATGGGAAAACCATCGAAGGCCGGATCTACAACGACACCGGGTGGCCGAAGAAGGAGAACTGGTCCTACCGGTGGGACGACCCGGTGACCATGAACCGCGAGGTCAACAATTATGTTCGGGCCAACTGGGAGACCATCCGAAGCAACCTCGCGATCGATGGTGCACACAGCGCCAGCTTTGACGCGGGGCACCGCGTTGGCGAGGGTTACTACAACGCCAATATGGGCCAGCACGCGCCTCCGGATGCTCACCGCGCGGCAACCAGTTTTGTCAAAGTGGTGATCAAGGTGGTTCCCGGGTCGGATCCGCCGCAGCCTTACCTGATCACCGCCTATCCGACGGGGACAATGTAGTCATGGACATGTCTGACCTGCCCGAGCCGCTACGGGCGCGGATGGCAGAGCGTGATGCCCGCTCGTCGATGAAGGTGCTCCAAGATTTCGTCGCGCGGTATCTGCCCGAGGCGGATGGCGTCGAGGAGATGCGGGCCGATTTTCTTTACACCGCCGGGTACAACGTCTCGTCGTTGCGGCAGGACTTGAAGGCGATTGAGGCGGTTTTGGCGGAGCGGCCGGCGGCTGGGGTGCTTTCGCGGCTGGTGGCTTGGGAGGGGAACTGGGTACTTGATGATCCTTCGGATGAGGGGGCGGCCCGGTTCTTGGGGGAGCTTGCTCAGGTGCTTCGTGAGGTGATTGGGCGGGCCGAAGCAGGTTAGGATTTGGTATTGACGAAGGTCAGTGCGGGGGTGGGTGCTGATGGTTGGTGTGGGTGGGTTTCTTGATCCGGATGAGTCGGTGGCTTATCTGCGGGGGTGGAAGAGCCGGATTGATCGGGTGGCCGCGGATACGCAGGCGATGAGTGATCGGCTCGGGGAATTGCGGGTCACGGCGGAGGATGAGGGTGGGCTCGTCGAGGTCACCATTGATTCCGGTGGGGTGCTGGTCGATGCCCGGTTCAGTGAGCGGATTCAGCGGGTCGCGCCGGATGTGGTGTCTCGGGCGTTGATGGCGGCTCTGCGGGCTGCGAAGGTGCGAGCTGCTGAGCGGTCCCGGCAGATCATCAGCGACACGGTGGGCGATGAGTCTGTGGCGGCGCGGACGATTGCCGCGCGGGTGGAGCAACAGCTGCGAGGGGGACTGGCCGATGGCTGAGGGATTTGCCGTTGATGCGCAGCAGATTCGGGCGCATGCGACGCGGGTGGATGCCATTGTTCAGCAGTTCGGGGATGTTCGGGGGGCCAGTGCGGCGATTGCTCGGGATGATGCTGCTTACGGGGTTCTGTGTGGGTGGGTCTCCGGGATTCTCGAGGGGCGGCATCGGCGGCAGGACGAGCTGATTGCGTACGTGGAAGAGAGTTTGCGGTTGGTGAGTGACGCCTTGGTGCGGACGGGGCGGGATTATGACCGGATCGATGAGGCTGCGGCGGAGCAGATTCGCAGTGCCGGGCGGGCCTGATGTCCGATCTGGTGGCTCCGGTGACGTCGACCCGGACGGCGTGGACGGGTGCTTCGCTGGCGGAGGGCTTTCAGGGGCTTTATCAGGCTGTGGACAGCGGCAGTTGGGTTGATCAGGCGCTTGCCGGTGGGGCTTTCGCTGTGGAGGCCGCGGCGACTGTGTTGGACCCGTTCAGTGCGCTGTTGTCCAATGGGCTCGGCTGGGCGATGGAGTATTTCGAGCCGTTGCGGCAGGTTCTCGATCGGCTGGCCGGCATTCCGGATCGGGTGGCTTCGCACGCCGCGACCTGGGGGAACATGGGTGGCAGGCTGCAGGCCATGGCTGCTGAGCTGCAGTCGTCGCTGGCCGGTGACCTGCCCGACTGGCAGGGGGCGGCTGCCGATTCCTATCGGGCTCTGATGGTCAACAACGTTGATGCGCTGGACGGGCTGGGGCTGCTTTCGCACGCGATGTCGTCGGCTACGCAGGCGGCGGGGAATCTTGTTCAGTTCACGCGGGAGATCGTGCGGGATCTGATCGCCGATCTGGTGGCGCGGGTGATCGTGTGGGCCGCGGAGTCGTTGCTGGTGGTGACGATTCCGGTGGTGGCCGCCCAGATCGCGTCGGCGGTTGTGAAGTGGGCGGCCCGGATCCTCGGTTATACGACGGCTCTGATCAGCAGTCTTACGAACCTAAGCCGGCTCATGGGATAGCAGGGCTTGCTTGACGGCTTCCTCGACGCGGGCGTCCTCGCGCAGTTTGCGCTGGGTGCGGCGGCGGCGGAGGGCGATTCGAGTGATGATCGCGGCGGCGATCAGGAGGACCAGTGCGGCGAGGAGCGTCCAGGGGATGGCCCAGCCGTGGGCGGTGGCGGTGACCTTCTTCAGCGTGGTGGTCGAGCCGGAAGCGTCGGTGATCACCGGGGAGAGGTCGGCGGTGGCGGCCAGCCAGATGGCGGGGGTGATGCCGTTGACGGGGGCCGTGACCTTCCAGCTCTCACCGGGGAGGAGCTCCGGGGGCATCGCCAACTCGGCCGGGGAGGTGCGGAACCAGCCGAAGGGGCCCGCGACGGAGACCGACTGCTGGGTCGACATGGCCGCGTTGCCGGTGTTGTGGATCGTGTAGCTGACGGTGGCGTTGCCCTTGGCGAACGGGTTGAACGTGCCGTTGTAGTCGAGGTTGAAGTTCTCGATCGCGAGGCTGGGGGCGAGGTCTCCGCCGACGCGCAGCTTCACCCGGATGCCGAGGCGGCGCTCGACGTTGATGCCGGGCTGGTCGCTGGGCTGGGTCAGCGAGGTGATGATGCCGCCCACATAGTCACCGGGGGTGGCGTTGGCCGGGACCGTGACCGTGAAGGGGACCTCGGTGGTCTTGCCGGGGGCGAGCGAGATGCTGGCCCGGTCGGTCTTCAGCCAGGCGCCGATCCCGACGGGCTTCTGATCCTTGGTACGCAGATCGAGCTGCCCGGTGTCGGTGGTGAACCCGTCCGCGGCGTAGACCGTGAGGGTCAGCGGGTCCTTGCCCCGATTGGCGACGACCATTGCGTCCTTGGTGGGGGCACCGGGGTTCATCGAGTACGTGTAGCTGGAGCGGGCCTCGCCGAACTTGTTCGAGGCGGTCCGGACCGTCCAGGTGACGTCGCCCTCGTCCGCCAGGGCGGGACTGGCACCCACGCCGACGACAGCGACGGTGGCGAGCAGGGCCAGGGCGGATTTTCTGACGAAGGCGTACATCTATGAGTCCTAAAGCTGGGGTGGGAGCGGGCCGGAGCCCGCCCCCACCGATTTCCTGAAAGGTCAGCTGCTCAGTGCGGTGATCGTCAGGGTGCCGCGGTAGCTGCCCTTGTCGACCGTGCCCGGGATCTTCAGATCCAGGTCGGCGCCGAGGCGGGCAGTGCCCTTGGGGTGACCCTGGTCGCCCGCCGCGAGGCTGCGGGCGACGCCGAGGCCCTGGCCACCGTCGTCGTAGGCGGACTTGACCGGCGAGCCGGCCTTCGCGCCGGCGCCGGCGGTGAGCACCTGCGGCGTCCAGCCGAGGTACGAGCCGGAGAACGTCTTGTCGGCGTCCTTGAAGTCACCCACGCTGGCCGAGAGCGACCAGGGCGAGAGCGTACGACGGGTGTCGGAGACAAGGATCGGGTTGATCTTGCCGGTGGCACCGAAGTACTCGCCGTTGTGGTCCTGCGCGGTGCCGAGGTCGACCAGGCCGTTGTAGCCGTCGATCGTCCAGCCGAACTCGCCCGGGGCGGCGTTCGGCACGTTGACCTGGATCTCCTGGCCGTCGGCGGTGTACGGGTGGACCGTCACCTTGTCGACGATGGAGCCGACGGGCTGGCCGTCCGCGGTGTTGGTGCAGGACAGGCCGCCCTCGACCGAGGCGTTCGGGGCCGCGCAGGTGCCGCTGCGGACGTTGGACAGGACCAGCTTGTCGCTGCGGACCTGCACCTTGACGTACGAGCGGACGTGCTCCTGGTTCTGCACCGAGTTGTACCAGTAGTCCTCGGGCTTCAACGGGTCGGCGCCGTTGCCGGCTCCGCTGGTGCCGCTGTTGTCGGGCGCGGTGATGTCGTAGTACTTCGAGCCCGACGACGAGTTCGCCGTCATGTAGATGACGCCACCGGGACCGGTGAACACGTCGGCGTCGCCCGGCTTCTCGTCCGGGTTGGCCTTGGCGCCGTTCTTGATCTCGTAGCTACGGGTGTAGACGTGGTCGTGACCCTGCAGGACCAGGTCGACGCCGAGCTTGGAGAACGTGGTCGGGAAGTCGACGCGGCGGACCTTGTTGTCGGCGTCCTTGGCGTGCGAGGCGGCCGAGTAGATCGAGTGGTGGTAGACGAGCACCTTCCACTTGGCCTCGGAGCCGTGCTTGTTGATGATGTCGGTGACATACGCGACGTGCGCCGCGTCACCGCCGCCACCCTGGCTGGTGGCGTAGGAGTTGCTGTTCAGGTCGATGAACAGCGTGTCCTTGTAGATGTACCAGTAGTCGCCGCCCGACGTGTTCGAGGCCGGGTCGCCGTTCGAGTAGTAGGCGCCCGAGCGGTCGGTGTTCGGCGTGTAGAGGTGCTGCTCGTACGCCTTGCCGCCGACGTCGTGGTTACCGATCGTCGCGGCCCACGGGTACTGGCGCAGCTTGTCGGACGCGAGGAACGCGTCCCACTGGGATTCGGTGTTGGCGGTCTCGACCTGGTCGCCGCCCGACACGAGGAGCTCGGCGTCGGGGTTGGCCGCCAGCGAGACGTCCAGGGTGTCCTGCCAGCCGGCCTGGTCCTTGGCGACGTTGCCGGAGGCGCCGATCTGCGGGTCACCGTAGAACAGGAAGTCGTAGTCGCCTTCGAAGTCCTGCGTCTTGAAGTTGTACGCCGTCGACCAGTTGCCCTCGGAGCCGGCACGGTACGAGTACGCCGTGTTCTCCTGCAGCCCCGTGATCGTCGCGTGCCGGTTGAAGCCGCCGCTGGTGGCGATGTTCGCGGCGCCGAGCGCGGCGAACGTGGCGGAGTTCGCGGGGAACACGCCGTTGACCACGGACGCGGCCGGCGCGAGCTGGATCTGCTGTGCGGTGTCCACCGAGGAGTACCAGGACACGATGCGCTGGGTCTCGTTGGCGCCCACCCCGAGGATGAGGCTGCTGGGTGCGGCACCCAGGACGGCACTGGCGGGGGTCGCCGGTCCGACGAGGAGGACCGCGCCCAGGCCCAGTACTGCCGCGGTGGCCCCTGCGGCCACGCGGCGCCGCACAAGCCCGTAGGCCTGCGTTGAGGTGCTCAAGATTTTCGTCCCTATGAGAGGAGGTGCGAAGCAAGATCAAGCTGTCGCCGTCCGATGAACCGACGATGAACTACGTCGATCCGATTGGTGGCGCCTCCCGGAAGACCTCCGCAGAATCAGGCTCCGACCAGCCGTTCTATGAACCACACCACTCCCATGACCGTCACGCCGGCGGCGAGCAGGCCGGTGACCCAGAGGCCGGCCTTCGGCGAACGCCGCCGCAGCACGATCAGGAGCGGGAAGACGACGGCGATGATCGACAACTGGACGACCTCGATGCCGATGTTGAACACGAGCAGGGACCAGAGCAACGTCCAGGAGAACGCTTCGTCGATGCCGAGGGCTCCGGCGAATCCGAGGCCGTGCACCAGGCCGAAGCAGAAGACCACGGCCAGCCGCGTCCAGCCGGCCCGGTCCAGGCCGTGGTCGGGCAGGTCGGTGGCGTGCGAGCCGCGACGCCACAGCCGGTAGAGATACCAGGCGGCGACCACGGCGATCGACAGCGCGATGATCGGTTCGACGACCCGGGCGGGGACCTCGACCAGGCCGAGCGCGGCGAGCATGAACGTCACCGAGTGGGCCAGGGTGAAGCTCGTGGCCGCGAGCACGATCTCGCGCAGCCGCCGGGAGCCGGCGATCAGGGCCAGCAGGAACAGGATGTGGTCGATGCCGCCCAGCAGGTGCTCGGCGCCGAGCTGGAAGAACTCCCAGAACCGCTGGTACCAGGCCTGGCCGGTGGAGAACGACGGGCGGCTCGCGTCGAGCGCGGCGCTGCCCTCGCGGGCGTCGAGCTTGTACGTGACGATCGTCTTCGTTCCCTTGACGTAGCCCTCGCCGTCGGGGAACAGCGAGCTGGTCACCGTGTGCTCGCCGCGGGCATCGGGGCAGTTCCAGTCGAGCAGCAGCGTCGCGTACGGAACGCCGTCCCGTTCGGCGACCGTGTAGTCGCCGATCTGGGTGGGCGTACACGTGGCTATGGAGAATCGGGTGGAAACGTATTTGAGCGCCGATTCCTTGTGGGCGTTCAGGGCAGCGGCCTGAGCCGCGAAATCGCCCGACTCGAAGGCATCCGTTCCGGTGCGGAAGAGCGGATCGTCCTTTTCGGAATCGGCGACGGAGACGATGAAGAGGTCGTATTCGAGGCCCAGTGAGGTCCGGACGTGGCCTTGACCTGCACCGGCGACGTCGGCGTAGACCACCGACGAGAAGCCGTGAGCCAGGGCGGATCCGGCGGAGTTCAGAACGGCGAATGCCGCAGCAATGGCAATAAAAACAACATAATGGACGCGGCGCGGCATGATGTCACGGTGCATGAACCGGGTTAACGGCGTGGGGCTCGCGGGCGAACCGATGGCAACAAGATCATCCAGACTCTTGCGGCGCGCCGGAACTGGGATAGGAAAGAGCCCGAACCCCCCTTCACCACGTAAGAGGAAAAGCCTTGCGCCCCATGCTGAAGGCCGCAGTCGTGCTGACCGCGGCCGCCGCGCTGATCACCGGATGCGGCTCCGGGAGCGACTGGTCGCAACCGCACGCGGCACCGAGCGCGATCGGCACCCTCGGCCCGGGGTTTGTCGACCCATCGACCCCGCCCGCCCCGGAGGCGACCGTCACGCCGGCGCCAGGTTCGTGGGACGGGGTCCACCCGTCGAAGGGCTACCGCGTCGTGCTGCTCACCGCCGGGGAGGACGCCCCGACAAAGGCTCTGGTGAAAGCGGTCGAGGACTGGGCCGGGGCCGAGGACGTCGACCTGCGGACCGTCAAGGCCGGGAACGACCACGTGGCGGGCACGGTCAAGGCGCTCGACCTGAAGCCGGACCTCATCGTCACCGCGGGCAACGAGTTGGTCGACCCGCTCGCGCTCGTAACCCCGAGCCACCTGGACCAGCAGTTCCTCGTGGTCGGCGCGGAGCTCGCCGAGCCGACCGGCAACGTCACGTCGGTCGACTGGTCCGGCGCGTCGTTCCGCGGCGAAGGGCTCGGCTCGGCCTCGACCTACGACCCGGCGTCCTTCACCGCGGACCGCTGCTCAGCCGCCGTCCGCGCCGGCGTCGCCGCCGTCCTGAACAACCTCACCGGCATCGTGGTGTGGATCCGATAGCCAGGCTCGGACAGCCGCCGCGGTAGCTGCCGCCTGCTCGTCGAGCATGGTGAGATGATCACCCGGCACCTCGACGCGGGTGTGCGGCCCCGATCGCGAGGTCTTCCAGTCCGCCGGCATGCCCGCGACGGGTGATGCGACGCCGACGAGCAGGCTGGGCGTGCTCAGCGGTGCCGGGTGCCAGCCACGCATCAGCCGCAGATAGGCACCCGCGCCGAGCAGTGCGGCCTGCTCGGCGGCCGGGTCGAGACGGCCCCGCAGCCGGCTCAGCCCCGACGCCAGCAGGGCCGCCAGCCACTCCTCGCGGGTGACCGCACCCAGGTCGTTCTCGTAGGTGTCGAGCAGCACCAGCCCCGCCGGACGACGATCCCGCCGCTCCAGCAGGGCCGTCACCGCGTGCGCCAGCTGACCGCCACTCGACCGTCCGACCAGGACAAAGGGCCGGCCGTACGCCGCCTGCGCTGCGAGATCCGCGAGCTGAGCGATCAGATCATCAAACGAGGTGGGTACGCGCGGACGAGCATCGAACCCCGGCAACGGCACCACCGCCACAGCGCCCCCGACCGCCCGGCTGAACGGCAGGAACTCGGCCACCCCCAGCGGCCCGAACGACGGCAGGCACACCAGCACCGGCCCGTCCGCGGAATCGGCGAGCGCCACCGGCGGAGCGGCTTCGTCCCCTCGCCGAGAAGGTAGAGCAGACGCGCTGATCAGCAGGTTCACGGCCATGCAGTACTGCCCCGAACCGGCGATCGCGTGGAAGAGCTCGGCCACCGTGCGTGGTGCTTCGGCCACCACGGGCACCGCGGGCGCATGGGCCAGCTCCCCGGCGATCCACTGCGCCAGCGCCGCCGGGCTCGGATGGTCGAAGACGACAGTGGCTGGCATGGGCACCCCGGTCGCCGCGACCAGCCGCGTGCGCAACTGGATCGAGCCCACGGAGTCGAGGCCCTGATCGGTGAACGCGGTGCGGACGTCGACCATCGCCGGGTCGGGATAGCCGAGTTCGCTCGCCACTTCGTCGCGTACGAGCAGATTGAGCTTGGCTGTCAGCTCCTCACCGCTGAGACCGCGCAGGGAAACGGGTTGGGGTCGCTCCGGAGCCGGGCGGGCTGCGGCGGGACGGTCGAGCACGATCGGCGCGAGCACCGGCTCGGCACTGTGCAGCGCCGCGTCGAAAGCGGCCGTGATCTCCTGCGGCGTCATCGGCCGCAGCCGTGACCTGCCGATCTCCATGCCGCCGTCGAGGTCGAGCGGGCCCCAGGCGAGCGAAAGCGCGGGTCTGCCCGCCGCGTGCCGGCGCCGGGCCAGGTCGTCGAGGAACGAGTTGCCGGCCGCGTAGGCGCCCTGGCCGGGGTTGCCGAGCAGCCCGCTCGCCGACGAGAACAGGATGAACGCGGCCAGGTCGCCGGTCAGCTCGTCGAGGTGCCAGGCGGCGTCGACCTTGGGTCGCAGCACGGCGTCGGCGCGTTCCCGGCTGAGCGACTCGATCGTGCCGTCGTCGATCACTCCGGCGGCATGCACCACCGCGGTCACCGGCGGGTCGGCCTGCGCGAGGACCCGCGCGAGTGCGGCACGGTCGCTGATATCGGCCGCGACGATCGAGACGCGGTCACCGAGATCCTTTTTCAGGGATGCGGCGCCCGCGGCCCGGTCGCCGCTTCTGCTCACCAACACCATGTTGAGTACGCCGTGAGCACCCGCGAGGTGACGTGCGACGACACCGGCCAGCGCCCCGGTGCCGCCGGTGATGAGGACGCTGCCCGCACCGAAATCGGCTGTGCCCTCGGTGTCGCTCTCGGCCCGGACCAGTCGGGGTGCGCCCACCTCGCCGCGCGTGATCCGCAGCTCGGGGTCCGTGGCCCTGATCGCGGCGGGCAACGCCTCTTCCGATTCCGGGGTGCCGTCGAGCTCGACGAGTGCGACCTGCCCCGGGTATTCGGCGGCGGCGACCCGGACGAGCCCCGCGACGGCTGCCGACCGGGTGGTGACGACCAGGGGCTCCGGGCCGGGGAGCAGGGAACGCAACTTCTCGGCGGCGGACCAGACCTGGTCGCGTACGTCCCCGGGGGTGCGCGGCGCAGCGTACGAGAGATCGAGAACTTGCCGCCCGGGACCGCTCGTGGGCAGCGTGACCGGGACCCACGACGGCCGGAAGAGCGCCCGCGGCACCGACCGCAACGTGAGCGACTCCACCGAGAGCAGCGGCCTCGCGTCCGGACCGGCGAGGCGAACCGCGATCTGGTCCGGCGCCCCACGCGTGAGGCGGACCCGGGCGGACGTGGCACCACCCGCATAACGGCGCACACCCGACCACACGAAGGGCAGGCGCTGGGTACGGTCGCCGGCATCGAACAGCCGCGCCGGATGCAGGGCGGCGTCCACCAGCGCGGGGTGCAGGTCGGCGCCGCCGTTCCCGGCCGCGCTGGGCAGGCTCACCTCCGCGTACATGTGATCGCCGTGCCGCCAGGCAGCCGTCACCCCGCGGAAAGCGGGACCGTAACCGCCGTCGGCGTAAAGCTCGGCGATGTCGATCGGCGTCGCCCCCTCGGGCGGCCAAACGGCTGCCCAGGTCCAGTCGTCGTCGGCCTCCGGTGCGGCCGGTTCGCAGCGGCCGCTTGCGTGCAGCTGCTGCGCGTGGATTTCGAGTGCGCGGGTGCCGTCGGGTTCCGGCTCGCCGAGGATCAGTTGCAGATCCACCTCGTCATCGGTGACGACCAGGCCCTGGCTGATCGCGAGCTCGGCCACGACCGGCACCCCGGCCCAGCGTCCGAACGCCGTCGCCAGCTCGACGAACGCCGTGCCGGGCACGAGCGGTTCGCCGCCGATCGCGTGGTCGCGCAGCCACGGTTGCGCGGTCAGCGACAGCCGGCCGGTCGCCATGTGCCGCCCGGTTCCGGGCACGGCGAACATCGTGTCGAGCAGCCGCTTTCTGGCCGGTGCGCTGCCCTCGGACAGCCAGAAACGCTTCCGCTGGAAGGGATAGGTCGGCAGCGTCGCGGCGACCTTCGGATCCCCACGACCGAGCAGTGCCACCCGATCCACATCCACGCCGTACGCCCAGAGCCGCGCCGCGCCGTCCGCGGACACCGGGAGAACCTCGTGCGGCACGAGAGCGGCCAGCGCCGGTGCCGGACCCAGCTCCACGAACAGGCCGGTGACGTCGCTGATCGCCGCGGCGAAACGCACGGGCTCGCGGACCTGGCGCACCCAGTACCCCGCGCTGCGCAGGTCGTCGCCGGTCGCGGGGAGCCCGGTCAGCGTGGAAACGATCGCGATGGCGGGCTTCCGGTAGTCGAGCGACGCCGCCACCTGCGCGAATTCGTCCAGCATGGGCTCCATGCGTACCGAGTGAAAAGCGTGACTGACCCGCAGGGCCTTGGCCCGGAAGCCGCGGGTGACCCGTTCGACGGCCGCCTCGTCCCCGGAGATCACGATGTCCCGCGGGCCGTTGATGGCCGCGATGCCGACCCGGTCGTCCAGGAGCGGGACGATCTCCGCCTCGGATGCCTTGACGGCGGCCATCGCACCGCCCGGTGGCAGTTCGCCCATCAGCCTGGCCCGGGCGGAGACAAGCTTCGCGGCGTCCTCGAGGGACAGGATTCCGGCTATGTGCGCGGCGGCCAGCTCGCCGATCGAATGGCCGATGAGCAGGCCGGGCTGGATGCCCCACGACTGCAGCAGCCGGTGCGCCGCGACGCCGAACGCGAACAGGCCGGGCTGCGCGTTCTCCGTGCGGTCTCCCTCGGCGGGGTCGCCCAGGGCTTTCATGACCTCGTCGTACGCCGATCGGAAGACGTCGAAGGGCAGCAGGTCGCGCATCCCGGGACGTTGTGCGCCCTGGCCGGGGAAGAGGAAGACCACCTGCCCCGGCGGGCGTCCCGTGCCCAGCGCGACGTTCGGATGCGCTCGGCCGGCCGCGAGAGCTGCCAGTCCTTCGCTTCCGCCGGTCACCGCCGCCCGGAATCGCTGGACAGCCCGGGTCGTGCCCAACGCCGTCGCATCGACAGGCCCGTGCTCGGGCTTTCGGGGCTCGACCTTTCGGGGCTCGACCTTTCCGTGCTCGAGCTTTTCGTGCTCGAGCAGGCGTGCGGCTGTGTCCTGCAGTGCCTGCTCATCTGCGGCGGCGAATAAAAGGGGCATTCCCGGTTGAGTCGTCGATTCCGGCGCCGGGTCGGCGGGTGGTTCCTCGATGATCACGTGGGCGTTGGTGCCGGAGATGCCGAAGGACGAGATGCCGGCCCGGCGTGGACGCTCCGCCGACCTGGGCCACGGGCGTGCGGAGGTCAGCAGCGAGACGTCGCCGGCGGTCCAGTCGACGTGCTCGTTCGGCCGATCGACATGCAGCGTCCGGGGCAGCGTGCCGTGCCGGAACGCCTCCACCATCTTGATCACCCCGGCGACCCCGGCAGCGGCCTGCGTATGGCCGATGTTCGACTTCACCGTTCCCAGCCACAGCGGACGACCCGACGGACGATCCCGGCCGTACGTCGCCAGCAGCGCCTGGGCTTCGATAGGGTCCCCGAGCAGCGTGCCGGTGCCATGCGCCTCCACCGCGTCGACGTCCGCGGCCCCGAGCCCCGCATCCTTGAGCGCGGCCCGGATCACCCGCTGCTGCGCGGGACCGTGCGGCGCCGCGAGCCCGTTCGACGCGCCGTCCGACCCGACCGCCGTGCCGCGCAGCAGACCGAGCACCGGGTGCCCGTTGCGCTGCGCGTCCTCGAGCCGCTCCAGCAGCAGCAACCCGACGCCCTCGGCCCACGCGGTGCCGTCGGCGTCGGCTGAGAACGCCTTGACCCGGCCGTCCGGCGACAACCCCCGGAGCCGGCTGAACCCCACGAACGGCGCCGGCGTCGACATCACCGTGGCGCCCCCCGCGATCGCCAGCGCGCAGTCGCCGCTGCTCAGGGCCCGCGCGGCGGCATGCAACGCCACCAGCGAGGACGAGCAGGCGGTGTCGACCGTGACCGCCGGACCGGTGAGCCCGAACGTGTACGCGATCCGCCCCGACGCCACACTGCCCGCGGACCCTAGCCCGAGATGCCCCTCGACCTCCGCCGGCACACTGTCGACACCGTTCGCGTAGTCCCTGTACATCAGGCCGACGTAGGTGCCGGTGTCGCTGCCACGCACACTCGCCGGGTCGATACCGGCCCGCTCCCACAGCTCCCACGCGGTTTCCAGTAGGACACGCTGCTGTGGATCCATGGCCAGCGCCTCGGTCTGCCCGATTCCGAAGGGTGCCGGGTCGAAATCCGTCGCGCTCTGCAGGAAGCCGCCGTTTCGGGCGTACGTATGTCCCGCACTGTCCGGGTCGGGGTCGTAAAGGTCCGACGCCCATCCGCGATCCGCCGGGAACGGCGTGATCGCGTCGACCTCGTTGTCGACCAGCGCCCACAGATCCTCGGGCGACTCGACACCGCCCGGATAACGGCAGGCCATGGCGACAATCGCGATCGGGTCCCGGTCTGTGGTGCTGTCCAGCTGGTCGCGAATCACTTTGCCGGTGGCCGTACGCGGAATGGCGTCCACGAGCCGGATCTCGTCCGGAGCCTTCGCGGCCGACATGACCCGCCGGCAGGCCGCGAGCAGCGCAACCGGATCGACATCCTTGTTCGCGGGCACGACATACCCGACCGCCACCTGTCCCAGCCGGTGATGCGCCCGCCCGGCCACCGCGGCATCGGCGACCCCCGGCAGCCCGATCAGCACCCGTTCGATCTCCGCCGGATGCACATTGGCCCCACCGCGAATGATCAGATCCCGCGCGCGCCCACTGAGGAACAGATGGCCGTTCTCGAGCCGCCCCAGATCCCCGGTCCGATACCAGCCGTCAACCAGCACCTCAGCGGTCGCCTCGGGCTGGTTGAAATAGCCGCGCATCAGGCTCGGCCCCCGCAGCCAGACCTCCCCCTCGACGATCCGCACCTCAAAACCCACAACCCGCCCGACAGAGCCCTCCGCGGGTGCCGGCCCCGGCAATTCCATGGCGATCGCACCACACGTCTCGGTGCTGCCATACGTGTTGACCAGCGGTGCCCCGAGCGCTTCCCGAATGGCGAGTCGCAATTCAGGCGGACAGGGCGCCCCGCCGGTGACACAGAGTCGCAACCCTTTCGAGGCAACCTTCTGTTCTTTCAAGGTGGCCAGCAATCGGTGATAAGTCGTCGGGACCCCGGTCAGCACGGTCGGCTCCGCACTTTCCAAAGCATCGATCAGATCGGAATCCGACGGGTACGGCAGAATGATCGCGGTCGCCCCCAGCACCACGACACCCAGCACACACCGCGCATGCCCGAGCGCGTGAAACAGCGGCAACGGCCACAGGAACCGGTCATCCTCGCGCAGCCCCTGATGCCTGACCAGCGCCGTATCAATCATCCCCAGCCACATCCGCTGACTGGAAAGAACGCCCTTCGGCCGCCCGGTGCTCCCCGACGTGTAATGAATCCAGCAGTCCTCATCCAGCCCGAGGTCATCCCGCGCCGCACCCGGCTGATCAAGAACCGCCGCGACCTCAACCCCGGCAACACCATGAGCCGAGTCGGTAACAACAACCGTCGCCCGGCAATCCCGCACGAGCCGTTCCAGCTCAGCGGTAGAAGCACGAGGATCCACGGGCACACCCACAGCCGCGGCCCGCACAATCCCCAGCACCGCCACCACCGCATCGATCCCCGCCGGCAGGCAGACGACAACGGCATCGCCCCGCCCGACCCCCATCCCGGCCAGACCCCCGGCAAACCGCCGAGTCAGCTCCTCCAGCTCCCCGAACGTGACCCCACGCCCGCCACAAACAAAAGCCGTCTTACCAGGCCGCTCAGCAGCATGCCGCCAAACAAGATCCAC
Source organism: Winogradskya consettensis (assembly GCF_018332715.1). Lineage (GTDB taxonomy): Bacteria > Actinomycetota > Actinomycetes > Mycobacteriales > Micromonosporaceae > Actinoplanes > Actinoplanes consettensis. The sequence goes on along the minus strand of NZ_BOQP01000052.1, from coordinate 258,588 downwards.
TATGGACTCAAGCACCAGCCCAACATGTCAGACTCCAGCAAGCTCCCCCGGGTGTAGATCCGTTCGGAGGACGCTGTCTGCAAAGTGCGCTGACATGATGGCCGGATGCCGCTGTTCGAGATGACCCCTGACGTCTTGGAACCGGTGCCGTCGACCACTTTCGCAGCCGAACAGGTCCTTGAACGCGCCGATCTGCAGCGACTGCTACGAGCCCGCATAGACATGATCGTCGACGGTGTCATGGTCGTAGCGGAAGAATTTGGCGCCTTCACCGATGCCCGGCGACGCATCGATCTCCTGGGCGTGGACCGCGACGGCCGCCTGGTTGTCATCGAACTCAAGCGCACCACCGATGGTGGCCATCTGGAACTACAGGCCCTCCGCTATGCCGCGATGGTATCGGTGATGACCTTCGACGATCTCGTCGAACATCATGAGCGCTACCTCGCGCAGGTGGAGCCGGTAGCCGTCGACGAAGCGCGAACCCGGCTGGCGGACTTCCTGGACGACGCGGGCGGCGAGGACGCGGTCCTGAGCCGCGAAGTCCGCCTGGTTCTGGTGGCGGCCGGCTTCGACCGCGAGATCACCACGACCGTCCTCTGGTTGTCAGACGTGTACGGCGTGGACATCCGCTGCGTGAAACTCATCCCGTACAAGGTCGGCGAGCGGCTGCTGCTCGACATACAGCAGATCATTCCGCTGCCGGAAGCAAGCGAACTGACCGTCCAGATACGCCGCAAGCAGACGCAAGCCCGGCATGCGAGCACCGATGGCCGTGACTGGACCCAGTACGAGGTCACCACGCCTGAAGGCAGCAGTGGCCCCCTCCGCAAACGCTGGGCGATCCTCACCATGGCCACCGCCCTGCACCAGGCCGGTATCACCGCCCACCAGCTCACCACGGCCATACCCCGCTCGAGATTCCTGTCGGTCGACGGAACCCTCACCGGCGATGACCTGGCCCAGGCATTCCTGGCCACCTACCCCGGCAACCCCAAACGCCTCGGCCGCTGGTTCCTCGACTCGCCCCTGCACGACCAGGACCGAACCTGGGTGGTCTCCAAGATGTGGGGCCCCAACACCGAACCGGTCCTCGACCGCCTGGTAGCCCTGGCGCCGCACGCCGGCTTCGGTTATGAACCGGTCGTCGATTAGCGCGAGCCTATTCGTGAATGCCTAGATCGTCCTGGTCGGCCATCATGGCTTCGTAGGCCTGGCGTTGGCACTGGGATGCCCTGTTGGCGGTGGGTCAAGATGTCGCTGAGGGCTACGCGTCGGTGTGTGCCGATCGCATTCAGGGCTGTCTTGGCGGGCGACGACCTCGGAGAGTTGAAGCGTCGTTGCGGTCAGCGTCGTGACTGTGTCCATGGCTTGAGTTGTTCCTTTCGGTGCTCCCATGTGGCGCGGGTCAGGGTTGGGGCTTTACGGGGATGGGGTTGGCGACGATTTCGAATGGGGGAGGGCCCTCGTACCAGTATTTGTCGGACTCGATCATTGATGTGATGTCCGGCGCTGCGGTGTCCGGGATGGCGTAGACCAGGTAGGTCCGCTTGGTGGTGTTCTTTACCTGGGATTGATATGTGTACGAGGAGTCGGACAGGATTTTCGGGTGGGTGTTCGTGGTGTGGTGCTCACCGACGTCGTCGATCTGGACCGCGAAGAGGTAGGTGTAGCCCTCGCGCGGTGCGCAGGCGACTTGCACTTTGACGAGGAAGGTCGGCGGGGCCGGGGAGCCCGGTGCGCTCAAGGTGACCGGGTAGCCCCTGCAGGCGGGCGCCTTGGCTGGAGCGGGTGTTTTGAATGCCTCGGGTGCCACCAGTGAGGCGTTGCTGTTGTTGATCGTCAGGTGGGTGCTGGCGTCGGCCTCTACGCGTGAGTTGATCCTGGTGTTGACCTCTCCGTCGCCGCCGATGATCACGCCACCGTCGTGGTTGTCGTTGCCGGTGATTTTCGTTCGGTCGCCTGGTCCCGCTTCGTTGTCGGCTTTGGCTTCGGGTGAGCTCGTTGCCGAGGGTTCCGGGACCTTTGGCGTGTCCGCGGTGGGACCGGCGGATGGGGATGCGGTGGGGCTCGCGTCGGTGAAGAGGCCTGCCAGTGATGGTCCGTTGGTGATCAGTGCGACGGCGACGGTGGCCAGGGCAGCCACGACCGGCGCCGTCAGCCACCAGAGCCGGGTGCTGGAAGGCGAGGAGTTTTCATCGGCAGGGTCAATCGCACTGCTCGGCGTCGGACGGGAGCGCATGCCGGACTCCTCACTTCGCCGCGGGCATCTCGGATCACCGGCGGGGTTATGAGGTTATGCCCAAGGGTCGGGCCGAGTCGTCCCCCTTGGGGGTATTTGACCGATATCGATCAGGTCAGGCGGGGGCGACTCCACCAGAGGGAGAGGCCGGTGGCGGTGAAGGCGCAGAGGAAGCCGGCCAGGAGGAACCAGGCGGCGATCTCGACGTTCTGCTTGTGGAGGCCGAATTCCTTGGGGAGGTCGCCGAGGACGTCGTTGAGTTGGTCGGCGTCTTCGGCTCGGAAGTAGCGGCCGCCGGTGAGGTCGGCTACTGAGTTGAGGGCTTGTTCGTCGATTTGCTGGTTGCGGCCGCCTCCGCCGAAGCCGCCTCCGCCTCGGTTGCCGCGGCCCATGAAGGAGTCGCCGCTGACCTGGTCGGGGGTGCAGACCATCTGGGCGGGCTGGGTGGTGCCGAAGCCGATGGTGTAGACGCGGACGTGGCGGGCTGCTGCCTGTTCGGCGGCGGTGACCGGGTCTACGCCGGTGCTGTTGGCGCCGTCGGTGAGGACGACGATGGTGTCCGGGACGTAGTCGCCGAGGGTGTTGGGTGGGGTGTCGGTCAGGTCGATGCCGGTGGCCGCGACCTCGGGGTTGTTTTCGGCGATGGCGTCCAGGGAGGTCAGGATGGCCTGGCCGATGGCTGTTCCGCGGGCGGTCTTGAGGGTGTCCATCGCGTCGAGCAGGGCGTTCTTGTCCGTGGTCGGGGCTACCAGGAGGCCGGAGATGCCGGAGAAGGCGACCAGACCGATCTTGGTGCCGTCGTCCTGGGCCTTGATGAACTCGCGGGCGGCGTCGCTGGCCACCGCGAGGCGGTTGGGGGCGATGTCGGTGGTGCACATCGAGCCGGAGACGTCGATGGCCAGCAGGATCGAGGTGTTGTTGGCCGGGACCGAGAGGGAGGCCTGGGGGCGGCCCGCGCCGACGGCCAGGGCGAGCAGCCCGGTCAGGAACAGGTAGACCGGGATTTTGCGGCGCCAGGCGGTGCGGCCCGGGAGGGCCGCGCGGATCAGGGCGATGCTGGACACGGTGATCGCGGAGCGTTTGCGGCGGCGGTTCAGCCACCAGCGCAGGGCCAGCAGCAGCGGCACCGCCAGCAGCGCGAGCAGGGCCCACGGCCAGCTGAACGACATCAGACGATCCTTCCGTGCCAGCGGGTGCCCAGCAGACCGCCGGCGAACAGCAGCAGGAGGGCCGCGCCGGCGAACGGCGCGGTCAGTTCGACCGGCTTCTTCTCGGTGGTCAGGCGCAGGTCGATCGACTTGGTGGTGTTGTCCAGGGCGGCTGCGTCGCCGGCTGCCTGGTACGCGCCGCCGGTGGTCTGCGCGACCGTGGTGAGCAGGGATTCGTCGAGCGCGGTGTTCAGCTGGTAGCCGTCCACCTCGACGGTGGCACCCTTCGCGGTGCCAACCCCCACGGTCTGGATGCGTACGCCCGCCGCGGCCGCGAGCTCAGCAGCCGCCTCGGCGTCGGGGCCCCCGGTCTCCTGACCGTCCGAGAAGATCACGACCGTCGCGGACGGCCAGTAGCCAAGATCGGTGGAGGTGGAGTCCGCTGTCACCGGTTTTCCCGTGACGGTGCCGAGGGCGACGAGGATGGCCTGGCCGAGGGAGGTGCCGCCACCCGGCTTGAGGCGTTTGATCGCGGCGACGGACGCGGTGTGGTCGGCGGTCGGCGCCTGGGTGAGCAGGGCCTGGTCGCCGAAGAGCATGACGCCGACGTCGACGGTGTCCGGCTGGTCGTTCACGAAGTCGGTAGCGGCTGCCTGGGCGGCACCGAGCCGCGTCGGCTGCACGTCCTTGGCGGACATGCTGTTGGAGACGTCGAAGGCGAGCACCACGGTGCCCGAGACCCGGGGCACGGACAGCTCGGCCTGGGGACGCGCCAGACCGACAAGCATGATCGGAAGGGCGGCGAGCAGGAGGGCGTACGGAAGATGGCGCCGTAATGCCGCCCGCCGTGACCCGCCCCCGGCGAGCACCCCGAACCCGGCCGCGGTCAGTGCCTGGGTCCGCCGGCGTTGCAGGGTGACGTAGCCGTAGATCGCTACCCCGGTGACCAGCACCGCGACGGCGATCACGATCGGGTAGAGGAAGCTCATCGGCGTACCCGTCCGGATCGCTGGACCATGCCGACCAGAGCGGTGAGCAGGTCCTGGTCGGTGGTGATGCGGTGCGCGTCGACGCCGGCCCGTCGCATGCCCTCGGCGAGCTCGTCCTCGCGGGCGCCGACCTGGGTGGCGAGGCGGCCGCGGAGCAGGGGATCGCTGGTGTCGACGAGGATCTGCTCACCGGTTTCCGCGTCCTCGACCAGGATCAGGCCGAGGTCGGGGAGCTCGAGCTCGGCGGGGTCGACGACGCGGATGACGACGACCTCGTGGCGATGGGTGAGCATCGCCAGGGGGCGGTCCCAGCCCGGGTCACCGATGAAGTCGGACATCACGAAGACCAGGCTGCGCCGGCGCAAGGTGGTGACGGCGGCGAGCTGCAGCATCGCGGACAAGTCGGTGGAGGAGCCCGGAGTGCCCGGCGTAACAGGACGCAACAGCTCGTGGGTGATACGCAGAATCTGATCTCTACCCGTACGCGGCGGAATGATCTTGTGGTTGCCGTTGTCGTAGAGGATCGCGCCGATCCGGTTGCCGCCCTGGGTGACCAGCCGCCCCAGGCTCACCGCGAGCTCTGTCGCGATGGACTCCTTCCCGGCGCCCTGGCCGAACCGCATGGACGCCGACCGGTCGATGACCAGCCACGCCGTCAGCTCGCGGTCCTCGGTGTACTGCCGGACGAACGGCTCGTCGAGACGGGCCGTGACGTTCCAGTCGATGTGCCGGACGTCGTCCTCGGGCGTGTACGCGCGCAGGTCGGTGAAGTCGATGCCGGTGCCGTGCCACACCGTGCGGTAGGCGCCCTGCAGGCGCCCGTCGAGGCGGCGGCCGAGACGCCACTCGAGGCGCCGCAGCAGCCGGTCGGGGGCCGAGGTCATGGCTCAGCGGCCCCGGCCGGCGGGCTCGGGAACGGAGAGGTTCGCCAGCACCTTGCCCAGGATCATGTCCGGGGTGATCTCGTCGGAGAGGGCCTCGTAGGAGAGCACGAGGCGGTGCCGTAGCACGTCGAGGGCCAGGTCGGCGAGGTCCTCGGGCACTACGTACTCGCGGCCGCGCAGGTAGGCGAGCGCGCGCCCGGCCAGCACGAGGCTGATCGACGATCGCGGGCTGGCACCGAACGTGACGTACTTGGCGAGGTCGGTCAGGCCCACCTTCGCGGGGTCGCGGGTGGCGTGCGCGAGGTTGACGGCGTACTCGATGAGGGAGGGGTCGACGTAGACCTGGTCGGCCGCCTGCTGGAGCCCCACCAGGATCTCCGGGTCGATGATCTTCTGGATCACGGCGGCGGGGGCGAGGGCCCGCTCGACCACCACGAACTCCTCGGTCACCGTCGGGTAGCCGATGACCACCTTCATCATGAACCGGTCGACCTGCGCCTCGGGCAGCGGATAGGTGCCCTCGGACTCGATCGGGTTCTGGGTCGCCATGACCAGGAACGGGTTGGGCACCTTGTGCGTCTCGCGACCGATGGTGACCTGGCGTTCCTGCATGACCTCCAGCAGCGCGCTCTGCACCTTGGCCGGCGCCCGGTTGATCTCGTCGGCGAGCAGGAGGTTGGTGAAGACCGGCCCGAGCGACACCTGGAACTCGCCGGTGGGCTGGTGGAAGACCCGGGTGCCGAGGATGTCGGCGGGCACCAGGTCGGGGGTGAACTGCACGCGGTGGAAGTCGCCGCCGATCGCCTCCGCGAGCGATTTCACCGCGAGCGTCTTGGCCAGCCCGGGCACGCCCTCGACCAGGATGTGCCCGCGGGCGAGCAGCGCCACGACCAGCCGTTCGAGCAGCACGTCCTGACCCACGATGGTCTTCTTGACCTCGTAGAGGACCTTTTCGATCGGGCCCGCGGCAGCTGCCGGGGTTCCCGCGTCGTTCCAACTCATGCAGCAGTCCTTCCTAGAGGCCTCAAAGGGGAGGTGCCTGGCCGGTGCCGTCGCCGCCCGCGCCCAGGGCGGACCCGATCGGCACGGCGAACCCGATACCGATGAAGGTGCCGGCATCCGTCGGGTTCGCGAGCGACACCACGATGCCGATGACCTCGCCGCGGTCGTTGATCAGCGGTCCGCCCGAGCTGCCCGGGTTCACGGCCGCGTCGAACTGGATGAGGCCTTCGGGCCCGTCGCCGGAGATCGTGCGGTTGAGACCGGAGACGACACCGCTGCTGGTGCTCATGGTCAGCCCGAGCGGGTTGCCGATCGCCACCACGGTGTCGCCGACCGCGGGGCCGCCACCGAGCACCGCGGGCACCAGTGTCTCCGGCAGCTGCGCCGGGGTCAGCGTGGCGATGTCCTGCGCGGGGTCGGAGCTCGCGACCTTGGCGGTCGTCTCGGTGCCGTCGGTGTAGCTGATCCTGATCGCGGTGGCGCCGTCGACGACGTGAAAGGCGGTGAGGATCGAGCCGTCCGCGTTGGCGATCACGCCGGTGCCGATCGCCGACTCGGTCATGTTCTTCGCCTGGGTCGACGTGCCACGGCGGGTTGTCTGGATCCGTACCACCGAGGGCAGCAGTGTCTGATAGACGTCGGCCGTGCTCAGCGGGCCCTGCGAGGCGGACGGGGTGGGCGCGGGCTTCGGCGCGACCGCGGCCGGGGTGTCGTCGCCGCGGGTGAACACGACGACGGTGATCACCAGCGCCCACGCCAGGATCACCCCGAGCAGCACACGTCGGCGCAGCTCAGGGGTGTTCCACTGACGCTTCGGCGCGGAATCGGAGCTGTCCGATTCGTCGGACAACTCCGATGGCTCCGAAGACGGCAGCACCGTCATCACGGGACGCTCCATGCACCGAGCCTAAGAGCGGTTCCTCAAAATTGACCGAAAGAAGGCTGACCGGCTCACATCAAGAGACGGCGGCGAAGAACTCCAGGGCGATGCCGTCGGGGTCGCGGAACGAGAGGCCGGAGCCGTAGGGGGCTTCGACGATCCCACCGTGCGCGATGCCGAGCTCATCCAGGCGGCGCTGCCATTTCTCCAGCTCAGAGCGGCTGGAGCAGCCAAAAGCGACATGATCGAGACCGCGACGGTACGGGTGGAAGTCGCCGTCGTCGCGCAGGCCGCTCGGGAAGACGTGCAGCCCGAGCAGGTTGTCCTCCCCGATTACGAAGACGATGTGCCGGAACGGGCCGGTGTCCTCGTCGAGGACCGGGTCAGCACCGATCAGCCGGGTGTACCAGGGCACGCTGACGGCCGGGTCGGAGATGGTGACAGCGACATGGGTGAGTCCAGGAAAAGTTGGCATGGGTCCAGGAGACGCCCCGGCGGGTGGTCCCGGAATCGGCAGTCGTCACCTAGGTGATGCGGGGACCTACCTACTTCGGGCGGGCAGTACACCCAGCTCGGTGGCGCGGGCGGTGACGTCCCGCCGGCTGTGCAGCCCGAGCTTGAGGAGGACGGCGGCGACATGGGCGTCGACCGTACGCACGGACACCACCAGCCGCTCAGCGATCCCCGCATTGGTCAGCCCCTCCCCGAGCAGCCGCAGCACCTGCAGTTGCCGGTCGGTCAGGCCTGCCGGGTTGCGCCGTGTCCCCTCCACCGGCCCGCGCGGGATGCGGGCGACGCCGAGTTCCCGTAAGCGGCCCCGCACCCGCTTGGCGAGCGGTTCGGCGCCGAGGTTGTCCAGCTCGGCGAGCGCGGTCAGGAGGTCGGCCGGGTCGGAGCTGTCGGCCAGGGCGGCGGCGTGTTCGTAGGGGCAACCAGCGTCGGCCCACTCCTGGGCAGCCTCGCGCCACTGACCGGTGGCCTGCAGCGCGTACGGATGATCCGGTGGTTCGTCCTGAATCGTTCTGCCGAAGCGGGTCATCCAGAAGGCCAGTTCGCTGCGGAGTTTCCCGGCGTTCAACCGGCAGGCCTCGGCGTAGGTGTTCTCCAGCGCGTCGACCGCCCCGGGATCTCCGCCGTGCAGCCAATGCGCCTCCGCGCGGACCGCCGCGGCCGGCCCCACGCGTTGCAGTTCCTGCAGCACCTCGGCGGTTTCCCAGGCCCGGGCGACCAACTCGGCGGCGCCGGGCTCGTCACGTCGCGTACCGATGCGGGCCAGGACGACATAGGCGGGGCTGCGAGCCGACAACGACGCGTCCGTGGCGGCCCGGGCCGAGCGGATCGCCTCGTCCCAGCGGCCGGTGGCCTCGTGCAACATGCTGTTCTCAACGGTCAGGTAGGTCAGGAACATCCGGTGCTCGGCAAAGTCGGCGAGGGCCATCGCCTCGGTCACGAAGCGCTCGGCGTCGACGAAGCGAAGATCACCCAGCAAGTTCCAGATCAGATTTACGTACGCCCGGAGCGCGTGCTCGACCTCACCGGCGTCCAGCGCCACCCGCAGCCCCTCCTCGAGCACCGGCCGCCCGCGTGGATCGCCGATGTCCCACCGCGCGAGCCCCACGTTGTTGAGCGCGTGGGAGATCGTCGCCGCGTCACCGAGCCCGCGCGCGAGCTGGGCGGCCCGTTCACCCCACTCGATCGCCAGGGCGTTCCGCTCGGCCAGCACGTGCAGCTGGGACTGATTGCTGTACGCCATGGCCAGCAACCGATCGTCACCCGCGCCCTCGAGCACCTCGATCGCGTCGGCCCCGGCCTGCTCGGCTGCCTGCCGGTGCCCGCACAGCCATTCGATCCGGGACAGCCACCGCAGACTCGCCCCGAGCCGCCGCGCATCACCGAGCTCCCGCCGCAGGGCGACCGCCGTGGTCTGGGCGTCGACGGCGAGGGCGGATTCGCCGATCGTGTAGCACTCCACCGCGTACCCGTCGAAGAGGTCTGCTTGTTCTTCGGGTGGAAATGCCGTGCGGTGGTCGAGCGCGAGACGCAGGTGGGCGGCCGCCTCGCGATGGGCCCCCGCTGCCGCGGCCTCCTCCGCTGCCCGCGGTGCGTATCGGGCGATGGCCGCCGCATCCCCGGCAGAAGCCGCGTGGTGGACGATGGCCGACAGATTGCCGCCACGCCCGGTGAGCGCGGCGAGCACCCGCTGGTTGAGCACGATCCTCCGGGACGCCGGGAGTGAGTCGGCGATCGCCCGCCGGATGAGCTCGTGCCGGAACGCGACCCGGCCCGGCGTGACCGTGAGAAGCCCGTGCCGTTCGGCCGTCGCGAGCGCCGCGACCCCGTCGGGCACGATCCGGTCGACCAGCCACCGGTCCAGTGCCGACGGAACGACCGCGATCTGCTCCAGCGCGTCCTGGGTGACCGGTGGGACCGATCTGATCCGGGCGAGCACGGCGTCGACCACGGTCGGTGGCGGATGCGTGGCGTCGCCGGCCGCCACGACCTCGACGACGAAGAAGGGATTGCCGGACGTTACCTCGTAGACCTCGCGCGGGTCGAGCGAGCTGGCCGCGCTGAGCTGCCGGACAGCGTCGGGTGAGAGCGGTGCCAGGGGCAGCCGGCGCACCCGCTCGGCCCGCGACACCAGCCCGAGCAGGTCCCGCAGCGGATGCGTCCGGTCGATCTCGTCGTCGCGATAGGTCAGGAGCAGCACGACCGGCATCCCCGCGACCCGGCGGACCAGGTAACGCAGCGCATCCAGCGTCGCCTCGTCGGCCCAGTGCACATCCTCGACGACCAGCACGGTCGGCCGCCGGGCCCAGTTCAGCTCGGCGCGCAGGGCGTCGAGCAGCTGGTTGCGGTCCCGGCCCTCGGTCAGCGCCTCGGTCAACCGCGGCCCGACGCTGCCGAGGAGGTCCCGGATCGGGCCTAGGGTCCGCCGGGTGCCGAGGTCGTCGCAGTAACCGATGAGCAACCGCCCGCCCGCGGGCAGCACCGAACGCACCGACTGGACGAGAACGGACTTACCGATGCCGGCCTCGCCGCTGACGAGCGCCACCGAACCCTCGCCGGCGGCTGCCTCCCGCACGGCGACGGTCAGCTCGGCCAGCTCGCGCCCGCGCTCGAGGATCACCCGTCCCATCAGCGCATCGTCGCACCGGAGAGCACCGCCTCCGATATCCGATGCCCGACAGCGATTACGGAATCAGGCCGCCCATCCGCGGATCGGTGATGCTGTCCTTGCCGTTCTCCAGGTGACCGGCGCAGCGGTACACGACTTCCGAACCCGCGGTGATCTCCAGGTCGTACCAGCCCCGGCTCCGGACGACCGCGAACGACTCGCGCGAGCTCTCACCGCCGCGCAGCGAGACCGTTGTCCGTTTTGAGGTGTACGCGTCCTGCACGGTCAGCTGCAACCGGCCCGATCCCGCATTGGTCAACGTCACGGCGACCTTCTCCGCGCGCGTGTCGTAGTCGGTGCGCAGCCCGAGCACGGCGGCGGCGCGGGCGCTGCTCCGGAACTCCCGGTAGAAGCCGTTCGGCCCGTGGATCGACAGGTCGTAGCCGGTGGTCGCGGGCCACGTGCCGGTCAGCGTCTTGCCCGGCTCGACGGTGAAGCTGCGCGGGTCCTCGTCCTCGGCCATCGAGCGGGCCTGGAACACCGCCGTCGCGCGTCCCGTGTTGCGGAATGTCACGGTCAGCGTGCCGTCGGCGACCCTGGCATCCGCGTGCAGCGAGTACGGCAGCGCGCGGGCGGGGCGTACACCCTTCTCCTGGTGGGGGAGGCGCTGGTCGGCCGGGGGGACGGGGATCGCGTCGGGGTGGCGTACCAGAGCATCGGGTTTGAAGTCCGCCGTGCCCGGCAGTCTCACCGGGCGCGACCGGTTCGGGGTCTTGAAGTCGAACGCACTGGTCAGGTCGCCGGTGACCGCCCGCCGCCACGGCGTGATGTTAGCTTCGACCAGGTCGGGGCGGCCGGTCGCGAAGCGCGCCTCGAGGAAACGGATCAGCGACGTGTGGTCGAAGAGCTGCGAGTTGACCCAGCCACCGCGGGTCCACGGCGAGACGACCACCATCGGCACCCGCAGACCCAGGCCGTAGGGGCCGGCCGGGTTGCTCGCGTTGCCCGGGAAGATCTCGTTGGTGGTGGGCACCGTCGACTCGCCCGGCGTCGGGGGCGCGAGGTGGTCGAAGAAGCCGCCCTCCTCGTCGTACGTGATGAAGAGCGCCATCTTGCTCCACACCTCGGGGTGCTCGGCGAGGATGTCGATGACCTGCGAGACGTACCAGGCGCCGAACGCGGGCTCCCAGTTCGGGTGCTCGGTGTACGCCTCCGGCGCGACGATCCACGAGACGGCGGGCAGCGTGCCCTCGCTCACGTCCCGGCGGAAGTCACTGAGCAGCGCTTCCGGATCACGGCCCAGCGCGTTGACGTTCGTGCCCGTCTTGGCGCGGTCGGCGAGCGGGGTGCCAGGGGCGGCGTTCTGATACTGGTGGAAGTAGAGCAGCGCGTTGTCGCCGTAGTTACCGATGTAGGGGTCCGAGGTCCAGCCCCACGACCCGGCGGCGGTCAGGCCGGTGCCGGCGTCCTGGTAGACCTTCCAGGGAATACCGGCCCGCTCGAGACGTTCCGGGTACGTCGACCAGTCGTAACCGGCCTCCGCGTTGGTGACCACCGGGCCGCCGCCGAGGCCGTCGTTGCCCACCCAGCCGCTCCACATGTGATAGCGGTTCGGGTCGGTCGGGCCCAGCAGCGAGCAGTGATAGTTGTCGCAGACGGTGAACGCGTCGGCCAGCGCATACTGATAGGGCAGGTCACCGCGGTTGTGGTAGGTCATCGTGGTGACGCCCTTGTTGGGAACAAACCGGTCGTGGCGGCCGTTGTTCCAGGCGGCGTGGCCATCGTTCCAGCCGTGCGGCGGGTCGGGCAGGAACGTCCGGCCGAGATTCGGCACGTCCGGGCGGAAGGGCAGCAGATCCGGTCCACCGGCCTGCGGTTGCTGCCACACGGTCTTCCCGTTCGGGGTGCGCATCGGGTGCGGGTCGGCGAAACCTCGCACCCCGCGCAGCGTCCCGAAGTAGTGGTCGAAAGACCTGTTCTCCTGCATCAGGAAGATGACGTGCTCGACGTCGGCGATGCTGCCCGTCCGGTCGTGGGCCGGGATCGAGAGCGCCCTGCTGAGGTCGAGCGGAATCGCCGCTGCGGCGGCCGGTAGTCCTGCCATGCGCAGGAAGGCCCGGCGATCGATGTTCGTCATGATTCCGGAAGTTATCGGTTTCAGATGGACAGAAAATGGCTAACAGGTGGTACATTGCAGAAAGCCCAGGCGTGTTAGCGGCTCTAGTCGCCCCCAGGGTTTCCCAGCTTCACCCCTTCGCACCAGCCCGCGTCACTGGACCGGTCGTGCGATCCCAATCTTGGCGCCGCCACGGTGCCACCTTCCTTTTTGGAGTTCCGCTGTGACGGACTTTTCCGCATTTCTCGACATCGTCGACGACCGTGCCTGGCTGCGTGCCGACGGTTACCTCCCCGGACCGGACGACATCCCGGTCTCCCAGAACCAGGTGCGGCAGCTCGGGCTGCGCCGCGGTGACCTCGTCACCGGATCCGCCGAGCTCAACGGCCGCCGCCCGGCCGCGCTGAAGGTCGACACGATCAACGGCCGCAAACCGGGCCGGCGCCCCGACTTCTACCAGCTGACCGCGCTCTACCCGCAGGAGCGACTGCGTCTCGAGACCACTCCCGACCGGCTCATCACCCGGGTCATCGACCTGGTCATGCCGATCGGCAAGGGGCAGCGCGCGCTGATCGTCGCGCCGCCCAAGGCGGGCAAGACGACCGTGCTCCAGGAGGTGGCCAACGCCATCGCGGAGAACAACCCCGAGGTGCACCTGATGGTGGTGCTCGTCGACGAGCGCCCCGAGGAGGTCACCGACATGCGCCGCTCGATCCGGGGCGAGGTCGTCGCGGCGACGTTCGACCGGGCGCCGCAGGATCACACCGCGCTGGCGGAGCTGGCGATCGAGCGGGCCAAGCGGCTCGCCGAGCTCGGCGAGGACGTCGTCGTGCTGCTCGACTCGATCACGCGGCTCGGGCGGGCGTACAACCTGAGTGCCCGTGGCCGGGGGCGCACGCTCTCCGGCGGGCTGGACTCCGAGGCGCTCTACCCGCCGAAGCGTTTTCTCGGCGCTGCCCGCAACATCGAGGGCGGTGGCTCGCTCACGATCATCGCCACCGCGCTGGTCGAGACCGGGTCCGCGCTGGACACCGTGATCTTCGAGGAGTTCAAGAGCACCGGGAACGCCGAACTCAAGCTCGATCGTGGACTGGCCGAGTCGCGGCTGTTCCCCGCCGTCGACCTGGCGAGCTCGGGCACCCGGCACGACGAGACGATCATGGCTCCGGGCGAGCTTGCCGCGGCCGCGCTGATCCGGCGTGCTCTCATCGGGCAGGATCGGCGTGAGGGGCTGCAGCAACTGCTCGCGCAACTGCGTACGACCAGCTCGAACAGGGATTTCCTGCGCCGTGTGACCCACTCGCTGGCCGTCGCCGGCTGACCCGTTTTGCGCCGATAGATGGGCAAAAAAGCCAAACGGCGCGTATAACGGATGATCTCAAAGCGTGATTAACACTACTTTCGCGTAGCCGCTGCTCCGGGAAGCATTTTCGTCGTAAGGTGTCCGCCGAACGTCGAAGATCCACAATCCACTCTTCCCGGAGGCCCCCGTGTTCCGCCGGACCTTTACGTCCGACTCCACCGTCCACACAGGACCAGAACTTGACATCTCGGCCAGCTGCGGGGGCGGTAGCCGACGATGACAAACCAACCGTTCGCACTCGACCGCAAGACGATGACCGCGCCGGCCATGTGGGTGTTCGCCGTCGCCGCGTCCGCCTTGCCGGTCGTTCTGCTGGGCAGCATCCCGGCGACGTACGCGAGCACCGGCGTGCTCGCCGTGCCGCTGGTGTTCCTGCTCGTCGGTGCCGTCGTGGGCTTCCTCTCGGTCGGCTACACCGAGATGTCGCGCCAGGCTCCGCACCCGGCCGTCTACTACGCCGCGGTCGCCAAGGGCCTCGGCAAATCCACCGGGGTTGCCGCCGGCTTCATCGCACTCCTGGCCTACAACGGCATCCAGACCTCGCTGTACGGCCTCCTCGGCGCTCAGCTCTCCGACACGTTCGGCGGCAAGTGGTGGGTGGGCGCGCTGATCGTCGCCGTGCTCATCGCGGCGTTCGGCAGCAGCGGCATCACCCGCTCGACCGTGGTCCTCTCCCTGGTGCTCGCCGTGTCGGTGCTGGTCGTGGTCATGTTCGTGATCGCCGCGGTGCAGAACCCGGCGCTGCCCGGCAACTACAACCCGGACGGCTTCAGCACCGCCGGGCTCACCGGTGGCATCGGTGGCGCGGCCGCGTACGTGCTCGCCTCGCTCATGGGTTTCGAAGCCGGTGCCAGCTTCTCGGAGGAGGCCCGGACCCCGCGCGGACCCGGGCGTTCCGTCTCCGTCGCCCTGCTGGTGCTCGTGGTCGTCTACGCCGTGGTCGCCTGGGCGGTCGGCGTCGCGGTCGGCCCGGGCCAGGTCACCACCGGTCTGCCGGACCCGATGGACGCGTTCGACCTGCAGTACGGCCCGCTCATGCCGCCGTTCGTCACCATGGTGCTGATCTTCGCGATCATCACGTCCATGCTGGCCCTGCACTCGATCGCCGCCCGCTACGGGTTCGGCATGGCACGTGAGGGTGTGCTGCCACGGTGGGTCGGCAGCACCGGGCGCGGTGCGCGTACGGGTGCTCCGGTCGGCGGATCCCTGCTCCAGAGCGGCATCGCGGTCGTCGTGATCGTGGTCTTCGCCGTCCTCGATCTCGACCCGCTGGCCTCGCTGTTCGCCTGGTTCTCGACGGTTGGCGCGCTCGGCCTGATGACCCTGCTGATCCTCACGTCGATCTCGGCGATGCGATACCTGCGCGAGGGTGGCCCCGCCCAGGCGAGCGGCTGGAAGCGCGTGATCGCTCCCGGGCTCGGCGTCGCCGGCGGTCTCGTGGTGCTGGTGCTGATGGTGGTCAACGCGGACGCCCTGCTGGGCAGCGCGCCGGGCTCCTCGGTGCCGCTGATCATCCCGGCCGTCGTGGTCGCCTGCGCGATCGCCGGTCTGTTCTGGGCCGGATATCTGCGCAGCTCGCGCCCCGAGGTGTGGGAGCAGATCGGCCAGGGGCAGGGCAACCGGCACGCGGTGCCGGCGGCCCGGCTCGCGGACATCGAACTCTGAGGACGACGTCGTGACCCAGCAGCCTTATCAGAGTTCCGGGCGGCACCACTTCACCCCGGCCGCTGCCCCCTCCTGGGGACAGCCGGCCCCGCAGGCTTTCGAGCAACCCCAGCCTGCCGAGGACAATGCGATCACCCCTTCGGTACGCGGCCGGGCGCTGGACCGCAGCATCCAGGTCAACGCCTCGCACGCCCGTAACGCGGCGGACCGGATCGGCACCCGTGACGCGCTCGGCGAGCACGCACTGATCCTGTTCTCGGTGGACAGCACGGCGCGGCCGTTCCAGCTCAGCACCGCGACGCGCCTCGACTACGAGGAGCACCGCGGCGAGGATCTGCCGGCCATGCTGACCTCGCTCACCAACCATGCGTGGGCGCAGATCCAGGCAGCGCACCGCACCGGGAAGCGGTGGGATCCGCGTACGCCCATGGACGGGCTGGTCCTGCGCAGTGACCCGCTCACCCCGCAGACCGAGTACGTCGGGCTCGCCATTTCCACACTGGACACCCCGGTGGCGCCGTGGCACGAGCTCAAGCGCACCGTGACCGGCGCCGACGGGCTCAACCTGGCCGGACAGGGCTACGTGCTGCTCAAGGACGGTTCGGCCATGTACTTCCTGCGCGCGGCCCAGATGAGCGGCGGCTCCGGCCAGCACCTGATCGTCACGAACCGGCCGGTGCACAGCATCTACCGGCCGACGCTGGACAACGAGCTGCTCTTCAACGCCTCGCTGGAGCAGACCCTGATCTGGCAGGCGCTGGAGAAACTGCATCACGTCCTGATGAGCTCATGAACACCCCGCCCGGGGATCCCGGCGTCGCCTGGCTGGACGAAGCCGCCTCCCTGATCAGTGGCAACCCCGTCAACGTCGACGAGGTCCTCGGCGCCACGCTCGCCCAGCGCGACGGCGAGGCGGAACGGCACATGTTCTTCCCGACCGGTCCGGCCGGCAATTTCGGCGCCATGCAACGGTTCCAGGACGTGCTCTGGAACAACATCGGCAGTGCCGGCTCCAATCCGCCCGGCGGTAATCACACCAAGAGCCTGGAACGGGCGCTGCTCGCCTGGGCGGCACGGTTGTTCGGCCTGCCGGGCGACGACTGGTGGGGCAACGCGACCACCGGTGGCACGGCGGGAAATCGCGCGGGCCTGCTCATCGCGCGGGACCGTTTTCCGCGTACGCAGCACGGCATGACGACGGCGGTCGCCTACTACTCGGCGGCCGCCCACTACAGCGTCCCGAAAATGCTGCACGAGTTGAACATCCCGGCCGTGCGGATCCACACCGACGCGTACGGCGAGATGGATTACGGGCATCTCGCCGAGCAGTTGCGCCCCGGAGCCCCGGCCATCATCACGGTGACGGCGGGCACGACCATGACCGAGGCCGTCGACGATCCGGGCAAAGTTCACGCCGTGCTCGATGCAGGAGGCATCGAGGACCGGTATGTCCACTGCGACGGAGCACTGAGCGCCATCCCGCTCGCGCTCGACGGGGCACTGGTCACCGAGGGGGTCGATTCGATCTCGCTCAGCGGTTACAAATTTCTGGGTACGCCGAGGGTCGGTGGCCTGATCGTGGGTCGCAAGGCCGCCGGCCGCCGTAGCGAGCGTGTCTCCTACATCTCGGCCATCGACGACACCCCGGTCGGCAGCATCGACGGGCTGCCGACCGCGATGATGTGGTACACCGTCGCCACGCAGGGGGAGCACGGGTTACGGGCGCAGGCGCACGCCGCCCGGCGGCTGGCCGCGTACGCGGAGAATCGGCTCAATGCCGTCGGCTGGCCGGCCTGGCGGCACCCGTGGGCCTTCACGGTGGTCTTCCCGACGCCGCCGACGAGCATTCAGCAGCGGTGGCCGCTGGCGAACGACACGATCGGTCAGAGCCACCTGATCTGCATGCCGCGGACCAGCCGGGAACAGGTCGACGCGTTCGTCGCGGCGATGGAGGCGGTCACCTCGCTGCAGGCGTCCGCTTAAGCGGGATCGGGAGCGAAGGCCAGGTTCAGGACGGCGTGGGCTACCCAGATGGCTTGTTCCTTGTTGTCGTACGGGCCGACGCGTAACTCCACGGCTTTGTCGCCGAACAGGGCGCGTACGGTCCAGCTGTCGGGGTGGCGCTCGTCCTCACGGCTGTGGTTGACGATCACCTGGGTGGCGGCGCGGATGTTGACCACCGACCAGCGCTCGTCGCCGCTGGGCCAGGCCCGGAACCAGCCGGCGGCGACCGCCATGGCTTCCTTCTTGGCCTCGGCGAGCGCCCACTTCGCCTCTTCGGGAACCGCCGGTGCCTCGTGCGTCATGGTGCTCGCCTCGCTTTCCGCTATGCCCGGATTGTCCAGGATAAGCGTCAGGGGCGGCGGCGGAGCGCCACGACGGCGATATCGTCGGCCTGGTCCTCGGCGACCGCGAGACGATCCAGGAGCCGCCGGCAGAACGCGTCCAGGCTCGGCTCGACCTCCGCCGCGCACTCGGCGAGCGCTTTCAGGCCGACGTCGATGTCCGCGTCGCGCCGCTCGATCAGGCCGTCGGTGTAGAGGACCAGCGTGCCGCCCGGGGGGAGGGTGAACTCGAGATCCGCCGGCCGGGGCGCGTTGATACCCAGCAGGGGACCGCGCGGCGTCAGGAAACCCGCGCCGGAATCCGGCATGTGCAGCAGCGGTGGGAGATGGCCCGCGCTGGCCAGGCGTACCCGGCCGGTGTCAGGCTCCAGCGTCAGCAGGCAGACGGTCGCTGATTCGGTCGGCAGCACCGTACGCATGAAGCGGTTGACGAGTTCGAGCACCGCACCCGGAGGATGGCCCTCGACGGCGTACGCCCGGACCGCATGGCGCAGCTCGGCCATGACTGTGGCAGCGTGCAGTGAGTGGCCGGCCACGTCGCCGATCGCCACCAGCAGGCGGCCGTCGAGCATCGTCAGCTCGTAGAAGTCGCCGCCGACCTCGGTCTGCGCGCCGGCGGGCTCGTAGCGCACCGCGAGCTCGAGACCCGGCACGTCGGGCAGGCGCGACTGCAGCAGGCTGCGCTGCAACGTGACCGCGATCCGGTGCTCCTCGTCGAAGGAGCGCTGCGCTTCCACGGCCGCCGCGACCGCCTGGGACAGCTGGCGCAGCACGGGGAAGCCCGGACTCTGCGAGCTGGCAGGGACGGCGACATAGACCGGGGTGCGGTCGGTGCGTAGCCGGGCCGAGGCGACCGCGACGGATTCGCCCTCGGGCCAGTCGACCAGGGGCCAGGCGGCGGGCTCGTCCGTGCGTACGGTGGAACCCACTGCTGTGTCATGGTCCTCGGCCGTCCACGGCTGCACCGTCGCCG
Organism: Winogradskya consettensis; assembly: GCF_018332715.1. Taxonomy (GTDB): domain Bacteria; phylum Actinomycetota; class Actinomycetes; order Mycobacteriales; family Micromonosporaceae; genus Actinoplanes; species Actinoplanes consettensis. Next base: position 239,863 of record NZ_BOQP01000052.1, on the reverse strand, counting down.
GACCCGAGGTCGCGATCGCGGCCAGACCATCACCCTCGACGGTCTCCGTGACGACCACGATCGGACCGCCGAAGATCTCGTAGGCACCGTCCGCCGCGGCCTGCAGCAGGCCGGGCAGCGTCGGCGCGGAGTTGATCGCCAGCGTGGTCTCGGCCAGCTTGACCATCCGGGCGGCCAGCGACTCGGCGCGTTGCCGGGCCCGGTAGTACCGCAGCACCGCCTGGGAGGTCGCGATCAGCTCGTCCGGCTCGATCGGCTCGACGAGGTACGCGTCCGCGCCCCGGTTCAGGCCCTGCGTGCGGTCGACCACGTCGACGGCGTGCGCGGAGACGTGGATGACCGGGAGCACGCCGTACTCCGGGTCGGTCTTGATCTGCTCGCACACCTCGAAGCCGCTCATGTCGGGCAGCTTCACGTCCAGCACGACCAGATCCACGGCGGTCTCGCGGAGCATCTCCAGCGCCGAACCACCGGTCTCCGCCTCCACCACCGTGAAGCCGGCCCGCGACAGCCAGCTCACCAGCAGATAACGCTTGGTGGCGCTGTCGTCGACGACCAGGACGGTGGCCGTTGGGGTCATCGGGGCCGGCCTTCGCCGATGTTCTCTGCGGAGGGCAGCGGGTTTTCTCCGGGGTGCGGCGGGTTTTCTCCGGCGGGCAGCGAGACGATGAATGTGCTGCCCTCGCCCGGCACGGAGGTGACGCGCATCGCGCCGCCGAGGATCGCGACGAGGCGGCGGGCGTACGGCAGGCCCAGGCCGGTTCCCTTGCCGCTCAGCGCGTGGCTGCCGGGCACCTGGTAGAACTCCTCGAAGACGCGTTCCTGCAGCTCGGGAGGGATGCCGACGCCGGTGTCCGCGACCGTGAAGCGCACATCCCGGCCGGCGCGTTCCATGCTGAGGCGTACCGAGCCCTTCGCGGTGAACTTGATCGCGTTGGTCAGCAGGTTGCGCAGCACCTGGGCGAGCAGCACCTCGTCGCAGCGCATCGTCGCGACCGCCGGCTCCTCGACCACGAACTCCACCTCGGGTCGCGTCGCGAGCGGGCGCATCGTGCCGCGTAGCTGACCGAAGATCGCCTTGAGGTCCACATCGGACCAGTTCGGCTCGATCCGGCCGGCCTCGGCCTTGGCGAGATCGAGCAGATCGTTGACCAGCGTCAGCAGGTCGGTTGCCGAGCCACGGATCAGCTCGACCTGGCGCTCCTGCTCCGAGGTGAGGTCGTCGGATGCATCGTCGGCGAGCAGCCGGCCGAGACCGATGATCGCGGTGACCGGAGCGCGCAGCTCGTGGCTGACGTTGGCCAGGAATCGACTCTTCGCCTCACTGGCGGCCCGCAGCTGTACCGATTTCTCGTCCAGCTCGGCATAGAGCGCCACCACGCCGCGGTTCGTCTCCTCCAGCTCGTCGGAGAGCTGGTGGTAGAGCGCCATCACGCCGCGGTTCGTCTCCTCCAGCTCGGCGTTGAGCCGGGCCAGGTCGTCACGCTGTGCGCGCACCTCGTTGAGTGCCGTGATGAGCTGCTGGTTCTGCACTGACAGCTCGTCGAACGGCGTCCCCGGCACGTGGCCGGAGAGGCGTTCTCGTATCTCGTCCATACGGTCGTGACTCAGAACTGGAGCGCCTGCGGGCAAGCGCCGGGACATGCGGACCACTGTGCCGGGCTCGTCATCGGTTACCTCCATCGTGTCGACGAGGCGTCGCACCTGGACGAGCTGCGACGCCAGGCGCTCCGCGTCCCCCGACACCGCATGCGCCATCTCTACCAGAAGGGTTGGTACCCCGTCCGTGCTCGCGGTGAACGCCACGTCGGCATCGCGTCCGGCGGCGACCATCAGCCGGCCCACCTCACTGAGCGCCGTGGCGAGCCGGGTCTGGTCCTGATCGACCAGACCGACCTCCCGTGCCACCTCGCGGCCGAGCTGCCGGGCGGCGAAGACGTCCTGCTCCACCCGGATCCTCGTCCGCATCAGCGGCTCGGTCATGATGGCAGCCGCGCCACTAGCACGCCCGCGTCGTCACGACGGGTGCCCGCGTCGCGGAGCACGGTCGCCGCGATGACCAGCGGGGAGTGGGTCAGCAACCCGGGATAGTCGAGGGGGCTCCACCGGTCGACGATACCGTCCGAGTGCATGAGCAGCACCGACTCCGGCGGTAACGGGTAGTCGTACTCCCTGATCTGGCGCTTCTGATGCCCTGCGATGCCCGGCAGCGAGACCAGACCCCGGCGGGTGCCGTCGGGGTTGAGGATCGTGCCGGAGATGTTGCCCAGACCCGCATATCGCAGCGTGGCCCGGTCGGCATCCAGCTCGGCGACGGCGAGCGCGGCGCCGCGGGTGTGCCCCAGGGCCCGGTGCAGCGCCTCGACGACCGCGGCGGGAGGCGCGATCGGAGTCAGGTGGAACGTCCGCACCGCGGCCTGCGAGGCGGCGTTCGCCAGCGGACCGTGACCGAGGCCGTCGCAGACCAGCACCTGACGCCGCCCGTCGACCTCGCGGACCGCGAAGGCGTCGCCGCTGACCCTCTCGCCGTTGATGGGACGGATCAACCCGCTCGCCCAGGTCGGCTCGGCCTGTCGCCCGGTCCAGACCTGGGCGGCCAGCACCGTGCCCTTGCCGGGCATCGAGTGCAGATCGGACCAGGTCGCCTGGCGCAGGATCGCGCCGAGCCCTATCCCCAGGGTGCCGGCGGTGGAATGCCCGTCGCCGACGGAGTAGGAGACGTCTGCCATGCCGGGGCCCCGGTCGATCGCGACGAGCTCGACCCCGGCGCGCTCCCGGACCCGGACCGGCCGCACCAGCAGCACGCCCTCGTCGGCATGCTTGACCAGGTTGCCCGCGGTCTCGGCGGCGACGATCGAGAGGTCCGCGGTGTCCCGCTCCGAGATGCCCAGCTCCGCGGCGAGCCGTTCGGCGGCCCGGCGCACGGCGGCGGCAGTGCTCGCGTCCTCGACCCGGAACCAGATGCCCTCATCGAGCAGGCCCTCGGGAACTGACGCCACTGCGCCTCCGCTCATCGGCACCACTTGGTCACGCTGATAGTCGTACCCTTACCCACCTCGGTGTCGATCTCGAACTCGTCGACGAGCCGTCGTGCACCGGAAAGCCCGAGACCCATTCCGCCGCCGGTGGTGTAACCGTCGGTCAGTGCCAGGTCGAGATCGGGGATTCCGGGCCCCTCATCGGCGAACACTATCCGGATTCCCGGCTTGCGCCCGTTGTCGACCCGGGAAACCTCGGCGTTGCCGCCTCCGCCGTAGACGAGCGTGTTACGGGCGAGCTCACTGGCCGCGGTGACGATCTTCGTCTGGTCGACCAGCGACAGCTTCACGGCCACGGCGAGGGTGCGGACGAGTTGGCGCACCCGGACCACGTCCTGGTCCGAGGTGATCGCGACCCGCTCGGCGGCGGCCGCGCCGTCCCACGTCGTCATGGCGTGGGAACCGCCGATTCCTCGTCCTCGTCCTCCAGGTCCAGCTCGTAGCGCTCCCGCTCCTGGGCGAGCAGTTTCATGCCGAGCTCGACGTTGAGCGCCGTCCGGATTCCGGGCAGCGAGAGCCCGAGCTCGACCAGGGTGATCGCGACAGCGGGCCGCATGCCGACCACCACGGTGTCGGCGTCCAGCACCTTCGACACCGAGGCGATGGTCGCGAGGGTGCGTCCGACGAACGAGTCGACGATGTCCAGCGCGCTGATGTCGATGATCACGCCGTGACAGCCGGTGGAGACGATCTTGTCGGCCAGGTCCTCCTGCAGCTGCAGGGCGACCTGGTCCTCCATGTCGATCTGGATCGAGACCAGCAGGATGTCGCCGATCTTCAGAACCGGTACACGCTCCACTAGCGCTCCTGCCGCTTGGTGCCGGTCAGCCGCAGAACATGACGCAGAGCATCCGCCAGCGACGCCTTCGTCGCGATGTCGCCGAACTCGATGCCGAGCGCGACGATCGTCTGGGCGATCTGCGGGCGGATGCCGGAGATGATGCAGTCGGCGCCCATCAGCCGGGCGGCCACCACGGTCTTGAGGATGTGCTGCGCGACCTGGGTGTCGACCGCGGGCACACCGGTGATGTCGATGATGGCGTACGGCGAGCCGGTGTCGACCAGCGTCTGCAGCAGCCGCTCCATGACCACCTGGGCACGGGCGGAGTCCAGCGTGCCGACCAGCGGCACGGCGACGACGCCCTCCCAGAGCTTGACCACCGGGGTGGAGAGCTCGAGCAGCTGCTCCGCCTGGTCGGCGATCAGCTCCTCGCGGATCCGGACATAGGTGTCAAAGGTAAACAGGGCTGCCCGGTCGACGAACGCCGAGAAGCCGATGTAGTCCCGCAGCGTGGCCGTATCCGCATCTTCGCCACCCTTGATGACCTGAAACACGGCTTCCTTGAGCGCGAAGACGCTGACCGCGGTCTCGTTGGCAGTGAAGCCCTGCCGCGCCCGGGTGTTCGAGAGCTCCGTGAGCTGAGCTCGCAGCTCGGCGGCCGCGTCGTCGTTGAGGTCCGACGCCCCGCCACTCAGCGCGGTCTGGAAGCCCTTCTGCAGCTCCGAGGTCTGACGCTGCAGCTCAGCCCGGCTCAGGCGGCCGCGGACGGTTCTTGAGATCTCATCGGTCCAGGACGCGATAACCGTGTCCTCATGACCTTTGAGCAGGTCGGCGAACCGATTTCCTTGTTCCGAGCTCAGCGCCACCGCTGCCTCCCGTGACGTTGCCGGGTAGAGCCTGCCGCGGGTCGCGGGCAGCCGCGCCGGACTTTACCATCGGGACGTCCTTTACTTGCCCTAGGCCAACTAATACCCCATGGTCAGCTCTGCCTCCCCGTCCGGCGAAGCGGCGGCTCCGTGGAGTAACGTTCAGTTCAATAGTGGGAGGTCCTGAATGTCCCTGACGGTTCAAACGGAACAGCGCGGCGATGTCGTCGTCGTGTCGGTCGGTGGTGAGCTCGACATGGCCACCGCTCCGCAGCTGCAGGACCAGATCAGCGACCTGCTGGAGAAGGGCCGCACCCGGCTGGTCTTCGACCTCGCCGAGGTGTCGTTCTGTGACTCCACCGGTCTCTCCGTCTTCGTCCGAGCCAAGAACAGCACCGACGACGCGGGTGGTGTCGTGCGGCTGGCCGCTCCGCAACGCGGCGTGCTGCGCATCCTCGAGGTCAGCGGGCTGGTCGAGGTGCTGCACACGTACCCGACGGTTGACGAGGCCGTGACAGCCGAGGAGCCGGCGCTCGACTGAGCGTGCCCTTTTTAACTCATGGCCGACCCTTTTTAGCTGCGGGCGATCAGCGTAGTTTGTCGCTGATCGGTCGCGGGAACCTGCTGCGGTCGAACCCCCTCGGTCCCCGTCAGCAGGAGTGCTCGTGAGTTCGATGCTCAAAGGCTTCAAAGACTTCATCATGCGCGGCAACGTTGTCGACCTTGCGGTCGGCATCGTTATCGGCGCTGCGTTCACCGCGGTCGTCACCGCGTTCACCGCGGCCTTCCTCAAGCCGCTCATCCAGCTCTTGGGTGGCGGCACCGGTGTAGACGCCGGCAAGCCCACGGTCCGGGGTGTCGTCTTCGACATCCCCGGCTTTGTGAACGCGTTGATCACCTTCGTGCTCACCGCCGCGGTGCTGTACTTCCTCGTGGTCTACCCGCTGAACCGGCTCGCCGAGCGTCGCAAGCGCGGCGAGGAGCCGCCGCCGGAGGCCCCCAGCGAAGAGGTCAAGCTGCTCACCGAGATCCGCGACGCCCTCGTGCGCCAGCAGGTCGCCCCGGGTGCGGTGAACGACATTCTCGGACGCCACCAGCAGGAGCCGCCGCGCTGATCAGGGTCCTTCCTGATCAAGATCGGAAAAGCTGACCCCACCCGGCACTGTTCGAACAAATGTTCGATACAGTGCCGGGATGGAGCAGCGTAAGCACTGGTGGAACGGCAAATGGGGACGCGTCGCACGCAAGGACGTATACCTGCGCACAAGCGGTGACCAGTGGTACGTCGAGCAGCGCGCGGGTGGCTCCGACGGTGTCTCCCACTTCTTCGAGTACGACAGCGAGGACGACGCGCTGGACATGGTCCGTGCCCTGCTGAACGGCTCCGACGAATGGCGCGAGCTCTCCGTCCGGCCCCGCGCCTAGGCTGCTTCCCGGCGCTCGCCCTCGGCGAGCCGCGCGGTCAGCGGGCCTGACGGGATCAACCGGAGCCGTGGCTGCTGTGGATTGCTCCCAGCCGCGTCATCCTCCTCCACCAGATGCCATCCCAGGCCGGTGGAGACGCGGTTGCCCGGCGGCTGCGCGAAGCCCTCGGCGACCCGCGACAGCGCCACCACGATCAGATATCCCATGATCACGAAGCCGTGGCTGACCAGCCGGGTGGCGTCTACCCGCGCGGCCGAAAGATCGTTGACGGAGAGCAGCAGCAGCATCCCCACAAAAGCGGTCAGCATCGGCACCAGCCCGGTCGGCCGGCTCCGCCGCAGCGCGATGAAGAGATAGCCCGCCCCGACCGCGACGTTCCAGGCGGCGGACTCGTGCCAGAGGTGCCCGGGGGTCGCATCCAGCCCGGTGTGCACATGCAGGCTCGCCGCCCCGCCGCCGACCTGCGCCAGACCGAGGATGAGCTGCACGGCCCCGACCGCGGCCAGCGCGACATAGAGCAGGGCCGTCGCCCGCACCCGCCAGTCCTCCGGCAGCCTCCGGCGCCAACCCGTTTTCGGCTGAAGGGCCGCTGGGTGGGTGATCCCGGGGTGGGCGATCTCGGGGTGGCCGAGGGCGGCCATGATCGCGCCGCTCAGGTCGGGGACGTCGGTGACCAGGCCGGTGCGGGTCAGCCGATTGACCGTGGCGGCGCGATCCAGCCACTCCCGGCACCCGGCGCACCCGGCCAGGTGCTCGTCGACACCGGCCCGCTCAGCCGGATCGTCCTCGCCGTCCAGTTGAGCGGACAGCTTCTCGCGCCACTGCTCACACGCCATACCCCCATAGTCGCGCGGCGCGGCCGAAGAGTTCCCGTGGCCTATATCTCGGGGCGCTGAACGGAGGCGTTACCGCCGGTGTTGCCCATCAGCCGGCGCCGTTCGCGGAAGGCTCGCAGGTTTGCCGTGTTGCCGCAGGTACTGACGTCATGCCACACCCCGCTGTTGTTGCGGGACGTGTCGAAGAAGGCGGCCCGGCATTCCACGTTGTTGCACAGTTTGAGCCGGGGCCAGAGCCCGGCCTGCTGGGCCAGCAGGGCCTCCGCCCACAGTGCCGAGGCCAGCCATCTCGTGCCGCGCCCGGCCGGCACGATCCGGACCCATCCGTCGGCCTCCGGGACGAGCGTGACGGGCACGTCGGCCGGGGGCAGCGAACCCTCCTGGCCCGATTCGCGGCCGGTGCCGGCCAGGATCACGCCCTCGAAGGTGCTGCGGAGCCGGCGCAGGGAGCGCATGTCGCTCGAGGAGAGCAGGAGCACCGGCGCGGGCAGTGCGGAGACCCGCGACCAGGTGGCCAGCGCGTCGCTCAGCCAGCGCTGGGCGTCGTCCGGGTTGCCGAGCAGGTCGGGGGCATACGACATGGTCGCCCGGGTGTTGAGGAGATCCTGCAGGAGGGCGAGGCCGGCGGGCGCCTCGCGTACGCCGTGCCTGGCGCTCGCCTTCCATGACATAGGCGAAGCGTACTTGTTTCTTTTCCCGTCCCGCAGCCCGGTCGGCCTGGTCACTACCCTTGACGGACCATTACCCGGACTGGAAAGTTTCTCGCGTGTGATGATCGAGCAGGGAGGGGATCGTGGTGCGCAGAGCTCTGACGTTCGTCGTGGCGGTGTCCGCGGCGGCAGCGCTCGCGACCGCGTGTGATTCCGATGCCTCTGACCAGGCAACTCCGGCTTTATCCACAGCTCCGTCCACAGCCTCGGCGGCGCCGTCCACAGCTGCTCCCGCGCCCGCCGAGCCGACTGCGAACACGCCGACGCCCAGCGCCACCTCGGACAAGCTCAAGCAGGGCGCGAAGGGTAACCGGGTCGTCGCGTTGCAGCAGCGGCTCAACGAGCTCGGCTACTGGAACGGCAAGGCGGACGGCAAATTCGGCGGTCAGACTCAGCAGGCGGTGTACGCGTTGCAGAAGGCCGCGAGCCTGGACCGCGACGGCGTGGTCGGCGCCGACACCCAGAAGGCCCTCGACAAGGGTGTACGCCCCAAGGCCAAGAGCACGAGCGGGCACATCATCGAGATCAACAAGAAGCGCCAGCTCCTCATGCTCGTGGACGACGGCGAGGTCACGCAGGTCTTCAACACGTCGACGGGCTCCGGCGCGCAGTACGAGCAGGAGGGCTCGACCCACGTCGCGTCCACCCCGGCGGGCAAGTTCTCGGTCTCACGGCAGATCGACGGCTGGCGGAACGCGCCACTGGGACTGCTGTGGCGCCCGAAGTACTTCAACGGTGGCATCGCGGTGCACGGCGCCAACAGCGTCCCGCCGTACGCCGCTTCCCATGGCTGTGCCCGGTTGTCGATCTCGGCCATGAACTATCTCTGGACCAACGACAAGATCCCGCTCAAGACCAAGGTGTGGGTCTACTGAGCCAGAAATTTGCGCCGCCCCATAAAGTGTTGTCGTGAGCGCGGCGACCGTTGATCAGCTGGCCGAGACGGCCGAGCACGTCGGGTGGTTGATCAATGGCATCAAGCCTGATCAGTGGGGTGATCCCACCCCCTGTCCGGAGTGGGACGTGCACGCCCTGGTCCGGCATCTGGTGCTGGGGAACGTCATGGACGCTTCCGGTCTGCTGACCCGGCCACCGAAGCATCGCGAGCTGCTCGCCGGCTTCGACGAGACCGCCGCGGCCCTGATCGCTGCGTTCCGGCAACCGGGCGTCCTGGACCGGATCCTCGAGGTGCCGTTCGGCCGGGTCGACGGGCTGATGGCGCTGCACCTGCGGCTGACCGAGCTGCTGGTGCACGGGTGGGACATCGCCCGGGCCACCGGTCAGCAGGCCGGCTTCCCGGACGAGATCGTGGTCCAGGAGCTGGGCTTCACCGCGAAGGCACTGGCCGCGATGCCGGTCCCGCGCCGCCCGTTCGCCCCGCCGATCGCCGCGCAGGCCGGTGCCCCGGCCCTCGACCACCTGGTCTCGTCGCTGGGGCGGGTGGCTTAGAGCTCGCCGTCGCCGTAGGGCAGTTTTTCCAGCCAGCCGGGGGCGAGCCGGATGATGAGCCGGGCCGCGGCCGGGTCCTGCGGGTAGTGCGGGCCGAAGTGACGCCAGAAGTCGACGAAGACCCACGGGTCGTCCAGCTCGAACTCGTCGTCCGGGAACGCGGTGCCGCGCTCGATGTCGAGGTCCTCGATGTCGTCGAGTTTGACCGGGGTCAGGTACGGCGTCACCTGCTCGACGGGGATGCCGACCGCGTCGGCGACCGTCGCGGGGCGGGAGGCGTACTTCCTGCGCAGGCGGTCGGCGTCCTGCCGGCTCTCGGCGAAGTAGTCCGGCAGGCTCGCGAACCGGTCCAGCGTGACGCCGTTGCGCAGCAGCATGTGCCGCCAGTAGTCGCCGTCGTAGAGGCTGACCGAGCTGGCCAGGGTGCCGAGCCGGCGGGACACGAACTCGGCGGCGGCCAGCTCGGAGAACGGCGTCGGCCACAGGATCACGGTCCAGCCGCCGGTGGGGGAGTAGACGCGTACGTCGTTCTCGGTCGGCGGGGACTGCTCGTCGACGTTCTCTGCGGCCCATGAGTTCGTGGTGAAGAAGCCGAGCACTGCTTCGCGTACGGCGTCGAGGTCCTCGGTCTGGAATGCGGTTGCGGTTATGAACTCACCCATAGTCGCGACCCTATCCTCTTGACGACCTCTATTCACTCAGTGAATAGTGGCCGCCATGTCCACGTCGCATGTGCTTCTCGGCCTCCTCGCCGGTGGTCCACGCCATGGCTACGAGCTGAAGCGGTCGCACGACGACCGCCTGCCACAGGCCAAACCGCTCGCGTTCGGCCAGGTCTACGCGACCCTCGGCCGGCTCGAACGCGACGGCCTCGTCGAGCAGAGCGGGCAGGATCGCGACGGCGGCCCGGACCGCACCTCCTACGTGATCACCGAGGCCGGCCGGGCCCGTCTGGGCGAGTGGCTGACCGAGGTCGAGCCGCCCGCACCATACGTGACCAGCGCACTCTTCGCGAAAGTCGTGGTCAGCCTGCTCGCCTCGGGGGAGCGGGTGGCCACCGAATACCTCGTCGCCCAACGGGCGGCCCACACCACCCGGCTGCGGGAGCTGACCGCGGTCAAGACCGACAGCGCCGCCACGGTCGGTGACGTCATCGCCGCCGACTACGCCATCGCTCACCTGGACGCGGACCTGCGCTGGTTGCAGACCACGCTGCTGCGCCTCGCCGACCTGAACGAGGAGATGAACCCATGAACACCTTGCTGCAGGGAACCGCACTGCACCGGGCCTACGGACCCACGCCCGCCCTGCGCGGCGTCGACATCGAAGTCACCGAGGGTGAGATCGTCGCCGTCACCGGTCCCAGCGGCTGCGGCAAGTCCACGCTGCTGCACTGTCTCGCGGGGATCATGCGGGTCGACTCCGGCTCGGTCCGCTACCGGGACCAGGACATCGGGCTGTGGTCCGAGTCGGCGCGGTCGAAGCTACGGCGTACGGAATTCGGTGTCCTCTTCCAGTTCGGTCAGCTCGTGCCGGAGCTGACCGCGGGTGAGAACGTCGCACTGCCCCTGCTCCTCGGCGGTGTGAAGCGGCGGGAGGCCCAGAAGACCGCGGAGGAGTGGCTCGACCGGTTCGGCGTCGCGGAGCTCGCCGGCAAGCTGCCCGGCGCGATGTCCGGGGGTCAGCAGCAGCGCTGTGCGGTGGCGCGGGCCATGGTCACCGAGCCCCGGGCGCTCTTCGCCGACGAGCCGACCGGTGCGCTCGACGTGCTCACCGGCGAGCAGGTGCTGGGCGAGATCGTCCGCGTCGCGCGGGAGAAGGGCATGGCGGTCGTGCTGGTCACGCATGAGGCGCAGATCGCCGCGTACGCCGACCGCGAGATCTCCCTGCGCGACGGTGCCCTCGACCCCACCGGTCTCGGTCTGCGGACCCGCGCATGAGGCCCGCGACCCTGTTCCGGCTCGCGGTGGCGGGAAACCGGACCGACCATCTGCGTACGGCGTTGACGGCCGCGAGCTCTGCGCTGGCCCTCGTCGTGCTGCTCGCCGCCGCCACCGTGATCGCGATCAAGAACGGCGAATCGGGGGAGAACGCCCACTACGCCAGCCCGTTGCTCGCCGAGCCGGGGCTGCGACCCGGTGTGATCGCCGCATTGGTGCTGCTGGCGGTGCCGATCCTGGCGCTGGCCGGGCAGTCCATCCGGCTCGGCGCCCCGGCCCGGGACCGTCGCCTCGCCGCGATCCGGCTGGCCGGCGCGACCCCCGGGCAGGCGGTGCTGATCGCCGGCGCCGAAACCGTGGCGGCCGGGGTGATCGGTTCGGTCGTGGGCCTCGGCGGCTTCCTTCTGCTCCGCGTGGTGCTCGAACGCCGCAACGCCGGTGGCGAGTTGCTGCTCCCGACGGACGTGCTGCCGTCGGTGCTGTGGATCGTGATTCTGATGGCCTTCGTCCCGGTCATGGCGGGGCTGGTGGGCGCGTTGCTGCTGCGGCAGGTCGTGATCAGTCCGCTCGGGGTGGTCCGGCGTACCCGTAAGCGCGGTCCCTGGCCGTGGCCGGGATTCTTGATCGTCGTCGGTCTGGTGATTTTCCAGCTGCCGGCGCAGATCAAGGGGATCGACGTCGGCACGAATCGGTGGGCGGTGCTCGTCGGCGGCGGCGTCGCGCTGACCACGATCGGGGTGGTGCTGGGCACGGGGTGGATCGCGCACACGACGGGCCGGCTGCTGTTGCGGTTCGGGCCCCGGCCGGCGATGCTCCTGGCCGGGCGGCGGCTCATGGCCGATCCGTGGAGTGGCAGCCGTACGCTCGCGGCCCTGCTCGCCAGTGTCGTCATCGGGGCCATCGCACTCGGCTACCGGATCGGCCTGGTCACCCAGTTCGAGGCGTGGAACCGCTACAACGCGCAGACCCGGGAGGAGCAGCTGGGCGCCGGAGCGCCAGAGGGCTTCTACACCGGCGCGGTCGACCTGATCATGGTCGCCGTGGGGATCGGGGTCACCGTCGCGGCGGCCGGGGTGCTCATCTCGCTGGCCGAGGGGATCGTCGCGCGGCGGCGGACGTATGCGGCGCTCACCGCTGCGGGAGTGCCGGGCCGAACCCTCTCCGAATCGGTGCTGTGGCAGACGATGCTGCCGCTGGCGCCGGCGTTGCTGCTCGCGGTGACGTCCGGGATCGGGCTCATCCGGCTCACCGGCACGCGGGTCGGAGCTCCGAGCAACACGCTCACGGTGCCCGTACCCGTGGGATCTCTTGCTCTGCTCGCAGGTGGCGCCTTCCTCATCATGCTGATCGCCACCGGGATCGGTCTGGTCGTCCTGCGATCCAGCACCGACCTGGAGGAACTGCGCGCGAGCTGATGCGAAAGGGGGGCCGACGCCCCCCTTTCAGCACGTCAGGCGAGGTGGACCGTGTCGAGGGTCCAGGCGATCACGAACGCCTCTTCCTTCCACGAGTCGTAGCGCCCGCTCGGACCGCCGTGCCCGGCGCCCATCTCGGTCTTCAGCAGGTACGAACCCTCCGGCGCGGTGGCACGCAGGCGCGCGACCCACTTGGCCGGCTCGTGGTAGAGCACGCGGGTGTCGTTCAGGCTGGTCACGGCGAGAATTGCCGGGTACTTCTGCTTCACGACGTTCTCATACGGGCTGTACGACTTCATGTACGCGTACACGTCGGCGCTCTCCAGCGGGTTGCCCCACTCCTCCCACTCGGTGACCGTCAGCGGCAGCGACGGGTCGAGGATCGAGGTGAGCGGGTCGACGAACGGCACCTGGGCCACGATGCCCGCGAACGCGTCCGGGGCCAGGTTGGCGATCGCGCCCATGAGCAGGCCACCCGCCGAGCCGCCGCGCGCCACGATCTTGTCGGCGCTGGTCCACGACGAGCGGGCCAGGGTGCGCGCACACGCGATGAAGTCCGTGAACGTGTTGCGCTTGGTCAGCATCTTGCCGTCCTCGTACCACCGGCGGCCCATCTCGCCGCCGCCGCGGACGTGCGCGATCGCGTAGACCATGCCGCGGTCGAGCAGGGAGAGCCGGGCGATGGAGAAGTACGGGTCCATGCTGATCTCGTACGAGCCGTAGCCGTAGAGCAGCAGCGGAGCCGTGCCGTTACGGGGGACGTCCTTGCGCGCGACGACTGAGATCGGCACCCGGGTGCCGTCGTCGGCGATCGCCCACTCGCGATACTGCTCGTACTGCTCGGGGTCGTAACCGCCGAGGACGGGCTTGCGCTTGCGCAGCTCCATCGCGCGGGTGATCAGGTCCACGTCGTACACCGAGTCGGGGGTCACCATCGACGTGTAGCTGATCCGCACGAGGTTGGTGTCGTACTCGGGGTTGCCGGCGAGCCCGACGCTGTAGAGCGGCTCCGGGAACGCCATGTCGTAGCTGTCGGTGCTGCCGTCGGCCAGCACGCGCAGGCCGGTGAGGCCGTCGCGGCGCAGGGAGACGACGATGTGCCGCTGGAACGCGTCGACCGACTCCAGGCGGGTGCCCGGGGTGTGCGGGATCAGCTCGACCCAGTCGCCGGGGTTGTCCACCGAGGTGTACGCGAGGGCGAAGTCCTCGGCGTCCTCGTTGTGCAGCACCAGGAAGCGGTGGCCGTGATGGTCGATCGAATACTCGACGCCCTGCACCCGCGGGCGGATCAGGGCCGGCTCGGCGGCCGGGTCGTCGGCCGCGAGCACCCGAACCTCGGAGGTCACCTTGCTGTTGGCGTCGATGACGATGAACTTCTCGCTGCGGGTGAGCTCGACACCCACCCAGAAGCGCTCGTCGGCCTCCTCGAAGACGATGACGTCATCGGCTGCCTGCTGCCCGACGACGTGCCGCCACACCCGGTAGGGCCGCCACGCGTCGTCCACGGTGATGTAGAACAGCGTCGAACCGTCCGACGACCAGGCGCTGCCGTAGAACGTGTCGGGCACCTCGTCGGCCAGCGTCTCGCCGGTGACGAGATCCTTGACCTTGAGGATGAACCGCTCGTCGCCGTCGAAGTCCACCGAGTAGGCCAGCCGGTTGCCGTCCGGGGTCACGTCGAAGGTGCCGAGCGCGAAGAAATTCTTACCCTCGGCCAGCTCGTTGCCGTCCAGCAGGACCTCTTCGCCAGCGAGCGGGGCGCCGTCGCCGGTGGCGGGCGGGCTCACGTCGTCGGGCGCGGCCGCGACCCGGCACTGGATGCCGTATTGCTTGCCCTCGACCGTGCGCGTGTAATACCAGAAGGAGCCCTTGCGCTGGGGCACGGAGAGGTCGGTCTCCTGGGTACGAGCCTTGATCTCCTCGAAGATCGTGGTCTGCAACCCGTCCAGGTGGGCGGTGGCCTTACCGGTCCAGTCGTTCTCCGCCTCGAGATAGGCGATGGTCTCCGGGTTCTCCTTCTCGGCCAGCCAGGAGAACTCGTCGGTGACGGTGTCGCCGTGGAAGGTGCGCTCGGCGGGCACCTGGCGCACCGTGGGCGGTGTCGTGGGCATCTCAGTCGTCACGCCTGCCACGTTACCGGGCGCCCGGGGGTCGCGCGGGTGCGTACGCCGCTCGGGTCTCCCCGCTTTATTCGAACATGTGTACGATGTGCAGAGTGGACGATCTCCGCTGGGATCCACAGCGGGTGATCTTCGTTGCCGATCGGCGAATATGGTCTTTACGGCGGTCTTCGGCGTGGACGAGGGGCGGGGGCGGAATGGACTCGACGAGGCCGGGTCTTCCAGCACGCGAGCCGGTGCTCAGGGCCCTGGTGGACATCTGCGGCCCGGATTTCGCCCGTGCGGCAGGCGCCGCCGATGCGGTGGCGGGGCGCCGGGCAACCTTCGTCGCGGCACCGGCCACCACCAACACCGTCGTGGACACCGTGGGGCTCGCCGCCGAGCGCGGGCTCGCCGTGGTCCCGCGGGGCTCCGGCTCCAAGATGGACTGGGGCAAGCGTCCGCTCGGCGTCGACCTGCTCCTCGACACGGGCAGGCTCGACGGCATCTGGCATCACGACCGCGAAGCGGCCACCGCCGAGATCGGGGTCGGCACCCCGATCCGCGCCGTGCAGGCAGCCCTGGCCCTGAGCGGGCAGCGACTGGCGGTCGACCCGCCCTCGGCGACGGCCACGCTCGGCGGCATGCTCGCCTGGAACGAGTCGGGCCCGCTGCGGCACCGCTTCGGCACGCCCGCGGCCCAGATCGAGCGGATCAGTTATGTGACGAGCGCCGGTGACCGCGCGGAGTCCGACGGCGAGCAGGGCCGTCCGGGCATCGGCGAGATCGACGGCGTCCTGCTGTCGGCGCTGGTCCGCCTCGAGCCGCTGCCGGCGGCCCGCCGCTGGGTGACGGTGCCGGTGAGTGCGGCCCGCGAGGTGCCCGGCCGGGTCGCCGAGATCCGGGCTCTGGACGTGCAACCCAGCGCGATCGAGGTCGACCTCCCGACCCCGGCAGGTCGCCGTCCTCCGGGCATCCTGGCCGTGCTCCTCGAGGGAGACCCGGCCGACGTCCTTCAGCGGGCGAAACGTCTCGCGACGGGATTCGGTGCCAACGCGGCAGTGGCGCCGGTGGCACCGCCCTGGTGGGGGCGCTACCCGTTCGCGCGAGGGGCTGTCGCGCTGCGGGTGACCGTCCCGATCGCCGAGCTGCAGGCCGCGGTCTATGCCCTGGGCGACGCGACCGGCATCCCGGTGCCGATCCGTGGCTCCGCGGGCCGCGGCGGCGCCATGCACGCGGTGCTGCCGGGGACCCTGACGGCCCAGCGGGTGGAGGGGATCCTCGACGCGGTGCGCGGGGTCCTGCTGGCCCGCGACGGTCGCTGCGTGGCGATCGCTGCTCCACCGGAGATCAGCGCCCACATCGACATGGCCCAGACCCGGGACCTGTTCTGATGCGGGAGGACGAGCTCCACGACATCGCGGCAGCGCTCGGCAGCCCGGTGGTGTCGACATCGGTGCTGGCGGGTGGCTTCTCGCACGAGACCTGCCTGCTCACGCTCGCCGATGGGCAGGTCGTCGCCCGGTTCGGCGGGGGAGACCCGGTGATCGAGGCGGCGGTGATGACGGCCGCCCGCCCGCACGTGCCGGTCCCGGAAGTCCTGCTGGTGACGCCCGCGGCGATGGTCCTCGAATTTGTGGACGGCCTCGTGCTGAGCCAGGTGCACGATCTTGATCGACGGCAGGCGACCGCGCTGGGAGCCGAGGTCGGGCGGGTCGTCGCGGGCGTCTCGGTCGTGACGTTCGACCGGCGAGGGTTCTTCAAGGACGGCAACCTGACCGTCAGGGAGGAACAGCCCTGGTCGCAGCAGCTGGTCGCGGTCGCGGAGGGCTGTATGGCCGCGGTTCCCGAGGACCGGCTCGACGATGAGACGCGGCGGGCCTGGGTGAAGCTGTGCGCGACGCACGCGCCGGCGCTGGAAGGCATCGACGGCCACACCCGGCTGGTGCACGCCGACATCAACCCGAAGAACATCCTGGTCTCCCGGGCGGGCGGTGGCTGGCGGGTGAATGCGCTGCTCGACTGGGAGTTCAGCTATTCGGGAAGCCCGTATGCCGATGCCGCAAACATGGCCCGGTTCAGTGCCGAGCATCCCGACGGATTCCTCGACGGCTTCCGCGCGGGCTTCGCCGAGCATCAGCCCGCGGACCTGCCCCTGGTCGACGACTGGGCCCACGTCGGTAACGTGCTCGACATGTTCGCGCTCAGTGACCTGGTGACCCGCCCGGTGGGGCACGCCATCGCCGATCAGGCTGCCGGGAAGATCCGGCACCTGCTCAGGAGCTGACCCGGATGTTCTGGTCGTGGGCGGTCAGCAGGGTCGGGTGGGTGCGGCTCAGCGTCTCGGCGGCCAGGTGCCGGCCGAGGTTCGCCAGGTTGCCCACCGCATAGGTGAGGTAGGCGAACTGCCCCATCTGGGCCACGTGGGTCAGCGCCAGTTGGTGGGCGTGTAGCCGGCGGGGAAGCAGCGGGGTGCCCGCGCCGAGGATCGCCGGGGCTACGGCGAGGATGAGCTCGTCGAGCAGGCCCGCGTCGGCGAATTCGGCTACCAGGTCACCGCCGCCTGCCAGCCACACGTTGCGGCCCTGGGCGGCGACCGTCATCGCCTGATGGACCCGGCGGATGTCGCCGCTGACCATGAAGATGTTGGCGTCAGGCACCAGGGGCAGCTCGCGGTGGGTGAAGACCCAGCAGGGGACCTCGCCGTACATCTCGTGCCAGTTCTCGGGCTCCTCGAGCACGTTGTCGTTCTTGAGCACCCACTCGTAGGTGGTGGCACCCATCGCGAACGCGCCGACGTTGGAGAAGAACGCACCGAACGGGTTGTCCGTGCCCTCATCGACCTCGAACAGCCATTCAAGCGAATTGTCCAGATCCGCCGTGAAGCCGTCGATGCTGGCCGCCGTGTAGTACTGAGTCGTCGCCACGACCAACACGATGCCACGACTTTGCCGACAAAAAGGTCGGATCAGGCGAGTGCATAGGTTAGGTAGGCGAACTGTCCCAGGTGTTCGACTTTTGCCAGCGTGACCTGCGACGAGAGCAAGCGGCGGGGGAAGAGCGGGGCTCCCGCTCCCAGCGTCACCGGTGCGACGCCGAGGATGAGCTCGTCGAGCAGGCCCGCGTCGGCGAAGTCGCCGGCCAACTCCCCGCCGCCGACCACCCACAGGTTCTTGTCGCCTGCGGCCGCGGTCATCGCCGCGTGCACCGGTCGCACGTCGCCCTGCACGAAGGTCAGGTTGGCGCCCGGGATGGGTTCCAGCTCGCGATGGGTGAAGACCCAGGCCGGGATGTCGCCGTAGTAGTTCTTCCATTTCAGGGGTTCGCCGATCATCCCCTCGTGCTCCAGGACCCACTCGTAGGTCGTCGCACCCATCGCGAACGCCCCGACCTCGGCGAAGAAGCGGCCGAACGGGTTGGCGTTCGCGCGGTCGTCGGGGATCTGCAGGAGCCAGTCGAGTGAGTTGTCCTGATCGGCGATGAAACCGTCGATGCTGGTGGCCGTGTAGTACTGGGTCCTGGCCATGTCAGGCGTCGTTTCTCAGCACGAGGATCGCGATGTCGTCGCGGGGCTCTTCCACGGAGAAGTTGATCGTGGTGGAGCGCAGCCGGGCCGCCATCACGTCCGCGGGGTATCCCGCCAGCGGCGCTGCGGCCTCGCGCAGCCGGGCTGTGCCGAACAGCTCGCGGCCGCGGCGGCGCTCGGTGACGCCGTCGGTGTAGAAGATGAGCGAATCGCCCGGGGACAGCGTCACCAGCGCGTCCGGGGAGGAGATGCTCTCCAGCAGGCCCAGTGCGGTGCCGCCCTCGCCGACGAAGGACGTCTGGCCGTCCGCGCGGACCAGCACGGCGCGGTCGTGACCGGCCAGGTGCAGGCGGACGTCGAGGTTCTTGTCGTTGCGGGTCACCGAGGCCATCGCCAGCGTGCAGTAGCGACCGCCGCCCCGCTGGACCAGGGTGCGGTTGACCCGGCAGAGGATCTCGGTCATCGGCTTGGCATCGTCGACCAGGATGCGGATCACGTCGCGGACCAGGCCGGTGACCGTCGCCGCCTGGACGCCCTTGCCGGAGACGTCGCCGACCACCACGATCCAGCCGTCGCCCGAGGGGACCACGTCGTAGAAGTCGCCGCCGACCTCCGAGCCGGTCGGGACGTACTCCGCCGCGAAGCCGACACCCTCGACGTGCGGCAGGGCCGGGGGGAGCAGCGAGGCCTGCAACGTACGCGCGACCTTGTGCCGTTCGTCGTGGATGCGCGCGTTGTCGATCGCGAGCGCCGCCCGCCGGGCCACGTCCTCCAGCACGGCGACCTCGTCGGCGTCGTGGCGATGCCGCAGGTGCCGCCCGACCGCGAGGGTGCCGAGGCGCTGGCCCCGGGCGACCAGCGGCACCGCGAAGCCGTCGGAGGGCGATCCGAACATGACCTGCTGGCCGAGCCGGGACGCCTCCTCGAGCCGCGACAGGATCGAGTCGGGCCCGGTCTCCGACAGCGTGCCGTAGAGCTCGTTCACCGCCGCCTCGTCCGCGTGGGTGGCGGCGGCGAGCTGGAGCCGGCCCCAGGCGTCGGTGGTGTGCACGGCGCACCACTGACCGAGGCGCGGGACGACGAGCTGCGGGATGAGGGCCATGGTGAGGTTGACGTCGAGGCTCTGGGCGAGCAGCTCGCTCGCCTCGGCCAGGAACGTCAGCCAGGTCTGCCGGCGCAGGTCGGTGCGGCGCAGGCGGTCGTTCTCGAGGTGCAGCGAGAGCCGCTCGGCGACGATCGTGGCGAGCGGCTGGGCGTAGCCGTCGGGCGAGGCGTCGAGCTCCAACTCGCCTGCGTAGGGGCGATGCACGGAGAGCGGCACCTTGATGGTGGCGGCGTCGTCACGGGGGGCGCGGCCGTGCCGGGCGAGCAGTTGGCGGCCGGCGCCCTCGCCACGGTCGAGGCGGACCACGCCACCGGTCGCGCCTGTGAGCCGGGAGAGGCGGGTGAGCAACTCCGCGGCGAACTCGGCCAGCGCGTCGTCGGTGCCGCGGCCGGGGTCGACCTCCAGCAGCGCGGTCAGCTCGCCGACGCTGGGAGTGGGGTCACCCTCGGTGACGGGCAGCGCGGCCTGTGTCGTCGTGGTGGTGTCGCGGTTCTCCAGCCGGAACCACACGCCCTTGCCGGTGCCCTCGTGCACGGTGCCCCAGCGGCTGGCGAAATGGTCGACGAGCAGCAGCCCGCGGCCACGCTCGGCGACCTCGCCGATGTCCGTTTTATCGTTTCTGGGGCCGACCGCGAGCTCCTCGACCGGGCCCGGGGCGAAGTCGGTCACCGTGACCGTCAGCCCGGCCGGGTCGGCGGCGACCTCGATGTCGAGCTCGGTGCCGGCGTGCACCACCGCGTTCGTGGACAACTCGGTCGTCAGCAGGAGCGCCTCGTTCACGAGGGGCTCCAGGCCTGCTTCTTCCAGGACCGAGCGTACGAGAGCGCGGGCAGCCGCGGGCGTACGCCGGTCGTTGGGCAGTCGTACCCGGCGCACCAGGGCGCCCGTCGCGTGTCCCACCTCCACCGGCACGCATGCATCTTCTCCTGCCGACGCCCGGATGCACAAAGCCACATCTCGCAAAGACCCGGCCGGGCGAGGGATGATGGATCGCCCAAGGCGTCGGACAGCGAATGAGGACAGCATGACTGCGGCCAAAGAGGTCACCGTCGGTCTGACCGACGAGACCGCCCTGCTCGATGAGGTCGCCGATGCTCTGCGGCGGGTCCGTCGGGGCGATCTCAAGGTACGGCTGGCCCGTCGCAACGGGTCGTTCGGCGACCTCGTGGACGCGTTCAACGAGGTCGTGTCGCTGCAGGAGCAGCAGAACCTCGACGTGCGCCGGATCAGCCGTACGGTCGGCCGCGAGGGCCGGCTCACCGAGCGACTGGACGACGAGGGGCTCGACGGGGCCTGGGCCGACAGCGTGCGCTCGGTCAACTCACTGATCGACGATCTGGCCCGCCCGACCACGGAGATCTCCCGGGTCATCGTGGCGGTTGCCGACGGCGATCTCTCCCAGCACATGGCTCTGGAGATGGACGGGCGACCCCTGCGGGGTGAATTCCTGCGGATCGGCCGCACGGTGAACACGATGGTCGACCAGTTGTCGTCGTTCGCCGACGAGGTGACCCGGGTGGCCCGCGAGGTGGGCACTGAGGGGGAGCTGGGCGGGCAAGCCGACGTGCGTGGCGTCGCCGGCACGTGGAAGGACCTCACCGACTCCGTCAACACGATGGCCTCGAACCTCACCCACCAGGTGCGCTCGATCTCCCAGGTGGCTACCGCGCTGGCGCGCGGCGACCTGTCGCAGAAGATCACGGTCTCCGCCCGTGGCGAGGTGTCCGAGCTCGCCGACACGATGAACGGCCTCACCGACACGCTGCGGCTCTTCGCCGAGCAGGTGACGCGGGTGGCCCGCGAGGTGGGCACCGAGGGCAAGCTCGGTGGCCAGGCCGACGTGCCGAACGTCGCGGGGACCTGGAAGGACCTCACCGACTCGGTGAACTCAATGGCGTCCAACCTGACCAGCCAGGTGCGCAACATCGCCCAGGTCTCCACGGCGGTTGCCAAGGGTGACCTGTCGCAGAAGATCACCGTGGCGGCCCAGGGCGAGATCCTGGAGCTCAAGGACACCGTGAACACGATGGTCGACCAGTTGTCGTCGTTCGCCGATGAGGTCACGCGGGTGGCCCGCGAGGTGGGCACCGAGGGCCGGCTGGGTGGTCAGGCCCAGGTCAGAGGCGTTTCGGGAACGTGGCGCGACCTCACGGAGAACGTCAATCAGCTCGCCGCCAACCTGACCAGCCAGGTCCGCAACATCGCCTCCGTCTCCACGGCGGTGGCGAAGGGTGACCTGTCGCAGAAGATCACGGTCGACGCTCGTGGCGAGATCCTCGAGTTGAAGTCGACCGTGAACACGATGGTCGACCAGTTGTCGTCGTTCGCCGACGAGGTGACCCGGGTGGCCCGCGAGGTGGGCTCGGAGGGCAAGCTCGGCGGTCAGGCCCAGGTCAAGGGCGTCTCGGGGACGTGGCGCGACCTCACCGACAACGTCAACTACATGGCGTCCAACCTGACCAGCCAGGTCCGCAACATCGCCTCGGTCACCACAGCGGTGGCGAAGGGTGACCTGTCGCAGAAGATCACGGTCGACGCTCGTGGCGAGATCCTCGAGTTGAAGTCGACGGTCAACACGATGGTCGACCAGCTGTCCTCCTTTGCCGACGAGGTCACCCGGGTGGCCCGCGAGGTGGGCACCGAGGGCAAGCTCGGCGGCCAGGCGCAGGTCCGCGGGGTCGCGGGCACGTGGCGTGACCTCACCGACAACGTGAACTCCATGGCGTCCAACCTGACGGCCCAGGTCCGCAACATCGCCCAGGTCTCCACCGCCGTCGCCCGCGGTGACCTGTCGCAGAAGATCACGGTCGACGCCCAGGGCGAGATCCTCGAGCTGAAGATGACCGTGAACACGATGGTCGACCAGTTGTCGTCGTTCGCCGACGAGGTCACGCGGGTGGCCCGCGAGGTGGGCTCGGAGGGCAAGCTCGGCGGCCAGGCCCAGGTGCGTGGTGTCGCGGGCACGTGGCGCGACCTCACCGACAACGTGAACTACATGGCGTCCAACCTGACGGCCCAGGTCCGCAACATCGCCTCGGTGACCACGGCGGTGGCCAAGGGCGACATGTCGCAGAAGATCACCGTCGACGCGCGTGGCGAGATTCTGGAGCTCAAGGACACCGTCAACACGATGGTCGACCAGCTGTCGTCGTTCGCCACCGAGGTCACCCGGGTCGGTCGCGAGGTCGGCATCGAAGGCAAGCTCGGCGGTCAGGCCGAGGTCAAGGGCGTCTCCGGCATCTGGCGCGAGACCACGGACAACGTCAACCAGCTCGCCTCCACGCTCACCACCCAGCTGCGCGCGATCGCCGAGGTGTCCACCGCGGTGGCCCGGGGTGACCTGACCCAGAGCATCGCGGTCAAGGCGCAGGGCGAGGTCGCCGAGCTCAAGGACAACATCAACCAGATGATCGTGGCGTTGCGGGAGACCACCACCGCCAATGCCGAGCAGGGCTGGCTCGACTCCAACCTGGCCCGCATCGGCGGGCTGCTGCAGGGCCAGCGGGATCTCGGCGAGGTCTGCCGGATGATCATGACCGAGGTGACGCCGCTGGTGTACGCCCAGCTCGGCGCGTTCTTCCTGGTCGACAACGAGGAAGCCGTGATGCGGCTGCGACTGGCCGCGTCCTACGGATACGTCGCCCGCAACCACGAGGTGACGTTCGGCCCCGGCGAAGGTCTGGTGGGTCAGGCGGCAGTCTCACGCCGCACGATCCGGGTGCGGGCGACGCACGACGGCGTGCTGACCATGCGCTCCGGTCTGATGTCGATGCCGCCGAACGACCTGGTCGTGCTGCCGGTGCTCTTCGAGGGCGAGATGCTCGGCGTGATCGAGTTCGCGTCGGTCGCCACGTTCTCCGGGCTGCACCTGACGTTCCTCGAGCGGCTGGTCGCGACGATCGGGATCGCGCTCAACACGATCCAGGCCAACCGGCGTACCGAAGAACTGCTCTCGCAGTCGCAGAGACTGGCCCGCGAGATGCAGGACCAGTCCGCTGAGCTGCAGCGCACCAACGCCGAGCTTGAGGACAAGGCCCAGCTGCTCAGCGAGCAGAAGGGCAACATCGAGACCAAGAACCGCGAGATCGAGCTGGCCCGCCTCGGCCTGGAGGAGAAGGCGCAGCAGCTGTCCCGCGCCTCGGCCTACAAGACCGAGTTCCTGGCCAACATGAGCCACGAGCTGCGTACGCCGCTCAACTCGCTGTTGCTGCTGGCCCGCCTGCTCGCGGACAACTCGGAGCGCAACCTGACCGAGAAGCAGATCGAGTTCGCCCGCACGATCCACAGTGCCGGCTCCGACCTGCTCTCGCTGATCGACGACATCCTCGACCTCAGCAAGATCGAGGCGGGCCGGATGGACGTCGAACCGGACCAGGTCGACTTCGACGGCGTACGCAGCTATGTCGAGCAGGCGTTCTCCCCGCAGGCCGACGAGAAGGACCTGGAATTCCGGGTGGAGGTCTCGCCGGAGCTGCCCGACTCGATCGTCACCGACGAGCAGCGGCTCCAGCAGATCCTGCGAAACCTGCTCTCCAACGCGGTCAAGTTCACCGACAGCGGCTCGGTGACGCTGAGCATCTACCCGGCGCCGGAGGACAGCTACTTCGACATCCCGGCGCTGGCGGCGGCCGATCAGGTGGTGGCGTTCGCGGTCACCGACACCGGCATCGGCATCTCCGACGAGAAACTCAGCTTGATCTTCGAGGCGTTCCAGCAGGCAGACGGCACGACCAGCCGCAAGTACGGCGGCACCGGCCTGGGCCTGTCGATCAGCCGGGAATTCGCGGCGCTGCTCGGCGGCACGATCGTGGTGTCGTCCGCGCCGGGCGAGGGCTCGACGTTCACGCTCTACATGCCGGATTCCCCGGTGCCCGACTCGATCCCGAGGCCGCTCATGCCCGGCCTCTCGGGGCTGCCGCAACTGCTGCCACCGGTGGAGACCCCGGTGTCACCGCGGCCGGCGTCGTTCAACTCGCTGGACTTCCCGCTGATCACCGACCAGCTGGAGCCGGAGCCGGTGCCCCCGTCGACCCAGGCTTCCCGCCAGCTCGACGGCGCCACCGTGCTGATCGTCGACGACGACGTACGCAACGTGTTCGCCCTGACCAGCGCGCTGGAGATGCACGGCCTGAACGTTGTCTACTCCGACAACGGGGTCGACGGCGTACGCCTGCTGGCCGAGCACCCCGAGGTCGACATCGTGCTGATGGACGCGATGATGCCCGACCAGGACGGCTACGAGACGACCCGGGGAATCCGCCGCAATCAGCGCTTTCAGGATCTGCCGGTAGTGTTCCTGACAGCCAAGGCGATGCCTGGTGACCGTGAGTCAGCATTGGCGGCGGGGGCGAGCGACTACATCACCAAGCCCGTCGACCTGGACCAGCTCATCGAGCTCATGGCCCGCTGGGTGAACGCCGCAGAGAGCAGTGGGGAGTGAGTGTGGCCGAGCGAGCCAAGGCGCTGCTGGTCGACGACCGGCGTGACAATCTGCTCGCGCTGGAAGCGATCCTGCAGGGCCTCCCGGTGCAGGCCGTGGCGGTGGAGAGCGGAGAGGCAGCCCTGAAACAGCTTCTCACCGACGACTTCGCGGTCATTCTGCTGGACGCGCAGATGCCCAACATGGACGGTTTCGAGACAGCCGCCCACATCAAGCGCCGCGAGCGCACCCGGCACGTCCCGATCCTCTTCCTCACCGCGGCCGACCGTGACGCCCAGCTCGCCCTCCGCGGTTATGCGGTCGGCGCGGTCGACTACCTGACCAAGCCCTTCGACCCGTGGGTGCTGCGCGCCAAGGTCTCCATCTTCGTCGAGCTCTGGACCAAGACCCAGCAGCTCAAGGCCCAGGCCGAGGTCACCCGCGAACGCGACAACCAGTGGGAACGCCTCACCGAGCTCGTCGACGAGGCCACCCGCACGCTGCGCGCCGGCGGCGAGGACGCCTCCGCCGAGGCGCTGGAGCTGCTGGAGAAGGCCCGCTGGGGCACCTGATCAGGGAATCAGCACGATCCGGCCGGGGTGTGCCCTGCTTTCGAGCAGGCGATGCGCCTCGGCCGCTTCACTGAGCGGCAACGTCACGGCCGGTCCGGCCCGCAGCTGCCCCGTCGCGAACAGCCCGGCCAGCTCGGTCATCTCGGCCCGCGCCTGCTCTGGTCGCGCCGCCCGCCAGGCGAGCAGCGAAAATCCGATCAAAGACCGGAGAGCGAAAAAATCGGTCATCGGCACGTCGATCAGGTCACCCGAAGCGGCCCCATAAGTGACAATTCGACCGTACGCCCGGAGCACCCCGAAACTACGCCGAAGCACATCCCCGCCGACCGCATCGAGGACAACGTCCACACCGCCCGGCGCGGCCTCGGCAACCCGATCGGGCCAGTCCGCAGCGGTGTAATCGATCGCGACATCCGCGTCGACCTTCTCCGGGGTGCTCGAGGTCCCGATCACCAGCCCGGCACCCGCCATCCGCGCTAGCTGCACCGCCAGCTGCCCGATTCCGCCGGCCGCCGAGTGCACCAGCACCGTCTCACCCGCCGTGACCACTCCGGACCGCAGCGCCCGCAACGCGACCGGCGCCGACGTCGGCAGCATGCTCGCCGCAGCGACATCCATGTCGTCCGGCACCTGCGTGATCCACTGCGCGTCGACGACCACGTAGTCCGCGTACGCATCCTCGGAAAGCGCCACAACCCGCCGCCCGACCAGGCCTTCGTCGCCTTTGTCCACTATGCCCACCACGTCACCGGTGAGCTTGCCGGGCAGTGGCCGCTCGAAGATCGCTCCGCTGGACGGCCCGCGCCGGAATCTCGTGTCGACAAAATTCACACCGATGGCCTGCGTCCTGATCCGTACCTGGCCGTCCCCGGGCTCGGGGATCTCCACCTCCTCGAACGTCAGAACGTCAGGTTCCCCGTACTCGAAGTAGCGCATCCGTCGCATCTTTCGGAACGTACTGGACCGCCGGTCCAGTTAGCAAGGGGGAAGATGGATCCGTGACGCGTGCCGACGCCCTGCGCAACCGAAGCGCGATCCTGCTGGCCACCGAGGACCTGCTGACCCGCCTGCGCCCCGAGCAGATCTCGATGGAACAGGTCGCCGCCGCGGCCGGGGTGGGCAAAGGCACCGTCTTCCACCGCTTCGGCTCCCGGATGGGCCTGATGATCGCGCTCATGCAGGAGCGGGCCATGGCCCTCGGCGACTCCGTGAGCAGCGGTCCACCCCCGCTCGGCCCCGGCGCCGAGCCCGAGGAGCGGTTGCTCGCCTTCCTCGACGCCGTGGTCGCCGTGGTCGCCCGCAACAAAGGCCTGCTCGCGGCGCTCGGCCACGCGGTCACCACCGCGCACCGGCTGGACCCGGACGACCGCGAGGCCCACCCGGTCTACGGTTTCTGGCACGCCCACATCGCCGGCCTGCTCACCGAGGCGCGCCCCGACCTGGACACCGCACTCCTTGCCGACCTGCTGCTGGCACCGCTCTCCAGCGACGCGATCCTCACCATGCTGGAACGAGGTGAATCCGAGCGGGTCGCCGCAGGTCTGCGCGTTACCGCGACGGCACTCCTACGCAGTGGAGGAGATCATCAGGGCTGAGCGCAGGCCCGTGATGTCGAGCACGCGCAGCAGGAAGTCGCCGACGTTGGTCAGGGCGAGGACCGCGCGGGCGTGCTGGGCCTTGCGGCTCAGGACCACGAGGGTGCCCAGGCCCTGCGAGTCACAGAAGGTGACCCCCGACATGTCGAGGATGATCCGGGACGGGGGTTCCGCCAGGATCTCGTTGACCATTGCCGAGAGCTTGGTCACGGTGAGCACGTCGATTTCCCCGGCGAGGTGAAAGACAGCCTCGTCGGGAGCACTCTCAACCGTGATGGACAGCTCCGGTCGCTCCACCCTGTCACCCTATCGCGAGCTGGGTGATCCGGCCTGCTGGGCGCGATGAGGCCGGTGTTGACTAGAGGGCATTGACCGTGACCTAGCCAACCCGTGGCGGGGGCTGACGGGACGCGCCCGTACCGGCGCTGACAGAATGAGAGGCGCTGTGACCACCTCATACCGCACCGAGGGCACGCCTTATCCGCAGGATGCTCCGGTTTCCCAGGCACTGTTCGACCGCGCCAAGGTCATCATTCCCGGCGGGGTCAATTCACCCGTGCGTGCCTTCCATGCCGTGGGCGGCACGCCCCGGTTCATGACCGAGGGCTCCGGAGCATGGCTCCTGGACGCCGACGGGCGGCGTTATGTCGACCTGGTCTGCTCCTGGGGGCCGATGATCCACGGCCAGGCACACCCCGAGATCATCGCCGCGGTCCAGGCCGCGGCGGCTCGCGGGACCAGTTTCGGTACGCCCACCGCGGGCGAGGTCGACCTGGCCGAGGAGATCGTCCGGCGGACCCCCGTCGAGCAGGTCCGCCTGGTCAATTCGGGCACCGAGGCGACCATGACCGCGATCCGGCTGGCCCGGGGCTTCACCGGCCGCTCCAAGATCGTGAAGTTCGCCGGCTGCTACCACGGTCACGTCGACGCGCTGCTCGCCTCGGCGGGCTCCGGGGTCGCCACGCTGGGGCTGCCTGATTCGCCCGGCGTCACCGGCGCGGCGGCCAGCGAGACCATCGTGGTGCCCTACAACGACATTGGTGCGGTCGAGCGGGTCTTCGCGGAGCAGGACGACATCGCCGCGATCATCACCGAGGCCGCCGCCGGGAACATGGGCGTCGTCGCACCGCGCGAGGGCTTCAACCAGCGTCTCGCCGAGGTAGCGCACGCCAACGGCGCCCTGCTCATCGTCGACGAGGTCATGACCGGTTTCCGGGTGTCCGCGGGCGGCTGGGCGGGTCTCGAGCCGGTCGACGCCGACCTGTTCACGTACGGCAAGGTCATGGGTGGTGGCCTGCCCGCCGCGGCCTTCGGCGGCCGCACGGAGATCATGTCCCGCCTGGCCCCGGCCGGTCCGGTCTACCAGGCCGGCACGCTCTCCGGTAACCCGCTCGCCTGCGCCGCCGGGCTGGCCAGCCTGCGCCTCGCCGACGATGCCGCCTACAAGCGTCTCGACGAGCTGTCGGCGACCATCGGCGCGCTCGCGTCCGCCGAGCTGACGACCGCGGGCGTCGCGCACCGGCTGTCCTTCGCCGGCAACATGTTCTCGATCTTCTTCACCGAGGTCGACGTCGTGGACTACGACTCCGCGAAGACCCAGGACGCCGGGGCGTTCAAAGCGTTCTTCCACGAAATGCTCAGCCGGGGCGTATATCTTCCGCCGAGCGCTTTCGAGTCGTGGTTCGTGTCGACGGCGCTGGACGACGCCGCCATGGAGACGATCGGTGCCGCCCTGCCCTTCGCGGCTCGGGCGGCGGCTGCTGCGGGGAGTAAGGCAAAAGCATGAGCGAAGAGCCGACAAAGACCACGGTGCATGTGCTGCGGCACGGCGAGGTGTTCAACCCGAGCAAGATTCTGTACGGCCGCCTGCCCGACTTCCACCTCTCGGAACTCGGCCGCCAGATGGCCGTGGCCGCCTCGGACTCGCTCGCCGGCCGCGACGTCACGCACGTGGTGGCCAGCCCGCTGGAGCGCGCGCAGGAGACGGCCGAGCCGTTCGCCGCGCAGTTCGAGCTGGAGACGGCGACGGACGTGCGGCTGATCGAGAGCGCCAACTTCTTCGAGGGCAAACGGGTGGCGGTCGGCGACGGCGCGTTCGGCAACCCGCGTAACTGGTGGGTGCTGCGCGACCCGATCACCCCGAGCTGGGGTGAGCCCTACCTGGTCATCGCCCAGCGGATGTTCGCCGCGCTGCAGGCCGCGCGGGTCGCCGCCGAGGGCCACGAAGCGGTCTGCGTCTCGCACCAGCTGCCGATCTGGACGCTGCGCCGCTACGTCGAGAAGAAGCGGCTCTGGCACGACCCCCGCAAGCGTCAGTGCGGGCTCGCGAGCCTCACCTCGTTCCGCTTCGAAGGCGCCAAGATCGTCGGAGTGGACTACTCCGAGCCTGCCGCAGCATTGGTGGCCATGTCGCCGGGTGCTCGGACGGCCAAGGGGGCATGACGGAGTGCACCGAGCGCAGCGAGGGCCGCGACGGCATGCCGAAGGCCTGCTCAGCATGACCGTGCGCCGGCTCGCCGCAGTCCTGGTCACCGCCGCTGTCGCGGCCGGTGCGTTGACCGGTTGTGGCAGCAAGAGCTGGGAGAAGGACTGCACGACCAGCAAGGACGGCGTCATCGAGTGCACGCCCGAGCAGCGCCCCCAGGCCCGCGAGGTGACCGGGGAGCTGCTCGACGGCGGCACGTACGACGTCGCCACCGACCGGGGCAAGGTTGTCGTGGTCAACTTCTGGGGTTCGTGGTGCAACCCGTGCCGGGCCGAGGCGGACGACCTCGAGCAGACCTATCAGGCCACCAAGGCGCAGAACGTCACGTTCATCGGGGTCAACTCGCGCGACGACCGGGATTCGGCGAAGGCGTTCGAGAAGGGCCGGGTCACGTACCCGAGCATCTATGACCCCAACGGCAACGTCGCGCTGAAGTTCGACGTGACCCAGGTCAGCACCCCGGCCACGCTGATCCTGGACCGGCAGGGCCGGATCGCCGCCGCGATCCGCAAGTCCACCACGATCGCCCAGCTGAAGCCGGTCGTCGAGCGGATCGCCGCCGAGGGGACCGGCTGATGGGTGAGACCTTCCACGACGTCGCTTTCAGCGGTCCGCTGCTGCTCGCGATCCTCGTCTCCGCGGCCGCCGGGCTGGTCAGCTTTCTCTCGCCCTGCGTGCTGCCGCTGATGCCCGGCTACCTGTCGTACGTGACCGGGCTGGCCGGCTCCGACCTGGACGACAAGGCCCCCGACACCGGTGGTGGTGTCGCCGTCCTGGAGCGCACCAGGACCAAGAGCAGGATTCTCGCCGGTACGAGCCTGTTCGTGCTCGGCTTCGCGGTGGTGTTCACGCTCATCGCGACGCTGGTGGCCGGGATCGGCACGACGATGCTGACCCACAAGCGGGCCCTCGACATCGTGCTCGGCGTGATCGTCATCGTGCTGGGCCTGGCGTACCTCGGCGTGGTCCCCGGCATGCAGCGCGAGTTCCGGATCGCCAAACTGCCCAGCGTCGGGCTGGCCGGGGCGCCGGTCCTGGGTGCGCTCTTCGCGTTGTCCTGGATGCCGTGCACCGGCCCGACCCTCGGCGCGGTCCTGACGCTGGCCACGCGCGAGGGGTCGACCGGGCGTGCGGTGGTGCTCGCGCTGGCCTACAGCCTCGGGCTCGGGATCCCGTTCGTGCTGTTCGGGCTCTTCTTCCGCCGGCTGCTCGGGGTCTTCAAGGCGATCCGGCGCAACAGCCGCTGGGTCACCCGCGTCGGCGGGGGGCTGCTCATCCTGGTCGGCGTCGCGCTGGTCACCGGCGGCTGGAACAGCTTCCTGATCTGGCTGCTCACGACGTTCAACTTCGACGCGGGGACCCTGCTGTGACCGTTGTCGAGGAGCGCCCCGTGCCCGCCGCGCCACCGCCGCCGCGCAAGCCCAACTTCGCCTGGAGCCTGCTGCGCAATTCCTGGCGCCAGCTGACGAGCATGCGTACGGCGCTGGTGTTGCTGTTCCTGCTCGCCGTCGCCGCGATCCCCGGCTCGGTGCTGCCCCAGCGGGCGGTCTCGCCGGAGAAGGTCACGGCCTACTACACCCAGCACCCCGATCTGGCCCCGAAACTGGAACAGATCGGTGGCTTCGCTGTCTACGCGTCGCCGTGGTTCGCCGCGATCTATCTGCTGCTGTTCACGTCGCTGGTGGGTTGCGTGGTGCCGCGGCTGCGTGACCATTTCCGCGCGCTCCGTACCGTACCCCCGGATGCTCCTAAGCGGCTCGAGCGGCTGCCACAGCATGCGGTCGTCGAGGAGCGGGCCGACGACCCGGCCGAAGCGGCGCAAGCCGCGGCTTCTGAACTGCGCAAACGGCGGTTCCGGACCAGGGTCCGCGAGCAGGGCGACGGCAGCTGGACGGTCTCCGCCGAGAAGGGCTACCTCAAGGAGACCGGCAACCTGTTCTTCCACTTCGCGCTGCTCACGGTGCTGGTCGGGGTCGGATTCGGGCACTGGTACGGCTGGCACGGCAACCGCATCCTCGTCGAGGGCAACGACCAGGGTTTCTGCAACTCGGTCACGCAGTACGACGAGTCCTCGCTCGGCCCCCGCGTCGACGCCGCTGATCTGCCGTTCTTCTGCCTGCGGCTGACCGACTTCCAGGCGGCGTACCAGACCACCGGCCAGCCGAAGAGCTTCGACGCCGACGTCGAGGTGCAGACGAAGCAGGACGGCCCGTGGAAGGCCCGGCACTTCACGGTCAACAATCCGCTGCGGTTGTCGCAGGCCAACGTGCATCTGCTCGGTCACGGCTACGCGGTCGAGCTGCGTTACACCGACCGCTTCGGCGCGCAGCAGACCAAGGTCGTGCCGTTCCTCCCCACCGACGGGCTGTTCACCAGCTCGGGTGTCGGCTCGTTCCCGGACGTCAACATCGACCCGAAGACGAACAAGCGCGATGTCAACCTGCAGGTCGGCTTCGAAGGCGTGTTCGTGCCGACGGTCGACCCGGCGGGCGGCGCCACCTCGGTCTTCCCGGCGGAGAACAACCCCGCCCTCTTCCTCACCGCCTACCGCGGTGACCTGGGCGTCGAGGTCGGCAACCCCGGCTCGGTCTACTCGCTCGACCAGGGCCAGATCGCCAACGGCGAGCTCAAGAAGGTCAGCGGCGACCGTCCGCAGCGCCTGACGCCGGGCCAGTCATGGACGCTCGACGACGGCACCAAGGTCGAGTTCCTGGCCACCCGCCCGTTCGCGACGCTTGCCGTCCGCTACGACCCCACCGCGACGCTGGTGCTGGCCGGCGCGGTCGTCGGGCTGCTCGGCCTGATGCTGTCGCTGGGCGGGCATCGCCGCAGGTTGTGGTTCCGGATTTCGCCACGGGACGGGTCCGGTAGTTTGATGGAGGCCGGCGGCCTGCCCCGCACCGACTACCCGGGCTTCGCTGAGGAGTTCGGCCAGATCGTGGGGGCCGCTCGCGGTCCGGATGGAGGGACGCCCTGATGGCGGAGTTGTCCAATCAGTTGATGGCCGTCACGGTGCTGTCCTACCTGGCAGCGATGGTCCTTTACGCCGCCGAGTATGCGTTCGGCAACAAGAGCCACATCGGTCGTGCGGCCCAGCGGCCGGCCCGGCAGCTGGTGGGTTCCGGGGCTCCGGTGCCTCCTTCGGCCGATGATGTTGAAGTTGAAGAGGCCCCGGCCCCCGCTGTGCGCGACCGTGGCGTCCTGCTCGGACGGATCGCGGTCGGGTTCAACTGGCTGGCGTTCGCGCTGCACCTCGGCACGGTGGTCACCCGCGGCATCGCGGCGGACCGCATGCCCTGGGGCAACATGTACGAGTTCACGCTGACCGTCACGCTGGTCGGCTCGGCTGTGTGGCTCGGTGTGCTGACCCGCAAGCCGGAGCTGCGCCACCTCGGGCTCTTCGCGGCGCTCGCGCTGGTCATGCTGCTCGGCGCCGACGGGCTCATCGCGTACGCACCGGTCGGGCCGCTCGTGCCCGCGCTCAACTCGTACTGGTTCATCATCCACGTCTCGACCATCATCCTGGCCAGCGGCATCTTCCTCATCGGTGCCGTGCCGGCCGCGATGTTCCTGGTCCGGGCCGGTTACGACGAGGGCAAGCGCCGCTTCCCCTACTCGCTCGGCGCCAAGGTCCCCGAGGCCGCGCTGCTCGAGCGGCTGACCTTCCGGCTGCACGCCTTCGCGTTCCCGCTCTTCACGTTTGGCGCGCTGATCGCCGGTCCGATCTGGGCCGAGGCGTCCTGGGGCCGTTACTGGGGCTGGGACCCCAAGGAGGTCTGGGCGTTCATCTCCTGGATCGTCTACGCGAGCTACCTGCACGCCCGCGCGACCCCGAGCGTCAAGCGCACCGTCGCCACCTGGATCGCGATCCTGGGCTTCGCGACGATGCTGATGAACCTCTTCGGCGTCAACCTGTTCTTCTCGGGCCTGCACTCCTACGCCAACGCGGGCGGCTGACCGGGGGTCAGGGGTTGCAGCCCTCGACGCTCCAGGTGTCGAACTGGTTCACCCAGTCCAGGCAGTATTCGCTGGAGCGCTGGGTGTTGCCGCCGGTCACCGTGGCCACGTCGCTGCGCCAGTAGCGGATGTCGCCGTCGCCCGGGTCGCGGAGCTTCACGTTGTCCACCTCGGCCCGGGGGACCCGCAGGCTGACCGGGTTGTCCTCGTCGACGTGCACCTCGACGTACTGCTCGACGTACGCGCTGGAGCCGATCGGCAGCTTCTGGGTGGTCAGCAGGTTCCAGCTGTCGTTCCACCAGAGCCAGGCCTGCCAGACGTTGTCGCCGTCGGTGTGCACATCGATCCAGACTCGGCTGCCCGACTTCAGCTTGTACTGGTCGTAGAACTGCCAGGTGTTCGTGTTCGTGTTGAACGTGTAGATGCGCTGGCGGCCCTTGCCGGACCAGCCCGTCTCCGCCCAGCCGGCCTCCAGCCAGGCGAGCTTGCCGCCGCCGAGGTCGCGCTTGACGAGGAAGCGGCTGGCCAGGAAGTCGTACGTGCCGGGCCGGACGGCGCCGTTGACGACCTGCATCCGGCCGTAGACCCCGCGCCAGACGCCGGCCGTGCCCGCACCGAGGTGGTGGTAACCCGCCGTTGTCCTCGCCCCCGCCGCCCGGCTCATCCGCCCGAGCTCGACCCGCGGCGGAGTGGCCCGGCACGCCTTCGGTGCCTTGGTGCTGGGCGCGCTGGTCGGCGCCTTGGTCGACGCGGAGCCGGTCTTGCACGTCGGCAGCTTCCCGGGGGCGGCCGTCGCCGGGACCGCCACTCCCAGGGCCGCGACGAGGCCTGTGAGGGCGCACCACCGTGCCAGAGAACGGAACTTCACGTCGTCCACCTCGCCCTCCCGTGGCTTTCGAAACCGAACCCTTGGCTCAACGGGCAAAGCGATCTTCGGGTGACGGCTGGAAGTGCGACGTACGTCTACCCCGCCTGACGGTCCCGCGGCGCGTGCGAGTGGAAGACTGGGGGACATGGCTGCTCCGTTTCACGATCTGCAGAGCTTCATCTCGGCCCTGGAAGCGGCCGGCGAGCTGCGCCGGGTGAAGGTGCCGGTGGATCCCACGCTGGAGATCAGCGAGATCGTGACGCGCACGGTCCGGGCCGGCGGCCCCGCCCTGCTCTTCGAGCGTCCCACCCGTGGCGACATGCCGCTGGTCATCAACCTTTTCGGCACCGAGAAGCGGATGGCGATGGCGCTCGGCGTCGACTCGCTCGACGACGTCGGCGACCGGATCGGCTCGCTGATCAAACCGGAGCTGCCGGTCGGCTGGTCCGGGATCCGCGAGGGCCTCGGCAAGGTCCTGCAGCTCAAGTCGCTGCCGCCGAAGAAGGTCAAGGGCGCGCCCTGCCAGGAGGTCGTGCTCAAGGGTGACGAGGTCGACCTCGACCTGCTGCCCGGATTGCAGGTGTGGCCCGGCGACGGCGGCATCTTCCACAACTTCGGGCTGACCCACACCAAGCACCCCGAGACCGGTAAGCGCAACCTCGGCCTCTACCGGCTGCAGCAGCACTCGAAGAACACGCTGGGCATGCACTGGCAGATCCACAAGGATTCCACCGCGCACCACGCGGTCGCCGAGCGGCTCGGGCAGCGGCTGCCCGTGGCCATCGCGATCGGCTGTGACCCGGTGGTCACCTACTCGGCCAGCGCCCCGCTGCCCGGTGACATCGACGAATACCTTTTCGCCGGCTTCCTGCGCGGCGAGCGGGTCGAGATGGTCGACTGCCTGACCGTGCCGCTGCAGGTCCCCGCCGAGGCGCAGATCGTGCTGGAGGGTTACCTGGAGCCGGGGGAGCGGGCGCCCGAGGGGCCGTTCGGCGACCACACCGGCTTCTACACCCCGGTCGAGCCCTTCCCGGTGCTGCACATCGAGTGCATGACCATGCGCAAGAAGCCGATCTACCACTCGATCGTCACGTCGAAGCCGCCGCAGGAGGACCACGGCCTGGGCAAGGCCACCGAGCGGATCTTCCTGCCGCTGCTGCGCATGATGATCCCGGACATCGCCGACTACGACATGCCCGCCGCCGGTGTCTTCCACAACTGCGTGATCGTGTCGATCCGCAAGCGCTACCCCAAGCACGCCCAGAAGGTCATGAACGCGATCTGGGGCGCGCACCTGATGTCGCTCTCCAAGCTGATCGTGGTGGTCGACGAGGACTGCGACGTCCACGACTACAACGAGGTCGCGTTCCGGGCCTTCGGCAACGTCGACTACGACCGCGACCTCATGGTCACCCAGGGGCCGGTCGACCACCTGGATCACGCTTCCTACCAGCAGTTCTGGGGCGGTAAGGCGGGGCTCGACGCCACCCGTAAGCTGCCCGGTGAAGGGTATTCACGCGGGTGGCCGGAGGAGATGACCATGTCGCCCGAGGTGACCGCCCTGGTGGACAAGCGCTGGAAGGAATACGGCATATGACGGCGGTGGCCTCCGCGCCCGAGAAACCCGGCAAGATCAAGGCTTTCCTGCGGCTCGTCGCGATCGAGCACTCGGTCTTCGCCCTGCCGTTCGCCTATCTTTCCGCGCTGGTCGCGATGGACCGCGCGGCGACCGGGGTGCACTGGCTCGATCTGCTGCTGGTCACGATCGCGATGGTCTCCGGGCGCACGTTCGCCATGGCCGCCAACCGGATCCTCGACCGCAAGATCGATGCGCAGAATCCGCGTACGCGCAATCGTGAGCTGGTCACCGGGGCCGTGAGCGTGCGGACGGCCTGGACCGGCGCCGTGGTCTCCCTGGTGGTGCTGTTCCTCGCCGCGGGCCTGCTCAACTGGCTCTGTCTGGTGCTGTCGCCGCTCGCCGTGATCCCGCTGATCGTCTACCCCTACGCGAAGCGCTTCACCAACTTCCCGCACTACGTGCTGGCGCTGGCGCAGGCCGTGGCGCCGGTCGGTGCCTGGCTGGCGATCACCGGCACGTTCGCAGGCTCGGGCCCCGCGTGGCTGCTCGGTGTCGCGGTCGGCCTCTGGATCGGCGGCTTCGACATCATCTACGCCTGCCAGGACGTCGACATCGACCGGAAGATCGGCGTGCACTCCACTCCGGCCCGGTTCGGGGTCCGCACCGCCCTGCACATCTCCACGGTCACCCACGTGGTGACGTTCGCGCTGTTCGTGTGGTTCGGCCAGCTCGTCGGCCTGAGCTGGCTCTGGTGGATCGGTCTGGCGCTCACCGCCGCCGCCTTCGTCTACCAGCACATCGTCGTCACGCCGAACGACCTGTCGAAGGTCAACCGGGCATTTTTCACCGCGAACGGCTTCGTCGGCATCGCGCTCTTCGTCTTCGCGCTCCTCGACCTGAGTTTGTTGTAACCCCCGGCACCACTTGCTCCGTCTAGTTGCTGTGAGCGACAGAGATACGGAGTTCAGAAACTTCGTCACCGCGCAGATGGAGCCGCTGCGCGGGCTTGCCTACCTCACGTGCGGTGACTGGCAGGCAGCCGAGGACGCGGTCCTCACGGTGCTGGCCAAGCTGTATGTGAAGTGGCGGCGCATCGACAATCCGGGCGCCTACGCGCGTACGGCCGTGGTGCGCGCTGCCATCGATGAGACCCGGCGTCCCTGGTGGCGGCGTGAGCACGCGCAGAGCGACGCCATGCCCGACCGGGCTCATCCCGTCGACGCCACCAGCTCGGTCGACGAGCGGCTGCGGATCCGGGCAGCCCTGCAGAAGGTGCCGGCGCGCCTGCGTGCCGTGCTGACCCTGCGCTACCTCGAGGGGCTCAGCGTCCAGGAGACCGCCGAGGCCCTGGGCTGCCCCGAAGGAACCATCAAGAGCTACACCTCGCGCGGCCTCGAGGCCCTGCGCAACGTCCTCGGTGCCGAGGTCTTCGTCAACAAGGAGAACCATCGTGAAGCACGAGCTGTCTGACATGTTGCAGGACGCGAAGTCGGATGCGCCGGCCCCTCGCTACACGGTTGAGGACGCGCTGGCCGCCGGGCAGAAGCGGCAGCGGCAGCGTCGCGCGCTCTGGGCGGTGTCGGGCTCCGCCGCCGTGGTACTCGCCGTGGCCGGGGTCGCAGCGATCCCGCAACTGCTGCCCAGCAACGAAAAGGGCTCCCCCGCGCCCGCCGCCGCGCCCGTCACCGCTGGTAAGCCTGCCGCGCCCAAGGCCTTCGCCTACCCGGCGGATGCCTTCACCGGGAACATCGAGAGCTACAAGGTCGGCAAGCTGACCGTCTCGGACACTGTCCTGGTGACCCCCGGCTACCAGGTCGCCAGCGTCCTCGGCGCGGGCGAGGGCACCAAGACGATCGACCTCAAGGGCAAGTCGCACTCCTCGCCCAACCAGCTCGGCAGCCTGGTCACCTATGCGAAGGACGCCTTCGACCCGAAGGTCGCCGAGAAGGGCACCGCGCAGAGCGTCGGCTCGCACTCCGGTTACTTCGTGGCCGGCGAGAAGGAGGGTACGGACCCGAAGAAGGGTGCGTCCTACTCCGAGACCACCCTGTCCTGGGAGTACGCCGACGACTCCTGGGCCGTCATTTCCGTCTCCGGCGCCGCGAAGGTCACCGCGGCCGACCTGGCCAAGCTCGGTGCGGGCCTGAACGCCGGCCCGACGGAGCCCACGAAGGTCAACTTCAAGCTCGGCTACGTGCCCGAGGGCTACACGCTGTCGGCCGCCGGTCGCACCGACGACGGGCTCACCGCTCCGATGGTGGGCAAGTCGTACGTGCGGCTGCTGAAGGGCGACTTCCCGTACAAGAACCTGACCGACACCGTCATCGACCCGTACGCCGTCGGCGACCAGCAGCTCCCGGTGCTCTCGTTCACCGTCTACCCGGCGTGGGAGCAGAAGTACGAGGCTCCCGGCAAGACGCCGTACTGCCCGCAGGACAGCATCTGCTACCGCTACACCGATGACGGCAAGTACTTCATCGAGGCCAGCGGCGGCGGTTTCGTGTCCGACGACGAGCTGCGCAAGGTCCTGAACAATGTGACCTTCGCCAACGTCGAGGACTCGGCCACCTGGTTCGACGCCACGTCGGCCATCGGCTGACAAACCTGGGGCATGCTTTAGGGCATGCGTACGCCATGGATCGTCGGTGTGTCAGGAGCTTCCGGTACGCCTTATGCCAAGGCCGTGCTGGGCGCGCTCCTGGACGCCGGCGAGTCCGTGGACCTTGTCATCTCCAAGGCGGCCCGGCTCACCCTGCTCGACGAGACGGGTGCCAGCGTGCGGGACGCGCACTGGAAGGACGACGTCGGCGCCTGGCTCGGCCGTGACCTCGGATCCGCGGATCTGACCTACTGGCCGGCCAACGACCTCGCAGCCGGGCCGAGCAGTGGCTCGTACCCCGCCAAAGGCATGGCAGTGGTGCCCGCGAGCACGGCATCGTGTGCGGGCATCGCCATCGGGCTCTCGAAGGATCTGCTGCAACGCGCTGCCGAGGTCAACCTCAAGGAGCGCCGCCGCACGGTGGTCGTGCCGCGGGAGACGCCCGTGACCCGGAGCCACCTGGAGCACCTGATCGCCCTGCATGACGCCGGGGCGGTGGTGCTACCGGCCTCGCCCGGCTTCTACGGCGCCGGGGCCGAGGCCACCGCTCAGCAGCTGATCGATTTCGTGGCGGGGAAAGTGCTCGACGCCCTCGAAGTGCCGCACAGCCTCTCCGCGCGCTGGCGCGGAGAACTGAATGCTCAGCGCAGCCCGTTGGGTGGACCGTAACTGGTGCCCGGGTTGGTCGGACCCGCGTTACGAGGCCGGTTGTTGGCGTCGTCCTCGCGCATCTCCTCGACGACGGCGGCACCCTCACCCTCGAGCAGGGCTCGCACCTCCGACTCACGGAACCGGCGGTGGCCACCCGGAGTGCGGATGCTGCCGATGCGGCCCGCGGCCGCCCAACGCGTGACGGTCTTGGGGTCCACCCGGAACAGCGCGGCAACCTCCCCAGGCGTCAGCAGTCGATCTCCTGTGTCCACGGCCCTCTCCTCGCGTCGTGTTGGAGCGCCGGTGGTCACGGTGAGTGTCGGCTTGCTCGATCGGGACGTAAAGCCATTAGAGCATCGGCCAAAACAGCAAGTCGCTGAAATGCGGAAAAAGCCCCGATTGCGACGTTGACCATTATCCTTGCCGGGCCGGGTGGTTGCCGATCGCTACTGGGCGTGAACCACCCGGACGGGTCCTC
This sequence comes from Winogradskya consettensis, assembly GCF_018332715.1. Classification (GTDB taxonomy): domain Bacteria; phylum Actinomycetota; class Actinomycetes; order Mycobacteriales; family Micromonosporaceae; genus Actinoplanes; species Actinoplanes consettensis. The sequence continues at coordinate 200,470 of NZ_BOQP01000052.1, read as the reverse complement.
GGGGCCGCCCACTAACCTTTCAAGCCATGGACGCCATCGACCTGCGCCTGATCGACCTGTTGCGGGACAACGCCCGCTCGTCCTACGCGGAGCTCGCCCGGCAAGTGGGCCTCTCCGCGCCGGCCGTGCACGAACGGGTCGGCAAGCTGGAAACCGCCGGAACCATCCGGGCCTACCGCGCCGAAGTGGAGCCGGAGACGATCGGGCTCGGCGTCACCGCGCTGATCGGCATCATCGAGGACTCCGGTGCCGACACCGACGACGTTCTCGCCGCGCTGCGCGTCATGCCCGAGATCGAATCCTGTCATTTCATGGCGGGAGTGGAGTCGTACCAGCTCACCGTGCGGGTCGGCACCATCGCGGAATTGGAGCAGCTGATCGTGCGTATCAACCGGACACCGGGCGTCGCTTCGACCCGCACCGCGATCGCGCTTTCCACAAAATGGGAGAACAGGCCCCAACCGGGTCGTGAGGTCGCGTGAAACCGGTCGACCGCGACTGGGAACGCAACGCCATCTCCCTCGTGGAGGCTGACGCCAACCGTTCCGCGGACACCCATCTGCTGCCGTTCCCGCTGCCACCCTCCTGGGGCGTCGACCTCTATCTGAAGGACGAATCCTCACACCCGACCGGGTCGCTCAAACACCGGTTGGCCCGCTCCCTTTTTCTGTACGCGCTCTGCAACGGCTGGATCGGCCCCGACACCCCGATCGTCGAGGCATCATCGGGCTCCACCGCCGTCAGTGAGGCGTACTTCGCCCGGATGCTCGGCTGCGAATTCATCGCCGTCATGCCCGCTTCCACGTCGCCGGAGAAGATCTCGCTCATCGAATTCCAGGGCGGCAAATGTCACCTGGTCGACGACTCCACCACCGTTGTGGCGACGGCCCGCACCCTGGCCGCCGAACTACGCGGGCATTTCATGGACCAATTCACGTACGCCGAACGCGCCACCGACTGGCGGGGAAACAACAACATCGCCGAGTCGATCTACGCGCAGCTGAGCCTCGAACGGCACCCGATACCGGCGTGGGTCGTGGTCGGCGCGGGCACGGGCGGCACCAGCGCCACCATCGGGCGTTACGCGCGGTACCGCCGGTTCGACACGAGACTGTGCGTTGTCGATCCGGAGGGGTCCGCGTTCTGGCCGGCGTACCAGAATCAGGATTGGAATCTCTCGACCGGTCGCGGCTCCCGCATCGAAGGGATCGGCCGGCCCCGGGTCGAACCGTCCTTCCAGCCTGCGGTGGTCGACCGGATGGTGCAGGTGCCGGATGCGGGGTCCCTGGCGGCCATGCGCGCGGGCTCGGCGGTGCTGGGACGCCGTGTCGGGGGCTCCACCGGGACCAACCTGTGGGGAGCTTTCGGACTGATCTCGGAGATGCGCGCGCAGGGGGTGCGCGGCTCGGTGGTGACGCTGATCTGCGACGGCGGCGAACGGTACGCGGACACGTACTACTCGGACGACTGGGTGGCCGCGCAGGGGCTGGAGCTGGCTGCCCCCGCAGCCATGATCAGCGATTTTCTGTCCACAGGGATCTGGGCGGGGGCAGCCTGACCGGTCGGGTTCGTGGGAGGATCGTCGCGCAAAGGGATTCACGTTTCGAGGAGCATCCGTGCGCGATGGCGACGACGTCACCAACCCTGTTCCTCAGCAGCGTGCGCCTTTTGTCGCGGCGCCCATCTTCTCCTCCGGGCCCGCTCCTGTTTCTGACTCCATAGAGACGCCTGCGCCGGTCCCAGGTTTTGTGGCTGCGCCTGCGCCTGCGCCTGCGCCTGTCTCGGACTTTGTGGCTGGGCCTGCGCCTGTCTCGGATTTTGTCGAGGTGCGGGGGCCTGTTGAGTTGCATGAGATGCCGCCGCTTGCCCTTGTGCCGGGTGCGGTCCCGTTGCCGTTGCCCCCGGCGCCCAGGCGCCGCCGTGGCCTGCTGATCGGTGGCATCGTCGCGCTGATCGCGGCGCTGGCGGTGGCCGGCGGCGCGGTTTTCGTGGCCAACCGGGATTCCTTCGCGGCGCCCGCGGAAGCCGCCGCACCCACCAGGACCCGGCCGCCGACGACGCTCGAGTCCGCGACCGCGGCGCTGAAGACACAGGCCGCCGCCCTGATCCGCAACGACGAGAAAGCCTGGCTGGCGGCGGTCGACCCGGGGCAGGCAAAGCTGCGCGCCCGCTACAAGACGATGTTCCGGTCGCTGCGTTCCCTCGGCGTGACCGCGTTCGACTACCGGGCCTTCCGCGACCCAGACGGCGCCGACACGGCCAAGGGCGTCGACCTGGACGCGACGATCAGCTACTGCTTCACCGACAACGTCTGCCCGGCCGACGTCGACGCCAAGCCGACAATCGCCGCGAAACTCAAGCTCAAACCGGTCGGCGGGCAGTGGGTGATCTCGTCCTCGGCGCCGACCAAGAGCGAGGACGACGCACTCCCGACCCCCTGGGAGAGCGGAGACCTCGTCTTTTCCAAGGGCAAGCGCGTCACCCTCGTCGCGTTGCCCAGCGAGAAGAAGTACTTCAAGAAGCTGCTCCCGATCGCCGAGGCCGCCGCGGTGGTCAACGACCGTTTCGCCGGCATGGTGGGCAACCCGCAGAAGCGCTACCGGATCTACCTGGCCGGGGCCAAACAATGGACCCAGTGGTACGGCGGCATGGACGACAAATGGGTCATCGGCTACGCCATCCCGCTCAACGAGGCCGGCATGGACGTCGTGCTCAACATGCCCGAGCTGAAGTCCGACACCCGCCTGCTCGAAACGACTGTCCGGCACGAGCTCGGCCACGTGGTCACCCTCGGCGCTGCTGAGCGGACGTCCTGGACAGCCGGCGACATGTGGCTCAAGGAAGGCATCGCCGAATACATCGGCTGGTATCCCCAGCCCGCCACGGCCAGCTGGCGACGTTATTCGGTGAGCAAGGCGGTGCACGGCAGCAAACGCCCGAAATCAATCGCCGTGAACGCCCTGAAGGACAATGCCAGCGTCGAGGAGAGCGACGCCTTCTACGGCCTCGGCCACTTCGCCGCCGACTGCATGGCGAAGAAATACGGCCAGCAGGCGCTGTTCACGTTCGTGCGGCTGTATCTGCGCGAGGACAAGGACCTCGACCCGGCCTCCCGCGAAGCCTTCGGCAAACCGTTCAGCACGGTCGACAAGGCCTGCGTGGCGTGGATCCGCAGCAAAGCCTGATCCGCTCTACCGAAGCTTCGCCAGGCCGGGATAGTCGCGCACGAAACCCTCATCGTCGACGGTCAGATCGGCGCTGAAGGTCTCACTTGCGAATCGTACGGTGCCCTCACTGACCGCCGTGTAGATCTGGTCCGCCTGGACGACCTCCAGGCTGGGCAGCAGCACCCAGGCGACACTGATCCGGTGCGCGATCCCGGGCTCGGCTTTGAGCAGTCCCAACCGGCGGATCGGCAACGTGTTCGTCAACGGTGACCCGGTGAGATCGACGTCGTACGCCCCGGCCAGCAGATCCGTGTCCTCGGTGCCGGGCAGCCCCGCGCCGGCGTGCCCAGCGGCGGTCAGCGCGGCATCGAGATCACCCCGCTCGGAGGTGGTTATCCGCCACTGGCCACCCGTGGACTCCATCCGCAGGGTCCGCCCCCACCCGCCGCCCTCGGTGCTGACCTCGAGCGACGTGGTCACCCAGGAAGGATCGGTCCGAAGCTCATAGCGGGCCGTGTAGCCGATCGGATCCACCGCGAGCACGGTCCCGCGGGCGGCGAGCCCCGTCCGCGAATCGACCAGGGCGTGCTCGGCACCGACGGTGTCGCGGCGCTCCCAGAACAACGAGGTGGGTAAGGCAACCATGCCCTGCCCATACCCCGATCCCGCCCGTCTAACGCAGGACGGCCCCCGGCGTGCTGCCGGAGGCCGTCCTGTGGATAACTCTGTGGATCAACGCTCAGCTGCTGCGCTCAGCGCTTGGTGCCCAGTGCTCGTGCTTGGTGTTCAGTGCTGGTGCTCAGTGGGTGTGTGCCGGGCGGCCCGTCTGGAAGCGGCCGTTGCCCTGCTCGTTGCGGCCACCCTCGCGGCGGAAGCCACCGGTCGGGCGGTCGCTGATGTTGCGAGCCGGACGGTCACCGGTCGGACGGTCACCGTAGGTGCGCTCGCCGGTGGGGCGGTCGCTGTAGCTGCGCTCGCCCGCCGGACGGTCGCTGTAGCTGCGCTCGCCCGCCGGACGGTCGCTGTAGCTGCGCTCGCCGGACGGACGGCCACCGTAGCCGCGGTCGCCTGACGGACGGTCACTGGCATTGCGGTCACCGTAAGTGCGGTCGCCCGCGGGACGGTCACTGTAGGTGCGCTGGGGGCGGTCGCCACCGAACGAACGGTCACGGTCGCCGTAGGGGCGGGCCGGGCGGTCGCCGTAGCTGCTGCCACCACGCTCGCTGCCGCGCGAACGGTCGCCGTAGCCACCACGCTGGGGACGGTCACCGAACGAACGACGGGGACGGTCGCCCCGCTCGTTGCGCTCCGGCTCGATCTTGACCGGGATGCCACTGGGCTCGCGGGCACCGGTGATCTCGGCCAGGTTCTCGTCGCCCAGGCGGACCCGGACCTCGCCCGGCGTGACGCCGGCCTTCTGCATCATGGCCTGCGTGCTGCGACGCTGCTTCGGGAGAACCAGCGTCACGACCGCACCGGACTCGCCGGCGCGCGCCGTGCGACCAGCACGGTGCAGGTAGTCCTTCGGGTCCTTCGGCGGGTCGACGTGCATGACCAGCGAGATGCCGTCGACGTGGATGCCGCGGGCGGCGACGTCGGTGGCGACCAGCACGTTCGTGCGGCCTTCCTTGAACTCCGCCAGCGTGCGGGTGCGGACCCGCTGGGTCTTGCCGCCGTGCAGAGCGCCGGCGCGGACACCGACCGCCGCGAGCTGCTCGACCAGCCGGTCGACGCCCATCTGGGTGCGGGCGAAGACGATGGTCTTGCCCTCCCGGTTGGCGATCCACGACGTGATCGGGAACTTGTCGTGCGGCGGGATCAGCAGCAGGTGGTGCTCCATGGTGGAGACGCTCGCCTCGGACGGGTCCGTGGAGTGCGTCACCGGGTCGTGCATGAAGCGCTTGACCAGCTGGTCGACGTCGCCGTCGAGGGTGGCCGAGAACAGCAGCCGCTGAGCGTTCGCCGGGGTCTTGGCGAGCAGCTCGGTGACCTCGGGCAGGAAGCCCATGTCAGCCATCTGGTCGGCCTCGTCGAGGACGGTGACCTCAACGCTGTCGAGCTTGCAGGCACCACGCTCAATCAGGTCGCCGAGGCGGCCCGGGGTGGCGACGATGACCTCGACGCCGCGACGCAGCGCGTCCATCTGACGGTCATACGGCACGCCGCCGACGGCGGTCTTCAGGAAGACGCCGACCGAGCGGCCGAGCGGCATCAGCGCGTCGGCGACCTGCATCGCCAGCTCGCGCGTCGGCACCAGGATCAGGGCCTTGGGGTAGTGCGGCAGAGCGCGACCGCCCTGCGAGACCCGGGCCAGCAGCGGAAGGCCGAAGGCAAGGGTCTTGCCGGAGCCGGTCTGGCCACGGCCGAGCACGTCGCGACCGGCGAGCGCGTCGGGCATCGTCGCGGCCTGGATCTCGAACGGGGTGGTGATGCCCTCGCGGCTGAGCACGCGCACGAGCTCGGGCTGCAGGCCAAGGTCGGCGAAGCTCTTGGTGGCCTCGACGATCTCGATCTCGGCAGCGTCCTCGGCAACCTCGGCGGTCACGGTCGTGTCGGCCGGAGTCTCAGCAGTCACGGGCGCGGTGTCCTCGGTCTTGGGGGCGTCGGCGGTCTGCGCGCCGGAAGTCTGGGGGGTCTCCACCTCGGTGGCAACGATCTCGACGTCTGCGGTCGTCGGGTCGGCAGCGGGGGAGTCGGACTGGTCGAAAACGGACGGGAACGTGCTGGGATCAGCGAAAGTGGTCAAGAGAACCTCTCTACGGGGGCGCATGCTCGCGAATGGCCCGCCGCGGCTACGAGAAGCTCGCCGCTGAATTGCCCGCAAGAACGCCCGTGGCGTGCGCCTCGTGGGCACGCCAGGTCAATTACTGTCATCAGTGTACGGGTCAACGTCGTGGACACTGCCCGCATTCCGCGCCGGTAGTGGGCAGACTCACCCTCGGCGCAATCCCGCCAGCTTAGGGGCACAGCGCCCCCGCGACAACCGGTTACGAGAAAACTCCACCGATCATGTCGCTGAACGCATCGCCCACGGTGAAGAGGAAAGCCAGGCTCACACCGACCAGCACCAGCAGCACAACCACCATGGCCACGACCACCTTGACGTTGCCCTTGCGCTGCGTATCCGGGGTGTCCCGCCAGCCCTGAGCCAGGATGTGCCCGGTCAGCGAGCCGGAGTTGTCCACCGGGTTCATCGTCAGTGGCATCGTCATGTCAGCGGGCGCGTAATCCGCGAGGCCGCCGTACACGTGAGCATCGCCACGCTGCTGTGGCACCGACCCGCTTTGTCCGGAACCCGACCCGTACGTCGTCGACCCCCGGGAGGGGCCGCCACCCGGCCCGGACTGCTGTCCGAACGGCTGCCGAGAGCCGCCCGATGCATTTAACCCGAACGGAGCGGTCTCGTCCCCGGAGTGCCCCCCGGCCACCGACAACGGCATGGTCCGGTCGCCAGGCACGGACAGACCCGCCGCCGAGATCGGCATGGTGGTGTCAGCACCCGCCGCAGCCGACGGCAGCGCCATGGTCCGATCGGCCGCGGGCGTGGAGGACGCCGACGGCGGCAGCACAGAGGTGCGATCGGCGAAGTCCGCCGAACTGTGCGACTGCTGCCCGCTGTTCTGCCCGCTGCCCTGCCCGGCTGACTGGGCCGCGGTGAGTTGCGACCAGGCCGCAGCGGTCTCTTCGGCAGAAGGCACCGAGTTACGACTCGCCGGCGAGAACGGCCGACCGGACACCGGCGACGACGCAGGCCGAACCGGCGGCGCCGAATCAGCTCGCGACTGACCGAAAGGCGGTGCCGAGTTCGGAAAATCGGACGGCGTCGACGGGTAGTTCGCCGAACTGGACCGGCCCGCCTGCGACGGTGCCGCCGAGAACGGCATGGTCGCCTCACTGGCCGGCGCCGCCGTGGGCGGAACCGTGTAGGAAGGCAGGCCGGACGAACGGCTCGCGCTGGAAGGCAGCCCGGTGCCGTTGGCCGGAAAACCAGACCCGGAATCACCCGCCGCTGATGTCGCCGCTGATGTCGCCGGCGCCGTCGACGCCGCCGTCGACGGGAAGGACGGCATCGGCGGGATGGGCGAAGGACCCGGACCGGGAGGTACGGGCGAAGGCGTCGGAACCGGCGGCACCGGCGAGGGCCCGGGACGCGGCGCAGGAACCGGCTCAGGCATCGGTGGCACAGGCGACGGCCCCGGCCCCGGCGGAAGCGGGCTCGGCGGCGTCGGGCTCGGTGGCACAGGCGACGGCCCCGGACCGGGCGGAAGCGGGCTCGGCGGGTTCGGGCCGGGCGGCACGGGAGACGGCCCAGGACCTGGCGGGGTGGGCACGGGCGGGGTCGGCACGGGTGGGGTCGGCACGGGCGACGGCCCGGGACCCGGCGGGGTGGGCGCGGGTGGGCTCGGCTCCGGTCGCTGTGGCGTCGGGGGCTCGGTTGGGTCCGGAGTTTTCGGTTCCGGGCTGATCGGGTGCGGATGCCCCGGAGCGGGACTACCGGGCTCGGGCCGGGTCGGCTCGGGCTTCTCCGGCTGCGACCCCTCGGCACTGAACGACTGCGAACCCGCCGACTGTGAACCGGCCGGCTGCGGGTTTGAAGACTGCGGGGTCGAGGACTGCGAGCTCCGCGGCTGCGAGTTCGGGAGCTCCTGGCTCGAGGAATCCTGGCTCGAGGACTTCGGGCTGGACACCTCTGCGCTCGACAACGAGGTCGCAGGCTTCGGGCTCGATGGCAACGAGGTCGCAGGCAACGAGGTCGCAGGCAACGAGGTCGCAGGCAACGAGGTCGCAGGCAACGAGGTCGCAGGCTGGGGGGTCGCAGGCTGGGAGGTCGACGGGGTTCCCGTTGCTGGCTGCAGGATCGTTGGTTCGGAGGCTGCCGGTTCCGGGGCTTGAGCGGGGCGGGCGCCGTAGACCGAACCGCTGGTCCGGGTCGCGGGGGTCTTCGACGCGGTCGCACCCGGGACCGGTTCGGCGGGCGATGGTGAGACTGGGGCGCCCGGGGCCGAAGCGGAGAGGGACAGGGCGGAAGAGGCCGACGCCGGAAGCGAGGGAGCAGACTTCGGAGCGGCGGGTGGCTTGGACATGCCCGCGAGGCTCGTCGGCCGCGAAGAACCACTGGATGCGCGCGGCGGGCTCGTCGGCGCATTCACGCGAGCCGACCCTGAGACAGGCGCGGAACTCGAAACACCAGCCGACCCGGAGACAGGCACGGAGCTGCCAACACTGGCTGACCCAGAGACGGGGGCCGCGCTGCCAACGGTGGCTGATCCTGAGGTGGGCGCCGCGCTGCCAACGGTGGCTGATCCTGAGGTGGGCGCCGCGCTGCCGACAGTCGCTGACCCTGAGGCGGGGGCGGGGCTGGCGATAGCGGCTGATCCGGGGGTGGGGGCCGAGTTGGCAACACTGGCTGACCCTGAGACCGGGGCCGAGCTGCTGGCAGGTGTCGGGCCCGAGGCGGGGGGTGGGCTGGGCACGCGGGCGGAGCCTGACACCGGGGCCGAGCTGGGCGCTGCGTTGTAGGCGGTGCTCGCGGCGGGGGTGGGGCTGGTGGTGCTGGGTGTGGCTGGGGTGCCCCAGAGCGCTCCGGGGGCAGGGGGTGGCGGGAATTCGTACCCCTGATCGGATTGCGGCCGGGAGCCGGACGGTCCTGCAGCGGGTGACTTTGTGCCGTCGCTGTCCGGATTCGTCTGCTGCTCGTCCATGGGTCCTCCCGATCGCCGCCACGTGGCGCGCCGACGTCATATATCGGACGCCGGGCAAGCTGGATGCCGGGCGCTCGTCACTACCGTGCCACATGAGCGCTCGTGTGCGCATCCGGCGTCAACCGGTCCATGCCTGAAGATCAGGTGTCTATTTGCTGCCTGACCAGCGGCAGTGTGGTCGGCCGATCAGCTCGATTGTTTTGCCTGCGCCGATTCGATGGCTGAGGCGGACGGCGATGTGTCCTTCGACTCGGAGGTCTCCGCCGATGGTGACTTGGTGGATTCGGAGCTGGCGGCCGGCGATGTGGTCTCCGACTTCTCCGGCGACGGCGCGGTGGTGGTCGGCGGTGTTGTCGTCGGGGGCGGCGTCGTTGTCGGCGGCGTCGTCGATGGTGTCGTTGACGGTGTCGTTGACGGCGGCGTGGTCGACGGTGACGTTGACGGGGTGGTCGGGGGCTTGCTGGTCTTGGTCGGCGTGGGCGACGTGCTCGGCTTCGTCGGGGTGGTCGACGGCGGCTTCGTCGGCGAGGTGGTCGGTGCGGGGGTGCCGGGCTTCGTCGGCGTGTGGTCGCTCGGGGTTTCCGGGTCGGCCGGGCCGAGGTCCGGGCCCTCGACCGCGCCGTCGACCGAGCCGTAGATGCGGGTCGCCGCGAAGAGCCGGGTCCAACGCACGGGGGTCAGGCGCACGTCCAGGCCGGTGCGCGGCGCTTCGACCATCATGCCGTCGCCGGCGTACATGGCGACGTGGTGAATTTCTGTCCAGCTGTTGGACGAGCTGAAGAAGAGCAGGTCGCCGGGGAGCAGCGAGTAGCGGTCCACGGTCTTGTCGTTGGTCTGGTTGTACTGGTCGCGGGAGACCCGGACCAGCGGGAAGTTGCCCGCCTCGGCCGAGCGGTAGGCGTAATACATCAGCCCGGAGCAGTCGAACTGGTTCGGGCCTTCCTCCGACCAGACGTACGGGTCGCCGCGCTGCGCCAGCGCGATCTTGAGCGCCGCGAGCGCGCGGGGGTCTGCGCCGCGGCCCTTGTCCTCGCCGGCGAGGTAGTCGGCGCCGACCGCGGCGTCCTGGGCTGCCTCGGCGGCGTCGGCCGCGTTGATCTCGGTGGCGTTGTCCTGCTCGAGCTTCTGCTGGGCGGCGCTCTTCTGCGTGAGCGTGGTCTGCTTCGCCGACTGGTCGGCGGTGACCTGGGTCTGCCGTGCGAGGAGCGCCTGCTGCTCGAGCAGCGCGTTCTCATGCGCCGACTTGACGATGTCCAGCTGCCGGGCGGCGGCCTGCTGGCTCGCCGAGTCGCCGCGCTGGATGCGGGCGAGGGAGTCGAGGTCCTGCAACCCGGAGCCGAGTGCACCGGGCGGGAGCGCTGCTGCGTCGCGCACAGAAGTGGCTGCTGCGGCCCGGACCTCTGCCTCGGCCTGTGCCATGGCCGTCTGGGTGTCGGTGACCTTGGTGGTGGCCGTGGTGAGCTGCTGCGTGACGAGGGTGAGGTCTTCCTGGAGCTTGGCGAGCTCCTCGCCCATCCGGGCGATCTCCGTGCGACCGGCCTCGATCTTCTTCAGCGTGGGGCTCGTCACCAGGCCGGTTGAGATCGGGGTGGTCGTCGACGGGGTGGTGCTGCTGGTCTGCTCGCCGGGCATCGTGATGGTGCCGCCGGCGGCGAACGGGTTGGTGCCGGTGTCGGGGACAGCGCCGGGGATGGCCGGTGGTGTGGTCGGGGCAGCGAGTGCGGGCACGGGGTTGAACAGCGCAGCGATGGCCGCAGCGGTAGCCGCGGACAGCGCCAGGGGCCGCCACCAGGGGCGCACGCGAGTCGCGATGCCGCGTCGGCCCAGCCACTTGATCGCCATGAGCTCCCTGCCCGAAAACCGGCAGCCGACCGGCACGGTCGGCCACATAAAGGTCTTACCCCAACACCTGTACCGCTGTCGATTGATTCAACATGAAAGGACCCTGAGAATCCTGCCCTACTTACGTGACCTGCGCCGCCCATCGAGCTCCGGGACCATGTTTCTGTCGGAGGTAGGACGTAGGCTCGATCCACCGGTTCCACCGCGATCGTGGATCGGACCGTGAGCGTGAGAAGGGGACCGGATGGACGTCGGATTGAAGCGCGAGCTCGAGGCCAAGGTCTATGCCGGCGAGCGGCTGACCCGCGAGGACGGCATCGCCCTCTACGACTCCGACGATCTCGCCTGGCTGGGGCGCCTCGCGCACCACAAGCGCACCGAGATGAACGGCGACCGGGTGATGTTCAACGTCAACCGGCACCTCAACCTGACCAACGTCTGCTCCGCCAGCTGCGCATACTGCTCTTTCCAGCGCAAGCCGGGCGAGAAGGACGCGTACACGATGCGCATCGACGAGGCCGTCCGCAAGGCCAAGGAGATGGAGGACGAGCAGCTCACCGAGCTGCACATCGTCAACGGCCTGCACCCGACGCTGCCCTGGCGCTACTACCCCAAGGTGCTGCGCGAGCTGAAGGCGGCGCTGCCGAACGTCAAGCTCAAGTGCTTCACCGCGACCGAGGTGCAGTGGTTCGAGAAGATCAGCGGCCTGGGGGCCAGCGAGATCCTCGACGAGCTGATGGACGCGGGCATGGAGTCGCTGACCGGTGGCGGGGCGGAGATCTTCGACTGGGAGGTCCGTCAGCACATCGTCGACCACAACACCCACTGGGAAGACTGGTCGCGGATCCACCGGCTCGCCCACGAGAAGGGCATGAAGACCCCCTCGACGATGCTCTACGGCCACATCGAGGAGCCGCGCCACCGGGTCGACCACGTTATGCGCCTGCGCGAGCTGCAGGACGAGACGGGCGGCTTCGCGGTCTTCATCCCGCTGCGCTACCAGCACGACTTCGTCGACTCAGCGGACGGCAAGATCCGTAACCGGATCCAGGCGCAGACGACGATGGCGGCCCCGGCCGAGTCGCTGAAGACGTTCGCGGTCTCCCGGCTGATGTTCGACAACGTCCCGCACGTCAAATGCTTCTGGGTCATGCACGGCCTGTCCGTCGCCCAGCTCTCGCTCAACTTCGGCGTCGACGACCTGGACGGCTCGGTCGTGGAATACAAGATCACCCACGACGCCGACTCGTACGGCACCCCCAACACGATGCACCGCAGCGACCTGCTCGACCTGATCTGGGACGCCGGCTACCAGCCGGTGGAGCGCAACACCCGCTACGAAATCGTCAGGGAGTACGACAAGCCGATCTCCCTCGCCGAGCGCCGTAGCGAACCCCAGCAGGTCTGGGCCTGACGCGGGGTAACACTGGCGCTGCCACTCGTGAGGTGGCGGCGCCAGGGGCCTTGCGTCCCCATGGACTCCGGGCCGTCGGGCGTGGGGCAAGGTCGGTCGGGCGTGGGGCAGGGGCCGTCGGGCGTGGGGCAGGGGCTGACGGGGCTGGTGGGGGGGGCGGCGTACCCTTTGGGGGTCATGGCCGAGACTGAGAGTGCGCGTCGACCGCGCCGGGATGCGGATGGTCGGTTGGCGACCGTTCAGGACCTGCTCGGGGTGGCGCTGGCCGGGCTGGTGTCGGGTCTGGTCATTCTGCTGATCTTCGAGGGCGCGATGTCGCTGGTGCGGGCGTCCGAGTTCGGGGATGCCAGCGGGTGGATCGCGATTGTGCTGCCCGTCTGGCTGTTCACCGAGGAGTTCCGGGCGGCGGGGTTCGGGGCTTACCGGATCATTGTCGCGGTGCTCGCGGCCGGGTTCGGGGTTGCGGTCGGGATGACGCTGGCCGGGCTCACGGCGCCGATTTTTCCCAACCTTGTCAGCGGTGGCGTCGGGGCGCTCGGGCTGACGGTTGTCTACTGCGTGGTCTGGTTCTACGGCCTGCGGTGGTTGAGCCACCGCGTGGGCTGACAGGAGTTGGTGATGAGTCCCGCCGTCAAGTACACGCTCGGCCGTCTCGGACTGTTCGTCGTGGTGTTCGGGTTGCTCACGCCGGTGCCGCTGAATTTCCTGGTCAAGGCGATGATCGCGCTGCTCGCGTCGGCGGCTTTCTCGTACTTCCTGCTCGCCAAGTGGCGCAACGAGATGGCCGAGCAGCTCGGCACGGTCGCGGAGCGGCGCACGGCGGAGAAGGACCGTTTGCGAGCCGCGCTCGCCGGTGATGAAGCCGCCGCAGCCGCAGGCGACCGCGCTGCCGAGCCAGCACCAACGGCCGACAAAACCGACAAACTCAAAGCCACGCCGGCCGACAGAGTCGAAGCCGCTCCAGTCGACGTTCTCGAAGACGCGCCGGCCAGCAAGAATGAAGCCACGCCCGGTAGCAAAAGCTGAGCAGCTGACGCCGAGCCCCACAGCTTGAGCGGCTGACGGCCACGCCCGGCAGTAAAAGCTGACCGGCCGACGCCGAATCGCGCAACCCGAGCCGCGCAACCCGAGTCGCACAAGCTGAGCCGCACAAGCTGAGCTGGGCTGTGGGGGCATCACGCCGGGGTACGGGGCAGATTGGCATATTGGCAGACGTCGATGCGTGATGGTGTGGTGACGGGGATGGAACTCCTCTGACACCCCCGGAGGTCGTTCGTGAGACGACGACGCGTCACCGGTCTGGTTGCCGCCGCTACAGCCGGTCTGGCCCTGATCGCAGCATCCACCACCGAGCCTGCGGTGGCCCAGCCAACCCCGGGCGCGAACGCTACGGCGGGCAGCTCGGCCGCGTACGAAATCTATGATGTCCGGACGCTCGACCAGCGCAACCTGATCGCCGGCACCGGTGTTTCGATCGACGGTATCGAACACGCCGTGGTCGAAGTGACCGCCACGCTCAGTGAGGTCCGGACGTTGCGGGCGCTCGGCTTCACCGTGCAGAAGGTGGATGACGTTTCCATCCTGGACTTCCCGAGCCGGGATGCGGCCTACCACAACTACGCGGAGATGATCGCCGACGTCAACTCGGTGGTGGCGCAGTATCCGAGTATTGCCAGCAAGCGGGTGCTGGGTAAAACGTACGAGGGCCGGGACATCGTGGCCGTGAAGATCTCGGACAACGTCGGGACGGATGAGAGCGAGCCCGAGGTCCTCTACGACGCGAATCATCATGCGCGTGAGCATTTGACGGTGGAGATGGCCCTCTACCTGCTGAAGCTCTACACGGGCAGCTATGCGAGCGACAGCCGGGTCAAGAGCGTCGTTGACAGTCGCGAGATCTGGATCATTCCGTCGGTCAACCCGGACGGTGCGGAGTACGACATCGCGACGGGCAGTTACCGGTCGTGGCGGAAGAATCGGCAGCCCAACAGCGGTTCGTCGTACGTGGGGACGGACCTGAACCGCAACTACGGCTACAACTGGGGCTGCTGCGGTGGTTCCTCGGGCAGCACCTCGTCGGAGACCTACCGCGGCACGGCTGCGTTCTCCGCCCCGGAGACCAAGGTGGTGCGCGACTTCGTGCTCAGTCGGGTCGTCGGCGGTGTCCAGCAGATCAAGGCGGCGATGGACTTCCACACGTACTCAGAGCTGGTCCTGTGGCCTTTTGGGTATACCAATTCCCCCACCGGGACCGGCATGACGGCCGATCAGAACAACACGTTCGCGACGCTGGGCCGGCAGATGGCGGCGACGAACAACTACACCCCGGAGCAGTCCAGCGCTCTCTACATCACCGACGGTGACCTGCTCGACTATCTCTGGGGTACGCACAAGATCTTCGCCTACACCTTCGAGATGTACCCGACCAGTTCCTCGGGCGGCGGCTTCTACCCGCCGGGCAGTGTGATCACCCGCGAGACGACCCGCAACAAGGAAGCCGCGCTGCTGTTGGCAGAGACGGCCGACTGCCCGTACAAGGTGATCGGAAAGCAGTCCCAGTACTGCTGACAGGTTGCACGCGGATGGCTACCTGTCGTAGCTTCAAGGCTATGACAGGTAGTCACCTCCGTGCCTAAGGCCGGCCTGAACCGCGACGCCGTGGTGGATCTGGCGCTCGCCCTGGTCGACGAGAAAGGGCTCGACGCGCTGAGCCTGGCAGCGGTCGCGGAGCGCGCGGGAGTCGCCTCTCCGTCGCTGTACAAGCACGTGGGCAGCCTCGCGGTGCTGCGCGACCTGATGTCGACGCGGATCATGCGCAAGATGACGCACACCGCGAGCGCCGCAGCCCTCGGTCTCAGCCGGGACGACGCCGTCGCAGCCCTGATGCGTGAATACCGCGCCTTCGTCCTGGCACACCCCGGCTGGTACGCGCTCCTGCCCCTGGACCCGCTGCACACTCCCGCAGAATCGTCGGAAGTGGCCGAGGCGGCCATGGAATTCCTGCAGGTCTTCATCTCCGTACTGCGCGGCTACGGACTCGACGAGTCCCAGGCCGTCCATGCGATGCGGCGGCTCAGGGCCGCGGTGCACGGCTTCGCTGCGCTGCAATCGGGCGGCGGCTTCGGGATGGCCGAGAACATCGACGTCAGCTACGACCAGCTGATCGACATGGTCACGGCGAGCCTGCCGAGATAGGGGCGTCAGCCCGCCTGGAGGATCGAGAACATGCCGCCCTGCGGGTCCTGAATCATCGAGTAGCGCCCGATGGGCAGGTCCACGGGTGGCGTGACGAGACGTCCGCCCAGCGACTGGGCGTAGCCCGCCGAGTCGTCGCAGTCGATGACCGCGAACGAGATCATCCAGTGTGGCGGAAGGTCGTGCGGCCACGCGTGGTCCATCGGCTGCAGGCCCGCGATCGTCTGGCCGCGGTGCTCCCACACGATGTAGTCGCCGGCGTTGCTCTCGCGGGCGACCCAGCCGAAGACCTCGCCGTAGAACGCGGCCGAGCCCTCCACGTCCCGGGTGATCAGCTCGTTCCAGGTCAGCGCGCCCGGGAGGTCGAAGACGTCGGCGCCCTTCATGGTGCCGGACTGCCACACGCTGAACGGTGCCCCGGACTGGTCGAGGAACGCCGCCATCCTGCCCTGGTACATCACGTCGAACGGTGGCACCAGGACCTTGCCGCCGGCCGCCTCGACCCGCAGCGCGACCGAGTCGGCGTCGTCCGTGGCTATGTACGTGCTCCACGCCGTCTGCTGTCCCTCACCGAACAGCGGCCCGGCTCCCGCGGTGGCCCGTCCGTCAAGGTAGAACGTGGTGTAGCCGCCGTACTCCTCGCCGGAGATCTCGGCCTCCCAGCCGAAGAGCTGCGTGTAGAACCGGATCGCGTCGCCGAGGTCGGAGGTGCCCAGATCAACCCAGTTCGGGACCCCGGGCATCGGTTGGGTCATAACCTCGCTCCTTCAGGCATACGGGGCTCCTCCCGGCATGCGGGGGTGAACGGGTAGATCGTCGCACCACGATGCGAGCCCGAGGGCGGCTCAGTCGGAAGTTAAACCGAACCGCCGATCTGTACACCCCAAGCCTAAGATCATTCCCTGTGCGGGATCTGAAGCTACGACCAGCCGAAATGGGCGAGTTGCCCGCCGTCCTGACGTTCTGGCGGGAGGCTGCCGAGAACGACAGCCGCCCGCCCGACACCCCCGCGGCGCTTGCGGCAATCCACCAGCGTGACCCGGAGGCGTTGATCCTTGCCGTCGAAGATCACACCATCGTCGGGACGGTCATCGCGGGCTGGGACGGCTGGCGCTGTCACCTCTACCGGCTCGCCGTGGACCCGTCGCGTCGCAGGGCGGGCATCGGCCGCGCGCTCATCGCCGCGGCCGAGCAGCGGTTCCGTGATCTGGGTGGCAGCCGCGCCGACGCCATGGTCCTCGACGACAACGCGGCCGCCCACGGCATCTGGGCCGCCAACGGTTACCACCAGCAACCGGAATGGTCCCGCTGGGTGAAGAAGCTCTAATTAGAGGGGCGACGGCAGGGGCTCGGCGTGGACCACGGAGAGCCCCGACACCGCACGGGTCAGGACCACGTAGAGCCGGTGCAGCCCGCGTGGCTCGGCCGCCACGATCTCGGCCGGTTCCACGACGACGACGTGGTCGTACTCGAGGCCCTTCACGATCGTGGCGGGCACCACGGTGACGCGCGCCTCGGAGTCGACGTCCTCGGGGGTCGCGGCCTCCAGCCCGGCGGCTCGCAGATGCGCACGCACCCGCTCCACCGAGGCGTCGGCGGCGATGACGGCGACGGATCCCTCGTGTTCCAGCGCCGCGGTCACCTCCACCAGCATCGCGGCGTCAACCTCGGCTGCGTCGTGCACGGCCACCATCGCCAGGTCACCGTCGCGACGCAGGGAGACAGCCTCGGGTACGTCAACCCCGAGCGCCGGCAACAACTTGTTCGCCAACGCCACCACGACATCCGGCACCCGGAAACCGACCGTCAACGGCACCACCGCAGCCCCCGCCTTGCCCAGGTGCTCCAACGTGTCCTGCCATCGCGCGGCAGCCCACGGCGCGGTCCCCTGCGCGAGATCCCCGAGCAGCGTGATCGAACCGTGCTCGCTGCGCCGGGCGATCGCTCTGGCCTGCATCGGGGACAGGTCCTGCGCCTCGTCGACGACCACGTGCCCGAAGCTCGATTCCCGCTCCAGCAGCCCGGCCGCCTCATCCAGCAACAACAGGTCGGCGGCGCTGAACCGGGCCGACTTCGCGGTTTTCGGCACCTTCGCCCACACCAGCGTGGCCTGCTCCTCGGCGGTCAGGATGCCCTCGGCGGAGGCAGCCAGCAGGTCGGCGTCGGTGAGCAGGTCGACCACCAGCGCCTCGGGGGTCACCGCGGGCCAGGCGGCGTCGAGGAATTCGCGTACGGCCGCGATCTTCGCCATTTTCTTCAGCCACGTCTCGTTCGGCGAGTTACCGGTGCGGTACTCCGACTGCCGCTGCAGCAGGGCGACCACGCGCGCCCGCACCCGATCCCGGCCCACCGCATACGGCAGGTCCTCCCGGCGCGCCTCGTCGACGATCCGGCGCAGCGGCTCGGTGTCGATGCGCCAGCGGTAGGAGCCGTCCGACACCATGATCGGCACGGTCGGCTCGGCCAGCCGCCCCCACAGGGCCCGATGCAACACCGCGGCCATCCGGGGATCGTGCTTCAGCAGGACGGCTGCCTCACTGTCCAACCCCTTGACGGGTACGCGCGAAATCAGCCCGTCCACCGTGGACTGCTTGACTTCCACCTCGCCAAGGGCAGGAAGAACCGCCGAAATGTACGAGAGGAACGCGGTGTTCGGCCCGATGATGAGGACTCCTGTGCGACGGAGTCGTTCGCGGTGGGCGTACAGAAGGAATGCGGCCCTGTGCAGACCCACCGCGGTCTTGCCGGTCCCGGGCGCGCCCTGCACACAGATGGACGTCTCCAGATCGGCCCGGACCAGCTCGTCCTGCTCGGGCTGGATCGTCGCCACGATGTCCCGCATCGGCCCGACCCTGGGCCGCTCGATCTCCGCCGTCAGAATGCGGCTGCTCGTGCCGAGCTCCTCACCGCGGTCCAGATGCTCGTCCTCGAAACTGGTCAGCTCGCCCTTCACGAAGCCGAACCGGCGCCGGACCGCGACACCCTGCGGATCCTTCACACTGGCCTGGTAGAACGACTGCGACAGCGGCGCCCGCCAGTCGAGAACCATCGGCTCCCCGGCATCGTCGGTCACATGCCGGCGCCCGATGTGGTACACCGTCTCGGCAACATCGAGCTTGCCGAAGAACAACGGCGTCGTCGGATCATCGGCCAGATCCGCCACCCGCCGCATCAGAGCCCGCCCCAGCGTCTCCGCGGCGAACGGGTCCCCGGCTACATCGGAGGCGGAGGAGAACAGTGACTCGGCACGCCCGCGCATGCGCCCCAACGCGGCACGGGAGTCGACGAGATGACGGCGTTCGGCGGCTAAATCATCATCGAGATCGGTATGGGCAGGCAGCGTCATCCGAGGAACCTTTCGGCATCGGTATCTGATGGTTCAGCTGACCTGGGCCGCCCGGCGCTCCGTCAAGGTGCGGTGTCGGCAGTGCCCGGTTACGAGAAAGCGCGCGTTCCCCGCGGGCGAGCCCACCAGCGTACGCCGCCTCTACCCACCCCAGCGACCCGTTTACCATACTTGCTCCACGACAACCCCCTGTGTTAAGAATATTCTTAAGTGAGGGGAGGGTGCCCGCGTGGGAGTGGGAGATCGTGTTGACGTCGCAGGTGGAGCGCTTTCTCGATGAGCTCTATGAGGCGGACAGGAAGAGTCATCAGTTGGTCAATCAAGCGATTCTCGTACTGGAACAGAACGGCCCAGGTGAAGGTCGGCCGCTGGTCGACACCGTTGGCGGGGGATAAATCCGGCCAGTGGAAACGGTGGTACCGGGAGGCTGTTCCTGAGGCGGAGCGGCTCTACAGCACATACTTGGCAGAGCGCGAATCACTGGACGGACGTCAGCGATGAGTGGTGTCAAGCGGTGGCGGGATACGGATCATCTTGCTCGTGCCGTGGAGACGGCAGGCGGGCCGGCGGGGTTCGAGGCCGGTGTGGGCAAAATGCTGGATGAGGCCCGTGGGTGGCGCCTCGGGGAGTTGCGTAAGCGGCGGGAGATGACGCAGGAACAGGTGGCCTCGCGGATGGGGATCTCGGTCGCCAGGGTTTCTCAGATCGAGTCCGGTGATGTTTCGACCCAGGAGGTTCTCAGTCGGTACATCTCCGCGCTCGGCGGGACGCTGATGCTCATCGCCGATTTCGGCGATGAGCAGCTCAAAGTGGCGTAGCCCCGGGTCGGTGCCGGGGCGGAGCGGGGGATCATTCTGAGATGGCTGAGCAGCAGCGGACTTCGCGCATCACCGATCCGAAGGTTATGCGGGCGCTGGCGCATCCGGCGCGGATCTCGATTTTGGAGTATCTGACGAGTACGGGTGATGTGGTGACCGCTACGCAGTGTGCGGATCTGGTGGGGTTGTCACCTAGTGCGACTAGTTATCACCTTCGGGAGTTGGCGAAGGTGGGGCTGGTGGAGCAGGCGCCGAGCCGGGGGGACGGGCGGGAGCGGGTCTGGCGGAGCAATGCCCGCGGGGTGTCCATCGATGCCGATTTCGATGAGCCCGAGAGCGTGGCCGCCGAGCGGGCGCTGGTTGACGTGTGGGTGGCGCGCAGTGCTGCGAAGTTGCAGGAGTGGTGGGAGCGGCAGGGTGAGGAGCCGCGGGAGTGGCGGGAGGCTGCTCAGCTCAACCTGCCCACGCTGTTGGTGACCCTAGAGGAGTTGACGGCTATCAACGCGCAGGTCAAGGCGTTGATCGAGCCTTATCTGCGGCGGGAGCGCAATGCCGACCCGCCGCCGGGAGCCCGGGTGGTGGCTCTGCAATATGCGGCGTTCCCGACGGATGAGGCGCCGAAGGAGTAGCCGCGGGCCTCTTGCGTACGCAGATGTGAAGGAATAACTTCGAAGTATGTCCTTCACATCTGAGCCTTCGCGATGGGGTGATGTCTACGTCGCGGCTGCCGCGCGGGGGATCACGGTCTGTGGTGACTTCCTCGCGGCGACCGCTCTGGCGCTCGCGCTGCAGCAGGCCGGTGCCGGCGGGCTCGTCGTCTCCGGGCTCATGCTGGCGGCGATCGCGCCGATTGCGTTGCTCGCGCCGGTCGCGGGGCGGATCGCCGATCGGGTTGACAGCCGTACCGTGCTGATCGTCGCAGGGGTGGCTCAGGCGGCGGTCTGCACCGTGCTCGCCTTTGTCGGGACGCCGATCCTCATCATCGCGCTGGTGGCGCTGCTCTCCTGCGGGCTCGCGGTCACGCAGCCGACCCTCGCGGCGTTGCTGCCCGCGATGGTGCGGCGCGAGGATGTCGGGCGGGCCGGGGGTATCAACCAGACCGCGTTCAGCCTCGGGGTGCTGATCGCGCCGGCGCTTGCCGGGGTGCTCGTGGGCAGGTTCGGGGTGCGGGTTCCGCTGCTCATCGATGCGGCTAGTTATCTGTCGTTGGTGGCGGCCGGGCTCTTTCTGCGTACCCGGAGAGGGAAGGCGGCACCACGGACCGCAGGCGCGCGATGGCGCTTGCGTGACGACCGGCTCGTCGCGGTCATGACTCTCGCCGTGGCCGCGACCGTTGCGGGGGTCGGTGCGATCAACGTGATCGAGGTCTTCTTCATCCGGGAGACCCTGCACGCCTCCACGACGACGTTCGGTCTGATCAGTGGCTCCTGGGCGGCGGGTGTCGTGGTGGGGAGCCTGGTGTTCGGGCGGCTCACCAAGCGCGGCGACGTGCGGATGGCGCTCGTCCTCATGGGTGGGTGCTGTCTTGCGGTGGTGGCCGCGGCCGGCGTACCCAACGCTTGGTTGATGGTGCCGTTGTGGCTGGTGGGAGGCGCCTTCAACGGCGGGCTCAATGTCTGCACGGCTGTCGTCGTGGCCGAGCGGATCCCGGAAGCGGTCCGTGGGCGAGCGTGGGCGACGATCAGTTCGGCAACCCAGACGGGCGGAATGATTGGATTTGTCGTGGGTGGGCCGCTGTTGGAGCTGTTCGCGCCGCGGCCGCTGGTGGCCGCCGCGGGCTTAGCCGGATTGGCCGCCGTCATTGCTTGCGTAGTGCCGGTTCGCCGGGCCGAAGCTATGTCGGCTCGCCGGGCCGGAGCGGCGTCGGTTGGCCGGGCCGAACGTGAGATACCTCGCTTGCGACCGATGGAGCAAGGTGTCTCGCAACCGGCCGGGGATAGCGTCGGGTCATGAGCGACGCAGTACAACGACCGCGGGTCGGGCACATCCAGTTCCTCAACTGTCTTCCGATCTACTGGGGCCTCATGCGCTCGGGTGCGCTGCTCGACGTCGATCTCTACAAGGACACCCCGGACCGGCTGAACGCGCTGCTGGTCGCCGGTGACCTCGACATCGGGCCGATCTCCCTGGTCGAATACCTGCGGCACGCCGACGAGCTGCTGCTCCTGCCCGATCTCGCGGTCGGCAGCGATGGCAAGGTGCTCTCGGTCAACATCGTCTCGACCCGCCCGCTGAACGAGCTCGACGGCCGGCCGGTCGCTCTGGGCGCCACGTCGCGCACCGGCGTGCTGCTGGCCCAGATGCTGCTCAGCGAGCGGTTCAAGGCCGAGCCGGAGTATTTCCGCTGCCCGCCGGACCTCAACCAGATGCTGCTCGAGGCCGACGCCGCCGTGCTGATCGGCGACGTGGCCCTGCGCGCCCTCTACGAAGCGCCGGGAATGGGGCTGGAGGTCACCGACCTCGCCGAGGCTTGGCGTGAGTGGACCGGCCTGCCGATGGTCTTCGCGGTCTGGGCCGTGCGCAAGGACTTCGCCGCGGCCAACCCCGGCGTGGTCAAGGACGTGCACGAGGCCTTCCAGCGTTCCCGCGACCTCTGCCTCGACGAGCTGGACAACGTCGCCGAGGCGGCCGCCCGCTGGGAGCCCTTCGACGCCGAGACCCTCGCCACCTACTTCCGCGCCCTCGACTTCTCGCTGGGCGAGCGGCAGATCGCCGGCCTGCGAGAATTCGCCCGCCGCGCCGCGGAACGGGGCGAAGCGCCTGCTCTCCCCGACGACGGCCCGCTTTTCGCCCAGGTATAGGACCGGAACGGGGTAGCGCCGATACGGACCCGTCCCCTACTCTCTGCGGACCTCTCACCTGATCGAAACCGGTGATCATGCGTCTGCACAGCTTGTTGGGTCGGTTCGCGCTGCCCCTCGTCCTCGTCACCCTGGCGACCGCCGGGGCCGGCCTGCCCGCCTATGCCGACGACCCGATCCCGGCGGACCCGGGCGGCATGTTCCTCAACGTCCCCGAGCGGGTCGTCGCGGTCGACGGCAAGTCGAAGACGATCGAGGCCGACCTCGTCTACATCGGTGAGGAGAAGGCGAAGGGCGTCACCGTGTCCTTCGCCGACCCGGTCCCGGCGAGCATCGGCCTCAGCACCCCGAAGGACTGCACCGACAACGTCTGCCCGGTCGGTGACCTCGACGCGAACGGCACCGCGGTGAAGTTCAGCTTCACCGTCAGCCCGACCGCCGCCCTGCCGAAACTCGGCGAGACGCTGACAATCGTGGCGAAGGACTCGACCGGCACGCTGGCTGCGGCCGCCAAGGTGCAGATCATCTCGACCCGCACCGGCATCGACCTCGAGCTGAGCCCGATCAAGGACATGAAGCTGGCGCCCGGCAAGAGCGCCGATATCCCGATCGTGATCCGCAACACCGGCAACAAGACCGCGGAAGGCGTCGGCGTGGTCCTGGTCGGCGCCGACTTCATCTCGTTCCCGGCGAAGTACACCAACTGCGAGCAGGTCGACGAGCTCGAAGGCACGGTCTGCCTCTTCGACCAGCCCATCGAGGGTGACCAGATCTTCACGCTGTCCGACAGGACACCGATGAAGGTCAAGGTCGCCGCCGACGCCCCCGGCCCGGGCCTCTACGCCGTGGGAGCCTTCGCCCTCGCCCTGAACGACCTCGACGAGCTGGGTCTCGACTCGGCGGCCAAGGCAGCGGAAGCCACCTCGGCCGGCACCAAGCTCGAGCTCGAGCCGCTCGCCCAGGCCCGCGCCCTGGCCGACAACGACGACATCGACGAGAACGAGCTGAACGAGTGGGACAACGCCACCTCGTTCCTCATCACCGTCGGCAAGAACCCGGCGGACAGCGTCGCCCTCGGCGCAACCTTCACCGGCGGCATCGGCGACGAGCGCACGATCAAGGTCGGCATCCGCAACGACGGCCCGGCCGCGACCGCGAGCATCATGCAGGGCTGGCTGTCCACCGCCGAGATCAAACTCCCCGCCGGCATCGACCCGACCGAGACCGACCCCAGCTGCGAGAAGACGGCCGACCACGTCTACCTCTGCCTCGTCTTCGAAAGCCTCCACAAGGGCGAGCAGCAGTTCTTCAGCTTCTCCGGCACGGTCGAAGGCACCAGCAAGCCGGGCTCCATCACCATCGAACCCGGCCCGCAGGACACCAAGGCCTCCAACAACACCGCGGCCATCGAGGTCGAGCTCTCCACCGGCGGCGAGGGCGGCGGCCTTCCCGTCACCGGCGCCCCGACCGGCTTCGTCGTAGGCGGCGGTGCGGCACTGCTCCTCGCAGGTGGGGTGCTGTTCTACGTCGCCCGCCGCCGGCGAATCGTGACGGTGGCCTGAGCAAAATCAAAATGCAGATGTCGTAGCTCGGTGGGGGGTGCAGATCGTCGCTCCCGCCGAGGCCGGGCCCGGAGATCCAAGGAGCCAGCGCTCCAGAACGGATCCCCGGGCCCTTCATTCTGCGGGAGTGGTGAGAATCAAAAGCGCCGCATGCGTGTCAGCATCGGCAGCCACCAACAAGCCACCGCGAGAGCTGGCGTGGAACGGTTCGCCGAGAATGTCGGTGACGACGCAGCCGGCCGCTTCGCACAGCGCGATGCCCGCGGCGAAATGCACGCTGTCGCGTAGATGGCCGTCGGTCACGTAAGCGGCTCGCCGGCCCGCCGCGACCCACGCCACCGCCAGCGTCGACGAGACCACCCGGGGCCGGAACCGGTCCACGAAACGGCGATCGGCGAGCAACGAAACGGCGCGGAACGCGGGATCGTTCGGGAACGGCGGGTCCAGATTGACGTCCACGAGATTCGAGGCCGGGGACGGCGTGAGGGGCTCGTCGCGGTCGTCACGGCGTACCCAGGCATGGGTCTGATCGGACCAGAAGATCTCGGAGCTGAACGGATCGGCGCAGGCCGCCACCGTGGTCCGCCCACCCACCCGCAGCGCGACATTGACCCCGACCAGCATCGTCCGCGCGGCGTAATTCAGCGTTCCGCACAACGGATCGACAAGCCATTCTCGGCCATTCCCGTGATCGCCGCCCTGCCGTCCGCCCTCCTCACCGACAACACCATCGGACGGCCGCGCAGCCCGAATCATGTCGACGATGACCCGCTCGGCCTCCAGGTCAGCGGCAGTCGCAAAATCCCCCGCAGCCTTCGAGACCCGGCCCATCTCCGTGCCGTACCGAGCCCGCACAACCGCTGCCCCCGCAGCCGCCGCCGCAACAACAAGCTCCTGATCCGAGCCCAACGCTATGCGTCCAGAACCCGGGACAGCTCCGCGAGATCATCCGCGGTCAACTGCCAGGCACCCGCGGCGGCATTCTGCTGCACCTGCGAAGCCGAAGTCGCCCCCGCGATGACACTGCTGACGGCAGGCTGAGCGGCAAGCCCCGCAATGGCCACATCCAGCAGGGAATGGCCCCGCTCCCGCCCGAACTCGGTGAGCGCCTCAATCCTGTCCCAGTCAGCACCATCCCACCAACGCTGATGCCGCTCGGTCGCCAGCCGCGTCCCCGCAGCCGGCTTCTGCCCCCGCCGGTACTTACCGCTCAACAGTCCACTATCGAGCGGGAAGAACGGCAGAAGCCCCAACCCGAACCGCTCGCAAGCAGGCGCGACCTCATCCTCCACCTGCCGGTTCAACAAGCTGTACTGATTCTGCGCACTCACAAACGGAGTCCGCCCATCAGCCCGCGCCGTCCAGTCAGCATCAGCGATCTGCCACCCGGCAAAATTCGAATTCCCCAGATACCGAACCTTCCCGGCCCGCACCAGATCATCGAGCGCCGCCAGCGTCTCATCGATCGGAGTCGCCTCATCCGGCTGATGCATCTGGTACAAATCGATGTAATCCGTCTCCAACCGCCGCAACGAAGCCTCCACCGCCCG
This sequence comes from Winogradskya consettensis, assembly GCF_018332715.1. Taxonomy (GTDB): domain Bacteria; phylum Actinomycetota; class Actinomycetes; order Mycobacteriales; family Micromonosporaceae; genus Actinoplanes; species Actinoplanes consettensis. Next base: position 175,073 of record NZ_BOQP01000052.1, on the reverse strand, counting down.
TACGATGTAACTCCGAGCCCCCCGAGCCCCCCGGTCCGCGCCGTTCATACCCCCCATGTCCATCCCGAACTTCGTCGCCAGCACCACCTGGTCCCGGCGCCCCTTCAACGCCTGCCCCAACAGCTCTTCCGAAGCGCCGTGCGGGGTGCCGTAGATGTCAGCTGTGTCGAACAGCGTGATTCCCGCGTCCAGTGCCGCGTCTACTACTTCCTGGGTGCCGTCCAGGTCCAGCTTGCGGCCGAAGTTGTTGCAGCCTAGGCCGATTGTGCTGACTACCAGGCCGGATGCGCCTAGGCGGCGGTGGGTCATTTCGCTCATGTCTTCGAGCCTATGACGTGGTGCTGGAGGGTGGGATTGTTGCGGTGGACGGGTGGGGGCCTGGGTGGCCAAGACAGGCTTTAAGGGCGTTTTTATGCCTGTCTTGGCCACCCAGGCCCCCACCCTTGCCGCTACGCCTCTCGCTCGCAGATATTGGTCACCGAGCTCTGGATGCATGGCTTGGCCTCCGCGTCCACCTCGTGCTTTGTGGTCTGGCTGCCGCGCTTTGGTCGGCCTAGCCTTGGTGGCTGCCAGCGGGCCGAGCTGGGTGGTGGGTCTCGCGACGTACCTCGCCGGTCGCGCAGTCCGCAAACCGCTCCGCCGCCGCCCATCATGGTTCTGCGCTCTCCGTTGACAGCCTCGCGCGTGCCCACCGTGGTCCTGTGCTCTCCGTTGACAGCCTCGCGCGTGGACGCCGTGGTTCTGGGTTCTTTGGTGGCGGCTTTGTGTGGGCTCGTTGTGGGTTTGGGGTTCTTTGTCGATCAGGTATGGGGTTTGGGTTGGCGGTCAATTTTGAGGTGGGGCTTGTGTTTGGGTGTGGGGGAGGGCCGGGGGTACTGGGCGGTGAGGCTTTGGGGTGGGCGCGTCATTGCCGTGGAGGGCGTGGGGTGGTCCACGGCGAGTTGGTCGCGTGATTTCGAAGGCATGGGCACGAGCAACCCACAGTGAGTTGTCCCGGGGTTTGGTCAATGGCGCGTGCGGGGCAGTGGCGGGTGCGCCGAATGCTTTACCTGAAGCGGCGAGGTGCGTCGCAAGACCCACCACTCAGCCGGGCCTGCTGCCAGGCCTGCAGTGACGCCAACCCCAGCGCGGCAGCCAGACCAAGAAGCAGAAGGTGAACGCAGAGCCCAGCCGTGCACCCAGCGCCCAGTAACCAACGTCAAAGCAGAAATGGCTCGCATGCAAGGGTGAGGGCCGGGGTTCCCAAGACAGGCATAAAAACGCCCTTGAAGCCTGTCTTGGGGACCCCGGCCCTCACCCGTCCACCAGCGAGAAACAATCAGCCTTTATGCCACTTCTGATTAGCAGTCCCAGCACAGTCCCACAACTGCAACCGAGCCCCATCAGCAGCATTCCAGTCCTTGACATCGATGCACTTGTTAGCAGCGACATTGACCAGATCCCCCGCCGAGGACAGAACGAACTGCTGAGCCCCGGTGCCATTGCAGCTGTAGAGCTGAATAGCCGCCCCATTGGCAACCGACCCCGCAGCAACATCCATGCACTTGCCCCCGGCCTGAACAGTCCCGCCGGTGAAGTTCCAGCCCTGGGCGGCAGACCCGTTGCAGGTCCACATCTGCAGGGGTGCGCTGTCGACGAAGCTGCCGTTGGGGACGTCGACGCATTTGCCGTTCCAGTCGTTGATGACCGGGACGCCGCCGCTGCTGGGGGGCGGGGTGGTGCCGCCGCCGGCGCCGAAGGGGGTGAGGGTGATGGCGGCGGAGCGGGGGTCGCCGTCGTGGACGAGGGATTCGAAGTTGCCGACGTCGTCGAAGGCGAAAGCGTAGGCCTTACCGTCGACCATGTTCTGGTGGATGATTTTGCCGTACTGGTTCGCGGGGTTGTTCTGGTAGAACTGCGCCGCGTTGGTGGACGGCTGGGTGTCGATCGTGCCGAGGGTGCCGCGGTTGAGGGCGGCGCAGAGGGTTCGGGCGATCGGGCCGACGACGAGGTCGTTCGGGGCGAACAGGTCGCCGTCGCAGCCCCATACCGAGGATGAGGACGGCTTGTTGAACGAGGTGACCGTCTGGCCGGAGGTGTTGGTGAAGGTCATGACGTTGCCGGACGTACGCCCGAAGTATTTGGTGTTGGGCTGGTCGCCGAACGGCACCACCGTGAGAGTTTTACTGGTGTAGGCGTTCCATGCCGAAGTGATGTACGAGTCGTAATAAGTGGTGCTGAACTGGCCCGCACCGGCTGCTTTTCCGGGTGCGAGGGCGCGCAGGACGGTGCCGTCGGCGCGGGTGTAGACGGTGTTCGCCCAGCCGGATTGGGCCTTGATCGCGTTGAAGACCTTGTTGCGGCCGTCGCTGACCAGTTCGCCCTCGCGGGAGGTGGCGCCGTTTGCGCCGGTCACGGAGACGGCGTGGGGGACGGAGAGCATGTCGACCTGGGTGCTGTTGAGCCAGAGGCCGCCGTCGTTGTAGGTGAACTCGCTCCAGTCGAACAGGATGTCGTGGTTGGCGTCTCCCGATGACCAGGGTGCCGGTTGCACGAATCCGTCCGGGGTGAGGAACAGCTTCAGTTTGGTGCCGAAGGAGAAGTAGAGCCGGCCGGAGAATCCGCGCGGGAACTGCACCGTGGTCGATCCGCCGTTTCCGGGGCCGCCGATTGCCACGTCCGGTGCCGGGGAGGGTGGGATCTGCCCGGCGGGCCATGCCGTGAACGTGCCGCCCTGGTTGACGTATCCGAGGCGGCCGGTGCTGAGGTTGGTGCCGATGACGTAGAGGTAGGTCGCTTCGCCGCGGCCGGTGTTGTTGGTGACGGTAACCGGCAGGAGGGCGGGGCCGATTGCCTGGGCGGGGGATGAGAGGGCGGTGACGGCCGCTGGGACGGTCATCGCGAGGGCGGCGACGGCCTGCAAGAGCCTTCTTTTTGTACGCACGGAGACTCCTCGGGGATGAGGGTGCGCGCAAGGGGGAGAGCGCTCTCACAGGATCGAACTGTTAAGACTCCGTGTCAATAGACAAGAACTGATGTCTAGGCAGTTGGCGAAGCGCGACCGGGTCCGAGAGACCGGGCGAGGCGGGGTCGGGCGAGGCGAGACCCGAGTCAGCCGGGGTCGGGCGAGGCGAGACCGGGGTCAGGCGGGGTCGGTGCAGTGGGGTCGGGTGCGGTGGAATCGGCGGCGGCCAGGTCGCGGTATGCGGGGCGCAGGACATCGACCAGGGGAATCGCGCGTACCCGGATCGGCGGTGCGTCGAGAACCCGCAGCAACAGCTCCGGGGGCGTGGTGGTCCGGGATGGGCGTTCACGCAGGCGGCCCAGTGACAACGCCGGAGAGTAGAAGTCGCCGAGGCGCGATTCGAGGGGCTCGTCGTCGACCGCGAGCGGGTCGACCTCGTCCTCCGGTTCGGGCAGGCCGCGCAGTGCGGTCAGGACGCCGTCGCGGTCGCGGCCCCGCCAGGCCAGGACCAGGAACGGATCGTCGTCGAACGCCTCGGCCAGCACGTAGAGCACCGCCGACGCATGCTTGCACGGCACGCCCCAGTCCGGGCAGTTGCAGTGCATGCCGAGGTCGGGCGGGAACAGCGGCATGCCGTGGGCGTCGAACACGTCGACGATCTCGTGGGGCATGTCGCCGGCCAGCAACGCCGCGCGGTACAACGCCTGGGCGCCGAGGGCTTCGAGGAGCTGGGCCCACTGCTCGTCGTCGAAGGCGGGGATCGTGATGGTGACCTCGTACGGGTCCGGCCGCGAGCCCTGAACCCGCCCGAACACCCGGCCCGGGGTCAGCTCGAAGTCGATGACCTGTCCCTTGCGCGCGTACGCCCGGCCGCGCCCGAGTCGTCCCGGCTGGCAGATGCTCTCGAGCAGGTCGACGAAGCGCCGCGACCACCACTGGGAGCCGATCTTGCCGCGCTGGGCCCGCACGGCGATGCCACCGTCGATGCGGATCGGGCCGCTACCGCCCTCGAACCAGCGTCCGCCCGGGTCGACCGGCATGTCAGCACACCGCCGCGGTGTGGAGGGAGGCCGGCATCAGCGGACCGTAGCGGTGGAGGGAGGCCGGCATCAGCGCACCGTAGCGGTGGAGGGAGGCCGGCATCAGCGCACCGCCGCCGTGTCGAGGGAGAACAGTTCGCGCAGCTGGTCGGTGTTCAGCTCGGAGACCCAGTCCTCGCCCGTGCCGACGACGGAGGAGGCGAGCGCCTTCTTCCGTTCGATCATGGCGTCGATCTTCTCCTCCAGGGTGCCGGTGCAGATGAACTTGCGGACCTGGACGTTGCGCGACTGCCCGATCCGGAACGCACGGTCGGTGGCCTGATCCTCGACGGCGGGGTTCCACCAGCGGTCGTAGTGGATGACGTGGTTGGCGGCGGTGAGGTTGAGGCCCGTGCCCGCGGCTTTCAGCGACAGCAGGAACAGCATCGGCTCGGGATCGTTCTGGAACCGGTCCACCAGCTCGTCGCGCTTGGCCTTGGAGAGCCCGCCGTGCAGCCACAGCACCGGCCGGTCGAGCTGCGCGGCGAGGTACGGCTGGAGCATCGTCCCGAACTCCGAATACTGGGTGAAGATCAGCGCCTTGTCGCCGTCCTCGATGATCTCCTGTGCCAGCTCCTCGAGCCGATCGAGCTTGCCCGAGCGCCCCGGCAGCCGGGATCCGTCCTTGAGCAGGTGTGCGGGGTGGTTGCAGACCTGTTTGAGCTTGGTCATCGCGGCGATCACGTTGCCGCGCCGCTGGATCCCCTCGCTGCCCTCGATCACCGAGAGCATGTCCTCGACGACTGCCTGGTAAAGCGTGGCCTGCTCCGCGGTCAGCCGGCACCACGCCTTCATCTCGTTCTTCTCCGGCAGGTCCGAGATGATCGACTTGTCGGTTTTGAGGCGGCGTAGCACGAACGGGCCCGTGGCTCGCTTGAGCGCTGCGGTCGCGTCGGCGTCACCGCGTACCTCGATGGGCTCCTGGAATCTTTTCCGGAACCGTTTCGCGGAGCCGAGCAGGCCGGGGTTGGCGAACTCCATGATGGACCACAGTTCGGCTAGGTGGTTCTCCACGGGCGTACCCGTCAGAGCGAGCCTGGTCCGCGCCGGGATGGACCGGACCGCCTGGGCCTGGCGGGTCCCGCTGTTCTTGATCGCCTGTGCCTCGTCACAGACGATGCGTCCCCATTGGACCTCGCGGAGAGTGCCCAGATCGCGCAGCGCGGTGCCGTAGGTGGTGACGACCACATCGGACTGTTCCAGCAGCTCCCGGAATTCCGCGTCCCGCTTGCGGGTGCCGCCGTGATGCACCTCGACCCGCAGCGAGGGTGCGAAGCGTGCGGCTTCCTTCTGCCAGTTGCTGACCAGCGACATCGGGCAGATGAGCAGCGTGGGGCCCGGCTTACCACCGTTGTCGCGCTCGGTGAGCAGCAGTGACAGGGTCTGCGCGGTTTTGCCGAGGCCCATGTCGTCGGCCAGCACCCCGCCGAGCCCCAGCTGGGTGAGGAAGTGCAGCCAGGACAGACCCCTTTCCTGGTACGGCCGGAGCACCCCCCGAAAGCCGCTGGGCGTGGCCAGGGGCGCCAGCCGTTGCTCAGCGTCACCGGAGAGCAGGTCACCGAGCAGCCCCTCCGCGTCCACCTCGACGAGCGGCAGGTCCTCCTCGCCCCCGTCAACCACCTGCTGCAGCACTTCACCGGCGGTCAGCTCGCCCTCGCGCCGCCGGGACACCGCCTTGAGCGCCGCCGCGAGCTGCCGGTCATCCAGCTCGACCCACTGCCCCCGCACCCGGACCAGCGGCACCTTGAGCCGCGCCAGCTCGGCCAGCTCCTCGGGGGTGACCGTGCTCTCGCCGATCACCAGGTCGATGCGGAACGAGACCAGCTCGTCGAGGCCGAACCCGGAGCTCGCGGCGGCCTTGCCGGACGGCGTGGTGCTCTTGGTCCGGGTGGTCAGCTTCAATCCGACGGCCTTGCGCCCGGCCCAGGTCGGCAGCTGGACCCCGAAGCCCGCGGCCTGCAGCAACGGCGCCGCCTGACGCAGGAATTCGTGCGCCTCGGCGGTGCTCAGCTCCATGGCGCTAGGCTGGGCCTCGAGCAGGGCGGCGTGCATCGCGGGGAAGAGGCGCACGGCGCGGCCGAGCCCGGCCAGCAGCGTCTCGTCGGCGCGAGCGGTGAGCCCGGGCATGCGCTCGCCGGTCCACAGGTCGTCGGCGGGCAGGTAGAGGCTGGGATCCTCGGCGGACTGCAGGGCGAAATCGAGCCCCCACTCGTCCTCGCCCTCCTCCGGCTCGACCAGGCGGAAGCTGACCCGGATCGGCGCGTTCGCCTCGTGCGCGGCCCGCAGCCAGGCTTCGAGCGGCTTGGCCAGCTGGGCGATGTCGGCCGGCCGTGCGCCGGGCAGGGTGGGGTCGGCGGCGGTCAGCGACGAGACCCAGCGGTCGCCGAGATCCGCTTTCGGCCCGGGGCGTACGCCGAGAAGTAGCCGTTCGGGAAGAAGTTGCCGTGCCGCGGAGTCGGTCACGGCGTCGAGCGCCCCGCGCAGGGTCACCGCCGCCGTCCCGCCGGCCGCCCGGCACACCGGGGGCATTGCGACCGCGAAGTCCCGGAACGCGGCGCCGTCCGGCCCGGTCAGCACGGGTCGCCAGCGCCCGGTCGCCACCCCGGCCTCGGTGACGAGCTGGGGCAGCATCCGGCCGCGACGGGCCAGGTCGAAGCCCCACCCGGCGAGCAGCGAGAGGTATCGCAGGGACGCGGCCGGCGTCCAGGGGCCGTCGGGGTCCGCCGGCTCGGCGAGGGCCGCCAGAGCGGACAGGGCCCGGTCGCCCGGGATCAGCAGGACCGGCGTGTCCCAGGAGCCGAGCTTCACGCCCCGCTTCGCGGGCTCGAGGCCGGTTTCGGGAGACGGGAGCGGCCCGGAACCGGTGCCTGGAAGCTGGAGCGTCAGCAGATCGTGACCGGCGTCATGCGGAACGGCGTCGGTGAGTGCCGCTGCCAGCCCGTCCGCCGACACCGCGAAGGGATGCGGGCGCCGCCTCGCCCGCGCGGACGTGCCCCGGGGGAGATCAGGGTCCTCCGCCCAGAGGACAAGCTGCCCCGCCGTCCACCCACCCTGCACGACCAGCACTGCGACTCCGATCCCGTCCGCCCCGTCGAGATTAACGACCCGGTGCGGCTACGGCGGTCAGTGACCCTCGCCGCTGACTCGGGGAGCGGATCGGACGTAGTCTTCAGGACGTGACGGTGAACGCGGAGATCGACAGCATTCTGCAGCGTGCGGCGGACGGCGGGCGGATCACGCCCGAGGAGGCACTGCTGCTCTACACCGACGCGCCCTTCCACGGCCTCGGTGAGGCAGCGGACGCGGTGCGCCGCCGGCGTTATCCCGACGGCATCGTCACCTACCTGATCGATCGCAACATCAACTACACGAACGTGTGCGTCACGGCGTGCAAGTTCTGTGCGTTCTACCGGGCGCCCAAGCACCAGGAGGGCTGGTCGCACCCGATGGAGGAGATCCTCCACCGCTGCGGCGAGGCCCTCGACCTCGGTGCCACCCAGGTCATGCTCCAGGGCGGCCACCACCCCGACTACGGCGTCGAGTACTACGAGACCCTGTTCTCGTCGGTCAAGCAGGCCTACCCGCAGCTGGTCATCCACTCGATCGGGCCCAGCGAGATCCTGCACATGGCCAAGGTCTCCGGCGTCTCGATCGAGGACGCGATCCTCCGGATCAAGGCGGCGGGCCTCGACTCGATCGCGGGCGCCGGCGCGGAGATGCTCCCCGATCGCCCGCGCAAGGCGATCGCCCCGCTCAAGGAGTCCGGGGCGCGCTGGCTCGAGGTCATGGCCACCGCCCACCGCAACGGCCTGAGCAGCACGGCCACCATGATGATGGGCACCGGCGAGACCAACGCCGAGCGCATCGAGCACATCCGCATGATCCGTGACGTGCAGGATCTGGCCGTGGCCAACGGCTACGCCGACTCCGCTGTCGAGGCCGCGGACGGCCCCGGCGGCTTCCGGTCGTTCATCCCCTGGACCTACCAGCCGGAGAACAACCACCTCAAGGGCCGCACCCAGGCGACCCGGATCGAATACCTGCGCTTCGTCGCGGTCTCGCGGCTCTTCTTCGACAACGTCGCCCACCTGCAGTCCTCGTGGCTGACCACGGGCAAGGACGTCGGCCAGCTCTCGCTGCACATGGGCGTGGACGACCTCGGTTCGATCATGCTGGAGGAGAACGTCATCTCCTCCGCCGGCGCCCGGCACCGCTCCAACCTGATGGAGCTGATCTCGATGATCCGCACGGCGGGCCGCACCCCGGCGCAGCGCGACACCCTCTACCGCCACCTCACGGTGCACGAGAACCCCGCGGACGACCCGACGGACGAGCGTGTGGCCTCGCACTTCTCCTCGACGGCGATGCCCGGTGGCGGCCGCAAGAACCTCCCGCTCGTCGAGGCCTCGTAGCCACCTGTTCGGGGGGTTGACTCGACCGTACGACCGTCCGGCTCGGCCGATCGGCCAGGTGCCCGTGGGCCTGCCGAACAGGGGTGGATTGCTCCTCGGTAACGAGGGGTGTTTGGCTCTGGTACAGCGCGTTCTCGCTGGTTACGTTGCCCTGGTAACAAGCAAGATTGAAGCGTCGCCGAGGCATCTGACCGCCGGCGGGGTGGGTGCGGACCCGACCGATGGCGGTCGTATATATAACGCGTAAGGAACGGGCGGGATGGGTCACCATCCCGCCCGTTCTGTGTCCGCGTGGGGCAAACTCGTGGTGTGACGCGCGCAGACCTGGACAAGCAGCCGCATGAGGTCGCCGAGATGTTCGACGGCGTGGCCCAGCGGTACGACCTGACCAACACGGTGCTCTCCTTCGGACAGGACCGTGGCTGGCGGCGGGCCACCCGGGCGGCGCTGGCCCTGCGGCCCGGCGAGCGGGTGCTCGACGTCGGCGCCGGCACCGGGGTGTCGACCGAGGAGCTGGAACGCTCCGGGGCGTATGCGGTCGGCGCGGATCTCTCCACGGGAATGTTGCGGGCCGGGCGGGGCAGCGGGCGCAAGGTGCCGCTGGTCGCCGGGGACGCGCTCAAGCTGCCCTTCGCCGACGACACGTTCGACGCTGTCACGATCTCCTTCGCCCTGCGCAACGTCGTCGACACCGGGGCTGCTCTGCGTGAGCTGGCCCGGGTGACCCGATCGGGCGGGCGCCTGGTGGTGTGCGAGTTCAGCAGTCCCACCAATGCGGCGTTCCGCACGGTCTACCTGTCGTATCTGATGCGGAATCTGCCGTCGGTCGCGCGCGCGGTGTCGAGCAACCCCGATGCGTACGTTTATCTCGCGGAATCCATTCGCGCCTGGCCCGACCAGGAAGCGCTGGCCGCCCGCATTCAGGAGTCCGGGGCATGGGGTCGGGTCGCCTGGCGCAATCTGACCGGTGGTGTTGTCGCCCTGCACCGCGCCACAAGGAACTAAAAACGGCTTTTAGCCCGTTTCGTGGGCCTGTCGGGTGTTAGCTCGGTGTATGACGACTATCGACCTGACCGTCGACGATGCGGATATCGACGTCCCGATCGACGATCGTGACGAGGGTGAGCGCAAAGCTCTGAAGCTGGCGGATGCCCTGCGTACCGTTGCGGTGAGTAATCCCGCGTATGCGCAAATGCTCCTGGACGAGCTCGTGGAGTCGCTGGATGAGGTCCTGGAGGGCCGATTCCGCGACTACGTCGAGGCGGTCCGCCGCGAGTGCAAGGACGTCCCGTTATCTACGGAGAGTGATCCTCGCATTGCGGGCATTTCATCAGCACGAAACAGTTAGGGTTCCCTAACCCTGATCCGTCTCGATGCCGGTCTTAGACTCCGAACCGGACCAGCTTGTGAACTGTTTCACTAGCGAAAGTCTCACTGGTCCAGTGAAGCGGAGGTGTGCCGTGAACGAGATCGTCGCTGACGAGGCTGACGTCATCGTGGTCGGAGCAGGGCCGGGCGGATCCGCTGCGGCCTACCACATGGCCAGGCACGGGCTGAGAGTACTTCTCCTGGAAAAGACGGAGTTCCCCAGGGAGAAAGTATGTGGCGACGGACTCACTCCGCGGGCCGTCCGCCAGCTCGTCCGCATGGGCATCGACACCTCCGAGAAAGCCGGCTGGCTGCACAACCGCGGGCTGCGGGTGATCGGTGGCGGGGTTCGCCTCGAGCTCGACTGGCCCGATCTCGCCAGCTTCCCCAACTACGGTCTCGTTCGTACCCGCCTTGATTTCGACGACATGCTGGCCAAGCGCGCGGTCGAGGCCGGGGCGCTGCTCCGCACCGGGGTGAACGTCACGGGCCCGGTGCTGGACGCCGACGGCAGGGCCATCGGGGTCGAGGCCAAGGTCGGTCCCGGTAAGGAGCCCGTTCAGTATCGGGCACCGCTGGTCGTCGCGGCGGACGGTGTGTCCGGCAAGCTCCCGCTCGCGATGGGGCTCGCCAAGCGCGACGACCGCCCGCTCGGCGTCGCGGTCCGGCGCTACTACAACGCGCCCGGCTGGGACGGCGACAACTACCTCGAGTCCTGGCTGGAGCTGCGCAGCGCCCAGAACCCGGACCGGCTGCTGCCCGGCTACGGCTGGATCTTCGGGCTCGGCGACGGCCGGGTCAACGTCGGCCTCGGCATCCTCAACTCGTCCACGGCGTTCGGCAAGACCAACTACAAGTCGCTGCTCACCGACTGGCTCGCCACCACCCCCGAGGACTGGGGGATGCGCGACGAGGCCAACGCCGATGGCCCGATCCTGGGCGCGGCGCTGCCGATGGGCTTCAACCGCGTGCCGCACTACACCCGCGGGATGCTGCTGGTCGGCGACTCGGGCGGCATGGTCAACCCGATGAACGGCGAGGGCATCGCCTATGCGATGGAGTCCGGCGAACTGGCCGCTGAGGTCGCCGTGCAGGCGCTCGCACGCGCCGCCGGTGCTGACCGCGAGCGGGCACTGCACGCCTATCCGGCCGAGCTCAAGGACCGGTTCGGTGGCTACTACCGCGTCGGCGGCATCTTCGTGAAGCTGATCGGCAACCCGCAGATCATGCGGCTCGCCACCAAGCACGGCATGCCCCACCCCACGCTGATGCGCTTCGTCCTGAAGCTGCTCGCGAACCTCACTGACCCCCGGGACGGCGACGCCATGGACCGGGTCATCAATGCCCTCACGAAGGTGGCACCGGCGGTGTAGAAATCGGGGCACCCCGGTCGACAACAGGCAAAAGCACACAAATAGTGTGAAGCGGCTAACAGTCGAGCAGGAGACGGTATGACGCTCAATCCCTACGTACCGATCGTCGGGCTGCTGATCCTCGGCGCGCTCTTCGCCCTCTTCTCGGTGTCGATCGCCCCGATCGTCGGTCCCAAGCGTTACAACAGAGCCAAACTCGAGGCGTACGAGTGCGGCATCGAGCCGGCGCCGCAGCCCATCGGCGGCGGTCGGTTCCCGGTGAAGTTCTATCTGACCGCGATGCTGTTCATCGTCTTCGACATCGAGACGATTTTCCTTTACCCGTGGGCCGTCAACTTCGAGGCGCTGGGCCTCTTCGGGTTTGTCGAGATGGTCCTCTTCATCGTCACCGTCTTCATCGCCTACACGTATGTGTGGCGACGCGGCGGCCTCAACTGGGACTGAGAGGCGCGCTATGGGAATCGAAGAGAAACTCCCCAGCGGCATCCTGCTTACGTCGGTCGAGAAACTGTCCAACTGGGCGCGCAAGTCGTCGTTCTGGGGCGCGACCTTCGGACTGGCCTGCTGCGCCATCGAGATGATGGCGGCCGGTGGCCCCCACTACGACCTGGGTCGCTGGGGCATGGAGGTCTTCCGGGCCTCGCCCCGCCAGGCCGACCTGATGATCGTCGCGGGCCGGGTCAGCCAGAAGATGGCCCCCGTCGTGCGCCAGATCTACGACCAGATGCCGGAGCCCCGCTCGGTCATCTCGATGGGCGTCTGCGCCTCCTCGGGCGGCATGTTCAACAACTACGCGATCGTGCAGGGCGTCGACCACATCGTGCCGGTCGACATCTACCTGCCGGGTTGCCCGCCGCGGCCGGAGATGCTGATCGACGCCATCCTCAAGATGCGCGAGAAGGTCATGGCCACGCCGCTCGGCCCCAACGGCCGCAAGATGCTCGAGGCCCGGCGCGAGCGCGGCGACGTCCCGATCGTGGCCCCCGGCGCGATGCCCTCTTCCTACCGCGCCGACAAGGTGCGTCGTGCGGAGTGGACGCAGGCCGTCAAGGAAGGCCGCGAGGAGCAGCTTCGCATCGAGAACTGGATGAAGCTCCAGCCGCACCTGCGGGAGGGTGGAAAGTGAGCGTCGAACCCAACGCCGAACCGGCAGGCGCGAACCTGGGCGCCCCGGCACAGACCCCGGCGAGTCCCGACAAGGGCATGTTCGGCATCCACGGCACCGGCGACGTCTCCGGTTTCGGTGGCCTGGTCCGGCGCCGGCCGGCCAATGCCGACAGCCCCCGGCCCTTCGGCGGTTACTTCGACGAGGTGCACGACGCGCTGGAGGAGGCCTACCCGGCCTTCGCCGACGCGGTGGAGAAGGTGATCGTCGACCGTGGCGAGCTCACCCTGCACATCGCGCCGGAGAAGATCGCCGAGGTCTGCCAGATCATGCGGGACGACGAGTCCCTGCGCTTCGAGCTCTGCTCGTCGGTGTCCGGTGTGGACTATCTCGGCTCCGACAACCGCCGGTTGCACGTCGCTTACCACCTGACGTCGCTGACGTACCGCCGCCGGGTCCGCCTGGAGGTCGCCGTGGCGCCCGGGACCCCGGTCCCCAGCGTCACCGCCGTCTACCCGACCGCCGACTGGCAGGAGCGGGAGACGTACGACATGTTCGGCATCGTCTTCGAGGGCCACCCCAACCTCACCCGGATCCTCATGCCGGACGACTGGGAAGGCCACCCGCAGCGCAAGGACTACCCGCTCGGCGGCGTGCCCGTCGAGTACAAGGGCGCCGTGATTCCGCCTCCCGACCAGCGGAGGGTCTACCAGTGACAACTTCCGGATACGCAACCGAACGCGAAACCACCGAGGGCCGCGTCTTCACCGTCACGGGTGGCGACTGGGACACGGTCACGGGCAGCATCGACCCGCTCAGCAACGAGAAGATCGTTGTCAACATGGGTCCGCAGCACCCGTCGACGCACGGCGTGCTCCGGCTCGTCCTCGAGCTCGAGGGCGAGACCGTCACGGAGGCCCGCCCGGTCATCGGTTATCTGCACACCGGCATCGAGAAGAACCTCGAATACCGCAACTGGACCCAGGGCACGACGTTCGTCACCCGCGCCGACTATCTCGCGCCGCTGTTCAACGAGGCGGCGTACGTCTTCGCGGTCGAGAAGCTGCTCGGCATCGAGGAGCAGATCACCGACCGGGCGCGGACGATCCGGCTGCTCTTCATGGAGCTCAACCGGATCTCGTCGCACCTGGTCTGGATCGCCACCACGGGCATGGAGCTCGGCGCGATCTCGATGATGCTGTACGGCTTCCGCGAACGCGAATACATCCTCGACATCTTCGAGGAGACCACCGGGCTGCGGATGAACCACGCGTACTTCCGTCCCGGCGGCGTCGCGCAGGACGTGCCCGCCTCGGCGATCAAGAAGATCCGCGACTTCCTCGTCTACATGCCGAAGAAGCTCAAGGAATACGAGGCGATGCTGTCCGGCCAGATCATCTGGCAGGAACGTACGCAGAACGTCGGCGTGCTCGATGTGACCGGCTGCCTGTCGCTGGGCGTCACCGGCCCGGTGCTGCGCGCCTCGGGCCTCGCCTGGGACCTGCGCAAGACGATGCCCTACAGCGGCTACGAGAACTACGAGTTCGACGTGCCGACCGCGCAGACCGCCGACGTCTGGGGCCGCTACCTGGTCCGGATGGCGGAGATCCGCGAGTCGCTCAAGCTCGTCGAGCAGGCCCTGGACAAGCTGACCCCCGGCCCGGTCATGATCGCCGACAAGAAGATCGCGTGGCCGGCCCAGCTGGCCATCGGCGTCGACGGCATGGGTAACTCGCTGGAGCACGTCGCCAAGATCATGGGTCAGTCGATGGAGTCGCTGATCCACCACTTCAAGCTCGTGACCGAGGGTTTCCGGGTTCCCCCGGGCCAGGTGTACGTCGGCATCGAGTCCCCGCGCGGAGAGCTCGGCGTCCACGCCGTCTCCGACGGGGGCACGCATCCGTACCGCGTGCACATGCGCGATCCGAGCTTCGTGAACCTGCAAGCCATCCCCGCGATGGCCGAAGGTGCGCTGCTGGCCGACGTCATCGCCGGTGGCGCCTCCCTGGATCCCGTGATGGGTGGGTGTGACCGATAGATGTCCGACACAACGCTGGAATTCTCCCCGGCTGCGGCGCCGCTCGCCGACAAGCTCCTCGCCCCCGCGCTGGAGATCCTCGCCCGCTACCCCACGGGCCGGGAGCGCTCCGCGCTGCTGCCCCTGCTGCACCTCGTGCAGACCGAGGACGGCTACGTCACCCCCGGCGGCGTGGCGTTCTGCGCCGAGATCCTGCGCATCAACAAGGCGCAGGTCGGCGCGGTGGCGACCTTCTACACGATGTACAAGCGCCGGCCGACCGGCGACTACCTGATCAGCGTCTGCACGAACACCCTGTGCAACGTGCTGGGCGGGCAGGAGGTCTACGACGGCCTCGTCGAGCACCTCGGCGTCGGTCATGACGAGACCACGGCGGACGGCTCGATCACGCTGGAGCACGCCGAGTGCCTCGCGGCCTGTGACTACGCGCCGGTCGTGACGGTCAACTACGACTACGCGATCGACCAGGCCACACCCGCCGCGGCGGTGGAGCTGGCCGAGCAGCTGCGTCGCGGTGAGCGCCCGACGCCGGCCCGCGGTTCCCGGATCTGCACGCTCAAGGAGATGCAGATCCAGCTCGCCGGTTTCGCCGACGAGCGGGAGGGCGCGGTCGCCGACGGCCGGGCCGGTGCGCCGTCGCTGCGGGGGGTGAGCCTTGCGCAGGAGCACGGCGTCGCGGTCGCCGACTTCAACATCGACACCGCGATCCCGACGACGAAGCCGGCTCGCGACGAGTCCGCCAAGGCCGTCAAGGACCCGGGGCCGAATGCGCCCGCGGCTCCGGCCAAGGAGGGCTTCGTCGCGAAGGCGGCTCACGCGGTCAAGGCCGTGGTGGGCAAGGTCGAGGAGCGGGTCGAGCACCGTAAGGCGGGGGACGTCAAGGACCCCGAGGTACGCACGGCCGAGCACCGCAACACCACCGCATCGACGCCCGCGACGGGAGCCGCGAAGACGGGGCTCCCCGAATCCGGCGCCGCGCCGCAGAACCCGGCCGAATCGGCGGGGGTGGCGGCCAACCAGCCCGCCGGCGATGGCAAGCCAGCCGGTGACAGCAGTGCCTCACCCGCGGCGGAAAACCCAAGCCGAAAAGGCTCGGACGAGGAGACAAAGTGACTCAGCCCAGGCGTGAGGTTCTCCAAAAACTAACCCCTGTCCTCACCAAGCGCTGGCTCTCGCCCGACGCCTGGAAGATCGAGAACTACGAACAACTCGATGGGTACGCCGCGGTGCGCAAGGCGCTCGACGTGCACCCCGACGACCTGATCGCGCTGATCAAGGACTCCGGGCTGCGCGGCCGGGGCGGTGCGGGCTTCCCCACCGGCCTCAAATGGAGCTTCATCCCGCAGGGCGACGGCAAGCCGCACTACCTCGTCATCAACGCCGACGAGGGCGAGCCGGGCACCTGCAAGGACGTTCCGCTGATGACGTACGACCCGCACTCGCTGATCGAGGGCGCGATCATCGCCGCTTACGCGATCCGTGCGAGCCGGGCGTTCATCTACATCCGTGGCGAGGCGGTGCACGCGGCACGGCGGCTGCGGCACGCGGTCAACGAGGCGTACGCCAAGGGTTACCTCGGCGAGAACATCCTCGGCTCCGGGTTCGACCTGGACCTCGTGATCCACAGCGGCGCCGGCGCGTACATCTGCGGCGAGGAGACGGCGCTGCTCGACTCGCTCGAGGGGTTCCGCGGCCAGCCCCGGCTGCGCCCGCCCTTCCCCGCGGTGGCCGGCCTGTACGCGAGCCCGACGGTGGTCAACAACGTCGGGACCATCGCCTCGGTGCCGTACATCGTGCTCGGCGGTGCGGCCTGGTGGAAGAGCATGGGCACCGAGAAGTCGGCCGGCCCGATGATCTACTCGCTCTCCGGCCGGGTGAAGAACCCGGGTCAGTACGAGTGCGGCCTCGGCATCACGCTGCGGGAGCTGATCGAGCTCGCGGGCGGCATGCAGGAGGGCCACGAACTCAAGTTCTGGACCCCGGGCGGCTCGTCCACCCCGTTGCTCACCGCCGACCACATCGACACGGCGATGGACTTCGAGGGGGTCGCCGCGGCCGGGTCGATCCTCGGCACGACCGCGATGCAGATCTTCTCCGACCAGGACTGCCCGGTGTACGCCACCTGGCGCTGGCTGGAGTTCTATCACCACGAGTCCTGCGGCAAGTGCACTCCGTGCCGCGAGGGCAACTACTGGATGGTGCGCACGTACCGCCGGATCCTCTCCGGCGAGGGCACCGTCCAGGACCTGGACACCCTCCAGGACACCGCGGACAACATCTTCGGCCGCTCGTTCTGCGGTCTGGGTGACGGCGCGGCGACCCCGGTCATGTCCACGCTGAAGTTCTTCCGGGACGACTACCTCGGCTACATCGAGGGGCGGACGGCCCCGCGGCTGTCCGCGAAGACCTTGGTAGGTGCTCACTGATGACCGACGTCGCCAAGAAGACCGATGAAGTCACGCTCTCCATCGACGGCGTGGAGGTGACGGCCGCCAAGGGCGAGCTCGTCATCCGCGTCGCCGAGCGGATGGGCATCGCGATCCCGCGGTTCTGCGACCACCCGCTGCTGGCCCCGGCCGGTGCCTGCCGGCAGTGCCTGGTGGAGGTGGAGGGCCAGCGCAAGCCGGTCGCCTCCTGCACGCAGACGGTCGCCGAGGGCATGGTGGTCAAGACCCAGCTCAGCTCGCCGGTCGCCGCGAAGGCGCAGGGCGGCGTGATGGAGCTGCTGCTGGCCAACCACCCGCTCGACTGCCCGACCTGCGACAAGGGCGGCGAGTGCCCGCTGCAGAACCAGGCGATGAGCAGCGGGCGCACGGAGTCGCGGTTTCACGAGCACAAGCGTGAGTACGAGAAGCCGATCCACATCTCCAGCCAGGTGCTGCTGGACCGGGAACGGTGCATCCTCTGCCAGCGCTGCACCCGCTTCTCCGAGGAGATCGCCGGCGACAAGTTCATCGACCTGATGGACCGCTCGTCCGGCGAGCAGATCAACGTCTACCGCGATGACTTCTTCGGCGGCGACGGCACCGGGGACGGGCAGGTCGGTGACGGTCCGGGTGACGTCGCCTTCAACTCGTACTTCTCCGGCAACACGATCCAGATCTGCCCGGTCGGCGCGCTGACCGGCGAGCAGTACAGATTCCGGGCCCGCCCGTTCGACCTGGTCTCCTCGCCGACTGCGTGCGAGCACTGCTCCGCGGGCTGCGCGATCCGCGCTGACCACCGCCGTGGCAAGGTGCTGCGCCGGCTGGCCGGTGACGACGCGGCGGTCAACGAGGAGTGGAACTGCGACAAGGGCCGTTGGGGTTTCCGCTACACCACCGCCAACGACCGCATCACCACGCCGCTGATCCGCGATGCCGCCACCGGTGAGCTGCGCGACGCTTCCTGGTCCGAGGCGTTGCTCGCCGCGGCCGAGGGGCTGACCGCTGCGAAGGGCCGGGGCGTCGGGGTGCTCACGGGCGGGCGGCTCACGGTGGAGGACGCGTACGCGTACGCGAAATTCGCCCGCGTCGCGCTCGGCACCAATGACATCGATTTCCGGGCCCGCCCGCTCTCCGCCGAGGAGGCCGACTTCCTGGCAGCCTCGGTCGCCGGGGTCACCGACGTCACGTACGAGGACGTCGAGGACGCGCCCTCGGCGGTCATCGTCGGGCTCGAGCCCGAGGAGGAGTGCCCGATCCTCTTCCTGCGCCTGCGCAAGGGGCACGGGAAGAAGTCGCTCAAGGTGACGGCGGTGGCGCCGTTCCTGAGCCGGGGCTTCGAGAAGCTCGGTGCGACCCTGGTCGCCGCCGTGCCCGGTGACGAGGCACGACTGCTCGGCACCGACGCGACGGTAGCCGCCGCGCTTTCCGAGCCGGGATCGCTCCTGATCGTGGGGGAGCGGCTCGCGAGCGTGCCCGGTGGGCTCTCCGCCGCCGCGTCGCTCGCCGCGAAGACCGGTGCCCGGCTCGCCTGGGTGCCGCGGCGCGCGGGTGACCGCGGCGCTGTCGACGCGGGCTGCCTGCCGAACCTGCTGCCCGGTGGCCGACCGGTCACCGACGCGAGCGCCCGCGCGGAGCTCGCGACGGCCTGGGATCTCGAGACCGGCTCGCTGCCGGCGACGGTCGGCCGCGACACGGACGCGATCGTCGCGGCCGCCGCGGACGGCACGCTCGGCGGACTGCTGCTGGCGGGTGTCGACCCCGCCGACCTCGCCGACCCGCGGCTGGCCGAGCAGGCCCTCGACGCGGTGCCGTTCCTGGTCAGCGTCGAGCTGCGGCACAGCGCCGTGACCCGGCGCGCCGACGTCGTGCTGCCGATCGCACCGGCCGCCGAGAAGTCCGGCACCTTCATGGACTGGGAGGGGCGCCTGCGCACCTTCGAGACCGTGCTCCCGACCGGCGCGATGACCGACGGCCGGGTGCTCGAGGCGATCGGTGCCCTGATGGACGTCACGCTCGGCACCGGCGACGTCGGGGCGATTCGCCGCGAGCTCGGCGCGATGCCGGCCAGCGGGTCGGCCCGCCCGGCACAGCCCGCACTCGATGCGGGCAGCCTGCCCAAGCCCGGCAAGGACGAGGCCGTGCTCGCCTCCTGGCACCACTTGATCGACAACGGGTCGCTGCTCGACGGCGACGAGGTGCTCGCCGGGACGGCCCGCCCGCCGGTGGTGCGGATCGGCAAGGACCTGGCCGAGTCGCTCGGGGTCGCCGACGGCGACGCCGTCACGGTCGGCACCGACCGCGGCGCGATCACCCTGCCGGTGGCGATCACCGAACTGCCGCCGCAGGTCGTGTGGCTGCCGACGAACTCGCCGGGCTCCACGCTGCGGCGCAGCCTCGGGGTCACGTCCGGAGCCGTCGTGCGGCTCTCGGTCGTCAAGCCCGGTCCGATCCTGGCGCAGGGGGCCAACCGATGAACATCCTCGCCGCGGCGCAGGATCCGACGCTGCAGACGTTCGAGAACGACGTCTGGTGGATCACGCTGATCAAGCTGTTCGCCGTCTTCGTGGTCCTGCTGCTGCTGACGCTGTTCACCATCGTCTACGAGCGCAAGGTCGTGGCCCGGATGGCGGTCCGGCCGGGCCCCAACCAGGTCGGGCCCAAGGGCTGGTTGCAGAGCCTCACGGACGGCGTCAAGCTGCCGTTCAAGGAGGAGATCATCCCGAAGACCGCCGACAAGGTGGTCTACTTCATCGCCCCGGTGATCTCCGCGACCTGCGCCTTCACAGCTTTCGCGGTCATCCCGTTCGGCCCGGTCGTGTCGATCTTCGGCCATCACACGGCGCTGCAGCTCACCGACGTGCCGGTCTCGGTGCTCGTGCTGCTCGCCTGCTCCTCGATGAGCGTGTACGGCGTGGTGCTCGCCGGATGGGCGTCCGGGTCGACATACCCGCTGCTCGGTGGGCTGCGGTCGAGTGCGCAGATGATCTCGTACGAGGTCGCGATGGGGCTGTCGATCGTGGCGGTCTTCATGACGGCCGGGACGATGTCGACGTCGCAGATCGTCAAGGCGCAGGCCGGCAACGGCTCGACCAGCTTCGACATCCTGGGCTGGAACCCGACGGCACCCAGCTGGTACGCCGTCCTGCTGCTCCCCAGCTTCGTCATCTACTGCATCGCGGCGGTCGGCGAGACCAACCGCGCCCCGTTCGACCTGCCCGAGGCGGAGTCGGAGCTGGTCGGCGGTTTCCACACGGAGTACTCGTCGTTCAAGTTCGCGCTGTTCTTCCTCGCCGAGTACATCAACATGATCACCGTCTCGGCGTTCGCGACCACGCTGTTCCTCGGCGGATGGCGTGCCCCGGCCCCGATCACCACGTTCTGGGAGGGCGCCAACTCCGGCTGGTGGCCGCTGCTGTGGTGGTTCGGCAAGATCCTCATCCTGCTCTTCGGCTTCATCTGGCTGCGGGCGACGCTGCCCCGGATGCGCTACGACCAGTTCATGCGGTTCGGCTGGAAGGGGCTCATCCCCGCCAGCCTGGTCTGGATCCTCTTCCTGGCCGGGGTGCGGGTCACCCAGGACAAGATCGACGGTGGCCAGCGCTACCTGGTCTACGTCGTGGCCGCGGTCATCGTGCTCGGCATCGCGCTGCTCTGGCCGGCGAGCAAGAAGGAACGGGTCTACTCCATCGAGGAGCAGCTCGCGGCGCGCCCACCGGGCAGCTTCCCGGTGCCCCCGATGGATCTGCAGGTCCCACCCAGCCCGCGCGCCCGCCGCGCGGTCGCCGAACGCCAGCCGGCAACGGTCGGCGCAGCGGGCGACGACGACGGCGCCCCCGATGTAGAGAAGGAGGTGTGACGTGGGTACGTTCACCGGCTCGTTCAAGGGCTTCGGGGTGACCTTCGCGCACATGTTCCGCAAGGTCATCACCACCGACTACCCGTTCACACCGCCGACGCCGGCCCCGCGCTTCCACGGCCGGCACATCCTCAACCGGCACCCGGACGGCCTGGAGAAGTGCATCGGCTGTGAGCTGTGCGCCTGGGCCTGCCCGGCCGACGCGATCTACGTCGAGGGTGGCAACAACACCGACGAGGAGCGCTTCTCGCCCGGTGAGCGCTACGCGAGCATCTACCAGATCAACTACGCCCGCTGCATCTTCTGCGGGCTCTGCATCGAGGCCTGCCCGACCCGTTCGCTGACCATGAGCAACGAGTACGAGCTGGCCCGCGACAACCGCCAGGACCTCATCTTCACCAAGAAGGAGCTGCTGGCGCCGCTGCTCGAGGGCATGGAGCAGCCGCCGCACCCGATGCGCCTCGGTGACACCGACAAGGACTACTACCTCGGTGCGCTGACCAACCCCGGCACTTCGGCCGGCGCCGAGCGGGCCCCCTGGTCCGACACGGGTACGCACGACGCCGCCGACTCCGCGGGTGAGGTCGCGAAGGAGACGGCCCGATGAACGAGGTCGTCGCCGCCGCGGCAGGCGCGCAGGTCTCCACGGGTGAGGCCTGGGCGTTCTGGATCCTCGGCACGCTCGCGGTCATCGGCGGCCTCGGCACGGTGCTGTCGCGCAACGCGGTGCACTCGGCGCTCTGGCTCGTCGTGACGATGCTCAACCTGGGCTTCATCTACGTGATCAACGGCGCGCCGTTCCTCGGCGCGGTGCAGATCATCGTCTACACCGGCGCGATCATGATGCTGTTCCTCTTCGTGCTCATGCTCGTCGGCCGGGACGCCTCCGACTCCCTGATCGAGACCCTTCGGGGCCAGCGGGTCGCGGCGGTCCTGCTCGGCGCCGGTTTCGGCATCCTGATCGCGACCGGCCTCGCCCGCTCGCTGGGCGACACCGCCGTGGCCGGGCTCGCCGACGCCAACTCGGCCGGCAACGTGCAGGGCATCGCCAAGCTGCTGTTCACCAAGTACGTCTTCGCCTTCGAGGTCACGTCCGCGCTGCTCATCACGGCGGCGGTCGGCGCGATGGTGCTCGCCCACGTGGAGCGGGCCAAGGCGGATGTCGCGGACCAGGTCACGCGCATGAAGGCGCGCTTCCGGCCCGGTAACTACCCCGGTCCCAAGGCGGGCCCGGGCGTCTACGCCAACACCATGTCGGTCGCCGCGCCGGGTCGCCTGCCGGACGGCAACGGCTCCGAGCGCACCCTCTCGCCGATCCTTCCGGTCCGTGAGCTGACCGCTGACGAGGCTGCACCGAAGAGGACAGAGAAGTGACTCCTGACTACTACCTCGTACTGGCGGCGATACTTTTCACCATCGGCGCTGCCGGTGTGCTCGTGCGCCGCAACGCGATCGTCCTGTTCATGTGCATCGAGCTGATGCTGAACGCGGCGAACCTCGCGCTGGTCACCTTCAGCCGGATCAACGGCACCCTCGACGGCCAGATCATCTCGTTCTTCGTGATGGTCGTCGCGGCTGCCGAGGTTGTGGTCGGGCTGGCGATCATCATGTCGATCTTCCGGACCCGGCGGTCCGCGAGTGTCGACGACGCCAACCTCCTCAAGTACTAAAGGGGCCGTCACGTGGAACAGACGTATGCCCACGCCACGGGCCTTTTGAGTGGTATCTGGTTACTTGTCGCCATTCCGCTGGCCAGTGCGGCGGTCCTGCTGCTGCTCGGCAAGCGGGCCGACAAGTGGGGACACTGGCTCGGCGTCCTCTCGGTAGCGGCGACCTTCGTGCTCGGCCTGTCGATGTTCCTCAGCCTCCGCGGGCTGGACGACGACGCCCGGTCGGCCCAGCAGAGCCTGTGGGACTTCATCGTCGTCGGCAACCTGCACGTCGACTTCGGGCTGCTGTTCGACCCGCTCTCCGGCGTCTTCGTCCTGCTGATCACGGGTGTCGGTTCGCTGATCCACCTGTACGCCGTGGGCTACATGGAGCACGACCCGGGGCGCCGCAGGTTCTTCGCCTACTTCAACCTCTTCGTCGCGGCGATGCTGCTGCTGGTTCTCGGCAACAACTACGTGATGCTCTACTTCGGCTGGGAGGGCGTCGGTCTGGCGTCGTACCTGCTGATCTCCTTCTGGTACACGCGTCCCTCGGCGGCCACGGCCGGCAAGAAGGCGTTCCTGATGAACCGGGTCGGCGACACCGGCCTGGCCATCGGGATCTTCCTGCTGTTCGCTCAGCTGGGCACCACCCAGTACGACGAGGTGTTCAGCCAGGTCTCCGCGCTGTCCGGCGGCACAGTGCTGATCCTGGGCATCCTGCTGCTGCTCGGTGCGGCCGGTAAGTCCGGCCAGTTCCCGCTGCAGGCCTGGCTCCCGGACGCGATGGAGGGCCCGACCCCGGTCTCGGCCCTGATCCACGCGGCGACGATGGTCACCGCCGGCGTCTACCTGATCGCCCGCTCCAACCCGATCTTCTCGGCGAACCACACGCTGCAGACCATCGTGGTCAGCGTCGGCGCGCTCACGCTGCTCATCGGCTGCATCATCGGCGCGGCCAAGGACGACATCAAGCGCGTCCTGGCCTGGTCGACGGTGAGCCAGATCGGCTACATGTTCCTCGGCGTCGGGCTCGGCGGCGGGGCGTACGCGCTGGCGATCATCCATCTGCTCGCGCACGGCTTCTTCAAGGCCAACATGTTCCTCGGCGCCGGCTCGGTCATGCACGGCATGCACGACCAGGTCGACATCCGCCGCTTCGGTGGGCTGCGCAAATACATGACCTGGACCTGGCTCACGTTCATGATGGGCTGGCTCGCGATCATCGGCATCCCGCCGCTGTCCGGTTACTTCTCCAAGGAGCCGATCATCGCGGCGGCCTTCGAGCGCGGTGACTGGACGTCCTGGCTCTACGGCATGGCGGCGCTGCTGGGCGCGGGCCTCACGGCCTTCTACATGACCCGGCTCTTCGTGCTGACGTTCCACGGCCCGGAGCGCTACACCGAGGAGAACAAGCATCCGCACGAGTCGCCGCTGATCATGACGGTGCCGCTGATGCTGCTGGCCCTCGGCTCGATCGTCGCGGGTGGCCTGCTCGTCTGGGGCGACCTGGCGCACTGGCTCGAGCCGGTCCTCGGCGCCGAGGGTGTCGAGCACGAACCGGTCCTGGCGCACTGGCTGATCACGGTTCTGTCGCTGGTCGTCACGGTGCTCGGCGCGGGTCTGGCCTGGGCGATGTTCCGCAGGGGCACGGCGCTCGCGCCCGAACCCGCCGGTGTGGTCGTCACCGCGGCCCGCCGCAACCTCTACACCGACGCGTTCAACGAGGCGGTGTTCGAGCGGCCCGGCATCTACCTGACCCGCGCGCTCGTCTACCTCGACAACCGGGGCATCGACGGCGCGGTCAACGGCCTCGCCGCCGCGGTCGGGGGCGGCTCCGGTCGCCTGCGCCGGCTCCAGACCGGCTTCGTCCGCTCGTACGCGTTGTCCATGCTCACCGGCGCCGTGCTGGTCGTCGGCGCGTTCCTCGCGATCCAGCTGGGGTGGTTGGCGTAATGAAGGACTTCCCGTTCCTGTCCATCCTGACGTTGCTCCCCCTGGTGGGCGCGGCAGTGGTGGCCTTCATCCCGCGGGCCCGGGGCAACCTGGCCAAAACGATCGCGCTGGCCTGGTCGCTCGTGGTGCTCGCGCTGAGCGTGGTCATGTGGATCGCGTTCCAGGCCGGCGGCGAGCGCTTCCAGTTCCGCGAGTCCTACCAGTGGATCCCCACCTGGGGCGCCCGGTTCACCTTCGCCACGGACGGCATCGCGCTGGTCATGCTGGTGCTGATCGCGCTGCTCGTGCCGCTGGTGATCCTGGCCTCGTGGAACGACGTCGACGAGACCCAGCGGTCGGTGCCGACGTACTTCGCACTGCTGCTGACGCTGGAATGCACGATGATCGGCGTCTTCGCGGCCGCCGACGTCTTCCTGTTCTACGTGCTGTTCGAGGTCATGCTCGTGCCGATGTACTTCATCATCGGCTCGTACGGCGGCCAGCGCCGTCAGTACGCCGCGGTGAAGTTCTTCCTGTACTCGCTGGTCGGCGGTCTGTTCATGCTGGCCGCCGTGATCGGGCTCTGGGTGGTCGGCGGGCACCACACGTTCGACTGGGAGACGCTCAAGGGCGCCTCGGCGGCGTTCGACACGAACACCGCGCGCTGGCTGTTCCTCGGCTTCTTCATCGCGTTCGCGGTCAAGGCGCCGTTCTTCCCGTTCCACACGTGGCTGCCCGACGCAGGTGTCGCGGCTCCGGCACCCGCTGCCGCGCTGCTCGTCGGCGTGCTCGACAAGGTGGGCACGTTCGGCATCCTGCGTTACTGCCTGCCGCTGTTCCCTGAGGCGTCGCGATGGTTCGCCCCCGCGGCGCTGGTCCTCGGCGTCATCGGGATCCTCTACGCCGCGCTGCTGGCGGTGGGGCAGAACGATCTCAAGCGGCTGGTGTCGTACACGTCGATCGCGCACTTCGGTTTCATCGGCATCGGCATCTTCGCCTTCACCACCCAGGCGGGCACCGGCTCGGTGCTCTACATGGTCAACCACGGCCTCGCCACCGGCCTGCTCTTCCTGGTCGTCGGCATGTTCGTGTCCCGTCGCGGGTCGTCGCTGGTCAGTGACTTCGGTGGCGCGGGCAAGCTGATCCCGGTCCTCGCCGGGGTGCTCTTCTTCGCCGGTCTCGCCTCCCTGGCGCTGCCCGGCACCGCGCCGTTCATCAGCGAGTTCCTGGTGCTGATCGGCACGTTCACCACGCACAAGGTCTACGCGGTCATCGCCACGTTCGGCATCATCCTCGCGGCGGCGTACGTGCTCTGGATGGTGCAGCGCACCACGCAGGGCACGCTCAACCCGGTGCTGACCGAGGTCCCGGCGATGCGGAAGGACATCACCCTGCGCGAGAAGATCGTCGTCGCGCCGCTGGTGCTCCTGCTGCTGCTCCTCGGCTTCTACCCGAAGCCGGTCACCGATGTGATCAACCCGGCGGTCGAGCAGACCATGCAGGACGTCGGTACCACCGATCCCGGTCCCACGGCGGTCGCGAATGGAAGGGTGGCGCGGTAGCCATGGACGACCTCAAACTGCCCGACATCGACTACGGCGCGCTCGCGCCGATGTTGATCCTGTTCGGGGCGGCCTGCATCGGCGTCCTGTTCGAGGCACTGCTGCCCCGTAACCGGCGCCACGGCATCCAGCTCGGCCTCGGGCTGCTCGCCCTGGTCGCCGCGCTGGTCACGGTGATCGTGGAGCGCAACACCCGGGTCGTCACCATCGGCGGCGCGGTCGCCGTCGACGGCCCGGCGGTGTTCCTGTGGGGCTCGATCCTGCTGCTGGGCGTCGTGTCGCTGCTGCTCATCGGCGAGCGCACGCTCGAGCCGGGCGGCGCGTTCGTCTCCCAGGCGGCGATCACCGTCGGCTCGCAGAAGGACATCAAGCAGGCCGGCGGTCAGCCCGGCGCGACCGAGGTCTACCCGCTGACGCTGTTCGCGCTCGGGGGCATGTTGCTCTTCGTCGCCGCGAACGACCTGCTGACCATGTTCGTCGCGCTCGAGGTCTTCTCGCTGCCGCTCTACCTGCTCTGCGCGCTGGCCCGCCGCCGGCGTCTGCTGAGCCAGGAGGCCGCGATGAAGTACTTCCTGCTGGGCTCGTACGCCTCCGCGTTCTTCCTCTTCGGGGTCGCGCTGATCTACGGCTTCAGCGGCGCCGTCGACTTCGCCTCGATCCACGCCGCGGTCGCCGACCCGGCGCGCAGCGAGGTGCTGCTCTTCGGCGGCCTGGCGCTGGTCTCGATCGGCCTGCTCTTCAAGAGCGCGGCGGTCCCGTTCCACGTGTGGACGCCGGACGTCTACCAGGGTGCCCCGACGCCGATCACGGCGCTGATGGCGGCCTGCACGAAGGTCGCGGCGTTCGGTGGGCTGCTGCGCGTGCTCTACGTGGCGTTCGACGGGGTTCAGTGGGACTTCCAGCCGGTGCTGGGCGTCATCGCGGTGCTGACGATGCTCACCGGCGCGGTGCTGGCGGTCACCCAGACCGACATGAAGCGGCTGCTGGCGTACTCGTCCATCGCGAACGCGGGTTACCTGCTGGTGGGCGTGCTCGCGCTCAACAAGAGCGGGCTGTCCAGCACGATGTTCTACCTGGTGGCGTATGGCTTCTCGGTGCTGGCCGCGTTCGGCATCGTCTCGCTGGTCCGGGACGCGGACGGCGAGGCCACCCACCTGTCGCGCTGGGCGGGGCTGGGCCGCAAGAGCCCGGTCTTCGCCGCGGTCTTCTCGTTCATCCTGCTGGCGTTTGCCGGCATCCCGTTGACGAGCGGCTTCACCAGCAAGTTCGCGGTCTTCGGCGCGGCTGTCGAGGGCGGGCAGACGTGGCTGGTCATCTTCGGTGTGATCACCAGCATGCTGCTGGCCTTCCCGTACCTGCGGGTGGTCGTGCTGATGTGGCTCTCCGAGCCGAGCGAGACCACTCCGGCGGTGTCGATCCCGGGCTTCCTCACGGCGGCGGCCCTGGCCATCGGCGTGATCGCGACCTTCGCCCTGGGTGTGGTGCCGGCGCCGCTGCTGGATCTCACCAACGACGCCGCGCAGTTCGTGCGGTAGGGCAGGTCGGCGTCAGGTAGGGCAGGTCGGCGTGCGGTAGGGCAGGCCCGGCGTCAAGTTGGGCAGGCCGCGTTCGTGCGGTGCGCCGGCCCAGTTCGTCAGATAACTGTCATATAGCGCTTTGTTTGGACAGGCCTCGGCATCGTGCCGGGGCCTGTCCGTTTTCCATCACGGGCAGCCGGGACGGCAGCTGAGCCCGGCGGACGCGGCAAAGGCGCAACCCGGCAGGACCTCGCGGGGGAGGGCGGCCAGCTTGGGGTCGGGCGTACTTCAAGACTGATTTTGATCTTCACCCCCCTGGCCCTGCTGATGCCGGACCGGTATGGCATCGTGAAACTGTGGTGAGCACCCCTGACACAGCGCTGACGTCGTTCGGCATCGACATCGACCCGCAGGTCGACGCGTCGGTCACCGCGACGCTGGCCGTGGTGGAGGAAGCGCTGCGTAAGAACGTGACCTCCGCCGATCCGCTGATCGCCGAGGCGTCGCGGCACCTGATGGACGCCGGCGGGAAGCGGTTCCGGC
Source organism: Winogradskya consettensis (assembly GCF_018332715.1). Lineage (GTDB taxonomy): Bacteria > Actinomycetota > Actinomycetes > Mycobacteriales > Micromonosporaceae > Actinoplanes > Actinoplanes consettensis. The sequence goes on along the minus strand of NZ_BOQP01000052.1, from coordinate 147,266 downwards.
CGCTGATCCTGGCGCTGTCGGCGCAGTTCGGTGACCCGCAGCGGGCCGAGATCGTGCCGGCCGCGCTCGTCGTGGAGCTCACCCATCTCGCCACGCTCTACCACGACGACGTCATGGACGAGGCCGACGTGCGGCGCGGGGCGCCCAGCGCGAACGCCCGCTGGGACAATTCCGTGGCGATCCTGGTCGGCGACTTCCTGTTCGCCCGCGCCGCGGACATCGCCGCCACGCTGGGTCTGGAAGCGGTCCGGCTGCAGGCACAGACGTTCTCGCGGCTCGTGCACGGTCAGATCGCCGAGACGGTGGGGCCGCGGGGCACCGACCCCATCGAGCACTACCTGTTCGTCATCGCGGAGAAGACCGCCTCGCTGATGTCGACGTCCGCGCGCTACGGCGGCATGTTCTCCGGGGCGTCCACCGAGCACGTCGAGGCCCTCGCGGGTTACGGCGAGACGATCGGCGTCGCGTTCCAGCTCTCCGACGACCTGCTCGACATCGCGTCGGAATCGGTGCAGTCGGGCAAGACCCCCGGCACCGACCTGCGCGAGGGCGTGCCGACCCTGCCGGTGCTCTACGCCCTGGCCGACGAGGACGCCGACGCCTCCGCGGTGCGCCTGCGCGAGCTCCTCGGCTCCGGGCCGCTGGTCGACGACGCGCTGCACGCCGAGGCCCTCGCCCTGCTGCGGGAGTCCGCGGCGATGAAGCGGGCCCGCGAGACGGTCCGCAGTTACGCCGAAGAGGCCCGCGCCTGCCTCGCGCCGCTGCCGGACAGCCCGCCCCGCCGCGCGATGGAAGCCCTCTGCAACTTCATCGCCGACCGCACGAGCTAGCCCCTGCGGTTTCGCAGCATCCGGCTGCCGACCACCATCAGCGCTGCGGCCCCTAGCATCGCCTCTGCCGCAACCGTCCACATAGTGGGGTGGCCCGCGCCGGATGCGACCGCTCCGAGGCTCAGCGGGCCGCTGCAGCCGCCACGAAAGCCCACCGCCATCCGACGGTCAATGCCATGACGGGCCAGGATTGCGATGAGTGTCCACAGTGACCGGGTCGCGGCCGCGATCGTGATAGGTACGGAGGCGAGCGCGCCGGCTCCGAAGTACGCGGGAACGGCGAGTCCGAGCCCCGCCGGCGAGAATTTCAATTCGTCGTCGGTCTGTACTGCGAGTCCCCCGATGAGAAACACCGGGACGGAGCAGGCGATGGTCGTGGTAAGGGCGCTGTCGGCAGCCCGCCTGGGCCGGATCCTGTTACTGCTGGTCGCGGCCTTGTCAGAGGGCGAGATGGCAGAGTCGATCAGCACTGGCGAGGGCAGGCCCGCGCCCGGTCTTCCTGGACGGTGAGTGCTAACAACCACACGTGCCGTAGAGATCGAGCATGATCGACAGGCGTCAGGCATTCCTTCCGGGGAAGATTATTCATATGGTGTAAGTCCCCGGCGTCGGAGGTAGCTGTGCGCGACCCCCTGGCGGAGCCGTCAGATCTCATCCGGAGCGTGTCACGCGCTTTGCGCGTACTCGAATCGGTGGGGCGGGCTCCGCGCGGACTAACTGTGAAACAGATCGCTCGACGGTGCGAATTGACCGTGGCGACGACGTATCACCTTGTCCGCACTCTCGCCTATGAGGGCTACGTGATCCGCCGTGAGGACGGCACGTACATAGTCGGCCTGGAGATCGCAGACCGTTATCGCGAGCTGGTCTCCGCGTTCCGCGGCCCGCCCACCGTCGGCGAAGCGCTGCGCCGCGCGGCGGTCGACACCGGCTACAGCCACTTCCTCGGCCGGTTCGTCGGCGGGCGCATCGCCGTGACCGCCTCCGCCGAGGGCCCGCGCTCGCCGTTCATGGACGACATGGTTCCCGGCTTCGACGAGGGCGGCCACGCCACCGCGCTGGGCAAGGCACTGCTCGCCACCCTCACCGCCGACCAGCGCGCCCGATACCTGCGCGACTGGGGCATGCGGGCCTTCACCCCGGCAACGCTGATCACGCCCGAAGCGCTTGAGGCCGACCTGGCCGCCGGTGAGCGGCGCGGCATGCAGCTCGAGATGGGCCAGTGGCGCCAAGGCCTCGCCGGCGCCGCCGTGAACGTCATCTCCGACCGTGACATGGAACGCAGGCTCGTGCTCTCCTGCTCGCTCCCAGCAGCGGAAATGCTCACTTCCGCGCGAGTGGTACGTGCCAAACTGACGGCCGCTGCCCGGAATGTGGCTGAGGCGTTGTCAACTGGTGACGCTGCGACAGCCTGAGCGTTGAACCACCCGCGTCCCCCGGCCGTAAGACTGGATGGGAGACGCGAGGGAGGTCGGCAGGCTTGGAAGATCAGGACGCCGAGCTGCTGCGCGCGCTTCAGGACGAGCACGGGGATGCCCTCTACGCCCATGCCGTACGCCTTTCCGGCGGCGACCGGCAACGCGCCGAGGACCTCGTCCAGGAAACCCTGCTGAGAGCCTGGCGAAATCCGGAATCGCTGGACCTCGAGCGGGGCACGGTGCGGTCATGGCTGTTCACCACCGCGCGGAACCTGGCTATCGACGCCTGGCGACGCCGGTCGGTACGGGTCGGCGAGGTGGTCACGGACATGATTCCCGAGCCTCCGCCCAGTGCGGACGAGGCGGACCGGGCGGTGGAGGCCTGGACGGTCGCCGAAGCGCTGGGACGGCTCTCGGAAACCCATCGCGAGGTCCTCGTCGAGTGCTTCTACCAGGGGCGCTCGGTCGCTGAGACAGCCGCGCTGCTGGGCGTGCCGGCGGGCACGGTCAAATCACGCACGCACTATGCCCTGCGCTCGCTGCGCATGGTTCTGGACGAGATGGGGGTGACGGGATGAGATGCGACCACGAACATGACGACGGAGCGTACGTCCTGGGCGCCCTCGCCCCGGCCGAGCGCATGGCATACGAGCGGCACCTCGCGACCTGCTCCTTCTGCCGCGAGGCGGTCGCCGAGATCGCGGTCCTGCCCGGCCTGCTCGGCCGTCTCGACCCGGCCGACTTCGAACGGCTGACCGCGCCGCCGCCGATCCCCCGGCGCCGCACGACCTCGCCGGACCTGGTCTCCGCCGTGCAGACCACCCGCCGCCAGGAACGCAAACGAATCCGCTGGCGGGTCATGGGCACCGCACTCGCCGCTGCCTGTCTCGCCCTGGTCGTCGGCATCGGCGCGGTGTTCGTCATGGGTCGCAGCAGCACACCGGACGGCGACACGGCGGGGCCGACCATCGCCATGACCCCCGACAACGAGCGGGTGCAGGTTTCCGCCCAGCTCAACCTCGCCGGGGCGCAAGGCGGGACGCGGGTCAACCTCATCTGCGCGTACAACCGGGGTGACGCGGACTCCGAGCCGTACACAATTCGCCTGATGGCCTACGGCCCGGACGAGGAGAGCGAACAGCTCGGCTCGTGGACCGCAGCGCCCGGTAAAGAAGTCAGCATGTCCGGCTTCACGCACTTCACCGACGGGGTTCTCTCCCGCTTGGCGCTGGTGCGTAACGACGGACGGGAACTGCTGGCGTACGACGTCCCCTGACCTGCTTCTCAGTGAGGCGGGTCAGCGCGGCGGAAGGGTGGTGGCCGGCTCTGCGGTGGCGGCCGCGGGGCCGGCCACTGTCCTTCTTCTCCGGGCACTGTTCAACCCGTCGACCGTAAAGATGATCAAGGCGACCCACACCAGCGCGAACCCGGCCAGCCGCGGACCCGGCAACGGTTCATGGAAGAGCAGCACGCCACACGCCAACTGCAGAATCGGCGCAACGTACTGCAGAATCCCGATCCCGACCAACGGCACCCGATTGGCCGCCGCGGCGAACAACAGCAGCGGCACGGCGGTCGCGATCCCGGAAAGCACCATCAACACGGTGTGCCCGGCGCTCACATGCCCGAACTCCGCCTTGCCGGCAACGTTCAACCACACGAGATAACCCAGCGCGGGCACCGCAAGCACCGCCGACTCGACGAACAACCCCTCCGCCGGAGGCAACTTCAACCGCTTCTTCACCAAACTGTACGACCCGAAGCTAACCGCCAGAGTCAGCGCGATATAGGGCAGGTGCCCGTAGTCGACGGTCAGCACCCCGACCGCCACGACCCCGATCCCCACAGCCGTCCACTGCCACATCGTCAACCGTTCCCGCTGCACCGTCACCCCGAGCACAACAAGCAGCAACGGCGTAATGAAGTAGCCCAGCGCGGTCTCCACGACCCGATCAGAATTGACGCCGTAAATGTAGGTCGCCCAGTTGATCGCGATCAGCAGCGCCGCCAGGCTCACCCCACCCAGAAGCTTCCTGTCCCGCACCAGCTTCGGTAGGAAACGCCAGTTCCGCAGGGCCGCCAGAATCAGGCTGATGAACACCACCGACCACACGATCCGGTGCGCCAGGATCTCCAGCGGCGGCGAAGGCTGCAGCAACTTGAAATAAATCGGGAAAAATCCCCAGAGCACATACGCCGTGAGCCCGTAAAGATATCCACGCCGCTCTTCACCCATAGCCCACACCGTAAGGGCCGAAACCCCCACCGGTCCTTGCCTATGTCAAACCTCACGCAGCCAGCATCCGGCCCCCGCGCAGCACACACCGAGGCTGTCTGCTGCGGCCTGCGTCGGTGGCGCTTGCGTCTGCTGCGGCCTGCGTCTGCTGCGGCCTGCGTCTGCTGCGGCCTGCGTCAGCTGGCTGTTCGGCGCGCATGCACTCGCCGCCGGCGAGAATTCTGTGTTTGCGCGGTCCGCTGCAGACCGGGCCAACCCGCTTCCGCCGTGCGCGTCCCTCATTCGCCCGCTGCCGGCAAGCCCGTCCTGGGGCGCCGCATACCCGCCCGCCGATCACAGTTCCAAGACAATCATGCCCGAAATCCGTCGGCGCGCTATAGCTCCGGCCACCCTGAGCCCGACGGCACCCGACCCCGAGCCTGTCAGCCCGATCCCCGACCCGAGCCTGTCGGCGACCCCGACCTCCGACCCTGTCAGCCCGACCCCCGACGCCCGACCCCGAGCCTCTCAGCCTTACACGGGGCCCAAGCCCAAGCCTTTGAGTCTTACCCCGAGCCCGAGCCCGTCAGCTTGGCCCCGGGCCCGTCTGCCTGGCCTGCGCCTGCCTGTCTGAGCGGCCCTGAGTTCGTCCGGGTTGCCGCTGAGCCAGGTCTGCATCCCGAACGTGCCTGGATCCGGTCCCGCACGCGGCCTCGATCCCGACTGCACTTGACCTCGAGCTCAGTATCTTGACCGGCCCGAAGCCCAAGCGTCCCTGAGCGCAGTCACGGAGCTCGACGGGCGCCGGCCCGGTGTCTCACCGAGCCCTGCGGCTCACCCAGCCCGGTGTCTCACCGAGCCCTGCGGCTCACCCAGTCCGGTGTCTCACCCAGCCTTGTGGCTCACCTCGCCGTCGTGCTCCCACGGGGCGTCGTCGAGTCTGTCTCTGGCCGACGGTAAAGCCTGCCCCCGGGACCAACCGCGGCCCTTTCCCGAACCGACCCTCCGGTTGGGCAGTCGGACAGCATGCCGACCGCTCAGTCGTCGCCGCCGTCGGGGACGAGCATGTTGAGCACCCAGCTGACAATGCCGACAATGAGCGCACCCAGTACGGCGCTGGGCCAGAAGTCGTCGACGTGGAACGGCAGATCGAGCTGACCCGCGATCCAGCTGGTGAGCATGAACAGCAGCCCGTTCACCACCAGCGAGATCAGACCAAGGGTCAGAACGTAGAGCCCGCATCCCACCGTCTTGATGATCGGTCGCAGCACCGCATTGATGATCCCGAAGATCACCGCAACGGCCAGCAGCGTCCCAGCCTTCCCGGACACTGAGTCGGTATCAAGCCGGATCCCGTCAACGACCAGGGTAGCTATCCACAACGAAACAGCAGTGACAACCAGCCGAATGATGATGCCCATGCCACGCGATGGTGCCACGCCCAAGCCACCACACACGGCGACACTCCACGATCACCCCCACACGAATCGACATCCCCGCACTTCCAGCCCCTTCCCGGCGCCCCCGTGTAACAGAAATCGAACGCCCATCCCACCCACTGTCACAACTCCAGCCTGCAGCGCTGCTCACCTCAGCGCGCATCCAGAGCAGGGAAAAGGGCGCAGCGGAGGCGAACGCTGGCGCTGAACGTTGAAGGTCTCGGTAGGGCTGTCGCTGAGCGACGATGCCCCCGTGGCGCTGCGTTTGAACGGTGCGGGCCCTGGCCTGGCTGTCATCGAACGGCGCGGCCTCGGCCGGTCTGTGGTTGAACTACGAGAACTTCGGCAGGGATGAGGCCGACCCGCGATCAACGCGACCCGCGATCGACGCGACCCGCGATCGACGCGACCCGCGATCGACGCGACCCGCGATCAACGCGGCCCGCGATCAACGCGACCCGCGATCAACGCGGCCCGCAGGGGGCGTCCGCAGCCTGTAGTCGCCAGCTCCAGCCGCAGTCGCCAGTCGCAGCTGCCAGGGCCACTAGCGGCAGGCGCAACCGCGGCCGCGACTTGCAGTCTGTAGGGAGCATGTGGCGGACGGCTCGCCAGCCGTTCTGCAGCCCAGAGCAGCTGCTAGAGCCCGCAACGGCATCGGCAGTGTTTGGGGGCCCACGGCCCGACACCTGCCGCAGCGCACAGCCGCATGCTGCAGCGACAGGTAGCCGCAGCCCGCAGCCCGAAGCCGCAGCCCGCAGCCCGAAGCCGCAGCCCGCAGCCGAAGCCGCAGCCCGCAGCCGAAGCCGCCGCCTGCAACCGCGGCAGCCAGCCCCAGCAGCAGCCGGCAACCGCAGTCTCAGCCCGTGGTCGCAAGCACAGCGGCCAGCTGCGGGAGGAGGCTGCGGCCCCGGAGGGTTCCCACCTGCGACGGCTGGGGTCAGCCTCGGACTGGGGGGCCGATTAGCTGGGATTCGATGGGGGTTTGGGAGAGGACGGCCCAGCGGACGGCGCGGCGGTTGATGACGCCGAGCATGTCGGGGCGGATTTTGGTTAGCCAGTCTGCGGTTTCGCCGAGGCCGAGGGCGGCGCCGACCAGTTGGGCTTCTTGGGGGCGCAGGGGTTGGACCAGGAGGAGGTCGGCTCGGGAGGCGACGTCGGCGTCGGCGGGGCTGAAGTCGTCGCGGATGACCATTGTTGCCTGCCAGCCTGCGCCGGGGCGGTTGTCGGCGCCGACGGGGCCGATGTCGACCAGGACGAGGAGGGGGTTCAGGGCGGAGCCGGGTGGGATGTCGAGGGCTCGGCCCGGGGGGATCACGGCGATGGCCTCGCCGGGGACCGCGGCGCCTCGGACGAAGGGCTCCCAGGCTTGGGGGCGGGCGGTCTGGACCACCACGCGGGCGCCGACGGCCATGGCTCGCAGGGCCATGAGCTGGGCGCAGCGGACGCCGCCGACCAGCAGGGCGCGGGTCTGCTCCGGGCGGAACAGGCGGGCGATGACCGGGTCCTTGTGCCTGTTCTGGCCGAGCATCAGGCCGGCGTTGCCGACGGGGAGGTCCAGGCCTTCGAGCTGGCTTTCCTCGATGGTCACCGAGGCGGCGCGACCGGGCATGGCCGCTGTGGTGGGCATGCCCAGGGGGAGTGTCGTCGTCAGGCCGTCGAGGTGTTCACCGTCGAGGCGGCGGGCGGTGGCCCGCTCGTTGGCGAGGAGCTTGCGAAGCGCCTGGGACGCCACCGAGAGGCTGGCCGAGTCGGGGGCTGCCAGACGGATCGTCAGGTCGATCGCGGTGTCGGCGCCGTTGAAGGAGCGGGGGCCGGCGCCCAGCGAGACCGTGGTCGCCGCGGCGGGTAGGCCGAGCATCCGGGCCACGAGCCGGCGGGAGGTCTCGATGCGCATGTCGGGCCAGCGTGACAACCGGAACGTCGCCTGGGTCATGGTGCCGACCCGCAGACCCGGCCAGGTCTCCTGGGCCTGGCCGACACCGTCGTCGTGGGCGAGCTCGGCGATGACCCTGAGCGCGGCCGTCTCGCCGAGCGGGCGGGCCGGTGTCGGTGAGAGGCGGCGCAGCAGTTTGCGGACCAGGCCGGACAGGGCGCGGCGCAGGTCTTCCTCGGACCAGCCCTCGGCCTGCAACACCCGGACCGCGAGGAAGGCCCGGCTGTAACCCAGCAGCCGTCCCTCGGTGAGTTGGCGGTAGGAGTTTGCGGGGGTGCCGCCGCCGGCGCGCAGTGATGGCGCCGGCGCGCCGGTCAGGAGTAGCTGGATGCGGCACGGCGGGTGCTCGGTGCCGGCCGGCGGGAGCAGGCTCACCGGGGACGGGACCGCGCTGACTTCCTCGGCGAGCATGCCGGTCGGGTCGCCCAGCTCCAGGACCGCGGTGAGACCGAGCGCGTCGACGATGATGGCGGCGGGGTCACCGGCCAGCTCGGTCTGCTCGATCCGTGATCCGGGTGACACGAACTCGAGCAGCGCGGTGGGCGAGGTGTTGACCGCCGCGGCGTGACGGCGGCCCGAGAAGCGCATGGCCGTGCCGATCCACTCGAATGCCCACCGGCGACGCAGACGTAGCCAGGTGACAGAAAGCATGATGATTGCCACAAATGACGCGGCTGCCAGGGCGATAGGCCCGTTGATCGCGCCGATGAGCAGGACCGCTGCGGCCACCTGGGTGCTGACGAGCTGACCGATGCGAATGCCGAAAATTCGTCCATGTCGGACGCGCTTGGTGCGTAGTTTCGGCAGTTGCCGGCCGGCGCCGCTGAGCTCCGGGAAGCTGCGGCCACTCGCCATCTGAGCCGTCACCCTGCGCCGCCCTTCAAATGTCCGGGATTTTTTCCTGCGACGCTCATCGTAGGAGGTCGCGGCGTCCAGCGGGGGGCGGGCCTGTGGATAACCGCCCGGACCGGACATAGATATCCACAGGTTGAACCGCTGAGTTACCGCGTACGTGTGTAGGGCGCTACTGTCGGCGATGTTGCCGGACAAAGGCCAGGTCAGGGGCGCCCCCCACGGTTGCGTGACTCGGGTTAACCTGATGGAACGTCAATGCACCGATAGCCGGAAAAACGCAGCACGGCTCGTCCATTCAGGACACGGGGCGACAGACTAGAAGAGAAAGCGGGGTGACGTCCGGGTGGCGTCAACGCAGGCTGAATCCGCGGTGATGGCGCAGACCGCCGCGAAGTTCGACCAGGTCAACCAGGATCTGACGAGCATGCTCAACCGGCTCATGTCGGAGCTCTCGGTGCTCCAGACGGCATGGGCGGGCCGGGGTGCCAGGGCGTTCGAGAACGTCCGGGCTCAGTACCAGCAGGACCTGAGCCAGCTCAACAAGGCTCTGGCCGAGACCGCGGTGGCCATCAAGGAGTCGGGTGTCAACTACGACACCACGGACGAGTCGGCCGCTGACTCGATGACCAAGGCCGGCGGCGGCGGTTACCTGCCGCTCGAGAACTGAAGGCGGGGGATCACGCGATGACCGATGGTCTGCTCAAGGTTAATTTCGGCACGCTGGCCCAGGCCGGCGCCGACATCCAGAAGGCCGTCAGCGAGATGGAGCAGAAGCTCGCTGACCTCGAGGCCTCTGCCCGCCCGCTCGTGGCGACCTGGGACGGCGCCGCCCAGCAGGCGTATTCCGAGCGTCAGAAGAAGTGGTCGTCCGCGTCCACCGACCTGAAGAACATCCTGCACAACATCAAGGTCGCGGTGGACCAGTCCGCACAGGACTACACCACGACTGAGAACAACGCGACGAAGCGCTTCTCCTGACCTGTCGGGACCAGCACGGTGCGGCCGGGTCACCCCTGAGGGTGTCCCGGCCGAACTGTTTTTCAGGGAGCCGAAGGAGTGAGTCGGGGGGTAACAGGGCAGCCGGCGTGGGTAAAGCGGGCAGTCTGTTGGTGTGGCGCGCGACGAGCGTCTGAATTCGCAGGTGGCGGCTGAGGTGAGAGCGGGTGATATCCGAAATGTGGCATTTGAGGCATTGTCGCGCTCGGGAGACCCGCGATGGTCGACCACCACCCGCAGTGCGGTTTCCGAGCCCGCCGTCGGCTTTGACAGCGCTGATCCGAAATGTGGCTACTAAAAGTTATTGCTTAGTGTCACTGAGCAACTATTCGGACCGATACGGGTTCGGTTTGGTGTAGGCGTGCTGCCGCCCATTGTGATCGGGGCCTGACCTTGTAGGTTGTACGCGTTGAGGTGGCCCGTTCGCCGCGAAGGGAGAGGTGGACGTGACCGAGTGGGAACCGGGTACTGATGCCGAAGTCGCCATGCGCAATGCTCTGCGCGCCGACGACCAGGAGTCGTACTTCCGCATTCTCGCCGGCGTCGACCTGCTGCTGCCTGTTTCCGCGGATGCCCTGGCCGGCCTCGAGCCGCTGGGCTGGGGAACATGGAGCACCGGCGGGCGTACGCACGTGCTGGCATTCACATCTCCGTCCGCGCTCCAGTCCTGCCTAGCCGATTACACCGGCTCGGCGCGACGGGTCGCGTATCAGGAGCTCGCCGAGACCTGGCCGAACTACGAGTGGTGGATGGCGGTCAACCCCGGTCTGCCGATCGAGGGTTACCTCCCCGCGTGGTTCGTCGCCCAGCTGAGCCGCGGCGATCTGCGCATGCCGACCCGTGGCCCCGGCCGCGACGGCAGTAACGCGCCCAGCCGCATCCCGGATCTGCAGGCAGCGGCCATGGCGGCCAGTGCTGCCGCGGCGCAGGGCTACGCAAACCCGGCATCCGGTGGTCCCGTTTCGGGCGCGAGCGTCGGCGGCATGCCTGCTGACCTGGGCGCGGGTGCGACGGCTGCGAGCACGCCGCACCAGGACCTGGGTTCCGGTTATCGTGCGGCACAGGCGGGGGCGCAGGCAGCGCAGGCCGCCGGGTACGACTACGCGCCCACGAGCGCCGCACCGGCCAACTACGCGGGCCCCTCCGGCTACGGCCCCGACACAGCCGCGCCTACGAGCTTCGGCGCGGGCACAGCGCCGGAGGGTGGCTACGGCGCCTCGGCAACGAATGCCCCGACCACCAGCCTCTCCACGCTCCGCGCCCCGTCCACGGTTGCTCCGGCTACCAGCGGCTCGGCAGCAGACCGATTCAGCCCACCGGCCAGCTTCGGAACTGCGGAAAAGACCGCGACAGAGGCTTCGGGCGCCGGTTCCGGCTCCTCGATGGGTCCAGGCGGACTCCCCTTACGTACGCCCGGAGCTGTCCTCCCCAGCGGTCTGCCCTCGCGCGTCCCGTCAACCCCGCCCGGCATGGGTGGGGGCGGCCCGACCACGTCGTTCAGCGGGTTCAAGACGGGTGGCGGCGGCCAGAGCGCCCCGGTGAGCCCGCCCGAGCCGGCTCCCGTGGCACCGCCGATGCCGCCGAGCTTCGCGCAGCCCGCCGCGAGCAGCGTGAGCGCGATCCCGACGAGTCCCAGTGGTTTCACCAGTTCCGCGTTGCCCAGCGGCAGTGCCCTGGACGCGCTGGCCAGCAGGTCCGGCACCACAGCCCCGGCGAGCGGCCCGAGCGCGCTCGACGCTCTCGGTAGCCGCGGCAACCGGCCGGCGGAGACCCCTGTGGTCCCGGCCAGTGGATCACGCGATCTGCCGCCGCTCCAGCCTCTGGACGGACCACTTCCGACGCGTACGCCCATGGCGCAGACGCCGCCGGTTCCCGGCCACCTCCCCACGCCGGTCCCGGGTGAGGCGGGTGCCGAGGCACCGCAGACGACCGCGAACGGGCTGCCCCGCAGGCAGGCTCCGGCCTCCGCGGACCAGCCTTCCACCATGGCGGCCGCCGCGCAGGCGCTCACCGCCATGGGCGCGGCAGGTGCCACCCCGGGCAACGCCACCGAGGTGCCGCCGACCTCCGCCGACCCCGCGGTCACGTCCAAGCTCATCCTGCCGGGCCCGACCATGCAGACATCCGCTCCGCGCCCCGCACAGCCGACCGCGTTCAGCGGCCAGCCCGGTCTCGGAGCCCAGCCCGGTCTCGGAGCCCAGCCGGGTTTCGGAGCCCAGCCGGGTTTCGGAGCCCAGCCGGGTTTCGGAACTCAGCCCGGTCAAGGAGCCCAATCGGGTTTCGGAGCGCAGGCCGGGCTCGCCGGCAGCGTCGCGCCGCCGGTGATCCCCGGGGCGGGCGTTCCCGCGCCGGCGTCCCGGCCGGGCATTCCGCCCGCGAGCAGCCAGATGGACCAGGGTGGCATGGGTGCGGCCGCGCTCAGCAGTGCTGCCATGGCCCCGCATCCTTACGCGACCGAGTTCGTGCCGGCCAACGAGGTCGAGCGCGACCTCTACCAGGCCTCGCTCGAGCACAGCACGGATTCCTTCCTCTCGACACTGCTGCTCGCCACCGTTCTGGTGCCGGTCGCGGACGACTCCCGCCCCGGCAGCGCACCGGGTGAGGCCGGGTTCGCCTACCGGACCGAGGATGTCGAGGGCGAGCGGTTCCTGGTCGTCTTCAGCAGCGAGGACCGGCTGGGTGACCACTTCGACGAGCCGATCCGTACGGCCGGTGTGCGGTTCGTCGAGCTGATCCACAACTGGCCCGACCCGGCCTGGGCGTTCGCGGTCAACCCCGGTTCCGTGATCGGTGCGAAGTATCCGGGTCCGCAGGTCATCGCGCTCGCGAGCTGGGCTGCGGAGGCCGGGCTGGGCGGGGACTACGACGAGACCCCGGTCGATGACAGCGAACAGCAGCAGGACGCCGAGGCCGACGCGCAGCCGACGATGATGCAGAAGGCCGTGCCGCAGGATCAGGTGGACTTCTACCTGGACCGGGGCTACGACCGGATCGCCGGGTTCGTGCATCGGGTGGCCGAGGTGGAGCACCTGAACAACCCGGTCGAGCTCTTCGCCGCGCTGGGGCTGGCCTACGAGGGTTCGCCGTTCCAGGCGGACGCCAAGGAAGCCTTCCTGCTCCGGTGGCCGGCACACCGCCCGAGTCTCTACCGGATTCCGTACGGCGGGCAGAACGAGCAGGCGCTGCGAGCCATGGACGGCTGGGTCATCGAACGCCCGCCGTTCCGGGGCAACGGGTTCGCTCCGGGTGAGGGCAGCGCGGTGATCGCCGAGTTCAAGGTGGACAGCGTCCGGCTGCCGCACGGGGCGCAGCTCTGGCGCATCGACGCGGACGGCAACGAGCGGATCATCGCGATGTTCGACAGTGACGCACCGGCGTGGCGCAGGGTTGGTGAGCAGGATGCGTGACGGATACGTCGTGACGTGGCAGGGGCGGGAATACGACGCCTCGCCCGACGGTGAGAACGTGCGTATCTACGCGCCCGAGCCCGGCGCCGGTTTCGAGGAGTCCCGTCCGGGGCGTTTCGTGCGCGTGCTGCGACAGGGGGAATTCTCCGACCTCACCTACGTGCGGACCACCTGCACGTGGCGTGGGCAGCCGTTCATCGTGCTGGCTGAGGCTGACGCGTGGCTGCGGGTGGAATACACCGGTGGTCGCTCACCGGTCGCGCAGGCGCTGGGGCTCGAGGAATTCGACTTCGGTGTCTACCAGGGCTGGGCGCCGGCCGGCGAGGTCACCGAGCTCTACGAGCACCGCATCTAACTCTTGATCCAGCGCAGGATCTCGCCGGTGACGAGGTCGGGGGCTTCCTGGTGCAGGAAATGGCCCGCGTTTTCGATCAGTCGCCACTCGTAGGGCGCGATGACGTAGCGGCCTGAGCCCTGGGCGGTGCGGGGCAGGACCGCGGTGTCCAGGGCGCCGTGCATCTGCAGGGTCGGGGTGACCAGGGGCGCCTGCATCAGTTTGACGAAGCGGTAGCCCTGCAGCCGCAGTGCCGAACGGAACACCCATCGGTACGCCTCGAGCGCGCAGAACGCCGCCTGCGGGATCTGGATGGCTTCCCGGCACCGGGCGGCGTACGCGGCGAACTCGGGGGTCCGGGTCCACTCCGGACCGCTCCAGTGCTCGATCAGCTCGCCGACCATCGCGGCGTCGCCCTTGGTCAGGACATGCTCGTAGCGGGGGACCTGGAACTTGAGGATCGAGGACGTCGCGGCGAGCTGGCCGCGGGGGTCGGCGAACAGAGCCGCACGCAAGCGCAGCGGGTGGGCGGCGCCGAGCACCACCAGCCGGCTGACCATCTTGGGATGGAACGCGGCGGCGGCCCAGCCGATCATGCCGCCCGCGCCGGCGCCCACGATCATCGCGGAGCGCTCGCCGAGCGCGCGGATCAGACCGGTGACGTCGGCGGCCATGGTGTAGCCGTCGTAGCCGCGCGGGGGCTTGTCGCTGGCGCCGTAGCCGCGCAGGTCGATTGCGACGGCCCGGAATCCCGCGTCGGCGATCCGGGGCAGCATTTCGTGCCAGGCCCACCAGAACTCGGGGAAACCGTGCAGCAGCAACACGAGCGGCCCGGTGCCCGCCTCGACGACGTGGAACCGGCTGCCGTTGGCCCCGACGAAACGGTGGGTCCAGGGTCCCTCGGTCAGCACGGCTGCCTCGTCCACCTGCGAACTCATGAAGTCCAGCGTACGGGCAACACACAGGGTTCGGACGTTGCGGTTACGAGACGTGTTCGACGGCCTCCATGCGTACCGGTGTGCCTTCGCCGCAATAGATACGCAGCGTGGCGGGAACGACCCGGACCCGTACGTGATCGCCCTTCTTCAGCGCCGTGCCCGTGTCGGAGTACATCGCATAGGGAAAACCGTCCATGTCGAGCAGGCCGTAGCACGGACCGCTCCCGCCGCGCAGGACGTAGCCCTCGGTCCAGCCGGGGCTCTGGATGACGTCCGTGGGAGTTTTCGGGGGCTTGACGGGCTTGGTGAGGCCGGGGGGAGGACCGGTGGGGACCGAGTTGAAAGGAAGCGCGGGGGTCGTCGAGGGGAGCGCGGGAGTGGTCGAGGGACGCGCGGGGGTCGTCGAGGGAAGCGCTGCCGAAGGAGGAGTGGCTGCGGCGCAGCCCGAAAGGGTTATCGCTGTCAGTGCGGCCGCTGTGCGCGTACCCATAGAGGTCATGGGGAGTGGGACCACTGATCGGCCTGGCAGGTTCCCGCCCAGCCTTGGAAACCTGGCCTTGGAAACCTGGTCCTGGAAATCTGGTCCTGAAAACAGAGCTGCCCGGGGACCAGAAGGTCCCCGGGCAGCTCAGCCGACGCGAGAGATCAGGAGAACTTGACCGTGGCCGAGGTTCCGGACTGCGCGGTGACCTGGATCTTGACACCGGCGGCGGGAAGCTTGACGCCCGCCCACGGGGTCTCGTCGTAGAAGTACTTCTGGGTGTCGTCGAACGTGGTCGACGCGGCCTGGCCACGGATGTAGCTGGCCTTGCCGTTGACGTGCAGCGTGAACGAGTCCGCCTTGGTGGTGCTGAACGGAGCGTCGTACAGCTGGATCCGCGACCGCCACGGCACGCCCTCGAGGTTGTAGATCGGCTCGGGGTGCGCGTCGATGATCAGGTTACGGCCGGAGCCCGGGTGGACGTTGACGTTGTTGTCCGCCACCGAGGTGTCCCAGTACGAGATGAGCACGCCCTGCTGGTACGCGAAGTGCTCCGCGTAGTCCGGCCGGGTCGGGTAGCCGAAGTTGTACGGGCCCGTCTTGAGGTACTTGTCGTAGGCGACGTAGCTGCGGTTGCCCACGATGTAGAAGTTGTCGAACGCCGCGCTGGTCGAGGCACCGACGACGCTGAAGCCCTTGGCGGTCCAGGTCGGGGTGGTCTCGGCACCGTCGGTGGAGACAACGGCACCGTTCGCCGTGATCGCCAGGTCGTCGCCGAAGAAACCACCCTCGGAGACGCCACCGTCGGTCAGGTAGTGCAGGCGGAGCGAGATCTTCTTGCCGGCGTACGCGTCGAGCGGGATGTGGAAGCTCTGCCACGCGCCGTTGCTCGTGCCGGAAACCGCGGGACGACCCGGCTCTCCGCCGTCGGTACCGAGCGGCTGACCGTCCACAGTGCCGTCAAGGGCGGTCCAGGTGGCGCCGTCCTCCGAGGCCTCGAAGTAGAGGTAGTCGTACCCCTCTTCGATGTTGTAGCGGCCCTTGAGGTCGAGCGACGCGCTGGTCTTGCCGGTCAGGTCGACCGCCTTGGTCAGCGTGGTGTTGAGGCCGTCGTCGTTGCCGGAGAAGTACTGCTTCGTGCCGGCGTAGGGCGCACCGAGCGGCGTGGTGACCTGCTTGTCCGGCAGCACGACCACAGCACCCTGGGCCTTGCTGGTGTTGTACTCCTGCGGACCGAGCTCGAGGGTCTTCTGCTGGCCCTTGACCACGACCTCGTAGTCCAGCCAGCCGAGCTGCAGCTTGTTCCAGGCGCCGATGTCACCCGGGCGCGTGCCGAGCGGCTCGCCGGCCCCGGAGAGACGGCTCTGCGCCATCAGGGTCCAGAACTCGCTGTTGTTGTTCGTGCCGCCGCTGGTGTCGTAGTCGTCCGGCAGGCCGAGGTCGTGCCCGTACTCGTGGGCGAAGACCGAGAGGCCGCCGTTCTCCGGCTGCATGGTGTAGTCGGAGATCCAGACACCGGTGTTGCCGACCTGCGTGCCGCCGTACTTGTTGTACGAGGGGCCGTCGATGCCGACGGTGTTCAGGTAGGCGTTCCAGCGGTGCGCCCAGATGGCGTCCTCACCCTGCTGCGGGTCACCGTCGGACTGGTCGCCGCCGGCGTGGACGATCTGGAAGTGGTCGATGTAACCGTCGGGCTCGTTGAAGTTGCCGTCGCCGTCGTAGTCGTTACGGTCCCACTGGTCGAACTGCTTGATCTCAGTGGCGATCTCGGCGTCGGTCTTGCCGGCGGCCTTGCGGGTCGCGACCCACTGCGCCACGGCGTCCTTGATGAGCGCCCAGGCGTTGGTGTCGGTGCAGAGACCGTTGATGTCGCAGTCGCGGCCGTAGCGGGCCTCGTTGTAGGGCACCTTCACCCAGTCGGACACCTCGCCCTCGACGCTGTAGCGACCCGAGGACTGGGTCTGGTAGTAGGTCTTGAGCGACTCGGCGTCGGAGCCGTCGCCGAAGTACAGCGACTCGTAGTGCTCCTTGTTGTAGTCCGCCTGCCAGACCGTGGTGTTGTCCTGGGCCCGGTCGGGCGCCGGGATCGAGTTGTGCAGCGGACCCTCGAACGTGGTCGGACCCGGCGTGGCCGGGTCGCTGTCGACGTCCGGGTAGTTCGGGTGCCGCTGGTTGCCGAACTCCGCCAGGATCACGAAGATCTTGTCGGTGCGCTCGTTGTCGAGCTCGACGTACTGGTCCTGGCCGGTGGCCGCGACCGTACGGTCGGCGAGGCCGCCGCCCTGGGTCTTGCCGACCTTCGCAACGGTGCTGCCGTTCCGCTTCTGCGTCTTGATCTTGCCCTTCAGGACTCCCTGAATGGCGGTCTGGCGCAGTTCGCGGCGCTTGTCCTCAAGGGGGTTGGGGAGATCGTCCTTCTTGGGGGCCTTCGCGGCCGCCGGGACGGGCTCCACCGGAGGCGCCGCCTGAGCCACGGTCGGGAGAGCGATCCCGACACTGGTGACCATGGCGGCGCTGAGTAGTCCCACGACTACTTTGCGCACTACGTACCTCCGTCGACGTGCCCGAATCGCTGGGGTGCAGCGGCTCGGCATGCAGAGGTCCCGTGTTCGGGACCCAGGTGAACGTATGCAAAAAATTAGATACGTGGAAGTGATGTAGTGAAATTAATCAAGATCTTTACACACGTGAAAGGCGGCGCCGGGAGAGTTTTCCCAGCGCCGCCTCCATGATGGTGCTTTAGCTGAACTTCACCGTCGCCGAGGTGCCGGACTGTGCGGTGACCTGGATCTTGACGCCGGCGGCGGGCAGCTTGACGCCTGCGGCCGGGGTCTCGTCGTAGAAGTACTTCTGGGTGTCATCGAACGTCGGTTGCGCGGCCTGGCCACGGATGTAGCTGGCCTTGCCGTTGATGTGCAGCGTGAACGAATCGGCCTTCTTCAACCCGAATGGTGCGTCGTAGATCTGCACCCGGGCGCGCCACGGCACACCCTCCAGGTTGTAGACCGGCTCCGGGTGCGCGTCGACGTACAGGTTGCGGCCGGTGCCGGGGTGGGTGCTGACGTTGTTGTCCGAGACCGAGGTGTCCCAGTACGAGATCAGCACGCCCTGCTGGTACGAGAAGTGATCCACGAAGTCGGGCTTCGCCGGGTAGCCGAAGAAGTACGGGCCCGTCTTGAGGTACTGGTCGTAGCCGACGTACGAGCGGTTGCCGACGATGTAGAAGTTGTCGTACGCCGCGCTGGTCGAGGAACCGACGACGCTGAAGCCCGCGGGGGTCCAGGTCGGGGTGGTCTCAGCGCCGTCCGTCGACACCACGGTGCCGTCGGTGGTGACCGTCAGGTTGTCGCCGAAGAACCCGCCCTCGGAGACGCCGCCGTCGGTCAGGTAGTGCAGGCGGAACTTGACCTTCTGGCCCGCGTACGCGTTGAGCGGCACAGCGATGTCCGCCCAGGCGCCACCGGTGCTGCCGGTCAGCGCCGGGTTGCCACTGCCGTCGGTCGGGAAGGCGGCGCCGTTGACCGTGCCGTTGAGCCGGGTCCAGGTGCTGCCGTTGTCGGTCGACGCCTCGAAGTAGAGGTAGTCGTAGTCGACCTCGATGGCGTAGCGGCCCTTGAGCGTGACCGAGCCGGTGGCCTTACCGGTGAGGTCGACGTCCTTGGTCAGCGCGGTCTCGAGGTCGTCCGCGTTGCCGGAGAAGTACTGCTTGGTTCCGGCGTACGGTGCGCCCAGCGGTGTGACGACCTGCTTGTCGGGGAGCACCACGACCGCGGCCTGCGCCTTGGCGGTGTTGTACTCCTCCGGGCCGAGCTCGAGGGTCTTCTGCTGACCCTTGACCAGGACCTCGTAGTCGAGCCAGCCGAGCTGGAGCTTGTTCCACGCCCCCATGTCGCCCGGGCGGGTGCCGATGCCCTGGTCGCCCGTGGCACTGAGGCGGTTCTGCGCCATCAGCGTCCAGTACTCGTTGGCGTTGTCGCCGCCGCCGGTGGTGTCGTAGTCGTCCGGCAGCGTGAGGTCGTGCGTGTACTCGTGGGCGAAGACGGCGAGGCCACCGTTCTCCGGCTGCATCGTGTAGTCACCGATCCAGAGGCCGGTGTCGCCGACCTGGGTGCCGCCGCGCAGGTTGCCCGACGGGCCGGTGGAGCCGGCGTCGCCCGAGCTCACATAGGAGCGGTGGCTCCAGATGGCGTCCTCACCCTGCTGCGGGTCACCGTCGGCCTGGTCGCCACCGGCGTGCACGATCTGGAAGTGGTCGATGTAGCCGTCCGGCTCGTTGAAGTCGCCGTCGTTGTCGTAGTCGTACCGGTCGTGCTGGTCGAACGACTGCAGGTCCGCGACGATCTGATCCTCGGTACGCCCGGCGGCCCGCTGGTCGATGACCCACTGGTTCGCGGCGTCACGGACGAGCTGCTGGACGTTGCTGCACACGTGGCTGCCGCAGAGGTCGCGACCGTACCGGGCCTCGTTGTACTTGACCTTGACCCAGTCGGTGACCTCGCCGTCGACGCTGTAGCGGCCGGACGACTGCGTCTGCATATAGGTCTTCAGCGACTCGGTGCCCGCACCGTCGCCGAAGTAGAGGTTGCGGAAGTAGTCGGAGCTGTAGTCGGACCGCCAGATCGTGGAGTTGTCCACGCCGCGGTCGGGCTCCGGGATCGAGTTGTGCAGCGGACCCTCGAACGTCGCGGGGCCGGCGGTCGCCGGGTCGCTGTCCACGTCGGGGTAGCTGGGGTGCCGGTCGTTGCCGAACTCCGCGAGGATCACGAAGATCCGGTCGGTGTTCTCACGCTCGAGTTCGACGTACTGGTCGACGCCGTCGTCGTTCGTGGTCGCCGTCTTGTTGAGCGCTGACACGCCCTGGGTCTTGCCGACCTTGACCACCGTGCTGCCGTTGCGCTCGATCGGCTTGGCGCGGCCGGTGAGCACATCGGTGATGGCCTGCTGGCGCAGCGCCCGGGTCTTGTCGTTGAACGGGTTGGGGATGTCGTCGACGGTGGCGGTGCCGGCCTGACTGGCCGGTGCCGGATCGGCAGGTGGAGCAGCGTTGGCGACGGTCGGGAGCGAGATCCCGACACTGGTCACCATCGCGGCGCCCAGCAGTCCCACGACTACCTTGCGCACTACGTTACCTCCGTTGACAGGACCGCACGCCGTGGTTCGGCGGGCGGCCTAGCAGGCCCCGGATCCGGGGCTGGAGAGAACGTATGCAGATATAGCGATGCCTGGCAAGGTCCAGTTAGGTCATAACATCGACGGCAGTGGATTGTCACCCACTGCCGCCGATGCGTGTGCGGTCAGTCCTCGGACTTGGCCGAAGTCATGCCTGACGAGATCAGGTCCATGACCGTGGAGTCCTGCAACGTCGTGACGTCGCCCAGCGACCTGTTCTCCGCGACGTCCTTCAGCAGTCGTCGCATAATTTTTCCGGACCGGGTCTTGGGCAGCTCGGCGACGAGCATGATCTGCCGGGGCTTGGCGATCGGGCCCAGCTTCTTGGCGACGTGCAGGCGCAGCTCCTGGATCAGCTTCTCGCCGGCCTCGCCGCTGGTGTCGACGTTGCCCCGGGGGATCGTGAACGCCACGATGGCCTGCCCGGTTGTCGGGTCGGTGGCGCCGACGACCGCGGCCTCGGCCACGGACGGGTGCGACACCAGGGCCGACTCGACCTCGGTGGTCGAGATGTTGTGCCCGGAGATCAGCATGACGTCGTCGACCCGGCCGAGCAGCCAGAGCGCACCGTCGTCGTCCTTCTTCGCTCCGTCGCCGGCGAAGTAGATCCAGTCCTCACCGACACCGGCGCCCTTGCCGAAGCGCGACCAGTAGGTGTCGATGAAGCGCTGGTCGTCACCCCAGATCGTGCGCAGCATCGACGGCCACGGCTCGCGCAGCACCAGGAACCCGCCGCCGCCGTTCGGCACCGAGCGGGCCTCGTCGTCGACAACGTCCGCCGAGATGCCGGGGAGTGCGGTCATCGCGGAGCCGGGCTTGGTGCTGGTGACACCGGGCAGCGGAGAGATCATCATCGAGCCGGTCTCGGTCTGCCACCAGGTGTCCACAATGGGGCAGTTGTCGTGGCCGACATTTGCCCTGTACCACATCCAGGCCTCGGGATTGATCGGCTCGCCGACGCTGCCGAGCACGCGCAGCGACGACAGGTCATACTTCGCCGGGATGTCGTCGCCCCACTTCATCATGGTGCGGATGAGGGTGGGCGCGGTGTAGAGGATGGTGACCTTGTACTTGTCGACGATCTCCCAGAACCGGCCGCGGTTCGGCGTGTCCGGCGTCCCCTCGTACATGACCTGGGTGGCGCCGTTGGAGAGCGGCCCGTAGACGATGTACGAGTGCCCGGTGACCCAGCCGATGTCGGCGGTGCACCAGTAGACGTCACTCTCGGGCTTCAGGTCGAAGACGGCGTTGTGCGTGTACGACGTCTGCGTCAGATATCCGCCCGTGGTGTGCAGGATGCCCTTCGGCTTACCCGTCGTGCCCGAGGTGTAGAGGATGAACAGCGGGTGCTCGGAGTCGAAGGCCTGCGGCTCGTGCTTGTCGTTCGCCTGCTCGACCGTCTCGTGCCACCAGAGGTCCTTCTCACCCCAGGCGACATCTTCACCGGTGCGGCGTACGACGAGCACGTGCTCGATGCTCGGGCACTGCGCGACAGCGTCGTCGACCGTCGGCTTGAGCGCGGACGGCTTGCCCCGCCGGTATCCGCCGTCCGCGGTGATCACGAGCTTCGCGTCCGCGTCCTGGATGCGGGTGGAGAGGGCGTCCACCGAGAACCCGCCGAACACGACGCTGTGGGTCGCGCCGATCCGCGCGCAGGCCAGCATCGCC
Source organism: Winogradskya consettensis (assembly GCF_018332715.1). Classification (GTDB taxonomy): domain Bacteria; phylum Actinomycetota; class Actinomycetes; order Mycobacteriales; family Micromonosporaceae; genus Actinoplanes; species Actinoplanes consettensis. The sequence goes on along the minus strand of NZ_BOQP01000052.1, from coordinate 125,583 downwards.
ACCGCGGCCTCGGGGATCATCGGCAGGTAGATGGCAACCCGGTCGCCGGCCGTGATGCCGAGCTCGGTGAGCGTGTTGGCGGCCTGGCTGACGCTCTTGAGCAGGTCGGCGTAGGTGATCGAACGGGTGTCCCCGGGCTCGCCCTCCCAGTGGATCGCGACCTTGTCGCCATGCCCGGCCTCGACATGACGGTCCACGCAGTTGTACGCGATGTTCAGCTCGCCGCCGACGAACCACTTGGCGAAGGGCGGGTTGGACCAGTCGAGGACCTGCTCCCACGGCTTGGCCCAGCTGAGCCGTTTCGCCTGTTGTTCCCAGAACCACTGGCGGTTCTCATCGGCTTCGTCGTAGGCCTCGGCCTTGACGTTGGCATTGGCGGCGAGGTCGGCGGGCGGCGGGAACTGCCGCGTCTCCGAATACAGGTTCTCCAGCGTCTCGCTCATGAGGGCGGCTCCTCTGCTCTGTTGTGTGCACACTAGTTGCGCTCGGGCGACCCGTGCTCGTCCCGCGCGCTGAGTGGCGGAGAGTGCGCGCCGACCGGGCAGATCCTGATCGGTGCTGCGCGAATCTTGCCACTTCTGAGCCCTAATGCGCAGCAAGTGTTTCGTAGGGTTTTCCGGTTACGGTATGCCGGTGACGAACGATCCGCTGGCTCCGCTGCTCGCCCTGACCGGGGTCGAGGACGCTTTCACCGAGGCCCGGGAGCGCGTCGACGCCGCGTTGCGGCACCGGGCGCTGCGCCGCAACGGGGGCCAGGTCGCCGCCGAGGTCGGCCTGCGCGCCGCCGTGGCCAGCGCGGCCCTGGAAGACCATCGCTACGACCTCGCCGACGTTCGCGGTGGCACGGTCACCGACCCGATCGTGCAGGGCGCTCTGCGCGTCTCCGAGTCGCTCGGCGGCATGACCGATCTCTGGCCCCGCGCACCCCGCCAGGTGCTCGCCCGGCTCCACATGCTGGCAGCCCGCGGCTCCGTTGCGGAGTCCGACCTGGGCCGGCTGATCTCCGGCGCTGACCGCATCGACGCCCTCGCCGGGCTGGTCGCCGGCAACGAACGGACGCCACCGCTGCTGCTCGCCGCGATCGTGCACGCCGAATTGATCACTCTGCGGCCCTTCGCCGGGCCCGCGGGTGTCGTCGCACGGGCGGCCGCGCGGCTCACCCTGGTCTCCCGCGGCTTCGACGCCCGCGGCCTGGTCGGGGTCGAGGCGGGCCATCTCACCCGCGAGCCCGAATATGTGGGATCGGCCGGGGCGTACGCGACCGGCACCCCGGACGGTGTCCGATCGTGGCTGCGGCACTACGCGGCCGCGGTGATCGAGGGTGCGGACGAGATCCCCCGGATCGGCGATGAGGTGTTGGCACCTTCGGGCGGGTGATGCGTCGAAGTTCGAATTACCCGTTTTGCGGCCGTTGGCGGTTGCCATACTCGGTTGATGGACGACGATTGGGTCCGGCCATACTCACCCGGCCCCGGCCGCTGGCTGGTCATCGGCTGGGAAGCCGTGGCCTTCGGTCTCCTCGGCTGGGCGAGCGTCGGGCTCTTCGACCTGACCGGCGCGGGTGTGCACATCCTCGCGATGGTCATCGCCGCGGTGTGGGTGCTCGCCGGCTGGCGGATCCTGGAGATGGGCGTCTACGTGCGGCCCGCGGGTTTACGGATCCGGGGGTTGCTGCGGTCGCGCACGCTGCGGTGGGAGGAGATCGCCCAGGTGCGGCTGCACAAGCACACCAACAAGGTGGGCCGGTGGGAGATCCACGGCGGCATGACCGTGCTGATCGAGCGGCGGGACGGGTCGACGGTCAACACCGAGTTGTGGGCCCAGGGCGTGGACTTCCATCGTCGGCCGCAGGCCTTCCGCGACGTCTACCACGAGCTGCGCAACCGGCACCTGCGGTCGGCCCGGGGCTGATCGGGCGGGCTGACCGGGCGGGCTGATCGGGCGGGCTGATCGGGCGGGCTGATCGGGCGGTCAGCCCCGGGCGGGCTGATCGCGACATAAAGGACGCCGCCTCACGGGTGAGGCGGCGTCGCTTGCGCGTCCTACCGGGTTATCAGGCGTGCACCTGGGGTTCTGTTGTCGGCAGTCCCGCCGGTTTCCCGGTGGGTCCCGCCGCAACGTGCCTGCCGTGGCTGATCGCGCGTGGGTTCCCGGTGGCCGTGCACGGAATCCGATGAACGGGTCCGCGGTTTCTTTCTACGCCTCTGCCGCCTTGATCACCAGGGCAAATGCTACTTAACGTAATTAGTCAGACGCTTGACGTCAGCTCAGGGCGGCCTTCGTGCGGCGGTGCCGGCCGTAGATCGCGAAGCCGATCGCGACTCCCACGCCCACCCCCAGCGCTGCGGCCGCGACCGGGACGGCGGGCCGTTCCCGCAGCCGGCGGCCCAGAGGGATGGGGTGCCGGAACTCCAGCACCGGCCACTGGTTCTCCAGCGCGACCCGGCGCAGTGCGCGATCCGGATTCACCGCGCTCGGATGCCCGACCGCCTCCAGCAGGGGGAGATCGCTGCTCGAGTCGGAGTAGGCGTAACACTCCGCAAGGTCGTAGCCGCGCTCGTCCGCGAGCTCCTGCACGCCGATGACCTTGCTCGGCCCGGCGGCGTAGAACTCGATCTCACCGCTGTAGCGGCCTTCCACGATGCCCATCCGCGTCGCGATGATGTCCGTGACCCCGAGCAGCGCGCCGATCGGGCGCACCATCTCGTCACCGGATGCTGAAACCAGCACGACGTCGCGCCCGGCGCCCTGGTGCTCGGCGATGAGGGCGGCGGCTTCCGCGTACACATAAGGGTTGATCAGCTCTTGCAGGGCTTCGCCGACGATCTGCTGAACCTGCTCGACCTTCCAGCCCTTGCAGAGGGTGGCGAGGTAGTCGCGGGTGCGTGCCATGGTCTGCTCGTCGGTGCCACCCAGCCGGAACATGAGCTGGGCGTAGGCGGATTTGACGACGTCACGCCGGCTGATCAGCCCATCACGATAGAGCGGCCGTCCGAAGGCCAGCGCACTGGACTTGGCGATGACGGTCTTGTCGAGGTCGAAGAATGCGGCGCTCTGGCCCACGGCCCGAAAGTGTAGCCGTACCCACCCCGGAATACTGCCGGGGTGGCGGTGGTGCCATTTCTGGTGACGGTGGGTACTCGACGGTTGAGCGGTACTGAGGCATGCTTGTGTTGCGACTGGGATTCACGTTGCACCCGGCTGCCGCTGCTTTACCCATAACTCGACCCCGTGTTTTCGTGCATTCACGGTGGTATGGATTCTCGGTGGTTGCGCCCCCCGCGATCACCGGGTCCGATTCGGCTCGACCCCCCCTGAGCCGAATCCCAGGACGGCCCCCGTCACCCCCGACGGGGGTCGTTCCATGTCTGCAGGGTTTGGTGTCAGGAACCCGTTGCCCGACTGAGATTCGCGGCTTGGGCGTCGTCCGTCATCCCGAACAGTTCGATCAGCCCGGTAACGGCGAGCACCCGCCGGAAGTTGTCGCTCGGATTTGTCACCACGAACCGGCAGCCGGCCTCGGTGGCGGCGCGGTAACCCTCGATCAGCGCGCCGAGCCCGGTCGAGTCGATGAACGTCGCGTCGCTCAGATCGATCCGGATCTGCTCCGGGGAATCCTGGGCGACCGCGTCCCGGATGCCCTGGGCGACCTCGTCGGAGTTGGAGAAGTCGATCTCGCCCAGCACGCTCATGACCGCGGTGCCGTCGTCGCCTTGCGCGCTGCGGATCGGGAAGTCCATGCCAACTCCATTGATCGGGTCGGCCGACAACATACCCAATCGCCACCGATTCCACTCCTCGCGTGTCCCATTTGCGGTCCTTCCCGTAGCAGATCAACGCTCCCGGAGCGAGTTATCCACAGGCTGCTGAGTTATCCACAGGCTCGGCGATGGCCGGTTGAACGATCATCACCGGTCCGGCCACGGTGGCGTCATGCCTCTACCGCTCGTGATCACCGAAGACCCCGACCTCCTCGACGACCTGCTGCGCCTCGCCGCAGCCGGTGGCACCGAGGTCGACCTGGCCGCCGACCCTGCCGCGGCCCGCGCCCGCTACCCGTCCGCGCCCCTGATCCTGATCGGCTCCGACCAGGCGGCGGGCTGCCTGCGAGCGGGGATGCCCCGCCGCCCCGGTGTGCTCGTCGTGGGCCTCAACCCGATCGACGACGACGTCTGGGATTTCGCCGAGAGCCTGGGCGCCGAGCACCTCGCCCTGCTGCCCGAGGCGGAGCCCTGGGTCGTCGACCGCATCACCGCCGCGATCCAGCCGCCCGCCGCGGGACGGGCCATCGCCGTGATCGGCGGCCGGGGCGGTGCGGGCGCGAGCACCCTGGCCGGCGGGCTGGCGGTCACCGCCGTCCGCCGCGGCCTGCGCACCTTGCTGCTCGATGCCGACCCGCTCGGCGGTGGCCTGGATCTCGTGCTCGGCTGGGAGCGGCTCTCCGGCCTGCGCTGGCCGGCTCTCGCCGAGGCCGGTGGCCATATCGATCCGCCGGCGTTGCTCGGCGCCCTGCCCCAGCGAGGCGACCTGGTGCTGCTCTCGTTCGCCCGCGACGGCCTGACCGCGGTCCCGAGCGATGTCATGGCCGGCGCTCTGGCGGCCGCACACGCCCGCCGCGACGTGACCGTGATGGACCTGCCCCGCCACCTCGACGACGCGGCGACCCTCGCCCTGCAGGCAGCCGACCAGGCAGTCCTGGTCGTCCCGGCCGAGTTGCGGGCGGCCGCGGCGGCTGCCCGGGTGGCTGCGGTGGCGCGCCTGCACTGCCCCGACCTCTCGGTGGTGGTGCGGGGCCCGGCCCCCGGGCGCCTCAAACCGCGCGAGGTGGCGCGCTCACTCGGACTCCCGCTGGCCGGCGCACTACGCCCCGAGGAGTCACTGCGCAACGGACTGGAGCGCGGTGACGCCCCCACCCAGGACGGGCGCGGTCCGCTGGCCGAGCTCTGCGGCCGGCTGATCGCACGCCTGCTCGTCGCGAAGAGCGAGGCCGTGGCATGACTCTTGCTGCGAGGGTGCGGCGCTACATCGCCGAGGAGCACGGCGAGGCGACGCCGGAGGCTCTTGTCAGCGCCGTGCGCCACGAGGCCGACGCCGCCGTGCTCGGCGACACCACGGTGCTGCACCTGGCCGGCCAGGTGCGCGACCAGCTCGTCGGCGCCGGTCCGTTGACACCCCTGCTGGCGGACGCCTCGGTCACCGACGTCCTGGTCAACCGCCAGGAGGTCTGGGTCGACCGGGGGCGCGGCCTGGAACGGGCTGCGGTCAACGTCGGTGGCCCCGACGACGTCCGCCGGCTGGCCCAGCGCCTCGCCGCCGCCTGCGGGCGCCGGCTCGACGACGGCCTGCCCTACGCGGACGCCCGTCTCCCCGACGGCACACGGCTGCACGCGGTGCTCCCACCCGTGGCGACCACGGGGCCGTATCTCTCGCTGCGGACGTTCCGCCAGCGCCCGTTCACCCTCGACGATCTGATCGAGCAGGGCACCGTTCCGCCGGCGCTTGCCGAGGTGCTCTCGTCGATCGTGGCGGGCCGGCTGGCGTACCTCGTGACGGGTGGCACGGGCTCCGGCAAGACGACACTGCTCGCGACCCTGCTCGGCCTCGTGCCCTCGAGCGAGCGGATCGTGCTGGTCGAGGACGCGGCCGAGCTGCGCCCCGTGCACCCTCACGTCGTCGCGTTGCAGGCGCGCACCTCCAACACCGAGGGCGCCGGGGCGGTCAGTCTCACCGAGCTCGTACGCCAGGCCCTGCGCATGCGCCCCGACCGGCTGGTGATCGGGGAGTGCCGCGGCGCGGAGGTCGCCGACCTGCTCACCGCTCTGAACACGGGGCACGACGGCGGCGCGGGCACGTTGCACGCGAACGCGCCGGCTGACGTGCCGGCTCGGCTCGAGGCGCTGGGGATGCTCTCCGGCCTGCCCCGGGCGGCACTGCACGCACAGCTCAACGCCGCCCTCCAGGTCATCCTGCAGGTCCGCCGGATTCCACGCGGTCGGGTCCTCGACTCGATCGGCGTGCTGCTGCCATCCGGCGAACAACGTCTCACCACCGTGGTCCCCGCCTGGCAGCGTGGGCGTGGTGCGGGGCCCGGTTCGGTCACGCTTGCCCGCCTGCTGTCGGAGCGCGGCATGACGGTGCCACCCGTCCTGGGTTCGCAGCGATGAACGGGCTGTCCTGGCTTCTCGCCGCCTCGCTGCTGGCTCTCGCAGCCGGAGTCGTGATCCTGCCCGCGCCGTCCGGGCTGGCCCGCCTCGGCCGGCAACCCCGGTTCCGGATATCCCTCACCGTCTGGTCTCCCACGAGGCTCACCGCGGTTGCGGGAGCGGGCACTGCGCTCCTGGGGCTGTTGCTCGGCGGTCCGGTGGCCGCGACTCTCGGGCTCGTCTATGCGGTCCTGGGCGCTCGGGAGTTCGCCCACTCCATTGCCCGTAAGCGCGCCGCTGCCGAGCGCACCCGGAACCTCGACGCTCTGAGCGCGCTCGCGGCGGACCTGCGTGCGGGCGCCGCACCGTCGCACGCGCCGATCCGGGGGCGGCTGGGCGAGCTGACAGCCGCCGCTGGACGGCTGGCCGGCGAAACAGGGGCACCCACCGCTGACCTCGTCGACCGCATCGAGGCCGACGCCCGTACCGCTGACCGGGCCCGCGCCCGCGCCAACGCGGAAGCCGCCGGCACCCGGATGACGGCCCTGCTGCTCGCGGTTCTACCGCTCGGCGGCCTAGCTATCGGCTACGGCCTCGGGACTGATCCGCTCCGGGTGCTCCTGCACACCTCGGCCGGCGCCATCTGTGCGATCGCGGCGGCCCTGCTCCAGACCGCGGGTCTGTTGTGGTCCAACCACCTGATCAGGAGCCCGTTCGCATGACCGCCTTCCGCTGCGGTGCCGAGGCGATCCAACGCCGGGGCGGCCCGGTCCAGGTCCCGCTCCAACCGTGCTGCGTCGCCGCCCTCCTGCGAGCCGCACGCACGTCCGAGTGGGTGCGATGCCCGTTCCAGGAGCTGCTGGTTCCCACTCTGATCATGGAGGGTTCCCGGTGAAACGCAGGGTCCTCATGGCGGTGCTGTGTGGTGCGTCCGTGGGCTACCTCGTCGGGCGCTGGTGGGGCCTGGTGCCGGCGGTCGTCGTCGCCTACGGAGCCAACCGGCTGCTCGGGCGTCAGGTGCCCGCCGCCGTTCGAGCGGGGCGCGAGCGGGCGAGCGCCGACCTGCCCATCGGCGCCGACCTACTTGCCGCCGTGCTCCGCGCCGGTCTCCCGATCGACCGTGCGGTAACCGCGGTTGCCCAGGCCCTCGGCGGCCCGCTGGGGGAACGGCTCGACCGGGTGGCCCGCTCGTTGACGCTCGGCGCCGAGCCGCTCGAAGCCTGGGCCCACCTCGCGGATCTGACAGGAGCCGAACGCCTCACCTCGGCAGCCGTGCGAACCAGCGCCAGCGGCGCCGCCCTCGCCGGAGCCCTCACCCGTCTCGCGGACGACCTCCGCACCGACCGCGCGATCGCCACCGAAGCAGCCGCCCGTCGCGCCGGTGTCCTGATCGTCATCCCCCTCGGCCTGTGCTTCCTCCCGGCCTTCATGCTCGCCGGCCTCGTGCCGGTCCTCGTCGCAGTCCTCGGCGACGTCCTGTAACCCCACGAAGAAGGAGCTCCACGTGCACCAACTGATCGTCGGCCTCCCCGGGCCGTCCCGCCCCGGCCCGCAAGCCCCGGGCCCTTGCTTCCCGGGCTCGGGCCTCGCTGCCCTGCGCTCGATTGCCCTGCGTTCTACGGCCCTGCGCTCTGCGGCCGTACGGTTCGCCGCCCTGTGCTGGGCCGGCTTCCGTGCAGTTGGGTCTCGGCAGGTCATCACGCGCTCGACCAGGCTGCGGCTCGCCGGATTTCGTAAGGACGAGGGCATGTCCACGGTCGAGTACGCGGTGGGGACACTCGCCGCGGCCGGTCTGGCGATAGTCCTCTACGAGGTTCTGACCAGCTCCGCGATCAAGCAGCGCCTGACGGACACGATCCTCGAGGCCCTGAAGTGACCGGGCGCCGGCAGCCCGTACCGCGCCGCGGATGGCGTGGACGTTGTCGTGACCTGGTGTCCGTGCGACAGGATCGGGGCTCGTTCACCGTGGAGCTGGCGGGTGGGCTGCCGGCGCTCATGCTTCTCCTGCTCTTCGGCCTCACGGCGATCAGCGCGGTGACAGCCCGGGGCCGATGCGTCGACGCGGCCAGGGAAGGCGCCATCATCGAGGCCAGAGGGGGCCCCGGAGCGGACCGTGCGGCCGGCATCGCCCCGCCGGGCGCGACGATCACGATCACCCCGGATGCCGCCGACCCCGCGAACTCCGTCACGGTCACCGTGGAAGCGCCCATCCCCGTGCTCGGCGGAAGCTTGCCGCGGCTCACCGTGCGGGCACGGGCCGTGGCGGCCCGAGAGCCGGTGATCTACGCATGACGGATGCTCTGGTGCTCGTCGAGAAGCCCGGCCGGCGTCTCGGATTCGACGACGACCGCGGGGCGGCAACGGTCTTCGTCCTGGCCGTCGGGCTGGCATTGCTCATGGCTGGCTCCGCGGGCGCGACGGTCGGCGCAGTTCGCGTCGCCCGTCACCAGGCCCGAGCCGCAGCCGACCTCGGCGCGCTGGCCGGAGCCATGCGTGCCGCCGAAGGCCCGGCCCCCGCCTGCACCCGAGCCGCCGAAATCGTCACCGCCAACAACGCCGCCCTCACCGCCTGCCACACGGACGGCTTCACCATCCTCGTCACGGCCGAAGTGGAGGTGAGCCCCCTCCCCGGCATGACCCTCCCCGCGACCGCGAATGCCCGGGCGGGCCCGATCTACGGCTCATGACCCGCCCGGCGCCCCGTGCCCGTCCCCGCTCGGCCCCGGCCCCGGGGCCGAGCTGCGGGGCGGGGCCGAGCTGCGGGGCCGAGCTGCGGCGCGGGGCGGGGCCGAGCTGCGGGGCGGGCCGAGCTGCGGCGCGGCGCGGGGCGGGGCGGGGCCGGGGTTCGGGGCGAGCTGCGGGGCGGGGTTCGGGGTGGGGCCGAGGCCGGGGCGGGGCCGGGCTCGGGCTGGAATCGACGACTTGTTGGGACGGCTTCGGGGGGTCGGTCGCCCATCTCGGTTGTCCGGCGCCGAGTTGCTGACGGTCTCGTGGCCAAGCCTTGCTCGGAGTTCCTTCGGAGGCGCGCCGACTGGGATTGCTGCTCGCCCGTCTGCCAGGCGGGTTCCCGTATCCGCCGGGTCAGTCCGGCTAGGGCAGGTGGCTTTGGTGCTGCTTTGCCGCTGCTGAAACGGGCTGTCCGGGTCGTCGCGGCGGACATTGATCTGAGGCATGACGACGTGTGGGTGACCGACTTGACGCCGGTTGGGTGGGGCCGCTCACGACCGGCGGTGCGACGCTCGGATTTGGCCGGGCGGGCCGGATGCGGCTCCTGGGCATCGCATTCGCGCTGGTTCTGGGGACTGCGCCTGAATCTGGTGTGCGTCCTGTCCGGGCCAGTTGATCATCGCGGATACGGGATCGACTCGACCTCGAACCGCGCGGCGGCTGCACGAGCGGGTCGGTGCGCGTACAGCTCAATGCCTGCTTGCTATGAGGCCGCGATCTGGCATGAGCCGGGCAGTCGGTGACCAGCAGTCAGGAGCCGCTCGTTCAGGGGCGGGATGGGAGGTGGGTGAGGACCGTGTCCAGGACGTGGACTGCTTTGGGTTTGTCGAGGGGGTTGTTGCCGTTGCCGCATTTGGGGGATTGGACGCAGGAGGGGCAGCCGGTTTCGCAGGTGCAGGAGGCGATGGCCTCGCGGGTGGCGCTCAGCCAGGCTGTGGCTGTGGCGTAGGCGCGTTCTGCGAAGCCGGCGCCGCCGGGGTGGCCGTCGTAGACGAAGACGGTGGGGCTTTCGGTGTCCTGGTGGTTGGCGGTGGAGAGGCCGCCGATGTCCCAGCGGTCGCAGGTGGCCATGAGGGGGAGGAGGCCGATGGCGGCGTGTTCCGCGGCGTGGAGGGCGCCGGGGATGTCCGGGGGTTCGACGCCTGCTTTGAGCAGGGCGTCCGGGGTGATGGTGAACCAGACGGCGACCGTGCGGAGTTGGCGGGTGGGGAGGTTGAGAGGGCGGGTGTCGATGATCTCGCCGGTGGCTATGCGGCGGCGTTGGTAGGAGACGACCTGGTTGGTGACGTCGACGTCGCCGACGAAGAGGCTGACCGGGCCGGCGTCGACACGGTCCCTGATCGCGACCACGGACAGGTCGGTGACGTCGCGGGCGTGGGTGGACCAGTCGGGGTTGGCGGGGTGGACCAGGGCCACGGCGTCGTCCAGGTCGAGGTCGTCGACCACGTAGGTGACGCCCTGGTGCAGGTAGACCGCGCCGGTGTGGAGCATGACGTGTGAGGAGCCCTCGTCGACCGTGCCCAGCAGGCGGCCCGTTGACCGCTCGACCACGGCGATGGGGCCGCCGCCGGTGCCGCGCAGGTCGACGTCGGGACGGCCCTGGTGGGTCCAGTACCAGCCGGACGGGCGTTTGCGCAGGGCTCCGGAGGCGGTCAGGGCCTCGACTGCGAGGCGGGCGGGTTCGCCGCCGAAGAGGTCGAGGTCGGCGGGGCGCAGGGGAGCCTCGGACGCCGCGGAGCAGAGCTGCGGGCCGAGGACGTACGGGTTGGTGGGGTCGAAGACCGTTGCCTCGACGGGACGGCCGAAGAGTGCCTCGGGATGGTGGACGAGGTAGGTGTCCAAGGGGTCGTCCCGGGCTATCAGGACGGCGAGGGCCTCGCCGCCGGCCCGGCCTGCGCGGCCCGCCTGCTGCCACAGGGAGGCGCGGGTGCCGGGGTAGCCGCAGATGAGTACGGCGTCCAGCCCGACGAGGTCGACGCCGAGTTCGAGGGCGTTCGTGGACGCGAGGGCCAGCAGCTCGCCCGAGAGCAGGGCCCGTTCGATGGCGCGGCGGTCCTCCCGCAGGTAGCCGGCCCGGTATGCCGCGACGCGTTTGCCCAGGCCCGGGACGGCCTCGTCGAGTGAGCGATGGGTCATGGACGCGACGACCTCGGCGCCCCGGCGGGAGCGGACGAAGGCGAGCGTGCGGGTGCCCGACACCACCGCGTCGGTCAGCAGGTCCGCCGTTTCACTCAGTGCCGACCGGCGGGTCGGGGGCAGGTCGGGATCTTCGTGGGGGACCAGCGGGGGCTCCCACAGGGCGAACGTCACCGCCCCGCGCGGCGATGCGTCGTCGGTCACCGCGGTCACGGGCAGGCCGGTCAGCCGGGACGCCGCTCCGGCAGGGTCGCCCGAGGTGGCCGAGGCCAGCACGAAGGTCGGGTTACCGCCGTACTGGGCGGCCAGGCGGCGCAGGCGGCGCAGGACGTGGGAGACGTGCGAGCCGAAGACGCCTCGGTAGGTGTGGCACTCGTCGATCACGACGTACGAGAGGCGGCGCAGGAAGACGGCCCATTTGGCGTGGCCCGGCAGGAGGGCGTGATGCAGCATGTCGGGGTTGGTGAGCACGAAGCGTGAGTGCTCGCGGATCCACTCGCGCTCCTCGCGCTGGGTGTCACCGTCGTATGTGGCCGGCCGGACGCCGTCGAGGTCCAGGCGGGCGACGGCTCGTAGCTGGTCGGCGGCGAGCGCCTTGGTGGGGGAGAGGTACAGCACGGTCGCGCGGGGATCGCTCAGCAGTCTGCTCAAGGCGGGCATCTGGTACGCGAGGGACTTGCCGGACGCCGTCCCCGTGGCGACGACTACGTGTTGACCGCTGTGGGCGTACGCGGCAGCTGTGGCCTGATGCTCCCAGGGCTCGAAGCCGTAAGCCTCCCGCAGGGCGGCGGGCACCCACTCGGGCCAGGGTGCCGTTCGCCCGGTCCTGGCCGCGACGCGCTCGACATGCGTGACCGGTGATTCGTCGCGGGAAGGGCGTCCGGCCCGCAGTCGATGCAGAAGATCAGCGGCCCCGACGGACGGCCCGGCAGACGGTCCGGGGACGGCCGATCCGCTGCGTGCGGCGGGGACGCCGGGGACGGTCGTGGTCACGCGTGAACTCTGACACCGGTATGACGGGAACCCCAAACGGGTACGACGGAGGGTGCGACGCGCCGGGCAATGACGGCCGGTGGTTAGATTCGCTGGGGAGATCGGCCCCCCGAGAGCATGTGGCACGGAGGGAGGAGGACCGATGGAGCTGTCGCTGACGACCCGGACAGTCGGCGAGCACACGGTGCTCGACGTCGGCGGTGAGGTGGATGTTTACACGGCACCGCGCCTGCGTGAACGGCTCGTGGAGCTGGTTGACGGCGGTTCGCGGCATGTCGTGGTGGACCTCGCGCGCGTCGATTTCCTGGATTCCACCGGCCTGGGTGTGCTGGTGGGTGCGCTCAAGCGGTTGCGTGCCGCTAATGGCACGTTCGGCCTGGTCTGCGCCAAGGAACCGTTGCTGAAGATTTTCCGGATCACCGCGCTCGACCAGGTGTTCCCGATCTATTCCTCCGTCGAAGCGGCTATCTCGACGTCGTCCGGCGAACGCGACGACAACCCTCCGACGGCGTGATGGCGACGGTACGGCTGTCCTTCTCGCCGGCTCCTGTGCACGTGCGCACTGCCCGCCTGGTCGGTGTCGCGGTGGCCCGGCGCGCGGGGGTTGCCGAGGAATTGCTGGACGAGGTGCGTCTCGCGATCGGTGAGGCCTGCACCAGGGCCGTCGCGCTGCACAACCAGTACCGCATCCCGGATCTGGTCATGGTGGAAATGTCCGACTCGGACTCGTACATGGTGCGGGTCATCGACCGCGCCCCGATCGAGGCGAGCATCGGCCTGACCAAGTTGCCGCCCGACGAGCTGGCCGACGAGTCGCTCACGGACGAGGCGCTGACCACCGGTGTCGGGTTTGCACTGCTGGCCGGATTTGTCGACGATCTCCAGGTCCGCCCGGTTGATGAGGGCGCCGGCACCGAGGTCCGCATGGTCTGGCCCGTCCACCGCCGTTAAAAGTCGCCGCTAAAGCTCGAATAGCGAGCGAAGTCGAAACCGCTCAGCGCAAAAAGGACGCCGTCCGGCGCAAGCGGTGGGTCAACGCTGCCTGGGGCCGGGAGCTTAAAGGCTGTCCGACCTGGACGCCAACCGCTGACACAGCGAAGAACATCACCACGCCGTGGGCTCAAGATATGTGACCATCACCACGTTCTCCCGTTACAGTACGCCAGTAATCAGCTACTGCTCCCTGGGTGCCGCACCCCGCGGGACCTGGTTCGTCGTCTCCCCGTCCAGGGGATGCGCCGAGCAGTCTCGTCCGCTGTTCGGTGCGTACGGTGCACAGGAGGACATTGATGTCCGGAAGCTCCACTATTCTCGCCGCGGAAAGCGGTGCGGTCTCTCTCTCCGGTTCTAACGTCACATTCGTCATCGTCGCGATTGTGTTCGCGCTCGTCGCGCTCGCATTCGCCGCGGTCTTCGTGCAATCGGTGCTCAAGGCCGGTCGCGGCACCACCTCCATGCAGGAGATCGCCGGTGCCGTGCAGGAGGGCGCATCCGCCTACCTGATCCGGCAGTTCAGGACGCTGGCGATCTTCGTCGTCATCGCGGTGGTGCTGTTGTTCCTGCTGCCGGTGCACGGTTCCGGCGACAACGAGACCATGGTCAAGATCGGCCGGTCGCTGTTCTTCATCGTCGGCGCCGTCTTCAGTTCGTTCATCGGTGGTGCCGGCATGGCGCTGGCGACGCGGGCGAACGTACGGGTGGCAGCAGCCGCCAGCGAGACAGGCGGCCGCGAGAAAGCGATGGGTATCGCGTTCCGCACCGGCGGCGTGGTCGGATTCCTCACCGTCGGCCTCGGGCTGGCCGGTGGCGCGCTGGTCGTGCTGATCTACCGCAGTGATGCCCCGACGGTGCTCGAGGGCTTCGGCTTCGGTGCGGCGCTGCTCGCGATGTTCATGCGGGTCGGCGGCGGCATCTTCACCAAGGCCGCCGACGTCGGCGCGGACCTCGTGGGCAAGGTGGAGAAGGGCATCCCGGAGGACGACCCGCGCAACGCGGCGACGATCGCCGACAACGTGGGCGACAACGTCGGTGACTGTGCCGGTATGGCGGCCGACCTCTTCGAGTCGTACGCGGTCACCCTGGTGGCGGCCTTGATCCTGGGCCAGGCGGCGTTCGGCCAGGACGGTTTGATCTTCCCGCTGATCGTCTCGACGGTCGGCGTGGTCATCGCGATCGTGGGTGTCTTCATCACCCGGCTGCGCGCCTCGGACCGCAACGGACTGACCGCCATCAACCGGGCGTTCTACATCTCCGCGGTGCTGAGCGCGGTCATCGTGGCGGTCATCAGCTTCCTCTACCTGCCGGACAGCTTCGCCGGCTTCAACGACTCGTCACTGGATGCCGGGGTGGTCGCCAGCGGCCGTAACCCGCAGCTCGTGGCGATCGGCGCGGTGGTCATCGGCATCGTGCTCGCCGCCGCCATCCAGGCGCTGACCGGCTACTTCACCGAGGTCGAGCGGCGTCCGGTGCAGGACATCGGCAAGTCCTCGCAGACCGGCGCGGCCACCGTCGTGCTGGCCGGCATCAGCATCGGGCTCGAATCAGCCGTCTACTCGGCGCTGTTGATCGGTGCCGGTGTATACGGTGCGTTCCTGCTGGGCGGCTCGTCCATCACGTTGTCGCTCTTCGCGGTTGCGCTCGCCGGCACCGGCCTGCTGACCACGGTCGGCGTCATCGTGGCCATGGACACCTTCGGGCCGATCTCCGACAACGCCCAGGGCATCGCGGAGATGTCCGGCGACGTCGACGAGCGCGGCGCGCAGATCCTGACCGAGCTCGACGCGGTCGGCAACACCACGAAGGCGATCACCAAGGGCATCGCGATCGCGACCGCCGTACTCGCCGCGACCGCGCTCTTCGGGTCGTACACGAACACGCTCTCGAGCTCGCTGGCCGACGCCGGGCTCCAGCCCGACCAGATCGGGCTGGAGATCCTCAACCTGCTCAACATCTCCAACCCGCGCAACCTGGTCGGCCTGCTGATCGGTGCCGCGGTGGTCTTCCTCTTCTCGGGCCTGGCCATCAACGCCGTCTCCCGCTCGGCGGGCGCGGTTGTCATGGAGGTACGCCGCCAGTTCCGCGAATTCCCCGGCATCATGGACTATTCGCAGCGCCCCGAGTACGGCCGAGTTGTCGACATCTGCACCCGCGACGCCCAGCGTGAACTGCTCACCCCGGGCCTGCTCGCGATCATGGCACCGATCGCGGTGGGCTTCGGCCTGGGCGCCGGCGCGCTGGCCTCCTACCTGGCCGGAGCCATCGGCGCGGGCACGCTGATGGCGGTCTTCCTGGCCAACTCCGGCGGCGCCTGGGACAACGCCAAGAAGCTGGTCGAGGATGGCGCGTACGGCGGCAAGGGCTCCGACGCCCACGCCGCGACGGTCATCGGCGACACCGTCGGCGACCCGTTCAAGGACACCGCCGGCCCGGCCATCAACCCGCTGCTCAAGGTGATGAACCTGGTCTCGCTGCTGATCGCGCCCGCGGTCGTGGCGTGGAGCATCGGCACCGACCGGAACACCCCGCTGCGGGTCAGCATCGCGGTCGTCGCGGCGCTGATCATCGTGGCGGCCGTCGTGTGGAGCAAGCGCAAGCCGATCTCGATGGGTGAGGAGCCGTCCGCGGCCGAACCCGAGAGCAAGCGGGTGAGTGCCTGACCGTAAAGCGGTCTATGTGGGCACCCGGCACTCGCCGGGTGCCCTCGGCCACTTCTTGCCCGTACGCTGCAAGCCATGCGCACGGCCCGCACCATCCCCCTACTCCTCGTTTGTTCCATCGTCGTGACGCTGGGTGCCTGTTCGAGCGGTCCGGCACCCCGCGCGTGGGCCGCCGCGGTCTGCCAGGTGCTGGCGCCGTGGCGATCCGAGATAGGCACCCTCACGACCCGCACCCAGCAGCAGATGACCGCGGAGACGACACCCGCACAGGCGAAGGAAAATCTGACCCGGCTCTTCGGCGGTGCCGAGGACGCGAGCGAGAAGGCCCGCGCCGGTGTCGAGAAGGCAGGAGTGCCGGATGTCGACGCCGGCAAGACCGTCTCGGAGAGTTTCCTCGCTTCGCTCAGCGCGATGCGCGATTCTTACGGTCGTGCCAAGACCGGCATAGAAGCCCTGGCCATCAGCCCGGCGAAAGACTTCTACACCAAGGTGGGCACGGTCGTGCAGACCCTGAACTCGGAGTACGCAGCCAGCGAGCTCGACACCAGCAATCTGGCGTCGGTGGAGCTCAAGGACGCGTTCGACGAAGCACCCGAATGTAGATGAAAGGGCGCCGCTGACCATGGCCGTGGCCGAGCCCGGGTGGCCGCTGATTCCGCGCGAGGTGCTGCCCGCGCCGGTCGAGCTCGCCCATCCGCGCAAACGGCGTACAGCCACGCCCACGGTTCCGGGCGGCAAACAGTTGTCCGTTTTCGGCGTCGAGGCGGTCGACCCGTCGCTGGCGGATCTGGCGGGGCTGCTCGCCGGGCCGGGGACACTGGGCAAAATGGGTGGAACCGCTCGCGTTTCGGTGCGCGTCGACGCCGCTTGGCGCGTACACGTCATGGTCCAGGAACTGGTCGGCCGGGGTCTTGTCGTCAACTGGAACCCCGTTTCGGAGAACCCTCGCGAAGAGCCCGTGGCCGAACTCACGTCGGTTCCTGTGGACGAGGGGCACGACGACTCCCCGACGCCGGAGCCGGAACGTGTAGATAAAGAGGTGCACGAGGTCGAGCCGACCGTCGCTTTCGAGGTGCGAACGGCGTACAGCAGCAGGTTGAACGGCCTGGCCCACGCCTGGCCGCCGCCGGCCGGAAGGCTTTTTCTCAACGGGCCCCGGTTGCGGTTGTGGGTTGCCGCGGCAGGAGCACCCCGCCCCCATGGGTACGCCCTCGGTCTGGATCCCGACGGGTCGCTTGACAAAGCCGTCGATGCCGCGTTGACCAGGGTGGGTCTGGCGGGCACCGTGCACGCCGGTCGCACGTACGTGATCGCAGGTCGCAGACGTTTAGCACGCCTCGCCGAACTGGTCGGTGAACGACCCGAAGCAGCCCCCGAAAGGCTGTGGCCCGGCGGCGCGGCCGCGTGATCTTCCCCGATTGTGGGCGGCAAGAGGCTACGTTCCCGGTGTACGGTGTCGCCGTCGGACGCATGCTGTGGCCGGGCCGTTACCATCCGACTTCGGCCTGCCCCGGGAATGCGAGCTTGTCTGGCGCGTTACGTTGAACGTCCGTGAGCTGAAGTTTGGGAGTGCCGTGCCGAGTAACGCCAGGACGACCCGTCTGGTCATCGTCGAGTCCGCCTCGAAGGCCAAGACGATCGCCGGTTACCTGGGCCCCGACTACTTTGTCGAGGCCTCCCTCGGCCATGTCCGCGACCTGCCGAAGAACGCCGCCGACGTGCCCGCCAAGTACAAGGGCGAGCCGTGGGCGCGGCTCGGTGTCGACGTCGACAACGGCTTCCACGCGCTCTACGTCGTCTCCCAGGACCGCAAGGCCCAGCTCGCCAAACTGACCAAGCTGGCCAAGGAAGTCGACGAGATCCTGCTCGCGACGGACGAGGACCGCGAGGGCGAGGCCATCGCCTGGCACCTGATCGAGACGATCAAGCCCAAGGTCCCGGTCAAGCGGATGGTCTTCCACGAGATCACCAAGCCGGCGATCCTGGCGGCCGTCACCCAGCTCCGCGACATCGACCGTGACCTGGTCGACGCGCAGGAGGCCCGGCGCATCCTCGACCGCCTCTACGGCTACGAGGTCAGCCCGGTCCTGTGGAAGAAGGTCATGCCCCGGCTCTCCGCCGGCCGGGTCCAGTCCGTCGCCACCCGCATCGTGGTGGAGCGTGAGCGCCAGCGCATGGCGTTCCGCTCGGCCGAGTACTGGGACATCAACGCCCAGCTGGCGGTCCAGGGCAAGACCGAAGGCGCCCGCAGCTTCAGCGCCACCCTGGTCGCCCTCGACGGCGACCGGATCGCCACCGGCAAGGACTTCGAGCCCACGACCGGGCAGGTCAGGCCGAACGCCGGGGTCGTGCACCTCGACGGTGACGGCGCACGAGGCCTTGCCGCCCGCCTCGAGGACCGGCCCTTCACGGTCACCCGGGTCGAGGAGAAGCCCTACCGCCGCAAGCCCTACGCGCCGTTCATCACCTCGACGCTGCAGCAGGAAGCCGCACGCAAGATGCGCTTCTCCGCCTCGCAGACCATGCGCACGGCCCAGCGGCTGTACGAGAACGGTTACATCACCTACATGCGTACGGACTCGGTGAACCTCTCCGAGACCGCGATCACCGCCGCGCGCCGCCAGATCGCCGAGCTCTACGGCGAGCGCAACGTGCCGACCCAGCCGCGCCGCTACACGAGCAAGGTCAAGAACGCGCAGGAAGCTCACGAGGCGATCCGTCCCGCAGGCGAGAATTTCCGTACGCCAGGAGAGGTCGCCAAGGAGCTCTCCGCCGACGAGTTCAAGCTGTACGAGCTCATCTGGCGCCGCACCATCGCGTCGCAGATGACCGACGCGGTAGGCAACTCCGTCTCCGTACGCATCCGCGCAGTCTCCACCGCCGGCGAAGAGGCCGACTTCGGCGCCTCCGGCAAGACGATCACCGACCCCGGCTTCCTGCGCGCCTACGTCGAGTCCTCGGACGACGAGAACGCCGAGGCCGAGGACGCCGAGCGTCGCCTGCCGACCCTGGTCAAGGACCAGCCGCTCACCCCCGAGCAGCTCGCCGCCGTGGGCCACCACACCTCCGCGCCCTCCCGCTACACCGAGGCCTCGCTGGTCAAGGCCCTCGAAGAGCTGGGCATCGGCCGCCCGTCGACCTACGAATCGATCATCAGGACAATCCAGGACCGCGGGTACGTCGAGAAGCGCGGTCAGGTGCTGATCCCGTCCTTCATCGCGTTCGCGGTCATCGGGCTGCTCGAGGGCCACTACCCCCGCCTGGTCGACTACAACTTCACCGCCGCGATGGAAACCCAGCTCGACGACATCGCCGGTGGCGACCACGCCGCCCTGGACTTCCTCACCTCCTTCTACTTCGGCAGCCAGAACGCCGGCGAGGACGACACCATCGCCAAGGCCGGCGGCCTGAAGAAGATGGTCACCGAGAACCTCACCTCCATCGACGCCCGCTCGGTCAACTCCATCCCGCTCTTCGTCGACGAGGACAACCGCCAGGTCGTCGTCCGCGTCGGCCGCTACGGCCCCTACCTGCAGCGTCAGCTCCCCGACGCCACCGAGGAAGCCAAAGAGGACCGCGTCTCCATCCCCGAGGGCGTCGCCCCGGACGAGCTCACCCGTGAGAAGGTCGCCGAGCTCTTCCTCGGCGGCGGCGGCGAACGCACCCTCGGCAAGGACCCGGACAACGGCGACGAGGTCCACATCAAGTCCGGCCGCTACGGCCCGTACGTCCAGGCCGGCGAGCGCACCTCCTCCCTGTTCAAGACCCAGACCCCCGACACGGTGACGCTGGAGGAAGCCCTCAAGCTCCTCACCCTCCCCCGCGCGGTCGGCAAGGACCCGGAAGGCGCCGACATCCTCGCGGCAAACGGCCGCTACGGCCCGTACGTCAAGCGCGGCGACGACTACCGCTCCCTCGACAGCGAGGACAAACTCTTCACGGTCACCCTCGACGAGGCCCTCGCCCTCCTCGCCGCCCCGAAGACCCGCCAGCGCCGCGCCGCCGCACCCCCGCTGCGCGAAATGGGCGAGGACCCGGCCACCAAGCTCGCCCTGGTCATCAAGGAAGGCCGCTTCGGCCCGTACGTCACCGACGGCGAATACAACGCCTCCCTGCGCCGCGGCCAAACGCCGGAAGAGCTGACGATCGAGCAGGCCTCCGAGATGCTCGCCGAGAAGCGCGCCAAGGGCCCGGCCCCGAAGAAGAAGGCCGCCGCCAAGAAGGCCCCGGCCAAGGCCGCCGCCGACGGCGCCGCCCCCGCGAAGAAGACCGCCGCTAAGAAGACGACGGCCAAGAAGACCACCGCTAAGAAGACGCCGGCCAAGAAGGCAGCCCCTCGCAAGGCCACCAACGCCGCTCCGGCCGCCAAGAAGGCAGCCCCGAAGAAGGCAGCCCCGGCGAAGGCAACGGCCTCGGCCGAGTAGTCATCCGCAAAGTTGTCACTCCGCAGGGGTAGTCATAGCGCAAGCTGACTACTAACCTCTTGCCCAGTGAGTATGGCGCCGCCGATCCTCGGCGGCCCTGTCTAACTGGGGAGTATGCGATGCTTGGCGAGTTGGTACGTGCAGCCGCAAGAGGTGATCACATGCTGAAGGCCCACGACGTGGCCGCTGTGATCGAAGCGCGATTGGGTGGTCATGGGCTCGAGCCCATGCGCTTGCAGAAGATTTTGTATTACGTGCAGTCCTGGCATCTGGCCGTCAGGGGTGAGCCGCTCTTCGGGGGGCATTTTGAGGCCTGGCCGGAAGGCCCGGTTCTCCCGGAAGTTCTGAACGATCGCCGATACGAATTGTCTCAGACCTTGGAGCTCGACGATCAGGTCGTGGACCTTATCGAGCTCGTCGTACGCACCTACGGGTTCCTGGCTTCTGACGAGTTGGCTTCGTTGGTCAAGACCGAAACTCCGTGGTGGGAGGCCCGGCGGGGCCTTCGCGAAGGCACACCCGGTCCCGCTGTCATCAGTAGCGCTTCGATGGCCGATTTTGTCCGTGCTCACCGTCGGCTTCAGGAATTCTCGGCGGCGGATCTGGCCTCACCTTCGTTTTACATCGAGGGCCGGCGTAACACCGAACCCTTCAACGCCCGTGCATTTATCGAGGCGTTGGGTCCCGAGTTCGACGATCCGCCGGGCGAAAACCCGTGGCCTTCTGCGTTCGGTGACTACAGATTGTATTTACAGGAAGACGGGACAGAGGAGCGCGGCCCCGCCGATTCCGGAGTCTGACTGTGAAGAAAAATAGGCAGCCAAGTCGGTATGTGGTCGTGTTCGACTGCAATATCTACCTCGACGCGGCACGAGTCCTCGGCGAGCCCTTTACCTGGGGCAAGCTTCGCCACGTTGTGGATAAATTGGAGTCTGTCCTCGTGCCGCATCCCAAGGATGAGGCCTTTGACTCGCTGCGCGCTCTGAACTACGCGTATGCCGTGCAGATCGACCTTGACAACGTAGAGGTCTGGGCCTCGTATCATATCGCCGTAATGGTTCGGTATGTTCTTGAGCGTCCTGTTGTTCCTAGTAAAAAGAATGAAACCCCTGGGCTGGGCTGGAGCGCTGAGTCAGTCGAAGATCTCCTCGATGAACTGATATTTGGCCTGGTAACCCTGTCCGGCGGGGGAATTGTTAAACGGTACTTGCCGGACGGCAATCCGCCGCTCGACCATGAAGACGGAAAGATTTACGGGGCATGCCGGGCGTTGGCCGGAGACGACCCGTTGGCAGAGGTGTATTGCGTGACGCGTGATCGCGAATTCCGAGCGGCGTATCGCAAAGGCCTGCTCGGCAGGCACACTCAGGTAATTGCGCCGGCGGAGTTGGCAATGATGATCAGACAGGCCTCTGCGCAGGCGGCTTTTCGCAGAATATTGGGCGATGGTTAGCTGCCGAGGACCTGTTGGAGGTAGGGGTTGGTGAAGACTCGGTGGGGGTCGAGTTGGTTGCGGACGGCCTGAAAGGCGTCGAATTTGGGGTAGGCCTTGCTGAGGGAGTCTGCGTCTCGGTAGTGGAGTTTGCCCCAGTGGGGGCGGCCGCCCATGGGGGCGCAGATGGCTTCGAAGGCTTTGAAGTAGGGCTCGTAAGGGGAGCCTGCGTACTGGTGGACGGCGATGTAGGCGGAGTCTCGGCCGTAGCCGTGGGAGAGCCAGACGTCGTCGGGGCCGGTGAAGCGGACTTCGACGGGGAACTGGATCTTGAAGGGGAGCTTGCCGATGATTTTGGGGAGCTCGGCGAGGGCTTCGGCGACGTGTTCGCGGGGGATCTCGTATTCCATCTCCACGAAGCGGACGCGGCGGGAGGTGCAGAAGACCTGGTCGGAGCGGGAGGTGTATGTGCGGGTTGTGAGGGCTCGGGCTGCTACCGCGCTGATGGTGGGGACCACGGCCGGGATTTTCTGGCCGAGGCTGCAGGCGCCCTGGAAGACCGTGTTGGAGAGGAATTCTTCGTCGAGCCAGCCGCGGAAGCCTGACAGCGGGGTGTGGGACTCGTCGACGCGGTTGTTGCGTTTGAGCTGGGCCCGGTCGGTGTAGGGGTACCAGTAGAACTCGAAGTGGTCGTTGGTGGCGATGCCCTCGTCGAGCATGGCCAGGACGTCCGGCATCGGCATCGGGCGTTCGTCGGCGAGTAGGACGAAGGCCGGGACGCAGCGCAGGGTCACGTCGACGAGGATGCCGAGGGCGCCGATGCCCAGGCGCGCTGCCGGGAAGAGCTCCGAGGTCGAGTCGACGTGCAGGATCTCGCCGGAGCCGGTTACGAGGGTGACGGCTTCGACGCAGGACGCGAGCGTTGAGTGGGAATTGCCCGCTCCGTGCGTACCCGTGGAAATTGCTCCTGCGATTGTCTGCTGGTCGATGTCACCCAGATTGGGCATCGCCAGGCCGTTCTGGGCCAAGAGGTCGTTCAACCGATAGAGGGGCATGCCGGCCTGCACAGTGACCAGATTGCCCTCGATCGAGATCAGCCGGTTGAGGCGGTGCAGGACCATGCGCTGGTCGTCCGCCACGGCGATGGCGGTGAAGGAATGACCGCTTCCTACCGCTTTGACCTTCCTGCCAGTGGCTGCTGCCTCCTTGACCAGGGCCGATACCTCGTCCACGGTGCCAGGGGTGAGAACGTCGGTGGCGTGGGACTGCTGGTTGCGGCCCCAGTTCTGCCAGCGGCTAGAGGTCATAGGGAGCGTTATGTCACTGGTCATTCCGGCCTTGTCCTCCCGACGAGCGGACAGTCGCACAAAACCGGGAATGCCGGGTGTTCCCGGCGTCCCGTCGATGCCCCTCGCTCGTTGATCCGAGTAACGTTCCGATTATCACTGCTGAGAGGGAGTGGCGACGCGTGTCGACACCAACCGTCACCACCGGACCGCTGCGGCGCGTACCGGTGCAGGGCAGAAGCGTTGCCCGGGTTCAGCGCATGCTCGACGCCTGTGCTGAGCTGGTGGACGAGGTCGGGTACGAAGGCCTGACCACCACCTTGCTGGCCGAGCGTGCCGAGGTAGCCATCGGCTCGGTCTACCAGTTCTTCCCGGACAAGCGGGCCATCGTCCAGGCCCTTGCGATGCGCAACATGGATGCGTATTTGCAGAGCCTGTCCGCGCGTTTCGCCAATGAGACCTTCGCCCATTGGTGGGACGGGGTCGACGCGGCGATCGACGCATACATTCACATGCACCGCAGCGTGCCCGGATTCCGGACGCTGCATTTCGGTGATGTGGTGGACCTGCACCTGCTCGACGCCGAGCGGGACAACAACGCTGTCATCGCCGACCGGCTGGCCGAGTTGCTCGTGGAGCAGTTCCAGCTGATGGAGCGCGCGCGGCTGCGGTTCGCGTTGCTGATCGCGGTGGAATCGGCGGACGCGCTGATCAAGCTCGCGTTCCGCCGCGAGGTGACCGGCGACGAGGCCGTCCTGACCGAGGCCAAGGCGCTGATCCGCGAGTATCTGCACCGCCACGTGCCGGCCTAGGCACGGGCTAGCCGAGGAACGCATACCCCTCTCCCCGGTACGTCGGGGTCGGCGTGGCCGTGTCGCCGTCGATCAGGTGCACCTGGTTGACGTGCTCACACAGCTCGCCGGCCTTGGCGTGGCGGAACCAGACCCGATCGCCCGGCCGTAGCGCCTCGGCGGCCGCCCCGACCAGCGGGGTCTGCACCTCGCCGGCGCCCTCGTCGCTCTTGAAGCGCAGGCCCTCGGGGAGCCAGGGGGTGGGCTGGCGGGAGGGCCCGGTCTGGCCGGAGGCGATCCACCCGCCGCCGAGGACCGTGGCGATGTTCGGCGCGGGGCGGCGTACGACGGAAAGCCCGAAGAAGGCCGCAGGTGTGGGTCGCCATGCCCGGTAGCCGTCGAAGAGGGTCGGTCCGAGCAGCCCGGAACCCGCGGCGACCTCGGTGACCGACGGGTCTGCCGCGGTCAGCGCCATGCTGCCGGTGCCACCGCCGTTCACGAACTCCAGGTCGGCGTGCTCACGCACTGCCGCCACCGCGGCCATCCGGCGCTTGAGCAGCTCGGGGAGGGCGCGGCGCTGCATCATGCGGATCGCGCGGGCGCGTAGGGCCTGGCCGGGTGGCATGTCGCCGACCCCGGCGATGTGCGCTTCGTAGGCCATCATCGCGACCAGGGCGAAACCAGGGCGGGCCACCAGGCGCCGGGCCAGCTGACCGGCCTGCGCGGCGGAGTGGACGGGGGAGCGGCGTACGCCCACGTGCAGCGGCCCGGCCGGCTTCCAGGAAGCGTCGAGCTCGAGGCAGATGCGGACGTCGGGACGCTTTCCCGGGGCGGTCACCGCGTCGATGAGGTCGAGATGGGCGGTGCTGTCCACCATCAGGGTGATGGCGGCGGCGAGTTGCGGGTCGGCGGTCAGCTCGGCGATCGCGGCGCGGTCCACTGTCGGATAGCCGATCAGGACGTCATCGCTCACGCCGTTGCGGACCAGCCAGATCGCCTCGGGCAGCGTGTAGGCCATGATTCCGGACCAGTCGGGGCGTTGCAGCACCCGCTCCAGCAGCGCTCGTACGCGTACCGACTTGCTCGCGACCCTGATCGGCTTGCCCGCCGAGCGCAGCGACAATGCGGCCGCGTTGGCGTCGAAAGCGGCGAGATCCACCACGGCGATCGGCGTCTCGAGGTCGGCGGTGGCGCGGTCCAGTCGTTTCTGAAGTTCGCTGCGTTCGGCGATCACGGGAGCAACTTATCCGCTCGCGAGCCAATGCGAAACACCTTCATTTTTGCACCACCCGAACGAGCGCAACCACGGTGAGCTGCGCCCGCCCGTTAGAGTGCTTCGGGCAGGACGACGGGAAGGTAAGGGTCATCGACACCGAAACGAGCTCGGCACGCAAGGACGCGGGCCCGGTTGATCTATCCGGTACGGCAGCGCTGCGCTCCGTACTGCGGATCCGGCCGTTCCGGCGGCTCTGGCTGGTGCTCAGCGTCGCGTCCTTCGGCGACTGGATCGGCATCCTCGCCACGGCCCTCTTCGCATCGCAGCAGGTCACGGGTAGCGTCGCGCAGGGCAGCGCGTTCAGCAGCACGATCGCCATCCGCCTGCTGCCCGCCCTGATCCTGGGCCCGATCGCCGGCGTGATGGCGGACCGGTTCGACCGCCGCTACACGATGGTGATCTGCGACATCCTGCGGTTCATCGTGTACGGCTCCATCCCGGCCGTCGCCCTGATCAGCGATTCCGGCGCCTTCACGGTCACGTGGACGGTCATCGCCACGTTCATCGGCGAGACGATCACGCTGATGTGGATTCCCGCGAAGGAAGCCGCTGTCCCCAACCTGATCCCCAAGGGCCGGCTCGAGGCATCCAACCAGCTCACCCTGATCACGACGTACGGCATCACGCCGATCCTCGCCGCCCTCGCGCTGGCCGCCCTCGACGGAGTCGTCCGCGGCCCGGTCGGCGGCCTGCCCACCTGGGCGTCACCCGTTCAGGTCGCGCTCTGGATCAACGCGTTCTCCCGGGCCGCCACGGCTGCGGTGGTCTTCTTCGGCATCAAGGAGATCAGCGAGGGGCGCCGCGAGCGCCAGGAGAAGAACGCCGAACAGAGCATGTCGAAGCAGTTCGTCGAGGGCTGGAAGTACATCGGGAACACCCCGTTCGTGCGCGGCCTGGTGCTCGGCATCTTCGGTGCGTTCGGCGGCGCGGGCATCGTCGTCGGCACCGCCCGCTTCTTCACCGCCTCGCTCGGCGCCGGTGACGCGGCGTTCTACCTGCTCTTCGCGACCCTGTTCATCGGCCTGGCCATCGGCATCGGGCTAGGCCCCGCGATCGTCAAGGAGCTGTCCCGGCGCCGCTGGTTCGGCATCAGCCTGGTGATCGCCAGCGGCGCGGTCGCCTTCCTCTCCATCGCGTTCCACCTGTCGATGGCGCTGTTCGGTGCGCTGTTCGTCGGTGCCGGCGCGGGCATGGCGTTCCTGGCCGGTGTCACGCTGCTCGGCGGGCAGGTCAACGACGAGGTCCGCGGGCGGGTCTTCGCCGTGGTGCAGATCGGCGCCCGGCTCGTCCTGCTGCTCGCGATCTCGCTCGCCGGCGTGCTGGTCGGCATCGGCAGCTCGCGCACGGTCGACCTCGGCAGCCTCTCGTTCGACATCTCGTCCACGCGGGTGCTGCTCCTGGTAGCGGGTGCACTCGGGATCTGGAGCGGGGTCAGCGCGTTCAGGCAGATGGACGACAAGCACGGCGTACCCGTGCTCGCCGATCTCTGGGGTGCCATCCGGGGGCGGCCGTTGTCGCCGGGGGAGCCGTTCACGCGTACCGGCATCTTCGTGGTCTTCGAAGGCGGCGAAGGCGCCGGGAAATCTACGCAGGTCCTCCGGCTCTCGGAGGCCTTGACCGGGGCCGGGCACGACGTCGTCGTCACCCGCGAGCCCGGGGCGACCGATGTGGGCGCGCGCATCCGCACGCTGGTGCTTTCCAACGGCACTGACGCTGACGCGCCGTCACCCCGGGCCGAAGCCCTGCTCTATGCCGCAGACCGGGCCCATCATGTGGCAACAGTGGTACGCCCGGCGCTGGCACGTGGCGCGGTCGTGATCAGTGACCGGTACGTCGATTCCTCGCTGGCCTATCAGGGAGCCGGCCGGACCCTGCCCGTTCAGGAAATCTCCTGGCTGTCCTCGTGGGCGACCGGCGGGCTCAAACCCGACCTGGTCGTGCTGCTCGACGTCGACTCCACGGTGGGGCTCGGCCGGGTCGACACCCGCGGCGCCGGCCCGGACCGGCTGGAGAGCGAGTCAAAGGCCTTTCACGAGCGGGTTCGGTACGCCTTCCTCGACCTCGCGTCCGCCGACCCGAAGCGCTACCTCGTCCTCGACGCCGCCCGGCCGGTGGAGGAGATCGCCGACGTGGTGGCCGCGCGGATCAACGGGCTGCTCACCGAGGGCGACGACCATCATCCGGAGCCGGCCTCCACGGATCTTCCGCCCAAGCCTGACTTCTCCGCTCCGGACCTCGCGCCGACGATGGCCTTCCCCGCCGGCGCGGGCTCGGACCCTGCGGGCTCGGACTCTGCCGGCTCGGACCCTGCCGGCTCGGACGCCACGGTGATCGTCCGGTCGCCGGCAGTGCCTGGGCCTTCTGGGCCTTCTGACGCTACGCAGGTCATCTCGCCTGGATCTGTGGCTTCGGCCTCCGGCGGGTCTCCTGACGCGACTCAGGTGATTTCACCCGGTTCGGACGCGACGCAGGTTATTTTCCCGGCGGATCTGCCGGATCGAGCCGGCGCCCGGCCGGATCAAGACGATCCGCCGGTGGGCGAGCGACGGTGAACGAGCGAGAATTGACGCCATGAGTGTGTTCGCCGACCTGGTCGGTCAGGACGAGGCCGTCGAGACGCTGAGCCGGGCGGCGGCCGCTGCTGCCCGGATCGTCAACGGGGACCTGTCGGCGACGGCGGCGATGACCCACGCCTGGATCTTCACCGGCCCGCCCGGATCCGGCCGCTCGGTGGCAGCCCGTGCCCTGGCGGCCGCGTTGGAATGCGAGCATGACGGGATCGGCTGCGGCGAGTGCCACGGCTGCCGTACGGCGCTCGGCGGCACCCACGCCGACGTGCGGTTCGTCGTGCCGGAAGGCCTTTCCATCGGGGTCGGCGAGATGCGGGCCCTCGTGCTGCGCGCCGGCAGCGCCCCCTCCGGTGGCCGCTGGCAGGCCATGGTGATCGAGGATGCCGACCGGCTCACCGAAGCGGCCGGGAACGCCCTGCTCAAAGCCATCGAGGAGCCGCCACCGCGGACGGTGTTCCTGCTCTGCACGCCGTCCACCCACCCGGACGACATCTCCGTGACGATCCGATCCCGCTGTCGCGTCGTTGCGTTGCGGCAGCCACCGGCCGAGGCCGTTGCCGAGGTTCTCGTACGCCGTGACGGCATCGCACCCGCAACGGCCGCATGGGCCGCCGCTGCCGCGCAGGGTCACGTGGGCCGGGCCAAGCGACTCGCGAACGATTCGGACGCGCGCGCCAGAAGGGATGCGGTCCTGGCCGTGCCCCGCAGGCTGACCGGCGTCGGAGCCTGCTTCGACGCGGCGTCCGCCCTGATCGAAGCCGCCGAGGCGGAGGCGGGCGCGGCCGCGATCGACTCGAACGGCGCGGAACGGTCTGCGCTCGAGCAGGCGCTCGGCGCCGGCGGAACGGGCAAGGGCGCGGCAAGCGCGATGCGTGGCGCCGCCGGGCAGCTGAAAGAGCTGGAGAAGCGGCAGAAATCGCGGCTCACCCGGGCACAGCGGGACGCGCTCGACCGGGCGCTGGTGGATCTCGCGGGTTTCTACCGGGACGTGCTGATCACCTCGCTGCGCGCGCCGGTTGCGGTGGTCCACACGGACACCGCGGTGCAGTCCGCGGCGGCGGCCGAGAAGTGGACACCGGAGAGCACACTGCGTCGGCTGGAAGCGGTGCTGGCCTGCCGCGAGGCGATCGACCTGAACGTCAAGCCGAAGATCGCCGTCGAGGCGATGATGCTCAGCCTCTGGCGCGGCTGAACCAAATCTTGTGCCCACTTCTTAGCTGATCAAACGTCGTAGCGCTGTCGGATTCAATCCACAGTGGCTGTCCACAGGGGATGCGTCTTACGGGCAACACCGTTTACGCTTCTGAGCCGTAACGCATCAGCGGTACGCGCGGTAAGGAGCCGACGGATGCCCCGCGAGATCGACGAAGCGTGGATCGACGAGGCAATCGAGCGGCACCGCCGCATCGACGCGTTACGCGCGGAATTCGAACGAGCGGTGACGGCCCACGTGGTCTCCGTCCACTCGCCGGACGACACCATCGAGGTGCTGGTCACGGCCGCGGGCGACATCACCGACGTCCGCATCCGCGGCTCCCTGCAACACCGGAACGCGGCAGAACTGGCTCGAGAGGTGCAGGCGGTGGTCACGAACGCAGCCCAAGCGGCCCGCTGGGCCCGCGAGAAACTCCACGACGAGATCTTCGGCGCCTTCCGCACCCTCGGAGACCGGTGATGGGCGGGCAGCTGTGACGGGGATCGCCGACCGATTGGAGGCCGCTGCCGACTCGCTCACCGGTTTGGAACGGGCGTTGCCGATGCTCGCGGCGTCACCCGGCAGTTTTGGTGCGGACGGCGAAGGGCTGCCGGGCCGGGTCGGCGGGCAACTGCACCAGCTCTGGGCATCCGCACTGGCCGCCCGGTCGCGGGAGGCCGCCGACGCCGCCCGCCATGTAACCGGGCTGGCAGCCGAGGTGCGCGCCGCCGCGAAGGCCTATACCGAAACCGACGACGAGGCCGGCCGCCGGATCCGCCGCTCCGGCAGGGAGAACTGATGGACCGCCTCGACCGCATCCTCGACACGGCCGGGCCGCTGCTGCGGAAGGTGGACGCGGCACTCGGTGATGCCGGGGCACCTGCTGAGCATGCGGTTTGGGGTGCGCTCAGACGCGTACGGTTATTGCCCGGCGATGCCGTGCGCGCGGTCGCGGCGTTACGGCCCAGCGACCTTGCCGAGGCGTCCCCGGAGCTGCTGGCGACGGCGGGCAGTTGCGCCACGCTGGCATCGGAACTGCCTCCACCGGGGGACTGGTCCGGAACGGCGGCGGATGCTTACGACCGGGCCCGGCTCCACGTGGCTGAGCAGCTCAGCACCGGCCCGGACAGCCTGGGAAGCAGCCTGCACGCCACTGCCGATCTCGCCGACAACCTGATCGCCTGGATGCAAACGTCACGTGACGCCGTTGCGGATGCGCTCGCCGAAGCCCTCGTTTCGACGGAAGCTGTCGCGCTCCTTACGGACAATGTGGACTCTGCCGCACCGGATCTGGCCGTTCTTCTGCTTCAGGCGGTGGCCGATGCCTACGACCGGGGCACGGACCTGCTGCATCGGTCGGCCGAGTTGGCGTTCACCCACTGACGCGACAAACGGCATCTCGGACACAAGATCCAGTGCGGTCGCGTGGGCGCTGAGCCGGGTGCTGCTGCGGCGTTGTGAGAGGCCGTTAGCCGAGGCTGCGGTTGGGTGAGGCCGCCGTCGGGGGGAGTGCGGCTGGATGTGGCCGGTCGGCAGCACCTTCGGCGGGATCGGGCGGCCGCCAGGAGCGGAAGCGGGGCGTGTGCCCGCGGTGGCGCTCGATTGGTGGGGGCGGGTGTCAGGGGCCGGAAGTGGGGCGGTTTGACCGGGTGTGGTGTGTCCGGGGCGTAGTGCTCGATCTGGTCGGGCGGCCGTGCGGAAGTGGGGCGGTTTGACCGGGTGTGGTGTGTCCGGGGCGTAGTGCTCGATCTGGTCGGGCGGCCGTGCGGAAGTGGGGCGGTTTGACCGGGTGTGGTGTGCCCGGGGCGTAGTGCTCGATCTGGTCGGGCGGCCGTGCGGAAGTGGGGCGGTTTGACCGGGTGTGGTGCGCACGGGGCGTAGCGCTCGATCTGGTCGGGCGGCCGTCGGGAGTGGAAGTGGGGCGGTTCGATCGGGCGGGGCGTGTGCCCGTGGGTGGCGTTCGACCGGGTCGGACGGCCGGCGGGAGCGGAGTTGGGACGATTCGATCGGGCGGGGTGTGTGCCCGTGGTGGCGCTCGGCTGGCGGGTCGTGTCGGGAGTGAACGTAGGCCGGGGTGTGTGCCTGGGGGTGGTGCCTGGCTGGCGGGTTGTGTCGGGTGTGGACGTGGGCCGGGGTGGGTGGCCGGGGTGGTGCTTGGCCTGGTGGGGTGGGGGTCAGGGGCGGGGGCGGGTGCGGAGGGCGAAGATCAGGGCTGCGGTGCCGGCGGCGAGGAAGGCTAGGCCGCCGAGGATGATGCGGTCGACGGCGGGGCCGGTGATGGGGAGGCCGCCGCCTGTGCCGCCCTTGTCGGGGGTGGCTCCGGCGATTTCGCCGCCGGAGTCTGAGCCGGCGGGTTCGGGGGAGATGGCGGCTACTTCCATGACGCCCATATCGAAGTCGATCTCGCGGCTCTCGGTGTAGCCGGGGGCGGGGCGCGTGCCCGACGGGGCTTGGGTGATCGTGACCGACAGGGCTGCCGCGCGGGCGGCGATGGCGTGGTTGCGGGCGGCTTGCTGAACGTCACCGAGCGAGATCGTTACCGTCGTACCGGAGTCGGTGACCGGCGCACTCTCGGTGGTGGGCTCCTTGACCTCGGGTACATCCGGAATCTCAGGGAGTGACCCATCGTCGCCGGCGTCCTGGAGATCGTCGGCACGCGGTATCTCACCCAGCGACCCAGCGTTCGAGCCGTTCGCCGCCGAGCCGTCGGTTTTCGAGCCGTCCGCCGCTGCGTCATCGGCCGCCGAGCCGTCAGCTGTTGGGCCGTCAGTTGTTGAGCCGTCAGCCGTTGACCTGTCCTGCTTCGACCCGTCCTGCTTGGACCCGCCCGTCGCCGAGTTGTCGTCGCCGGGGGCGTTCGCCGCGCCGCGCTTCTCGCTACCGTCCGATTTGTCTAGTCCGGACTCGGCGATCGTGACGTTGACGCTGTCGCCGGCCGCGTTCAGGCGCGATGTCTCCACGCCGGGGCCGGAGACCTCCACGACGGCGGGGATGTACCGGATCTCGCCACCGTCCTTCGTGGACATGCTCGCGCGCAGGGACGGCGGCTTCAGGAACTTCACCCGCACGGCTCCGTCGAACAGGTCAAGACCACCGCCTGTGAGGCCGGCCGTCGCCACCGATGCCGTGGCCAGGTCGTGCCGCTCCAGCTCCGTGGTGCTTTCGCTGGTCACTTTTGGTACGCGTACAAGTGGCTTGTCACCGTCCGAAAGGATCCCGGCGTCACTGAGTTGCGCCGCGGCCCGCGTGACCTCACCGACGGTCGCTGCGCACGCCATGGCTGCCTGCCACTGGGCATGAGCGGTCAGCTTTCCGTCGCCGAGCATGACCGGTCCCACCTCGGTGCCGGGTGTCGAGCGCGATGCCTGCGTCTTGTTCGTGGGCGGAGCCTGCTGCTGGACCGCGTCCGTGAGGCCGGCCGGGGTGGCGTCGTCCTTCGCGTCGATCATGCGGGCGAGGGCGGCTGAGTTCAGCGGGGCGTCGGCGACCAGCGCGGACCGGGCGTCGCCGATGTGGGCGATCGCATCGTCCGGGGCGGCTCCGGGCGTACCCGTGCCAAGGGTTTTGATCCGGAGAATTTGACTGCCGGATTGCGCGGCATAACGCTCGGGCTGCCCGCACGGTATCGGCGCGGCAGTGGCCGGGAATGGTGCCGCAAGAATGCCCACAGCACCGAGGGTGCCCATGGTTGTCAGCCCTCGACGCCATTGAACTCCGCGTCGTGCGTCGCCTTCGTCAGCCGTTTCGCCGTCATTCGCGGCGGGCACCTCAGGCAGCGGATTCGGCTGGGTCGAGCGCAGCACCGCCGCGCGTTGACGACCCCGGGAGAATTCGACGATCGCCGGGGAGATGGCCGCTCGGTTGATTCGGCTGGTCCGTGGTTTGTCGTCCTGTTTCGGCCGCGCTGCGTATTCGGAATTGCGGCGAGTGGTCGCCGCCAGATTGTCCCGTTTGGGCATGGCAGGCTTCATGAAGAGTCCTCCCCCAAGGCTTGCCGCATGCAGCGGCGTCTACGGAAGTACTCAACGAGGTTCGATGCAGCAGGTTGCGGGGATCTATGGCTATCTGCGCTATTTCGCACGCGAGGTCCGTCGCCGTAGGGTGGGTGCATGGGCATGCTGTGCGCGGTCAGCTTCAACCGGTACGGCCGCCTCTACTACCTCGACCCGGGCGAGTTCTCGCCCCAGGTGGGTGACCGCGTCCTGGTCCCCACCGACGACGGGCCCGAGGTGGCGGAGTGCGTCTGGGCGGCGCAATGGGTCAGCGAGGACACCGACGGGTTCCCCAAGGTCGCCGGTCTCGCGGACGATGGCGACCTGCGTCGCGACGACCTGCTCAGAAAACGCAAGGCCGAGGCGAAGGTCGCCGCCAAGAAACTGATCAAGTCCCACGAACTGCCGATGAAGGTCGTCGCGGTCGACCACGTCCTGGAGCAGGGCGGTGCGGGCGGCGCGCGCACCACGATCTACTTCACGGCACCGCACCGCGTCGACTTCCGATCCCTGGTCCGCGATCTGGGCGCCACCCTGCACTGCCGCGTCGAGCTGCGTCAGCTCTCCGCCCGCGACTCGGCCCGGGTCCAGGGCGGCATCGGCTCCTGCGGCCGCGACCTGTGCTGCGCGACCTTCCTTACCGACTTCGAGCCGGTCACCATCCGCATGGCCAAGGACCAGGACCTGCCGCTCAACCCGCTGCGCATCTCAGGCGCCTGCGGCCGGCTCATGTGTTGCCTCAAATATGAGCATCCGCTCTACCAGAAGTTCCAGGCCTCGGCGCCGGCCGTGGGCACCCGCGTCACGACCCCCGAGGGGGACGGCCGGGTGGTCGCGCACAGCGTGCCCAAGGATGCGGTGGTGGTCCGCATGGACGCTGACGGCTCCCGCTGCTCCTGCAGCCGCGCCTCGGTCTGCGGCCCACGTCAGGCCCACGACGAGCAGTACAGCTGAGCCGCGCCCGGCTGACGGGAGCCGGGCCTGTCGGAAGGCCGCGGGGTTGATAGCTGCCGCCTGGTCGACCGTCAGAGGGAGCTGTCCGGCTCGATGAGGTACTGCTGGACGCCCTGGCGGGTTGAGCACGAGACCCGCCAGCCGGGCCGTTGACGCGGCTTCAGAAGGGCGGCCGTTGCCGCGTTGCCAACTGTGGACAACGCGGTGATGTGCGTCATCCCGGCGGCGAGGGACTGCGTCAGAACGTCGCTGACGAGGTTCGTGCCGATGCCGCGGCGCTGCCAGGCGTCAGCGACGAAAACGGCGAGCTCCGCGGATCCGCGGCCGTTCTTAGTGCCGAGGCATTCCGCGACGCCGATGATTTTCCTGCCGACGAGGGCCACCTGGACCCACCGCCGTTGTTCCCGGTCGTCAAGCTGCTCCAGGCGGCGAAGGTAAGCAGGTGGGAGCACCGGCGTGCCGGTCATGAAGCGGGACGTCAGAGTTGCTGCCGAGAACGAATCCCCCGCCGCTTGGAGCAGAGCCAGGTCGCCATTTCGCCATGGTCTGACCTCGACAATCGGCAAAGTCATGGGAACCCCTCCCCGCCGTACTGCTGAACACAGATGCCAGCAGGGACGACGAGAAGAACGTGCCGGGGTTCATGCGCCGGTCGTCACACCGGCGCCCGATCCGGGGCTTCTCAGGGACAAAAAGATGCCCTGATCAGCATGTGCTGATCAGGGCATCATTCTGAGCCGCCTGACGGAATCGAACCGTCGACCTACGCATTACGAGTTGGTCAGAGATCCTTGCCATACCCTGCCTGGCCTGCCGTTGGCAGTGCATGACGGTCCTTGTCTGGGACTGTCAGTGCACGGAATAGTGCACTGTTGATCATTAACAATGCGTCACATTGCGGCGTGGTGCCACAGCAATGTGGATCTTCCCCGGTTGAGTAAGCGCGTCACTCGGATAGCCATGTCCGCTGTCTGGTGCTGAACTGGAAAGACCCACCCCCGGCCAGGAGGATCGGTCCTGAGCCGGGGGTGGGCCGTATATGAGGGCAGTTCCGCGAGCGTAACCGGGCAAGGCAATCTTCAGGTGCCGCCGTTCGGTTGATATTTCTAACGGCCGATCGGTTCAGATTTTTCTGAGGCCGTCACTTCGTGCCCTTCGCCGGGGGATGGGTATACGTCGTCGGCTCCGGGCTGGGGCCGGCGGCAACCAGCCCATCCCAGCCCGGACATCGAGGTCGACGTGAGCTACCCGCCGGAACCCCCCGCCCCCGGGCCGCAAGGCCAGCCGCAGCCGGTCTACGTGCAGCCGGTGGTCATCGCTGCCGGACCGCCCACGTCGGCCTGGGCCGTCACCTCGCTGATCTTCGGCATCATCGGAGTCCTCGGTGGTTGGTGCTTCGTCGGCCTGCCCTGCATCGTGGCCGTGATCGCAGGTCACTTCGCCCTCAAGGACACGCGGCATGGCGCACGCAGCGGCCGAGGCCAGGCGGTGGCCGGCCTCATCCTGGGCTACCCGTTCGCGATCATCTGGATCCTGGGTGCCGTGTTCGGCGGGATCGGTGCGGTCACACCCACCAGCTGACCAACCGGAAACGCAGCAGCCCCCGTCCTCGAGGACGGGGGCTGCTCTGCGTCTTGGGCTCAGTCGACCTCGGGACGCTTGCCGAACTTCCTGTTGAGCGTGGCCCGGCTGAAACCCGTCTGCTTGCAGAGCAGGTCGTCCGGCACCCCCGCGTTGCGCGCCGTGATGATCGCGTCCCAGGCCGCCTCCTCGATGGCCTTGGCCTGACGCGCAGCCTCGTCACTCTTTTGCGCCGCCGTGATCGCCGCTTCGAGCAGCTTCTGCTGGTCGGCGGTCAGTTTGGTGGTCGGCCTCGGCACGTGGATCACGTTAGTACCTCTGTCTCACTTGACACATATAGGACTTAGGCCTACGTTAGTGTCTCGGGCAAGACAAAAACAAGTCCTGCCGTACGAGGAGGTGAACGTGCAACCCGAGAACCCCATCGAGATTCCGAGCGCCGGCGCCGTGCCGGCAGAGGACATCGAGTTCTGGATCACCGTCGACGGTGTCGATCTTGTGCAGCGCGGGAGCGGGCGGGTTCTGATCCGTATCCCTCGCGCCGAGGTCCCGGCCTTTATGCGCCAGCTGGGAGACGCCCACGGCGGCGCGATCCTCGCCGTCGTCACCGATCGCCAGGAGCAGCCGTGAGGCCCCGGCTGACGTGGCGCCCGCACTGGCACCGCGTAGCCGGAATTCGCCGCGGCGTAGTCCCGCTCGGCGGCCAGGGCGAGACCACCGACCTGCAGATGTGCCGCTGCACCGCCTGGCGGTATGCCGGCCAGCACCTCTGGCACGGCTCGATCTTCCACACAACCCGAGGAGTGAATCGATGACAGGGCCTGAGCACTACCAGCGAGCACAGGAGCTGCTGCAGAAGGCAGAGACCGCGCGGAAGAAGGCGGACCGGGAAATCTTTATCGCTGCCGCTGGCGTCCACGCCACTCTCGCTTACGTGGCGGTCACCGCGGTGTCGCGCGACAGCGGTCCTCACGAGATCAAGAGCAACTGGTACGACGTGGTGACGTCACGATGACCGCTCCCGTCGACCAGATCATCCCGGACGCCCTCGAGCTCGCCCGGCGGGAGGGTTCCGTCCCGTCGAAAGACCGCCTCATGCGGACCTTCCGGATCGGCCGGCCCAAGGCCACCGAGATCCACCAGTATCTCCGTACCGAGGCGGCCAAGGCGCGGTCTCGTCGCGGCCAGGTGCTGGCCTCCCGATCCCGGACGAAGACCTTCCGGCGCGAGGTGAAGGCCACCGTCTACGACCCGGCCATCGTGCCCACCTCGCCCGGCATGGGCCCGGTCAACCCATGGACCAGGTACGGAGTCCCGGTGCAGCCGGAAGGCCAACCGACGCCGATGGAAGGCCCCCGTCCGCCTGCCCAGTCCGAGGCCCTTCCGTCGCAGGTCAAGCGGCCTATGGCCATCTGGCCCGTCCTGGTCGTGGCGCTCGGCGCGTTCATCGCGATCTGGGCAGGGTGGGTGGCGCTCGGCAAGCTCACCGGGTTCGGGAAGGTCAACCTTCTGCCCGGCTTCTGGTCCGGCTGGACGGTCGACACGGCGATCACCCTGCCGCTCGGCATGGAGGCCTACGCGGCGTACGCCTTCTATGTCTGGCTGCACCCGGGCGCCCCCGAACGGGCCCGGTCGTTCGCCGCCTGGTCGTCGCTGGCCGCGATCCTTCTGGGCATGGGCGGCCAGACGGCCTACCACCTGATGACGGCCGCCGGCATAACCGCGGCCCCGTGGCAGATCACGACCGCCGTCTCTTGCCTGCCGGTCGCCGTGTTCGGCATGGCGGCCGCCCTGGTCCACCTGGTCCGGTCCGACATCGCGAAGGAGGTGTGACCCATGGAGATCTTGATCATCTGCCTCGGGCTGTTCGCCGGCCTCGTGCTCGCCGTCGCGATCGTGGCGAAGCACTGGTGACACGGCTTCGCGACGGTATCCCTGCGCTGCTGGCCAGCGTCCGGATCACGGGCATGTGGCTGCCCAGCATCGTGCAGTACCCCACCAAGAAGAAGGAGCGCGACGTGAACTACCAGGACTTGAACGGACGCCAGCGCAGGCTGCTCAGCGATGTCGAGCAGAGCGACCTGGACGGCCAGGACTTCCTGATCCAGCACCCGCTGGCGACGGCCAAGGACAAAGCGGCCGTGGCCGAGGTGCTCGGTGGTACGAGCGCCGGCGAGATGTTCCGCAAGGAGCACATCAGCAAGCGATCCCGCTGCAGCCGCTGCAAGGACCCCATCCACTTCTTCGACGGCATCCGCGACCCGTACTGGGTCCACAGCGACCGCCGCGGACCTGACCACCCGGCGGGCCAGCCCATCGAGCCTAACGACGCCCACACCAAGCAGGTCTACGAGCGGCAGTACGAGGCCGACAAGGGCGGCTGGCTCTGGCCGGTCAAGTAGCCAGCGCGCCGCCCGCCCCACGCATTCCAGAGCCCGGGCGGGCGGCGCCACCCTCCACCGCACAACTTCGCGCAGAGAGCACCCACACAATGACACAGCCCACAAGCAGTTCGGCCCGCGGATTCCTGACTCCCGGTGGGCCGATGACCGACAACATCGCCTTCATCGACTGGTGTGAGCAGTCCCGCCGCGTGCTGCACACCGGCGCGCTCGAGCTGGGCATCTGCGCCGCCGAGGTCGACGCCCGGCTGCGCAAGGTCTCCCGCGGCCTGGTCGTCGGCGGGCTCACCTCCGGCTACCGGGCCGGGCGCGTCGCCAAGCCGATCGGGCAGGCCGCCGAGGCGCTGGTCGTGGCGTCGCGGTACATCATCACCGCGTCGAACCGGTTCGAGGCCGTCTACATGCCGGAGCTCCAGGCCGCCGGCTACCAGGCCGCGGGCACCCCCGGATTCGCCTTCAAGGCTCGCCCGTGAAGACGCCGAAGATGACCCCCAGCAATGATGGCTACGACACCGCGTGGACCGTCCGCGTCCCGCTCTGGCCGTACCTGATCACCCCGATCGCCTGCCTTCTGGCGCTGCCCGGCACGTGGGTGGCGCACCGGTTCTTCGGCACCGGTCCGGTGGCCGGCTGGACCGGGTTCCTGCTCGCGCTGGCCTGCGTCGCCATCGTGACGTTCACCGCCTGGGCGTCACGGCCGCGGGGGGCCGTGATGCGCGGCATGGCCGTGGGCAACGTCGTCGCGGGCTGCTTCTGGACCGTGCCCGCCGTGCTTGTCGGGCCGTTCAACGTGTTCAGCATGGCGGCCTGGCTGGTCGGCACCGTGCTGATGTCGCTCGCCGTGGCGGTGTACCGGGTCATGCGGCAGGGCCGCGGCACGGAGCAGCCCGGCGTACTGCAGGGCGAGTTCTCCGAGCTGGGCGCCGCGGTGAAGCAGCTGAAGGACGTCACGATCAGCCGCCCGAAGGTCACCGGAGCGAAGGCGACCGTGGAGATCGAGATGCCACCCGGGCGCACGTTCGCCGAGGTGGAGGCCGCCCGCGCGCAGACCGCGTCCTACCTCGACGTGTCCGCCTCGGCGATCCGGACCGAGCGGGACCCGGACTCCGAGCGCCGCGGCACGATGTCCGTGGTGCCCGTCGACCAGCTCAAGCACGCTCTGCCCGACCCCGGGCTGTCCGCGCCGGGGGGCAGCATCGCCCTGCCTGTGGTGCTCGGCCGCGACGAGAACGGCGACCCCGCCGAGATCATCCTGTCCGGTGACCCGGAGGTGCACCGCAACGCCGTCGGCGTCATGGGTGTGGTTGGCATGTCCGGCTCCGGCAAGACCGAGCTGCTGCTGCGGCTGCTGGCCGAGGTCGCCTCACGCCACGACGCGGACCTGTACATCGCCGACGCCCGCAAGGGCGGGCAGCTGCCCGCCTGGGTGAGCAAGGCCGCGAAGAAGTCCGCGCTCGGGCTGGAAGCGGCCGAGGACTTCCTCGAGGACCTCCCCGCCCGGGTCAGCGCGCGGTCGAAGAAGCTCGGCGAGGCGGGCTACAAGCAGTGGGAGGAGGGGTGCGGCATCCCGCTCGAGGTGGTCGTGGTGTTCGAGGCCTCCGCGATCGTCGCCCGCTCGTCCACCGTGGTCGACCTGGCCGAGAGCGTCCGGTCGGTCGGCATCTGCCTGATCCTCGAGCTGCAGCGCGCCACCTACGACCGGCTCCCCACCTCGGCCCGGTCGAACATCACCACCTGGGTCGTCCTCGGTGTCCAGGGCGAGGACGACGCGGAAGCGGCGCTGTCCGAGGACACGATCGCCGCCGGTGCCCGGCCGTGGGCGTGGAAGTCCGCCAAGCCCGGCTACTTCTACCTCGAGTGGATGGGTCGGGACCAGGCGATGTGGGCCTCGCCGAACCGCTCGTACATCTGCACCGACCTCGACCGGGAGCAGATGGTCGCCGACGCCTGCGGCTGGTCCGGGCCCGCGCCGCTGCCGGTGGTCGTGCCCGCCGACGACCCGGCCCCGACCAGGGAAGCGGTCAACGACGCGGTCGACCCGGACGACCCGCCGGACGACGTCGACCCGTCGCAGCCGATCACCGTCCCGGACGGCATGCCGCGGATCCCGATCGGCAGCGACGAGCCCGCCATGTCCCCGGAACAGGCCCGGGCGGTGCTCCTGGAGCGGATCGACGCGATGGCCGAGGCCGGCCAGGAGGACTTCAAGCCGCAGCAGATGGGTGGCGTCATCGCGCAGACCGGCATGTCCGCGTCCTGGGTTCACAAGCAGCTGGGGCTGCTCTGCAGGGGCGACGAGCCGCGGCTGCGCAAGTCCAGCCGGGGCACGTACCGGATCCTCGTCCGGCAGCCAGCGTGACGCAGTGTGCATGACGAGTGCGTTCGTACGGGGCCGTGCACACGGCCCCGTACGGGAACGCGTTTGTCCTGGTAAGACCCGTGTGCACGGGCCGTGCACACGGTTATGGGGGTGCCGTGCACACGCTCGTGTGCACGGTCAAGGTCAACGGAGGGTGATCATGCAGGTCATGGTGGGGTTCGGTCTGGGAGTGCTCGTCGGAGCGCTGGCCGCGTTCGGCTCCGGTAGGAAGTACGAGCGGGCGCACCAGGCCAGCGTGCTCGCCGCCGGCTACGTGGGGGCGGCCCGCGAGCTCGCGGGGAAGGCGGCCGGCGGAGTAGTGCTGTTCGCGGTAGTCGTCCTGGCCGGCGCCCTGGTCGTCTGGTCAGGGCGGTGAGCGACCGCGGTAGAGCGGCTCGCCGTGCGGCCTTGCTGATCCTGCTGAAGCGCAAGCAGGTGCTCGCGGCCCGGCTGCGTCAGATCATCGCGAGGAGGCGAGCATGAGCAGGTCGACCGATAATCCAGCCTCCCGGACACTGAGCATGGCCTGCTGGATGGAGCACCACGGTTACGCAGTCCGCACCGCGGAGCGTAAAGCGGCCCACCATGCGCAGTGCCCGAAGGGGCAAGTCTCCGGCATCGCCTGCGCCTGCCCCAACCACAAGCCAGCTGCCGCCACTTGAGCCGGGCACGCAGAAGCGCCCTCACCCCGCCTGGGGTGAGGGCGCTTTCTCCCAGGTTTGGGAGAACCTGGGAGCAAAGTAGGAGAACCAGGATCGACTTGCATTTCAACCCGACAAATGTAAGTCGAGGGATACTGTCTCGAATCCCTCCACCGCAGGTCAGCGCACGTGCAAATGGACGATTTCAGCAAGCGCTGGCAGAGTGCAGATCATGCCTGGCCGCCGCGTGAACCTCACCGACACCGAAGCGCACGAGCTCGTGTTGCTCCTGATGCCGGCGATCCGGAAGTTGAGCGCCTCCGACTCAGACCCGGCCCGGCTCCAGCGGCTCCGCGCCTTGCTCGAGCGGCTGAGCTAGCAGGACTATCCTGGGCAATCTGCCCCGGTCCCTGCTGGCGCGGCGCCGCAGTATCGACGGCCGCGAGCCGAAACAGGGTGGGTGACCGGGGTAGGCCACTTCTGACGGCTACGGTGTCGTATCACTGGCATCGCGGGTGCGACCATGTCCGACATGAGTCGAATCACTGACATGGTGCTTTACGTCGGAAGCGACCTCGAGGACGAGGCGATCGGCAGACTAAACGCCTGGTGCGCCAAGAACGACCAGTCGCGCCGTCAGCAGTTCGTCGAGTTGGACACGGATCTAGCCGGCGGCACGAAATTCAGCGCCAGGCAGGTGTGGGCCATGACCGGCAACTTCTTCCCCTACGAGGACCTTGTCGAGGCGTTGCCGTCGTTCGGGTGGAGGCACCCCGAGGACGTCGTGCTAGTCGTCGACGACGACGAGGACTACGACGGCGTGAAGGTTCACCGCCCGACCTGAACTACGTGTCCTGAACGAGCAACCCAGCCTCGCGGAGCACCCCGACTTGGTGCCCGGCGTGCGACTTGCCCAGCTCCGCCCATCCGCAGAGGCAGCCCTGGACGTCACGGCGCTGGTGAGCGATGAGCAGTGCTTCGGCCCGCCGTGGCCCGCGGACCTGAGCCAGCGCGGCGAGCTCACGGCGGGCATGGTCGGTTAGGCCGGTGGTCATCGAGCCGTGACCCAGTCTTCGGCGAGCAGGTCCGTCTGCGAGGCCACCCACGGCACGAAGTCGCCGTCGACGGTCCGCATCGTGAGGTACGGCCGGAAGACCAGCTGGGTGCCCTCTTCGACCCCGAGCGCCTCGGCGGTGTTCGCGTTGGCGCCGATGCCGTCCGGGTAGCCCTTCTGGTGCACGACGAACATGTCCTTGCCGTTCCAGCCCTCGCGGGCGACCTTGCTGCCGTTCTTCAGCGCGTCGAGCGCTTGGCCGAAGTCCATGGTGATCCTCTCGATCAGAGTTACGTGGTGGTATCCATGCCCTGCTGCTCAGGGGGGTTACGCAGACTCCACCGGACACCCGCGATGCTTCCGTCCCGGGTGCCGTTCTTCGTCGTGCGCCAGCCCTGGTAGGCCTGCTCGCAGACCGCGTGCACCGATTCCACGTCGGCGCCGAGCTCGGCGGCGATCTGCGCGGTCGTCATGATCTCGCCCGGCTCGTCGAGCACCGCGGCGACCTGGGCGAAGGTGATCTCTGCGCTCATGGCCTCATTCTTCCCGGTCATGGCCGCAGGTGACCTTCGGTGGCAGCGGGAGTGGGCGCGCCGATCGCTCGGCCTCGGCGCTGCTGAGCTGGGTGAGGTAGTCGTCGAGCCGCAGCCGGAAGCCGGCCGGGTCGTCCCGGATCTCCTGGTAGAGCTTGCGCTGGGTCTCGCGCTCGGTCGCCGCGACGTCGCGGGTGTCCTGCAGGACCTCGACCAGCTGGTTGAAGACCTCGTCGTAGCAGGCCTCCGTCTTGGCCCGGCGTACGTCGGAGTCGTGCTGGTCGACCTGCGTCCACACGGACATGCCGATCCCGACCAGCGATGCCCCTACGAGCACGCCGGCCAGGACACGCGAGTTGAGCTTCACCGCTTTCTCCCTTGCTGGTCGGTGCGCCAGGCGGCGCGGGCGGCCCGTGCGACGGCCAGGCCGATGGTGAGCGCGATCAGCGAGGAGCCGACGCTCTCGACGATGTAGTTCATGGGTGTGCGTCCTCCGTGGTTTCGGCCGGGGCGGCCGGCGGGGGTGGGGTGCCCTCGACGCGGAACGCCCCGAGGATGGCGCCCACGCCGCCGGCCAGCGCGGCCCACAGCACGGGCGACACCTCGCCGGTGCGCCAGAGAGCGACGCCGACAGCGGCTGCCCACCCGGCGCCGTAGACGCTGAGAAGCACGTCTC
Source organism: Winogradskya consettensis (assembly GCF_018332715.1). Classification (GTDB taxonomy): domain Bacteria; phylum Actinomycetota; class Actinomycetes; order Mycobacteriales; family Micromonosporaceae; genus Actinoplanes; species Actinoplanes consettensis. The sequence goes on along the minus strand of NZ_BOQP01000052.1, from coordinate 82,762 downwards.
GGATCTTCATGTGGACCTCCGAAACGGGGTTCTGGGAGTGGCCTCCCGGGGTTACTGGCCGTCGGCGGCGGTGCTCGGCGCCGACTGGGCGGTCCCCTGCAGGATCGCGAGGATCTGCTTGATGTCGCGGCGGTTGTCGACGCCGTCGATCACCGCACGCTGGTCGAGGAGGTCGCCGCGGATTTTCTCGTTCTCGCCGCGGCCAAGGCGCTCGGCGGTGGCCTTGGTCAGGGTGACCAGCTTGTCGTCGGCGTTGAGCTCGGCGAGGCGCTGGGCGATCGCCTCGACGTCTGCGGGGTCGAGTCGTGCCATGGGGTCCTCCACAGGGGCGGGTTTAGCGGGTAGGGGCATGCCGGCCTGCACCCAGGCGTAGATGCGAGAGCCGGGGCAGGTGGTGCCAGTGGTCGCCAGCTGGCGGTGGCCGCGCAGCTTGAGGGTCTTGCCGCAGCGGGCATTCGCGAGCCGGTACAGCTCGGCCAGGGAGGCCTTGACCGCGTCGGAGAGGTCGTCGTTGCCGATGACGCAGACGCCGATGCCGTTGGTGTTGAAGTCGGTGCAGTGCGCGCCGACCACGTCCCAGCCGCGGCCCTCGTAGACCTTGCCCTCCTGGTCGACCAGGAAGTTGTAGTCCACGTCAGCGAAGCCGCGACCATCCATGCACCAGTCCTGGATGGCACGGACCGACTGGGTGGCCGTGGCTCCGGAGTGGTGCACGACGAAGTACTCACGATGGCTCGGCGCGACGTGCTCGGGTGTCTTCTTCGGCGCGCGGGCGTTCCACCCGGCGCGGGAGATCATCTTCATCAGGCCGCCTCGTAGGTGATGGACCAGTCCAGGTGGTCGGACGTGGCCCAGATGAACGGGATGTTTTGGCTCACGTTGCCGGCGCCGTTGCTGGTCACGAACATCAACTTGTTGGGGTCAGCGATCAGGGCGATCGCGCCGAAGCGGTTACCGGTGTCCGAGTTGTCGAAGCAGTACGCAGCTCCGGGACTCAGCATCTGGAATTGCACGTCGCTGTCCCAGCGCGCCTGCACGGGGAGGGTGACGTACCAGAGGCCGGTGCCCCAGCTGGTGTTCGTGCCCATGGAGATCCGGCCGACGCAGTGCACGCGCTTGCCGGTCTGCTGGTAGCGGCCGGAGATCTTCCCGAGGGAGTTGATGACCGGGTTGACGCCGGACGCAGTCCACAGCGGGGTGTAGCCGGTCCAGGTCTGCTCGGTCAGCGGCTTCAGCCTCGCGTCCACCGCTTTGGCGAGGTCGCCGATCTGCACCGGGCCGTTGGGAGCGTCGGTGATTGCCGGGTACGGGAGGCCGAGATCAGTGGTCGCCACGGGCGTTCTCCTAAGGGGTTCCGACAGCCCGGCCGAGGCACAGCAGCGCCCCGTCGGAGCTGACCAGCAGGACCACGTTGTGGCCCATGGTCGGGGTGTATGAGGCCAGGTAGGCGACCTCCTGGCTGGCGCCGTCGTAGGTGACGGTGAGCAGCGCGGCTCCATCCGATGCGGCGCCGGCGGCTACCGCGGTCACCTTGCCGGGGCGCATCACGACGTGGGGTTGTCCCTGCGGCCGGCCTGCGCGCTGCTGCTCGGCCGCCAGCCGGCGAGCTCCTTCGGTCAGCATGGTCACTCGCCTTCCGGGATGTCGCCGTCGGGCCGTGACGAGCGGGCGGTGATGCGCTGCACGCCGCCGACCTCGAGCGGGACGGTGAGCGAGTCGATGAGGTGCCGCTCGAGGATCCCGGCCGGGGTGAGCACGGTCATCACGTCGCCGCGGTCCAGGCCCGGGTGCACCACCGACTCCACGGACAGCTGCGCGTTGATGGCCTTGACCTTGGCGAGCAGGGCCTTCGCCGCGGCCAGGGCCTGGGCGGTGGTGTGCAGGTTCGGGCTGGAGTAGTAGTAGGGCACCCGGCCGAACGGCCCGTCGACCCACGTCCTCGAGGTGGGGTCAGTGTCAGCGGCGATCTGCGGGGCGAATGGTGTGCGCCCGTCGACGGCGCCCATGCTCGCCACGACGACGTTGTAGGTGCGGCTGCGGTCGCGGGCGATGTCGCCGTCCAGCAGGATCCCGTTGGCAGACGCGTCGACGGTCCACACCGGGACCTGCGAGAGCAGCGGCGCGGGCTCGAGGACCAGGCCGCCGTCGACGTCGAAGTACACCTCGGCGGCGATCGCGGTGGCCAGGTCTGCGGCGGTGCCGGCCCGGTCGCGGTCCCAGACCAGGGGCGTTACCAGCGTCGTCGCGGTCGTCGTGTCGGTCACCGTTATGCCGGGCACCGCGGCGGTGACCAGCCGGATGATCTCCTGCCGGATCATGTTTCCGCGCACGCTGGCCTGCGGGGTCTCGAACTGGGCGCGCTGGACTCGGGCCCAGCGGTCCGGGGCCGCCCGGACCTGGATTCCCGATCCGGGCCGGACCCGCATGCTGGTCGAGTCGACGCAGAACACGCCGAGCGGCACCAGCTCGGCCGCGCCGGAGGGGTACCGCACACCGCGGTAGGGCCGTAGCTCGATGCCGATGACGTCGAGCTGCGGCCAGAGCGACTCGTCGGCGATGGTCACGTCGAGCGTTCTGCGTACGCCGGTGCCGCTGTTGACGGTCACCGTGCCGCCGGTGATCGGCAGGTCCTGGAGGAGCAGGGTGCCGGCGTAGTAGGCGTCGACGCGGACCACGACGGTGTGCGAGGCACGCAGGGCCGGGCCGAAGATGCTGGTGACCGGGTACATCAGGAGTCACCGGTCAGGACGTCGGACCAGGTGCTGTAGGTGTTGAGCAGCGCCGACCAGGTCGGGGCCTCGGCGATCACGGTGGCCCAGGTGCGCTGCGCCTGCAGGCCGCCGGCGGGTCGGTCGACGGTCGTGAACGGTGCCGTCCAGATCCGCCACGGGTGCTTGTACCAATCGGGCTGCAGGCGGTCCTCGTTGAGGTCGCCCAGGGCACGGTACTCGTGGGTGATGCCGTAGTTCAGACCCGGCGGGATGTCGAGCAGCAGCACGCTCAGGTCGTCGGTGAGAGCGAGCAGGGTGGCGGCCTCGCCCAGGGTGCGGGTGCGGATGGTGATGGTGCCGCGCTTGGATTTGCGCTGCCCGTCGGACAGCACGATCGGTGAGCTACGGCCCAGCGGCTCGAGCACGCTGAGGTTGGCGGGGCGGACCGGTGTCCCGTCGCCCTGGTAGTCGATCTCCATGGACAGCGACGGGATGCCCGGGTGCCGCAGCCAGGGCCGGTCCACGGCCAGGGTGACCGCGCCGGTGCTGATGCTGCCCGCCGAGGTGATCGCCGTGTAGGTCGTCGGTCGGCCGAACCAGGACTCGTAGTCGTAGCCGACCCAGGCGCCGCCGGACAGGGTGGCGGGCTCGGCGAGCCGGACGGCGCGGGCGGCACCGTCCGGGTCGAGCCGGGTCACGGTCGCCTGGGTCTGCCCGGTGTAGGTCAGCTCGAGCAGGGTCCGCGGCGGGTTGTTGCTGGGCTGCGGGGTGGCCGTGAAGATCGTCGCCATGGCGCCCCTCAGACGGTTTCGTAGACGTTGGCCGAGGCGACCTCGCCCAGGACGGTGTCGATCTCCAGGCGTACGGTGCGGGCGATCGTCTCGGAGCCCAGCTGCATGACGATCGGCGCGGTGACCGTGATGTTCCGAGCACCCCCGCCGCCCGCCGGGCCTGTCGGGCCGGGCTTCCAGGCGACCGCGGACATGTCGTAGTGGGGGGCCGCTGCGGCGAGGAGCTGCTGGCCGCGGCGCTTGTCGCCCTTGAGCGGCAGGAACCATTCCCCGCCCGTGCCCGGCTCGGCGAACTGGTAGAGCGGCTTACCCCCGGCTGGGTAGAAGCCGGCCTTGGACAGTCCACCGCCAGCCATCGGGTAGATGCCGCCCTCGCGGTTGGCCAGGGTGATCCGCCCGTACGAGGCGAGCAGCGCGTCGATCTCGGACTTCTTCATCCCGGCACCGGCGAGGATGCTCCGCAGCGACGCCAGCGACGAGGTGTAGAGCCGGGTGGCGGACTTCGCGCTGCCGGTCTGCGCATACCGAGCCTGCGCGGAGGCCTCTGCGGACCCGAGGTATTCGAACAGCGTGCTGAGGTTGTCGCGGCCGAAGCTGGTCCCGGTGTGGAAGTCCGGCTTGCCCCAGCTCGCGTCGAAGAACGTTCGGGCCTTGCTTTTGGCGTCCGCCAGCGCCATCCGGGACTGGACGTAGGCGATGTTCCCGGCGCTGTTACGCGGTCCCGCCTGGTCGTCGTAGCTCGGCCGCTGGGACAGTTGCCTCAGCGTCGCCGCCGAAGCCTTCTGCTGACCGATGACGTTGCGCAGCGACCGCAGGTACTTGTCGTACTCGCGGTTCGCCGCGGCCACCGAGCCGGTCTCGGCGTACTTGGCCTGCGCTGCGTCCTGCGCCGCACGGATCCCCTGGATGAGAGCGCCCCGGTTCTCGCTGCCCTTCTTCGTCGACTCAGAGAACGAGCGTCCGTTCTCCTTCAGCGAGTCGCTGAGCGAGCGGACAGCGTTGCGCGCGTCCAAGCTGGCCGCCGCCGTGTCGAGCGCGGTGCCCGGCGTCGAGGATGCCGACCCGGAGACGTTGACGTACCCGCCGCCGGCCATCGCGATCCCGCCTTGCGCCATCGGCACCAGGGCGGCGTTGACCGACGGCCAGCTCGCCACCTGCGACAAGATCTCCAGGTTGCGCGAGCGGCTGCCGTTGCGCGGGATGTAGGCCTCACCGCCGGTCTCGGCCTCGGCGAACTTGACCAGCGGCGGGTTGCTGGCCGGGTAGATCCCCGCCGATAGGGTGCCGCCGGCCGCCATGGCCGTCATGACGCCGCCGGTGCGCTGGTAGGCGTTCCGAGACTGCTTGTCCAAGGCCGAACGGACCGACTGGACGTTGGTGTTGCCCGTGACGCGCAGCGCCACCAGGACGTCTTTGCGGCCGGGGAGCTGGGCGAGTGCCTCCCCAAGCGCGCGGAGCTGGTCCAGGCCCCGCACCCGGGCCCGGTACTCCTTGGAGAACCGGTCGCCCTGCTTCTTCGCCTCTTTGAACTGACCGGCGAGGCGGCCGATTGTTGCCTCGCTGGCCCCGGCAGCGAGCAGGGTAGCCCGTAGCGCCGGGGTCATCGTCCCGTCGAACTCAGTGCCCAGCTTCCCGGCAGCCTCTTGCAAACCGATGGACTCTCGGGTCAGGTCGCGCACGGCGGCCTTGGCCTGGTCCGAGTTCTCGCCGTGTTTACGGGTGGCTGAGGCCACCCGCTTCTGCGCGGCGGCGACCTTGTCCTGAGCGTCGATGAACCCGAACACCGGATCCGTAGCCGCTCGCAGATCGTTAGCCAGGCGCTCGGTGGCCCGCCGCTGCCGGTCCAGAGCATCAGCCGCGGACTCGGCGGCCGCCCCGGTCTTGCCGAGCATCTCGGGGATCGGGTTACCCGACAGCAGCGCCTCGTCCGCAGCCGTGGCGATCCCAAGCGTCTGCCGACGGTACGCTTCCGCTTCCGCGGAGCCCTTCTTAAATCCATCAGCAGTAATGTCCAGGCCGATACCCCACTCTTTCAGGGTGTTCGACAGGCCGGACTTGTCCTCGATCCAGTAGCGGGCCTTGTCGACCTGGACATCGAGACTGTCTGATTGGCTCTTCACCGCAGCGAGGCCGCCGGCGATGCCGCCGGTCACCTTCACGAAGCTGACGGTGGCAGCGGTCAGGTCATCGATTGCGGAGGCACCTGCGCCGGCATCCTGGGAAAGATCGGTGAACACGTCACCGACCGCGCCACCGATCTCGTTGAAGGCGTTACCGAACGAGTCGATAACCGGTCCGGCCTTCTCCACAGCGTCCGCGACCCCGGAGACGACCTTCTGGATGCCCTTGCCGGCGCCCTGGACGAGCGGGTCGACGTACTGGGATGCGCTGCGGAAGATCCTGTCCAAGTCAGGGCCCAGACCGCGCCACGCGCCGCGTACCGTGTTGATCCCTTTCAGGGTGGGATCAATGAATATCCGTGACCGGGATTCCAGGTCGCCGAGGATCCCCTCACCCAGGTCCTTACCAGCAGATTTCACACGCGGGTCGCGGGCCGCTAGGACGACACCACCGATGACTCCACCTGCGCCAGCGGCCCCGACGACCGCCCCGGCGACGGCTGCACCGATGGTCGGGGCCAGGATCGCCCCTGCGATACCGGCGCCCCCGGCGAGCGGGCCGGCCTTGGTGAGGGCCGTGCTTAGCCCATCGCCGATGCTGTCCCCGAGGCGCTGTCCCGCGTTGCGGCCGGCCTTGGCCAGCTCGGCGGTGCTCGGCAGCAGGGACCGTACGCCGGTCAGGTCGGACAGCTGTGACTTCTTGCCCTGCAGTTGCTTGAGCAGCGTGGTGTCGCCGGTCTTCGCGAACTCCCGGGCCAGGTCCCGCATCGACTTCTGGGTGTCGCCGATCTGCTTATCCAGGTCGGCGGCGTTCTTCGTCAGTGCTTTGAGCTCGGTGCTGGCCTGGCGGGAAGCGTCGCGGGCATCGCGTCCGATCCCGCGTAGCGCCTCGCCGCCTTCCTTCGCACGGCGCTTGAGCTCGGCTACGTCGAGGCTGACCTTGGCGACGATCGACCGCACGGTTACCTCACCTTCGTGACAGCCCACAGCAGCGAGCCCGGGCGGTCCTTCATCCGGGCGTCGTTCTCCTGGGCAGCGAGCTTTTCGTACTCCGCGCGGCAGCGGATCGCCTGCGGCCGGAACGCCGCGCCGCCCTGGCTCTCACCGGTCTGGCAGTCCTCCAGGGGGCCGCCGTGCAGCGGACACAGGCTGTTTCGGTACTCGGCCAGAGCGAGCTGCTCGGCGACATCCTGCTCGGTCCATTCCGCCTCACGGCGGGTGACCGACCTGACGAGGCGCCCGGCATCGTCGTACTCGTGCTCGGTGACCTCGATCGGCTCGCGGCCCTCTAGCCGCGAGCGCGGTACCTCGAGGCGGTCGGCGAGCTCTACTCGCGCACGGAATTCCGACGAATCCTTGATGCGGCGGGTGAGAAAGGGACGCTCACGTCACCTACGCAGACGCCCATGGCCGCATTTATCAGCTCGGTGATCTGGCTGTCCGTCAGCTTCCCGTCCTCGACCGGCAGGCCTGCCGCCTCGCGGCGCTCCCGCTCGGCGTCCGAGTCGCCGAGCATCTCGCGCCACTCGTCATCGGTCAGGTCGGCCGGGTCGTAGACGGTGGCCTTCAGCAGCGGCTCATACATCGTCGACGTGTTGAAGGCGTACCGGGCAACGCCGTGGATCGCGATGAGGTCCTCGGCGAGGGTGTTCCCCTCGTCATCGGTACGCGCGGGGTGAGCGTCGATGAGCTTGCGGAACTGCTTGCGTGGCAGGCCACGCAGCCGGAAGACGTAGCTGCCGGCTTGCATCAGCTCGCGGAGTTCGTCCAGGCGGGCGAGGTACTCCCCGGTTCCGGTGCCCTCGAGGCTGCCTGTGGTCGCGGCTCGCTCGGCGGCGATGAGGTCGCGCTCGGCCTGCTCGAACTCGGCGGTCAGCTGGGCGGCCATGCAGACCTCGACGGAGGTCTCCGGCAGGCCGGCCTCGGCCAGCAGGGTCCTAAAGTCGTTCACGGTTTCCTCCTGCCCCGAGTCCCGAGGTGCGCGGCCGGTGTCGGGACAAGCACCGGCCGCGCACGTCAGGGTCAGGCTGCGACGGTCGCGCGCAGGTTCGGCTGCGAGGTCATCAGGATCGGCACCTCGTAGCGCTCGGGCATGTTCGCCTCGAGGTCCATGAGCGCTGCCTCCCCGCACATGACGGGGAAGACCTGGACCGGCTGTGCCGCGACGTATGCGGCCGCGGCGGCCAGGGATTTGCGGCGGACCAGGAAGCCGGTCGCGTCGGGGATGAGCGTGGTGTACGCCGTGTCCGGGGTGGTCTGGCGCTTGAGCCGCAGCCGGGTCCCGGAGAACGACCGCCGGCCGTTGACCGCGGTGTCGAAGGTCGACTCCAAGTTCGACGTCGGCGCTGCGGCGGTGTCCGGCGCGAAGCCGGTCGCGCCATCGGCCGTCATGTACTGCGAGATCCGCATGCCCGCGGTCAGTTCCGAGAGCGTGGGGGAGGCGATGTTCGCGACGCTGGGCACCCAGTCCCAGCGTTCCTTGCCATCGCCGATGATGTCAGCCACGGGGTTCTCCGTTCGCAGCGTCGACGGCCGTCACGGCCAGGTCCGAATCGGCCGGCGGCCCGGACGGCGTCCAGCCGCGTGCCGCCCAGTCGGGGAAGGCGAGAGCGTTGAACCGCGCGGGCTTCTCGACGCCCTCGTGGGACGCCCACAAGAACTGGGTACCCGTCGGCTCGCTGGCCTCGGCCCAGCCGCGGGCGAGGAGCTGGTCGCGTTCGTCGGCGCCCTCGATGAGTGCATGGTCGCCGGTCTCGTCGACCAGCCAGGTCTTGATTTTCGGGGTCGGCAAGTCCGGCTCCTTACTCGTGGGTTTCAGGCGGGCAGGGTCTGCAGCCTGTAGACGTCGACCGCGTCGAACACCGTCCCGAGGGCGGTGGACTCGTCGCGTTCGGGCGGCTGGGAATCGTCGTGCCGTACCGGCCCGCAGATGCGGTCGGTGATCTCTGGGGTCCACCCCATGACCTGTCCGAAGACCCGGTCGGCCACTTCGCGGGCGGCCTGGGCGGTCACGCCGACGGCGTGGACGTAGGCGTACATCTCGACCGGCAGCGTGGTGTCCTCGAGGTTGACCAACTGCGGGGCGCGCTCGCCGTCCGGCGTGACGAACCGGAAGTAGACGACGACGTACGGCGGCTTCGGCGGCGGCTTGCTAGGGACCGAGCCGTCGAAGACCGACAGTGCGGGCCCGGTAGCGGCGCGGGCGCGCGTCAAGAACGCCTCGGCGTGGGCGTTGCGCACGTCAGGCCGTCCTCTCCGTGCACTGCGGGCGGCGCGAGCTCGCGTCGGTCTTGTGCATCAGTGAGCGGATGACGAAGACTCGGCCGACCAGGTCCGGGTCCGTCTGCGACGCGGTCATGTGGACCTCGTCGCCGACCTCGAGGCCGACCACGCTCATGGGCAGCTGCACCTCGACGGCGAGCAGCACGACCTGGTCCTCGCCGACGTCGGTCTCGCTGCTGGACGAGTACCGCGACAGCTGCACCCGGCACTTCCCGGCGTACGGGTCGGGGTCGACGTACTCGTCAGTTACGTCGCCGTATCCGTCGGACACCCGCTCGCCGGTAGCCCGGCGGATGGTGCAGGCGTCGACCATGCCGGCCTCAGCGGCGGCCCGGGCCCGGGCCAGCAGTGCAGCGCGGGACATCGGACCTCCAGGTCAGGTGAGTCGGACGGAGCCGGCCTTGGCGCCGTACTGGCGCCGTAGCGCGGTGGCTAGCGACGTGGACGCCTCGAGGGCGGCGCTCGTCGCCTCGTAGGCCTCCTGGTAGTCGTCGATCGCCATCCGCGTGATCCCGGACGGGTTGGTGGCCGGCCCTTTGGCGAGGGCCAGCGCGGAGGTGCGAGCCAGCTCGAGGTGCTGGTCGCCGTCGGGATAGCCGTGGGTGTAGATCACGACGATGGGGACCGGGCGGCATCCCGCGCCCGCGGACCAGCCGTGCTCGCGCCACAGGCCTCCGGGCCCGGTGCACCAGGCGCCGCCGCTGGTGCCGTAGGCGAGGTCGGCACCGTCGTAGGTCACCGCCGTGATCGTGGTGACCGGCCGCTCCGGCAAGCGCAGTAGCGAGTCGGTGCTGCCGTAGAGCGTCACCTCGTCGTCGACGACCTCGACCAGGCGCTGCCCGACGATGCCCTGCACCAGCGCGGTGGCCGCGTCGAGCAGCAGGCCGGCGGTGGTCGGCGGCAGGTCGGCCGGGACTCCGGGCATGGCCATCAGGTCCGGGATGGTGGCGAGACGATCGGCCATGATCAGAACCCGGAGACGGCGGCCCAGAAGGGCTGCGTCGCGATCGCCATGGAGTTGATCGCCATCGTGGACGTGAGCGTGGTGGCCCCAGTGCTGACCACACCGAACTTCCGGCTGTTGATCGCCGCGACCGGCATCGGCGCCTTCAGAATCTGCGGAGCCGTGCCACCGTTCCAGAGCAGCTTCACGCCGACCAGCTCGCCAGCGCGGAACACCCGGGTGCGGGTCGTCATGTCCAGGGTCCGGTAGCCGGTCGTGGTCAGGACGCTACCGATGTCTGCGGTGCGGGCCAGCTCGAGGCCGCTGTCGGGGTCGTAGAGCGCGGCGAAGCACTGGTCCGCGGTCGGGGTCGCTCCGGCGGTGCCGACGTAGACGACGACGCGGCAGAGGAAGCCTGCGTTGTCGATCGCGGCCACGGTCCCGAACTCCTGCCCGGCGACCATCGCCGATGCACCGGTGCACGTCTCGACCGCGACGTTCTGCCCGCGCCACTGGAGGCCCTGCCGGATAGCGGACATCGGCCGGCGGCCGCGCGGCTCGTACCGGGCCCGGAAGGTCGGGTGCGCTTCCACAACCGCGGCGTTCTCGGCTGGGGATGCCAGCACGTCCGGATCTGATCCGGAGAGGTAGTAGCGCAGGTTGTAGCCCGCGCTCCACTTCGAGCCGGTCGACCACACGCTGGCCCAGGCGGTCGCGCCGTAGCCGTCGAGCAGCTTGAAGTACTCGTCACCCAGCGCGTTCCAGGCTGCCGAGCCAGCCGCGTCGGTGACACCCACGATGCGGGGCCAGCCGACCTCGCCGAGGTAGACCCGGACGCCTTTCTCCTGCGCCCAGTCGAGCCAGGCGTGCAGCTGCGTGCACTGCAGCTTGACGATGCCGTCGGCGTACGGGCTGTCGGTCTGCCCCGACGCGGTGTTGTAGCTGGCGTAGGTGTTCGGGTACGAGCCGTTGGAGTCGAAGTAGATGTGCCCCTCGTAGACGATGTTGTCCAGGACGGGGTCGACGACGTACTTGTGGATCTCCTTGTTGCCGACGCCGGCGGTGTTGCTCAGCCAGCTGTTGACGACGCCGGCGGCGTACCCGGAGACCATGATCGCGGTGGTGTCGCCGGTCGCACGGATCGCGTTGACCGCGGACTGCGCGAACGCGTACCAGCGGAACTGACCGGTCTGCGAACCGCGGCCGTCGCCGATGTCGCTCGTCGGCATCGACCCGGGCTCGTTCATCAGGCCGTGGCCGATGACCGTCTCGTTGTCCTTGTAGCGGTTGGCCATCTCAGCCCAGTGCGACGCGAACTGGGCCTCGGTCGGGCCGCCGACCGCACCGAACTTCACGTCCTTGTACCCGCCGTAGTTGTGCAGGTCCAGGACGACCTTGACCCCGTACTTCGCGGCCCAGCTGATCTGCTGGTCGAGCAGGGTCATCTGCGCCGCGTTGTTCGGCTGGGTCAGGTCCGGCTGGATCCGCTCCCACAGGTACGGCAAACGGAAGATCTTGTGCCCGCGGGAGGCGAGGTACTGCCACTCCTGCTCGAGCGGCCACCGCCACTGCGACGGGGTGGCATTCGCAGTGGACCAGTGGCCGAACTCGGCGCCGCTCAGGTTGACGCCGCGGTACGCGATGTCCTTGTTGAGCTTGGTGGCCTGGGCCGCGCTGCCGTACGTAGCCACGATCCGGGCCCGCTCGGCGGGAGTCAGCAGCTTCTTGTTCGCGCCGTCGGCGATCTCGTCGAGGTCGATGACGCCGGGGTCGAACAGGTCACCGTCGCTGTCGCGGACGGTCGGCAGTTTGCGCATAACCATCGGGTTTGTCTCCTGCCGACTTAGGCGGTGGTGAGGTCGAGGCTGATGACGGTCCGGGCAGGCACGGTGAGCGTGATCTTCCCGCCAGTAAAGGAACCGCTGCCGGTCTGCGTCGGGGCCGCGGTCGGTGCCGCGGGGTTGGTCGCCCAGGTCACGTAGGTGCCGGCGGTGAGGCCACCGAGCCCGATCGTGATGGTGCTGTTCACGGTGGCGTCCTTGTTGACCAACACGACCTTGCCGTTGCTGGTAGCGAACGCGTCAAGCATCGCGATACCGCCGACGTTCGGCTGACCGGTCCAGGTGGTCTCGACGACCGCGTCGCCGAAGCGCTTGAACGTCCCGTTCATGCCGGTCCACATCCCGATGCCCCAGAAGGCAGGGAATCGGGTGCGGATGGATCCCGGCTGGTCGTCGTTTCCAGCGCCGTCGTTCATCAGGCCGATGGCGCCGTTGGAGTCGGAGTACTGATAGGCGTGGCCGCCCTCGCTCAGCGTTTGGCCGATGACCGAGGCGGTGAAGCAGCAGTTCCGCCAGGTGTAGAAGTCGACCTTCCCGTCGTAGGACGGGGACCAGTTGAACTCCTCGAGCCCTACCCGTGCGCCCGGCTTGATGGCTCGCAGGTCGACGATGTGCTGCCGGTACTGGTCCGTCTTCGGGAAGCCCGAGCCGTCGGTGTTCGCGCCGTCATATGCGTGGTAGCTCAGGACGTCGAGACCATCCACGGCCGCAGCGCGGGCGATGGTGTCCGGGTCCCAATACGAAGCGGCCGGCGCGGAGAGCACGATCGTCGGGTCGACCGTCTTCGCCGCGGCGATCCGGCCAGCCAGGGCGGCGATGTAGGCGTTGACCGAGCTGGGTCCGGCGTTCTCGGGTTCGTTGCCGATGATCCAGTCGGTCACAGGGCCGCCGGCGGCGACGGCATTGGTGACGTTGAAGAAGGTCACCAATCCACTAACGTCGGAGTCCGGGAAGACATTGTCAGAATCGTTGCCGCCGATGGCGATGCAGGGGTTGCCGCCCATCGCCCGGATGTTCTGCACGTAGGCGAGCGCGTCGCCGACGGTGTTCGCACCGCCTGCCGATGAGCCCGGGGACCCGCCGGCGTACCGGAACGGCACCCGCCAGGTGATCGGGCCGAGCGTGGCCAGTGCGGTGCGCTGGGCAGCGTTGGCGTTGATGTTGCTGCCCTGCGGGGTGCCGTAGGTGGAGATCGTCGAGCCGATCGACCGGAGCTGGTCGAGAGGGTAGGTCGGGGCTCGGAAGTCGATGCTGACCTGGGTGCCCGTGCTCGGCGGGGCGCTGGAGCCGACGACGAAGCCAGGGCCGCCTGTGGCGGGCTCCGCGGTGACGGTCAGGATGCCGCCCGTGAATGAGGTGCCAGGGACGATCGAGTCGTCGATGGTGACGACGCCGGCTGAGTAGCTGACGCCCGGTGCGGTGTCGTTGACGTAGACGATCCCCGGCGTCCCGGAGTAGAAGCTGAACGGCGAGACCCCGGGGTCCGGATCGGGATCCGGATCGGGATCCGGGTCCGGATCGGGGTCCGGATCGGGGTCCGGATCGGGGTCGCCCCCGCCGCTGCCGACCGCCACGACGGCCCGCAGGTTCGGCTGGTTCGTCATCAGGATCGGTACCTCGTAGCGCTCGGGCATGTTCGCCTCGAGGTCGAGGAAAGCTGTCTCCCCGCACATGACGGGGAAGATCTGGACCAGCTGCCCGTTGGCGTACGCGGTGGCCGCCGCGTAGGACTTGCGGCGGACCAGGAAGCCGCGGGTGTCCGGGGTCAGCGCGTTGAACGCCAAGTCAGTGCCGGTCTGCCGCTTGAGCCGCAGCCGAGTGCCGGAGAACGACCGGCGCCCGTTGACCGCGGTGTCGAAGGTCGACTCCAGGCCCGAGGTCGGAGCGCCGGCGGTGTCCGGGGCGAACCCAGTCGCGCCGTCCGCGGTCATGTATGGCGAGATCCGCAGCCCGGCGGCGAGCTCGTCGACGGTGGGCGCGGCGATGTTCGCGATGGTGAGGACCCAGTCCCAGCGCTCTTTGCCGTCGCCGATGATGTCCGGCACGTAGCTCTCCTTAGGAGACGGTCAGGTTCCGGGCGAGGCTGTTGCGGCCAGTCGACCCGTCCCACAGGCCGGTGTTGGCCAGCTGGATCGCGTACGCCGGATTCCCAGCCAGCCCGCTCGCCGGGTCGGGCAGGGCCAGGTGGACTGCCCAGGTCCCGGCCGTCGGCGCAGTGACGGTGCCGGTGATCGTCACGCCCGAGGAAAGGGCGGGGATGGTCCGGACGTCGTACCCGAGGTCGCGAGTGATCGTGGTGCCGCCGTTGACGAATCGCACCTGCAACGGCCGGTTGCTGAGAACTCGGCCGAAGCCGTCGTTGGCCATCACCAACTCGACGCTGACCGAGGCGCCGGCCGCCGACGATGTGGGCATTTTGGATGAGACGAGCCGCAACCGGTAGCCGAGCAGTCGGGAGACCTCGTCCCTGTTGGTCGAGCCCCAGCCCGCGAGAACCGAGCCGTAGTACTCGGGGTTGAGGTAGCTCCAGTGCTGCGCGCTCATCTGGGAGCGCATCGCCGGGTAGTCGGTGGCCGGCGGGTTGTTCGAGGCGGACTCGCCGCCGTGGGGCCGGCCCGGCTCGATCTGGTTGATCAAGTAGGTGCGGGCGTCGGCCTCGGACTGCGAGTTGTACGTGCTGTACGTGCCGTAATCGCCGTCCGGTGAGCCGATCGCATCGTTGTGGAAGCCCAGGCGGGACATGTTGAGCCCAGCATCAGCGGCCCAGCGCAGCAGCCCGACGTAGCGGACCTGCACATAGATCGACGTCGCCAGCTTCGACATCAACCCGCTCAGGACCGCCATGCGGTTGTTCTTCTGAGTGTCGTTGGTCGAGCCCACGTCACCGAAGACAGCCGCGCCACCGAGGGTCTTGGTGTAGTACTGCTCGCCCCACATGCCGATGAAGCCCATCTGCACGGCGTGGATGACGTCGGCGTTCGCGTTGAGAACGTTGCCGATCTGGTCGATGTGAGACAAGATCCGCGCGAGCGGCGGTTCGGTCACCTGGCTGTAGTCGCCCGAGGTGTTGTAGCAGAACCGGGGGAGCATCTTGCAGCCCGCGGACCGCAGCGCGGTCATGTCGTTAGCGAGTGCCGTGAGCCAGGCCGACGGGATGGTGTCGGCGCCGAGCATGTCTTCCATGACGTAGTAGCGGAAGACCAGCGACCGGCCCAAGCTGGTCCGGGTGCTCTGCAACGTCGAGGTGTTGAGCGCGGAGAAGCCCGAGCCGCCGGAGTAATGGGTCTCGGTGTACTGGAAGAAGCCGCGCTCCGGGCTGGGGAAGATCTCCGTCGACGCTGTGTACGTCTGGGTGGTCAGCGTCGGGTCGGGAGTTCCGCCGCCGCCTCCGGACACGGTGAGATCGCCACCGACGACCCACTCGTTGGTCGATCGCTTCCGGGCCGTGATCAAGGAGTACTGCGCGCGGGTGGTCAGGGTGCTCGGGGTGCGCAGGGTGACACCGCCCGCTCCGGCGAGAGTCACCTGGCCGACGCCGTACTGCAGCACCGAGACGACCGTCCCGACCGGAAACGCGATGGCCGCGGCGGTGGGGATAGTGACCGTGACCGCCGACGCCGAGTTGACCTCGACCAGGGCGCCGGCGTCAGTGAGGATCAGCGAATAGCTGCCCGTCTTGAGCACGGTGCTGATGTAGCCGCCGATGCCGAGCGCGGTCAGGTTGGCTCGCTCGTCGGCGGTCAGCAGCTTCTTGAGAGCGCCGTCTGCGACTTTGTCGAGCTTGATGACGTCGTGGTTGACGATCTCGCCGCCGGCGACGGTGACAAGGGTCCGCGCCATGGGTTGCCTCTCAGATGGTGGTGACGGTCAGCAGGCCGTCGGCGTAGGTGGTGCCGGAGACGATCGCCTCGTCGATGGTCACCAGGCCGGCGCCCTCGGTGACGCCGGCGGCGGTCTCGTCGATGACCACCAGGCCCGAGGCCACGTCGAAGGAGAACGGGCTCGCCGGGTTGGGATCCGGCGTGGGGTCCGTCGGTGTCGGGTCCACGGGCGTCGGGTCCGTCGGGGTCGGGTCGGTGCCCGGCAGAGTCGGGATGCCCGGGATGATGGCCCGCAGGCTCGGTGGCGCCGAGACGAAGATCGGTACCTCGTAGCGCTCGGGCATGTTTGCCTCGAGGTCGAGGATCGCGACCTCGCCGCAGATGGCCGGGTAGACCTGGACCAGCTGGCCCGGGTCGTACGCGACCGTGGCGCTGATCGACTTGCGCCGGACCAGGAAGCCTTCGGCGTCGGCGGCGAGCAGATCGAACGCCGTGTCGACCGCGTTGTCCTGCCGCTTGAGCCGCAGCCGGGAGCCGGAGTACGAGCGGCGTCCGGGCGCCGAGGTGTCGACATTGAACTCGACCGAGCTGGTCGACACCGCGGCGGTGTCCGGGGCGAACCCTGATGCACCGTCGGTGGTCATCCACTGCGAGATGCGCACGCCGGCGGCGAGCTCCTCGAGGGTGGGCGATGAGGTGACGGCGATCGCCGGCACCCAGTCCCAGCGCTCCTTGCCGTCGCCGATGATGTCAGCCACGGCGCTCCTCGAGGACGAGAGTTACTTACTGGTATGCGGGATGCGTCAGTTGCCGACGCGCGTGAGCGTCAGGGTGACGTCCTTGGAGGCCGAGCCGTTGATCGAGGTCCCGCCGACCGTGTAAACCGACAGGCCGACCGTGTCGTTGGCCGCGAGCACCAGATCCTCGGCCGCCGCCGGGCGCGAGTCCGTACCCGCCAGGCCGAACTCCTTGACCACGGCGCCGTTCACGGTCAGGATTCCGGTCCGGTCCCCGGTGGTTCCGCCGACGAAGTTGAGGCTGGAGCTCGCGGTGTAGACACCGGGCTTGAGGACCTTGATCACGTCCGCCGTCTCCATGTCGAAGACGTCCGGGTCGCGGTTGTACTGGGTCGTGCCGAGCGTGACGGCGACGACGTCCCCGGATGTGACCGCTTGGTTCCCGGTCTTGTACTTCCGTGCCGTGGCAACGATGGCGTCCCGTGGGTCGATCGGGAAGGAGTCGCCGCCGGCCACGTAGCGCTTGGTGTGGATGTTCTGGATGTTGCCGTCGTTGCCCGTCACGGTCATCTTGCCGCCGGAGGAGTGCTGCACGACGATGCCGGTTCCCCGGTCGGTGTTCAGGCCGCGGAGCATGTTGTCCGCGACGATGGCCTCGGCATTCATCTGCCCCGTGTTCGCGTTGACGCGAATGTAGTGGTAGACGGAGCTGAGGCCCTCTTCCTTGCCGGTGATGATGTTGCCCCTGATGGTGCTGCCGCGGCCGTCCAGGCAGCTGACCTCGATGCCGGAGTAGTAGGTGCCGTCGGTGCCCTCGCCGCCAAAATCTTCGATGTAGCTGTTGAGGATCTTGGTCGCAAAGCATCCACTTACGCTGATAGCGGTGCCAACGATCCCGTAGGTGTGGGTGTTGTCGAAGGTCCAGCCGGAGCCCTTGTCGAACGCAATTGCATTCTGGTCCATGTACGAGATCTCGCAGTCCCTCATGAGCCCATCGAGGTTGGAGTTGAGGCTCCTGGAGATCTGCTTGACGCCGGTGTGGCCGCAGCCGTTCATCTTGGTCGTGGTGATCTTGTTCTCGGATGCCGTGTTGGTGATGACGGTGACGTCGTCCCTGCCGACGTCGGTCAGCAGCACCGAGTTGCGCGGCATGTCGTAGATGTAGCAGTCCTTGATCTGCGACCAGAAGTTCATCAGGATGATGCCGCTGGCCGTGCTCAAGGGGTTGTTGGCCCTGTTTCCATCGAAGGCCATGTTCTCGATGAGGATCTGGCCATCGCAGGTGGTGGAGTTCGCGACCCAGGCCGGGGGAACAAATAGGCCCACGGCGCCAGCGGGGGTCGTGATGTTCGCGCCGTTCTTCTGCTTGATGACCGCGCCGCTGGCCTTCGAGTAGCCGAGGCCGAGGACGTGGCGGCCGGCGGGAATCGGGATGTAGGTGTTGACCAGGTAGACGCCGGGAGGAAAGACGATTGTCGACGCGGGTGGCGAGGCGGCGATCGCTGCCTTGAGTGCCACGGTGTCGTCGGTGGAGTCGTCGCCCTTGACCCCGTGGTCCTTGACGTTCCAGAAGAACAGGTCGCCCTTCTTGACGACTTCGGCCAGGTCGACGAACGACTGTCCGATTGTGCCCCCGACGATGGCGGGTAGTTGCCGCAGGGCCATGTCAGGCGCCGAGGCGGGTGACGGCGAGAACGACGTCCTTGGGGACGCTTCCGTTGATCGATGTTCCGCCGACCGTGTAGACCGACAGTCCGATCGCGGCGTCAGCGGCGAGCACCAGGACGTCTGCAGCTGCGGGCCGCGAGTCCGTGCCAGCGAGGCCAAATTCCTTGGCCACGGCGCCGTTGACGGTGATCAGTCCGGTTCGGTCGCCTGAGGTGCCGCCGACGAAGTTCACGCTCGCTGTCACCAGGTAGGGCCCGGGCTTGAGCACCTTGATCACGTCGGCCACCGAGGTGTCGAAGACGGTTGCGTCGCGGTTGTATTCGAGGGTGTCGAGCGTGACGGCCACCACGAAGTTCGTGGTCGCGGCCTGGTTGCCCGTCTTGTACTTCCGGGCCACCGCTACTGGGGCCGGCGCGACCGGGCCGGTATCCACGACACCACCGGTAGCCGTGACAGCCGCGGACCCACCGGACCACCGGACCGTGTAGCTGCCGGGATCGGCGAAGAACGTGACGAGGCCGGCATCGTTGGCGTACACGATCGGGCTGACGGTTTTGTTCTTCGACGAATCGGCGTAGAGCAGTGCCCCGGCGCCGGTCTGGTCGGTGACCCGCAGCGGCACCCCTACCGGCGCTCCGGAGATTAGTGCAGGTCCGAACTTGCCTGCCTGCGAGTAGACAGCCACATGGGCCTCCAGTGCGAGGGGTGGGTCTGGTCAGAGCGCGAGGATGGCCCGGCGGCGCTCTTCGTCGGTGACCTGGGTGTAGACGGCGGTCGTCGCGGGGCTCGCGTGCCGCATCAGCTCCTGGGTAATCCGCAGGTTCGCCCCGGCGCCACCGATGTCCTTGTCCATCAGCAGCCGCGTGCCGTAGAGGTGCCGGAACATGTGCAAACCCAGAGGCCTCGGCAGGCCGAGATCGCGGGCGTAGACGCCGAACGCGTGCGAGATGCCCGCCGGCTTGTACGCCTGGCCGCTCTTCGCCAGCACCAGCTGGCCGGGTGGCGCGGGCGCCACCAGCTTCCAGACCTCGGCGTGGGTCGGGAGCACGTCGACCCGACCGCCCTTGCCGCGTACCCGGATCTGCCGGTCGTCGATGTCCTCGCGCTGGGCGCGAGCGATCTCCGAGGCGCGTAGCCCGGCGTATCGGGCCAGGGTGACCGCGATCTGCCAGCGCTGCTCTCCGGCGGCCATGATCCGCTCGTAGGCTTCGAGGCTGGCCGGACGCGGGCTGCGCTTCGGCACCTTCGGTCGCGGCAAGTTGATCATCGGGTCTTTGTCGATCATCCCGGCTTTTAGTGCCCAGACCAGGTAGCTGTGCAGGTGTCCCCAGTAGGTCGCCCGTGTCGCCGTCGACCAGTCGGGGTTCGCCAGCCATTTCGTGATCTTCGATTCGGTGGCCCGGGTCAGCTCGCCGATGTCGTGCTCGGCGCGTGCCAGGAGTTCGAACCGGTCGGTGCGGGTGTTCTCAGAGTGCCCGGCCGCCAGTTCCCATTCTTGGTAGTCCCGGCGGCGTTTGTACGTCATGACGAGATCCAACCGACGGCCGTGACTATGCCGCCGGCGGCCACCCCTGCGGTCGGGGTTACCGTCAGGGTGAGCGCCGCCGCCGTCTTCGACTTGAGCGACAGAGTGACCTTCCCCAGCAGGACGCTGCTCACGGCGACGTCGTGGGAATAGCCCGCTGTCGGCATCGGCGTCGACCAGGTGAACGTGACGTCGACCGACACGCCGATCAGGAGCAGTGGCAGCGACGCGGGCGCCGCGATTCGGAGCGACGAAGGCCCACCCGGGCCCTGCGCGCCGGGTGTACCCGGCTCGCCCGGTACTCCCGGTACTCCCGGAAGCCCAGGCGATCCCGGCGCGCCGGGCGGCCCCGGGGCTCCCTTGAGCTCCGGGTGGGCCGACATGTACGCGGTCACCGCCGCGGCCATCGCCGCGGAGGCTGGCTGGGTGGCGTCACCAGGCGCGACGTCCTCCCGTGCCAGGACCTGCTGGGCATCGACCAGTAGCCGGAGACCCGACAGGCCGGTGATCACCTTCAACCCGATGAACTGCTCCGGCTGCCAGTTGACCGGAAAGCGAATATAGGGCTGGTCGAGGTCGTCACCGGCGGAGGTGACGACGCCGTCCGTGTCGATGCGGACCCGCACGGGCCGTCACCCTCTCCGAGTGTCAGCGACCGGCGATGCCGGCGACCTGGGTCTCCACGGTGCGCAATGCGCGCCGGGCGACGTCGGCCTGGTCGTCGTCGGTCTCCGGAGTCGGCAGGCCGGTGGTGACGCCGGCCACCGAGTAGTTCTCGTTCGGTGTCGGGTCGACTTCCACGCCGCGGAAGCCGCGGGTGTGGTCGTCGTCGACCTGGTGCTGCGTCTCGGCGGTGGACGTGTCGGCCGCGATCGCGGCCTTCTTGACGTCCTGACCCTGGGCGCTGTTCTCCGGGTGGTCCTCCACCACAGGCTTACGAGCTGCCATGCCAGCCTCCTCAGGCGTACTTCGCGACGATGCCAACGCTGACGAGGCCGCCCGGGTCAGCGATTCCGGTGCCGACCGCCGCGGACTGCCACTGCAGCACCTGTCCGGAGGTGACCTGCAGGTTCGCAGGCGTACCCGACAGCGTGATGGTCTTGGCGACCGCGGCGGTGGCGTTGACGCCGGCGTCGAACTGCAGCGTGGCGACTACGGCGGTGCCGGCCCCGTCGGTGCCCTTGTTGACCAGCGACATCGAGCGGGTGTTGGTGTTCGCTCCGGTGACCGCCGCGGTCGGGATCCAGGTCACCGAGGTGACGGTGCCATCACGGGGGACCGAGTGAACGATCGTGGTCTGGGAGTTTCCCACCGTGGTGATCGGCGGGGTGTTCCGGGTGACCCCGGATGAGAACGGCGCAGTCATCTCTCAGGTCTCCGATCAGGCGATGTTGAGGCGGGCGACCGGGTACCGGTTGCCTTCGGTCGGCTGGTCGTAGTTGAGGAGGTTCGCGACCTGCCATCCCACCCGGAACGTGAGGCGGATCGCCGTCATGTCCTGCTGGGCGAGGTTGTAGATGATCGTGCCGGTGTTGTCCTGGATCACGGCCTCGGTAAGGATCTTCATCGTGATGTCCTGCCGGACACCGACGACGAACTGCGACCAGTCGCCGCCGAAGACCCGCGGCGCGCCGGAAGCCGTGCCCCACATGCCTCGCATCGGGTAGACGATCCGGTTGCCGTCCAGCGTGTCGAGGGCACCGCTGATGCGGTTCTCGTCGAGCTTGCGGCCCTGGGTGTCGCGGGCGGCACGGAGCTTGCCGCGCAGACCGCGGGCTGCGACGAAGCCGTCGATGTCGAAGCCGTCATCCTCGACCAGCCCGTAGAGCTTGTCGATGTCGCCCATGAAACCGCCCTGGGCGGTCGTCGAGCCGCCTTCGGTGGCGACGTTGCCGGCTGCGGTCGCGGCTGCGGCGATGTTCGTGGGCCAGGTGCCCGGGGCGTTGGTGCCGAAGAACACGGCGCCGTCGAGGCAGCGGTAGAACGCCTCGACGAGGTACGGCATCATCTCGTCCCAGACGTTGAGGTCGACGTCGGCGACCACGTTGTCGGGGACCGGGACGATCGCCGCGATCTCCTCGATGTTGAGGTACTTGTTGGCCCAGTTGACCTCGGTGGTCTGCTTGAGGCCGGTGTCGCCGTTGACGAAGTACGCCAGGGGCAGCGCGGACAGAACCGGGAAGCGGACCTGCGCGCGGCCGACCGGGACACGGCGGAACAGGCCGAGCGTGGCCGAGTCGTCCGTCGCCCGGCGGATCATGTCGGTCGACACTTCCTCCGGGATCAGTGAGCCGGCGTCGGTGCGGCTGACCAGGTTGTTGTAGGGCATGGATCACTCCTTGTTGCTGGGCAGCGGTCCCCGCCCTACGGGGTGCTGCGTCCGGATCAGCCCAGGCCCGCCGCTTGGCGGATGAGCGCGTTCATGTCGGCTGGCTTGGCGGCCGTGGTGCGGGGGCCGCCGTCGAAGTTGGTGGCCTTGCCGCCACCGAGCCGCTTGACCGCGGCCGCGATGGCCTTCGAGTCAGGTTCTCCGTCGTCGCCGACGAATTTGGACAGGTCGGCGTACTCGAGGAAGCCGTCCAGCGCTTCCTTCGCTAGCCCGGCCTCGACGGCCTCAGCGCGCAGCTCGGCGCGTACCAGGCGCGGCGCGGCGGCGCGGGAGGCCTCCGTCTGGCCGGCGGTCTTCGCTTCGGCGACGGCTCGCTCCTGCTCGGACATCGCCGCGGCGCGGACCTTCTCCAACTCCTTGGCCGCACCGGCGTTGCTTTTGGCCCGGTCCTCGTTCTTGCGGGCCAGCACCTGCCACTTCTCGGCCTCGGCCTTCCAGTCCTTGACGTCCGTTTCGGTCGTCTCGGTCTCGGTCCCGGCCTGCTCCTGCTCTTCTGCCATCGTCCGTACACCCGTTTCGGGATCTTCCGGGCGCCGTTTCGGTGCCCGAGTGGTCTCAGATCAGGTAGCCGTTCTGCCGCAGCAGCAGCAGCGCCTGGCCTCGGTCGCCAGCCGCCTGCACGTAGATCGCGGCGGGGGTGAGCCGGACCACGCGCGTCCCTCGGCGAGCGCCGAGGCGTTGCCCGGCCAGGCCGGCGCGTGTGGTGCCGGTCGTGGTGATGCCGGCGTCGGTCATGCCGCGGCGGGCGTTGACCACCTGGGCGATGTCAGCGCCGTCGCGGATCGCCTGGGCGTCCGCGGCGGTGAACGTCTTGTCCTGCTCGTCCGTGCTCATCGCCTCGAAGGCGGCACGCGGGTCGGTGGTGAGGTCCCCAGCGACCGCTTCGGGCGCCGGGATGGTCGTGCAGTCGCACGCGGAATGCCGTTTGAACCGGGCGTCCCAGGCGTAGACCGTCCCGGCGAGCAGGATGCAGCGCGAGCACGACGGCAGCGACAGCATCCGCACCCACCGGCCGAGCTGAGGACGGACGGTCTGGGCCACCTGGTCCGCGGCCCGGCCTGCGTCTGCGACCTGCGTCCGGGTGATCAGCTCTGCGGTGAACGCCCCGGATGCCCGCGCCCGGCCTTCGGTCGCGCCCTGCTTCAGCGCGGTCAGCGCGGTCAGCGCCGGCTGGAACATCAGCGAGTCCAGCGGACGTCCGTCCGATGCCTGTCCTGCGAATGTGATCGCGTGGACCGCGGCGACGCCGTCGTCCTCGAGGTCATACGCCTCCGCGAGCTGCCCGAGGTACGACCCCGCCGACGCCGCCGCGGTTGTCTGCGCGGACTCCACGACCGTAAGGACGTCTGGCATGGCCTCTTGCCACGACCGGACGATGTTCGCCAGGTCGATGCGGCCCCACAACTTCCGGACTTCGCGGCCGGCGCGTTTGGCGAGTGCCGCCCGGCGCTTCTGGTGGGCTCGGGCGACCTGTTCGGCCCGCACCGGCTACACCACGTTACCGCCGGCGGCGGCCTGCTCCCGGGCGAGCGCCGCGACCGGGTCGCGGGCGTCCTGCTCCTCGAGCATGGTCTTCCACCGGCGGATCTCGACCTGCGAGGCACCCCATCGTTCCCACAGCGCCTCCTGCGGGACGCCGAGCGTGCTCATCTTGACCAGCGCGTCGACGAGCTCGCCCTCGGTGCGGAACTCGGGGTTCTTCCAGATCGTCTCCATCGACTCGTCGTCGCCGCCCAGACCGGCGGTCCTGCGCGCCAGGCGGGCGCCCGCCTCAGCTCCCTCACCAGAGGTGCGTGAGCGCTGCCGGACTTTGGAGACCAGACCGGACTCGGATGCCTTGAGCGTCTCGCCGTTGACGTTGCTCATCTCGCCGAGCAGATACTGCGCCGGTGTGCGCGTACGCGACGCGATGTCTTTGACGTCCTCGCGCTTCGCCGCTGAGTACGGGTCCAGCGGGGCCGCGTCGAACTGGCCGAACTTCGTCTCGGCCATCTCGGAGGTGACCATCCGGTTCCGACCGACGTCGATCTCGGTCTTGTTGCCGTCGGCGTCCTCGTCCGGGAAGCCGATCGCCCACTTCTGCGGGAACGCGCCGAAGTCCTGGGTCATCAACCGGTCCGCGAGCGTCTTCGAGATGCGGTCCTGGATGGAGACGACGTCGGCGATCTCGCTGACGCCACCGCCGAGCATGCGCGGGTTGTTGGCGATCTCGACCAGCGGCACCTCACCGAGCGGGTTGGGTGCCGGCCACGCCTCGCCGCGGACCGGGCGCGGCTCCCAGCGAGGTTCCGCCACCTCACCGATGACGGACTTCTTGTCCGTCTGGAACTTGTAGATCTTCTCGGGCAGGTACAGCGTCGCGAAGGTCCTGCCGGTCCAGTCGTCGGCCCACAACTTCAGGCCGGCGGCGCGCACGCGGCGGGAGGTGCCCGGCTCGTACTCGACCGTCGCCTGCGTCGGGTGCTCGGTGAAGATGAAGGGCCGCTCCACCCGGTCCGTGTTCGGTGCCACCAGCAGGAAGGCGGAACCGCCGATCGCTGACTCGAGCAGGACCTGGTCGAAGCCGGCGTCGAGGTTGTTGGCCTGCCAGATGTCCCAGGTGGGCTTGTCCGCCTCAGCGTTGTCGCCCACGCGGAACCCGTCGACGATCATCCGTTCGACCATGCTGTCGACGACCAGGCCCATGTAGTTGCTCTTGGTCAGCTTCAGCAGCCGGGAGAACTCGCGCCGGGCCTGTTCCGGGAGCCACGGCACTGAGGCGGGTGCACCGCGGTAGTAGGCGTCCATCAGCTCGAAGTGGTCCCGCTGGACGAGCAGCTGCTTGTAGAGCCGCTTCACCCACCACATCGGGGTCAGGGGAGCGTCGGGCTGTGCTGGCACCGTGCCCCCTCTGTCAGTAGCCGCGTACGCGGCCTGTCACCTTGGTCAGCCGCGACGGCGGCGTCCAGAGCTGATCCGCGGTCACGTCGCCGGCGGCCTCGTTGCACAGGATCGACACGACGGCCATGTCGATCTTCTGAGCCTGCGAGGGTTTCTCCAGCACGTACCGCTCGTTGGTCCGGGGCGACTTCCGCGCGTTACGCACGTGCACCTTGGTGATCTCGCAGCCGTCGTGCCTGAACGTCGCGGCCGCCTTACCGACGTCCGTGAGCAGGCGCTGCGCGGCGGCGTGCATCTGCGTCGTGCGGAACGTCGACCAGCGCACGACGACCGTGTCGCCGAACTCCTCGGCCCAGTCGTCGATCTCGGTCGACCACCACGGCGGGTCCGCATACAGACGCACGACCTGGAAGCGGGACATCACCTCGGCCATCGCCGCGCGCACCTCGAGGCGCGGCACCTGGCCCTTGTGCATCTTCGGGTCCCAGACCATCGGCCGGCCGTCGGCGAACTTCGGCGTGAACTGGTAGCCCTCGCGCGTCTGGAGCCGGATCCCGGTCCAGTCGTCGGAGTCCGAGCCGTCGAACCCGCCGACGACCACCGTGCGGTCCGGAACCTCCCGGAGCCGGGCCAAACCGTCCCAGAGGTCGCCGTCGAGCCAGGCGCTCGCGCCGTAGACCAGCCGGTTGCCGTAGAACCGCTCGGCCTGGGCCTTGTCGGTCTCCATGAGCTCTTCGGCCTCGGCGTTGATGCCGTGCAGGTCGGCGTGCGGAGAACCGCGGTAGTTGAAAGCGTGGATCCTGAGCCGGTCCGCCTTCAGCTCGTATTTCAGGTCGGCAGGCGGCGGCTCATAGAACCGGAAAATGTCCTTCTTCGATGACTGGTGCGTCATCTGCGCGGTCGAGTTCTCGGCCGGGTTGAAGCAGTTCGTCGTCTCACCCGACCGACCGCCCATCGCGGCTGCGCCGCGGCGCATGGTCTGCGCGACGCTGACCAGCTTGTTGGTCGTGGTGTAGAGCTGCGACTCGTCCTGGAGGCAGAACGTGATCGGGTTACCGAGCCGGCTCTGCGCGCTCGACGTCACGACATCGATGCGGTTCTGATCCGGATCACCGTCCTCGTCCCGGAGCCGGATGAAGCCCTCGCGGACGAGCATCCTGCCCTTGAGGCGGGGCCCGCGGGCCATGGCCTGCAGCGGGCGGTAGACGTTGTCGACCTGGTCCTCGCTGGTGGCGAGCAGCTGGATCAGGGGAGTGGGCCAGGCGTGGCCCATGGGCTCGCCGGGCTTGTACCGGTAGACCCAGCCGCAGTCGCAGCCGACGTCCTCGCACACGTACGCGTCGTTCTCGCCGGCCCAGTCGTAGAAGAGCACGGGGCCGAGACCCTCGGCCGCGACCCAGGCCGCTGACCAGGGTCCCTTGCCGGTCTTCTGCGGGGCGATGACCTGCGACCGGCGGTAGTGGAACGCCTCCGAGCGGATCGGGATGGCGTCCGGGTCACCGATGAGGTAGTCCGGGTCCTGCTGGGCTTCCGGCTTGATCCGGTAGTGGTTCGCGGTGCACCACAGCTGCCAGTCGTAGGGCCGGAACGGGCGGCCCTTGCGGAAGCCGTCCGGGATGATGCAGTGCCTCTGGATCCAGGCCGGCACTACCCACAGGGTCGGGAAGTCGACGACGTACGGGTTCGGCTCAGCCGGCACCCTGGATCACCGTGAACCGGCCGCGAGGATCGTCCGGGTCGTCCTCGAACGTCTGCTCGGAGCGCTTCGCTGAGAGTTCGTCGTCAACGATCGCCCAGCCGTTTTCCTTGAGTCCGGCGGGCGTCATTCCGACCTGGTCGGCGAAGCGGTGCAGCGAGTTCTTGTCGGCTGCTGTGGCGTCCGCGGACTCACACAGCACGAAGGTACGGACCCACATCGCAACCGAGAGCCAGCGCCACGAAGCCATCGACCATGCGCACGCCTGCGGCGATTTCCACACCTGGGCCCACAGCTCGAGCTCGCGCTCGCGGCGGCTCTTGGTTGCGTCCTCGTCGAACTTGCGCTTGCGCTCGCCGTCGTCAGAGAAGTCGATGTATACCCGGACCTGGGGAAGCGGGAACGCCGGGGTTTCCCCGTCGTAGCCAGCGGCCGGCAGTGCCGAGAGCTTGTATTGCCGTCGATCGCTGCGGCCCGACTTCGGATCCGGCGCCGGGCCGGATCGATTACGTGCACCACCACGACCCATATCGATCACCCCTAACCGCGTTTCGCGGCATCGGTGCTTACAGTCAGTCACGTTTCGCGACCGCCCTGCGCGGGTCTGAACTTATGAACCCTCCGCGGGTTCCAGCGACCTCCCCCGCGGTCTCCTAGCCCATCGACCCTGGGGGATACCCCCCTGGGTCTATATGTAGGTCCGTGGATTCGTCACGCTGCGTGATGCTCAGGTATCGAGGGCCCTGATGATGGCTGCCTCAACCTGTGCGAAGAACTTCGGTGCCTCAGCCTCGACCGCGGCTTGCCCGTCGGGCTTGGGTGCGGTGTGCACGCTGCCGTACTCGAAGCCACGTCCCATGCCACCCTGTGGCTTGGCCGACTGTGGCCCGATCTCAGCGTCGATGCGATCACCAAGGCGTGCGATGTCGTAGTCGATGGCCAGGTAGTAGAGCTTGCCGTGCTTGCCCGCGCTGCGCTTGGCCCGCTTGCGCCAGCCCGTCTTGATGTTCTGCGCTGCCTTCTTGGCCACGGGGTACAGCTCGTCAGCCACCCTGTCGCCGGCCTGGTCCAGGTCGTGGGCCATGGCGTCCAGGCCATCCAAGCTGATGTGCATGTCGCTCACCTGGCAGCCCACCCTCCAGGCTGGTCACGTCCTGTGCGCTGCGAGTGGCAGCTGTGGCACAGGGACCTGAGGTTGCTGGGGTCGTGGCCGCGCGGGCCTTTGGGGCCGAGGCCGTCGATGTGGTCGACGTCGGTGGCGATGCTGCCGCAGGGGCAGAGCGGGTGCCGGCCGAGGTGTGCTGCTCGGGTTCGTCGCCAGCGTGCGTCGTAGCCGCGCTGGGCGGCGCTGCCGCGCTTCGCCTCGGCCTTGCCGTTGCAGCTGTCGCAGCGTCCGGTGTCGACCAGGGCGGGACATCCGGAGGTGGAGCAGACCTTCTTGGCGCGGGCCATGATCGCCTCGCATCGCCTTGCCCGGATTTGGGCGTAGTTGTGCTGCTGCACAGTCCTACCACAGACCATGATCGATGATCAAGCACTGGGGTGGACGGCACGCCAGATTGCGGCCACCTCGACGAGCGGGAAGATCACGCACGGGCGGCCCGCGGCGTCTCTGCCGCGGACCTTGCGCAGGCCCTTGCGGGCCACCCAGTGCTGGAGCATGGCGTCGCTGATCGGGAGCTGGGTGTGCTCCCTGAGCTGCTTCGCCGTGCCCCACCACTGCTCGTCGTCGTCCTGAATCACGCGGCCGCCCGGCCGACCTCGAGGGCGGCCGCCAGCTGCCCCTGCGTCCAGATGCTCGGCACGCCGTCCTGGTCTCGGCAGGCCGGCGCGGTGCACACCACGGGCCGGTCGGCGAGGTCCGGGGCGCTGGCGCGCAGGGCCAGGACGCCGACGTCGCCGCATCGAGGGCACGTGAAGGCCGGGATCAGCACATGGTCGGTGGGCTCGGCGAGCAGCCTCCGCACCGCTCGGTCCTCCACGCCGATGTGCATGGCCAGGTTCAGCGCCGTGCTCGCGCGCAGCCCTGGCACCGCGCCGAGCATCTGCCGCAGCGCATCGCGGGCGGTTGCGGCCGCCGGCGGCGCCACGTGCGAGGCGAGCCAGACGATCGTCTCGGCGCTCCGGTCGAGGCGCTCGGCATACGGGTTTGCCCCGGATGCGCCATTTCGGATGATCGCGTCGATCAGATCATGGCCCGTCCGGCCGCTGTGGACGCCGCTGCCGGGTCGCCAGGCCTGGACGGTACCCCGGTCGTCCCCCAAGGCTCCTGTGGCCGCCTGGGCGGCCTGAGCGAGCAACGGCCAGACCGCAGCCAGCGACCGCAGGTTCGCCATCGAGTGCAGGTGCTGTGGACCGATCATCGTGGACTCCCCGCGTTCGCAGCTTCGTCGTACCGCCGCCGGGTCAGGATGCGTACGCGCTGGTTGTGATTGGTGCCGCCCCAGATCCCGTACCGCTGGTCGGTGGCCAGAGCGAATTCGAGGCAGGGGCTGCGGTAGTCGCACCGGAAGCACGCCGCCTTTGCGTGGGCTTCTTGCTCGATGGCGACGTCGGACCCACGCTCAGGGAACCAAATTTCCGGGTCCGGGGCGCCCTCACAAGCTGGTGCGGTCTCGGCCATCAGCGGCGGCCGAGCCGAGGCGTGGCTGGGCGTGTGCCTGTCGAGGTGGGCGGTCATCCGGCATCGGGTCCGAGCTCGGCGCAAAACCCGATGCCGCCGGCCTCGAGACGCGGCCGCTCCTGCGCTCGCCGGCGAGGCCGGATGCGGGCCCAGGCGGTCAGCGCGTCGGCGACGACCGCGGCGACCGGCGGGTTGCCGGTCGCCTCGATGCTCACCTCGCGGTCCCCCTCGGAGATCGTGACCTTGATCGTCATGCGTGTGCCACCACCTTGATCGGGAGTCGGTCGAAGATGTCGCTGGCCTGCTCGAGGCCGATGAGCCGTTGGTTGCGCCGCTCGCCGATGGCGCGTTTGAGTGCGAGCCGGTGGATCTCCTCGGAGGGCGTGAGCGGCCGCTCAGGCTCAGGGTTGATCCGGCTGGCAAGGTACGGGGCGATCGCATCTCGGCATTGAGCGACGCCGCGGGCATTGCACGCGATCTGGTCAGGTTTGATCTCGAAGCGCGAAGGCCCGTTCATGCCTGCCGCCGGCGGTCGGAACCAAGCAGCGGGACCAGATCGCAGGTCTCGACAAGCCGCGATGCGATCCGGTCGCCGAGCCCGCTGGCGAGCCTGTCGGGGGCCAGATTGGTCGTGAAGATCGTGGTGCGCATGTCCTTGTAGCGCGCGTTGATCAGTCGATACGTGGTCTCCTCGACCCACTCCGAGGACTTCGCGGCGCCGAGGTCGTCGACCAGGAGCAGGTCGGCGTCGCGGTACCGGGCGAGCGATCCCTCGGGGTCCTTGCCGGACGGTCGGAGCTCGGCGCAGAAGTCGGCGAAGTCGACGGCCTGCCAGGTGATGCCCCGGCCGCAGGCCGCGGCTTTGCGGATCGCGCCGTAGGCCTGGTGGGTCTTGCCCGTGCCGACCGGGCCCACGAGCAGCAGCGACTTGAGGTCGACGGGATCCGCGGCGTAGGCCTCGGCCCAGGTGACGATCGTCGGGTGGTCGGCGTGGGCGTCGCGGTAGCGGCGCGGGAATCGCTCGGCGAAGCTCAGCGCCGCGCGGGCGTTGAGCCAGCGCTTCCGGGCATCGCCGCCGGCGCACTTCGCATCGGCAGCGCAGGTCGAGCATCGGGCCATGTGGCCGGAGCCGTGAGGGCACTCGAAGGAGTCGATGGCCGTGATTGTCTGCGTCATGGTCAGAGCCCCTTCGTCCAGTAGTCCTCGTCGTTGCGACGCTCGTCGTCCTCGCGGTAGGCCTGATGCGGCTGTCGGGGGGCGGAGCTCTGCTGCCGGTTGGAACCCTCGCTGGACCACTTCTGCGCGTTGCGCATCCAGGTGCGCCAGGCCGCGACCCAGTCGAGCTTGGTGGCGTCCTTGCCGGACTTCGCCGTCCAGTGGTCTACGAAGTTGGCCGTCTCGAGACTGACGATGGCGTTGGGGGTGTTCGACTTCGCCCAGTCCCTCATCGAGTCGTCGGGTGTGAAGTCAGCGGGAATCCGAGTCCCTTTTCGGTTTTGGGGGGCGCCGGCTTGCGGCGCAAAAGGTTCTTCCTTTCCCTGTTCCCTGTTCCCTGTTCCTTTCCTTTCCGGTGGTGAGTCCTCACTGAGTTGTGCGTGAGCCTGCGATGAGGGCTCAGAGATCTGGCTGTTTTCCCAGCTAGAGCCCGCTCTGGCCTGCTCTTCGGAAGCCCGTTTTGCCTGTTCAGCGCGGCTCGGGGGCGCCGGCACCTTGCTGGCCGTCGGACGGTTGATCCTCTGGTGCTCATGCCAGTTTGTGACGGCAAGGAATGAGCGCTCGCCGACCTTGTAGCGAGTAATCAGTGAGGACTCAGTGAGTGCTTTGAGGTCCTCCTCGACGTCGCTCGCGAGGCGCTCGGCGAGGGGCCAGATGGCGGCCTTGATGAGCCGTGCGTCGTCGACGCAGCGGCCCTCGTCGTCCACGTGGGTCCACAGGCCGATGAACGTCATCTGGGCATGCAGGGGGAGGCTCGCGATGGTCAGCGAGGTGAAGAACTCAGGCTTGATCGAGCGAATGCGAGCCATCAGCGCTCACCACCCGTGAGGGTGAAAGGCTGGAATGTGTAAGTGGTGACACGCGTCAGCGTGCTACCGGCCCATGAGAGCATGGGGGCAGGTGTCCTTCCGGTCGGTGTAGACGATCGGTGGCGCCGAGCCGGCCGGGTAGAGGGACGCCAATCCCCCTGCTCGGCCGCACTGCTGCGGCGGCCTCGGTCTGAAGTTGTGGGGGCAATTCTACGCAAATCGGGCTCGTACTGACGCATGTGACGCGCCTCCTTCGGTGTGATGCCCCGAGCGGTGATGCAGGTCAGAACCCGGCATCGATGATCAAAAAAATTTGTGGATCATGTCCGTTGATGTGCTGACGGATTCCTAGTGGTATCCATGCGTGCCTGGTGGCAGCCCACGTAAGAACGTCGATCCCGAAGCCAGAGCCAGGCCAGTGCAACGACGGCGAGCGCCGCCAGCACCAGGCCGGCGACGCTCGCGCGAAACATCTCGTCGTACATCAGCAGCGCTGCCACCGGCGCAGCGCGGCACGGACTGCCAGGAGCACCGCCGCGGTGCCCACGATGGAGCTCACGGCCAGCAGGAACCACCCGGTCACCAGAGCACCCCCGGGGCCTCCAGTGCGTCTGCGTGCAGAGCAGGCAGGATCCAGTCGGGGATCTCCTTGGCGTACGGACGCACGGCGTCGCAGACCCTGCGCGGGTCGAGAATCGCCGTCGACGCAAAGCCGATCCACACCTTGGTGTAATCCGGGTCCTCACCGCGCAACGTGCGATCCAGGACGGAGGCGAAGAACGTCTGCATTGGTGGGTCCCAGCCGACCACCACCTCGAGGCCGCCCTCCGCGGGGAGCTCGTGCCGGCTCATGCTCCATCTCCCGGGTTGGTAGCGGTATCCATGCGTGCCTGCTCACGACCGATGTGGGCCGTGAGCAGCTGCAGGGCTGTGGTTGCGCACTGGTCCGAGAAGACCTCTCCGCAGAGGCAGTACGCCTCCTCTTTCCCCCTGGCCGGAATGCGGCGCGTGGCGCGCGGACCGTTGCTCAGGGCGTCGCCGTGCACGACAGGCCGGTAGCCGGGCTTCGGGCTGGTAGCTCTGCGCTCGACGTCGAAGCCGATCTCGGTGAGTGCTGCGCGCAGGCCGGCCAGCGTGCGGTCGGCGTCGTGCTCGATGCACTGCTCCCAGGTCGTCATCTGAGCGCCGCGGCGGTACGCGATCATCGCCCGGTCGAGCTGGTCGCGGCTTCGGTCCACGGGTCCAGGCCGTCGACGGTTGGGAGACCCATCCGGCGTTTCACCGCGGCGCGCATCTCGTCGGTCAGCTCGATCATGCTGCGTCTCCGGTGACGGCTTCGGCGGCGGCGATTTCGGCGGCCCGGGCGCGGCCTTTCTTCGTCAGCGTGTACCGCCATTCGCCGTCGACGACCCGCATGCAGGCGAGTCCCCGCGGGGTGAGGCCGTTCAGGGCGACGTCAAGGTCGGGGGCCGGTGCGGTGCGTTCGAGTTCGGCTTCGTCGCGGTAGTCGAGGATCGGGGTCGGGTCGATGCCGAGGCGGGCGGCGATCTGGTGGCGGGTGCGGTCGCCGGCGGCGAGGGCTTGGACGGCGAGGTCGATGAGGTCGTTGTGGTTGTGGGGAGCGGGCATGTCGGGTTCCTTTTCTAGGAGGGTCGTGCTGAGACGGCGAGGCATCGGGTGCATTTCAGGTGTTTACGAACCAGTAACGGTCGCGCGCCGATCAACCGGGCGTACCTCGTAGCGCATCACGTTGTGCGTGACGACCATCCGGCGCGCGATCAGCTCGGCTACCCAGCGGGTGCGGTAGCGACCGAGGAGGTAGTCCTCGGCAGCCGGGTGAAGGGGGACCTCCCAGATGGCCCAGCGGCCCACCTTGGCCGGCGGGATGATCCGTGCAGGACGGTCATCGTCGCCGCGGTCGAGGGCCTCGGAGCCACGAATCAGCGCCTCGCCAAGGCTGAAGAGCGAGGCGGAGGTGATACGGCGCAGGAGCCTCGTCACGATTCACCGCCCGAGAGCTTCGGCGCGGTATCCCGGATCAGGTTGCAGGTCTGGTCGCAAACCGGCGTGCGGTAATGCGGCTGGTTCGGCATGTCCTCGCAGCCGCAGGTGGGCGTGTGCCGGTCGCCGTGCTTGCCGTCGGAGCCAACCGGGCGGTGCCGGTCGCACTCGTCGATCAGGCGCTGCAGGCGGTCGAGGTGCTCGCGCTTCCGGTCCTGGTCGAGGTCGGAGTTGCCGATCCGGGTCTGGGCCACGCAGAGGGTCTCGCGCAGCATCTTCGGACCGTCGGTGATCTCGTAGCTGGTCATCGGCCATCCCCACCCTCGGACGGGTAAGGACGGGAAGCCGCGCTGTCCTGCTCCTCGGCGTGCAGCAGACGGTTTCGCTCGATGACCTCGGCGGGCACCTCGAAGGACCAGCACTCGACCAGCTCGTACCGGTCGCCGTCGCCCCAGGCGCCGTACTTGCGCAGGTAGGCGTCGTGCCGGAACGGCCGGTCGTGCAGGTCGCCGCGGAAGAACGTCGGAGACGAGCAGACGTGCTCGGCCAGGACCTCGCCGTCGTCAGCCAGCGCCACCGCGGCGTGGTCGCCTGTGCCGAGCTGCATGAACGAGGTCAGGTAGACCTTGGGCTTGTCAGAGATAGGCACGGGTAACTCAGCTCCCCAGCTCGAAGGACATATCGGGAAGGCACTCCGGAGAGCGCTGGTGGACGGCGGCCACAGCAGCGTCGACGTCCAGGTCCGGCCAGACCTCGCGGCGCAGCAACTTCGCCGTCTTGCGCGGCTGGGCCAGCACCCGCTCGAAGTCGAGCACCAGAACCGGTCCGGCGGCC
Source organism: Winogradskya consettensis (assembly GCF_018332715.1). Taxonomy (GTDB): domain Bacteria; phylum Actinomycetota; class Actinomycetes; order Mycobacteriales; family Micromonosporaceae; genus Actinoplanes; species Actinoplanes consettensis. The sequence goes on along the minus strand of NZ_BOQP01000052.1, from coordinate 48,876 downwards.
CGCAGCTTGGCGAGGCGGCCGGGCCGGTCGGTGGCGTACGAGGCCGCATAGAGCGCCTGGAGCCCGGCGTCCATCTCGAAGCCGAAGGCAGCGGCGGCGAGCTTGGCGTGCGAGCGGGCCTGCTGGGCCGCGTCGCGGTCGAGCCAGACGAAGCGCCACTCCGGCGCCGCCGGGAAGCCGATTCGGTAGAAGTGGTCGAGCAGCTTCACCGCGTGCCCGGCTGGCTCAGCCGTCACCATTGCGATCTCGTCCCGGAGCTCGTACGAGCGTTCGGTGGAGCCTGCGACCGGCGAGCAGCCGCCGGCTGCGAGCATCGACATGACCATGGTCGAGCCGCACCGGCCGAAGCCGCAGACGCCGACTGCGTGATGGCTACCCACGAGTAGCCCCCTGACCCTGGTCGGAGCCGCGTGCGACGGCCTCCGACTGGAGAAAGCAGAAACCGCAGAAGTGGCAATGCAGAACCTCAGGGGTCGTGCCCTGCGCACTGGCGACGCGGACGTCGCACTGGCGGTCGTGCTGGTCCATCGGGATGACGCGCAGCTGCACGCCCTGGTGCTCGACGATCTGGACGTCGGGGTCGACGTTGCCGCCCTCGCCGCCACGGACCTGCAGGCGGAGCCGGCCGAGCTCACGGCGTTCCTGCTCGAGCTCGCTGGTGAGGCGCTGGATGCGGCTGACAAGCACCGGGATGTCGTAGTTGAAGTGCTCGCGGACGGTCAGCGGGACGAAGCCGTCGACCGAGGCGCGGCGGACGTAGTCGTAGGTCCTCTCAGCGCGGGCAAGGATCTCGTCCACGCCGAGCGCTTGGTCTGACGTCGCAGTCATGCCGACACCGCCTCGGGGAAGCACTTCGGCTCGGTGCATGCGATGGCGCCGTGCACAGCTGCCCACTGCAAAGAGCACGGGTACCCCTGGTCTGCGTCCGCTTCCGCGCAGGCGGCGACCGGGTAGATCTCGGTCCGGCCGCTGGGCCGGGCACGGTAGACGTCGTCCTGGACCTGGCGGGTTTCGGTGGCGTACCGGTGTGCGACTACGCCGGGGCCGAGTGGGGCGATGGTGACGACCTGGACGCCGGTCGCGAAGAGCTCGCGGGGCAACCGCGGGGCAAGAGAGCTAGTCATCAGTAGTGCTCCTGTGCTGGTGGGAGTGTTCATCGGTTGCGGTCGGCGCGCGGAGGTTGGCCACCGTTCATGACGATCAGCCACTCGTCGGTGTCGACGATTTCCCGGGCCTCGGCCAGGGCTCGCTGGTTGCGCCGGGAGTTCGGCCGCTGCGGACCGAGGATCAGCTCCACGCCGGCCTTGGCAGACCAGACGATCCCGATCGTCGCGAGCACCCCGAGGAAAGACATCAGGACCCCGAAGCGGCCGTGCGTCCAGAGCCACACCACGCCGACCAGCTGAAGCGCGGAGAAGAAGATCAATCCGGCCCCAACCGCTACCTGCTTGACCCGGTTGACTTCGTGTTTCGGGCTCTTCCAGTGGAGCTGCTCGAGCTGGGCTAGGCGCTTGTCGAAGCGCTGGTTGTCTTGCATGTGGTATCTCTCCTTGCGTCTGGCCGTCCCGAGCGCTGGCGAGCAAATCCGGGGCGGCTGGTCCATTTGTCAGGCGACTTTGTCGAGCTGCTCGCCCTTGGTGGCTTTGGTCGCCGCGGCCACGTAGTCGAGGAGCGCCTGGTGCGAGATGCGCCTCGAGCTCGAGGGCGAGGACGGGTCGGTCTTGTACGACTCGATCTGGCGGGTGGACACCAGGCGCCACATCTGGCGCTCGCTCAGACCCAGCTGCTCGGCGGCGTCCCGGACCCGGTAGGCAACGCGATCCGGTTTCGGAAACCGCGCTGCACTGTCACGGATGACACTGGAAGTGACCTCACTGTCATGCATGGCAGTGACGCTAGCACGCTGCCATGCATGACAGCGGGTCATCCGTTCAGCCAGTTTTACTGACATGCATGGCAGTGAATGATGTACCGATGCCTGCCACTGCCCACAGGGTTTTGATCGTCTGGCCGATGTCTAGATCTCGCTGCCACCGGCGGCAGCGCTGCCGCGCACGGCATCGGCAGATCAGTCGCAGCCCCTACCGTTGGGCCGTGAGTCAAACCCCCGAGGTCAGCAGGCAGCGCTTCGCCCGCGTGATCGCCCGCATTCTGCGGTCTGCACGGGACCAGGGGATGACTGACATCGACATCCAGCGCGCCACGGGGATCAGTGTTTCCACCTTCCACCGGTGGAAGCGGGGCGACTTCAACACGACCCCCGAGGTCGGCAAGATCGTCCAGTTCTGCGACGGCCTCGGGGTTCCTGCCGGCGTGGCGTTGCGGCCGTTGGGGGTTGAGGATGAGCGCGACGACCCTGCCCCTGATCCTCCGATCCCGCCGGACATCCGGAGAATCATGCGGGGGTTGGTCGATCCGGCGGTCAGTGACTCGGACAAGAGCTTTGTCCGCGAGGTGCTAAAAACGCTCGCGACTCGCGTGTCTGTAAGCGGCGGCAAATAGTTGAGTGATCACTAGAGTTGCTGACAATTGGTGCCTAACTGCGCCAATTACCGCAGAGCAGGACATCTCGACGTGGATCGGACGTCGGGGGCACCGCCCTCATGGGCGGCAGCACCGAGAGGCGATCCACTATGTCCCGAATCTCAAGCGGGCTCTCCGGCTCATGGTCCGGACCGGCCCTGATCGCCCTCATGGGCCTCGCTGCGTTCGCCGGTGCACGTCTTGGCCGACGTGCCACGACGAAGGCCATCGCGCAGATCCGCATCCCAGCTGTTGATTACTGGTCCGTCTACGAGCACGTCCAGCGAGACATGCTCGGCGACGATGACGGGAGGTAGCCGTGGCCCGACGAGGCACGCACCCGAGAATCACGCAAGGCGACGACGGCTATTGGCACGCCTGGGTCGTCGTCGGGAAGAAACCCAACGGGAAACTCGATCGACGGCATATCAGCAGGCCGACCGAAAACGAGGCCATCGACCGTGTCGATGAGCTGCTCGATCAGAAGCGTAAGGGTGCTGTCGTCCGGCAAGGGCGCGCGCCGACCGTCCAGCAGTGGATGGAGACCTATCTGACCACCATCGCCCCCTCCGGCGGGCGGTGTGACCCGGGGACCATCCGCGATTACCGGTCCATATGCACGAATTGGGTCTACCCGGTCATGGGGGGTACCCGGATAGACCAGCTCCAGCCCGAGCAGCTGGACCAGGTCTACCTCCAGATGCACCAGGCCGGCCGGGCCGCGAGCACGGTCCTCAAGGCCCACCGCATCCTGACCCGGGCATTGGAGATCGCCTTTCGGCGGGGAGTGGCTTCCCGGAATGTCGCCAAGCTGCTGGACTCCCCGGAGTCGCGACCGGTAGAGCAGACCCCGTTGGACCTGGCGGAGGCCTTGCAGGTGCTCAACGCTGCATGGGCGCTTCCGCGCAACGGTGCGCGCTGGGCGGTCGGCCTCAGTCTCGGCCTACGGCAGGGAGAGGCGCTCGGTCTGCGCTGGTCCTACCTGGATCTGGATAGAGCTGAGATGCGTGTGTGGTGGCAGCTGCGCCGGCGCACGTTCGACCACGGCTGCAACCCTTCCTGCGGCCGCCGGCGGGGCGGCAACTGCCCGGCGCGGAGGATGGAGATCCGGTCAGGAGAGATTCCCCTCGAGGGCGGCCTACTCCTCAAGGAGCCCAAAGGGACGGGGAAGCGATTGGTCCCGCTACCGACGGAGGTGGTCGCTCTTCTGCGTCGGCACCAGGCGGGCCAGGCGATCGAGCAGGTCTTGGCTGGTGACCTCTACGTCGACCACGACCTCGTCTTCTGCCAGCCGGACGGTCGCCCGATCGACCCGGCCGCCGACCACAAGCAGTGGAAGGGTCTGTGCCGCGAAGCTGGCGTCGACGAGGCTCGACTGCACGACGGCCGGCACACCGCGGGCTCGATGATGCTCGCACTGGGAGCCGACATCAGCACGGTGCAGGAGGTGCTGGGTCATTCCGATGTCCGGACCACCCGCGGCTACGTTCACGTCGCTTCGGAAATGGCCCGCGCGGCTACGCAGCGTATGGGGGCGGCGCTGTTCGGGAATCAGATGCACGGAAAGCTGCACGGTTGATCTTTGCAGGACGAGAGAAAGGCCCGTTCGCCAACGGCAAATGCCGAGGTGAACGGGCCTTTCCGTTGCCGAGCCGCCTGACGGAATCGAACCGTCGACCTACGCATTACGAGTGCGTCGCTCTAGCCGACTGAGCTAAGGCGGCAACGAACGTTGAGTCTACGGCATGGGCGCGCCGGTGCTCGCCACGGGTGGGGTCGTCGGGCGTTTCGCAGGTGGGCGACTTGGCGGGCGTTTTCGTCAGACGTCCGGGCTAAGGTGCCTTGCGTGACCGATCACGAGCCGCGCCGCCGTCCGCGGCAGCGTTCTGCCGAGGCCGAGCCTTCTACGGCGCGGCGACCCGACAGCATGGATCCGCAGCAGCTCGGTTTTACGCCGCAGCGGCCGGTCGGGTGGCTGGCGCCGCTCTTGTTGCTCAATACCGGGCTGCGGGCGCTGCTGGCGATACTGTTCGGTTCCTTCCTCGACAAGCGGGAGCTGCAGAACGCTCTCTCCGGGGAGTCGTTCCAGCAGCCGGGCGTTGACGGGGAGCTGTGGTTCGACTACGTGGCTGACCTGGGTGACGGGTTCGACGCGACGTATTCCATCGCGTACCTGCTGGCGCAGCCGGAGCTGGAGATCGACGGCCGTAGGCTGCCCCGCGGTCAGGTGCTGCTCATGGGTGGCGATCAGGTCTATCCGCTTGCCAACGGTGACGGCTACGAAAACCGCATGAAGGGCCCCTATCGTGCCGCTCTGCCCGAAGCGCCGGCCACGGGACCGCAGCCCACTCTTTTCGCCCTTCCCGGCAACCACGACTGGTACGACGGGCTGACGGCATTCCTGCGCCTGTTCGCGCGGCGTAAGGACGGGCACATCGGCGGTTGGCGCACCCAGCAGCGCCGGTCCTACTTCGCGGTCGAGCTGCCCGCGAAATGGTGGCTGTTCGCGATCGACGAGCAGTTCGGGGCGTACATCGACGATCCGCAGTTGCTGTATTTCGAGAAGGCCGCCCGCGCGCTCGGCCCCGACGACCGGGTCATCCTCATGACTCCGTCACCGACCTGGGTCAAGGCCGCCAAACGCCCGGAGACGTACGACGCGGTCGACTACTTCATCCGGACGATCCTGGCGCCGACGGGGGCACACGTCCGGGTGCTGGTCTCCGGAGATCTGCATCACTACGCCCGCTACTCCGGCGAGGACCGGGAGCTGATCACCTGTGGGGGCGGCGGCGCCTATCTGGTCGCCACGCACAACCTTCCGGAGCAGCTGCAGGTGCCGCCGCCCGAGACCCTGACCCGCAGCGCCAGCCGCAGCCGCGACTACGACCTGGTCACCACGTTCCCCACCAAGGCGGAGTCGCGCCGGATGAGCTGGGGGGTGTTCCGCAACGTCCCGACGCGCAACCCCGGGTTCACCACCATGATCGGCATCATCCACACCCTGACGATGCTGGCGATGGCGGGCGCGGCCAGCGAGGGCGGCATCTTCCAGCGCCTCTTCAGCATCCCGCTCGTCATGATGCTGGTTCTGATCCTCGCCGGTGCGGTGCTGTTCGCCCAGCCCCCGAGCGCCGGCGAGAAAGACCACGCCCGGCATTGGATCCTCGGCCTCGTGCACGGCTTCGCCCAGATCGCTCTCGCCGCCGGTGGCACCTGGCTCTGGCTTCAGCTGCCGTTCCACACCTGGTCCTGGCCCGGCCCCCTGGTGGTAGCCGCGATCCTCTACGGACCGGTCTCAGCGATCCTGGGCACCCAGCTGCTGTCGCTCTACCTTCTGGTGGCCGGCTTCTTCGACGTCAACACCAACGAGCTCTTCGCCGGGCAGGGCATCGAGGACGCGAAAAGCTTCCTGCGTCTGCACATCACCCCCGACGGGGCCCTGACCATCTACCCCATCGGCGTGGAGCGCGTCGGCCGCAAATGGACGCCGGTCCCCGAGGCCGATCCGGAAGCCTCCTGGTTGCGCCCGGCTACCCCGCTGAGGCCCCACTTGATCGAGCCGCCCATCGTCGTGGACGCCCCGACGCCCTGACAGGCAGGCCGATCCCCTGAGAGGCCGAGACCCCGGGCAGGCCGATGGCGCACGGATCCGTCCGTGCGCCATCGGGGAGTGCTCAGGCGTTCTGGAGGGCGTAGGAGCCCTCGGCGATCTCCTTGAGCAGGGCAGCGCAGAAGGCCGGGAGGTCGTCCGGCTTGCGGCTCGTGATGAGGCCGCGGTCTGTGTAGACCTCTTCGTCGACCCAGGTGGCGCCGGCGTTGGCCAGGTCGGTCCGGAGGCTCGGCCAGCTGGTCATGGTGCGGCCGTCGACCACGCCGGCTTCGATCAGGGTCCAGGGGGCGTGGCAGATGGCTGCTACCGGCTTGCCCGCGGTGAAGAAGTCCCCGATGAAGCGGATGGCGTCCGCGTCCAGGCGCAGGAAATCCGGGTTAGCTACGCCGCCGGGCAGGACGAGGGCGTCGTAGTCATCGGCGCTGGCATCCTTGACCTGCTTCTCGACCGTGTGTGTCGTGGACTTGTCGAGGTGGTTCATGGCCTGGATGGTGCCGGGCCTGAGAGAGACGAGCTCCGCCGTGCCGCCCGCGTTCTCCACGGCCATGCGGGGCTCGGTGTACTCGATCTCCTCGACGCCGTCGGTCGCGAGGAACGCGACTCGCTTGTTCTTCAGAGAGGTTGTCATGGTCGGCCCCTGTTCTCTCGGCGTTGTCCTTGTCGAGTGCCCGGGGACCGAGGTAGCAAACGTCAGAAGATGCGGCCCGGGTTGGAGCGGGCCTGCTGGGAACGGGCCTGGGCGTAGGCCTGGCGGCGGTTGACGAGCTCGCCGCCGTACCAGGCTCCGAAGACCGCGCCGACGAGGGCGAGGAGTTCGACGGCGAAGATGCCGCCGCCTGCCACGCGGTCGGGGTGGCTCATGCGGAGCATCAGGATGACCGCGAAGAGGATCAGGACCCCCATGTTGGCCAGGCCCTGCAGGACACCGATGCGCTTGGCCGGGGTGCCGTTGGGGACGAACATCAGGTCGATCGCACCGGCGACGGCGGCCAGGACTCCGCCGATCAGGCCCGCCACGACGTTCCAGTAGGCGAGGGCGCCCAGGATGTCGGGGGCGCCGAGAAGGTTGCCGAGGTCGAAGAGGACGGCCATCGAGAACAGGCCTAGCGGGAACATCACGAGCACCGGTTGTACTGCCTGGCCGGCGATTCTGAGTCGGCTGTCCATACTGGTCGTCACCCTCCCCTGGGCTGCTACTCAAGCGGTCGAGCTCACGCGGTCGAGGTCTGGCCTACCCGGGTGATGTGACCCCGAAACGCCGGGTCGCCCGCGTCACCGCATCGATGAGGACCGTGATGATCAACGCTGGGACCTCGGCCGATACGCTGTGGTCATGGAACTGGCCGCGAAAATTCTGGTGGGCCTCGTGGCCCTCATCCATGTCTACATTCTGGTGCTGGAGATGTTCCTCTGGCGGACGGAACGTACGCGTGCCACTTTCGGTATCACCGCGGAGTTCGCTCAGCAGAGTGCACCGCTCGCGGCGAACCAGGGGCTCTACAACGGCTTCCTGGCTGCTGGTCTGATTTACGGGCTGGTCACGGACGGGGTGGACTTCCAGATATTTTTCCTGTGCTGCGTCATCATCGCCGGAATTTATGGCGCGATCACGTCCACTCGCAAAATTCTGTACGTGCAGGTCATCCCGGGTGCGCTCGCGCTGCTGGCGGTTCTGCTCGCTCGTTGAGGGCCGAAGTTGGCGTGTACGCAGTCTGCGATATGGCAGGTTGATGTGTGGCGGGCTGCCGGATGGCGTGCTGTACTGAGAGCAGGCAATGAGGGCAGTGCCGAAGGCGACTGAAGCAACGGCACCCGGCGGCAACCGGGTGCCGTTGTCGCCTCTCGGGACCCCTGCGCATTGGGCCTGACCTGCATCAAGCCTGACGTGCACGGGGCCTGCCGCATTGGGCTTGCCGCGCACAGGAATATCGAGCGAGGCGGGGAAATCTCTCTGCGCCAATGGTGGCTCGCCTTCCCTCTCCTCGCAAGGAGGCCGGGAGGGGGAATCTGCCGTGCGTATCTACTTCCGCGGGTTCGAAGCGGTGGTGACCAGCGAGCACTTCATCCGTCGCACGAGTACGACGACCAGGGCCTTCCTGGTCCGCGACCTGCGTAACGTCTGCATCACGCGGGCCGGTGTCGCCGCCCGTACCGCGCCGTATTTCTTCGGCGGCGCCGTTCTGGCCCTGGCCGTGGCCGCACCCATGTGGCAGCTCTCCTCGCAGTCCGCAATCGTTCTGCTGGGGCTCGCGGGCCTCGGTGCGGTCCTCGCGATGCTGGCATTGCGCGGCCGGCCACAGCCCTGGGTGCTCGAGGGGATCTACCACGGCGAGCGGGCAGTCCTCTTCGAGTCGACTGACGAGCGGGTGTTCAACCAGGTCAGCCGGGCATTGCGGCGCGCGATCGAGGATGGCCGCCCGCCCGCTGTCCGGGACGGATTGTCCGGAGCCGCCTAGCCCCGTGGACCGGCTTGTTCGCAATCTGCGATGTGGCACATTGAGTGGTGGCGATCTGCTCGGTGGACGTGCTGTACTTCTTGCGAACGGTAAGGGCGGAGATTCGAGACGAATTCAGAAACGGCACCCGGCGGCAACCGGGTGCCGTTGCACTCTTGGACCGCCGTCCCGGCTCGCGAGGCGGGAATCTCTCTTGGCCGTGTCGGCGGCCTTTCTCCCTCGCCCTCGTCAGGGAAGGGGCCAGCACAGATGCGTACCTACTACCGCAGCCGTGAAGTTCTCATTACCGATGAATACTTCGTCTGGCGCGCGTCGACGACTCAGATCGTCCCCATCGGGGAGCTCCGGGAAGTTCGCCTCGTCCGCGGTGAGGCGAGCCGGGTTGGGATCGTCGCGATGGCGGCGACCACCGCCGGACTCGTCACCCTGGCGGGTGCAAGCTGGGCCGTCATGGGGCAGCTCGCGGGCTATGCGCTGGCCGCCACCGCGACCGCGATCGCGGCGGTGGCGGTGCGTTCACCGCGGCGCCGGGCGACCCGGGTCTGGAACGTCGAGGCGACCCTGCGGGGATCCCGGGTGATCATCTACTCGTCACCCGATCTCCGGGTGTTCAACCAGGTCACCAGGGCTCTGCGCCGGACAATCGAGGTCAACCAGCCCGGCCATGACAGCTATGGTCTGGCCGCTGCCTGAGCCCTCCGTGCCGCCCGGATCGAGCTGATCTCACATCGGCCGGACGGGGTGCAGGGCGCGGACGGGGGCGGGTGAAGCGATGAGTAGCATGACGCGCGATCTCGCTGCTTGCGCACTGGCAGACAGCGAGGTCGCACGGTGAACATCCGTAGGCTCCGAACACTTCGACGATGAAGGACTTATGGCTGAGGCTGTCTCGCCGACCGTCGCGCGCCGCCGTGTGCGATTGGCGCTGCGTGAGGCCCGCGAGTCGCTCTCGCTGACCCAGCAGCAGGTCGCTGACGAGATGGAATGGTCGCTCAGCAAAGTCATTCGTATCGAGAACGGCGACGTGACCATCGCGCCGAACGATCTGCGTCCCCTTCTCTCCCGCTACGGGATCAAGGATCGCGACCGCGTCAGTGAACTCCTCACCGCCGCGAAGATCGCCCGGACCCGGCAGCGCAAGGCGTGGTACCAGGCGCCGGAATTCCGCGAGATGCTCTCCGATGCCACGTTGCGCCTGATCGAGTACGAGGCCGAGGCGGTTGCCATCCGGTCCTACTCGATCTACTACATGCCAGGTTTCCTGCAGACTCCGGATTACGCGGCGGCCCTGACGGGCAAGTTCGCGGAGGATCTCGGCGAGGCGCGGGTGCGGGTCCTGCTGCGGACCCGTGAGCAGCGCAGACAGCAGTTGATCGCGAGGCTCGACGCGGTGGAGATCTACATACTGCTCGAAGAGTCGGTCCTGATGCGCCCCATCGGCGGGCCGGCGATCTTCGCCGATCAGCTGCGGGAGTTGCGCACAGCCGCGAAGAGCGGGCAGCTCCACCTGCGCATGCTGCCGTTCGATTTCGATTACCCGATCGACAACAACGGCACCTATGACCTCATGGCGCTGAGTGGGAGCGACAGCGACAGCGAGATCATGTATCGCGAGAACGGGATGACCGACGAGATCGTCGAGGATCGCGCGACCACCGCGCGGCATCGTCTCCGGTTCGAGCACTTGTGGACCTTGGCGGCCGATGAGTCCGACACAATTGGGCGAGTCGACCAACGTATCAAGGATTTGGAGACAAAATCGCCATAAAAGTAGCAAAATAACTTTGATCACGTTCCGCGGTGCGCCAACGGCGGTGCACGAGAGACCGGAGAAGCAAGTGTCAGTTACCGAGACGCCCGAGTGGCGCAAGAGCTCCTACTGCAGCAACGGAACCTGCGTCGAAGTCGCGCAGGTCGCCGACGAGTACCTGATCCGCGACTCCAAGAGCCCGGCACAGGCGCCGCTTCGTTTCACCCCTGACGAGTGGACGGCGTTCGTCCGCGGCGTCAACGAGGGTCAGTTCTCGTTCTAGCAGGCCATGGCCGTTCGGGGGCGCTTGCTCGCGATGCTGCACCGGGTGAATCTGGGCGGCCATTGAAATAGATGTCGCCGCACTTCTTGATCCTCGCAACCTGGTGCCAAAAGCGTCCAAATCCGGCCGGTGAACCGTCCTGCGCACGGAAGACGCGTCATAAGGTGCGCAGAATGGACAAACTAATATGTCCATTTGTGGTTATTTGCCGCAAATCATCAGTTGGTCGACGATCACCCGCCTACTCATTCCTGCCACGCGCGGTTCCGGTCACTTAACGTGTATCTCGGGGAAACCGTTTGAAGTGGTAATCCGCAGGGGTGCCGCAGGGTAAGGCGAGTTTGTCTTTGGCCGAAAGTCGCTCGCCGGGAATCACGTTCACTCATTGTCAGCGTCCGCCCGATTCAGCCGGGTTCCCTTAACGTTGGGTGAGGACTGTGCGGAGGTGACAGCATGATCGAAAATGCGGATCCGGCCTGGCGCAAAAGCAGCAGGTGCACGAACGGGACGTGCGTCGAGGTCGCCAAGGACGGCGACGACTACCTGGTGCGGGACAGCAAGTATCCCGAGGCGCAGCCACTGCGCTTCGATGCCGCGGCGTGGCGGGACTTCCTCGCGGGCGTGCGGGCGGGGGAGTTCGAGTAACGGCGGTTCGGGGCCGGCATGCGGGGGCATACTGCCTCAATGGGTGACTTCCCTTCGCGAGTCGAGCCCCAGCCGGTGACGGTCGTCGAGTCCGAGCGGTTCCAGGAGCTCGTCGCAGCGGCCGAAGCGCTGCTGGACGAGCTGGCCGGGCGGTACGTCGTCGAACGGCGGGAGACGAAAGAGCCGCTCGGCGAGGGCGACGAGGTGGTCCGGACCGTGCGGTTGATGCCGCACAGTCCGGCTGCGGGGCCGCTCGCCATCTGCTTTCCCGACACCTCGGCGCGGATCGTGCTCCGGCTCGGTCGCTGGTTCGAGCAGTCGTTGCCGGGCTATCAGGACGACATTGATGAGCTGCGGAAACTTGCGGTCGCCCATGTTGAGGGTGGGCTGTGGGAGCGGATCCGGCGGGGGCTCAGCGGGTCCTGGCTCGAGACCCGGCTGATCGGGCCCGAGATCACGGTGAGCCGGGAAGCGCCGGTCGACGCGGTGGAGGCCCGGGCCGCGCGCCGGGAGGGATTCGCCATGCCGGTGCAGTGGTCGCCCTGGACCCGGCGGGCCTGAACCAAAATCCTGAGCTAAGTGGCCTGAGCCAAGTGGCCTGAGCCAAAAGCCCTGAGCCAAAAGCCCTGAGCCAGGTGGCCTGAACCGTGGGTCGATAGACTTCCCGCTCGTGGTAGCGGAGTGGGACGTGGCTGTGGTCGGGGCCGGGCCGGGTGGGCTCGCTGCTGCGTATGCCGCAGCGGCAGGCGGGGCCCGGACGGTGGTGCTGGAGCGCGCGGAGCATCCGCGCTACAAGACCTGCGGCGGTGGCCTGCTCGGCAACTCGCTGCGGCTCGCGCAGTCGCGGATCAGCGTCCCGGCGCGCGACGAGATCTACGCCGTCACCATCACCGATCGCGGGAAACGGGCGTTCACGCGGCACGCGACGCAGCGGCCGGTGCTGACCATGGTCCGCCGTGACGAGTTCGACTTCGCCTGGTACGAGGCTGCGGTCGCGGCCGGGGCGCAGGTCCGGCAGTTGTGTCAGGTCAAGACGATCGACCAGGGCGAGGATGCCGCGACGGTCACGCTGGCGGACGGCGAGACGATTACCGCGCGTACGGTGATCGGCGCCGACGGCTCGGCGGGGATCAGCTCCCGGCACGTCGGGGTCACGTTCGACCAGCAGGATCTCGGGCTCGAGGTCGAGATCGAGGCGACCGCCGCGGACCGGGAGTCGTACCGCGGGCGGGTGCTGCTCGACTGGGGTCCGGTTGCCGGCTCCTACGGGTGGGTCTTTCCCAAGGATGACCAGCTCACCGTCGGCGTGATCATGGCGAAGGGCCGGGGCGCGGAGACCAAGCGGTACCTTGCTGACTTCCTTTCCCAGCTCGGGCTCGAGGGACGCACAGTCATTCGCGATTCCGGCCACCTGACGCGTTGCCGTAACCCCGATGCGCCGCTGCGAAAAGGCCGGGTAATCGTGGTCGGGGACGCGGCCGGGCTGCTGGAACCGTGGACGCGGGAAGGCATCAGTTATGCGCTGCGATCCGGGACGTGGGCGGGCGAGGCGGCGGCAAAGGACGAGCTCAACGCGTACGAAGAAATGGTTGTGAACGAACTGGGGCCGGAGATGGCCGCCGGGCGTACGTTGCTGAGGCTTTTTGAAAGGCGCCGCAGGCTCATGCACACGGCCTTTTCGACGCCGCTGGGGTGGCGTGCTTTTGAGGCTTTCTGCCGCGGTGAGCTGGCTATGGCCACCGTGCTGGAGAAATCGTCGGTCAGGGCCGCAATCAAGGCGTTCGGGTGAGCCAGGCCTCGTCCTCGGCCTGTTTGCGGGCGAGCCCGTCCTCGCCGTTGTACCGCCGGAACTGCGGCAGGGCGAGCGCGAGTCCGAGCGTACCGACGATGCAGAGCACGCCACCCACCCAGATGGAGCCGCCCACACCCAGTCTGGTCCGGGCCATCAGGCCCGAGCGCAGCTGGCCGAGCATCGGACCGGTGGTGTAGGACAGCATCTCGATGCCCGCGAGCCGGCCGCGCAGATGGTCCGGGATTGTCTGACTCCACATGATCGAGCGGAAGATGCCGGAGATCATGTCCGCGCCGCCCGCGAAGGCCAGGCAGAACAGCGTCAGCCAGAGCGTCCCGGACAGGCCCGCGCCGACGATGCCGACGCCCCAGAACGCTGCGGCGACGATCACCATCAGCCCGTGCCGATGCACCCGGCCGGTCCAGCCCGAGGTCAGCGTCGCGATCAGGGTGCCGACCGACGGCGCCGCGTAGAGCAGACCGAGCACGCGCGGACCGCCGAGCTGCATCGCGAGGAACGGGTACAGCGCCTGGGGCATGCCGAAGAACATGGCGTTGATGTCGACGAGGTACGTGCCGAGCAGCTCGGGGCGGCTGCGGGCGTACCGCAGACCGGTGACTACCGAGCGCAACGACGGGCGGTCGGCGTCCGGGGGCGGCGGGACGGCCTTCACCAGGCTCAGGCAGATCACCGAGGCGGCAAAGGTGAGCAGGTCGAACGCGTACACGAGCCAGAGGTCCACCGACGCGATCAACAGGCCCGCCACCGCTGGACCGCCGAGCTGCGCGACCTGCATGCCCAGCGAGCTCATGGCCATGGTGGCCGGGAGCTCCTCCGGGCGTACCAGTCTGGGCAGCATCGCTTCCAGTGCCGGGCGTTGCAGACCGTCAACCGTCGCGGTCAGCGCCGCGATCACGAACAGCAACCAGAGATGCGGCTCGTGGGACAGGGCGTTGAGCAGCAGGATCCCGCACAGCCCGGCCAGTGCGAACTCGCCGCCACGGACCAGTAGGCGACGGTCGAGGAAATCGGCGAGCGCTCCGCCGACGAACGCCATGACCAGCAGCGGGACCAGCTCGCACACGCCGAGCAGGCCGACCATCAGCGGATCGTCGGTGAGCTTCGCGACCTGGTAGGGGATCGTGACGTACGTGATGAACGACCCGAACCCGGACACCGCCCCGCCGGTGAAGACGAGCCGGAAGTCGCGGGAGGTACGCAGCGGCGTGAGATCCAGTCCGAAGCGCCGCTTTGTCACGCCCGAGATCGTGCACCAGACACAGCCCGGCGCGCGACGGAATTACCTCAGGACCAGCTTGCCGGTCTTCTCGAAGGTCGCCAGGTCACCCAGGATCTCGTCGACCAGCGCCGACTGGGGCCCCGGCAGCGCGTCCAGCGGGAAGAAGCCGGCGTCGACCGACTCCTCCGTCACCCGCTGCAGCTCACCCTCCCAGGTGTGGATCCGGAAAGACATCACGATCTGCTGGTACGTGTGCCCGAACTGGTTCGTGTAGGTGCGCGAGGTGTCGAACATGAACGGTGTCAGCGATGTCGCCCGCAGCCCGGTCTCCTCCCAGGTCTCGCGGATCGCGCACTGCTCCATGTCCTCGCCCAGCTCCATCGCGCCGGCCGGGATCGCCCACCGGTGGTTGTCGGAGCGCTGGATCATCAGGAGCCGATTCTGGTCATCGATGATCACGCCTCGTGCGCCCACGAACAACAGGGTGTCGGTGTCGCCCACGCTGGTTCGTACCCGGCCGAGATAGGACTCTTCCCACGTCATTCCCACGGGATCATGGTAGTCAGGCGGACTTCTTGACCGCCTTCTTCGCGGGGGTGGACTTTTTCGCGGCCGTGGTCGTCTTTGTTGCCGTGGTCTTCTTCGCGGCCGCCTTCTTGATGGGGGTCGGCTCAGCCGCCTTCTTCGCGGGCGCGGCTTTAGTGGCTTTTGTGGGCGTGGCTTTTGCGGGAGCGGCTTTGGTGGGCGCTGATTCGCCGCGTGCCTGCTTGGCACGCTCGACCGAGGCCTTGAGTGCGGCCATCAGGTCGACCGCGGCGGCCGGGGCCTGCTCGGGCTCCTCCGGGGCGACCACCTCGCGGCCCTCGACCTTGGCGTCGATGACCTCCTGGAGCGCGGCCCGGTAGTTGTCGGTGAACTCGTCGGGCTGGAAACTGCCGGCCATCGAGTCGATCAGCGAGCTTGCCATGGCGAGCTCCGCGGGCCGCGTCTCGATGTCGTCGTCGAGGAAGCCGAACTCGGGCGTCCGGACCTCGTCGGGCCAGAGCATCGTGTTGAGGACCAGGACATTGTCGTGTACGCGCAGAGTGGCGAGCTGTTCCCGCTGCCGGATCGCGATCTTGACCACGGCAACCCGGTCGGACTCGGTGAGGGCATCGCGCAGGAGGACGTACGGCTTCGCGGCCTGCCCCTCCGGCTCCAGGTAGTAGGCCTTGGCGAACAGTAGCGGGTCGATCTGCTCCGCGGGGACGAACTGCAGCACGTCGATCGCGCGTGACGTGGTCAGCGGCAGATCGGCGAAGTCGTCGTCGGTCAGGACGACCATCTCGCCGCCACCGATGTCGTACCCCTTGGCGATGTCGTCATAGCTGACCACCTCGCCGTCGACCGAGCAGGTGCGCTGGTATTTGATCCGGCCCCCATCGGTGCGGTGCACCTGGTGAAAGCGGATGTCTTTCTCTTCCGTAGCCGAATAGAGCTTCACGGCGATCGACACCAGGCCGAACGAGACCGCGCCCTTCCAGATCGCCCGCATGGCCGACTCCTGCCCCTCGTGAGCTGCCTCTTCGATCAAGGATGGCACTCGTGGGGCGTGTGCGTAAGGTTTCGGTGCAGCGTCATGACTGCGGTATGTACCTCGATGTCGATAAATGTGTTAAACGGTGCTTGCCGCCCTGGGATGATCGATTGCCGGTTTTCCGTCCCGCGGGCGTACCGCTGCCTATGGTGATCACGTGCCGGGAGCCCCCTTGTCGCCGATGCTCGCCTCCGCGGGCCCGCTGCCGCTGGGCGGGAACTGGGGTTACGAGTTCAAGTGGGACGGTGTCCGGGTCCTCGCGTCGTTCGGGGGCGGGCCGCCCCGGCTCTGGGCCAGGTCCGGCACGTCGGTCACCGCGGCCTACCCCGAGATCGCCGCGCTGCGGCTGCCGCCCGACACCCTGCTCGACGGCGAGATGGTGGTCCTGAACAACCTCGGCCGGCCGTCGTTCACCTCGCTCGCCGAACGCATGCACGTGCGGGACACCAGCAAGGCGGCGCGCCTCGCGGTCACGCTGCCGGTCACCTACATGATCTTCGACCTGTTGCGCTACGACGGACAATCACTGCTCGGCCTCGGGTACGCGGAAAGGCGCGCTCGTCTCGAAGAACTCAACCTCGGCGTCGGACGGTGGACCGTACCGCCGGCGTTCACCGACGGAGCCGCCACCGAGACGGCCGCCCGGGAGAACAGTCTCGAAGGGGTGATGGCCAAGCGGCTGGACTCCCCGTACCTGCCGGGCGCCCGTACCCCGGACTGGATCAAGGTCAAGTTCGATCGGACCGGCGACTACGTCATCGGCGGGTGGCGGTCCGGGGCACGCAAACTGGGCGGGCTGCTCGTGGGCGTGCCGGAGCCGGGCGGACAGCTGCGCTTCCGGGGCCGGGTCGGCGGGGGCATCGGAGCCGCAGCCGAGCACGATCTGCTCTCCGCGCTGGCCCCGCTCGTCGCACGGGAATCGCCGTTCGCCGCGGGAGCCGTGCCGCGCGAGGATGCCCGCGGCGCGCACTGGGTAAGCCCCGACCTGGTGGTCGAGGTGCGCTACGGCAACCTGACCCCGGACGGGCGGCTGCGTTTTCCCCGCTTCCTGCGGCTGCGCCCCGACAAGACGCCGGCCGAGTGCGTGGAGGAGGAGCCCGACGATGGCAGCTGAACGGTTCCCGGTCCAGATCGAGGGCCGCGATCTCGAGCTGTCCAACCTCGACAAACTGATGTATCCCGGCGCGGGATTCACCAAGGGCGAGGTCATCGACTACTACACCCGGGTCGCCCCGCTGCTCCTGCCGCATCTGGAAGGCCGGGCGCTCACGCGGATCCGATACCCCAACGGCGTCGACGGCGCGCATTTCTTCGAGAAGAACGCCCCGGGCGGAACACCCTCATGGGTACGGCTGGAGACGCTGCCCGTACCCGGCTCCACCAAATCCCGCGAAACGATCGACTTCGTGGTCGTCGACGAGCTGGCCACGCTCGTGTGGGTCGCCAACCTCGCCTCACTGGAGCTCCACACGCCGCAGTGGCGGGTCGGCAGTGATCCGGATCTGCTCGTCGTCGACCTCGATCCCGGGGCTCCGGCCGCGTTGCAGGAGTGCTGTGCCGTGGCGATGCTCATGCGGGATCGGTTGAGCGAGGACGGGCTCCGCGCGTACCCGAAGACTTCCGGAAAGAAGGGGATGCAACTCTGCGTGCCGATCTCCGCCCGGCAGAATGCCGAGATTGTCACCGGGTACGCCAAGCGCGTCGCGGAGGAATTGTCCGCGCGGGTCCCGGGCTCGATCACCGCGAAGATGGCGCGGGCGGTGCGGCCCGGAAAGGTCTTCATCGACTGGAGCCAGAACGCGGCGGCCAAGACGACCGTGGCGCCCTATTCGCTGCGCGCTCAGCCCTCGCCGACCGCTTCGACGCCGTTGACGTGGGACGAGGTTGAGGCTATGGCTACGGGGGCTTCGCCGGCGCGGCAATTCTCGGCGGGGGAGTTGCTCTCGCGACTGTCCACACACGGGGATCTGCTCGCTGATCTGCTCTCACCTGGGCCTTTGCTGCCTGACCTGCTTGCTTCTTGAGGTACCTTGCGGCGCAAGGTACCGTGTGACGCATGGCGGATGTCGCTCAGCTCTCGACCGGCCTGCGACGCGGAACCCTCGAGTTCTGCGTCCTGGCCATGGTCGAGCACGAAGACCGGTACGGCACCGAGATCGTGCGCCGCCTCGGCGACGAACCCAACCTCACCGCCACCGAAGGCACGATCTACCCCCTGCTCTCCCGCCTGCGCCGAGCCGGCTGGCTGGACAGCAAATGGAGCGAATCCCCCTCAGGTCCACCCCGGCGGTACTACGCCCTGACCGACAGCGGCCGGTCAGCGCTCACCCACTTCCGCACGGAATGGACCTCGTTCCGCCAGACCGTCGACCGCCTCGTAGGGACCGGTGACCAGTGAGCGCCGAAATCAACACCACTTCCGCCGGCGCCCCGGCCGGCTCTGCCGCTGGCATTCCGGCTGGCTCTGCCGCTGCTGTCTCGGCTGACGCTGCTGCTGGCGTGCCGGTCGGCTCTGCCGCTGCTATCTCGGCTGACGCTGCTGCTGGCGTGCCGGTCGGCTCTGCCGCCGGTGCTCCTGCCAATGGGCGTGACAGCCGGGAGGCTCTGGACGGGCTTGTCGCGGAGTATCTGCGCGAGCTCGAACAGCACGTCAGCGGTCTACCGGTGCTCCAGCGCCGCGAGCTCCTGCGTGACCTCGAAGCCCACATCACCAACGAACGCGCCGAGCATCCCGCTCTCGGCGAGACCGAACTGCTCGACATCCTCGAACGTCTCGGCAGCCCGGCGGCGATCGCGGCTGCGGCCTTCGAGGAGGCCGGTCTGGGCAGCACCGCAAGCCAGGCCGCGATCCCCTCGATCTTCGAGGGCGCCGCAGCCCGCTTCTCCGGCCGCGCCGTCGTGGCCCTCACCGCACCGGCCCCGAGCTCTGCCGGCGTATCTCCAGCTGCCGTGGGTTCTGATGGTCCGGCTTTTGCTGGCGGGAGGGCTTCCGTGGCTTCCGCGCCGATGGCCATGGCGGCGTCCGGGCCGTCCGCTGTCCCGGGGGCTGCGGGCTCGGGCGGCATGTCGGCTGTGGTTTCACCGGCTGGTGAATCGGCTGCTGGGCCGGCAGTTGGTGGGCCGGGTGCTGCTGGGTCGGCTGCTGCTGGGTCGGCAGTTGGTGGGCCGGGTGCTGCTGCGGCGGGTGGTGGGCCGGCAGCCGGTGGTTTGGCGACTGCGGTTCCTGCTTATGGGCCGGCGTCGTTGCTGGGTGTCAGCGTGGCGGGTCGGGCGGCTTCAGTGCCGGCCCCAGGAGCTGCCGGACCGGTGTCTGCCGAGGTCGGACAGGGTGGTGGCGGCGTGGCGACGGTGCCGGAGGCCTACGTGCCGCCCGCGCCGAAGCCCGAAGCTTATGTCCCGCCGCGGTCTGCCCCGGCCATTCCGCCGGCGCCCGATCGAGTTCGGGGCTCGGGCCAACGGCAAGGCTCCAGCTTCTCGGGTTCGGCCCCGGCACCGGCGCCGCACGGTGCGTCGCGTGGCGGCCGGCGCGGCCCGTTCCCGCCGAGCTTCAGCGGGGTGCCCTACTCGACGATACCGCCGATCGCGGGCATGCCGCTGGCCCCGATCCGGATGACACGATCGACGCGACCTTGGTTCGGGGCCCTGCTGATCGGCGGGATCGCGATCGTCGTCTTCGCCTTCATCGGATGCGGCCTCGGGCTCGCCCTCACGCACAGCTCCGACATCTCCGAGTCAGGCACCGCGGTCCCGGCCGGCCCGCTGCCCGACTCGGTCATCCCGGCGGACCCGGCGGGCCTGCCAGACCCGGCTGATGAGACAAACACGGCTGAGCAGGAGGGTTCGGCGGATCAGGCCATCCCGGCAGATCCCGCCACCACCGAGGCCGGCACGACCAGCGGCACAACGCCCACAACGCTGCCGACCACCATCGCTCCGACCCAGACCGCGAACTGACCCCAGACCGCGAACTGACCCCGGACCGCGAATCTGACCCCAGACCGCGAACTGACCCCGGACCGCGAACTGACCCGGACCGTCCCTTAACCCCGGACCGTGGCATAACCCCGGACCGTGCCGACCTGGACTCCGACCGTGCCATGACCCGGGCCGGGCCGGGCCGACCCGGGCCGCTAGCTGACCTCGGCCGTGCCATGACCGGGGCCGACCGGACCGCTAGCTGACCCCGGCCGTGCCATGACCGGGGCCGACCGGACCGCTAGCTGACCCCGGCCGTGCCATGACCCGGGCCGTGCCGACCCGGACCGCTAACTGGCCCCCGTGCCGTGCCGTGACCCCGGACGGCGGGCTGACAGTCGTTGCCGCGGCCGGGGGCTGGTCTTCGCGCCGCGGCGGTGCGGGATGTCAGTCGATTTGGGGGAGGGCTGGGCCGAGGATGTCGTCGGCGTCGACGATTTTGTAGGCGTAGCCCTGTTCGGCGAGGAAACGTTGGCGGTGGGCGGCGTACTCCGTGTCGATGGTGTCTCGGGAGACGACTGTGTAGAAGTGGGCCTGGCGGCCGTCGGCCTTGGGGCGCAGGACTCGGCCGAGGCGTTGGGCTTCCTCTTGGCGGGAGCCGAAGGTGCCGGAGACCTGGATGGCGACGGCGGCTTCGGGGAGGTCGATGCTGAAGTTGCCGACCTTGGAGATGACCAGGGTTCGCAGGCGGCCGGAGCGGAACTCGTCGAAGAGGCGTTCGCGTTCCTTGTTGGTCGTGGAGCCTTGGACGATCGGGGCGTCGAGGTATTCGCCGAGTTGGTGGAGCTGCTCGATGTAGCCGCCGATGACCAGCGTCTGGTCGCCGGCGTGCTTTTCGACCAGGGCGCGGACGACCGGGAGCTTCGTGCGGGCGGTGGCGGCGACGCGGTAGCGCTCCTCGGCCTCGGTGACGGCGTACGTCATGCGTTCGGCGTCGGTGAGGGTCACGCGGACCTCGGTGCACTCCGCGGGGGCGATCCAGCCCTGGGCCTCGATGTCCTTCCAGGGTGCGTCGTACCTCTTGGGGCCGATGAGGGAGAAGACGTCGCCTTCGCGCCCGTCCTCGCGTACCAGAGTGGCGGTCAAGCCCAGGCGACGCCGGGCCTGGAGGTCTGCGGTGAAGCGGAAGATCGGTGCCGGCAGGAGATGGACCTCGTCATAGATGACCAGGCCCCAGTCGCGGGCGCCGAAGAGGTCGAGGTGGGTGAAGGCGCCGCCGCGGCGGGACGTCAGGACCTGGTAGGTGGCGATGGTGACCGGGCGGATCTCTTTGCGTTCGCCGGAGTATTCGCCGATCTCGTCCTCGGTGAGGGAGGTGCGGGCGACCAGCTCGCGTTTCCACTGGCGGCCGGCGACCGTGTTGGTGACCAGGATCAGCGTGGTGGCCTGGGCGGTGGCCATCGCGGCCGCGCCGACCAGGGTCTTGCCGGCGCCGCAGGGGAGCACGACCACGCCCGAGCCGCCCGCCCAGAAACCGTCGACGGCCTCCTGCTGGTACGAGCGGAGCGTCCAGCCGTCCTCGGCGAGTGAGATCTCGTGCGCCTCGCCGTCGACGTAGCCGGCGAGGTCCTCGGCCGGCCAGCCGAGTTTGAGCAGCGCCTGCTTGAGCCGGCCGCGCTCGGAGGGGTGCACCACGATGGTTTCGTCGTCGATGCGGGCGCCCAGCATGCCGGCGAGTTTCTTGCTCTTCGCCACCTCGATCAGCACGATCTTGTCGAGGCCGTGCAGGACCAGGCCGTGCGAGGGGTCGTTGACGAGCTGGAGCCGGCCGTAGCGGTCCATGGTCTCGGCCACGTCGACCAGCAGGGCGTGCGGCACCGGGTAACGGGAGTACTTGATCAGGGAATCTACGACGTTCTCGGCGTCGTGACCTGCGGCGCGGGCGTTCCAGAGGCCCAGCGGGGTCAGCCGGTAGGTGTGCACGTGCTCCGGCGAGCGCTCCAGCTCGGCGAACGGCGCGATCGCCATCCGGCACGCTTTCGCATCAGGGTGGTCGACTTCCAGCAACAGGGTCTTGTCGGACTGAACAATCAGAGGTCCGCCGCTCACCAGGATGCCCTTCCACGAACTTTTGTCGCACGCTGCGCGTGTCAGAAGACCCTCCAGTCTGACACGGCGAACGACGGACTGAAGAAGGTTGATTCCTGGTGCAACGCTTCGGCAGGGCTGCGCGTTTAGCTAAGAGGCGGGTTGGGTCGCGCGCGGCGAAAAATCGGGGGTGCGCGAACCCGGCTCCCGCTATTCCTCGAGCACCGCCGCCGTGATCCGGTGCAAGGCGAACGTATGCAACGTCTCTGTCCGTTCGTCCTCCGCGCGCAGATAGCCCGCGCTGAGGGAGACCGGGCGGACCAGGCGCGACAGCGTCGCCCCGTGCGAGTCGACGTAGCCGACCCAGACCCGGGCCTTGTCGCGTACGGCCTGCTGGAGTACTGCCATGGCCTGTGTGTGGGCCTGCACGGAGGTCAACCCGGGGACGCTCTGGCCGTTCGCCGCGCGCACTGTGACGGGGGCGCGGCGTGCCGCCCGGGTGGCGATGTCGCCGCGGCGGATCTGTTCGACCACCCCGGCCAGTCGGGGGCCGGCCAGCGTGGGGGGTCCGGCCTGGTCGCCCGCTCTCATGGACAGGGGGGTACGGGTGGGAGCGCGCCGAATCTTGGGCCTGCTCAGCACCGCCGCGCCCACGGCGTCCTCGGCTACGGGGGCGTACCCGTTGTCGCGGAGCGCGCCCAGGAGCCGAGCCAACTGCAGCGGGCTGACCAGCACGGTCGGGGCGAGCCGGCGTAGTGCCAGGTTGCCGAGCCGCCGATCGGCCAGCACCTCGGCGACCAGTGCCTCGTCGTCACTGCGTACGTAGGAACCGGCCGACCCCGCGCGCAGCCCGCCGTGCTTACGTGCCGCGTCGTCGATCAGGTAGGAAAGGGCCTGCGGGATCGGGGTACGCGATCGGCGCTGGAAGAGGTCGTGCAGGTCAGCGGCTGCGTACCCGACGTCGAGAGCCCGGCGCACGCTTGCTGAGGTGACCCGGTGCACGCTCGCGCCGCCGCCCGATTCGAGCTCGGCGACGACCTCCAGCTCCGCGGCGAGCTCCGGTTCGGGCGGGCCCGGCACCACCACGGACAGGTCGGCCTGGACGAGTACGTGATCCACCGGGGCGGGCAGGAGTGCGTCGAGGGTGCGTACGGCGTCCGACGCCCCTGGTGCCCGGCCGCCGTCCGGGCCGGTGCCCAGCGGGTCATGCTCATCGGGGTCGACGACGGACTGCAGCAGCCGGCCGTACGAGGTGGCAGCACCGAGCCCGGTGATGCCCAGCAACGCGGCGCCGTTGAGAGCGTCACGATGTGCACCCTCACGGCCGCGGGCCCGGCGGGGTGCCTGCCACGCGAGCAGGTTGAGGACGTCATCGGCCTTCGGGGCTGTTCCCGGCCCCAGGGCTGCGAGCGCGGCGAGGACCTCCCTGCGGGCCTGGGGTGCGCCCGCCCGCTCGGCGTCCGGGGCGAGGACGTTGATCGGCCGGTCCCGGTCGTCGCGCTGCCCGATCAGGCCAGGCTGACGGGTCATCGCGAGCCAGGAGTTGGCCAGCGTCTCCCAGCGTTGCGCGATGCTCAGGGCCCGCCACAGGTCGTAGGCGCCAGTGGGCATGAAGATCTCATCCTGCGTACCCGTGGCCCGACTGGTCGTGACCCCACGGCCGCTGCCGCTGACGTCTGTCTCCGCCAGCAGGCCCGCGGCATGGGCCACCTCGACCAACAGGGCGGTCGCCGGCTCGTCCAGGGTCGCCGCCCGGCTGAGGCGCTTCAGATCCCGCACGCCCAGGCCGCCGGTCTTGAGCACCGGCGCCGGCTCGGCGGACAACGCCTCCAGCAGCATCTCGGTGTTGCGGACCGCCTCCATGACCTGACCCGCACCGGCCGAATCCACCGACTTCGGATCGCGGATCGGACCCTGCGGCACCGGTGGGAGCGGGCGCAGCTCGCCCAGCGCCCCGGAATCGCGGCGCAGCAGCATTCCGACCTCGCGGGGCAGCTCGACCAGCTCACCGTCGGCCCGGGGTGCGCGGCCGACCTCGGAGACCTGAACCAGCACGTGGTTGTCGATCAGCCACTGCACCGGCTCGGCGACCTTGCCGCCGGCGCTCAGAGCCCCGACGGGCGGACCCTCGGCCAGGCGGTCCAGCACGGCCCGTGCGGCCGGTGAAGCGGCGAGGACCGTACGCCGTAGCTTGGCCCGATCCGCGCAGAGCGCCGCCGCCTGGGGATCGAGGTAGTCCGCGGGACGACCAAGGCCGGCAGGGTACGGCGAGGTGACCTCGTCGACCGTCCCCACCACGTGCAGAGCGTCGTCGGGGCCGTAGAGCAGGAACCGGGCCCGCAACCGCCCGATCGCCTCGCGCCCCTCCGGAGCCAGCTCCAGAATCGCGGCGACCGAGGTCAGGGCGGACTGCTCGTCCCGGGTCAACCGGGCAGCGTCCAGCACGGCGAGGGTGAACTCGTCGAGCGCGTCAAGGCAGCGAGCCACCGAGCCCCGGGACTGGGCGCGCACGGCAAGAGCGGAGACATCGGCGGGAACGGGCACGACAAGATCAGGACGCAACTGGATGAGTGCGCCCAAATCTTCATCAGCGAGTGCTCTCAGCTGATCGGCAAATGCGGTGGCCATCGCGTTCAACGCTAGCCGCCGTGGGACCATGGGCGGGGGTCCGGGGCGTGGCCGGGCCTTTTCCAGCGCTCAAGGGGAGTCACCTGTGGCAGCAGAGAAGAAGAAGCCGGCCTTCAAAGAGGGGCACCTCGAGGTATCGGAGATCTTCTCCGACCGCGCGGCCGCTCCTTCTCCGTTCGGCGATGACCAGACCTTCCCCATGCCCGTCGACCGGGTCACCTACAAGCCGCCGGTCCACGGCGACCAGCTTGGTGGGTCCGGTCCGCACGCGTGACCTCTGCCACACCCGCGGTCGGCTTCGATCTTGACATGACGCTGATCGACTCCCGGCCGGGCATCCGCGAGGCATATCGCGCACTGACCGCGAAAACGGGCGTTCATGTCGACGCCGACCTCGCGGTCACCCGGCTGGGACCGCCGCTGCGCACCGAGTTGGCCAACTGGTTCCCGGCGGCCGACCTCGAGGACGCTGTCACCACGTATCGGGGTCTCTATCCGGACTACGCCATCACGCCGTCGGTGCCTATGCCGGGTGCGGTTGCGGCGCTGGCGGCCGTACGTGACATGGGGTTCCGGGTTGTTGTCGTGACCTCGAAACTCGGGCGGCTCGCCGTCCTGCACCTCGACCACCTGGGTCTGGCCTACGACGAGCTCGCCGGTGACCTCTTCGCCGAGGGCAAGGCGACCGCGATCACCGAACACGGCGTCCGCTGGTACGTCGGCGACCACGAAGCGGACATGATCGCGGCCCGCACCGCCGGCGTCCCGGGCATCGGCGTCACCACCGGGCCCTGCTCGTCCGCCGAGCTCACGGCGGCCGGCGCGGCTCACGTACTAACCGATCTCACCGCCCTGCCCGCACTCCTGGCCGAGATAACGGTTGGGACCTGACCCACCCGCTGGATAACCTTGCCGTGAGCAAGTGAGTCCATTGAGTGAAGTTGAGGTCAGCGGTGCCCACGGGTCGAGTGAAGTGGTATGACGCGGCTAAGGGGTTCGGTTTCGTCACCAGTGACGAAGGCGGGGACGTTTTCCTGCCCAAGGGGGCCCTGCCGTCCGGGGTCGCCGATCTCCGAGCCGGCCAGCGAGTCGAATTCGGTGTGGTGGACAGTCGCAAGGGTGCCCAGGCACTCGGCGTCAAGGTGCTGGACGCCCCGCCGTCGGTGGTCGAACTGCGCCGCCGCCCCGCCGACGAACTGCACGGCATGGTCGAGGACATGATCAAGATGATCGAGGCGAAGATCCAGCCGGACCTGCGTCGCGGGCGCTATCCCGACAAACGCACCGCTCAGAAGATCGCTCAGCTGGTGCATGCCGTGGCCAGTGAGCTGGAGATATAGCTTGTTTTTGGGCCGCCCAGGGTTTTCTGGGCGGCCTTTAGCTTGCTGGCTTGATTGCTTGCCAGCCCGGCCAGGTCCCGTTGTGACACGCACGGCCCCATTCCGCTTGCGCGGGCTCGGGGCCTGTTGGAGTGGGCTCGGAGCCTGTTTGAGCGGGCTTGGGACCTACTTGAGCAGGCTCGGGACCGGCGGCGTGATTCCGGCGGCGGCAGCGCGGCTGAGCAGGGCGTCGGCGGCGGCCAGGCCGTCCTTGCCGAGATCCAGAGTGAACTCGTTCACGTAGAGGTTGATGTGCTGCTGCACGACCTCAGGCTCCATCTCCTGCGCGTTGGCCAGCACAAACTCGCGGCTCGCATCCGGGTCTGCCCAGGCCATGCTCACCGAGGTGCGGATCCACTCGGCGGCCTCCACCGGGTCGACGCGTCCCTTGCGGGCCAGGATCGCACCCAGCGGGATCGGTAGCCCGGTGTCGGACTCCCACCACTCGCCGAGATCCACGAGCGACGTCAGCCCGTAACGCGGGTAGGTGAATCGAGCCTCGTGGATCACCAGCCCGGCATCGAAGCGCCCCTCGGCCACCCCCGGCATGATCTCGTGGAACGGGACCACCTCGATCTTCGCCGGCGCATTGTCGGCCGCCCAGAGCCGGAACAACAGATACGCCGTGGTGCGGTCACCGGGCACCGCCACGGTCGCCCCGCTGAGATCGCCGTCGTGACCATCCCTGGTGAGCACCAGCGGCCCGCAGCCCCGCCCGAGCGCACCGCCGCACGGAATCAGCTCGTAGTCGTCGAGCAGCCAGGGCAGCGCCGCATAGCTCACCTTGACCAGATCGAACTCGCCCCGCTCGGCTGCCGTATTGGTCACATCGACATCGGCGAACGTCAGATCAACCGCCTCGGCGCCCGGAATGAGCCCGTGCACCAGCGCATGAAAGACGAACGTGTCGTTGGGACAGGGCGAGACCGCTAGTGAAAGTGCCACGCCATCACGGTATCGACGGGCCCCCGCCAACACGCCGCCCCGACCCTGTCTGACTTGCCACACGTTGCGTAGCCCACACCCTGCCCACGCCCTGCCCGCGGTTGTCCACAGGGTTATCCACAGGCCTTCCGGGCGGCTTCGGTGAGGGCGGAAAATGCTTCTCCAAGGCGCCAGGCGGCTCGGTCGCGAGGCCCGACGGGGTTCGAGATCGTGCGCAACTCGACGAAGGGAAGGCCGGCAGCTCGAGCGGCAATCGCCACGCCGTAGCCCTCCATGGCCTCGGCCACGGCATCCGGG
This sequence comes from Winogradskya consettensis, assembly GCF_018332715.1. GTDB lineage: Bacteria > Actinomycetota > Actinomycetes > Mycobacteriales > Micromonosporaceae > Actinoplanes > Actinoplanes consettensis. The sequence goes on along the minus strand of NZ_BOQP01000052.1, from coordinate 21,746 downwards.
AAGCGGGCCCGCAGGGCCGCGGCGGTCGCTGCGGTGCCGGTCACCGTGGCGAGCGTGAGGACATCACCTACGACTGCGTAAGGGAGAGCGGATGACAGCATTTTAAGCAGCGCGGCATCGGCGGCGACGATGCTGCTGCCGAACCCCAGCTCCTCGATCGGGATGAAGCCCCGACCGGACGCTGCGCCGGGTTCGGTTGGTTCCGCTGGTCCGGTTGCTTCGGCTTGGGTGGGTGCTTCGGCTTGGGTGGGTGCTTCGGCTCCGAGGTCGGCGGCGATGCTTCTGGTGCCGAGGACCGTGGCGCCGACTTCGGTGCGGCCGACAAAGCCGCCGGCGATTCCTGCGCTGATGACCGCGGTGTAGGGCTCACCGCGGGCCTCCGCAAGGGCGATCAACCGGGCGGTCCCGGCAGCCGCAGCAGCTGGACCGACACCGACCGCCTCCACGTGGACAACCTGAGACGCGTCCGCGTGGGTGCCTCGCTCGGCCTCAGCATGGGTGACCGACACCGTCCCGGGTTGCGCGCCGGCTACCGCTCCGTGGTGGGTGATCGATGGCGCCGCTGCGTGGGCTGACGGTGAGGCGCTGCTGGCGGTGGGTGGCGGCTGGGTGATGCCTGCGCGGAGGGCAGCGGCCTCGGGTTCGACTGCCGTGACTATGAGAAGTCGGGTGGCGGTCATGGGCGGCCTCGCTGGTGTTGGGCTGGGCGACGGTGGTCTGTGCGGTTGGGGAACGGGCGACCGGGGGTGTGGCGTTTGGGCGGGGTGCACGGTGGGCGGGGTGTTGATGGAGCTTGCTCGGACGTCACCGGCTGCTCTCGTCGGGGTTGGTGGAGTCGCCGGATGTCGCCGATGACGGGCGGTAGAGGTGGAAGCCCGGCGGGGCCGGTGCATCGTTCTTCGGCGCCGTCCGGTTCGAGGAGCGGGATGGCTGATCGGTGACCGGCGTGCTGCCGTGGTCGGGGCGGGCCTGACCGTTTTCGCGGCCAGGGGGCGACGGCTCACTGCCTCGGCCGGAGGCTGACGCGTCGGGTCCACGGCCGGCTGGTGCTGTCGTCTCGATGCCCGGGGACTTCGTCTTGGAGCGGGAGAACAGGCCGCGCTTGCGGGTCGGTGGCGCCGGCGGAGGAGTCGCCTCGGCAGCGGGGCGGCTGGCAGCGGGCTGCCCGGAAGCGGGGCGGCTGGCGGCAGGCTGCCCGGCAGCGGGGCGATTGGCAGCGGGCTGCCCGGATGTGGGGTGGTTGGCGGCCGGGTGCTCGGGTGCGGGGCGGCTGTCGGTTTGCTGGTCACCACGGCTGGGGGTCGGGGTGGCCTGGGGGGACTGCGAGGGCGCGGACGGCCAGGGCTCGGGTGTCGGGGTGCTTGGTGGGGAATGGGGTGCGGCGCCTGCGGGGGAGGTGGGGATGGGGGAGTCTTCGGTGGGCTGGTCGGGGCGGCCGTGGAGGCGTTCCTTGCGGAGGGCTCTCGCGGTGATCGTTCCTCGGACTGCGGCTGTCACGGCGAGGGCTGCTGCCACGATGATGCCCAGGTGGCCGTCCAGGGGGATGATCCCGATGGCTCCGCCGAGGACCCAGGCGATCATGAGGACTGTTTCCGAGTGGGCGAAGGCGCTGGCTCGGAGGCGTTCCGGGACCCGTTCCTGGATGCTCGCGTCGACCGCGAGTTTTGAGATGCCGCTGAAGACGGCAGTCACCAGGGACAGCAGGGCCACCATCGGCAGGGTGAAGAAGACCGCGGCCAGGACGGCTACGCCGGCGGTGAGGGTCAGGCCGCTCGACTGCAGGGCGATCGGGCGGCGGATGCGCAGGCGGGTGCCGACCGCCGTGGCCAGGAATGTTCCTACTGCTAGGGAGCCGCCTACGAGGGCCACCGCGCCCTGGCTGCCGATGTCGGTGCCGAAGAAGCTGGTGCTCAGGCCGCCTGCCTTCACGGCGAAGGCGAAGTAGAGCAGCATGAAGCCGTACAGGCAGCGGAAGCTGGCGCTGCCGATCAGGGTGTTGATGACCAGGCTGCCGGAGAGGGGCCGGTCCGTGCCGCGGCGCAGGCGCAGCATCGTGCGGAACGGCCGGGGGACCGCTTCCGGGGGGTCGGAATCCGCTCGGGGTGGCAGGCGCAGGGCGACCACCACGCCGACCAGGAAGATGATCGACGAGACGCGTAGCGGCCACTGGGGGCCGAACTTGAACGCGAGCAGGCCGATCGGGGCGACCACCGCTCCCGCGAAGGTGCCGTAGACGCTTGCGCGGGCGCCCACCTGGGAGAGGCCCACGCCCTCCGGGAGAAGCCGGGGGACTGCCGCCGAGCGGGCTACACCGTACGAGCGGGAGAGCGCGAGGACCCCGAAAGCCGCGGGGTAGAGGCCCCAGCCGAGAAGATTGTCGGAGATCACGTACGCCAGGAATGCGCGCCCCAGCATCGTCACCGCCAGGGCGTAACGGCGGCCGTGGCGGAAGTGGTCCAGCAGCGGGCCCGCCACGGGGGCGAGGAGGGCGAACGGGATCATCGTGATCAGCAGATAGAGCGCGACCTTGCCGCGGGCCTCGCCCAGCGGGACGTTGAAGAAGATCGTGCCGGCCAGGCCGATGGTGATCAGGGTGTCGCCCGCACAGGAGAGAGCGTGCAGGTCGAAGAGCCGGATCATGCCGGTCTCGTTGGCGGCGCCTCGGGCCCGGGCGTCGCCGACCGTACGGGTTGCCCAGGCGCTGCTCCGCAGGCCGCCTCGCACCAGTATCCGGAACGCCTTGATACCGGTGCCGACGGTGCGTCCGATCGTGGGAAGCAGCGGCATCGCTCCATCCTTTCTCATCCCTGCCACCTCCGGGAGGGCGGTGTCGGCGAACTTTCGGATGGGGCCGCAGTGACCTGGTGATACGTATCTGGGGGAGTCGTTGCGTGGGAACTTCTCGGTTGGGGGACAATAGAGAGGTGACGACCAAGACCGCCGTAGCCCGTGCCGCCCGCCTCGATCAGGTCTGCGCAGATGCGGTGGGGGTGGCCCGCGGTGCCATCACCGAGGTGGATCCCGCCGACGTCGGTGACCACATCGAGGCCATCGCTGAGGGCGATCGGGTCGTGACCCATTTCTTCGACAGCCATCTCGCCGGTTACAAGGGCTGGCGGTGGGCCGTCACGGTGACCCGGGTGCCGCGTTCCCGCCACGTCACCGTCTGCGAGACCGTGCTGCTGCCCGGCCCGGGCGCGCTCCTGGCCCCCGGCTGGGTGCCGTGGAACGAGCGCGTCCAGCCCGGCGACCTCGGTGTCGGCGACCTCATGCCGACCGACCCCGACGACGAGCGGCTCGCCCAGGGCTACGTGCTCAGCGACGACCCCGCAGTCGAGGACGTCTCCTGGGAGCTCGGCCTCGGCCGCCCCCGGGTGATGTCCCGCGAGGGCCGCATCGAGACCGCCCAGCGCTGGTACGACGGCGAGGCCGGCCCGGAAGCCCCGATCTCCACCGCCGCGCCCCGCAATGCCCGCTGCGGCACCTGCGGCTTCTACCTCCCGCTCGCCGGATCGATGCGCACGATGTTCGGCGTCTGCGGCAACCTCTACGCCCCCGACGACGCCAAGGCCGTCAGCGCCGATCACGGTTGCGGCGCCCACTCGGAAGCCCTCATGGGCTCGGCCGAGCAGCCGGTCGAAGAGCTCCCGACGGTCTACGACGACAGCGAGGTCGAAGCCGTCGCGGTCAGCCGCGCCCACGGCTCGGTCGAGGCCGGCGAACCCGCCGAGGACTACGGCCACAGCTGACCGCCCCACCCGAGGCCGCAACGCCCGGTATTACCGGAGGCGTCCGGCTGAGGGCGACGCCACGTAACCGAGGCGCTCGGCTGAGCGCGGCGATCACGCAGATCCCGGCCGTCCGGTTGTGCGCGGGCGCCCGGCAAACCCATGCCTCCCGGCTGAGGGCGAGGCCATGTGGGCTGTGCATGGGTGCCGGGCAAACCCATGCCTTCCGGCTGAGGGCGAGGCCATATGGGCTGTGCGTGGCGCCAGGTGAACCCATGGCTTTCGGCTGAGGGTGACGGCGAGCGGGTTGAGCGTGGGCGCCAGGCAGACCGATGTGTGTGTATGGCTCAGCGGCGGCGGTGACGCAAGCCCGGGTGGTCGGCTGAGCGTGGTGCCAGGCTGACTCGGGGCTCAGGCTGGGTCGTTGATGGTGAACTCGGGGTGGGACAGGGCTCGTCGGCGACGGCGGTTGGCGTCGTGGCGGAGCATGGTGAGTAGGCCCGGGATGCCGCAGATGATGCCTGCGAGGCAGGTCCAGAGCCAGGAGTCGCGGGCGTCGGCGATGAGGAGGATCGCGCCGGCCAGGATGAAGATGGCGATGCCGCCGAGCGCGAATGGGACCATCGGTGGGTCGAGGGGTTCCGGGCGGGGTTTGGTGCCTGTGACCGCGTCGAGGCCGTGCAGCCGCGTCCCCTCCGAAGCCGAAGCCGGGCCCGAGGCCGAACCTGGACCCGAGACCGAGCCCGAACCTGAAGCCGAGACCTGACCGGGACCGGAACTCAAAGCAGCGGGGGCCGGAGAAGGCTGGCCCGGAGAAGGCTGGGCGGGGGAAGGCTGGGCCGCGGCAGGCTCGCCCGGGGCAGGGGAGGCCGAGGGTGAGGGTGCGGGGGACAGGTCAGCCACTGCTTGAGGGTACGTCCCGGGAGATCGCCCGTGGGGACGCGTGACGGTTGTAACACCGCTGATCTTTCAACGGGGACGACAACCTGCTTCGATGCGCGTGGTAACAGTGTTTGATCCTGCGTGGAGGCGTACATGTCCACTGCTTCCGCCGATGCGAGTGTCGACTCGTCTGGGCGTACACCTAAGAATGGTTTTGATCGGTTCTTTGAGATAACCGCGCGGGGCTCGACGGTCGGGCGTGAGGTTCGGGGTGGGTTTGCCACGTTCTTCACGATGGCCTACATCGTGGTGCTCAACCCGCTGATTCTCGCGGCGGGTGTGGATGCGACCGGGGCGAAACTGCCGATCACGGCGCTGGCTGCGGGTACGGCGCTGGTGGCCGGTGTGATGACGATCCTGATGGGCGTCGTGGCGCGGTTCCCGCTGGCGCTTGCGGCCGGGCTGGGAGTGAACGCGCTGGTCGCGTACGAGATCGCTCCGGAAATGACCTGGGCCGACGCGATGGGTCTGGTGTTCATCGAAGGCGTTCTGATCGCGATTCTGGTGCTGACCGGGCTGCGGACGGCGGTCTTCAAGGCCGTGCCGACGCAGCTGAAGACCGCGATCGGGGTCGGCATCGGCCTCTTTCTGATGATCATCGGGCTGGTCGACGCGGGGTTTGTGCGGCGCATCCCGGATGCGTCGGGGACCACCGTGCCGGTCGAGCTGGGGATCGGTGGGAAGCTCACGAGCTGGCCGCTGCTGGTCTTCTGCGTCGGGCTGCTGATCACGCTGGTGCTCTTCGTCCGCAAGGTGAAGGGCGCGATCCTGATCGGGATCCTGGCCAGCACCGTGCTGGCGATCATCGTGGAGGCGATCGGGCACATCGGGCCGTCGTTCGTCGACGGTAAGCCGAACCCGGAGGGGTGGTCGCTGAACGTACCGACGCTGCCGGACAAGATCGTGGATCTGCCGGACCTGTCGCTGCTCGGCAAGTTCAACGTGCTGGACTCGTGGTCGCGGGCCGGCGTGCTGGTCGTGCTGATGTTCGTCTTCACGCTGCTGATCACCGACTTCTTCGACACGATGGGCACGATGGTGGCCGTCGGGCAGGAGGGTGGCCTGGTCGGTGAGGACGGGATGCCGCCGCGGACCCGGGAGATCCTGCTGGTCGACTCGGTTGCCGCCGCGGCCGGTGGTGCGGCCAGTGTGTCCAGTAACACGTCATTCATCGAGAGTGCGTCCGGTGTGGCCGAGGGTGCTCGTACGGGCGTCGCCAACCTGGTCACCGGTGGGCTCTTCCTGGTGGCGATGTTCCTCGCGCCGCTGGTCACGGTGGTGCCGTTCGAGGCGGCGTCGACCGCGCTGGTCGTGGTCGGGTTCCTGATGATGCTGTCGGTGCGCCAGATCGACTGGACCGACTACGAGATCGCGATCCCGGCGTTCCTCGCGATCACGTTGATGCCGTTCACGTACTCGATCTCCAACGGCATCGGTGCCGCGATCATCGCGTACGTCGTCATCAAGCTCGCCGTCGGCAAGGCTCGCCAGGTGCACCCGCTGCTCTACGGCGTGGCTGCGCTCTTCGTTCTGTACTTCCTGCGTGGGCCGCTCGAGACCCTGCTCTGACAGGAACCGTGGTCACCGGGTGCGTTACCGTGCCCGGTGACCACGGTCATACGCGTGGAACATGTCGTTAGCCAAGCTCATTAGCTAGGCTAAATAACTGTGATGGAGCGGTCGGTGGCAGAGCGGGCGACAGCCGAGCAATTGGCCATTTCGCTGCGCGAAGCGATCACCCGGCTCAACCGGCGGGTGCGCCAGGAGCGTCCCGTGGGCGATCTGACGTTCAGTCAGCTCTCGGCGCTGACCAGCCTTCAGCTGGCCGGGGCGCTCACCCCACGGGAGCTGGCGGACGTGGAGCGGGTTCAGCCGCCGACGATGACGAAGATCGTCGGCAAGCTCGAGGAGCGCGGGCTCGTCGCGCGGACACCCCACCCGACCGATCGGCGCCAGGTCATCCTGGCGGCGACCGAGCGGGGCCGGGCTGTGTACGTGCAGTTCGAGAAGGCTCGCAACGAGTGGCTCGCCCAGCAGTTGGAGGAGCTCAGCACGGAGGAACGCGACGCGCTCGAACGGGCCGCCGAGATTCTCCAGCAGGTGGCCAGGGCCTGACGGCCACTGCCTCCCGTCGTTCCGTCACGCGACGTCAGTACGCGTACGACCGATGGAGGAGGCGCACCCGAGTGCGGGAAGTTTTCAGTTCCTTGCGGGTCCGTAACTACCGGCTGTTCTCGATCGGCCAGCTCGTGAAGCTGGTCGGCGTGTGGATGATGTTCACCGCCCAGGACTGGCTGGTCCTCGACCTGTCCGGCAACTCTCCGGGTGCGCTCGGGGTGGTCACCGCGCTGCAGTTCCTGCCGGTGCTGCTGCTCACGCTGTTCAGCGGCAAGCTCGCCGACCGCTACGACAAGCGGGTGCTGCTGGTCATCGCCAACTCGGTCTTCGCGGTCACCGCGATCGTCTTTGCGATCCTGGTCGCCAGCGGCATCGTGGAGCTCTGGCACGTCTTCCTGTTCGCCAGCCTCTTCGGCATCGCCAACGCCGTCGAGACCCCGGTGCGCCAGGCGTTCGTCTCGGAGCTGGTCGAGATGCCGCTGCTGCCCAACGCGCTGGCGTTGTCGGCCGCGACCTTCAACACCGCCCGCATCGGTGGCCCGGCTCTGGCCGGTCTGGCCCTCGCGATCTTCGGGACCGGGCCGGTGTTCCTGATCAGTACGGTGCTCGCGATCGCGCCGATCTTCACGTACACGTCGATGAACGTCGCGGCGCTCTACCGCTCCAACAAGGCGGTCAAGAAGGGCGACACGAAGATCATCGACGGCCTCCGGTACGTGTGGCGGCGTCACGACCTGCTGTTGCCCATAGTGCTCATGGCGGCGGTCGGCATGATCGGCTTCAACTTCCCGGTCACCCTCGCCTCGCTGGCGAAGATCAACTTCAATGCCGGTCCGTCGACGTTCGGGCTGCTGACCACGGCGCTCGCGGTGGGTGCGCTCGGTGGGGCGCTTGCGGGCAGCCGACGCAGGGCCAGGCCCGGGGCGTACGTCGTCCTCGGCGCGGCACTCGCCTTCAGCGTCTTCGAGGTCGCGGTCGGCTTCGCGCCGAACTTCATCGTGGCGATGATCCTGCTCGTACCCACCGGCTTCTTCTCGATATACCTGGCGCAGGCCGCCAACCATCGGGTGCAGATGGGCGTGCACGGTGAGTTCCGTGGCCGGGTGATGGCGCTCTACGTGCTGGTCTTCCTGGGCACGACGCCGATCGGCGCGTCGCTGGCAGGCTGGTGGGGCGAGCGCTACGGAGTGCCGTCGAGCATCTGGGTCGCCGGCCTGTTCTGCCTGGTCGCGGGGACCGCGGCGCTGGTGTGGCAGCTGCGGGTCAGCGGCGACAAGCTCAGCGTGCACGGCGGCGCCCGGCCGGGCCTGACCCTCATTCGCACCGCGCCGGAAGCGCCTCTCACATCGGATGCGCCGCTTGCCGAGCCGGACGCGCCGGCCGGTCAGCCGCTCGTGGCTACCTCGCGGTCGTCAAAGGCCGCGGCCTGAGATGTGGGCCGCGGCCTCGGCGGTTGCCGAGGCCGGGTCCGCCGCCCGGATCGCGTCGACCAGGCCGCTGTGGTCCATGTACTCCTCGGGGCGCAGGGCGGTGCCGAAATGCCCGCTCAGCGATTCCCGGATGACCTGACCGAGGTCGGCGTAAAGCTCGATCAGCACCTCGTTGTGCGAGGCGGCGACCACGGCCCGGTGAAACGCGGCGTCGGCGTCGACGAACCCGTCGCGGTCGGCGTCGGACCAGGCCCGCTCGCGCTGCGCATACAGGGCGTCGAGGCGTTCCAGGTCGTCATCGGTGCGCCGCCGGGCCGCGAACCCGGCCGCGGCGGCCTCGAGTGTGCCGCGCAGCTCGCGAACGTGTCCGGGGTCGGCGTCCGCGAACCGGCGCTGCATGACCCCGGCCAGCTCACTGGTCGCCACGACATAGGTGCCGGAGCCCTGACGGATGTCGAGCAGGCCGTTGTGGGCAAGCGCCCGCACCGCCTCGCGCACCGTGTTGCGGGCCACGCCCAGCTCGGCGACCAGCTCCGGCTCGGTCGGGATGCGCGAGCCCACCGGCCACGCACCCGACGTGATCTGCTGGCGGAGGCGGGTGATCACCCGTCCGGAGAGACTTTCCGCCCGGGGGACGGGGCCCATATTCATCCCATGATTCTATGATGGGCTCATGACGATGGCCAAGACCCGCAGCAGAACCCCCTCCCGTGTCCTGGCCGTCACGGGTCTGGTTCTCATGGCGATCAGTCTGCGCCCCGCGGTCACCAGCCTCGGCCCGGTCCTGGAGGAGGTGCGGCTGAGCCTGGGCATGAGCGCGGCGCTCGCCGGCCTGCTGACCTCCGTGCCCGCGCTCTGCTTCGCCCTGATCGGCTCCTCGGCGCCGCTGCTGGCCCGGCGCTGGGGCACCGGCGGCGCCATCGCGCTCGGGGCGTCCGCTCTCACGCTGGGGCTGGCCGTGCGCCCGTTCGCCGGCGGCGCGCCGCTCTTCCTGGCCTTCACCGCGCTGGCCCTGGCCGGAATCGCCCTGGCCAACGTGCTCCTACCGGTCGTCGTCAAGCAGCGGTTCCCCGACCGGGTGCCCCTGATGACCGGCCTCTACTCGGTCGCGCTCAACTTCGGCGCCTCCACCGCGGCGGCCGTGACGGTGCCGCTGACCAGCGGGTTGTTCGGCGGGGACTGGCGCTTCGGGCTGGTGGTGTGGGCGTTTGTGGCCGCCGTCGCCGTACCCCCATGGATCCTGCTGGCCCGCGACCGTGACCGGGGACCCGCCCAGGCCGAGGCGGTCCCCGTACGCCTCCGGAGCCACCCCGTCGCCTGGGCCCTCGCCGTGTACTTCGGCCTGCAGTCCACCGCCGCGTACGTGATCATGGGCTGGCTCCCGCAGATCTTCCGGGACGCGGGCCTGTCCGCGAGCACCGCTGGCCTGCTCTTCGCGGTCACCTCCGTGCTCGGAGTGCCGCTCTCGTTCGCGCTCTCCGCGATCGTCGGCCGGCTGACCAGCCAGAGCTGGGTCGCCGTCGCCATCGGCCTCTTCGGCGTCGCCGGCTATGGCGGGCTGTGGGCCGCCCCCACCGCGGCACCCTGGCTGTGGGCGGTTCTGCTCGGCGTCGCCAACCTCTCCTTCCCGCTGGCACTGACCATGATCGCGATGCGCGGCCGGACGCCCGCGGTGGTGGTCCGGCTCTCCGCCTTCGCGCAGAGCACCGGATACCTGTTGTCGATCCCGGGCCCGTTCGTCGTCGGCGCCCTCTACGAACGCAGCGGCACCTGGCACGTGCCGCTGGCACTGATGACCTTGCTGACGGTCCCGCAGATGATCGCCGGCTGGTTCGCAGGGCGTGACCGCCGGATCGGCTGACGTGGATCTGTCGGAATACTGGCAGCTCAAGTCATCCGAACGGCTCTGTCCGTTCCAATTACCGTTGGCTTAGTTTCAGTCGGTGGCAATCATGCACATCGTTGTGCTTCTAGCGGTGCTGCTGCCGGTGATCGTCGTGCCCGGCGTCCGCACCGTCATGTCGCACCCTGATCGCCGCGCGGCGGACAACCGTGCGCGGCGAAACCGTGACGCCTATCGGCACCTCGCCGCGGACTGCAGCGTCTGGGTGCGTCCACCCTGGCCGGACCCGTGCATCGAATACGTCGCCGCCGAGCTGCGCCGGTTGTCCCGCGAGCGTACGAGTGGTTTGTGCGCCGAGTCGGTTCGCTGGCAGGCCGCCGTGCAGCTGGCCTATGACAACAATCTGCAGATGGCCAGCGAGGCGCTCGGGGTGAGCCATCAACTGGCCGTGCTCGACGGGATGGACCGCGACCTGGAACGGCTGCGCGTGGAGGAAGAGCTCAAGGCGGCCGGGCTCAAGCTCCGCTAGGTGCGGCTCTAGGAGCTCTCGCGAGCCGCGGGCCCGCCGCCGAACAGCACGTCATCCCAGCTCGGCAGGCGCTTACGGGGCTTGGCCGACGTCTCGTCGGTCTCGGCTTCGTTCTGGGCGCCGACCGTGCGACGGGGACGCAGCACCGCGAGGCTCGGCACCGCCGGAACCTCCTTGGGCAGGTCGGCGTCGTCGTCGAACGCGGAACCGGATCCGCCGCCGAGCAGCGCAGCGGCACCCCCGGCAACGGGACGCCGGGTGGTCTCCTGCGCGGCGGGCTCGAGACCGCGACCCGGACGGTCGTTGCCGAGCGGCCGGTCGAGTGAGGCAAGCAACGCGTCCCGGCCGGCCCGGATCGGGTCACGAACTGTCCGGGGAGCGTCGGAAGCCGGCAGGCCGCGGCCGCCGCGGGTGGGCTCGGCGATGCGGGACGGGCCGGGGAGACCGTGGCCGCCGCGCTCATGAGCGCCGCGCTCGGGAGCCGGCTCCTGGCCGAGGATCGGGGTGGGGCGCTCGGCGCAGAGATACTGCGCCATGTCGTCGTGCGGGGAGACGACCTGGCGGCCCTTGTCGAGGTTCCACACGGCCTGGGCGGTGGCTTTGCCGGACGGCCAGGTGGCGATGATGCGCCAGGTGCCGTCCTCGCGCCGGAACGCGTCCCACGAGATCTTTTCGGTGTCGATGCCGTGCTGGGCGAGCCGGCCGTCGACCACCTCGGCGAGCGGTGCGCCCGAGTCGGAGGTCTTCAGCCGGGTGCGGCGCGCGTGCTGGGCCAGCATGGCCCGCTCCTGCAGCACCGGGCCCGCGTAGCGCAGGACGCGGTCGACGGGGACACCGGCGACCCGGGCGACGTCCTCGGCGGACTCGCCGGAGCGGATGCGCGCCTGGATGTCGCGAGGCGACAGTGAGGCCATGACCTCGGCGTTGGCGACTGCCACGGCGGTGCCGGCGACGGTCGTCGCGCTGCCCGCCTCGTGGTGCAGGGCGCCGCTGATCCGGTCGTCGATGGGGAGAGCCAGGAGCCGGCCCACCTCATCGGCGAGCACCAGAGCCTGACCGTCCTCGGAGAGGGCGACGAAGCGTACCGGCCGCATGCGTTGCCTCCGTCCCGTTCCTGAACGCTCGTGGGTCCGTGCTCCCGAGAGTCAGCCACCCGGGCGCGTTTCGGAACACGGTACGCGCCTCGGTCACCCAATGGTGGTAAGCCACGCCGTCAAAAGCATTGACCTGCAAAGATGATCTTCAAGAACTGAACAACCAGGACCATTTATACGTACGCGGGCCAGAGCAGGCAACCGCAACCGGCGTGGCGCACGTATACCCAGCCCGGCGCGTCGATGAACAAGCTCCGGAAGAAGGTTCCGGGTTGTCCTGCAACACCGGCTCGGCTCAGCCGTTCACGACCCGCCGGCCGGCATACTCGGGCGAGCGGTGCGTCGACGGGTACTGGATCAGGTTGTCGGGCTGCTCCTCGGCGGCCGGGCTCCAGACACCACGGTTGTCCTCCTCGTACGCGATCTCCTGGTAGGCCGCCCGCACCCGGAACTGCCGCCCGTAGTCCATCATCCCGTCGAGCAGCCGGTCGACGTCCCGGGCCGGCCGCACCACGAGCCGCATGAACTGGCTGGTCATGCCGAGCTTGTTGCCGCACTCACGGGTGTAGACGCCGTGGTTGGCCACCAGATAGTCCCGCAGCCCGGTCCCCGACCACTCCGTCGGAAGCTTGACCAGGATGAAGTTGCCCTGCGACGGGAACACGGTGAGCCCCGGGACCCGGGCGAGCTCCGCGGCCATCGTGCGCCGGTCCCGGCTGAGCAGGCGCAGGCTGTCCTCGTACTCCGCCTCGTGGTCCTGGATCATGTAGACGACCTTCTCGGCGAGCGAGTTGAGGTTCCACTTCGGCAGGGCCTTGCCGATCTTGCCGGCGATCGCCGGGTTGGCCATGAGATATCCGAAGCGGATGCCGTGCAGGCCGAAGTTCTTGCCCAGACTCTTCAGGACGACCGCGTTGGGGCGGATGACGGCGTCCGGCCCGACCGACGGGTACTGCTCGGCGTCGGAGAAGTCGATGAAGGACTCGTCGATGACCACCAGGTCGAGGTCGCTGAGCGCGTCCATGAACCGCACCACGTCACGCCGCGCGAGGTAGTTGCCGTCCGGGTTGTTGACGTTGCACACGACCGCGACGCGGGTGCCGCGGTCACGGATGAAGCGGACGTACTCCTCCAGGTTGAGCCGGAAGCCGTCGCGCTCCTGCAGCGGGAACATGTCGACCCGCTTGCCGGTCTCCAGCGGCTGATCGGTCCACCGGCCGAACGTGGGGATCGGGATCGCCACGCTCTCCTTGATCAGCAGGTGGTCGATCCAGGTGATCAGCTCGGTGGAGCCGTTCGCCATCGTCACCGTCTGCGGGTGCAGGCCGAGCACGGATGCCAGCTTGGCCGTGATGCTGGCCGAGTCGCTCGGGTAGTACTTCAGGATGTTCTTCAGGTCGCGGGAGAGCTCGTCGAACATCTCCGGCGTGGGGAAGTACGGGTTGCACGGGATGCAGAAGTCGACGATCTCCACACCCTCGCCCGCGTTTCGAGCAAGATCAAAATAGGACGCACTGTGCGCACCCTTGTGCAGGATCGAGGTGTCGATTCCAGTCCGTGCCATCGCGCCTCCCGCCATCGGCGACATTGCCGCCTGTCAGTACGGGAGGCGCGGCCGCATGGTTCAGAGTCGATCGACGACGAAATCGATGCATCGAGTGAGCGCCTCGACGTCCGCCGGGTCGACGGTCGGGTAGAGCGCGACCCGGAGCTGGTTGCGGCCCAGCTTGCGGTACGGCTCGGTGTCCACGATGCCGTTGGCTCGCAGCACCTTGGCGATCGCCGCCGCGTCGACGCCGTCGGCGAAGTCGATCGTGGCGACCGCGTTGGAGCGCAGGGCCGGATCGGTGATGAACGGGGTCGCCACCGCGGAGCGGTCCGCCCAGCCGTAGATCGCCGCAGCGCTCTCGGCGCTGCGCTTGGCCGCCCAGGCGAGGCCGCCCTGTGCGTTCATCCAGTCGACCTGCTCGGCCGCGAGGAAGACCGTGGCCAGTGCCGGGGTGTTGTAGGTCTGCTCGAGGCGGGACTGCTCGATCGCGGTCACCAGGTCGAGGAACTGCGGGATGTAGCGGCCGGATTCCTTGATCTTGTAGGCGCGGTCGATCGCGGCCGGCGACATCAGGGCGATCCACAGCCCACCGTCCGACCCGAACGCCTTCTGCGGCGCGAGGTAGTAGACGTCCGTCTCGGTGAGGTCGACGTCGAGGCTGCCGCCGCCGGAGGTCGCGTCGGTCAGCAGCAGCGCGCCGGGGTCGGCGCCCGTGACCCGCTTGACGGGCACGGCGACGCCGGTTGACGTCTCGTTCTGCACGCTTGCGTACGTGTCGACTCCTGCCTCGGCACGCAGATAGGCCGCGCCTCCACCGGGGGCCTTGTGCACCGTCGGGTCAGCCAGGAAGGGGGCGTCGGTGACGGCCTTGACGAACTTCGCCCCGAACTCGCCGAACTCCGCGAACTGGGCCTTCTCCCGGATCAGCCCGAACGTGGCGGTCTCCCAGAACGCGCTGGTCCCGCCGTTGCTGATGATCACCTCGTAGCCGTCGGGCAGCCCGAAGAACTCGCCGATGCCCCGGCGCAGCCGCGCGACCTCGTCCTTGACGGTCTTCTGCCGGTGCGAGGTGCCCAGGAAGGTGGTGGCGACACGGGCCAGCGCCTCGACCCCTTCCGGGCGGACCTTGCTCGGCCCGGAACCGAACCGACCGTCGACGGGCTTGAGGTCGTCGGGGATGCGGATCGGGTCAGTCACAGGGGGTCCTTCCGGAGCGGGGTGTCTCAGAGATTATGGGGGACGGCGTCCCAGCCTTCGACGTCCTGCGGCTTGCGGGAGTCGGGTCCCAGATAACGCGCACTGGGCCGCACGATGCGACCGAGTTTTTTCTGCTCGAGGATGTGAGCGCTCCAGCCGGCCACCCGGGCGCAGGTGAACATCGAGGTGAACATGTGCGCCGGAACCTCGGCGAAGTCGAGGATCACCGCCGACCAGAACTCGACGTTGGTCGCGAGGATCCGGTCGGGCTTGCGGGCCTGCAGCTCGGCGAGGGCCGCGCGCTCCAGGGCCTCGGCCACCTCGAAACGGGGCGCGCCCAGCTCCTTGGCCGTGCGGCGCAGGACGCGGGCGCGCGGGTCCTCGGCGCGGTAGACGCGGTGGCCGAAGCCCATCAGCCGCTCGCCGCGGTCGAGGACGCCCTTCACGTAGCCCTCGGCGTCGCCGCTGCGCTCGACGGCCTCGATCATGTGCAGCACGCGGGAGGGTGCGCCGCCGTGCAGCGGGCCGGACAGCGCGCCGATGCCGGAGGAGATGCACGCGGCCGCGTCGGCGCCGGTGGAGGCGACGATCCGCGCGGTGAACGTGGAGGCGTTCAGGCCGTGCTCAGCGGCCGAGATGAAGTAGGCGTCGACGGCCTTGACGTGCCGCGGGTCGGGCTCGCCGCGCCAGCGTTTCATGAACCGCTCGACGACCGTCTGGGCCTTGTCGATGTCCTTCTGCGGCACGGCGGGCAGCCCCAGCCCGCGGGCGGCCTGCGCGACGAACGACAGCGCGGTCACCGACACCCGGGCCAGGTCACTGCGCACCTGCTCGTCGTTGATGTCGAGCATCTGGGAGAGCCCCCAGTAGGGCGCCAGCATGGCGACCGCGGACTGCACGTCGACGCGGATGTCGCCGGAGTGCACGGGCACCGGGAAGGGCTCGGCCGGTGGCAGACCCGGCCCGAACCGGCCGTCGACCAGCAGTGCCCAGACGTTGCCGAAGGAGACCTGACCGATGAGGTCCTCGATGTCGACACCCCGGTAGCGCAGGGCGCCACCCGCCTTGTCCGGCTCGGCGATCTCGGTTTCGAAAGCGATCACGCCTTCGAGACCCGGCTTGAACGCCGGGTCCCGGTTGGAATCGGACACTTGTGCCTCCTGGGACCTTCGGCTCCACGTAAGCCGCGGGAGTCTCATCTTGCCGCTCGCCCACCCTGACGGTCGACCCGCGGAAATGTGCTGTCTGCGACACCTATCCTCGCCGAGGGGACGCCCGCGCGAAGCAGATCTAGGTTCGTGGTGCTGATCCGGAGAAAGAGAAGGTTCTGTGACCTCTGACCCACAGTCGCTCGCCGGCATGCGGCGCGACTACCGCGAGCGGGGTTCCCTGCTCGAAACGGACCTGGCCGCCGACTGGCCGGACCAGTTCGCCCGCTGGTTCGCCGACGCGGAGGACTTCGCGCTGCCGGAGCCCAACGCCATGGTCGTCTCGACCGCCGACGCCGACGGCCGGCCGAGTTCGCGGACCGTGCTGCTCAAGGCGTACGATATGAGTGGCTTTGTCTTTTTCACCAACTACACCTCGCGCAAGGGTTCGGAGCTCTCCGCCAACCCGCAGGCCGCCCTGGTCTTCCCCTGGTTCGCGATCCAGCGGCAGGTGCTCGTCGCCGGCCGGGTCGAGAAGGTGAGCCGGGCCGAGACCGAGGAGTATTTCGCGAGCCGTCCCCGCGGGTCGCAGCTCGGCGCGTGGGCGAGCCCGCAGAGCCAGGTGCTGCCCGACCGGGCCGCTGTGGAGGCGGGCCTGGCCGAGGTGGTCGAGCGGTTCGGCACCGAGGGCGACATCCCCGCGCCCCCGCACTGGGGTGGCTTCCGCGTGGTGCCCGAGACCGTGGAGTTCTGGCAGGGACGCTCCAACCGCCTGCACGACCGGCTGCGTTACCGCCGCGTCGAGGGTTCCTGGGTCATCGAGAGGCTCGCCCCGTGAGCCAGGAGCCCGTCGAGGCCGCCGAGAAGGTCGTCGAACGTGAGCGCTGGGTGATCGACGTCCGCCCGCTGCGCGAGGTCGCGTACCGGCGGATGTGGCTCGGAAGTGGCATCTCGTTCTTCGGTTTCCAGTTCACGTCGGTCGCCGTCCCGGTCGAGATGTACGCGATCACCGGCTCGTCCGCGTGGGTCGGGCTGCTGGGCATCGCCGGCCTCGTACCCCTGCTGATCTTCGGTCTGTGGGGTGGCGCGGCCGCGGACGTGATCGACCGGCGCAAACTGCTGCTCGCCAGCTCCATGCTGGCCTGGATCTCCACGCTGGGTCTGCTGGTCCAGGGCCTGCTCAGCGTGCACAGCCCGGTGCTGCTGCTGGTGCTCACGGCGGTGCAGTCGGCCGGTTTCGCGGTCAGTTCGCCGACCCGGCAGGCGATCATCCCGCGGATCGTCCCCGCGTCGCTGGTGCCCTCGGCGAACACCCTCAACTACACGACCACGACCGCCGGCGGCGTGCTCGGTCCGCTGGCCGCCGGCCTGATCTTCGGCGCGTTCTCGACCGACAACGGCGTGACCATCGCGTACGCCGTCGACGCCATCCTGTTCACGGTGTCCTTCTGGGCCACCTACCGGCTCCCGCCCATCCCGCCGATCGAGCTGGAGGAGGGCGCTCCCAAGCCCACGGCCGGGTTGCGCGGCATCCTGGTCGGCCTGCGCTTCCTGGTCACCCAGCCGGTGCTGCTCCTCTCCTTCGGCGTCGACATCGTCGCGATGGTGTTCGCCATGCCGCGGGCCCTCTTCCCGGAGATCGCCGAGGAACGGTTCGGCGGCGGCGCCGCGGTCGGCTGGTTGTTCGCCGCGATCGCGCTCGGCTCGGTTGTGGGCGGACTCACATCCGGCTGGATCAGCCGGGTCAAACGGCAGGGCGTCGCGCTCGTGATCGCGGTGGCGGGCTGGGGCGTCGCGATCGGCTTCGCGGGGCTCGCTCACTCCCTGTGGCTCGCCGTGCTCCTGCTGGCGGTCGGTGGCGCGGCAGACCTGGTCAGCGCGGTCTACCGGCAGTCGATCCTGCAGGTCTACGCACCCGACCGGCTGCGGGGCCGGCTTCAGGGCGTCTTCACCGTGGTGGTGGCCGGCGGCCCCCGCCTGGGTGATCTCCGCGCCGGCGCCACCGCCGACCTGACCGGGCCGACGGCGTCCTGGGCGGGCGGCGGATTCGTCGCCGCCGGACTCGCGCTCGCACTTGCCGCGGCCTTCCCCGCCCTCCTTCGATACCGTCCGCCCTCGGCCGAGGAGACCAAGGACTAATCTTTCGCCCATGACGAACGTTGTGGCCGCGAAATCCGGGACCCAGTGGACGATTGAGGCGGAAGGCCACAAGGCCACCGTCGCCGAGGTCGGCGGGGTGCTCCGGGGCTATTCCGTCGGTGACCGCGAGGTGCTCGACGGCTTCGGGCCGGACGTGATCACCCCGGCGTCGGCCGGCACGCTCCTCGCGCCCTGGCCCAACCGGATCCGCGACGGGCACTACTCGTTCGGGGGCAAGGAATACCAGCTCCCGCTGACCGAGCCGGCCCGGCACAACGCGATCCACGGGCTGGTCAACTGGTCCCGCTGGAAGCTCGCCGAGCAGACCGCCGACTCGGTGACGCTGGAGTACGACCTGCCCGCCCAGGTCGGATACCCGTGGGGGCTCACCCTGCGGACGCGTTGGAGCGTCTCCGCCGACGGCCTGCGCTCGGACCAGGAGGTCACCAACACCGGTGACGAGGACGCGCCGTGGGGCTTCTCCGTCCACCCGTACCTGCAGCTTCCCGGTGTCGCCGTCGACGACATCCTGCTCCGCGTCCCCGGGCGCAGCAAGATCCTCGCCGACGGGCGGCTGCTGCCGATCGGCGCGGTCAAGGTCGCCGGCACCGAGTTCGACTACACCGAGCCCCGCCGGATCGCCTCGGCCGTGCTCGACACCACGTGGGGCGACCTGATCGCCGACGAGGACGGTGGCTCCTCGGTCACCATCGCCGCGCCCGACGGCAGCAGCTCCGTGACGGTCTGGGGCGACGAGAGCTTCCGCTGGTGGCAGGTCTTCACCGGCGACACCCTGCACGGGGAACGGTTCCGCCGGTCGGTGGCGATCGAGCCGATGACGTGTCCGCCGGATGCGTACCGCTCGGGTCGCGACCTGATCGTGCTGGCCGCCGGCACCACCTGGCGTGCCTCCTGGGGCGTGCGCCCCTCGCAGGGCTGAGCTCGTGGAATTCGACGAGGTTCTCCGCCGGCGCCGGATGGTCCGCACGTACGACCCGGACCGCCCGGTGCCGCCGGAGATCGTCGACAAGCTGGTGAAGCACGCGCTGCGGGCACCCTCGGCCGGTTTCTCGCAGGGCTGGGGTTTCCTGGTGCTGCAGAGCCCCGAGGACCGCGCTCTCTACTGGTCCTCGACGACGGACAGTGGCGCCGAGGCCGACTCCTGGCTGCAGCGCATGAGCTCGGCGCCCCTGATCATCGTCGCGCTCTCCAACAAGTCGGTCTATCTGGAGCGCTATGCCCAGCCGGACAAGGGCTGGGAGGACCGCGCCGAGAGCCACTGGCCCGTGCCCTACTGGGACATCGACACCGGTTTCGCCGCTCTGCTGATTCATCTCACTGCGGTGAACGAGGGACTTGGCTCACTCTTTTTCGGCATTCCGCCCGAGAAGATCGCGTCGTTCCGGGCGGCTTTCGGCGTACCGGAGGAGTTTATGCCGGTGGGAGCGCTCACCGTGGGTTACAAAGCGGAGGACAAGAGGTCTCCGTCACTGCGGCGGGGGCACCGGCCGGTGGACGAGGTGGTGCATCATGGCCGGTGGAACGCCTGATCTCAGGTTGACGAGGTGGGGCCCGGCCGCTGGGCCGGTGGCTCGCTAGGCTGACAGGGCGTATCCACTTGTCCGTGGGTAGTTCAACCATCGAGTGACCAGTCGAGTGACCGGAGGGGAGCGTGCCGTCGTGATCTTCAAAGCGGTGCGGGACGGAGCGCCGTACCCCGATCATCACACGACGCTGAAGTCCTGGGCGGAGATCCCACCGCGGCCGATCCGCCTGGCCGACCTCATCACCACCAAGCGTGAGCTGGCGTTGGACAAGCTGCTCGCCGAGGACTCGACGTTCTACGGGGACCTGTTCCCGCACGTCGTGGAGTGGCACGGCGCCCTCTATCTCGAGGACGGTCTGCACCGCGCGTTGCGGGCGGCCCTGCAGCAGCGAAACCAGATCCACGCCCGGGTACTCGTCATCAACAACTAACACCGCTAGTTTTAGGGCATGGCCGCTTCCCCGCTGGATCTGCTCGAGCTCGACAATCTGCTCAGCGACGAGGAACGCGACGTACGCGCCGTCACCCGCCGCGTCGTCGACGATCGGGTGCGCCCCCACATCGCCGACTGGTACGAAAGCGGCACGGTCCCGGTGCGCGAGCTGGCCCTGGAGTTCGGCAAGCTCGGCCTCCTGGGCATGCACCTGACCGGCTACGGCTGCGTGGGGGCGTCATCGGTGCAGTACGGCCTGGCCTGCCTGGAGCTCGAAGCAGCCGACTCCGGCGTGCGCTCGCTGGTCTCCGTGCAGGGTTCGCTGGCGATGTACGCCATCTGGAAATTCGGCAGCGAAGAGCAGAAGCAGCAGTGGCTGCCCGGCATGGCGGCCGGCGAACTGATCGGCTGCTTCGGCCTCACCGAGCCCGACCACGGCTCCGATCCCGCCAACATGTCCACCCGCGCCCGCCGCGACGGCGACGACTGGATCCTCAACGGCGGCAAGATGTGGATCACCAACGCCCCGGTCGCGGACGTCGCCGTGATCTGGGCCCGCTCCGACGCCGGCGTCGAAGGCTTCGCCGTGCCGACCTCGACCCCCGGCTTCAGCGTCCGCGAGGTCAAGAAGAAACTCTCCCTGCGCGCCTCCTCGACCGGGGAGATCACACTGGACGACGTCCGGCTCCCGGCCTCGGCGCAGCTCCCCCTCGCACGCGGCCTGAAAGCCCCGCTGTCCTGCCTCACCGAAGCCCGTTTTGGCATCATCTGGGGCGCACTGGGCGCGGCCCGCGACTGCCTGGAAACCGCCCTCGAGTACGCCGGGAGCCGTTCGCAATTCGGCCGGCCGATCGCGGGCTTCCAACTGACCCAGGCGAAACTGGCCGACATGACGCTGGAGCTGCAGAAGGGCTACCTGCTGGCGCTGCACCTCGGCCGGCTGGACTCACCGACCCCCGCGCAGGTCAGCATGGGAAAGCTCAACAACGTCCGCGAAGCCTTGAAGATCGCCCGCCAGTGCCGCACCATCCTCGGTGCGAACGGCATCAGCGGGGAGTACCCCGTGCTCCGGCACGCCAACAACCTCGAAAGCGTCCTCACGTACGAGGGAACCTCCGAGGTGCACCAACTCGTGATCGGCCAGAAATTGACCGGTCTGAACGCGTTCGCCGGCTGAAAATGTCGTACCCCCTCTCTAACGTGGGTATAGAAGACCTGAGGTGAAGGGGGTGTCTCCGATGGCGCAATCGCCCGATATCGACGAGCCGACCAGGGAGTATCCGTTGGCCCTTGAGGAGGGTGCGGCACCGCCCGCCCCCGCGCCCACGCTGGAGGAGCAGGAAGCGCCCCGCCGCATCGGCGGCTTCGCACGCGTCCTCATCTTCACCGGCGTGGTCTTCGCGCTCATCGTCGCGTCCTGCCTGGGTCTGCGCGCGGTCAACGTGCTCCCCAGCTTCGACAACCCGTTCGCCGACAAGACCACCGACCGCAGCCAGCCGGTCCTCCTCCAGTCGATGCGCGACCTGAGCCGTTACGTCGCCGCCGACGGCACCTTCCAGGTCATCGTCGACCTCCAGGAGAACAAGGAAAACGTCCCCGACTTCCTGATCAACCAGCGCACCCTCTTCGTCGGCTCCGGCACCGTCGAGGAATACGTCGACTTCGCCCAGCTCTCCGACAAGGCCCTCACCGTCGACGAGGCCAACAAGAAGATCACCATCACGCTCCCCGCCCCGCAGCAGGGGCAGGCCGCCCTCGACATGCAGAAGAGCTACGTCGTCGCCGAGGAGCGGGGGTTGCTCAATCGGATCGGCGATGCGTTCAAGAGCGACATCAATCAGCAGCAGCGGGTGTATCAGCTCGCCCAGCAGCGGATCACTGAGGCTGCCAACTCCAGCGGGTTGGATCAGCGGGCCCAGGTCAATACCGAGAAGATGCTGCAGAGCCTTTTCGCTCGGCTCGGGTACACGACTGTGACTGTGTCGTTTGATAAGCCCTGATTCCTTTTTGCGGGTTTCTCACTGTTGACGGGTGGGGGCCGGGATGGTCA
>NZ_BOQP01000051.1 GCF_018332715.1 Winogradskya consettensis | reverse complement strand
CGAACCGCAGACTCGACAGGTCATGGGCGCCGACGGCCGCCACCCATCTGAGTGCCACCGCCGGCACCGCAGAGGTGGCGGTGACCCGTTCCTGCTCGATCGCCGCGAAGACCACCTCCGGCCGGGGAGAGGGCACCAGCACCACCCGGCCCCCCGCGTAGAGGGTGCCGAGGATCCCGGGATTCGCCAGAGGAAAGTTGTGACCGGCGGGAAGCACGGTCAGATAGACGGTCTCCGCGTCGAAGGCGCAGGCGTCGACGCAGCACCGGATGTTGTACTCGTAGTCGTCGTGGGTGCGACCGATGATCTTCGGTACGCCGGTGGTCCCCCCGGAGAGCAGGAACAACGCGACGTCCGAGGAGGCCGGTGCCCGCTCGTCGAGCCGTCGGCGCCGGGAGCCCGCGTCCCCGTCGGGCGTCATGAGCGCGCGCAGGCCGACACTGGTGGCGCGCACCGGGTCACCGACCACCATCACCGTCGCCGGCGTGTCCCATTGCTCCACGACACGGTGTGCGAGCTGTTCGTGGTCGAAGTCCCTCCACCGGTCGGGCACGATGACCGCTTTCGCCCGCACGTGCGCGCCTATTGACGCCAGCTCGTACTCCCGGTGTGCGGGAAGCATCATGACCGGCGCCACGCCGAGCCGGAAGCAGGCCAGCGTGACGACGACGAATTCCCAGCAGTTCGGCAGTTGCAGCAGGACCCGGTCCCCGCGGCCCAGCCCGAGGCCGGCGAGCCGCTCCGCGAGCGCGTCGGAACCGGCGGCCAGATCCCGGTAGCTCAGCCGGACGTCGCCGTCCACGACGGCGATACGGTCGCCGCTGCGCCCGGCCCACTGCCACAGCAACGAGCCGAGTGGCATACCGCGCCAGCATCCCAGCGCCACGTAGGCAGCGGCCCGGTCGGCGGGCCAGGCGACGCCGGTCTCCGTACTTCCCTCGTTCAGCATGGCCACACGTCCCCGGCGACGACCTCGACGAGAAGCGACGCCACCGCCTCGATCGTCGGCCGGTCCCAGAACAACGTCGCCGGCAGCGGGATCCGGAACTGCCGCTCGAGACCGCGGCGGACCCGGACCGTCATCACGGAGTCGAGACCCATCTCCATCAACGGCCGGCGGGCATCGAGGTCCACGACGGGCAGGTGCGTCTCGGCCGCCACGTGGATCCGGACAGCCTGGACGAAGAAGTCGTGCAGGGGCTGACCGGAGAGCCCGGCCCAGGGATCCGCCACCGTTGCCTCGTCCGCGGCCACCGGAACACCGGTGGAGAGCCCGCTGAGGAGGGGCAGCATCCGGCCACCCGCCTGCGGTGCGAGGGTACGCAGCACCGCGGCGTACCCCAGGTCGTGGCGATCCGCGAGTTCCCAGGCACCGAACGCCTCGTCCGCGGTGATGTCCGCTGTTCCGCGCGCCTCCAGCTCGGCGTCGATGGCGGCCGAGGACGTCGACATGCCCAGCCCGTGCCAGGACGTCCAGCCGAAACTGACGACCCTGTCGTCGCCGTGTCCCCGCCGATGCTGCGCGAGCGAGTCGAGGAAGGCGTTGCCGGCCGCGTACGCCGCCTGTCCCGGCAGCCCGAGAAGCTGTCCGCTCGAGGAGAAGAGAACGAAGAACTCGACGCTGCCGGGCGGGAACATCTCGTGCAGGACCAGCGCACCACTCACCTTCGGGCGCAGCACCCGGCGTAGCGTGGGCTCGTCGAGGCTGCCGAGCATCCGATTGTCGACCACGCCGGCGGCGTGCACGACCCCACAGATCTGCGGGAGTCCGAGCGATTGCGGCGAGAGCCGCGCGGCGACCTCCTGCCGATCGGCTATGTCCACCGCGACGACGACGACGGTCACTCCAAGGCGTTCGAGGGCCCGGACAGCGGCCACGCGCTCGGCGGTCCTGGCATCGGTGATCGTTTCCCAGCGGTCGCGGGGCGGCAGCCCGTGCCGGCCCGCCAGCACCAGTCGCCGGGCACCCCGGCTCGCGAGCCAGGACGCGACCTCCAGTCCCAGGGCACCGAGCCCGCCGGTGATGAGATAGGTGCCGCCGGGCCGGCATACGAACGCGGGGCGTACGGGTCTGCCCTCCAGGCGTCGTAGCCGGGGCACCCGGGAATGACCGTCGCGGACCGCCACCACGTCCTCGCGGCCCGCCGAGGTGATGATCGTGGTGAGGGCCAGGGCGTCCAGTGGCGAGGCGTCGACGTCGATGATGCCGCCCCAGAACTCGGGGTGCTCGCCGCCGATGATGCGGCCGAGCCCCCACAGCGTCGCGAAGGCCAGCGCCGCCTCGTCCGTGCTCTCCTTGACCCCCTCGGTGACGCACCACAGGCGTGCGGGGACGGCGTGTCTCGCGTCCGCGAGCCGCTGCGCGCACCGGGTGAGAATCCATGCCGAGCGCGTTGCCGTACCGGCCACATCGCCGTCCTGTCCCGGTCCCGGGACCACGACGACCGCGTGCCCGGCGGTCAGATCGGTGGTGTCCAGGTCCTCGGCCGTCGCGACGACCCGGAAGGGGATCGCGGCGTCCGCCAGCGTCGTCGTGAGCCGGGTGAGCATCGCACTGCCGGGCGCCACCAGGACCAGTTCCGGCGGTGCCGTGGCCGTGACCGTGGGTTCGAGGGTTGACCAGGAGATCTCGTGCACCAGCCGGCGGGGATCGGCGACCGCGTCCTCCTCGCGGTCGATCGCCCCGTAGCGCAGCCCGGTCAGCCGGCCGGCCACGATCCCGTGGACGTCGGTGATGACGACATCCACGGTGGCCTCACCGGTCACCCGCGCCTGGATACGTGCCCGGGCGGGTGCGGAATCCGCGAGGCTGACGTGGTCGATGTGGGCCGGCATCCGCAGGATCGGTGGGCCGGCGAACGACACCGAGGCGATCGACAGAGCAGCGTCCAGGACGCAGGCCCACGTGTCTCGCAGCGCCGGGTCGCAGGCATCGATGGTGGCCAGGATGCTGCGTGCGTCGCGCCGGATGTCGGTGACGCGCCACGGGAACCCCATCGCGGCGACACCGAGCTCGGCGAGGCGCTCCTCCACGAAGGCCGGCGGCAGCGGCTCGAGGTCGTCATCGCCGGTGACCACCACCGGCCCGGTCTCGAACCCGGTCCTCGCCTCGATGACGGCCGTGGTGTGGGTCAGCCAGCCTCTGTCGTCGCCGTCCTCCTGGGCGATGCGCGTGGCGAGCCGGACGGTACGGTCCTGCACGACCACCTGCAGGTCCCTCGGCATCGTCAGGCTGACCGGTATCCGCAGCGAGACCGACGAGAGATCCGCGGGGCCGCCGCTCTGTCCGGCCGCGGCCAGGAACGTGGTCAGCAGCACCGCCGCCGGGACGATCTCGACGCCGCGTACCGGATGGCTTCCCGGGTAGGGCCTCGTGTCCCGGTCGAGCCGGGTGGTCCACACGTGGGCGGGCGTGTTCGCGTGCACGCCGATCCGCCGGCCCAGGAGGGTGTGGCCCGCTGGATCGTGCGGCCAGGTCGCACCGGACGCCCGCGCGTGCTCCTGGGCCCAGTACGACCGGTGCTGCCACACCGTCGAGGGCAGGTCCATGAGCTGCCCGTACGGGTGGTGCGCCGCCCAGTCCACCCGCGCGCCGTGGCAGTACAGAACGCCGAGATTCGTGAGTAGGGTCCGCTGTTCGGGCTGGCGGCGCCGGGTGGAGTGGGTCACGCAGGCGTCCTCGACACCGAGCTCGGCCAGCATCTCGTTGATCGAGTGCTCGACGACCGGATGGGGTGATATCTCGGCGAACAGCCGGTAGCCGTCCTTGACCGCCGCGGCGACGGCCTGCGCGAATTGCACCCGCCCGCGCAGGTTCGCGGCCCAGTAACGGCCGGTGCGGGGTTCCGCCGAACGGGGATCCTCGAGCGCGGTGGTGTAGAGCACGACGGCCGGTGACCGTGGTTCGAGTGTCGCGACAGCCGCTTCGAGCTCGTCGAGCAGCGGATCCATCTGAGGGCCGTGGAAGGCCACATCCGAGGCGATAGGCCGCACCTCGAGGCCTTCCGCGCGCCATTGCCCGACTGCGTCGCGCACGGCGCCGACATCGCCGGACACGACGGTGGACGTGGTCGACGCCACCACCGCCACGGCGAGGTCCGTCCGCCCCTGCAGGCGGCGGTCCAGGTCCTCGGCCGTCAGGTTGACCATCGCCATGGCGCCGCGGCCGATCACGCGGCGCAGCAGCAGCGAGCGCCGGCAGACCAGCCGGGCCCCTTCCTCGAGGCTGAGAACGTCGGCGGTCACCGCTGCCGCGATCTCACCGACGGAGTGACCGATGACCGCGTCGGGCCGTACGCCATGGGACTGCCAGTACGCGGCCAGCGCTGTCTGCATAGCGAAGATCATCGGCTGCGTGACGTCCACGGGGTGTTCGGTGTCCGCGGTGATCGCCGCTCGCAGCGAGAGGCCCAGCTCCTGCGCATACCACGGTTCCAGCTCGTCGATGACCGCGGTGAAGGCGGGGTCGGTGTCCAGCAGTTCGGTGCCCATGCCGACCCACTGCGACCCGTGTCCGGAGAAGACCCACACCAGCCCCTGGGCCGCGCTGGGGAGCACGCCACCGATGATCGCGCCGGGTCCGGAGGCGGCCACCTCCCGCAGTCGCAGGGCCAGGTCCTCGCTGTCATCGGCTACGACCACTGCCCGATGGGGAAGGTGGGTGCGCCGCCGGCTCAGCGTGTGGGCGACGTCGACCGGCGTGAACCCGCCGGCGTCGAGATGCCCGGCGAGGCGATCGGCGTACTGGCGTACCGCGGCTTCGCCGGCTCCGGAGATCGGATAGAGAGCCAGACCGGCTGCGGTCTGCTCCTTCCCGGCGGTGACGCGTCCTCGCGGCGCTACGGGCTCCTGGGCCTGCTCCAGGATGACGTGGGCGAGCGTGCCGCCGTAGCCGTAGGCGGAAACCCCGGCTCGACGTGGCCCGGTGCCGGCGGGCCACGGTGTGAGGCGGTCCGCCACCCGCAGGCCGGAGTTCTCCCAGGAGATGGCCGGCGAGGGGTCGGTGATGATGCTGGGTGGAATCTCGGCATGCTGAAGTGCGAGCACCGCCTTGATCATTCCGGCGATCCCGGCACCGGCCTCGAGATGGCCGATGTTCGGCTTGACCGAGCCGATGAGGCAGGGGCTGCCGGCCGGGCGACCGGCGCCGAACACCTCCGTCATCGCGGCCGCCTCGAGCGGATCGCCGGCGCGGGTACCGGTGCCGTGGGCCTCGACGTACTGCACCGAGCCGGGATCGATCCGAGCCGCCTCGTACGCGCGGCGCATCAGATGTGCCTGCGCCTGGCCGTTGGGGGCCATGATCCCGTTGGTACGCCCGTCCTGGTGTACCGCGCTGCCCCGGACGACGGCGAGGACCCGGTCCCCGTCCCGTTGCGCGTCGCGCAGCCGTTTGAGCACCACCACGCCCGCGCCCTCGCCCCGGCCGTACCCGTCCGCGGCGGCGTCGAAGGACTTGCTGCGCCCGTCGGGTGCGGTAGCGCCGGCGGCGTCCAGGACCAGCGACAGGCCCGGCGCGGCCATCACCAGCACCCCGCCGACGATGGCGAGCGGGCATTCACCCGCGCGCAGTGCCTGCGCCGCGAGGTGGATCGCCACCAGCGACGATGAGCACGCCGTGTCGACCGCCATGCTCGGACCGCGCAGGTTCAGCAGGTACGAGATCCGGTTCGCGACGGCACAGTAGGCGCCACCGATGCCGGTCCATGCCTCGATGTGTGGCAGGTCCTCGAGGAGCCGGCGGCCGTAGTCGTCGGCACCGACTCCCATGAAGACGCCGGCGTCCGTGCCCGAGATGGCATGTGGCGGGACGCCCGCGTGCTCGAGTGCCTCCCAGGCCAGCTCCAGCACGATGCGCTGCTGCGGGTCCATCAACTCCGCCTCGCGCGGCGTGATCTCGAAGAAGTCGGCGTCGAAGCCGCGCACATCCTCCAGGTAGGCGCCGCGGGTCGTCGCACCTCGCACGGCCGCGTGGTGCTCGGGGCTCTGCTCTGCGTACCAGTCCCAGCGACCCGCTGGAAGATCACCCACGGTGTCGCCGCCCGAGCGCAGCAGCTCCCAGAACTTCGGCAGTGAGTCGACACCCCCGGAAAATCTGCACGCCATTCCGACGATCGCGATGGGTTCGAGGACGTTCATCAACCCTCCTTCGCTCGGCGCGGTCAGGAATGTGATCGCGCGAGCCGTACGCGGGCATCTGTTCGTGTCAACGGTGGGGGTTTGCGGTCCGGGGAAGCACCTTCGTGTTTGCGCCCCTGCTCCGGCGGGCCGGTGCTGCCTGACATTCGCAACCACGAAGATGAATATGCTGTCTGATCTGCGACGATGGCGCTGGCGGCACGGCGAGGGGAGCGGTTATGGCGAGCGGGAACCCGCGTCGGGTGGCCGTTGTCGGTGGCGGGCCCGCGGGCCTTTTCCTGGCCCGGATGGTCGGCCTCACATCGCCGGGCACAGCGGTTGAGGTCTACGAGCGCAACGGGGCCGAGGATGTCTCCGGCTTCGGTGTGGCGCTCAGCGAACGGACCCTGACCGATATCGCGGATCACGACCCGGAGACGCACCGTCGCGTGATCGATGCGAGCGTCACTCTCACCGGGGCCGAAGTCCGTCTCCCTGGCCGAGCGATGCGCTACGACGGTTTCGCCATGGTCACCATCTCCCGGCACACGCTGCTCCGGATCCTGCGGGACGCGGCCGGGCAGGCCGGTGCCCGCCTGCACTACCGGCACGCGGTCCCGCCCGGGCCGTCCGGCCATCGCGCCGCGGGGGCCGACGTGGTCGTCATCGCGGACGGCGGGGGCTCCCGGCACCGCGCCACGAGGGCTACAGAGTTCGGCACCACAGTGCATACGGGACGGGCGCGCTACATCTGGCTCGGCACCCGCGCCCGGGCCGGCGATGTAGCGACGTTCGCGTTCGTCCCGACACCGTACGGCGTGATGGCGGCCCACATGTACCCCTACAGCGAGACCATGAGCACCGTGGTCGTGGAGACCGACGAGGCGACCTGGTGCAAGGCGGGATTCGGGGCGGGCGCGCCCATCGACGACGGGGCGCTTGCGATGCTCTCCGGGATCTTCGCCGATCATCTCGACGGTCACGCGCTGATCAGCAACAACAGCAGGTGGGACCGGTTTGCCGTGGTGAGCAACAAGCGATGGTCCGCGGGAAACGCGGTGCTGGTGGGCGACGCCGCGCACACCGCACATTTCACCATCGGATCCGGGACGAAGCTCGCGCTGCAGGACGGGCTCGCGCTCGCGAAGGCTCTCGAGGAACATGACGACACCACCACCGCGCTGGTGGCCTACGAGCAGCGGCGCCGCGGACCGGTGGCCAGGGTTCAGCAGCGGGCGTACACGAGCATGCTCTGGTGGGAGACCTTCGCCCGCCGCCTGAACCTCCCGGCCGCCCAGTACGGGCTGCACTTCATCACCAGGGCCGGCGGATTCACCTACCGTGACCTGAGAGCGCGCTGCGGGGAGCGGGTCGCAGAGGCCGAGGCAGCGTTCCACAACGCCGGATCACCCGGCGAGACGCCGGGTACGCGGGCCGTCGCGGCACCCCTCCGGCACGGTCCACTGCGGACACCCGATCGCCTCGTGCGTGTGGTGCCGGACTCGGCCGGCGCCGGGAGCGGACACGGCCTGGTGCTGCTGCGCGGGGCGGAGGCGGGTGTGCTTCGAGCGGAGCACGGCGGGGGCGTCATCCGGTTCGCCGAGCTCTTCTGCCCGCAGTCGGCCGACGTCGCCGAGGAATGGGTGGTTCAAGGCGCTGAGCTGGCCCTCCAGGGAGTGACCGGTGTGCTCCTGCGACCAGGTCCGGGCGCCCGGTCGTGGTGGCAGCGGACCCTGGAGCACGCGAGCCGGCTCCGTACCGAGACGGGCCTGGTGGTCGCGGTCTGTGTCCCCGCGGGCTGGGAGCGGGAGGCGCCGGAGATCCCCGGGCGGGAGACGTGGGCCGGGAGGATCCAGCTCGCCCTGATCACCGGACGCATCGACCTGGTCGCGCCGTGGCCCATGTCCGAGCAGGTCGCCGCGCGGGCGTGAGCACGTCGCAAGGTGCCCCCGTGACAGCGCTGATGCGACGGTGAACACCGGGCCGGTTCATAGGCATTTCTGTCCTGCCGGCGCACGACCGAAGGGGCGTGCTCGTCATGCGTTACAGGACCATCGCGGCATCGGTGCGGACGGCGGATGACGGTGCCGCAGCCGCTCGGACGGCATTCGACGTTGACCGGGTGCGGGCCGATTTCCCCATTCTGACCAGACCGATCAACGGGCACCGGATGGTGTACCTCGATTCGGCGAACACGTCCCAGATGCCGATGCAGGTGCTGGACGCGATGCGGGAGCACCAGAGCCGGCACAACGGCAATGCCGCGCGTTCCGTGCACACCCTCGGCACCGAGGCCACGACGGCCTACGAGGGAGCCCGTGCCAAGGTCGCGCGGTTCATCGGCGCTCGGTCGCCGGACGAAGTCGTGTTCGCGAAGAACTCGACAGAGGCCATCAACCTGGTCGCGCACTCGTTTCACGGTGGTCTCCCGGGCCGGCACGGCGACCGGCGGTTGTCGCTCGGCCCGGGTGACGAGATCGTGGTCTCGCAGATGGAGCACCATTCCAATCTCGTTCCCTGGCAGATGCTCTGCGAACGCACTGGCGCGACGCTACGCTGGTTCCCGCTGACGGATGAGGGGCGGCTCGACCTTTCCGGCATCGACGAGCTGATCACCGCGCGTACCAAACTGGTCTCGCTCGTGCACATGTCGAACATCCTGGGCACCGTCAACCCGACGGCGGCGATCGTCGGGCGTGCGCACGACAACGACGCCCTGGTGATGCTGGATGCGTCGCAGTCGGCGCCCCACATGCCGATCGACGTCGCCGTCCTGGGCGTCGACCTGCTGGCGTTCAGCGGGCACAAGATGTGCGGTCCGACGGGTATCGGTGTGCTCTGGGGCCGGGCGGAGCTGCTGGAGGCGATGCCGCCGTTCCTGGGCGGCGGCGCCATGATCGACGCGGTGTCGATGACGGGAGCCACGTACGCGCACCCGCCGGCCCGGTTCGAGGCGGGGACACCGCCGATCGTTCCCGCGGTGGGGCTAGGAGCGGCCGTGGACTATCTGACGGGCGTCGGCATGGCGGAGGTGCACCGCCATGACCAGCATCTGACCGCGTACGCCCTGCGAAGTCTGCAGCGGATACCGGGGCTCCGGATCTTCGGGCCAACGGCGCCGGTGGATCGCGGTCCGGCCGTCTCCTTCGCGGTCGAGGGCGTGGACACGGTGGGACTCGGCCGGATCCTCGACGCCCGCGGGATCCAGATCCGCGTCGGCCGGCACTGCGCTGCGCCCGTCTGCGCCCGGTACGGCGTGCCGGCCATGGCCCGCGCCTCTTTCTACCTCTACACCACAGACGCCGAGATCGACGCGCTGGCCGAAACCCTCGCCGAAGCGCGGCGAACCGCGGGCTGACGACGCCGTTGCAAGGTCAAGGAGCGCGATGGAACCGATGGTCCCGATCCCCGGCGGCCCGTTCGACCAGGGATCACCCGCCTGGGTGCTCGACTGGCTCGACAGTCAGGACCAGCCGCTGCCCCGGGTGTGGTTCGGCGACGAGGCCCCACAGGTCACCCGGCTCGTGCGGCCGTTCCGGATCGACCGGTGCCCGGTCACGAATGCCCAGTTCGCCGAGTTCGTCGCGGCCAGCGGTTACCGTACGGACGCCGAGGTCCGCGGTGTGGGCATGGTGTACACCGACACGGGCTGGCAGGAGCGGGACAAGGTCTGGTGGCGTGCACCGGGTGGCCCCGGCACGTCGATCACCGGTTACGAGCAGCATCCCGTCGTGCACATGTCCTTCGACGACGCCGGCGCGTACGCGCGATGGGCCGGCAAACGGCTGCCGACGGAGTCGGAGTGGGAGTACGCCGCCCGCGGCCCGGAGTTTCGGATCTGGCCCTGGGGCGACACCTGGGACCACCGTCTCGCGAACACCGCCGAGCTGCACGCCGGGCCGCTGAACTCGCTGGAGCAGTGGCAGCAGTGGTGGCATTCGAGGTACGCCAGGAACGGCCCGATGCCGTGCACCACCCCGGTCGGCGAGCTGCCGCGCCGCGGCCGGAGCTCCGCCGGATGCGCCGACATGGCGGGCAACGTCTACGAGTGGACCTCGACGTTGTCGCAGCTGTACCAGGAGGACGCCGTCTGCGACCCCACCGTCCGCCAGGCGCTCGGCCGCTACCGGGTGATCCGCGGTGGGTCCTGGATGAATTTTCGCTACCAGGTGCGGTGCAGTGAGCGCATGCACGGCGACCCGGGCGGCTGGTCAAGTTTTGCCCACGGCTTTCGATGTGCGAAAGACCTGTGACCGACCTGGAGGGTTCATGATCAAAATTGTGCTGCCGTCGGTGTGGACCGGGACCGGAACCACCGTCTTCGCCGGTGAGGAGGGGCCGCTGTACGAGGTCATCAAGCGCTTCGCGGCCGGCAATCCGCAGTTCGGCCGGCGGCTGATCGGACCGGACGGTCAGCCGTTGACCTATCTCAACCTCTGCGTCGATGACGAGATGATTCCCCGGCATCTGCGCGCCCACACCGAGGTGGAAGCGGGCTGCACGGTCACGGTCATCTCGCCGATGGCGGGTGGCTGATGCGCCAGGTCGTGACCTACCGGCACGGCCCACCCGACGTGCTCGCCGTCGTGGACACCCCGACGCCGCACGCGGGGTCAGGACAGGTCGTCGTGCAGGTGGCGGCGGCGGGCGTCAACTATCTCGACGTGTATCAGCGCTCGGGGGCGTACACGGTGCCGCTGCCCTTCCCGCTCGGCGTCGAGGGTAGCGGCGTCGTTGTGGAGGCCGGCCCGGATACGCCCGGGTTCGACGTGGGCGACCGGGTCGTGTGGATGGGTGGCCGCGGTGCGTACGCGACCCATTGCCTGGTGGCGGCGGACTCCCTGATCAAGGTGCCCACCGCGGTGGCGCTCACGGACGCCGCCGCGGTTCTGGTGCAGGGCATGACCGCCCACTTCCTCGCCACCGACGTGGTCCGCCTCGGCGTCGGGGACACGTGTCTCGTCCACGCGGCCGCAGGCGGGGTCGGTGGTCTGCTCACCCAGCTGGCCGTGCAGCGTGGCGCGACCGTCGTCGCCACGGTCTCGACCGCGGCGAAGGCGGAGGCTGCCAGGCAGGCAGGCGCGGCGCACGTCATCGACTACTCGTCCGGCGAATTCGCGCAACGGGTCATGGACGTCACCGGTGGCATCGGTGTGGATGCGGTGTACGACGGCCAGGGTGGCAGCATCGTCGAGGAAGGCCTGCGATGCCTGCGGCCGCGCGGCGCATTCGTGCTCTACGGACAGACAGCCGGACCGGTGGCGCCCCTCGACCCCCGCCTGCTGAATGCGCGAGGCTCTCTGTTCTTCACCAAACCGTCGCTGTCCCACTACGACACGACGCCGGACGCCGTGTCCCGCCGGGCCGGTGAGGTGCTGGCTTGCGTCGCCGACGGCCGGCTGACTCCGCGGGTGCACGGTCATTACCTGCTCGAAGGGGCCGCACAGGCGCACACGGCGCTCGAGACGCGCGCCACGATCGGCAAATTGCTGCTGTGCCCTCGATAACCGCGTGGGCACTCCGGGAGATGCCCGGCGTCGTCCACCGCTGCCAGGATGCAAGACAAAAGGCAGGTCAGGCGTTTCATCGAGTATGCACAGGAGCGCAAATGCCCGACGTGAAACCGCACAGATCGCCCCTCGGCGCACACGCACCCGGAGGCCGGCGATGAAGAGGCGCATCGACCACGACGTGGATGTGGTTGTCGTCGGCGCCGGTCCCGCGGGTTCGACACTGTCCGCGCTCGTGTCCATGCAGGGCCATCGCGTCCTGGTGCTGGACAAGGATCTCTTCCCGCGCGGGCAGACGTTCGAGTCGCTCGCGCCGTCGACGATGTACGGCATCTGCCGGTTCACGGGTGCCACCGCCCAGCTGGAGCGGTCCGGCCTGGCGGCGAGCCCGGGAACCAGCTTCCGGTGGGGCGGCGATCCCGATTCGTGGGCCGTGGACTACGCGGGCTCGGACCGGCTGGCCACCGGAGCCGCGCAGGCTCACCACATCGAGCGGGCACGCCTCGACCAGATCCTCGTCGACACCGCTCGTCGCCAGGGCGTCGAGTTCCGCGACGAGTGCGAAGTCGTGGATGTGCTGTCCGAGGACGGCAGGACCACTGGCCTGTCGTACGTCGCGTCCGACGGGGTGGAGCGCCGGATCACCAGCCAGTATCTGGTGGACGCCTCCGGGTCGGTGAGCCCGCTGCGCACCATCGCCGGAGCCGGCGGCCGGGACGTCCAGGATCGCGGCACCGCCCGCTACGGCTATTTCAGCGGCAGACGCGGCACCGATCGGCCGGACAACACGCTCGTGGCCGCCTTCGACCGCGGCTGGTTCTGGTGTACCCCCTTGGGCCCGACACTCACCGGCGTGGGCGTCGTGATCCGGGACCGGGCCGGCGTGGCAGCGGGGGCGCGTGACGAAGACCTGACGCGGGACCTGGCCGCACTCGTGCAGCAGTGCCCCGCCGTCGCCGAATATCTGAACGGCAGCAGCCGGATCGGCTTCGGGCCGCACGGCCGGGACCTCAGGTGGCAGGTCTCCTGCCACAGCCAGGAGTCGTTCTGGCGGCCCGGCATGGTGGTGGTGGGCGACGCGGCCTGCGCCGTGCCGCCGTTGCCCGGCATCGGAGTCCACCTGGCCACCTACGGCGCCCTGCTGGCCGCTCGTTCCATCAACACGGCGTTGCTGACCGGCGGTGACGATACCGCCGTCTTCGAGGAGTTCGACAACCGGTATCACGCTGAGCACCGCCGCATCGCCCAGCTGCTGGATGCGCTGCGGGACCACGCGGTCGATCGAGAGTCCTTGGCGGAACTCCTGGCCGGGGTCTCCTCGCGGGATCCCGTACTGCTCCAGGCTCCGGACTACATCGCGCGGCGGGATGTCCCGCGGTGGTTCACCGGCGAAGGGAGCAGGCCGGCACCGGCACTGCCCACCGCGGTCGAACCGCCGCCGGACACACCTGGCCTACGGGCCACCGATGACGGTTTCCGCTGGCGGACCATCCTTTCACGACCGTCGCCGGCGGCCGTTTCCCCTCTGCCGATAGGGTAACGATGGCAATCACACAGCAGGATCCGTCCGCCACGGCGCCAGCGCGCGCCACCGACAGGACACGACCGTCGCGTCCCTGGCTGGTTGCCGGGCTGGGCGCCGCCGCGGGTGTCCTCCTCTCCGTTCTCTGGTCGTTCGAGCTCGTCGACTCCGTCATCGGTGACACCGTGGCCAAAGGGCTGCTCGGTAGTGACGCGAAGGCCGATCAGATCACCGGCACCGCGGCCGGGCTCCTCTTCGCCTTCGTCTCGGGCCTGGCCGGAACGTTCACGGCATGCAACATCGCCATGGCCGCCTCCGTCGGCCCGCTGGCGCAGGCCGGCGGTGGCATCGCAGCCGGCAGCCGTTCACAGATCCGGGCCATGCTCCGCCCGGTCGGCCATCTCGTCGCGGGCATGGTCACCGTCTCCGCCACCTACGGATTCGCCGGCGTTCTGCTGGGCGACCGGCTGCCCCAGCTGTCGACAGAGGTCGTCGGTGGGGTGCCGGTCCGGCTGATCCAGTCCTCGGTGGTGTTCGGGGTCATCGGCCTGGCACTGATCTATATCGGCCTCGCAGCGCTCAAGGTCGTCCCCGATGTCTTCGCCGACCGGCCCGTGGCGCGCGTGATCACCCTGGGTGCCCTGATCGGCGGCTTCCTCATCGGCCGGCCGTACCCGTTGTTCAACAAACTCTTCCACTGGGCGGTCGACAACGGAAACCCGCTCTACGGGGCTGCCGCCTTCGTCCTGCAGTCCCTGGGCAACGTGCTGATCGTCCTGGTCCTCTTCGTGCTGCTCACGGCATTGTCCCGGGGGGCGTTCCTGCGCGCGATGCTGGCTACGCCGACGAGGGCGATGGTGGTGACGGGCTCACTCATGGTCGCCCTGGGCGTGTTCACGGTCGTCTACTGGGATGTCCGGCTCCCGGCGATGTTCGGGCACGGCTGGTTCCCGGTCATGTTCTACAACAACTGATGGGTGAGCGCCGGATTCTCGTCACCGGGGGAGCGGGCTTCATCGGATCGCACTACGTCCGCACACTCCTGGGCCCGGGTTCACTCACCGATGTCAGGGTCACCGTCCTCGACAAGCTCACCTATGCCGGCAACCTGACCAACTTGACGCCGGTGTCCCGCCATCCCGCATTCCGCTTCGTGCGCGGCGACATCTGCGACGGGCCACTGGTCAACGCCCTGGTCGCGACGCATGACCAGATCGTCCACTTCGCCGCGGAGTCAGACGTCGACCGGTCGATCGCCGACGGCGGCAGCTTCATCAGGACCAATGTGCTGGGCACGTACACGCTGCTGGAGGCCGTGGCGCGGCACCACGGCGACGGGGCCACGTTCGTCCACGTCTCGACCGATGAGGTGTACGGCTCCGTCGAGCAGGGCAGCTGGACCGAGACCGAGCCACTGAAGCCCAGTTCCCCGTACTCGGCGGCGAAGGCCTCGAGCGATCTGGTGGCCCTCGCCTATCACCACACCCACGGCGTCGACGTGCGTGTGACGCGGTGCTCGAACAACTACGGCCCCTACCAGCATCCTGAGAAACTCATCCCCCGGTTCATCACGAACCTGCTCGACGGCGCGGATGTGCCTCTCTACGGCGACGGACTGCACGTGCGGGACTGGCTGCACGTCGACGATCATGTGCGGGCCCTCGAACTGGTCCGGACCAAGGGCCAGGCGGGGCAGATCTACAACGTCGGCGGCGGCGTGGAGCTGACCAACCTCTCGGTCGCCGACCGGCTCCTACGGGCCTGCGGAGCGGACGCGGGTAGGGTGACCCGGGTGGGGGACCGTCGCGGGCACGACCGCCGTTACTCCGTCGACTGTTCCAAGATCAGCCGTGAGCTCGGCTACGCGCCGGAGCGCGATTTCGAATCCGGTCTGGACGAGACGGTGCTCTGGTACCGCGCCAATCGGCGATGGTGGAGCCCGCTCAAACGTCAGCTCGGACGCCCGCCGCTGTCCCGTGTCGAGAGTGAGGCCAGGGCTTCGACCCATGAGTAGGAGTCCGTCACGACGAGAGGCGAAGCCGAATGAGATTCTTACTGCTGCTGCACGAGGACACCGCCGGCGGCTCGCGAGCATGGTCGCTTCTGGACAAGTCCGATCGTGAGCGCCTCCACCGGTTCGAGGAGACGCTGACGAGGGAGTTGTTCGAGGAGGGCGAGCTCATCGACGCCCAGAGTCTCGCGCCTCCCGAACTGGCGGGATGGGCAGGTCGTCACCAACCGGCGGCGGGGACCGGCGGCGACCCGGTGGCGGCCGGTGGGTCGCAGGTGACACGGTACTGGCTGGTTGATGTGGACTCCCAGCAGCGCGCCGCGGAGATCGCGGATCTCGCGTCGAGGGTGCCCGGGCCCCAGGGCTCGCAGGTCGCCCGCTCGATCGAGATACGACAGGCATTGAACGGTCCCGTCGTCGACTTCTGACGGTACAACGCACATTCAGGCCGTGGATCCCCCGTTGCGCGGGGAGATCCACGGCCTGAATGCTCGGATGCGCCCTAACCCGGTCGCGGATCGGCGCGGTCGTGCGACGCCGCGGCGATGCTCCTGGCGGCGGTGAACGCCGCCCACGACACGATCTCGATCAGCGCGGCGTCGGACCGGCCGCTGTCCCGAAGCTCGTCCACCATCGCATCGGTGACCCGGTACGACGAAACGGCTGTCCACAATGCCAGCCTGCCGGCACTACGGTCCCGTGCGGGCAGGCCGTCCGTGGCGCTCCTGAGCTCGTCGAGCGTCACCGACGTGCCCCGGCCCGACCACGTGCTGAGTCTGTCGCCCACGAGCCGGCGCACGCTGTCCGGGACGGAACGCACGCCGGCCCGCTCGACCGCCGCGTTGGCCCGTGCGAAGGCGGCCGCGCTCGTCTCGCGACCTCCGGCCCACCGCAGGTCCGGGGGCAGCGCGGCGGCGGGGAGAAGATCGATGTCCCGGCCGGGAAGACCGGCCCGGGCGCCGAGCCGCCCCATCACCCGGGCCGCGACCCACCGCCCGAGCCGTCCGCTCCTGGGAGGCAGCGGTGACTCTCGCAGGAAGACGTTCACCATCCGGTTCAGGTACTCGAAGGTGAACACGACCGCGGTGACAGCTGCCAGCTCGCCGGCGTCCCACCGCGTGGCTGTCCCCGCGTCGCCGGCGTCGCCGTGGCGGGCCCACATCGCCGCGGCCCGCAGCTCGTGATCGGCGATGTCCGCCACCCGGTCGTCGGCGAGCGCCCGAGCGTCCGGACCGCCGAGCAGGCCCAGGACGGCGCTGCCGTGCACGTCCACGCAATACGGACAGCGGTTGTTGAAGGACACCGAGGCCGCCACCGCCTCCCGGACTGCGCGGCTCACCGGCCCCGGGACCAGCAGTGATTCGCGCAGGATCAGCCAGCTCGCCACGAGCAGCTCAGGCGCCGGTGAGTGCAGGGCCATGGGGGGCGCGAGCATGCCGAACTCCTGCTCGACGTGCTGGTACACCCGCGCGACCACCCCGTCCGCCGACCCCGGAGGTGTCGCCCGGACATGGCGGATGTGCGTCATGGTTATCCGCCGTGTGGGTCCCGCGAGCAGGCCCTGCTCACCATGGTCTCGGCTGTTGCGGGCCATCGGCGCTCACCTCCCCGTCGGCACGGCGACCTGGTGCGCCGTGCCACTCACGGGAGAGGACGCCTCGTACGTGACCGCCACCCCCCGTTCCTGCGCCGCCTGGACGAGTGCGGGAATGGCACGCTCGGCGAGCGCGGCGATCGTCAGCGCGGGGTTGACCGTCAGCGCCCCCGGAACGGCAGATCCGTCCGTGACAAAGATTCCCGGATGCCCGCGCAGCTCATGGCGGTCGTCGAGGGCCGAGGTGGCGGGGTCGTCGCCGATCCGGCAGGACGACAGCGGGTGCACGGTGTACGCGCCCACCAGCTCGTTCGACCAGGGGCGCACCTTGGCGATGCCGTCACGCTCCAGGATGTCGCGTACCTCGGCGTCCGACTCCGCCCACCCACGCAGGGTGTTGGCCGTCGGGTCGTACCCGAGGGTTCCCCGGCCGAGCATCTGCTGGGTGACCCGTTCGGCGTTGCCGGTGGCCGGTGGCGGGCCGAACACCCCCTCGTTGTCGTCCTCGGTCATCGCGAAGACCGTCAGCCAGGACTGCCAGTCCCGGAGCATCTCCTTCTTCTCGCGCCCGAACCACGCCGGCGCGGCGGCACCGGGTGCCTGGGCGAGGATCGTGCCGAGACCGGGCGGGAAGTAGAGCTGCTCCAGGGAGTAGCGGCTGTACTCCGGCAGGCTCTCGTCGAGATGGTCCCAGGTGGCGACACAGGGCCCTTTGCCGATCTGGTGTGCGCCGTAGGCATGGCCGTCACCTCGGTCCAGGCCGAGCACCTCGCGGGCACGGTTCTCGTTGATGACTGCGGTGTTCAGGCGTTCGCCGTTTCCGGAGAAGTACCGGCCGACGGCGTGCGGCATCGTGCCGAGCTCCGCCTCGGACCGCTGCAGGATCACCGGTGTCGCACCCGCCCCGGCGGCCAGGACCACGATCTTCGCCTCGATGACGGCACTCTCGTGCTGCAGGCGGTAGTCCGTGTCGTCCACCCGGTTGTAGTGCACCTGATAATTGCCCTCGGCGGTACGGGTGAGGCGTTGCACCTCGCGCAGGGGACGGATCTCGGCGCCGTTCTCCACCGCGGCGGGCAGATAGTTCAGCAACAGGGACCGTTTGGCGTCGAACCGGCAGCCCGCCATCATCCAGTTGCAGTTGGTGCACAGCTGCTTGTCGATCGCCGACGGCACGGGATTCGCCGAGCGCCCCGCGTGTCGGCAGGCAGCGGCGAAGAGGCCGCCCGCGTAGGGAACGTCGTCCCAGGTCTGCGGTGTGACGGGAAGCGCGGCGCTGACCACGTCGTACCATGGGTCGAGGGTCTCGCGGCTGATGGACGCGGGCCACATTCGCCGGCCGATGCCGCCGTGGCGTTCGAAGACGAACCGGGGAGCGCGAGGCATCGTCGCGAAGTAGACGACGCTGCCACCGCCGACGCAGTTTCCCGCCAGCACGCTCATACCGTCCCCGACGGTGAAGTCGAAGATGCGGGTGTACGACGAGCCCAGCTTGAAGTCGTGATCGAAGTCCTCGGCCCGCAGCCACGGACCGCGCTCGAGGACGACGACCCGGGCCCCGCCCGCGGCCAGGTGGTACGCGGCGATGGCACCCCCGAAACCGCTGCCCACCACCACCACGTCGGTCTTTTCGGTACTGGTCATGTCGGACTTCCCGTCTCGGTGGTCTGCGGATGCGGGTCGGCGAGCCGACGGCGGTAGGAGAAGTCCGCGAAACGCCAGAGGCCGTCGGCGTCGGGAGCCCGGAAACCGATGAGCTCGAGACCCGGATGGTGCTCGGCCAACGCGGTCGCGGTGGGGAGATGCGGGGCGCTGTCGAAGGCCATCGTGCAGAACAGCGCGGCGCCGAACCACACCTCACGCTCGGAGTGCGCGGGTCCGGTCAGTTCCTGGACCAATGCGGTGCGGTCGTCGAATGAGAGGGCGACGAGCGCCGGTACGGTGCCGTCGAGTGTGAGGCCACGTTTGCGCCCGTACGCCCCGGCATGCATGTTGAGCAGCCCCGCCATGCCCTCGAGCGCGTCGGTCAGGCCCAGCGCCGGGTCGGCGAGCACCGCCAGGGCGCCAGCCGCGACAGCTCCGCCGTCCTCGCTGACGCCGGCGATCGCGCGGTCGTCGGAGGTCCTCTTGCAGCCGGGGATGATGGTGTCGGCGAATGCCTCGAGCGTCGCGATCTGCGTCATGGTGAGCCCTGGGCCCCGGGGATCCACGCCGTCACCGGCTCGCGGAGGAAGCGAACTGACCGGGGCGGCGGCCCTCACCAGCCGGCCCGCGGTAGGCCTGGGCGACGTCGAGCCACAGGTCGGCCGCCGGGCCCGAGGCCGAGAGGCGCAGATCGTTGCGGTGCCGACGCCGCGTCACCAGCAGACACAGGTCCACGGCGTCACCGGAGACTGTGTCCGCGTCGTCGGGACCGATGGCCCAGACCTTGCCGGACGGCGCGGTCACCTCGAACCGCGGTTCCTGCGACGGCGTACGCATATTGCGGGCCTGGAACCCGAAATCCCAGGTCCGGTGGGCGAAGTTCACCAGATGCCCGACCCGGTCGGTACGCACGGGGGTGACCCCGACCGCGTCCGCGATGTCCTGGCCGTGCCCGAAGACCTCCATCATCCCCGCGCCGGCCAGCACCATGGCGGGAAGCGGCCGTACCAGCCACGGCACCATCGCGTCCGGCGGCAGCGCCGCGAGCGCCTGCACCGCCCCGTTCCATTCCACCCGCCACCGGGCCAGCAGAGCGGAGGGCTCGCTGCCGAGGTAGCGGCTCAGTGCGGCGGTGACGTCGGCGTCGAAATCGCCGCTGAGCCCGGCCGTCATGGCCTTGAACGCCGCGGGGTCGCCGGCGGCGGTCGCCGCCATGCGGAAGACCGCACACAGATGGGCGACCTGGTGCTGGACGGTCCAGCCTGGCGCCGGGGTCGGCGTCGCCCAGGCGTCGGTGCTCAGCTCACCGAGCAGCGCGTCGAGCTCGGCACAGTCCGC
Source organism: Winogradskya consettensis (assembly GCF_018332715.1). GTDB lineage: Bacteria > Actinomycetota > Actinomycetes > Mycobacteriales > Micromonosporaceae > Actinoplanes > Actinoplanes consettensis. The sequence goes on along the minus strand of NZ_BOQP01000051.1, from coordinate 244,660 downwards.
GGCGAGGTCGGAGGTTGGGCTTGCCGGGTTGACCATGGTGGTCCCTTCGCTTGAGGCGGCATGTGGACCCAGAGTGTCGAGTGTGGTGGCTCTCGTCCTCTTTTCCCGTGCCCTTCCCCGCCGCGCGGTGCCCAGGCGCCCACCACCGTCCGCTTATGGCACAGCAGAAGAAGCATTGCGCCGTGTCATGGCTGACGATGAATCCGCTGCCGTCCATCGCGGCTCGGCCGATCTAGCCACTGAGAAGGCGGGATGCACGCAATGTCTACGATCGTGGGATCTCTGCGGCGGCTGATGCTCGCCCCGGCCCTGGAAGACGTCGGGTTCGCCCGGCGCGGATTTCCTGTCGATCCGTCACCGGTCACCGAGATGCTCGAACGCATCCCGCAGTCGGTGGTGTGCGGCTTCGAGTGGGCCGTCGACTGCCGGAGCACCGCCGAGCTGGACGCCCGGCTGGCGTTGGTGGAGCCGTCCCTGCGGGGATTCGCCTACGAGGGCGCCACGATGGCGATGACCGTACGCGACGCGATGGGCCCCCGGGGTCACCGGGCACGTGAGCTGCTCACCGGCCCGGGAGTGGTGCACACGTTCCTGAACTACATCGGGATCGGCTTCGCGATGGCCCGCCTGCCTCGCCCGCTCTGGAAGGGCGTCGTCCCGGACCTGACCGGCACGCCGTACTACCCCACGATGAGCTGGCTGGCCGTCGACGGGTACGGCTTCGACCGCGCGTATTTCGACACCGGGCGCTGGGTCGGCGAGCAGAAACGACCGGCGCCGTACCCGTGGGAGGGCTCCCCCGACTACTTCCTGCGCGCCGTCGACCAGGGTATCGGCCGCGCCCTGTGGTTCATCCACGGCGCGAGAATCGAACCGGTTGCGACCGCGGTCGCCGCGTTCGCCGGGCTGCGGCAGGCCGATCTGTGGAGCGGTGTCGGGCTGGCGGCCACCTTCGCCGGTGGCTGTGACGCCCCGAGCCTGCAGGCGATGAGCCGCCGGGCCGGCGGGCACGCGGCGGCGCTCGCGCAGGGTTCGGTGTTCGCGGCACGGGCACGCACGTTCTCCGGCACGGTTCCCGAGCACACCCGGGTCGGCGTCCAGGCACTCGCCGGGGTGGACGTCGACGCCGCGTCGGTGCTCGCCGACGATGCCGCGGTGACCGGGCCGGCGTCGGCGGGGCTGCCGGCGTACGAGATGTGGCGGGAACGGGTCCGCACGCAGCTTGCGTCCAGCAGCACGAACTCTCTCTGATGCCGCCCGCGCCGGCCGGTGGTCCCGGGACACCGGGAGGCACCTGGCGAATACCAACGAGCAGGAGAAGCAAGTGAGCCTATTGGGAAAGCTTCGGCGTCGGGTGCTGACACCCGACATCTCCGAGACGAAGGTGGCCGTGCGTGGCTTCCATGTGAAGGACCCGGCCGCGAAGGACCTGCTGGAAACCGTCGGCAGCTCCTTCCTCGAGGGATACGCCTACGCCGCTGAGGCGTCTCGGACCGCGGACGCGCTGGCGTCGCTGGAGCGGATGCCGACCCGGTTCAAGGGATTCGCCTACGAGGGGGCGGCGATGGGATTCGCCGTCCGTGACGGCCTGCCGTTCGGCGGTGGCCAGACGAAGAAGTTCCTGGCGGGCCCCGGCGACCGTCACGTCTACATGGCCTACGTCGGGGTGGGCTGGGCGATGGCCCGGCTACCGCGGTTCCGCTGGTCAGCGATGCACGCGCCGGACCCGCTGCTGCACTGGCTGCTCATGGACGGGTACGGTTTCCACCAGGCCTATTTCCGGACCCAGCGCTACGTGCACGAGCAGTACCGGGAGACCGGGTTCCCCTACCCGGCATCGGGCTCGCACCCGTACACCGATCATGCCATCGACCAGGGGATCGGCCGGGCCCTGTGGTTCGTCGGTGGCACGGACGTGAAGTGCGTGAAACAGCTGCTCGACCGTTTCCCGGCGCACCGGCACGCCGATCTCTACAGCGGTGTGGGCCTCGCCGCGACCTACGCCGGGGGCGTGGACCGCGCCGAGCTCCGTGAACTGCGGCGGGTCTCCGGGAAGCTGTATCCCCATCTCGCTCAGGGCGCGGCGTTCGCCGCCTCGGCCCGGGAACGGGCCGGGCTCATCGTGGCGCACAACGAACTCGCCGCCGAGGTGCTGTGCGGGATGTCCGTCGTGGAGGCCGCCGCGATCTGCGATCTGTCGCGCCCCGGCGAGGACGTCCCGGGCGATGTTCCCGCCTACGAGATCTGGCGCCGGCGTATCCGGCAGGAATTCGGAGCCGAGGAATAAACATGGCTTCACTCGACACCACCACCAGCATCAGCACCGAACGTGACAAGGACAACGGAGGATCGGACCCTATGACGACCATCGCCGTTGTCGGCATGGCTTGCCGGTACCCGGACGCGTCAAGTCCCCGGGAGCTGTGGGAAAACGCGATCGCGGGCCGGCGTGCCTTCCGCAGGCTCCCGGATCAGCGGATGAACCTCACGGACTACTGGTCACCGGACCCCGCCGCCCCGGACCGGTTCTACGCCCGCAACGCGGCGGTGCTCGAGGGCTGGGAATTCGATCGGGTGTCGTACCGGGTCGCGGGCAGCACGTACCGGTCGACGGATCTCACCCATTGGCTCGCGCTGGACGTCGCCGCGGCCGCCCTGGCGGATGCCGGCTTCCCGATGGCGGCAGGGCTGCCGCACGAGCGTACGGCGGTCGTCGTGGGCAACAGCCTCACCGGCGAGTTCTCCCGGGCGAACCAGATCCGCCTGCGCTGGCCGTATGTGCGCCGCACCGTCGCCGCGGCGCTGGCCGGGCAGGGATGGGAGCAGGAGCGGCTCGCGGCGTTCCTCGACGGTCTGGAGACCGACTACAAGCGGCCCTTCCCGGCGATTGATGAGGACACCCTGGCAGGTTCGCTGTCGAACACCATCGCGGGACGCATCTGCAACTACTTCGACCTCAAGGGCGGCGGCTACACCGTCGACGGTGCGTGTTCCTCGTCCCTGCTGTCCATCACGACGGCCTGCCGAGCGCTGGATGACAAGGACGTCGACGTCGTGGTCGCCGGCGGCGTCGACCTCTCCATCGATCCGCTCGAGATCATCGGTTTCGCCAAGACGGGCGCGCTGGCCTCGGGGGAGATGAAGGTCTACGACCGCGGCTCCACCGGCTTCTGGCCCGGCGAGGGTTGCGGCATGGTGGTTCTCATGCGCGAGGCCGAGGCGCGTGCCGCGGGTCACCGGATCTACGCCACCATCGCTGGCTGGGGTATCTCCTCCGACGGCAAGGGCGGCATCACCCGGCCCGAGGTCAGCGGTTATCAACTGGCACTGCGCCGCGCTTACGAGCGGGCCGGTTTCCCGATCGGAACGGTAGCGCTGTTCGAGGGGCACGGAACGGGGACGAAGGTCGGTGACCAGACCGAGCTGACGGCATTGTCCGAGGCCCGGCGGGCCCAGGACCGCGCGGCGGCGCCGGCGGTGATCAGCTCCGTGAAGTCGATGATCGGGCACACCAAGGCCGCCGCCGGTGTCGCCGGGTTCATCAAGGCGGTGATGGCGGTGCACCGGGAGGTCCTTCCACCGGCACTGGGGTGTCCCGACCCCCACGAGCTGTTCGGCCGCGAGGACCCCGCCCTGCGGGTGCTGCGGCGTGCCGAGAACTGGCCCCAGGAGCAGCCCGTACGCGCGGGCATCACCGCCATGGGCTTCGGTGGCATCAACACGCACGTCGTTGTCGAGAACAGCCGTCCGCTGCGGGCGGCGGCGCTCGACGCGCGTACGGAGTCCCTGAGCGCGTCCATCCAGGACAGTGAGATGCTCGCCTTCGCCGGGACGACCTGGACGGAGCTCCGGAACAGCGTCGCGGACATCGCGCAGGTCGTCGGGCGGGTCTCCTACGCCCAGATGGCGGATCTCGCCGCGATGCTGCGCGAGCGGCTCCGGGATCAGCCATGTCGTGCCGCCGCGGTGGTGGTGAGCCCCGAGGACGCCGAACGCCAGCTGAACCGCATCCTGGCGGCCGTCGACGACGGGCGGACCCAGGCTGTTACCGGCGACGACCGGATCTTCCTGGGACACGTGAGCGGCCCCGCCAGGGTCGGATTCCTGTTCCCCGGTCAGGGGTCGGGCACGGGAACCAGCGGGGGAGCACTGGGCCGCCGCTTTCCCTCCGTCCGGCGGGTCTACGGCAGAGCCGGTCTTCCCACCGGCGGGGACATGGTGGCCACGGAGGTCGCCCAGCCGCGGATCGCTGCCGGGTCGGTCGCCGGGCTGCACGCCCTGGCGATCATCGGGCTGAGTGCCACGTTGGCCGTCGGGCACAGCCTCGGCGAGCTGGCAGCGCTGCGCTGGGCCGGTGTGATGGACGACGACACGCTGCTGCGGGTCGCGACGTTGCGCGGTGACGCGATGAGCCGGATGAGCGAATCCGGGACGATGGCCGGTCTGGTCGCCGGCCCGGACGCGGTAGCCACGCTCGTTGCGGACCTTCCCGTGGTGATCAGCGGGTACAACGGGCCGGCGCAGACCGTCGTCTCCGGCACGGCCGAAGCGGTGGACGAGGTCTGCCGGCGCGCCGGAGACGCGGGTATCAGAGCCACGCCCCTCGCGGTCTCCCACGCGTTCCACTCACCGCTGGTGGCGCCGGCCGCGGAGGCGTTCGCCGCTTCCCTGGACGGCGTGCACCTGGGCTCCATCGCCCGGCGCATCATCTCGACCGTCACCGGTGAGTCGGCCAACGGCAGCACGGACGTGGTCACGCTGCTGCGCCGCCAGATCACCGACCCGGTGATGTTCAACCAGGCCGTCGTGCTCGCCGCGCAGGAGGTCGATCTGTTCGTCGAGGTCGGCCCCGGACGGGTGCTGTCGCGGTTGGCGGCCGGGGCTACCGCTGTGCCGGCGGTCGCCCTCGACACCGACGACGAGACACTGGTAAGCCTCCTGAAGGTCTGCTGCGCCGCGTACGTACTGGGTGCCGCCGGAGTACCTGCGGCGCTGTTCGACGATCGACTGGTACGCCCGTTGCGGCTCGACGGCCCGCTCGCCGTGCTGACCAGTCCCTGCGAGAGCGCGCCGATGGTCGACGTGCCCGGTGGCACCGGCAACGGGGCCCGCCCGGAGCCCGCCGCCGACGCGATCCCGGGTGACACCGTTGCGCCGGCGGGCATCACGGTCGTCGAGGAGCAGACCGAGCAGACCGTCGACCTGCTGCGCCGCCTCGCCGCGGAGCGGGCGGAACTACCGGTCGACATGGTGCACGAGGACAGCATGTTGCTGGACGAGCTGCACCTGAGCTCGATCACCGTGGGGACGGTCGTCAACGAGCTCGTCAGCAGGTTCGGCATCCCGGCCAGCAGGTCACCGCTGAACTTCGCCACCGCCTCCATCCGGGAACTCGCCGACACGATCGACGACCTGCGGGCCGGGGTGGACTCCGGCGCCGTCGAGGTCGCCGACTCCGTCGCGGGCGCCGCGGGCTGGGCACGGGCCTGGTCCGTCGACCGGGATCCCACGCCGCTGCCGGCGTCCGGTGGGACCGGTGCCGACGGGACCTGGTCGTTGCATGCCCGGGACGGCGACGCGTTCGCCCGGGCACTGCGTGACGCCCTGCAGCAGGCCGGTGTCGGATCCGGTGTCCTGGTGTGCCTGCCGCCTTCCTGCACCGAAACCGACCTGGAACTCGCACTCGACGGCGCCCACGAGGTCATCAAGGACCGGGTGGCGGACCGGTTCGTCCTCGTCGACGCCGGCCGGGGAGCGGCGGGGCTCGCCAAGACGCTCCGGCTGGAGAAGCCGTCCGTACGGGTCACGATCGTGCACACCCCGCCGGAAAACGCGGCATCGCTGCGGCGGGTCGTCGACGAGGTCCGGGCGACGACCGATTTCAGCGAGGCGATGTACGACGACGACGGCGTACGTACCGTCCCGGTGCTGCGGGTCATGCCGGTGGTCCCGCAGGTGTCGCAGCAACCGCTCGACGAGACCGACGTCCTGCTCGTGACCGGTGGCGGCAAGGGAATCACTGCGGAATGCGCCCTGGCCATCGCCGTCGACACCGGTGTGCGACTGGCGATCGTGGGCCGCTCCGACCCGCGGGCGGACGCCGAGCTGGCCGAGAACCTCGAACGCATGGCCCAGATGGGCGTGAAGGTCGACTACGCCCGCGCCGACGTCACGGATCCGGACGAGATCGGCCGCGCCGTCCGGGACCTCACAACCGCTCTGGGCACCGTGACAGCGGTGCTGCACGGCGCCGGCAGCAACGATCCGGCCGCCCTGCCGAACGTCGACATGGCCGCCGTGCGCCGCGCCTGCGCACCGAAGGTCCAGGGCCTGAGCGCCGTACTGGCCGCGGTTGATCCGCAGCGGATACGCCTGCTTGTCACGCTCGGCAGCATCATCGGGCGCACCGGGCTGCGGGGGGAGGCGCACTACGCCGTCGCGAACGACTGGATGGCCGAGCTGACCCGCGAGTACGGGCAGCGCAACCCCCACTGCCGCAGCATCTGCCTGGAATGGTCGGTCTGGTCGGGCGTCGGTATGGGCGAGCGCTTGTCGGTGATCGAGAACCTGACGCGGGAGGGGATCACCCCGATCACGCCCGACCAAGGGGTGGAGGTCCTGCGCCGGCTGCTGGCCGACCCGCAGAGCCCGCCGGTCGTGGTGATCAGCGGACGCACCTCGGGCATCGACACCATCCGGTACGACACCCCCGAGCTGCCCCTGCTCCGTTTCGTGCAGCGGCCGCTGGTCCACTACGCCGGTGTCGAGCTGATCACGGAGGTGGACCTCAGCGCCGGTACGGATCTGTACCTCGCCGACCACCGGCTCGACGACAGCCTGCTGTTCCCCGCGGTGTTCGGCATGGAGGCGATGGCCCAGGTCGGCTCGGCGGCACTCGGCGCCGGCTACGCGCCGATGGTCGAGCGGGCGGAATTTCTGCGGCCGATCGTCGTTCCGGTCGACGGCACCACCCGGATCAGGATCGCGGCGGTGGTGACCGGGCCCGGCACCGTGGAGGTGGTCATCCGCAGCGCCGAGACCGCGTTCGGCGCCGACCACTTCCAGGCTCTGCTGCGCTTCGGCGACCACCCGGTGCCGCAGGGCCCGCCCGTCCAGGCACCGGCCGGGACGCCGGTGGTCGACCTGCATCCCGCCACCGACCTCTACAGCGACGTGCTGTTCCAGGGCGGCCGCTTCCAGCGGTTGCGCCGCTACCACCGGGCGACGGCCCGGGAGGTCGACGCCGTCGTGCAGGCGAGCCCGGTCACGTGGTTCGCCGGGTACCTTCCCGGCCGGCTTCTGCTCGGCGACCCCGGCGTGCGGGACGCTCTTATGCACGGCAACCAGGTCTGCGTACCGCACGCCACCCTGCTCCCCTCGCGGATCGAGCGGATCTTCCCCGCGGGCGAGGCGCTGTCCGGCGACGGCGAGTTCCGCTACAGCGCTGTCGAACGACTGCACGACGGCGATACGTACGTGTATGACATCGCTCTGCGCGACGCAGCCGGCGAGGTGGTGGAACGGTGGGAGGGCCTCACCCTGCGCGCCGTTCGCAAGGGTGACGGAGCGGGGCCGTGGGCTCCCGCCCTGCTGGGTACGTTCCTGGAGCGCTCGCTCGACGAGATGGCCGGGACCGGCACCGCAGTCGCCCTCGAACCCGACGGCGGCCGGGACCCGGAGCCGGGCGGGGATCTCGTGGCAGCACGGCGGGCACGCTCTGCCGTCGCCGTGAGCCGGGTGACCGGTGAGCCGACCGTGCTGCGACATCGTCCGGACGGTCGTCCCGAGGTGGACGGTGACCGCCACGTGTCCCTCTCGCACGGCGCCGGGATGACGTTGTGCACGATCGCCCCCGGCCTGACCGCCTGCGACATGGAGACGGTGGAGGCGCGACCGCTGTCCGAGTGGCAGGGGCTGATCGGCCGGCACGCGGAGCTCCTGCCACTGCTCGGCGGGGACGCGGATCCGCGCGTCGCGGCGACCCGGGTCTGGGTGGCATTGGAATGCCTGCAGAAGGCCGGCAGGACGGTGGCGGCCCCGCTGACCGTGCGTACCGGTGAACGCGCCGGATGGCTGGTCTTCGCCTCGGGGATCCTGCGGATCTTCACGTTCGCCACGGCCGTCAAGGGTTGCGCCGGCCCGGTCGTCATCGGGATCCTGACAGAAGGGCGTCGAGCGGAATGAAACCGTATTTCGAACATCGTCACGTGGTCGGCTTCGAGGAGACCAATCTCGTCGGAAACGTCTATTACGTCAATTATCTGCGCTGGCAGGGCCGCTGCCGGGAGATGTTCCTGCGGGAGCGGGCCCCCGAGATCCTCGACGATCTCCAGCGGGATCTGAAGCTGTTCACGCTGCGTGTCGACTGCGAGTTCTTCAGCGAACTGGCCCTGTTCGACGAGCTGTCCATCCGGATGCGGCTCGTCGACCTGGCGCAGACGCAGGTCGAGTTCGGATTCGACTACGTACGGCTGGACGGGACCGGTGGCGAGACGCTCGTCGCCAGAGGGATGCAGCGCATCGCGTGCATGCGGGGCCCCAATACCCGCACGGAGCCCAGCCGGGTGCCGGATGCTCTCGTCCGGGCGCTCCAGCCGTTCGCCGTACGCGTGGGGGCATGATGGAACGCCGTTACGAGGCGGATGCCGGGCCCGACCTGCTGTCCAACGTCGACGATGCTCGGGCCCTTCGTCACGCGTTCGCCACCTTCGCGACCGGTGTCACGGTCGTGACCGTCGGCGGGGACAACCCGCACGGGATGACGGCGAACTCGTTCACCACGGTGTCGCTCGATCCGCCCCTCGCCCTGATCTGCGTCGGGCGCAACACCATCATGCACACCTGCCTGCTCGATGCCCCGGCGTTCGGCGTATCCGTGCTCGCCGCGGAGCATGCCCCGGTGGCCAGGTACTTCTCGGACGCCGATCGGCCGATGGGCGCAGAGCAGTTTCAGGCGGTCGAATGGCTCCCGGGCCCCAGGACGGGGGTGCCCCTCATCGCGGGTGCCCTGGCATGGTTCGAGTGCGTGCCCTGGCAGCAGTACGACGGCGGCGACCACACGATCTTCGTCAGCCGCCTGGTGACCGCCGAGCGCCGGTTCGAGACCGACGGGCTGCTCTTCCATTTCGGCGCGCTGGCCCGCTCCGACCAGCCCAGGAGGACGCTGCCATGACAACGACCAGCCGGCCGCGGGCTGACCTGCCCGGGCCGCCACGCAGTTCGGCGATGCGCATGCTCGCGGTCATGTCCCGCGACCGGCTCGCCATGATGACGGACGCGGCGGCCCGTTACGGTGACGCCTCCCGGCTGCCGGTAGCGCACAAGACCCTGTACTTCTTCAACCGCCCCGACTACGCGAAACACGTCCTCACCGACAACGCCGCCAACTACACCAAGGGCATCGGGCTCGTCCACGCCCGCCGGGCACTCGGTGACGGCCTGCTGACCAGCGACGGTGACCTGTGGCGCAAGCAACGCAAGGTGGTGCAGCCGTCTTTCCAGGCCAAACGACTCTCCCGGCATGCCGACGCGGTGGTCCAGGAGGGCCGGCGCCTCGTCGAGCGGCTGCATGGGCATCGCGGTGACGCTCCGGTCGACATGGTCGCCGAGCTGACGGGCCTGACCCTCGGTGTGCTCGGCCGCACCCTGCTGGACTCCGACCTTTCCGGATTCGACTCGCTCGGGGAGTCGTTCGGTGCGGTCCAGGACCAGGCGATGTTCGAACTGGCGACGCTCAGTGCCGTACCCATGTGGGTGCCGCTGGCGCACCAGCGACGGTTCCGCCGTGCCCGGCGGCATCTGCAGCAGGTGGTGGACGAGCTCGTGCGCCGGCGTGGTGCTGACGTCGTGGATCGTGACGACGTGCTGTCGCGCCTGATCGTCTCCGCCCGTCAGGAGAAGGATCCGGCCGCGGAGCGTACGCGGCTGCGCGACGAGCTGGTGACCCTGCTGCTGGCGGGTCACGAGACGACGGCGAGCACGCTCGGATGGACTCTGTCGCTGATCGACGGGCATCCCGACGTGGCCGCCCGGCTCCGGGAGGAGGCCATCGGGGCGCTGGGCGGGGAGCTGCCCGTGTACGAGGATCTGCATCGCCTGCCCTACACGACCATGGTTGTCGAGGAGGCGATGCGGCTCTTCCCCCCGGTCTGGTTGCTGCCCCGGCGTGCGACGGCGGGCGACGAGGTGGGGGGTTACCTCGTACCCGCCGGTGCTGACGTGCTGATCTGCCCCTACACGATGCACCGGCATCCGGGGCTGTGGGACAACCCGGACAGCTTCGACCCGGAGAGATTCACGCCGGAACGGCAGCGGGGGCGTGCGCGGTACGCGTACATCCCGTTCGGTGCCGGGCCGAGGGTGTGCGTGGGGAGCAACCTCGGGATGATGGAGGCGGTGTTCATCGTGGCGATGCTGGCGCGCGAGTTCCGGTTGAGCCTGCCCGTCGGCCATCGGGTGACGCCGGAGCCGATGCTGTCCCTCCGGATCCGCGGAGGTCTGCCGATGTCGGTCCGCGCCTGGTGACCCGGTGCGTACGCCACCCGCCTCAACTCATCGCCGCCGGCATGGACAGCAGTGCCGGCGGGTCGAACTCCCTGAGGGTGTGCAGGGTGATGTCCACGGTCCGGACGTACTGCCGGGGCTGGAACGACACGGGTCCGCTGCGCGCGCCGACCTCGCACCGGGCTCCTCGCGCCGGGCCGGGCCGGGAGCCGCCGAATTCCGGGCCGAGACAGTGCGCGACAACGTGCCAGGTTCCGCGGCCGATACCGTAAAGCTGGTACGGCCCGGGCCGGTTGACAATTGTCCAGCTCGTGGGGAATCCCTCGGCGATCGGCTCGGGGAAGAGCCCGACGAATGTGGGTCCCTGGTCAATATTGCTCAGTGCGTTCAGTTCGCCACTAATTGTCGCACCGCAGACGGGTGGTGTGTACCGGGGTCGCGGTGCCCTGGGCCGGCTGTACTGATGTCGGAAAGCTCCTGGTGAGAGGCCGACGCTGCGGGAGAACTTGGACGTGAACGTCCCCAGGCTCGTATAGCCGACCGTGGCACCGATGTCGGCGACAGTGCGCGGGGTGGTTGCCAGAAGGCGTTGTGCCTCTTTGATCCGCACCGCGGAGAGGAAGTGGCCCGGGGATATCCCGGAGACTTTCTGGAACACCCGGGAGAAATGGAATTTGCTGAACATCGCCGCTCGTGCAAGATCGTCCAGTGTCAAATTCTCGCCCAGTTTCTCCCGCATCAGGCAGATGGCTCTGATGGCGGCTTCCTCGGCAGACAAGACTATCGACCCTCCGTACCGATCGTGTCGGCGAGAACTGTTCGGCGCCGCTGCCGATGAGATCAACCGTCGCCTTATCGAATTGCCTCGATCAATTCAATGTAGGCCACATGCCGTGGCGGGGCAACATCAGAACATCGGTCGAAAATGGATTAATGCAGGCAACGTGATCCGGCCGGTCGTGGATACCTGAGGTATCTACGGCCGGCCTTCGCCGATGGCGGCCCGCGGCCGACCAGATCCTTTGTGGACGTCCGGATTGCCTAGATCGTTCCGGGGCGGCACCATGGGCTGTGAAACGCCTGTGGCCGGGCGTTCCGGTGGTGCGGGTATCAACGGGGAGAGAATTGTTTATATCGGATTTAAGCCGACGTTGTGACGTCCCGGTCCCGACGATCAAGTTCTATCTCCGAGAAGGACTCCTGGAGCCGGGCCGGCTCAGGCGGGGGAGACGTGCGGATTACGACGAGAGTCACGTGAGCCGCATCTATCTCATCAGGACCCTGACGGTGATGGGGCGGATGAGCATTTCGGCGGCGCGTGAGGCGCTGCAGGCCATCGATGACCAGGGACTGCAGGTCAACGGGTTGTGCGACGTGGTCAACGAGGCGCTTTTCGGGCAGGGGCCGGGCCTGGACGGCACCCCCGACGGCAGCGAGACCGCGCTGCGGGTGGACCGGTTCGTCGACGGTCTGGGCTGGGCGGTGGCGCCGGACTCGGCGGGGCGACGGACGCTCGTGCAGGTCTTCTCCGCTCTCGAACGTCTCGCCGGGCAGGCGGATGTGACGGCATTGCGCCCTTATGCTGACCTTGCGGCCCGGTTGGCACGCTTGGAGACGGATATGTTACCGCGCAGCATCGACTCGCCCGCCCAGGCCGGTGAGGCCATGGCCACGGCCGTGCTGCTCGAGGTGGCACTGTCGTCGCTGCGCCGGATGGCCCGCGAGCACATGACCACGTCGACGGAGGGGTTGCCGTCGGCGTAGGTGCAAAAGTCACCCTCAGTAATCGACTTAAGGCAAGCAGTGAGATGCGCGTCGCGGTGCGGCCGGGTCATGATGACTGGCGTTGAGGACCGTAATCGCGCTCGTGCAGAACCCCTTCAACGGCATTGCGCTTTTACTTCGGCGAGCTGCGAGCTGCGATCTGCGATTCGTGTCCGGCTCGCACCCGCTGCCGGGTGAGCAGTCGCCGCATCGAAAGTAATCGGCATTCCTGGCCGGGCCGGTCCTTTCCTTAATATCGGAATGCGGTCAAGCCGGCCCGAAGCGGCATCGGCGAAGAATCGGCATTCATCACCTTTACGTAGGGAGAGCCGTTGTCCACGCAGCCAGTCGGCGTATTTCGCCGACTCATCCCCGCGATCGTCGTACTGGTAGTCCTCATCGGCTCCTACGGCTTCTCGCGGCTGCCGACAGCCTCCGCGGAGCAGCGAAAGAGCCTGGCATCGAAATTCGGCTTCGCGGAATTGCCTATCGCGCTGCCGCCCGGGCTGGCCGAGCGGACCGTTCGCACCGTCAACCCCCAGTACGAGCACATCCGGTCCTGGGTCTCCTCCGTGGGAGCGGCCGTGGCCGTCAACGACCTCGACAGCACCGGGCGGGCCGACGACCTGTGTCTCGTCGACACCCGCAGCGACAGCGTGATCGTGACCCCGGCGCCCGCCTCCGGTGCCCACTATCAGCCCTTCGTCCTTGATCCCGCCCCCCTGCCGGTCCACGAAGCGATGGCCCCGATGGGTTGTCTCCCGGGTGACTTCAACGAGGACGGCCGGATGGACCTGCTGGTCTACTACTGGGGGCGTACCCCCGTCGTCTTCTTCCACCGCGGCGGGGCATCGGCGCTGAGCCCGGCCACATATCAGCCGACCGAACTCGTTCCGCAGGCACCCGGTGCGCTGTACCGCGGCCAGCTCTGGAACACCAATGCCGTGGCGGCCGCCGACTTCGACGGCGACGGCCACCTCGACCTGGGCGTCTTCAACTACTTCCCGGACACCGAGATCCTCAGCATCACCGGCCAGGCGAACATGCAGATGAACAACTCGATGTCGCACGCCCGCAACGCCGGCGGGTCGCACGTCCTGCGCTGGGTCGCGGCCTCGGCCGGTGCGAGCCCCTCGGCCACGTTCGAGGAGCAGCCCGCCGCCGTTCCCCCCGCCTTCTCGACCGGCTGGACGCTGGGCGCCAGTTCCGTGGATCTCGACGGTGACCTGCTGCCCGAGCTCTACCTCGCCAACGATTTCGGCAATGACCGCTTCTTCCACAACGTGTCGGCGCCGGGACGCATCAGGTTCGAGCTGGCGGAGGGGCACCGCGACGCGGTGACCCCCAAGTCGCTCGTCCTCGGGCACGACTCGTTCAAGGGCATGTCGATCGAGTTCGGTGACCTCGCCGGCGCGGGGCGCTTCGACGCGTTTGTCAGCAACATCACCACGTCATGGGGTCTCGAGGAGAGCAACTTCGTCTGGCACAACACCGCGGCCACACCCGCGGACGCCAACAAGATGCTCACGGCCCATGAGGCTCCGTTCCGCAACCAGGCTGCGTCGGCGAACCTCGCGTGGTCCGGCTGGGGGTGGGACTCGAAGATGGCCGACTTCGACAACGACGGCGACATGGAGATCGTGCAGGCCCTCGGCTTCATCGAGGGTCGCATCAACCGCTGGTCGTGGCTGCAGGAGCTGGCGATGAGCAACGACCTCATGCTGCGTAACCCGAAGATGTGGCCGAACGCCCAGCCCGGTGACGACATCGCCGGCAGCCAGCCGTTCGCGTTCTGGAGTGCCGAGGGCAACGGGCGCTACGCCGATCTGAGCGGCGACCTGGGGATGACCGACTCCACACCGAGCAGGGGCATCGCCGTGGCCGACATCGACGGCGACGGCGGTCAGGACTTCGCCGTCGCACGCCAGTGGGCCGCGCCCAGCTTCTACCACAACACCGGCACCAGCCAGGGAGACTTCATCGGTCTGCGCCTCTACCGTCCCGTCGCCGGCGGTGCGGCCGGCGTCATCGGCACACCGGCGTACGGCGCCCAGGTCTGTGTCAAGACGGCCGACGGCCGCACGCGGGTGGCGCAGCTGGACGGCGGCGGCGGTCACTCCGGCAAGCGCAGTCACGACGTCTTCGTCGGGCTCGGTGACAACGGCGACCGCCCGGTCTCCGTGGAGATCGCCTGGCGAGACCTGCGGGGTGCGGTGCACCGGCAGAGCATCGACCTGGCAACCGGATGGCACAACGTGATGCTGACCAGCGAAATCAAGGAGGTGGCGGCACTGTGACCACCGTGCAGCCGGCCCGGACCGAAGCGCCGCCAACAGCCCTCGAGCAGTCCGCGAGCACCGTGCCGGCGATACCCGGCCCCGTAGCCGCCAAGCCGGATCCCCGGTATCTCGCCCTGCGGAACTTCGCCATCTCCATGTCCATCTTCAACATCCTCGGCTACACGGTCCTGGGCTTCGAGCAGCCGTGGACGTGGCCCCTGTTCGCCCTCGCGGTGGGCTACTCGGCCGAGATCGTCATCGAGCTCATCACGGCGCGGGCCCATCGCCGGGTGCCGGAGTTCCTCGGTAAGGGTGCCCGGGGAATGTTCACGTTCCTGCTACCGGCGCACATCACCGCGCTGGCCGCGAACATGCTGCTCTACGCGAACGACCGGTTCTGGCCGATCGCCTTCGCGGTCCTGGTCGGCATCGGGCAGAAGTCGTTGCTGCGCGCGCCCATCAACGGCCGCATGCGTCACTTCATGAACCCGTCGAACCTCGGCATCTCGGCGGCGCTGCTGCTGTTCCCCTGGGTCAACGTCGCGCCTCCGTACCACTTCACCGAGAACGTCCCCGATGCCATCAGCATCATGATCCCGGTGGTGATCATCACCGCCGGTACGGTCCTGAACACCATGTTGACCAAGAAGGTACTGCTCATCGTGGGGTGGCTGGGCGGCTTCGTGATCCAGGCCCTGTTGCGGGCCTGGGTGTGGGACGTCGCGCTGTGGGCGGCCCTGATCCCGATGACCGGCGTGGCGTTCGTGCTCTTCACCAACTACATGATCACCGACCCCGGCACCACGCCGAGCCGGCCGCGTAACCAGTTCATGTTCGGCGCCGGCGTGGCGATGGTCTACGGCCTGCTGATGGTGTTCAACGTGGTCTACACGCTGTTCTTCGCCGTGACCATCGTCTGTCTCATCCGCGGGATCTCGTGGTGGATCATCTCCGCTACGCGCCGGGGCGAGCGCGACCTGCCCCGGGCGGTGGTGCAGGAGCGGGAACCTGTGCCGAGCACGATCTGATCGACAGCACCGTGCGGCGGATGCCGACGACGGCCGGGGCGCTCGCGCCCCGGCCGTCGTGCGTTCCGGGTTCTTCCTGGCGAGCCAGATGTTACTGATAGCTATCGACCATGTTCACTGAGTACTCAGAGTTCGTCGAACGGCGGCCGGCTGGGGAAGCATCCGGCCGGCAAGCCGGCGCCGGCGCAGTTCACGGGGATGATCCGTGGCGCCGCGCGCATGGTGCCGACTTCTGTGAGTAATGGCGACCGGTGACGTAGTGCTGACGATACCGAGGCCATTCCACGTCACCGCACGCGCCGGCGAATGCGACAAAGTGGCATTGTTCCTCGTAATGGAAACACCGCTACACGTTGTTATTTGTCAGTCATAAAATGGCTAAAACGTGGCAGGTGCGACGACGCCGATAATCGGGCGCTTCTTCGATCGTGCTCTATTGACGGCAATCTCTAAGATGCCTGGTCCAGGCATTGTCGAGAAGATTGCAGTTGTTAATGCACGACGTGACGATCTCGATGAACGTCGGCCGGTCGCCTCCGTGGCGGCGGAGCGGTGACATGCCGCTGGACCGGTCGGGACGAGCGCGTCCGGCCGGCGGGTCAAGGGCTCTGGAGTCTTTCCGGTCGGTGGCAGCCGGTGCGCGGGTGTCCGTGACGGCGGCCGGGACGGCTGCAGGTGGGGTACGGGCCGCACGGGGCGTTGTGGCTCCGAATGCGGGAAATCAGCCCGGAAGTGCCTCGCTGAATGTTGCGTAAGTCGCGCCGTTGGGTGGTTGTGTCTTTCTATTGGGGGGCGGATGGAAATACATTTCGAGCATGCGGTCGAGCGTGCTCTAAACATGATGCGCAACAACATGGGCGAAGACCTCACCGTCGACGACATGGCGCGCGCCGCAATGTTCAGCAAATTCCATTTCACGCGTGTCTTCCAGCGGGTCACCGGTGTGTCGCCGGGACGCTTTCTGTCGGCTATGCGACTCCAGCAGGCAAAAGAACTCCTCCTGGCGACCTCGATGAACGTCGCGGACATCAGCGTTCATGTGGGCTACAACAGCGTGGGCACGTTCAGCTCCCGGTTCACCCGCAGCGTCGGGCTGGCGCCGACGGAATACCGGCGGACCCGGGGAATCAGCCACATGGTCCAGACCCTGCCTTCCGACCAGGACATCTGCTCGGGTGACGGCGTCGTGTCCGGAATGCTCTCGATGCATCCGTGTGCCGAGGTCGACCTGGTGTTCGCGGGACTGTTCGCGAGCCGGGTGCCCGAGGGCCGGCCGAGCCGCTGCACGATTCTGAACGGCGCCGGGCACTTCATCATCGACAAGGTGCCCGACGGCATCTGGTACCTGCTCTGCCAAGGGGTCCCGCGGACCCCCAACGACGTCCGGAGCATCAGCGAGAACGGAATTCCCGGACCGTTCGTCGCCAGCGTCGGTCCCATCAGGATCCGCCGCGGATCGGCCGCCGTCGCCACGGTGCGCCTGGGCCCGGCCAGGGTCTTCGACCCGCCGCTGCTGCTGGCGCTGCCCGATGCGCGTACGACCGCTCTCGCGGCGCGCCGCCGGCACCACGCCGGTTCCGTCGGATACGCCGCCTGATCCCGCTCTCGCCAACCGCCCTCACAAGGAGCCAGTCCGTGACCCATCAGCGCCCCACCCGCGAGCAAATGATCGAACGTGCCACCGGGATCGTTCCCCTGCTGCAGAAATACTCGACGTGGTCCGAGGAGAATCGCCGGGTCCACGACGAGGTCATCGACGCGATGAGCGAGGTGGGCATCTTCCGCATGCGTGCACCGGCACGCCACGGGGGCTATGAGTGTGACACCCGTACCCTCGCCGACGTCGCGGCCACATTGGCCTCGGGTGATGCCTCGGCGGCGTGGGTCGCGTCGGTCCACTGGATCCCGACCTGGATGGCCTCGATGTTCCCCGCCGAGGTCCGCGAGGAGGTCTTCGCGACCGAGGACGTGCGGATCTGCGGCACGCTCAGCCCCACCGCGATGGCGGCTCCCGCGCCGGGCGGCATCGTCGTCAACGGCAAGTGGAGCTTCATCACCGGAGCACTGCACAGCCAGTGGCAGGAGATCATCGCGGTACTGGTGGGCCCCGAGGGCGACCCGATGCCCGTGGTGGCCCTGGTTCCGATGTCCGAGCTGCACATCGTGGACGACTGGCACACCGCGGGGCTGCGGGGGACCGGGAGTGTCAGCACGGTCGCGCAGGACCTGTTCGTCCCCGACGCGCGGTTCCTGCCGCTGGGCGTGGTCATGCAGGGCAGGTCGAGCCGGCCCAAGGGCGTGTACGGGTCGATCTACGAAGCACCGCTGCTTCCGGTCGCCTCGGCGTCGTCGGTGGGCACCGCGGTGGGCCTGGCGCGCGCGGCGTACGAGGCCTTCATGGAACGGGTGGGCGGCCGCAAGATCACCTATACCGACTACGCCCACCAGGCGGAGGCGCCGCTGACCCATCTGCAGGTCGCTGACGCCGCCATGAAGATCGACGAGGCGGGCTTCCACGCCGACCGGCTCACCGCCACCGTCGACGCCAAATCCGCCGCCGGCGCGGACTGGAGCATTCAGGAGCGTGCCAGGGCCCGGGCGGACATGGGCTCTGCCGTACGTCTGGCACTGCGGGCCGTCGATGTCCTGGCGGACGCGAGCGGCGGCACCTCCAACCTGCTCGACGTGCCGATCCAGCGCATCCGGCGCGACGTCCAGGCCGTCAGCCTGCACGCACTGATGCACCCGGACACCAACGCGGAGCTTTACGGGCGGGTGCTCTGCGGGCAGCCGCCCAACAGCCAGTACGTCTGACACCGGCAACCACCATCGGCAACTCATCTCTGGCAACCCATCACTGGCAACCCATCACTGGCGACCGTCGCCAGCCGACGCTAGGAGACACCATGACCACCAGTACCGCACCAGCATCCGGGCCGTCCGTCGCCGACCGCGCCGCCGTGGCCGCGCTGCCCGGGAGAATCGTCGAGGCCTGGGCCAAGAACGACGCGCAGGCCTTCGCCGAGGTCTTCGTCCCCGACGGCACGATGATCCTGCCCGGGGTCTTCGTGAGTGGTCGTGACGCGATCCGCGACTTCATGGCGGACGCGTTCGCCGGCCCGTACAAGGACTCCCGGGTCACCGGAGATCCCATCGGCCTGCAGTTCTACAGCGCCGAGGTTGGGCTGCTGCTGACCGAGGGCGGGTTCCTGCTCGGCGACGACACCACGGTCTCCGCTGACAACGCCATCCGCGCCTCCTGGCTGGTGACAAAGCGGGAGGGCAGCTGGCACCTGGCGGCTTATCAGAACAGTCCTCGCGACAGCAGCAACTAGCGCGACGTCCCGCCGGGCGCCGGGTGCACTGCAGCGACTCGCATCCGGCGCCTCCCGATCGTCTTATCCGAGGAGGCGCTATGTCCGACAAAGTCAGCTCAGCCCCGCGACTGAGCACCGGCAGGCCCTGGAGCCTGAACTCCGCGCACCACCGGGCCGCGCTGGGCGTGTTCATGGTGATCGTGATCGCACACTGGGCCGAGCACCTGGCCCAGGCGTACCAGATCTGGGGTCTGGGCTGGAAGCCGCCGCAGGCGCGGGGCGTGCTCGGCATGCCTTTCCCCTGGCTCATCTCCTCCGAGTGGCTGCACTACGGGTACGCCCTGGTGATGCTCTTCTTCCTGATCCTGCTTCGGCCCGGTTTTGTCGGCCGCAGCCGGACGTGGTGGACGGTGGCGCTGGCGATCCAGTTCTGGCATCACATCGAACACCTGCTGCTGCTCCTGCAGTCACAGACCGGTCACTTCCTGGCAGGGCGTGCCGTGCCGACGAGCATCCTGCAGCTCTTCCTGCCCCGCGTCGAACTGCACCTGTTCTACAACACGGTGGTCTTCATCCCGATGGTCGTCGCTATGTACCTGCACCTGCGGCCGAACCGGGCGGAGGCGGACGCGATGGCGTGCAGTTGCACCCCGCAGCCGGTATGAGGACAACCCTTTCCGGCCGCCACCTGATGGTGGGCGCCATTCTGGCGGCGCTCGCGGTGTTCGTCGTGGTCCGCGCCCTCGACGTGCCGGAGCCGGTACGCCTGCAGGCCGTCGAGCCCGCGGACGCCTCGACGGCCGGCGCGGCGCCCACCGCGGTCTCCCTGCTCTTCACCGCGGCGCCCCGACCGACGACGATCCATCTGGTAGCTGTCGGGCCGGACGGCGACGAGGTCTCCCGGGGCGAGCCGGTGGTGACCGGCAACCGCGTCTCCGTGCGGGTCGAGGCGAGCCTCCCGGGGCGGTACCAGATCGCGTACCACGTCGTGACCGGCGAGGGGAAGGCGGTGACGGGCCAGTCCGCGTTCATGGTGCGCGGTGACTCCACCGCCTTCGCGGCGGCCCCCGCGGCCCCCCTGACCGGCGCCGATCTCGCCGGCCACGCCCACATGAACCGCGACGGGGGCACCCTGGCCCTGGTTCTCCTGGACCTCGTCCTGGTGGCCGCCCTCGTGCTGATCATGGTGCGCCGTCCGCGGGTGCGCTGAGCGTGGCCGCCCGCTCCCGGGCGCGGTCGACGGATGCCGCCAGCGCCGCCATCAGGTCCGAGGTCCTGGTGGCGGCGGCTTGCGTGTCGGCGGGCGCTGCCGGGCGGCCGTGCCGCCTGGCCTCGACGGCCGCCTGCAGAGCCGCGCGGTGATCGTCGGTGAGAGACACGGGATCGAAGCCGGCGCTCATCGAGTCGATCAGCGACGCGGCCATGGCCAGCTCGGCGTCCTTGACCTCGACCGTGCCGTCCAGGAAGCCGAAGTCCGGGGTGCGTAGCTCGTCGGGCCAGCGCATGGTGTGCAGGACGATGACGTCGCCGCGCACCTTCATGGCGGCCAGCTGCTCGCGCCGTCGCAGGGCGATCTTGACGATCGCCACCCGGCCGGCATCCCGCAACGCCTCGCGTAGCAGGGCGTACGGCTTGAGCGCGGCGGCCTCCGGCTCGAGGAAATATGTGCGGCGGTACAGGATCGGGTCCACCTCGTCGCCGGGGACGAACTTCAGCACGTCGATGGTGCGGGCGCTGGGTAGGGGCAGATCCGTGACATCTTCATCGCTCAGCGTCACCAATTCTCCGCCGCCGGCGTCCCACCCCTGGATGATGTCGGTCAGCGCCACTTCGCTGTCGCATGCCGAGCAGACCCGGCGGTGCCGCACCCGGCCGCCGTCGGCGCGGTGGACCTGATGGAACCTCACGCTCCGATCCTCCGTGGCGGCAGACAACCTGACCGAGATGGAGACGAGCCCGAACGAGATTGCGCCCTTCCAGATCGCATGCACAGAAGATCCTCACTGCCGGCTTGGAGTCGCTGCCCTTCCCACCCTGGCATCGCCGGGACCCGCCCCTCGTCCTCTGCCTTGCGGACCTTCCCGCCGATCAACCGCGCCGGTCCGAAGTGATGAGCCCGTCACCGGGCGACCGCCTGAGTGTCGTCTTCGGCGCCCTGGCCGACCCGACCCGGCGGGCCATCCTCGCCCGGCTCGCCGTGGGTGAGGCCACGGTCGGCGAGCTGGCCGCGCCGTTCGCCATGAGCCTCCCCGCCGTTTCCCGGCACCTGAAGGTCCTGGAACGCGCCGGACTCATCTCTCGCGGCAGGCAGGCGCAGTGGCGGCCCTGCCGGCTGGAGCCCGACGCACTGCGCGCAGCGTCGGCCTTCCTCGGCGAACAGCTCGGTGCGGCTTGACCGATGGGCGAAGATGGTGGCATACGGCCGATGTGCACCGGCGGACGAAAGAGGGCAGACGATGATCGCCAGGCGGATCGCCACCGTGGTAGCCACCCTGCTGGCCGTCACCGGCCTCGGCGCCTGCGGCGGTGCGCCCGTCGAGTCACGGCGTGCCGAGCCCGCCGCGGTCGTCCCGGTTGCGGCTTCCCGCACCCGGACGGTCGCCCGGGAGGTGTCGGTCGTCACTCGGGCCCAGGCCGGCGTACGCAACGTGCCCGCCGCTTTCCGCATTCCGCCGGGCAGCCGCGTTACCGGCCTGAGTGACCGGGAGTCGGGCGCCTCGTTCACGCTCACCGAGCTGGATCCGCAGAGCGTGCTGGCGTTCTACCGCCGTGAGCTGCCGGCCGGCGCGTTCACCATCGTCGCGGACCGCGCCGAGAGCGACGCCGCGAGCCTGGCCTTCCGCAACGCCGAGGGCTGGGCCGGCGCGATCTACGCCACCACCCACCGCGTCACGGTCGCGGTGAAGCGGGCCTGAAAGCTCCGATCGACCGTTATGAGACTGCCATCGACGGGAGCGCCGAAGATCTCTAGACTGCGCCGGGCGGAGTGCCCCTCGGCGGAGAGAGAGTCATGGTCAGGCGACGTGGAGTAATCCTTGGCGCGGTCGGTGTCGGCGCGGCTGCGGGTCTTGCGGCCGCCGGGTGCTCCTCCTCGGGCAAGGCCGCCGGCGGCACCCCGCAGGCCGCGAGCAACGCGGCGGAAGTCGGCGCCTGGAGCGCCCCGCCCACCGCGCAGCCGATCAGCCTGACCGTGAGCCCCAAGGCGGGCGCCGCGAAGGTGTCGCCGACCGAGAACATCAGCGTCGCCGTCGAGGGCGGCACCCTGAAATCGGTCAGCGTGGTGGCCGGCTCGAAGAAGATCAGCGGTGAACTGCAGGCCGACGGCGCGACCTGGCGCTCGACGGGGACCCTCGCCTACGGCAAGACGTACAAGGTCAACGCGTCCATCGTCGACAGCCTCGGCGCCGAGGTGAAGAAGACGTCGACGTTCACGACGCTCAAGCCGGGCAAGGTCGCGAGCGTCACGTTCCAGGCCAACGGGCTCAACGTCCTGCGCACCGGCGGTACGTACGGCATGGGCCAGCCGGTCATCGTCGCCTTCAGCAAGTCAGTCTCCAAGAAGTCCGCGGCGGAGAAGGCGATCACCGTGGAGACCTCGCCCGCCGTCGACGGCAAGTTCTTCTGGGTGAGCGACTCGATCGTGCACTGGCGCCCCGCGAAGTACTGGAAAAAGGGCACCACGATCAACGTCAAGGTAGACGCGTTCGGCGTCAATCTCGGCAACGGTGTGTACGGCGCCGCCGCCAAGAAGACCGACTTCAAGATCGGCCGCCAGCTGCTGGCGATCACGGACAACAACACCCACCGCACCAAGGTCTACATCGACGGCGAAATGGTCCGCGACATGGCCTCCAGCACCGGCCGGGGCGGCTACTCCAAGGCCGCCGACGGCTCACAGCTGCACTTCTGGACCAACTCGGGCCCGCACGTCGTCCTCTCCAAGGAGAAGTCGCACTCCATGAGCTCGGCCAGCTACGGGCTGACCGACCCGAAGGACCCGAACTACTACGCCCCCGAGATCGTCAAGCTGTGCACCCGGATCAGCTACTCCGGCGAGTTCCTGCACGCCGCCCCGTGGAACAAGTCCCTCGGCCGCGCCAACCTCTCCCACGGCTGCGTCAACCTGAGCGTCGCCGACGCCCAATGGGTCTACGACAACTTCATCCTCGGCGACGTCGTCGACGTCCGGCACACCCCGAAGTCCCTCGCCGTCTGGAACGGCCTCGGCGACTGGACCGTCTCGTACGACAAGTACGGCGCCTGAGTTTCTGTGAGAAATGCCGTCCGGTGACCCAACCGGACGGCCCCCGGCGCGGGTAGTACTGATGTGAGCATCGCAACGGGGCCGGCGTTCGCCGAGTGGGTGCGCCCCCATCTGGGTGCGATGGCCAGGCTCGTGGCAAGGCTCGCTCCGGCGGCCGACCGCGACGACATCGTCCAGGAAGCGCTGACCCGCGCCTGGCTCAAACGCGGCCAGTACGACCCGTCGCGCGGAGCCCCGTCATCGTGGCTGCTCGCCATCGCCGCCGACCAGGCCCGCAAGGCGGCACGACGGTCCCGCCCACTGCTCGCAGTGCCCGACGGCGCGGGGGAGGCGGGATTCCCGGACGAACGCGTCGACCTGCAGCGAGCCCTGAACCGCCTCACCGACAGGCAACGGCTGGCCGTCGACTGCGTCTACTTCGCAGGGCTGACCACTGTGGAGACCGCGGCGGTCATGGGCTGTGCCGTGGGGACGGTCAAGTCGACGCTCGCCGACGCCCGCACCAAGCTGCGTACCCTGCTGGAGGTGGCCGGATGACCGATCCGATCGACGACCTGCTGACCGACGCGGGCCGGCAGTGGCGGAACGCCCAGCCGGACCCACCCGAACCCGATACCACGCGATGGATCCAGCACAACCGGCGCTGGCTGCCGGTCCTGGCCGCGGCAGCGGCGACCCTGATCGCGGGCGGCGCCGCGGTGGTGCTGGCCGACCGCCCCTCCGATGATGCCGGCCCGGCCGCGGCTGAAGCCCTCGTGGTCCACGACGGCGACACCGTGGAAGCATCCGGCACCGTGCTCAGCCTCCCGGGCGAACCCGTCCGCTTCTGCGCACCGGCACCGGTGGCCCTGGGTGGGGGCGGGGGCCCCGAGGCCGATTGCCCGTTCTACGTCCCCGTCACCGGTGTTGATCCCGCTGAAGGCGAGTTTCACCTGGTCGGCGTGTGGCACGCGGGCACCCTGACCGTCACCGAGCAGGGCCCGCCGTCTCCGGCGACCCCCGCGCCCACGATGCCGGACGAGCCACCGTGCCCCGCACCGGCGGGCGGCTGGAAAACCGACGCGGGCGACCGCACGGAACTGTACAAATACCTCGACGAGCAGCACCCCGATCAGTTCCGCCCGGTCTGGGTCGCCCACCCCGGCGGCGTTGAAGTCCTGGTCATCGAGGTGGTCAAGGGCGACGCGGCCCAGGCCCGGGGCGAGCTGGCGAAGCGCTACACCGGCAACCTCTGTGTCGTGGCCACCCCCGGCCGTCCCAGCATCGCCGACCAGCGCAAACTCACCGAAACGGTCGGCGACGCGGTCGGCGATCTGATGGATGACCACGCCAACGGCATCTACGCCACTGCGACAGGCGATACCGTACGCCCGGAGCTGGTCATCCTCACCCCCCAGCTCTACGCCACGTTCGCGGACATCGGCTTCACCTCGCTCGTCCCCGACCCCTGGCTCCGCCCGGTCAAAAAAAGCCCATAACCCTTGGAGGCACTTCGGTGGGTACGCAGGTCATCGTGCTGAACGGCGGATCGAGCTCCGGGAAATCCGGCATCGTCCACTGTCTCAAGGCGGTCCTGCCGCAGCCGTGGATCAACATGGGGGTGGATGATCTGGTTGACCGGCTGCCGCCCGCGCTCCTCGACTCCGGCTCGGGCATCTCCTTCGGCCAGGACGGGGAGGTCGTCCTCGGCGAGGCCTGGCGCGTGATCGAGACCGCCTGGACGACGGGTGTGGCCGCCATGGCCCGGGCCGGCGCTCGCGTCATCATCGATGACGTCTTCCTCGGCGGCCAGACCTCCCAGGCGCGGCTGCGGGGCCACCTCGAGGGCCTGGAGGTGCTGTGGGTGGGCGTGCACTGTGCTCCGGAGGTGGCCGAGACGCGCGAGCTGGCCCGCGGTGACCGGGTGCCCGGAATGGCGGCCCTGCAGGCCGGGACCGTACACAGAGGGGTGGTGTACGACGTCGAGGTCGACACCACCCATGCCGAGTCAGTGGATTGTGCCCGCATCATCGCCCGGCACATGAGCTGAGGCGATCGCGGCGGCGAAGCCGTCGAGGTTGTCCAGCATCAGGGCGTGACCTGAGGCCGGGACCACGCGGACGTCGACACCGGCGCCGCGCAGCGGGTCGAGGTCCTCGGCGGAGAGCTCGCCGCTGATGTAGATGCGGGGACCGGGGAAGGCGTAGAACTGCTCGCGGAACGTCTCGGGCCGGTCGGCGATCAGCGAGACGGAGGTGCGGTGGAGCCCGCGGGCCGACCACCGGGGCAGCGTGCGGCTGAACTGGATGGAATCGGTGTCCGAGGCCGTGCGGAGCTCGGCGATCATGCGTTCGTGCTCGGTCGCGGCGAACGTGTCCTCGTCGAATGCGGCGACCTCGGCGGAGAACGAACCGATGCCGGGGTCGAGGTTGGGCTCGGCCACGACGAGCGTGCTGACCAGGTCGGGGCGTTGGGCCGCGGCGCTGATGACCACGGACCCACCCAGTGAGTGGCCGACCAGCGTGACGTCCGTCAGGCCGAGCCCGTCCAGCACGGCGATCACCGTACCGGCGTGCTCGTCGATGGTGTGCCCGAACGTGTCGTCGTGGTCGCTCCAGCCGCTGCCGATCAGGTCGATCAGGATGTGCCGTCCGGTGCCCCCCAGCAGCGGATGTCCGGTGACCTGGCCGAAGCCGACGCCGGTGGACGACCCGAGGCCGCCGACGTAGACGCGCACCGGGTCGCTGGCGCCGAGGTCGAGGACGGCGACCGATGCGCCGGCGGGTGTCGCGGTCAGATAGATCATGATTTCTACTATCGCAGCCCCGTGCGGTGACGTCCGCTACCCGGCGGGAACCATGGCCGCGAGCAGGGCCTCGACCGGGGTGGTGGCGAAACCGACGCGGGCGTCGCTCGCGCCGTAGGGCATCCAGAGCAGCCCGTCGTGGATCAGGGAACCGCAGGAGTACACGACGTTGGGGACATATCCCTCACGTTCGCTCTCGTCGGGGGCGAGTAGGGCGTCGGGCAGCTCGGCGATGACCCGTTCCGGCCGTTCCAGGTCCAGCAGCAGCGCGCTGATCACGTACCGGCGCATCGGTCCGACGCCGTGGGTGATGACCAGCCAGCCCGCGTCGGTCTCCAGGGGCGAGCCGCAGTTGCCGGTCTGGATCAGCTCCCAGCTGCGGGCCGGTCCGTGCAACGGGGTCGGCGGCTGCCAGCTGGCCCGGTCGTCGAGCTCGGTCAGGCCGGTGGTCTCGCCGTCGGTGCGGCACAGGGCGAGCCGCCGGCCGCCGACGGTCCGCGGGAACAACGCGATGCCCTTGTTGCGTACCCCCGGCCCACGCATCGGGTTTATCTGGAAATGCCGCAGATCGGTGCTGCTGAGCGTACGCGCGGCGATGGAATGGCCGTCGTAAGCGGTATACGTCGCCCGGTAGCTCGCCACGCCGTCGTCGTCGACGAAGCGTACGAAACGGGCGTCCTCCATGCCGTTGCTCTCCATCGGCGTGGCCGGCCACAACACGCGTTGATGCAGTGCGGAATCCTCCGGGAACACGGCCGCATAGCTCGCCGCATTGGTACGCCGTAACTGCTCGAGTGTGCGCTGCGAATTCTCCCGCGTGTGCAGGTCGGCCGGCAGACTGCTCAGCACCTGCTCGAAAGTGGCCTCGTCGAACTGCGCGGGCAGGGCCTCCAGCAGTGTGCCGGACACCTCGTTGTCCCAGCCGTCATCCGCCATTCCCGCGGCGAGCAGATCCCGGCGGTACCGCGCGGGTGCGCGCAGGCCGGTGATCAGCGGCCCGGACCGCTCGGCGACCTCGAGCCGGGTGCCCGGTCCCAGGACGGCGGTGGCGAAGCCGATGGACGACAGGTGTCCCTCGCCGATCTGGCGCAGGCTGATCGCCGCGCGCAACTGGCCGTCGGCGAGCCCGGACTGGTCGGGATGGGCGACGACGGACGGATTGCACAACGCGGCCGCCTCCACGGCGTACTCATGGGTGAAATAGGCGCCGACGAGCAGCCGCTGGGCGCGCGACAGATGTGCGGCGCGTTCCGCGCGGTGGCGTACCAGGTCGAAATGGTGCAGAAAGGTGCCCCGCAGATCCTGGTGCCGGTGCTCGAACCGTTTGATGGTCTCCTCGAGCAATTGGTCGACAGCATCGGCGGGCAGGTCGGCGATCCGGTCGATGAGCGCGTGTGCCCGGCTCCGCACCACCGCGGCGTCCTCACCCGGCACGAACAGCTTGACGATGACCCGTTGCGGATCGGGGCTCAGCCCCACGTGTTGCCGGTCCACCGGTTCCGTCCTGAATGTCATGAGTGCCTTTCGATTACGGGTGTCGATATTTCAATGCCGGGCGTAACGTCCACGACCATGACAGCGTTGATAGGTAAACGTCTCCGCGTTGCCCTGGTGGCCGGCGCCACCGTGCTCGTTACGGTCGCCGGGTCCGTCGCTCCGGCGTACGCGGCAGGCAGCGCTCCCTCACCCGGAGCGCCCGGTCTCGGGGACCGGCTCTATCCGTTGCTCGGCAACGGGGGTTACGACGTTCAGAACTACGACCTGAGCCTGACATGCAAGGCGAAGGATCCGAAACAGACCGTGACGGGTGACGTCACCCTCACCGCGGTCGCGACCCAGGGGCTGTCCCGGTTCGACCTGGACTTCGGCGGCGATTCGGTGCGGGCGGTGTCGGTCAACGGACACCGGGCGGCGTTCTCCCGCTCCGGCGGCGAACTGGTCGTCACGCCACGCCACGCGCTGCGCAAGGGCAGCACGTTCCGGGTCACCGTCAGCGGCTTCGCCGCGACCCCGATCCCGGCGAACGCCGATTCGCCGGTCGGCTTCGTGAGCACGGCGGACGGCACTGTGCTGGCCGGTCAGCCGGACACCTCCCACCTGCTGTTCCCCAGCAACGACCACCCCCGCGACAAGGCGACGTACACCATCACCCTCACCGTCCCGAAGGGCTGGACGGCGGTCGCCAACGGACGGCACCTGCGCGACCGGGCCCGCGGCGGTTACGTGTCGTCCAGCTTCCGCGAGTCGCAGCCGATGGCCAGCGAACTGGTCCAGGTTGTCGCCGGTGACTTCGCCGTCCACACCCGGCCCGCGGTCAACGGCACCCCGATCCGCGACGTCGTGCCCACCCGGCTCGCGGCCTCCCTGCTGCCCAAGCTCGAGGCGGAGCGGTCCCAGCTGACCTGGATGGAGTCGAAGGTCGGGCGCTACCCGCTGGAGAACTACGGCTCGCTGGTCATCGACGCCAACCTCGGTTTCGCGCTCGAGACCCAGACCCTGTCGCTGTACGACACCGGGCTGCTCGGGCTGCCCGCGTACGTTCTGAATCCGATCATGACCCACGAGCTCGCCCACCAGTGGTTCGGTGACAGCGTCGCCCCCTCGGCCTGGAGCGACGTCTGGCAGAACGAGGGCCACGCCACCTGGTACGAGCTCACCTACGCCGCCGAGACCGGCAACCTCGAGCAGTACACCGGCGCAGCCGACCTGGACGCGTACTTCAAGGATGTCTACGCCGCCGGCGACCGCTACCGCGCCCGCTACGGCCCGGTCGCCCACCCGCTCAAAGCGGATTCCATCTGGGACGTCTTCAACCCCAACGTGTACGACGGCGGCGCACTCGCCCTCTACGCCCTGCGGCAGAAGGTCGGCAACGCCACGTTCCAGCGGATCGAACGCGCCTGGGTGAGCAAGTACCGCGGCCGCTCCGCGTCGACCGCCGACTTCGCCGCCCTCGCGTCCAAGGTGTCCGGCCAGAACCTGCGCGGCTTCCTCAACGACTGGCTGTACGGCACCACCACCCCGGCCATGCCCGGTCACCCCGACTGGACCGTGACACCGGCCACCGCCGCCTCCCCAGCCGCCGCGGCCAAGGCCCAGGCCGCCGAGAACGCGGTCACCGCCCGCCTGCGCAGACTCATCCCCGCAGGCCACTGACCGATCCTCCGGGCCCGCCGGCCCGCCGGCCCGCCGGCCCGCCGGCCCGCCGGCCCGCCGGCCCGCCGGCCCGCCGGCCCGCGCAGTCGTCGGGCCTGCGGGTCACCGCCGCAGCGACCCGGCCGACGGCGTGGACCGTGTTGTGGGCGCGGTTGAGCTGCTACTGGATATCAGTCCATGATCGGCTCGTCGGATTCTGAACGCGACGGTGATGGTGGCCCTGTTCGCCTTCGTAGCCCAGCTCGCCGAGGACGCGCAGTTGGTCGCCGGTCCACGCGGTCAGCAGCGGCGGGATGCCATGATGGCGCTGGGCGGTGGCGTCGTGTTCCCGGCCAGGATGCACGGGCGAGATCCCGAGCGGCCAGCCATCCGGGGCGGTGACGACCTGCACGTTCCCGCCGTGATTGTCGTGCTCTCCCGACCACCGAAGATCGAATCCAGGTGCCGGGCCCGACGTGCGGCACCGGTCAATGTCGATCAGGGTGCCGTGGGAGTAGCCGCAGTCTTAGCGCCGGCAGAGGTGAGGCCGGGAGCCCGACCACCGATCAGGGTGAGGCCTTCGTACAGGTAGGCATAGCCGGTAGAGCGGCTGGCCTGATTGTCGACGGCCCGCTCGGTGATCCGGGTGCCATCGACCAGCCGGGGCAGGACCAGGACTGCCTACCGGTAGCAGCCCAGCGACCAGGCTCCGACCCTGGTCCCGAGTCGTCGGCAGCTGAGTCAAAGCCATGGGACATAGTGGGGCTGTCGGCGCGTCTTTTCGCGGCAGAGGACCACGCCATTGATCGCTCCTATAGGCGTGTCCGTTGTCTAGGAGTTCACCGGTAGCCGTCGGTGAGGATTGCGGCTCGTTTGGTGCGAGAAGGCCTCAACCGACGGCGAACTCCGTCTCCGTGGCCATGGCAAGGAACTGGTGCAGGAATGGCTCCAGGAAGGTTCCAGGAAAGGATCGGAGGTAAACGCGTGTCGCGTCATAGCCAGGGCGGTCCGGTGCTGTCTAGCAGGCAGCCGCGTACTTCATTCGCCAGCGGTCGGTGAACCGAGCCCAGCCGAAAAGTTCACCGGCGGCACGCCTGCGGTCACGTTCGTATTCAGCATCAGCCTGCGCCCGCCTGGCGTTCGCCTCCTGGAACAACGCACGTGCGGCCTCGATCCACACGAGCTTGCCATCCGGCGTCCGGGCCTCAGGAGAGTCACGCCGTAGCCGGGCGGTATGGCCGAGAGCTTTCCCGAAAGCCCGCCGGACCCGGTGCCCACGCCGGAACCCTCTGTCGCCGCGGAGTAGTTCCGATGTCGCGTCGGGTCACGCATCCACGCCAATTCGACGGACGTAAAAATCTCCAGCTGAGCAAATTTCATTCCCTCATTCTTCGCAGACGGTTTCATGATCGGAAGGGCTGAGCGTGCCATTGCAGGGTTGAGAGGAATCACACCGATTTTAATGGCAGATGGTGAGTATCCGGATAGCCGTGATGCTGGTGAGAGCGGCAATCTTGGGCGCCCAGAGGTTGCCGAGAGTGAGACTTCCGAGTAGCGACTCGAGTGCTCAGGGTCTTGGAGCACGCCGTCCTTTGTGGACGCGGCGGAACCGTTTGTGGTGAAGCGGTAGTGAGCAGAACCCCGGTAGGAGGCGAACTGTTCACAGAACACTTCACAACAGGGATCGGGGCTTGCCCCCGGATCTTGGACACGGGGTTTATGCGACCGCTGCGAGCGTAGCTCGTATCGTGGTGGTGCGTTCGTAGGTGATCAGTGATCGTTGTCCGGGCCGGGAGTGGCGGCGGATGGTGTTGTAGCGGTGTAGCCGGCGCAAACTGGTGAGCCGGGCTTCGCGTTCGTCGGTGAACGCGCGCCGGCCTTGCAGGGCTTCTCGTTGTGGTCGGAATGAAAGATCGCCCCGTCGAGGCTGCCACGGGTCCGCCGGGCGGCGGTGAGAGCGTCGATGATCAGATCGGTGGGCATGGTGTCGGCGATCGCCCAGCCGGCCTGACGCCGCGAGTGCAGGTCGATAACCGGCCGGCGTCGTGCAGTTCGGCGGTGACCCGTGGTGCGCCGTAGGTGCCGTCCGAGGCGGCGTGGACCAGCCGGATCCGGTCGGGCAGGACTGTGTCTGCCGCGTCGCGGGCAGCCCGCTGCGGTGTGGTCGCCCGCCAGTAGTAGAAACTCGACCGGGCGATGCCGAGGATCGTGCACAACCGCTTCACGCCGTGGCGTGTGTGGTGGTCGGCGACGAACTGGAAGCGGTTCACCAGCGCGTCTCCCGGCGAAATACCGGGCCGCCTTCCGCAGGATGTCGCGTTCTTCTTCCAGCTCACGGACCCGCCGGCGCAGGGCGGTGTTCTCGTCCTCGACCGAGTCCGCCGCCGCGGGTGGCCGGGGCGTAGCGGGTGTGGTCCCGCGCCGCTGGTCATCGGTACGGACCCAGCTACGTAACGTCTCCCGGTTCACGCCCAGGTCATCAGCGATCGCCGCGATCGTCGCACCGGGCCGGGACCGGTACAACGCGACCGCGTCAGCCTTGAACTGCTGCGGGTAATGCTTGTTCGCCATGGTGTTCCCAGACTCCTGATCTACCAGGACGTCTCGATCCCAGCTTCAAGTGTCCAAGATCAGGGGGCAACGCCCCAACCTGGTTGGCCTGTCACGGCGGGAGCCAAAGTTGTCGTACCCCGGTTCTATGGTTTGGGGATGCTGCTTCCGGAGGCGTTGGAATTCCCGGCGGCGACGAAGGTGCTGCCCGGCTGGGTCGCGCTTCCCGCCCTGCCGCCGATCGTGCTGCGTGACGGTGACGGTGACGGTGACGGTGACGGGCGGGGGCTGCCTGAGATCGCCGTGCGGCGGCTGCTGGGGTTGTTGACGCTGTCCACGTTCGTCGATCAGCATCCCGCGCTTGCGCCGGCGCGTGCCGCGTGCGATCCGGCGAGCCTGGCGGCGTTCTCCTGGGCGCTCTACGAGCAGTGGCGGGTGGCGGGCTCACCGCCCGATGACAAGCATGCGATGCTCGCGTTGACCCTGCTCGGCGACGAGTCGGCGGTGCCGGCGGTGGCCGCGTTGTTCCCCGAGTGGTCCTACGGCACGGCTGCGCGGGTGAGCACCGAGGTCGAGATGCTCGGTGCGATCGGGACCGACGTCGCCCTGAGCCGCCTGCAGCACTTCGCGCGCACGGCCGGGCACAGGGGGCTTCGCAGGCAGGCCAGGGAGAAGCTGCACGAGATCGCCCGGCGTCGCGAGCTGAGCGATGCCGAGCTCGCCGACCGGCTCGTGCCCGATCTGGGCCTCGACGCACGGGGGCGCCGGATCTTCGACTACGGTCCGCGGCAGTTCGTGGTCACCCTCGACCAGTTCCTGCGGCCCGTCGTCAGCGACACCATCGGCAGGCGGCTGCCCGGCCTGCCCCGGCCCAGGGTCGCGGAGGCCGCGGGGGCCGCGGCGGCCAGGGAGGAATTCGCCGCGTTCAAGAAGGAAGCGAGGGTCTTCGCCGACGAGCGGCTGCGGGCGCTGGAGGACGCGATGCTCGGTGGTCGCATCTGGACGCTGACCGACCTGCGGGCACTTGTTCTCGATCACCCGGTGGTGCGCGGCGCCGGCCGGGCACTGGTCTGGCAGGTGATGGGCGGCCCGTCGTTCCGGGTGGCCGAGGATGACTCCTACGCCGACATCCGCGACGAGACGGTGACCCTGGCGGCCGACGCCCGGGTCCGGCTGTTCCATCAGGCGTTCGCCGAGAAGAAGAGCGCGATCTGGGCGGGCATCTTCACCGACTACGAGATCATCCAGCCGTTCCCGCAGCTCTCCCGCGAGTTCGACTGCCTCGATCTGGCGTCGGCCCCCGGCTGTCTCGACGCGGGTTACTGACCGGGTGTCAGGCCTGCCGCTGTCGCGGCGATCATGCGGGTGAGGGTGGGGCGGAAGGGCGGAAAGACCTGGGCTATCTCCGGCTCGCGGGCGTACAGCTCGCGCAGGGCCTGCGGGGGGCGGGTCAGCGGGAACAGCTTCGCGACGAACGCGCTGGACGCCATGACCAGGGCGGCGCCGTCCTTGTTCGCCATGGGCGGGCAGGCCGCGGCGATGCTCAGGCCGACCCGCATGTACGTGTCGATGGCCCACAGCTTGTAGTCCCGTAGCACCTCAGCGGTCACGTTGTGCTCGAACATCGTCTCCGCGTGCGTGGTGAGGTCGCAGAACAGGGGCCGGTCGACGTACGCGTCCGCGAGCGCGGCCGCCGTCGCGCCGGCCCCGCTCGCGTCCCGCAGCGCGGTGGTCGCGGCGGCGGCCCAGTCCGAGCCCGCCTGCATCGTGAGCCGCAGGTAGATCTCCTCGCGGGTGCCGAAATAACGCAGCACGTTCGACTTCGCCAGCCCGACCGCCGTGGCGATGTCGCCCAGGCTGACCCAGGCGACGCCCGAGCTCAGCGCGAGCTCCCGGGCGGCGTCGAGGATCGCCTCGCGCCGCTGGTCCTTCTGGTCCGGGCGCCGGGCCCGCTGGAATGGCGCCTGCATGGCAAGAATCTAACCGACCTGTAAGAGAACAGTGTTTCCTTGTTAAGGATACGCCGTTCTGTTAACGTCTCGCGGGTGAACGGGACTCTTGCTCAGACCATCGATGCCTTCGTGGGGTCGTTCAACGATCCGGACCTGGACAAGGTCATGTCGTTCTTCGCCGAGGACGCCGTCTACCTGCCGGGCAAGAAGCCCGAGCTGCACGGTCTCGCCGCCATCCGGGCGGAGTTCGCGCCGCAGTTCGCCGGGCGTTTCGGCACGATGACCTTCGACGTGTACGACCGCGTGATCGACGAGACGCGCCGCCGTGCCACGATCCGGTGGGCGTGCCGGCTGGACCTCACCGGCGACAACGGCCGGCGTGCCATGCCACTGCTGCGCTGGTTCGCCCGGGCCCGCTACGGCGGGCGGGTGCAGTGGCACGGCCTCGACGTCTTCCACTTCGACGCCGACGGGCGCATCTCCGGCAAGTTCACCTACGCGACGTTCCGCCTGCCGCTGTGGGAAGCGGCCGGGAATCACCAGCCCAGATAGCTGCGGGTCAGCGCGGCCACCTGCTCGGCGACCGCGATGCCGTCCTTCTGGCTCGGGTGACCGTGGGACAGCACCGAGATCGCCACGTCGGTCTTGTCGCCCGTGATGCGCCCGGTGCTGTTGATGATCCAGCGCCCGTCCTCGGTGGATCGGGAGAGCCAGCCGTTCTTGAGCGCGGTGCTCTCGCCGGAGAACGAGGCGGCGCTGACCCCCCAGCTCTGGTCGGCGTTGACCGTCGACATGAGCTGCGTCATCAGCTCCCGGGAGCCTTGGGCCAGGGGGCTGTCGGGGTCGGCGAGGGCCTGCATCATCCGGATCTGGTCCTTCGCGGTGGTCAGGGTGAGACCGAACGAGGTGTCCGGGTCGGTGTCGTCGAGACCGAGCCGTTGACAGGCCTCGCGCAGCCCCTCGGCGCCGCCGATGTCGTCGTAGACGCGGGTCGCCGCGTCGTTGTCGCTCGCCATGATCATCTTGTTGAGCCGGGTGCGTTCGGCGGCGGTGAGCGTACGGTCCTGGTCCTGGGTCTGCAGCAGCATCGCCGCCATCAGCTCGACCTTGATGACGCTGGCGGCCTCGTAGGGGCGACTGCCCCGGTAGTCGTAGTGCCGCCCGGTTTTGCGGTCGGCGACCGCGACGGCGAAGTCCGGGACGGTGGCCGCGTATTCGTCCAGCGCCGCCGTCAGCTTGTCGACGCGCTGCGCCCAGGAGCCGGTCGCCTTGGACCTGTCGACGAGGTCGCCCCGCTGTGGTCCCGGGTAGACGACCTCCGCGCGCTTCTTGAACTCGGAGCCGAGGGTCTTCAGGTCCGTCGACTCACGGCGGCCCACCGACGTCGGCTCGGGCAGGGCGGGGGACTGCCGGCCCTGCAGGGCGTCGCCGAGAAAATTGCGCCAGATGTCGTACGGCAGCCCGTCGCCGTTGATGGCCTTGCCGTCCTTCTCCCGAATGGGCCCCGGCTTGTCGCGGCCCACCCACACCGCCGCGGCCAGTTCCGGTGCCCAGCCGGCGGTCCACGCGTCGGACGAGTCGCCGGTGTCGCCCCACTGCTGCGAGCCGGTCTTCGCGGCGGCGTGGATGCCGGGGACGGCGCCGTCGTGCGCCACGACCTTCGCCAGGACGGCTCCGACGTCCGCGACCACGCCGGGGTCGAGCACCTCCTCGCTCTTCGTGAGATGGCGGTGCAGGAAATCGCCGTTGGCCGCGGTCACGGACTCGACGAAGTGCCGCTGCGCGCGCCGCCCGCTGGCCAGGGTGGCGTAGAGGGTCGCGATGTCGGCCGGGGCGACCGGGTAACGGCCCAGGGCGATGTCGGACCGGGTACGGCCGGGTGTCGGCTCGCCCTTGAGGTCGACCAGGGTCTCCTGCCTGCCGTACCGCTCGGGGACGCCCAGCCGGTGCGCGAGATCGCGGACGGCGTCCGGCCCGATCTGCTCGGCCAGTGCGTAGTACGGCGTGTTCAGCGAGTAGACCATCGCGGTGTCGAGCGGGCAGATCGGGCACTGCAGGTTGTCCTGGTTGTAGAGCGGCGCGCCGCCCCGGTCGGTGAACAGCCGCGGCGACGTGCCGTTGAACAGCGACTGGAACCCGATGCCACGCTGCTCGGCGGCGGCGAGGACCACCGGTTTGAACGTCGACGCGGGCGGCCGGGCGGCCAGCGCGTCATCGAAGTAGCCGCGGCCCCGGTCACCGCCGTAGTAGGCACGCACCGCGCCGTTCTGCGGGTCGACGGCCACGAGGGCGGCGCGCAGCTCCTTCGGCTGACCGTCGAGGGCGCCGCTGATCCGGCTGGTGGCCGCGGTCTGGGCGGTGGCGTCGATCGTGGTGGTGATGTGCAGCCCGGCGGTGCGGAACTGCTGCCGGCTGATGCCCGCCCCGACGAGCTCGTCCTCCACCCGGTCCACGATCAGCCCGGCGGGACCGCTGACGGTGCTCGAGGTGACGGACTCCACGGCGACCGTCGGGTACGGCGTGGTGTCGGCCGCGCCGCGCTCCAGCCAGCCCTGATCGGCCATGGCCCGCAGGATCCACTTCCACCTGGCCTGCGCCCACGCCGGATTCGCCGCCGGGTCGCCCTGGGTCGGATCCTTCACCATGGCGGCGAGCACCGCGCCCTGGAACGCCGTCAGCCGATCGACACCCGTGCCGAAATAGGCGCGGGAGGCGGCCTCGATGCCGTACGCGTCGCGGCCGAAGTAGATGGTGTTGAGATAGCGCTCGAGGATCTCGTCCTTGCTGAACCGGTGTTCGACCTGCAGCGCGAGCGCCGCCTCCCGGGCCTTGCGGCTCACCGTCCGGTCCTGCGTGAGATACGCGTTGCGGACGTACTGCTGGGTGATCGTGGACGCGCCCTGCCCGTCGTTGTGGAAGATGTTGGCCCACAGCGCACGCAGCAACCCCTTCGCCGAGACGCCGAAGTGGTCATAGAACCCGCGGTCCTCGGCGGCCAGAAAAGCCTGCCTGACGGGTACGGGCACCTTGTCCAGCCGCACGTCGGTGCGATCGGTCAGCCCGACCCGGGTCAGCACCGTACGCCCGTCGCGGTAGTACAGCACCGAAGCCTGCGGCGGCGCCGGATCCGGCGGCAGCTTGACGCTCGCGACATAGCCGCCCGCGGCCCCGATGAGCATCAGCACCGCCACCACGAGCCCCGCAACTACCCTGCGTAGCCATTTCGGCAACCACAGCCACCACCGCGGCGCCTTCCACTGCCGACGATTCCGGGTCGTTGCCGCATCCGCCAACGCTGGCATCGTGTACGCCCCTTAACGCTCCGTGACGACGCGGAGTGCGTCCCCCAGAGAGACGTGCGAAGGGCCGTTTTGGGTGGCACGAACCCGAAATTTAATGGAAATAGATGGTGAGTAATGATTCGAGCATCGTGAAAGTACGCCCGGCCAGCTCGACCGGATCCGCCGCACCGTCGCGGAGGGACCAGGGGCCGGCGCATCGCGCCCTGCACCGCCCCGCGCCTAGCGGTAGGCGAAGAACGCCGCGAACGCCATCGCCGTGCCGAACAGGGCCGCCTGGGCGCCGAGGGTGGACACGGACCGTGCCTTCGAGCGGCGCCACAGGATCCAGGCCGGGGCGACGATCAGGTCGACCGCTCCCATCAGCGGCAGGAACAGGAAGACGGCGAACGAGCCGGCCCAGATCAGGGCTTCCCCGCTCGGCCGGCCGGCGCCGCTGAGCAGCCCGGAGCCGAGGAAGAACAGTGCCAGGGCGACGGGCAGGATCACGACCGACCACGCGGCTGCGGCGGCGTAGGAGCGCCAAAAACTGATCATGGACAGACCGTACGGAGGCGGGCCGCGCGGGGTCCTGAGCACGCGTACCTAAAGTCGGGCGGTGGGCAGTGCGGCGGCGTCGCAGATTCGGTCGCGGCCTGCGTTCTTGGCCGCGTAGAGGGCGAGGTCGGCACGGGCGATGAGCTG
This sequence comes from Winogradskya consettensis, assembly GCF_018332715.1. Lineage (GTDB taxonomy): Bacteria > Actinomycetota > Actinomycetes > Mycobacteriales > Micromonosporaceae > Actinoplanes > Actinoplanes consettensis. The sequence goes on along the minus strand of NZ_BOQP01000051.1, from coordinate 207,100 downwards.
GTCCGAGGTCTCCGTGCCGTCCCAGGTGGCGACGCCGGCGGAGAAGGTCTGGTCCTGCGGGGTGACCAGGCGCAGGCGTTCCAGCACGACGATGGCCTGGGAGACGTCCACGCCGGGCAGGACCGCGATGAACTCCTCGCCGCCGTAGCGGGCCAGGACGTCCGAGCGGCGCAGTGCGCTGTGCCAGGCGGCGGTTGCTTCCTTGAGGAGGCGGTCGCCGGCGGGGTGGCCGTACCGGTCGTTGAAGAGTTTGAAGCGGTCGAGGTCGATCATGGCGATGGCGACGGGGGTGTGGTCGGCGCGGGCCCGCTCCAGGATCCGGGGCAGCTCGTCGGTCCAGGCGCGGCGGTTCGGCAGGCCGGTCAGCTCGTCGCGGCGGGACAGCTCGTGGACCGCCTGCTGCTGGCGTTCGGCCTGCTTCAGCAGCTGGGCCATGCGCGTCACCACCAGCAGGAACATGATGGCGGAGCCGATGGCGATCGCGATGGCGTCCTCGACCCGGCCCGCGATGTCCTGGGCGACCAGCAGCACGGGTGAGATCAGCACCGCTCCCGTGAGCAGGGTAAGTTGCGGAAGGCTCAGCCGGGACACGGCGGCGGCTCCCGTACCGTGGTCGCGGAAGTCCGGCCGTGCGGCGGCGAGCGCCAGCACGAGCAGCGACAGCATGTACAGCGCGTTGATCAGCCGGCCGGTCCACCAGAGCTGACCCCAGTCGCTGTTCAGGGTGAACAGCAGCACCCAGGCGCAGTCACCGGTCAGGTATCCGCCGAGCGAGACGCCGATCCAGAACGGTGCCCGCCGGCCGCTGCTGCGCAGCAGGAGAATGGTCAGCGCCAGCAGGGCGAGGTCCGCGACCGGGTACGCCACGGTGACCAGCCGGGACAGCGGGGACCCGCCCGCGGAGTCGCGCCACGCGGGCTCGATGGCGTACACCCAGGCCAGCAACCCGATGCCGACGGTCACGGTGAGTGCGTCGACGAGCGCGGCCCAGTCGGTGCGGCGGTGCAGCGTCCGCAGCATCAACGTCAGACCTGTTGCCATCAGGGGGTAGAACGCGAGGAAGAGGTAGTCGGCGATGTCGGGGCCGTCGCCGGGGAACCAGTCGGTGCCGAGCTGGTCGGGCAGGGGAGCGGTGCACGTGCAGAGGACGGCGGCCGTCAGGAACCACCACGGCACCCGTTCGGCGCGGGGCAGCCCGCGAATGCCGACCAGGATGGCCGCCCCGCACGAGGGCCCGATGGGGACCTGGAACAGTATCTCCCACCACGGGCTCCGGGGCCCGGGAACGAAGATCGCCACCGCAGCGACCAGCGCGATCGCGTACATTCGCCAGCCGCGTCCCGCCACGTACCGATCACACCGCATCTGCGGTGACAAGGGCCGGAAACTACGGTGCAGCTTGGTTGCAACTCACCGACGCCGGCTCAGAGATAGATGATCGGCTATTGACAATCCCGGTGGCGGGCCGAGAGGCTCACGACGTTGTGTTACGCGTGTGTTGCGTGCGTCAGGGGGCGTCATGTCCGGGGATCGCCGTAGAACCGTCGGACGAATGGCGGGAATGCTCGCCTTCCTGCTGCTCCTGCTGGGCACGCCGGGTTCGGCGATCGCCGCGCCGCGCCCGCCGGACGTGCACGGGCAGAGCGTGCGCGCGGGTCATCTGCGGGTTCAGGTGCTCAGCCCGACGCTGCTGCGCCTGGAGTACGCCGCCGACGACTCGTTCGAGAACCGGCCCACGTTCACCGCGGTCGACCGAGCTCCGGGGCGTACCTGGTTCACCGCCTCGACCCGCGGCGGGGAGCTGAGCGTACGTACGAGCGCGGCCACCCTGCGCTACCGGCTCGGCAGCGGCCCGGTGACCCCCGCCAACACCACCCTGGAGCTGCGCGTCGGCGGCCGGACGACCAGCGTGCACCCGGCGTTCGGCTCGCCGGCCCGGGACGACTCGCTCGGTGGCTGGTACCGCGGCCTGGACTACTACGCGGGGCAGGCCGGCCCGGTCGACCAGATCACGCTGCACCCCGGCATGCTCAACCGCGGCGGCTGGTACCTGCTCGACGACACCGCCACCGCATTGCGCACCGGCGACGACACCGCCACCGCGTCGCGCGCCGGCGACGACTGGGTCACCGCCCGGCCGCAACGCACCGGCGCGTACCAGGACGGCTATCTGTTCGGTTACGGCCACGACTACCGGCGCGGGCTGGCTGATCTGCGTACGCTGACCGGCCCGTCCCTGCTCCCGGCGAAGTGGACGCTCGGCACCTGGTTCTCGAAATACCAGGCGTACAGCGCCGCGGACTACGAGAACGAGCTGCTGCCCGCGTTCCGGGAGCACGACGTCCCGCTCGACTCGCTGGTGATGGACACCGACTGGAAGGCGCCGAACCAGTGGGCGGGCTGGAACTGGAACGATCAGCTGTTCCCCGACCCGGCGGGCTTCCTGGGCCGGCTCAACGCGCAGGGCATCAACCCGACGCTCAACGTGCACGCCGCGATCTCCGGTGACGATCCGCGGTTCGCCGGCGCGCAGGCGACCGCGAAGGGCAAGCTGACGCCGGCGACGAGCAGTTTCGCGCCGAACCCGTACCGCTTCGACTGGACGGACAAGGACCAGGCCGCGGCCTACGAGCAACTGCACAAACCGTTCGAGGACCAGGGCGTACGCCAATGGTGGCTCGACTACTGCTGTGACGACAGCGGCGTCAGCGTGCCCGGCGTGACCGCGGACAGCTGGGTCAACGAGCTCTACAAGCGTGACGGCGAGCAGCGCGGACTGCGTGGTTTCTCGCTCGCCAGGATAGGCGCGAGCTTCCCGGCGTACAACGAGATCGGCTCGTCGGGGCCCTGGGCCGAGCACCGCAGCACGGTCCACTTCACGGGTGACACCCGCCCGGACTGGGAGACCTTGAAGTTCGCAGCCGCCATGACGCCGGCCGAGGCGAGCATTGGCCAGTCCTACGTCAGCCACGACATCGGCAGCTTCGCGGGCACCCACCTCAGCGACGACCTCTACCTGCGCTGGGTCCAGCTCGGCGCGTTCCAGCCGATCCTGCGGCTGCACTCCGACCACGGCGACCGGCTGCCGTGGGAATACTCGGACACGGTCGGCGGTCCGGCCGCGGACTTCCTGCGGTTGCGGGAGTCGCTCGTGCCTTACCTCTACACGGCCGCGCGGCAGACCTACGACACCGGCATGCCGATGGCGCGGGCGCTCTATCTGCAGTGGCCCGAGCTCGACGAGGCCTACGAGCACGACACCCAGTACCTGCTCGGCGATTCGCTGCTCGTCGCGCCGGTGACCAAGCCGGGACTGAGCACGACCACCCCGGTCTGGTTCCCGCCGGGCACCTGGACCGACTTCTTCACCGGAGAGACCTTCCAGGGCCCCGCGACACGAACGGTCGCTGCCACCCCCGATCACATTCCCGTGTACGCCCGGAGTGGCGCGATCATCGCCGGATCGCACCCGGCAACCAACGTCGCCGACCAGGAACGCGATCGGCTCAGGCTCACGGTCTACCCGCATGCCTCCGGCAGCACCTCGGTGTACGACGACGCCGGTGACGGGCTCGGCTACCGCAACGGCCAGTACGCCCGGATCCCCGTACGCTACGACGCCGGCCGCCGTTCCACGCTGACCGTCGGACCGGTCGCCGGCACGTATCCCGGCGCGCCGGCCGCCCGCCGGTACACAGTGGAGTTCGCCGGGGTTTCCCGGCCCCACGTCGTCACGGTGGGCGGGCGTCCCGCGGCGTTCACGTACGACGCGGTGAAGCATCTGCTCACGGTCGAGGTGCCGGCGGTGGCGCGGTCGCGGGCTGTCGCCGTGACCCACGACGGCGCTCCGCTGACGGTGACGCAGAAGCCGGCCGTGGATTTCACGTTCACGGCGCCGGACGGGCTGCAGTCCGGGGCGACGAGCAGCCTCGTGGCGGAGGCACGGAACGACGGGCCGGGGGCTGTCAGCGCGTTGTCGGTGAGCGTTGCCACGCCGGACGGCTGGGTCATCACGCCGCGCTCGCCGACGACGGCGGCTTCCCTCGCGCCGGGAGCCACCTTCACGGTCACGTACGACGTCACGCCCGCAGTGGCGTCGCCGCGCACCGCGAATGTGACGGCGCGGTTGGCGTACCGAAATCCGGATGGCAGCGGCGTGAGCCTGCCCGCGGCCCTGACCGTCCCCGCCCGCCCGGTCGCCGTCACGTTCCGCGTGCTCGCCCCGCCGGGCACCCCGGCCGACGCGACCCTCTACGTCCCCGGCAACATCGCCGAACTGGGCCCGTGGGACCCCGCCAAACTCGCCATGACCAACCGCGGCAACGGCATCTGGGAAGCGACGATCACGGTCCTCGACGGCACCGACATCCAGTACAAGTACACCCGCGGCACCTGGGAGACCGTCGAGGAGTGGGGCACGATCACCGGCACCAACAACCGCAGCGTCACCATCGACGGCGGCATCACCCACACCATGCTCGTCGACGACACCGCCACCACCTGGGACACCCCGGGCGTCCCGGACACCCATCTCGCCGTCCACTACTGGCGCGACCCCCTGGTCGTCACGACCACGGGAACGACCGTCACCTTCCAGCGCGACATCCAGCCGACCGGCGCGGACTACACCGGCACGGTGACGGTCACCGGCCCCGGCGGCGCGGTCCCCGTCACGGTCGCGGAGACCGACCCGGGCACGCTGGTCTGGACGCCCGCGACGCCGCTTCCACCCGGCACCTACACACTCACCGTCACCGGGGTCAGCAGCACGGGCGCGGCCGGCGTACCCATCCAGAAGCCCTACACCACCACGTTCACGGTCGCCTGACGCTGGGCCCGTGGCGGCCCCCGGGGATCGGGAACCGCCACGGTTGTTCTCAGGACTTGGTGCAGGCCTGGCCGTTGAGCGTGAAGGAGCTGGGCGACGAGTAGGTGCCGGTGTAGGCGCCCTCGAAGCCGAAGGTGCCCGTGCCGCCGTTCGCGGCCAGGTAGCCGTTCCAGATCGCGTTGCGCGCGGTGACCGAGGAGCCGGTGACCGTGAGGCGGGTGCTCCAGGAGGAGGCGACCTGCTGGCCGGCCGGGAGCTCGAAGCCGAGCGTCCAGCCGGTGACCGGGGTGCTGCTGGTGTTCGTCACCAGAACGGTGGCGACGTAGCCGGCGCTCTGGGTCACCGGGATGTAGGACACCCGGCAGCCCGGCTCGGCCGCCAGCGCCGGTGCGGCGCCTCCGGCGAGGAAGGCGCCGGCCGCCACGGTGGTGGCGGCGACGGTGCCGAGGATCTTCTTCATGCGTGCTCCCAGAGACGAGGACGATGACCGTTCGTGGAGCGCTCCGCCAGAAACGTACAAGACATTGATGATCGTTGTCCCTGTTGGGCGCTGGTGGGCCTGGGATGTGGGGGGCCGGTAGGGGTGCCGGGGCACCCGCCGGCGGCACAGCATGGGGCATCGAGATCGGCGTATGAGAGGAAGACGCATGCGGAAGAAGTTCCTCGTCGGCCTGGCGGCCACGGTCGGCCTGCTCGGCGTCCTGGCGGCACCGGGCGCTCCCGCGCTCGCCGCGCCGGAGCCGGTGACCTACGAGACCTGCTGGCAGGCGGGTGGAGCGATGACCACCTACGACGCGGCCGGCGTGCGGCACTGCGCGGGCGGCACCTACGACGGCGCCGTGCTCAACCCGGACCCGGTTCAGGGCTGGTGCCAGGACGGGTATCACATCGTGTTCGTGTACCTGCAGGGCCTCTTCTGCCGGCCGAACCTGCCCAACACCTGATCGGCGTGCGCCCCGGCGGTTTCGCCGGGGCGCGTACCGCCCCCAATGAGGGGTTGTTCAGGGGTTAACCGGGGTGGTGGCCGTTCCTAGGCTGGCGGCGTCCCCCGATCTGCAGAGGAGGGCTGATGAGCAGCTCTGTCCCCCTGACGAGCGCGACGGCCCCGGGTGTCCCGGTCCGCGGCGCCGACCTGCTGGCTCGCGACCGCCGCACCGGTGATCTGCTCCGGTTCGCCTGGCATGGCCCCGAGAGCTACGCCGCGCCCGAGCGTATCGGTGCCGGGTTCGGGGTGGACACCGTGCCGGTCCTCGGCGCGGGGCAGGGGATCAGCGGCATCACCCTCTGGTACGCCGGAGCGTCCGGCCTGCCCGTCGGCGTGCCCGGCCGCCCGTTCTTCGACGCGGCGTCGTGCCTGACCGAGCCGCCGGGCAGCGGGTTCGGCGTGATCGTGGCAACGCCGGACGGCACGCTGCTGACCCAGCGTCCGGGCGCTACAACGATCGAGGACCGCCCCGCCGTCCCGGGTGCCCCGGGCGTCACCGTCGCCACGGTGCCGCGCGGCACCGTCCTGGTCGGAGCGGGCAACGTCACGACCGGCCGCCGGCACGACATCGTGGTGCAGGGGCCGGACGGTCGGCTCGCGGTGCTCGAGCGCAGCGGCGGGGCGGGGCAGTGGTACCGCTTCACCGCGGAGCTGCCCGGCCTGCGCGGGATCCGGCTCGTGGACACCTCCGGGGACGGCCTGGCCGGGTGTGCCGGGGTCGTCCCCGACGGCACGCTGGTGGTCTACCCGCACAGCGGCGTGTTCTGGCCGCAGGACCCGGACACCGTTCTCCTGTCGCCGGTGGCACTCGCCGGTGGCTGGCACGACCTCGACATCCTGCAGTGACGACACGCGAATGTGGCAGCCTGTGACAACGACGACGGATCCCTCCGACCATGCGCGGCCGGTCGCCGCGGACGACTCGCCACCGGCGCTGCGGCTCACGGGACTGGTGAAGACGTACGGCGAGCACACCGCCGTACGCGACGCCGGCCTCGTCGTGCCGCACGGTTCCTTCTTCGGTCTGGTCGGCCCCAACGGCGCCGGCAAGACCACCGTGTTGTCCATGGCCGTCGGCCTGGTGCGCCCCGACAGTGGCAGCGCCCAGGTGTACGGCGTGGACGTGTGGCAGGACCCTCAGAAGGCCAAGTCGCTCATGGGGGTGCTGCCCGACGGGCTGGCGATGCCCGAGCGGCTGACCGGCCGGGAGCTGCTCACGTTCATCGGACAGCTGCGCGGTCTCGCCCCGGATGTCGTCGCTGAGCGGACCCGGGACCTGCTCACGGTCATGGACCTCGGCGATGCCGAGCGCACCCTGGTCGTCGACTACTCCACCGGCATGCGCAAGAAGATCGGCCTGGCCACCGCGCTATTGCACGCGCCGAAGCTGCTGGTGCTCGACGAGCCGTTCGAGGCGGTCGACCCGGTGTCCGCCGCGGCGCTCAAGGCCATCCTGGTGCGCTTCGTCGCCGACGGCGGCTCGGTGGTGCTCTCCAGCCACGTGATGGCGCTGGTCGAGCAGCTCTGCGACACGGTCGCCGTCATGGATCACGGCACGGTGGTCGCGAGCGGGCCGGTCGGTGAGGTCCGCGGCGACGGCAGCCTGGAGGACGCGTTCGTACGCCTGGTCGGGCATCGCGCCCCCGAGCCGGGAGAACTGCCGTGGCTGGCACCCTGATCCGGATGAAGCTGGCGGTGATCCGCCACTCGATGACCGGCAACAAGCTGTTCCTGATGATCGCCGGCGGCATCATCGGCCTGGCGCTCGCGCTCGGCACGGTCATGTTCGCGGTGATCGACTTCGGTGCCGACGGCGTCCGCGGCGACCTGCTCGGCGGGCTCTACCTGCTGTGGACGCTCGGCTGGCTGATCGGCCCGCTGTGGAGCGGGACGACCGTGCTGCGCGCCGAGCAGTTCGCGCTGCTGGGACTGCCCCGGTGGCGGCTCGCGTCGGGCCTGCTGGCCGCCGGGTTCGCCGGCATCACCACGGCGGTCACCCTGCTCGCCCTGCTGGGACTGATCGGGTACGGAGCCCGCCTCGGCGTCGCCGCGGCGCTGGTCGCCGTACCCGCCGTCGTCCTGCACCTGGTCGTTCTCGTGCTCCTGGCCCAGGTGTCGGCGGCGGTGTTCGGCTTCGTCAGCCGCCTGCGGACCGGCGCCGTGGTCACCGGCGCGGTGTTCAGCGGGTTCCTGGTGCTGGCCCAGTCCGGCTGGATGGTCGTGCTGGCGATCCAGGTCAACGGCGTGTTCGACGACGGCTTCCCCGGCTGGTTCGCAGGCGGCGTGCGGGCCCTGCCCTCGGGCTGGGGCCTCGCCGCCGTGGAGGCTGCCGGCCGCGGCGATTGGCTGCGGGTGGCCGCCTGCCTGGCCGGCTATGTCGTGCTCGGCCTGCTGCTGCTGGCCGCCTGGATGCGCAGCCTGGCGACACCGCGCCGGGCACGCGCGCTGATCAGGGGTTCCCGCGACGTCGGCCCCGCGGCCCGTGGCGTCTTCGCCGGTCCGGTCGGCGCCGTGGCCCGCAAGGAGCTCTACACCTGGTGGCGCGACCCGCTGCGGATCCAGTCGATCGCCGTCGCGGTCTGCTGGGCCGTGTTCACCGCGGTCCTGCCGGTGACGTTCGGTACGACCGTCGCGCTGCCGTGGACCGCCCCCGGCATCGCCCTCATGGCGGCGGTCACCGCGTCCAACAGCTACGCCCAGGACGGCACCGCCCTGTGGATGTCGCTGCTCACCGGCTCCGAGCGGGCCGACATCCGCGGCCGGCAACGCGCGTTCCTGTTGATCTACGGGCCGATCACCGTCGTCGTGGCCGTGGTGACCCTGCTGATCAGCGGGCTGAGCTGGGCCTGGCCCTGGGTGATCGCCGTGCTGCCGGCGACGCTCGGCGGGTCGGCGGGCCTGTTCGCCGTCGTCGCGGTCGCGCTCGCGTCGCCCGGGCCGGACGCGCACAAACGACCGTCCGATCCGCTCGCGCAGGGCGACACGACCACCACGAACAACGTGACGTTCTGGGCCGCGCTGCTGCCGCCGGTGCCCCCGCTGGCCGTGCTCGGCCTGGGCCTGCTGACCGGCAGCACCGTCCTGCTCTGGGCGGCCGTCCCGGTGGGCCTGGCGACCGGTGTCGTGCTGTACCGCTGGCTCGGCGGCCTGGCCGCGCGCCGGTTGCACGCCCGCGGGCCCGAGCTGCTGCACCTGCTGCGCTCCGGGCGCCCGGCCACCGTGGTCACCGGCCCCGGCGGGCGGGTCACGGTGAAGATCGAGATCTCCCGCGTACGGTACCTGTGGAGCACCCTCGGCTGGACCGTGGGCACCCTGGCGCTGTTCCCGCAGGGGCTGGTCCCGGTCATCCTGGTGATCAGCGGTGCGGAGACCAGGTCGTGGTTCGCGGCGATGTACCTGCCCGAGGCGCTGCGCTGGCCCGGCGGCCTGCTGATGATGGTTCTGGGCGGCTACCTGATCTATGTGGCGATCCGTGTCGTGATGCCGCCCAAGCCGTCCCCCGCCGAGGCCGGCACGCACCCCACGCCCGACAGCGAGCCCGTCGGGGCGCAGCCGCGCGGTTAGGGGCCGGGCCCGCGTGCGGCCCTCACCCCGGCGGATCCCGGCCCGCTGACCCCCGATCGCCCGGAGAACGACGTCTCGTGAGCCGGACCAAGCCAGGAGGACACCGATGAGCGACCGCGCGGAGAAAACGGTCGAAGCGCTGCGCGCCTCGCTGAAGGAGACCGAACGGCTGCGCAAGCAGAACCGTGTGCTCCGGGAGGCCGCCAGGGAGCCGATCGCCATCGTCGGCATGAGCTGCCGGCTGCCCGGCGGCGTCGCCTCGCCCGCCGACCTGTGGCGCCTCGTCGCCGGCGGCGTCGACGCGATCGGCCCGTTCCCGCAGAACCGGGGATGGGACGACACCGACGGACCGTACGCGCGGCTCGGCGGTTTTGTGCACGACGCCGACACGTTCGACGCGAGCCTGTTCGGCATCTCCCCGCGTGAGGCGCTCGCGATGGACCCGCAGCAGCGGCTCCTGCTGGAGGCCGCCTGGGAAACCGTCGAGCACGCGGCGATCGACCCGCAGTCGCTGCACGGCAGCCGCACCGGTGTCTTCGTCGGCGCGTCCACCTCCGGGTACGGCTTCGGCGCCGGCCATCCGGAGATCGCCGGTCACCTGCTCACCGGCAGCGCCAACAGCGTCATCTCCGGCCGGGTCGCCTACACGCTGGGGCTGGAGGGTCCGGCCGTCACGATCGACACCGCGTGCTCCTCGTCGCTGGTGGCGCTGCACCTCGCCGTGCAGGCGCTGCGGAACGACGAGTGCACGATGGCGCTGGCCGGCGGCGTCGCGGTCATCCCCACCCCGGGCGTGTTCGCCGAGTTCTCCCGTCAGGGCGGGCTCGCGCCGGACGGGCGGTGCAAGTCCTTCGCCGCGGGCGCGGACGGCACCGGGTGGTCCGAGGGCGTGGCCCTGCTGCTGGTCGAGAAGCTGTCCGACGCGCGGCGCCTCGGGCACGAGGTGCTCGCGCTGGTCCGCGGCGGCGCGGTCAACCAGGACGGCGCCTCCAACGGCCTGACCGCCCCGAACGGCCCCTCGCAGGAGCGCGTCATCAGGGCGGCGCTCGCCGGGGCGCAGCTGCTGCCGGACGACATCGACGTGGTCGAGGGCCACGGCACCGGCACCGTGCTCGGTGACCCCATCGAGGCCCACGCGCTGTGGGCGGCATACGGAAAGGACCGGGCCTCGGGCAGGCCGCTGCTGCTCGGCTCGCTCAAGTCGAACATCGGGCACACCCAGGCCGCCTCGGGCGTCGCCGGGATCATCAAGATGGTGCAGGCGATGCGGCACGGCGTCGTACCGCGGACGCTGCACGTCGACGCCCCCAACCCCGACGTTCCGTGGTCGGCCGGCGGCATCGAGCTGCTCACCGAGGCGCGGCCGTGGCCGGAGACCGGGCGGGCCCGGCGCGCCGCCGTCTCGTCGTTCGGCATCAGCGGTACGAACGCGCACGCGATCATCGAGCAGGCGCCACCCGTGGAGCCCGTGACGCGGGCCCCCGCCCCGCCGGTGCTGGCGGGTGCCGTACCCCTGCTGGTGTCCGGGCGCACCGCCCCCGCGCTCGCCGCGCAGGGGGCCCGGCTGCGCGCCTTCCTCGGCGCCGACCCCGGTCTGGACCTGGCCGGTGTCGCGTACGCGGCCGCCACCACCCGCGCCCACCTGGAGCACCGCGCCGTCGTGCTGGCCCCGGACCGGCTGGCCGCCCTGACCGCGCTCGACGCGCTCGCTGCCGGTGGCACCGCCCCGCAGCTGGTACGGGGCGTAGCCGCACCCGGCCGCACCGCCGTACTGTTCACCGGCCAGGGGTCTCAGGCGCCGGGCATGGCCGCGGATCTCTACGAGCGGTTCCCCGTGTTCGCCGGCGCCCACGACGCGGTCGCCGAGCGGGCGGAGATCGTGTCGGACGAGCGGATCCACGAGACCCGGCACACCCAGATCGCCCTGTTCGCGTACGAGGTGGCCCTGTTCCGCCTCCTGGAGTCCTGGGGCGTACGACCCGACTTCCTGCTCGGCCACTCGGTCGGCGAGCTCGCCGCCGCGCACGTGGCCGGCGTGATGACCCTCGACGAGGCGGTGGCGCTGGTCGCCGCGCGTGGCGCGCTCATGCAGGCGCTGCCGGCCGGCGGCGCGATGCTCGCCGTGGAGGCGACCGAGGCGGAGGTGACCGCGATGCTGGCCGCCCATACGGGCCGCGCCGGTATCGCCGCCGTGAACGGTCCCCGCGCCGTGGTGGTCTCCGGGGACGCCGACGCCGTCGAGGCGCTCGCCGAGCACTGGACCGACCGGGGACGCCGGGTCGGCCGGCTACGGGTGTCGCACGCGTTCCACTCCGCGCACATGGATCCGATGCTGGAGCCGTTCCGCCGGGTCGCCGAGCGGATCGCGTACCAGGCGCCGCGCGTACCCGTCATCGGCAATCTCACCGGCGAGCCGGTCACCCGCTTCACCGCCGACCACTGGGTACGCCACGTACGTTCCGCCGTCCGCTTCGCCGACGGTATCGACTGGCTGGCCGCGCACGGCACCACCCGGTTCGTCGAGGCCGGGCCGGACGCCGTCCTCGCCGGTATGGCCCGGCTGTGCCTCGACGGCCGGGACGATGTGCTGGTCACGGCGGTGGCCCGGCGCGGACGCGAGCAGACCGGCACACTGCTCGACACCGTCGCCCGGTACGCGGCCTCCGGCGGCGTACTCGACTGGCCCGCGCTGCTCGGGGAGCGGCCGGCGGGGACGGCGCTGCCCACGTACGCGTTTCAGCGCGACCGCTACTGGCTGGACCCGCCGAAGGACGCCACCGCGGACGTCGACCACGGCCGCCGGCAGCAGGTCCTCTGGCGCAGGCTCGACGAACCCGGCACGGCCTCACCGACCGGCACCTGGCTGGTCCTCACCGCACCCGGCGCCGCGTCCGACGACGTCACCGACGCGCTGCGGGAAGCGGGTGCCTCCCCGCTCGTGGTCGCACTGACCACTTCGGAGCTCGATCCGGTGCTGCTCGAACGGGCGCTGCTCGATCCGGCGCCCGCGGGCATCGTGCTGGTGGCCGCGGCCGGCGAGGAGCTGCGGCCGGTGCCGTTCAGCACGCTGGCGGCGGTCGCTGTCGTCCGTACCCTCGCGCAAGCCGGCCGTGACGTGCCGCTCTGGGCCGTGACCCGGCAGGCGGTCGCGGTCACCCCGGGCGAGACCCCCGACCCGGCGGGCGCGCTGCTCTGGGGCGCCGGCCGCGCGCTGGCCCTGGAGGAACCGGCCCGCTGGGGCGGCCTGATCGACCTGCCCGCCACGCTCGACGACGACACCGCCCGGCGGTTCACGGCCGTGCTCACCGGCACCGAGGATCAGGTCGCCGTACGGGCTGGAGCCGCCCACGTCCGCCGCCTGGTCACCCACGTCCTCACCGGGCCCGCGCCGGAGGACTCCTGGCAGCCCCGGGGGACCGTGCTGGTGACCGGTGGCACGGGTGCTCTGGGCGGCCACGTCGCGCGCTGGCTCGCCGGGCGAGGTGCCGAGCACATTCTGCTCGTCGGGCGTCGTGGCCCGGACGCGCCGGGTGTCGCGGAGCTCGTGGCCGACGTTGAGGCGTCCGGTTGCCGGGTGACCGTGGTGGCCTGTGATGTGGCCGATGGGGATGAGCTGGCCGGGGTGCTGGCGGCGGTCCCCGCCGAGTTCCCGTTGCGGGCCGTCGTGCACGCCGCCGGGGCGAACGACAGCGGCGCGCTCGCGGACATCGACGCGGACCGGCTCGCCTCCGCGCTACGCGCCAAAGTGGACGGTGCGGACAATCTCGATCGGCTGACCGGCGACCTCGACGCGTTCGTGCTGTTCTCCTCCATCGCCGGCGTCTGGGGCGGCGGCGGCCAGATCGCCTACAGCGCGGCGAACGCGTTCCTGGACGCCCTCGCCGAGCGCCGGCGGGCCGCCGGGAAGCCCGCCACGGCCGTCGCGTGGGGCCCCTGGGCAGGCGGCGGCATGCTGGACGACGGCGACGGCGAGGAGTTCCTGCGCCGCCGGGGCCTGCGCCCGCTGGAGCCCGCCGTCGCGATCGCCGCGCTGGACCGGACCCTCGCCCATGACCGGGCGACCTCCGTCATCGTGGACGTCGACTGGGAGGTGGCCCGGCCCGCGTTCAGCGCCGTACGGCCCAGCCCGCTCTTCGCCGAGCTGCCCGGCGGGGAACCGGAAGCACCCGCCGCGGCGGAGATCGCCGTGCCACTGCTCAGCGGGCCCGCCGCCCTCACGCTCGTCCGCACGGAAGCCGCCGCCGTCCTTGGCTACCCCGACGTGGCCGCGGTGGAGTCCGGAAAACCGTTCAAGGACCTGGGTTTCGACTCGCTCACCGCGGTCGAGCTGCGCAACCGGCTCATGGCGCGGACCGGACTGACGCTGGGAGCGGGGCTCGTCTTCGACCACCCCACTCCGGCCGCGCTCGCGGACCACCTCCGACGCCGGTCGGCCGCCACCGCCGCCCCCGAGGCCGCACTGCCGGCAATGGTCGCGATCCGCACCGATGAACCGATCGCCATCGTGGCGATGACCTGCCGCTATCCCGGCGGGGTGACCTCGCCCGAGGAGCTGTGGCGGGTCGTCACCGGTGGCATCGACACGGTCAGCGAGTTCCCGTCCGACCGGGGCTGGGACCTGGGCGCGCTGTACGATCCGGACCCGGACCGGCCGGGTACGTCGTACACGCAGGCGGGTGGTTTCCTCGCCGACGTCGCGGGTTTTGACGCTTCGTTGTTCGGGATCTCGCCGCGTGAGGCGGTGGCGATGGATCCGCAGCAGCGTCTGCTGCTCGAGGCGTCGTGGGAGTTGTTCGAACGTGCGTCGATGAACCCGCGCGGGATGGCGGGTAGCCGGACCGGCGTGTTCATCGGCACGAACAGCCAGGACTATCTCGCGCTGGTGGCGAATGGTGGCTCGGACACGGACGGCTATCTGGCAACGGGTAGTTCGGCGAGTGTGGTGTCCGGCCGGATCTCGTACTCGTTCGGCCTTGAAGGACCGGCCGTCACGGTCGACACCGCATGCTCCTCATCGTTGGTGGCGTTGCATCTGGCCGCGCAGGCGTTGCGGTCGGGGGAGTGCGACCTGGCGCTTGCCGGTGGTGTCGCGGTCATCTCCACGCCGGGTATCTTCACCGAGTTCAGTCGTCAGCGTGGGTTGGCGGCGGACGGTCGGATCAAGGCGTTCGCGGCGGCTGCTGATGGCACGGGTTGGGGTGAGGGTGTCGGTCTGCTGCTGGTGGAGCGGTTGTCGGATGCGCAGCGCAACAACCATGAAATTCTTGCCGTGGTACGCGGTAGCGCGGTCAACCAGGACGGCGCCTCGAACGGCCTGACCGCCCCGAACGGTCCTTCGCAGCAGCGCGTCATCCGGCAGGCCCTGGCTGTCGCCGATCTGTCGGCTGCGGACGTTGATGTGGTGGAGGCGCACGGAACCGGCACCACGCTGGGTGACCCGATCGAGGCGGAGGCGTTGCTGGCCACGTATGGCCGCGATCGTGTCGGTGATCCGTTGTGGTTGGGGTCGGTGAAGTCGAACATCGGTCATACGCAGGCGGCGTCGGGTGTTGCGGGTGTCATCAAGATGGTGATGGCGATGCGGCACGGCGAGTTGCCGCGCACGTTGCATGTTGATGCGCCGACACCGCACGTCGACTGGTCGATGGGTGCGGTCGAGCTGCTCACGGAACCGCGTACCTGGCACGCAGGCGACCGGATCCGGCGTGCTGGTGTGTCCTCGTTCGGGATGAGCGGCACCAACGCACACGTCATCATCGAGGAAGCGCCCGAAGCGGCTGGCGCGGTGGCTGCCGAGAGCCCAGCCGGGCCGCTGCCGTACGTGCTGTCCGCGGCCTCGCCACAGGCGCTGCGTGACCAGGCCGAGCGGTTGCTGGACGTGACCGCGGGCCCCGCGGCGCTGGCAAGGACGCTCGTCACCAGCCGTGCCGCACTCGGCGAGCGTGCCGTGGTCGTGGCCGGTGACACGGCGTCCCTGCGCGCCGGCCTGGCAGCCGTGGCCGACGGGTCGGCCCCGGCGGGCACCGTCTCCGCCACCGGCCGCGACGGCATCGTGCTGGTCCTCGCGGGCAGTGGCACCGCGGTTCCCGCCGAACTGTCACCCCGGTACACCGAACTGCTGCACGAGTGCGCCGCCCACTTCGACTTCCCGGTGCTCGGCGCGCCCGCCACGGAGCCGGTGCTCGGCGTGCCCGCCACGGAGCCGCTGGTCGCCCGCGCTGTCCGCTGGGCCGGCAACGTGGCGCTGGCGCAGGCGTGGGCGGAGCTCGGCGTGCCCATCGCCGCGTACGCCGGGGACGGCGACGGGGAGATCGCCGCGGCGGTGGCCTGCGGAGCCCTCACGGTCGCCGAGGGTGCTGCCGTGGTCGCCGCGTACGGCACGGGGCGTGACGACGTCATCGCTGCTCTGCGTAGCCTCGCACCCGCGTCCGGGCACACCCCGTTCCTGTCGGGCGTCACCGGGGGTTCCCTCGACGGGAGCCTGCTCGACGCCGGGTACTGGGCCGAGCCGAACCCTCGCACGGCGCAAGCGGCTGACGCGTACGCACGGGCCGGCAACCTCACCGTCGTGCCCGCCGGCGTGGCGGACCGCCCCGCGCTGCTGCGGGCCGTTGCCGGCCTGTGGACGTCGGGTGTCGCCGTGGACTGGACCGCGGTGGTGCCGGAGTCGCCGGTGGCGCCGCTGCCGACGTACCCGTTCCAGCACGAGCGTTTCTGGCCGCTGCCGGGTCTGCCCGCCGGTGACCCCGCGTCCGCCGGGCAGGCCGCCGCCGGGCACCCGCTGGTCGCCGCCGCGGTGTCCCGCGCCGACGACGACGGACTGATCCTCACGGGCCGGCTCGGCATCGCGGCCCACCCGTGGCTCGCCGACCACGTCGTTCTCGACCGGGTGCTGCTGCCCGGCACCGCGTTCGTCGAGCTGGCCCTGCACGCCGGCCGGCTCACCGGCGCCGTCGTGCTGGACGAGCTCACCATCGAGGCGCCGCTGGCCCTACCCGTGAACGGTGGCCCGCAGCTGCAGGTCGCCGTCGGCGCACCCGACGACGCCGGGGCCCGTACGGTCTCGGTGCACTCGCGACCCGACAACGACGCCCCCTGGACCCGGCACGCCCACGGCGCCCTCACCACGCACGCCGCCGCCCCGCAGCCGTTCGCGGTGGCCTCCTGGCCGCCTGCCGGCGCCGAGCCGATCCCCGGGGCCGGGGACTACGACGCGACCGGGTCAGGCTTCGGCTACGGCCCGGCCTTCCAGGGTCTGCGCCGGGCCTGGCGCAGTGCCGACGGCATCGTGTACGCGGAAGCCACGCTGCCGGATTCCGTCGCCGATCAGGGCTACGGGCTGCACCCCGCGCTGCTGGACGCCGCCCTGCACGCCATCGCCGCGGGCGGGTTCGTCAGCGGTACCGGCCCCGCACTGCCGTTCGCCTGGACCGGTGTCACGCTGGCCGCCGCCGGGGCCCGGACGCTGCGGGTGCGGCTGACCCCGGCCGGCCCGGACGCGGTCGCCGTCGCGCTCGCCGACGAGACGGGTGCCGAGGTGGCCACCGTTGAGCGGCTGGTGCTGCGCGCGGCCCCGATGCCGGCCACCGACGCCGATGCGGCGCTGCACCACACGTTGTTCGCCGTCGACTGGTCCCCCCTGCCGGGCGACCTGCCCACCGCCACCACCGATGTGACCTCGATCTTCGAGCTGCCCCCGCAAACGGATGACGCCGGGGCAACCCGCGCGGCGCTGACGACCGTGCAGGAATGGCTCGCGGACGACCGGGACGCCGGGGCGCCGCTGGTCGTGGTCTCCACGCACGCGGTGCCCGCCGCGGAGCCGGTGCGCGATCCGGGTGCCGCCGCGGCGCTGGGGCTGCTGCGCAGCGCGCAGACCGAGAACCCCGGCCGCCTGGTACTGGTCGATCTCGACGACACCGACGCCTCCCGTGCGGCGCTGTCCGCTGCCGCCGCCCTCGGCGAGCCGCAGCTGGCCCTGCGCGACGGCAAGGTCTGGGTGCCCCGTCTGGCGCACGCCCAGGCGGCGGCCGGGCTTCGCGTTCCCGGCACCGGAAGCTGGCGGCTCGACGTGGCCGGGGGCACCAGCCTCGACCACCTCGCGCTGGTCCCGGCACCGGACGCCGGCGCCGAGCTCGCCCCCGGCCAGGTCCGGGTCGCGATGCGCGCGGCCGGCATCAACTTCCGCGACGTGCTCATGGCGCTCGGCATGTACCCGGAACCGGCGCTGATGGGCTCCGAGGGCGCCGGCGTCGTGGCCGAGGTGGCCGCCGACGTCACCGGCCTCGCGGTCGGCGACCGGGTCTTCGGCTCCTTCTTCGGCGCGTTCGGCCCGCTCGCCGTCACCGACCGGCGGCTGCTCACCCCGATGCCCGCCGGATGGACGTTCGCCGAGGCCGCATCCGTGTCCACGGCGTACCTCACCGCCTGGTACGGCCTGTACGACCTGGCCGCCCTCGAGGCCGGCGAGCGGGTGCTGATCCACGCCGCGGCCGGTGGTGTCGGCATGGCCGCCGTCCAGCTGGCCCGGTTGCGGGGTGCCGAGGTGTACGCCACGGCCGGCCCCGCCAAGTGGGACGTGCTGCGCGGCATGGGCCTCGACGACGCGCACATCGCCTCGTCGCGGGACCTGGGTTTCGCCGACTCCTTCCCCGCCGTGGACGTGGTGCTCAACTCCCTGGCCGGTGAGTACGTCGACGCGTCGCTGGGGCTGCTGCGCGCCGGTGGACGGTTCATCGAGCTGGGCAAGGCCGACCTGCGGACCGCGGAGTCCGTGGCGGACGCGCATCCCGGCGTCGCGTACCGGGCGTTCGACCTGACGCTGGTGGACCATGACCGGCTGCAGGAGATGCAGGCCCGGGTCGCGGTGCTGTTCGCTGACGGTCAGCTGTCCCTGTCACCGATCCGGGCGTGGGATGTCCGCGACGCCGTCGCCGCGTACCGGCACATCAGCCAGGCCCGTCACGTGGGCAAGAACGTGTTCACGCTGCCGGTGCCGGTGGATCCGGCGGGGACGGTGCTGATCACGGGTGGGACGGGCCTGCTGGGTGGGCTGTTCGCCGAACACGTCGTCCGTACGCACGGAGTCCGCGATCTGCTGCTCGTCAGCCGCGGTGGCGGCGGCGAGGACCTGGTGCGACGCCTCGCGGACCTGGGTGCCACGGCCCGCGTGGTGGCGTGTGACGTCTCGGATGCCGGTGCGGTGCGCGAGCTGCTGGAGGGCGTACGGCTGACCGGTGTTCTGCACTGCGCCGGTGTTCTCGACGACGGCGTGCTCGCGTCGATGACCCCGGAACGCGTCGACCGCGTGTGGGCGGCCAAGGCGGGCGCCGCGCGTACCCTCCATGAATTGACTCTCGGACTTGACCTGGCCTGGTTCGTGACGTTCTCGTCGGCGTCGGCGACCTTCGGCTCGCCGGGGCAGGCCAACTACGCGGCCGCCAACGCCTACCTGGACGGTCTCGCCTCGCTCCGGCGCGCGGCAGGTCTGCCCGCACTGTCGCTGGGCTGGGGACTGTGGGCGGACGCCGCCGGAATGGCCGGCGGACTCGACGACCGCGAGGTGGCGCGGATCGGGGGCAGCCTGGAGTCCGGCCTCGGCCTCGCCCTGTTCGACCGGGCGCTGACCCTGTCCCGGCCGGCACTGGTCCCCACCGTTGTCGACCTCGCCGCGCTGCGTGCCGCGCCGGGCGAACCCACGCCGCTGCTGCGCGGTCTCGTCCGGCCGAAGCTGCGCCGCGCCGCGACCGCCGCGGCCACCGGCAGCCCGCTGGCCGACCGCGTCGCCCGCCTCGACGACGCCGACCGCCGGCGACTCCTGCTCGACCTGGTCCGCGATACCGCCGCCGCGGTGCTCGGTCACGCCGACGCCGAGCACGTCCGCGCCGACCAGGCGTTCCGCGACCTCGGCTTCGACTCGCTGACCTCGGTCGAACTGCGCAACCGGCTCACGGCCGCCACCGGCACCCGGCTGCCCGCCACCGTCGTGTTCGACCAGCCCAACCCGGCAGCGCTCGCGGCGTTCCTGGTGGAGCGGCTCGCCGGGACGGCGCCCGCGGTAGTGCCCGCACCGGTCGCCCCGGCCCGCGTCCTGGACGACGAGGTCGTCATCGTCGCCATGAGCTGCCGGCTGCCCGGCGGCGTGACCAGCCCCGAGGACCTGTGGCGGCTCGTCAGCGACGGCGGGGACGCGATCACCCCGTTCCCCGCCGACCGCGGCTGGGACCTCGACGCGCTCTACGACCCCGACCCGGACCGCGACGGCACCTCGTACGTGCGCTCGGGCGGCTTCGTCGACGGCGCCGACACGTTCGACGCGCGCCTGTTCGGCATCTCCCCGCGCGAGGCACTGGCCATGGACCCGCAGCAACGCCTGCTCCTGGAAGCGTCGTGGGAGGCCCTGGAACGCGCCGGGATGGCACCGCTGTCGCTGCGCGGCACCGCGACCGGCGTGTTCATCGGCGGCGCCGCCTCGCACTACGGCATCAACGTCCCGCTGCCCGACGGCATCGAGGGCCACCTGCTCACCGGCAGCGCCAGCAGCGTCATGTCCGGCCGGATCGCGTACCAGTTCGGCTTCGAGGGCCCGGCCGTCACCATCGACACCGCCTGCTCCTCGTCGCTCGTCGCCCTGCACCTGGCCGTCGAGTCGCTGCGCCGCGGTGAGTGCGAGCTCGCCCTCACCGGTGGCGTCGCCGTCATCACCCAGCCCGGCATCTTCACGTCGTTCAGCCGGCAGCGCGGACTAGCCGACGACGCGCGGTGCAAGCCGTTCGCCGCGGCCGCCGACGGCACCAGCATGTCCGAAGGCGTCGGCATGCTCGTCCTCGAACGCCTCTCCGACGCCCGCCGCAACGGCCACCGGATCCTCGCCGTCGTCCGGGGCACCGCCGTCAACTCCGACGGCGCCTCCAACGGCCTCACCGCCCCGAACGGCCCCGCGCAGCAGCGCGTCATCCGGCAGGCGCTCGCCGCCGCCCGGCTGACACCCGCCGACGTCGACGTGGTCGAGGCACACGGGACCGGCACCGCGCTGGGCGACCCGATCGAGGCACAAGCGGTCCTGGCCACGTACGGGCAGGAGCGCGCCGCCGGCAACCCGCTCTGGCTCGGCTCGCTCAAGTCCAACATCGGCCACACCCAGTCCACCGCCGGTGTCGCCGGCGTCATCAAGATGGTCATGGCCATGCGGCACGGGGTTCTGCCTGCCACGCTGCACATCGACGAGCCGACCCCGCACGTGGACTGGGAGACCGGCGACGTCCGGCTGCTCACCGACGCGGTCGCGTGGCCCGAGCGGGGGCGGCCCCGGCGGGCGGCGGTCTCGTCGTTCGCGATCAGCGGGACGAACGCGCACGCGGTCCTCGAAGCCGCTCCTCCCGTCGTGCCGGCCGGCACTGAGCCTTCGGGTGCTGTCGTGCCGGCTGACACTGAGCCTTCGGGTGCTGTCGTGCCGTGGGTGCTGTCCGCGCGGACCGCGCCGGCGCTGGTGGAGCAGGCGCGGCGGCTGCGGGAGTTCGTGCTCGACGGCGGCGTGTCGGAGTTGGACGTGGCGCGGACGCTGATCTCGGCGCGTTCGGTGTTGGACCGGCGTGCGGCTGTTGCCGGGGCAGGGCGGGAGGCGTTGCTCGCTGGTCTTGACGCTGTCATCGCGGGTGAGGCCGGTGGGGCCGTCGTCGCCGGTCCGATGGCGATGTTGTTCACGGGCCAGGGGTCTCAGACGCCGGGAATGGCCGCTGATCTTTACGTGCGTTTCCCGGTCTTCGCCGCTGCCTATGACGAGGTTACGTCGCGGCACGAGGTCGTTTCGGATGAGCGTGTTCACGAGACGCAGCACACGCAGATTGCTCTGTTCGCGTTCGAGGTGGCGTTGTTCCGCTTGTACGAGAGCTGGGGGATCGTTCCGGACTTCCTGCTGGGTCATTCGATCGGTGAGTTGGCTGCCGCGCACGTTGCGGGTGTGTTCGATCTGGATGATGCGATCAGGTTGGTGTCTGCTCGTGGTCGTTTGATGCAGGCGCTTCCTGCGGGTGGTGGCATGGTGGCGATCGAGGCTTCTGAGGCGGAGGTTCGTTCGATCGTCGGCGACACACTGGATGTTGCGGCGGTGAACGGTCCGACCTCGGTGGTGGTGTCGGGTTCGGTCGAGGCGATCGAGGCGCTGAGGACGGATAGGCGGACGAAGCGGCTGCGGGTGTCGCATGCGTTCCATTCGCGGTTGATGGAGCCGATGCTCGAGGAGTTCCGGGCTGTTGCTCAAACGGTCACTTACGCTGAGCCGCGGATTCCGTTGGTGATGGACGGGTGGGACGCGGACTACTGGGTGCGGCAGGTGCGCGAGGCGGTGCGGTTCGCCGACGGTGTGGCGCACCTGGCCGGCCGGGGAGTTGTCAAGTTCGTCGAGATCGGGCCATCGGGCGTGCTCACGGGCATGGCGGCGACGTGCCTGACCGGTGACGAGATCGTGGTGCGCGGCGACCGGCCCCTCGCGGCAGCCGCCCGGCTGTTCGCCGCCGGCACGGACATCGCCTGGGACCGTACGATCAGCGGCGGCACGATCATCGATCTCCCGACGTACGCATTCCACCGCGA
The DNA here is from genome assembly GCF_018332715.1 of Winogradskya consettensis. Lineage (GTDB taxonomy): Bacteria > Actinomycetota > Actinomycetes > Mycobacteriales > Micromonosporaceae > Actinoplanes > Actinoplanes consettensis. Next base: position 185,132 of record NZ_BOQP01000051.1, on the reverse strand, counting down.
ACGCTTCTGGCTCGACCCCGCCCCGGCACTGGCCACGCTCGCCGACTCGCGCCGCACCCGCCACGAGACAGCCGAACTGGACTCCTGGCGCTACAACATCCACTGGCACCGTCTGCCCGCCCTCCCCACCGCGGACCTGACCGGCATCTGGCTCGTCCTCACCCCCGCGGGCTCCCCCGCGGGCTCCCCCGCGGGCGCGGGCCTCGGTGCCGCTCTCGCCGGGCACGGCGCCACTGTCCGCCTCCTCGAACTGCCCGCGATGCCTGACCGGTACCTCATCGCCGAGCTGCTGCTGAACGCGCTGGCGGAGGGCGAGCATCCGGCGGGGCTGCTCGGGATGCCGGCCGACGCCCAGGAAGCACTGGCACTCGTGCAGGCGCTCGAAGACGCCGACACCGACGCACCACTGTGGATAGCCACGCGGGCAGCGGTCGCGGCCGCCGGGAACGACTCCGCGCCGCGCCCCGGCCTCGCGCAGATCTGGGGTCTGGGCCGGGTCGCGGCACTCGAGGCACCCCGGCGCTGGGGTGGCCTCATCGACCTGCCGGAGAAGTTCGACCGGCGAGCGGGAGACCGGCTGGCCTCCGTGCTCGCCCAGAGGACCGAGGACCAGATCGCGATCCGCGGCACCGGCGTCCTCGCCCGCCGCCTCCGGCCCGCACCACTGACCGGCCGCCGGACCGGGACAGCCGCCGGGACCGTCACCGGGACCGTGCTCGTCACCGGTGGCACCGGGGCGCTCGGTGCCGAGGTGGCCCGATGGCTGGTGGAACACGGTGCGGGGCATGTGGTGCTGCTCAGCCGTCGCGGACCCGCGGCGCCCGGGGCGGACGAGCTGATCGCCGAGTTGACCGCGGCCGGTGCCCGCGCGACCGCCGTGGCTTGTGACGTCGCGGACCGCGACCAGCTCGCCCGGGTCGTCGACGAGTACCGGCCGACCGGTGTCGTGCACACCGCCGGCATCTCCGGGTCGACGCCGCTGCGGGACACGACGGCGCAGGAGTTCGCTGAGGTCCTCGACGCCAAGACGGCCGGTGCGGACCATCTCGACGAGCTGCTCGATGACGCCGCCCTGTTCGTGGTGTTCTCGTCCATCGCGGGTGTCTGGGGCAGCGGCGGCCAGTCCGCCTACGCGGCCGCCAACGCGCACCTGGACGCGCTGATCGAAGCCCGGCACGCCCGGGGCCGTACCGGCCTGGCGGTCGCCTGGGGGCCGTGGTCCGGGGCGGGGCTTGCCGCGTCCGGTGACACCGATGCGTACCTGCGCCGTCGAGGCCTCAACCCGCTGGCGCCGGAACGTGCGATCGCCGCACTCGCCGGTGCGGTCGACCACGGCGACGCGACGGTGACCGTGGCGGACGTGACCTGGCCGGTGTTCGCCGGCGCGTTCACCGCGAACCGGCCGAGCCCCCTGCTCGCCGACCTGCCCGCTGCAGCACAGCCGGATGCCGGACACACCGGCTCCGGGACTCCGGGTGGTGAGCTCGCTCAGCGACTCGCGGGTCTGCAGCCGGCCGAACGCCGCGCGAGCATCCTCGACCTGGTCCGGTCCCGCGCCGCCGCCGTCCTCGGCTATGCGGACAGCGCCGCGATCGAACCCGGCACCGCCTTCCGCGAGCTCGGCTTCGACTCGATCACCGCCGTGGAGCTGCGCACCGTACTCGCCGGGGCCACCGGACTGCGGCTGCCCGCGTCGCTGGTGTTCGACTACCCCACGCCGGTGGAGCTGGCCGGGAACCTGCTGACCGCGCTGGGCCTGGGCGAGGAGCCGACGCCCGCCGATGTCGCGGTCCGCTCGGTTCTGCCCGTGGTGGACGACGAGATCGTGATCGTCGGCATGGGTTGCCGCTACCCGGGTGGTGTGCAGTCGCCGGAGGACCTGTGGCGCCTCGTCCTCGGTGGCGAGGAGGGCGTCTCAGGATTCCCCGACGACCGTGGCTGGCAGGTGCCGGCGGAGGCCTCGTTCGCGCCGCTCGGTGGGTTCGTGCACAGCGCATCACAGTTCGACGCGGGCCTGTTCGGGATCTCGCCGCGTGAGGCCCTGGCGATGGATCCGCAGCAGCGGTTGTTGCTCGAAGTCTCCTGGGAGACCTTCGAACAGGCGGGTGTGGACCCGCGGTCGCTGCGTGGGCGCCCGGTGGGTGTGTTCGTGGGTGCTTCCCATTCCGGGTACGGCGTGGGCGCCGAACTGGATGGGCATGGCTTGACGGGTACGGCCGACAGTGTGATCTCGGGTCGGGTGGCGTACACGTTCGGTCTCGAAGGTCCGGCGGTGACGGTTGATACGGCGTGTTCGTCGTCGCTGGTCGCGTTGCACTGGGCTACTCAGGCGCTGCGTAACGGCGAGTGTGAGATGGCGCTGGTCGGTGGCGTCACGGTCATCGCCGGCCCGGAGGTGTTCGCGGAATTCGCAAGGCAGGACGGGCTGGCCGCTGACGGGCGTTGCAAGTCCTATGCCAGTGCCGCTGACGGTACGGGCTGGGCCGAGGGTGCCGGTCTCATTCTGGTGGAGCGGATGTCTGATGCTCGCCGCAATGGTCACGAGGTTTTGGCGGTTGTTCGGGGTAGTGCGGTCAACCAGGACGGTGCGTCGAATGGTTTGACGGCGCCGAATGGTCCGTCGCAGCAGCGCGTCATTCGGCAGGCCCTCGCTTCGGCCGGGTTGAACGCGTCGGATGTGGACGTGGTTGAGGGTCATGGGACGGGTACTCGTCTGGGTGATCCGATCGAGGCGCAGGCTCTGCTGGCTACTTACGGTCAGGAACGGGATCGGCCGTTGTGGCTGGGGTCGGTGAAGTCGAACATCGGGCACACTCAGGCCGCGGCCGGGGTTGCGGGCATTATCAAGATGGTCATGGCGATGCGGCATGGTGTGTTGCCGTCGACGCTTCATGTTGATGAGCCGTCGGGTCATGTTGACTGGACGGCTGGTGCCGTCAAGTTGTTGACGTCAACACAGTCGTGGGACAGCGGTGTCCGGCGGGCGGGTGTGTCGTCGTTCGGGATCAGTGGGACGAACGCGCACACGATCATCGAGCAGGCCCCGGCTGGTGGTGAGGCGGCGGCCGTTGTTCCGGTTCTGGATGGTCCGACGGCGTGGGTGTTGTCGGGGCGGTCTGCGGAAGCTTTGCGAGGGCAAGCTCAACGACTCATCACTGTGGACTACGGGCATTCGGCTGCGGTTGCGGCGGCGTTGGTGCGGACCCGTGCGACGTTGGAGTATCGGGCTGTAGTGATTGCCGATCGGGTCGAGGGCTTTGCCGCGGGGCTGGCCGCGGTCGCTGAGGACCGGCCCGCCGCCGGTGTGGTGACCGGGCGTTCGGGCGACGGCCGACTGGCGATGTTGTTCACGGGTCAGGGGTCTCAGACGCCGGACATGGCCGCGGATCTGTACGAGCGGTTCCCAGTGTTTGCCGAGGCCTATGACGAGGTGGCGTCGCGGCACGAGGTTGTCGCTGACGAGCGTGTTCACGAGACGCAGCACACGCAGATCGCTTTGTTCGCGTTCGAGGTGGCGTTGTTCCGCCTGTACGAGAGCTGGGGCATCACGCCCGACTACTTGCTTGGTCATTCGATCGGTGAGCTTGCTGCCGCGCATGTTGCCGGGGTGTTCGATCTGGATGATGCGATCACGCTGGTGTCCGCTCGTGGTCGTCTGATGCAGGCGCTTCCTGCTGGTGGCGCGATGTTGGCGATCGAAGCGTCCGAGGCGGAGGTTCGTTCGATCGTCGGCGACACACTCGATGTTGCGGCGGTGAACGGTCCGACGTCGGTAGTGGTGTCCGGTCCGGTCGAGGCGGTTGACGCTTTGATCACGGACAAGCGGACTAAACGCCTTCAGGTGTCGCATGCGTTCCATTCGCGGTTGATGGAGCCGATGCTCGATGAGTTCCGTGCGGTTGCTGAGACGATCGAGTACGCGCAGCCGTCGATTCCGCTCGTCATGGGCGGGTGGGACGCGGATTACTGGATGCGTCAGGTGCGTGAGGCTGTTCGTTTTGCCGATGGCATCGCTCAGCTGAGCGCGCAGGGGGTGTCGAGGTTCCTGGAGGTGGGGCCGTCGGGTGTGCTCGCCGGGATGGCGGCTACCTGTTTGGGCGCCGATGATGTCGTCGTGCGCGGTGATCGGCCGCTGGAGGCAGTCGCGAAGCTGCACGTGAACGGGGTCCGGGTGGACTGGACGGCGGTGCTGCCGGCGGGGGGTCGGGTGGAGCTGCCGACGTATGCGTTCCAGCGGGACCACTACTGGGCTGTGCCCGTTCGTGCGGTGAGTGCTGCGCATCCCGAGGAGAACCGGTTCTGGAAGGCGGTCGAGACGCGGAACCTCGACGCGCTGGCCGGCACGTTGCGGCTCGGGAGCGCGGCCACGGAGTGGGACACGCTGCTGCCCGCCCTGGCGGAGTGGCGGCGCGGGTTGCACGAACGGGATGTTCTGGACGGCTGGCGGCATCGGATCACCTGGAAACCCCTCGACCCGAGCTCCGGTGCGCCCGAGGGCACCTGGGTAGTGGTAGCGGCCGGACAAGGCGCCGAGGATGACGTCGTGGCGGCGTTGCGGGGTGCTGGTGTGGATGTGATCGAGGTGCGGGTGCCGGGTGACGCCGATCGCTGGCGGATTGCCGACGAGCTGCTGACCGCGGCTGGGGACCGTACGGTCGGTGGGGTTGTGGGGTTGCCCGGCAGTGGGCTTGCGGCGACCGCCCTGCTGCAGGCGCTGGGTGAGGCCGAGCTGGTCGCCCCGGTGTGGTTGCTGACGCGCGGTGCGGTCACGACCGGTCCCGCGGATCCGATCCGGCGGGCCGGGCAGGCGGAGGTCTGGGGGGTGGCGCAGGTTGCCGCGCTCGAGCTGCCGCACCTGTGGGGTGGCATCGCGGACCTGCCCGAGACGCTCGATGAGCGGGCCGCTCGCCGGCTCGCCGCGGTGCTGGCCGGGCACGACGAGGACCAGGTCGCGATCAGGGCGGCCGGTGTCTACGGGCGGCGGTTGACGGCGGCGCCGGGCTCCGGTGCCGAGTTCGTCGCACCGGACGGGACGGTGCTGGTCACCGGTGGCACAGGCGCGCTCGGTGGGCAGGTGGCGCGCTGGCTGGCCGGGGCGGGCGTTCCCAGTCTGCTGCTGCTCAGCCGGGGCGGGCCGGAGGCGCCCGGGGCCGAGGAGCTGACCGCTGACCTGACCGCGCTCGGTGCGCGGGTCACCGTGGCAGCGTGTGACGTGTCCGAGCGGGACCAGGTGGCTGCCGCGCTCGCCGCGGTTCCTGGGGAGTTCCCGCTCGCCGGTGTCGTGCACGTTGCGGGCGTGGTGGACGACGGGGTCCTCGAGTCGCTCACCGCCGACCAGTTCACGACGGTGTTCGCTGCCAAGGCGCGGGCCGCCGACCACCTCGACGCGCTCACCGCGCATCTCGAGCTGCCGCTGTTCGCCCTGTTCTCGTCGGTGGCCGGGACGATCGGCAGTCCGGGGCAGGGGAACTACGCGGCGGCCAACGCGTACCTGGATGCGCTCGCTCAGGACCGCAGGGCCCGGGGCCTGGCCGCGACGTCGATCGCCTGGGGACCGTGGGCCGAGGGTGGCATGGCGGACACCGGCACGGTCGGCCGGCGCCTCGACCGGGGCGGGTTCACGGCGCTGCCACCGGAGCAGGCGGTCGCCGCGTTCGGTGCTGCCGTCGCCTCCGCCGAGCCCGTGCTGCTCATCGCGGACGTCGACTGGCCCCGGCTCGCCGGCGGACGGCGTGGACCGCTGCTCGAACCGCTCCTTCCGGTGGAGGCCCCCGCGCAGGTCGTGGAGCGGGCTGCCCGTCCGGCCGGGCACACGGCCGTGGAGCTGCTCGAGCTGATCCGCAGCCGGGTCGCGCTGGTGCTCGGCCATACGACCGGGGACACCATCGAGCCCGGGCGCGCGTTCCGTGACCTCGGCTTCGACTCGCTCACCGCGGTGGAGCTGCGCAACCTGCTCACCGAGGCGGTCGGCGTGCCGCTGCCCGCCACGCTCGTGTTCGACTACCCGACCCCGGCGGCGCTCGTGGAGCATCTGCGCGACCGCCTGGGCGCCCGGAGCCAGGTCGCGTCCGGAGCGGCGGTCCCGGCCGACGCTGTCCCGGCCGTGGTGGACGCCGGTGATCCGGTGGTCGTCGTGGCGATGGCCTGCCGGTTCCCCGGGGGCGTGGCGTCGCCGGAGGACCTGTGGGAGCTCGTCGCCGGCGGTACGGACGCGCTGACCGCCCTGCCCGCGGACCGGGGCTGGCCCGGTGGCCTGCCCGCCGTCGAGGGCGGTTTCCTCGACGATGTGGCCGGCTTCGACGCCGAGCTGTTCGGGGTGTCGCCCCGGGAGGCGCTCGCCATGGATCCCCAGCAGCGGGTGCTGCTGGAATCGGTGTGGGAGGCGTTCGAGCGCGGCGGTGTCGACCCGGTCGCCGTACGCGGATCACGCACCGGTGTCTTCGTCGGCACCAACGGCCAGGACTATGCGGCGGTGCTGGCCATGGCCGGTGGCGCCGGTGTCGAGTCGCATGCCTCCACGGGCAACGCGGCGGCGGTGCTGTCCGGCCGGGTGTCGTACGTGTTCGGCCTGGAAGGCCCGGCGGTCACCGTGGACACGGCCTGCTCGTCGTCGCTGGTCGCCCTGCATCTCGCCGCGCAGTCGCTGCGGGCGGGGGAGTGCGACCTCGCGCTGGCCGGTGGTGTGACGGTGATGTCCACGGCGGGCGCGTTCGTCGAGTTCGCCCGGCAGGACGGGCTGGCCGGTGACGGCCGCTGCAAGGCGTTCTCCGCGGACGCGGACGGCACGGGCTGGGGTGAGGGCGTCGGCGTTCTGCTGGTGGAGCGGCTCTCCGACGCGCGCCGCAACGGCCACGAGGTGCTCGCGGTGGTGCGGGGCAGCGCGATCAACCAGGACGGCGCGTCCAACGGTCTGACGGCGCCGAACGGTCCTTCGCAGCAGCGGGTGATCCGGCAGGCGCTCGCGTCGGCGGGATTGAAGCCGGCGGACGTGGATGTTGTCGAGGCGCACGGAACCGGTACCCGGCTCGGTGACCCGATCGAGGCGCAGGCGGTGCTGGCCACGTACGGTCAGGATCGGGATCGGCCGTTGTGGCTCGGGTCGGTCAAGTCGAACATCGGCCACACCCAGGCCGCAGCCGGCGTCGCCGGGCTGATCAAGATGGTCATGGCGATGCGGCACGGCGTGCTGCCCGCGACCCTGCACGTGGGCGAGCCGACCCCGCAGGTGGACTGGTCCGCCGGCGACGTGCGGCTGCTGACCGCCAACCAGCCGTGGGACGGCGCGCGGCGACGGGCGGGCGTCTCCTCGTTCGGTCTCAGCGGCACCAACGCGCACGTGATCCTGGAACAGGGCGACGTCGTGGCCCCCGCCGCGGAGGAGCCGGCGGCCGGTGACGGGCCGGTCACCTGGCTGCTGTCGGCCGGCACCGGCGCCGCACTCAGCGCCCGGGCGGCACGGCTGCGCGAGGTGGCGGCGACCGCGAGCGACCTCACCGCCGTGGCCCGCAGCCTCGCCGCGGTACAGGCGAGCCTGCCCGTACGCGCTGCCGTTGTCGCGCCCGACAGGGAAGGCCTGCTCGCCGGGCTCGCCGCCCTCGACCAGGGAACGTCCGCGGCCGGGGTGCTGACCGGCACGGCGGGCCACGGCCCGCTCGCCGCACTGTTCACCGGGCAGGGCGCCCAGCGTCCGGGCATGGTCCGCGACCTGTACGACCGTCATCCGGTGTTCGCCGACGCGTTCGACGCGGTGGCCGCCCGGGCCGAATTCCCGCTTCACAAGGTCGTCGAGACGGAGCTCATCGATCAGACGCAGCACACCCAGCTGGCCCTGTTCGCGTTCGAGGTGGGGTTGTTCCGGCTGTACGAGAGCTGGGGCATCACGCCCGATTTCCTGCTTGGTCATTCGATCGGTGAGTTGGCTGCCGCGCATGTGGCGGGTGTGTTCGATCTGGATGATGCGATCAGGTTGGTGTCTGCTCGTGGTCGTTTGATGCAGGCGCTTCCTGCGGGTGGTGCCATGTTGGCGATCGAGGCTTCTGAGGCGGATGTTCGTTCTATCGTCGGCGACACGCTGGATGTTGCGGCGGTGAACGGTCCGACGTCGGTGGTGGTGTCGGGTTCGGTCGAGGCGATCGAAGCTTTGACCACGGACAGGCGGACGAAACGTCTTCAGGTGTCGCATGCGTTCCATTCGCGGTTGATGGAGCCGATGCTCGAGGAGTTCCGGGCGGTTGCGGAAACGGTCGAGTATGCGCAGCCGTCGATTCCGTTGGTGATGGACGGGTGGGATGCGGATTACTGGGTGCGTCAGGTGCGTGAGGCTGTTCGGTTCGCTGACGGCATCGCGGAGCTGAGCGCCCGGGGGGTCACGACGTTCCTGGAGGTCGGTCCGTCGGGAGTCCTCGCCGGGATGGCGGCGGGGTGCCTGGACGGCGGTGAGACCGTGATCCGGGGTGACCGCCCGCTGGACGCCGTCGCAGCGCTGCACGTCGCCGGCGTACCGGTGGACTGGGCCGGGATCCTGCCGGCCGGGCCGCGGGTGGCGCTGCCGCCGTACGCGTTCCAGCGCGAGCGGTACTGGCCGGACCTCGGGCACAACACCGACGGGCTGCGCTACCGCGAGGACTGGACGGACATCACCGCCCCCGTGGCGGCGGCACCGGACGGGAACTGGCTCGTGGTCACGGACGGCGAGGTGCCGCAGGACCTGCGGACGGCGCTGACCGGGGCGACGCTGACCGAGGTCACGATCGCGACCGGCGCCGACCGGGCAACAGCCGCCGGCCGCATCCGCGACGTCCTGAAGGGGAACCGGGGGCTCACCCCGGCGACCCGCGTGCTGTCCGTCCTGCCCGACGCGACCCGGACGGTGACGCTCGTCCAGGCGCTCGGCGATGCCGGCGTGGACGCCCCGCTCTGGTGCCTGACCCGCGACGCGACCGGTGCCACGGACGCCGCGCCACGGCAGGCGCAGATCTGGGGCCTGGGCCGGGTGGCCGCGCTGGAACACCCGCGGCGCTGGGGTGGCCTGGTCGACCTGCCCGGCACCCTCGCCGACGCCGACGGGCAGGCGCTGGCGGCGTTCCTGACCGCCCCCGGCGAGGAGGACCAGGTGGCGATCCGCCCCGGTGGCCTGCGGGCCCGGCGGCTGCTTCCGGCTCCGGCCCCCGTCAAGGCAGGCGGCGGTTACCGCCCCACGGGTACGGTTCTGCTCACCGGCGGCACCGGCGCACTCGGCGCCCACGTCGCGCGGTGGCTCGCCGGGCGCGGCGTACCCCACCTGGTCCTGCTCGGCCGTCGCGGCCCGCAAGCCCCCGGCATGAGCGACCTCACCGCCGAGCTGACCGCCCTCGGCACCCGGGTCACCGTGGCGGCCGCGGACGTCACCGACCGGGACGCGCTGGCCGGTGTGCTCGCGGCGATCCCGGCGGACCTGCCCCTGACCGGCGTCGTGCACGCCGCCGGGGTCAACGACGCGGCCACGCTGGCGGCGACCACCCCGGCGGAGTTCGCGGCGACCCTGCACGCCAAGGTGGCCGGCGCCCAGCACCTCGACGCCCTGACCGCCGCCCTGGACCTCGACGCGTTCGTGGTCTTCTCCTCCATCGCCGGGGTGTGGGGCAGCGGGGGACAGGCCGCGTATGCCGCCGCCAACGCCCATCTCGACGCGCTCGTCCGCACCCGGCGGGCCCGGGGCGCGGCGGGCACCTCCGTCGCGTGGGGACCGTGGGCCGGTTCCGGCATGGCCGCGTCCACCGAGGCCGACGACTACCTGCGCCGCCGCGGCCTGGCCCCGCTGACCCCGCAGCGGGCGATGGCGGCGCTGGCCGAGGCGATCGACGGCGGCGAGGAATGTGTGACGGTCGCCGACATCGACTGGTCGCGGTTCCTCGCGACGTTCACCGCCACCCGGCCCGCGCCGCTGTTCGCGGAGCTCGGCGGCGGGGAGCAGGCGGAGGTGCCGAGCGGTGCCGGGGACGCGGGCGACGGGCTGCGCGGCCGTATCCGGGGCCTGTCCGCGACCGAGCAGACGGACCTGCTGGTACGGCTGGTGCGCACCGAGGCGGCCGCCGTGCTGCGGCACAGCGGCATCGACCGGGTCCCGGCCGGGCGCGCGTTCAACGACCTCGGCTTCGACTCCCTGACCGCGGTCGAGCTGCGCAACCGGCTCGTCGCGGCGACCGGGCTCAGCATGCCAGCGAGCCTGGTGTTCGACCACCCGGACGCGGCGGCGGTGGGCCGGTACCTGCGGGCCGAGCTGTCCGGCGAGCAGGACGGCGTCGACCCGTTCCTGGCCCGGCTGGCGGAGCTGGACGAGGCATTCGGGGGTGCCGGGTTCGATGCGCTCGCGCGCGCCAAGGTCACCGTACGGCTGCAGTCCTTCCTGTCGAAGTGGACGGCCGCGGCGCCGGCCGCAACCGGTGCCGGCTCGGTGGACGACACGCTGGAAGCGGCGTCCGACGACGAGCTGATCTCGTTCATCGAACAGCAGCTCGGCGGCGCCTGATCATCGAGGCGACCCCTGCCCGCAGGGGTCGCCTAGGGGTTGTTGGGGTTCCGAGGGCGCCCATAGGCTCCCGGCATCAAGGCTCCCGAGGACCGTTCCACCCTGCCCGCGGGCGGGGCGGAACGGTCCTCGACGGTGCCTCCACACGGTGGTGCGAACCATTCCGATTGCCTAGACAAGGTGACCTCGAGTGGCAGATGAACAGAGGTACCTCGAATACCTCAAGCGCGTCACGGCCGATCTCCGACACGCCCGGCGCCGTCTGCGACTGGCCGAGGACCGGGCTCGCGAGCCCATCGCCATCGTCGGCATGAGCTGCCGGTACCCCGGCGGTGTGAGCTCGCCCGAGGACCTGTGGCGGCTGGTGGCCGACGGCGGTGACGGCATCGGTGCGTTCCCCGCCGACCGTGGCTGGGAACTCTCCGAACCGGACGACGCCCAGTACGCACGTGAGGGCGGCTTCGTGCACGGCGCCGGCGACTTCGACGCCGGGCTGTTCGGCATCTCCCCACGTGAGGCGCTCACCATGGACCCCCAGCAGCGGCTGCTGCTGGAGTCGTGCTGGGAAGCCGTCGAGACCGCCCGGATCAACCCCCAGTCGCTGCGCGGAAGCCAGGTCGGGGTGTTCATCGGCAGCTCCGCGTCCGGGTACGGCTACGGCGTCACCGAGCTCCCCGAGGGCGCCGACGGTCACCTGCTCACCGGCAACGCGGCCAGCGTCGTGTCGGGGCGGGTCGCGTACGCACTCGGCCTCGAGGGCCCCGCCGTCACCATCGACACCGCCTGCTCCTCGTCGCTGGTCGCGCTGCACTTCGCCGCGCAGGCGCTGCGCGCGGGCGAGTGCTCGATGGCGCTCGCCGGCGGCGTCACCGTCATGGCCGGCCCCGCCATCTTCGGTGAGTTCGACAAGCAGGGCGGTCTGTCGACCGACGGGCGCTGCAAGCCGTTCGCCGCGGCGGCCGACGGCACCGGCTGGTCCGAGGGCGTCGGCGTGCTGCTCGTCGAGCGACTCTCCGACGCCCAGCGCCTCGGCCACGAGATCCTCGCCGTGGTCCGCGGCAGCGCCGTCAACCAGGACGGAGCGTCGAACGGCCTCACCGCCCCGAACGGCCCGTCGCAGGAGCGCGTGATCCTGCAGGCGCTCGGCAACGCCCGGCTCGCCCCGGCCGAGGTGGACGTCGTGGAGGCCCACGGCACCGGCACCCGCCTCGGTGACCCGATCGAGGCGCAGGCACTGCTGGCGACGTACGGCCGGGGGCGCGAGAACGCCGAACCGCTGCGGCTCGGCTCGATCAAGTCGAACATCGGCCACACCCAGGCGGCCGCGGGCGTCGCCGGCATCATCAAGATGGTCATGGCGATGCGCCACGACACCCTGCCGGCCACCCTTCACGTCGACGCGCCGACCCCGCACGTGGACTGGACCGCGGGCGCCGTCGAACTGCTCACCGAGTCCCGCAGCTGGCAGCGGGGCGAGAACCCGCGCCGGGTCGGTATCTCGTCGTTCGGCGTCAGCGGCACCAACGCGCACATCATCATCGAGGACGCACCGCTGCCGGCCCCGGCCGGAGCAGCCGCGGACGCCGATGACGACGAGACCGCAGCCGCCGCACCGGTCGAGGCCGAGGTGCGGGCGCCGGTTGTCCCGCCCGCGCTCACGCCGTGGGTGCTGTCCGGGCGTACCGCCGAGGCCCTCGCCGGCCAGGCCGAACGCCTCGCCGCCCTGCTGCGGGCCCGCCCGGACCTCGACCCGACCGACGTCGGCTGGTCGCTCGCCGGCACCCGCGCCACGTTCGAGCACCGCGCCGTCATCCTGGCCGCCGGCCCGTCCGCGACCACCGAGGGCCTGGACGCGTTGCGGCGGGGCACCGCCTCGCCCGCGCTGGTCCGCGGCGCCGCGGGCACCGGCCGGCTCGCCATGCTCTTCACCGGTCAGGGCGCCCAGCACCCCGGCATGGGCCTCGACCTGTACGCCCGTTTCCCCGTGTACGCCGAGGTGTTCGACGCGATCGACGCGCGCCTCGACTGGTCGCTGCTCGACGTGCTCGCCGACGAGCGGATCCACGACACCCGGTTCACGCAGGTGGGGCTGTTCGCCGTCGAGGTGGCGCTGTTCCGGCTCCTCGAGAGCTGGGGTGTCACCCCCGACCACCTGCTCGGCCACTCGATCGGCGAGCTGGCCGCCGCGCACGTCGCCGGCGTGTTCGACCTCGACGACGCCGTGCGGCTGGTGTCCGCCCGCGGTCGTCTGATGAAGGCGCTGCCCGAGGGCGGCGCGATGCTGGCGATCGAGGCCGACGAGGCAACGGTTCGCTCGCTGATCGGCGACAGCCTCGACATCGCCGCGGTCAACGGCCCCACCTCGGTGGTCGTGTCCGGTCCGGCCGGGGCGATCGAAGCGCTGGTGACGGACAAGCGGACCAAGCGTCTGCAGGTCTCGCACGCGTTCCACTCGCGGCTCATGGAGCCGATGCTCGAGGAGTTCCGGGCCGTCGCGGAGAGCATCGAGTACGCCCCGCCGCGGATTCCGCTCGTGATGGACGGCTGGGACGCCGACTACTGGGTGCGGCAGGTACGCGGGACCGTACGGTTCGCCGACGGCATCGCCCGGCTCAGCGCGCAGGGCGTGACGCGGTTCCTCGAGGTCGGGCCGTCGGGCGTACTCGCCGGCATGGCCCGGACCTGCCTCGACAGCACCGCGACCGTGGTGGCGGCGCTGCGTGGCGACGAGAGCGAGAGCCTGCTGCGCGGGCTGGCCCAGCTGCACGTGGCGGGTGGCGGCGTGGACTGGACCGCCGTGCTCGGGGGCTGGGGCGGACAACGGATCGCTCTGCCCACGTACGCCTTCCAGCACGACCGTTACTGGCTCGGCCCCACCGCCGTCACCGCGGAGAACGCCGGTCCCGGCACCGGCAGCGGCTGGGACGCGGGGTTCTGGGAGGCGGTCGAGCGCGAGGACCTCAGCCGTCTCGCGGGCGTGCTCGAACTCGGCGACGACAGCGCGATGGCCTCCGCGCTGCCCGTCCTCGCGGCGTGGCGCCGCAGCCGCCGGCAGACCTCGCTCGTGGACTCGTGGCGGCACCGGATCAGCTGGCAACCGCTGAGCACGCTGCCGGCCGCGAACCTCACCGGCACCTGGCTCGTCATCACCGTCGCGGACGACGAGCTGCCCTCCGGGCTCGACGCCGCCCTCACCGGGCACGGCGCGACCGTCCGGCACGTCGTCGTTCCGGGGCGGGCCGATCGCTACGAGCTCGCCGCCCTGCTCTCCACCTTGGTCTCCGGTGATGAGATCGCCGGTGTGCTCAGCCTGGCCGGCCTGCGTGCAGGCGCGGACCCGGCTCACCCTGCCGTGCCGGCCGGTACGGCGCTCACGCTCTCACTCGTCCAGGCGCTCGGCGACGCCGGCCTCGACGCGCCGCTCTGGGTCGCCACCCGCGGCGCGGTCACCGCCGGGCACTCCGGCCCCGCCGGCGACATCGAGCAGTCCCCGCTGTGGGGCCTCGGCCGGGTCGCCGCGCTGGAGGTCCCGCAGCGCTGGGGCGGCCTGATCGACCTCCCCGCCGAGCTCGACACCCGCGCCGGCGCCCGGCTCGCCGCCGTGCTCACCCAGCGCGGCGAGGACCAGGTCGCGATCAGACCCGCCGGGGTGTACGCCCGCCGCCTCGTCGCCGCCCCCGTCTCCGGCGCCGCCCGCACCTGGCAGCCCGGCGGCACCGTGCTGATCACCGGTGGCACCGGCGCGCTCGGAGCCGAGGTCGCCCGCTGGCTCGCCGGACGCGGCGCGGGCCACCTGATCCTCGCCGGTCGTCGCGGACCCGCCGCCCCCGGCGTCGACGCCCTGACCGCCGAGCTGACCGAGGCGGGCGCACGGGTCACCGTGGTCGCCTGCGACGTCGCCGACCGGGCGGCCCTCGCCGAGGTCGTCAACGCGTACCCGCTGACCGGTGTGGTGCACGCCGCCGGGGTCAGCGACGCGCTCGAACTCGAGGCCACCGAGCTGACCGGGTTCGCCGCCGTCGTCGCGGGCAAGGCGGCCGGTGCGGCCAACCTCGACGCGCTGCTCGGCGACGCCGACCTCGACCTGTTCGTCGTCTTCTCCTCGATCGCGGGCGTGTGGGGCAGTGGCGGGCAGTCCGCGTACGCCGCCGCCAACGCGTACCTCGACGCCCTCGTCGAATCCCGCCGCGCCCGCGGCCTCGCCGGTCTCGCCGTCGCCTGGGGCCCCTGGGCCGAGGTGGGCATCGCCGCCGACGACGCCACCCGCGGCTACCTCGAACGCCGCGGTCTGCGCGCGATGAACCCGGATCAGGCCATCGCCGCCCTGGCCCGCGCCGTGGACCACGACGACGTGGCCGTCACGGTCGCGGACGTCGACTGGGTACGCTTCGCCGACCAGTTCACCGCGGGCCGGGCCAGCTCCCTGTTCGCCGAGCTGCCCCAGGTCCGGGACCGTGCGGCCACCACGGCCGCCCCCGGCGACAACGAGCTGGCCCGCCGTCTGCGGGGCGAGCGTCCCGCCGAGCGCCGCCGTACGCTGCTCGACCTGGTCCGCTCGCACGCCGCGGCCGCCCTCGGTTTCTCGTCGACGAGCGACGTCGAGCCCGGCCGCGCCTTCCGCGACATGGGCTTCGACTCGCTGACCGCCGTCGAGCTGCGCAACGCGCTCGCCGACGCCACCGGGCTGACGCTGCCAGCCTCCCTCGTCTTCGACTACCCGGCCCCGGAGGTGCTCGCCGAACATCTCGTGGACGCGTTCGGCCTGGCCGAGGAGCCGACGCTCGCCGATGTCGCGGTCCGCCCGGTGCTGCCCGTCGTGGACGACGAGATCGTCATCGTCGGCATGGGCTGCCGGTACCCGGGCGGCGTGCAGTCACCGGAGGACCTGTGGCGGCTCGTCCTCGGTGGCGGGGACGGCGTTTCCGCGTTCCCCGACGACCGCGGCTGGTTCGTGCCCGCCGACGCCGCGTTCGCCCGCGCGGGTGGATTCGTCTACGACGCCCCGGAATTCGATGCGGGCCTGTTCGGGATCTCGCCTCGTGAGGCCCTGGCGATGGATCCGCAGCAGCGGCTGTTGCTCGAGGTGTCGTGGGAGACCTTCGAGCGGGCAGGCGTTGACCCGCGATCGCTTCGCGGGCGTCCGGTGGGTGTGTTCGTCGGTGCTTCCAACTCCGGGTACGGCTTCGGCGGCCAGGTTCCCCCCGAAGCTCAGGGTCACCTGCTGACCGGGAGCGCGAACAGCGTGATCTCGGGTCGGGTGGCGTACACGTTCGGCCTCGAAGGCCCCGCCGTCACGGTTGATACGGCGTGTTCGTCGTCGCTGGTCGCATTGCACTGGGCCACTCAGGCGCTGCGGTCCGGTGAGTGTGAGATGGCGCTGGTCGGTGGTGTCACGGTCATCACCGGCCCCGAGGTCTTCGCCGAGTTCTCGCGACAGGACGGCCTCTCGTCGGACGGCCGATGCAAGTCGTATGCCTCCGCCGCTGATGGGACGGGCTGGGCCGAGGGCGCCGGTCTCATCCTGGTCGAGCGGATGTCGGACGCTCGTCGCAACGGGCATCAGATCCTTGCTGTCGTACGCGGTAGCGCCGTCAACCAGGACGGTGCCTCCAACGGTCTGACCGCGCCGAACGGGCCCTCGCAGCAGCGGGTGATCCGGCAGGCTCTGGCCAGCGCTGGTCTGAACGCGTCGGATGTGGATGTCGTCGAGGGCCACGGCACCGGTACCCGGCTGGGTGACCCGATCGAGGCGCAGGCCCTGCTGGCCACCTACGGTCAAGAACGTGACCGGCCGCTGTGGCTGGGGTCGGTGAAGTCGAACATCGGGCACACACAGGCCGCGGCCGGTGTCGCGGGCATCATCAAGATGGTCATGGCGATGCGGCACGGTGTATTGCCGTCGACGCTTCATGTTGACGAGCCGTCGAGTCAGGTTGACTGGACGACCGGCGCCGTCAAGTTGTTGACGGCTACCCAGTCGTGGGACAGCGATGTCCGGCGGGCGGGTGTGTCGTCGTTCGGGATCAGTGGGACGAACGCGCACACGATCATCGAGCAGGCGCCTGGTGCTGATGAGCCGGCGGCGGTTGCTCCGGTGCTGGACGGTCCGACGGCGTGGCTGGTGTCCGGCCGGTCCCCGCAGGCGTTGCGGGGTCAGGCCGCGCGACTGAGCACTGTGGACCCCGCGGATCCGGCTGCGGTAGCGGCGGCGTTGGTGCGGACCCGGGCGGCGCTGGAGCACCGGGCCGTGGTGATCGCCGATCGGGCCGAGGGCTTTGCCGCGGGGCTGGCCGCGGTCGCTGAGGGCCGGTCCGCCGCCGGTGTGGTGACCGGGCGCTCGGGCGACGGCCGGCTCGCGATGCTGTTCACCGGCCAGGGGTCTCAGACACCGGACATGGCCGCGGATCTGTACGAGCGTTTCCCCGTTTTCGCTGATGCTCATGACGCGGTCGGTGCGCGGGCCGAGATCGTTTCGGATGAGCGGGTTCACGAGACGCAGCACACCCAGATCGCTCTGTTCGCGTACGAGGTGGCGTTGTTCCGCCTCCACGAGAGCTGGGGCATCGTCCCCGACTTCCTGCTCGGTCATTCGATCGGTGAGTTGGCCGCCGCGCACGTGGCGGGCGTGTTCGATCTCGACGATGCGATCAGGTTGGTGTCCACTCGTGGTCGTCTGATGCAGGCGCTTCCCGCGGGTGGTGCCATGCTGGCGATCGAAGCTTCCGAGGCGGAGGTTCGTTCGATCATCGGTGACGATCTCGATGTCGCCGCGGTGAACGGTCCAACCTCGGTGGTGGTGTCCGGTCCGGTCGAGGCGATCGAAGCTTTGATCACGGACAGGCGGACAAAACGTCTGCAGGTGTCGCATGCGTTCCATTCGCGGCTGATGGAACCGATGCTCGAGGAGTTCCGCGCGGTTGCGGAGACGGTCACTTACGCGCAGCCACGGATCCCGCTGGTGATGGACGGGTGGGACGCGGACTACTGGGTGCGTCAGGTGCGCGGGTCGGTGCGGTTCGCCGACGGCATCGCCCAGCTGAGCGCTCACGGGGTGTCGAGGTTCCTGGAGGTCGGGCCGTCGGGGGTGCTCGCCGGGATGGCGGCCACCTGCCTGGGCGCCGATGACGTTGTCGTGCGGGGTGATCGGCCGCTGGAGGCGGCCGCGCGGCTGCACGTGAACGGCGTCGGCGTGGACTGGACAGCCGTGCTGCCGGCAGGGCACCGCGTGGAGCTGCCGACGTACGCGTTCCAGCACGACCACTACTGGATCCGGCCCGCCTGGCCCACGCCGACCGCCGCGCACGCCGCCGAGGCCGGCTTCTGGCGTGCCGTCGAGGACCGGGACGTCGACGCCCTCAGCGCCACCCTGCGCCTCGACCGCCACCACGACGAACTCAGCACGCTGCTGCCCGCCCTGTCCCGCTGGCGGCTCGGGTTGCGCACCGACGACCTGGTCGGCGAGCTGCGCTACCGGATCTCCTGGCAACCGGCCGAGCTGACCACCGCCTCCCTCGACGGCGAATGGCACCTCCTCGGCACCGGCCTCGACGACATCGCCGCGGCCCTCACCTCAGCCGGCGCCACCGTCACGCTGTCCGAGGACGCCGACCCGGCCGGGCTGCCGACGGCCGGGACCCTGGTCCTGGTCGACGCCGATCCGGCCACGCTGGCCACCACGATGCAGGCCCTCGCCGGAACCGCGGTACAGATCTGGGCCCTGACCCGCGAAGCCGTAGGCCCCGACGCCCCGGCAGGCTCGGACCGCGGCGCGCTGACCTGGGGTGCCGGTCGGGCGGTCGCGTTCGAGGCCACGGGAACCTGGCGCGGCCTGGTCGACATTCCCGCCGTCCTGGACGAGGCAACCGGGAACGCGCTGGTCGCGGCCCTGGGTCAGACCGGCGAGGACCAGCTGGTCGTCCGCCCCGGCGCCACCTACGTCCGCCGGCTGATCGACGCGGGGGGCGAGGCACCGGCCACCACCTGGGAGCCGCGCGGCACGGTCCTGGTCACCGGCGGCACCGGAGCCCTGGGCGGCCACGTCGCGCGCTGGCTCGCCGGACGAGGTGCCGAGCACATTCTGCTCGTCGGGCGTCGTGGCCCGGACGCGCCGGGTGTCGCGGAGCTCGTGGCCGACGTCGAGGCGTCCGGTTGCCGGGTGACCGTGGTGGCCTGTGATGTGGCCGATGGGGATGAGCTGGCCGGGGTGCTGGCGGCGGTCCCCGCCGAGTTCCCGTTGCGGGCCGTCGTGCACGCCGCCGGAGCCGTCGACACCGTCGAGCTGGCCGACCTGGACCCCGATCGCCTGGCGTCCGTCATGCGGGCCAAGGTCGAAGGTGCGGCCACCCTGGACAGGCTGACCGGCGAGCTCGACGCGTTCGTGCTGTTCTCCTCCATCTCGGGCGTGTGGGGCAGCGGTGGCCAGCTCGGCTACGGTGCCGCCAACGCGTTCCTGGACGCCCTCGCCGAGCGTCGCCGCGCCGCCGGGAAGCCCGCCACCGCCATCGCCTGGGGCCCGTGGTCCGACGCCGGCATGCTCACCGACGCCGGCGCCGAGGACTACCTGCGCCGCCGTGGATTGCGCCCGCTCGCCGTGCCGGTGGCCATCGCCGCGCTCGGCCGGGCCGTGGACGCCGCCGAGACCACCGTGGTGGTCGCGGACGTCGACTGGCCGGTCTTCCGGTCCACGTTCACCGCGGTCCGCGCCAACCGGCTCTTCGACGAGCTGGCCGGTGCCGAGCCCGAGCAGGCCCCCACCGCGGCCGCGTCGGACGCCCTGCGCCGCAGCCTGGCCCCCGTCGGCGAGACCGAGCGGCGCCGCATGCTGCTCACCGTGGTCCGCACCGAGGTGGCTACCGTCCTCGGCTACTCCGACACGCACGCGATCGAGCCCGGGAAGCCGTTCAAGGACCTGGGCTTCGACTCGCTCACCGCCGTCGAGCTCCGCAACCGGCTGGCCACCGTCACCGGCCTCACCCTGTCGGCCGGCATCGTCTTCGACTACCCGAATCCTTCCGCGCTGAGCGAGCACCTGCGCGCACTGCTGGCCGAGGAACCGGGCGACGTCCGGCGTGACGACGTCGTACTGCGCCGTGACGGTCTCGACGAGCCGATCGCCATCGTCGCGATGAGCTGCCGTTACCCGGGCGGTGTCGAGTCGCCCGAGGACCTGTGGCGCCTGGTCATGCAGGGCGTGGACGGCGTCGCCGAGTTCCCGTCCGATCGCGGCTGGGACCTCGGTGCCCTGTACGACCCGGACCCGGACCGGCCCGGCACCTCGTACACCCGGGCCGGTGGTTTCCTGGCCGGTGTCGCCGATTTCGACGCCGGCCTGTTCGGGATCTCGCCGCGTGAAGCGGTCGCGATGGACCCCCAGCAGCGTCTGCTCCTGGAAGCCTCGTGGGAGGTGTTCGAGCGGGCATCGCTGAACCCCCGCGGGATGGCGGGCAGCCGCACCGGTGTGTTCATCGGTACGAACAGCCAGGACTATCTCGCGCTGCTCGCCACCGGCGGCTCGGACACGGACGGTTATCTCGCGACGGGTAGTTCGGCGAGTGTGGTGTCCGGCCGGATCTCGTACTCGTTCGGTCTCGAGGGCCCTGCGGTCACGGTGGATACGGCGTGTTCGTCGTCGCTGGTCGCCTTGCACCTCGCCGCGCAGGCGTTGCGGTCCGGCGAGTGCGACCTGGCGCTCGCCGGTGGTGTGGCGGTTATTTCGACGCCGGGTATCTTCACCGAGTTCAGTCGTCAGCGTGGCTTGGCGGCGGACGGTCGGATCAAGGCGTTCGCTGCTGCCGCTGATGGCACGGGCTGGGGTGAGGGTGTCGGCCTGCTGCTGGTCGAGCGGCTGTCGGATGCCCAGCGCAACAACCATGAAATTCTTGCCGTGGTACGCGGTAGCGCAGTCAACCAGGACGGCGCCTCGAACGGTCTGACCGCGCCGAACGGGCCTTCCCAGCAGCGCGTCATCCGGCAGGCCCTCGCCGCCGCGGACCTGTCGGCCGCCGACGTCGACGTGGTGGAAGCCCACGGAACCGGCACCACGCTGGGTGACCCGATCGAGGCCGAGGCGTTGCTCGCCACGTACGGTCGCGATCGTGCCGGTGACCCGCTGTGGCTGGGGTCGGTCAAGTCGAACATCGGCCACACCCAGGCCGCGTCCGGCGTCGCGGGCGTCATCAAGATGGTGATGGCGATGCGGCACGGTGAACTGCCCCGCACGCTGCACGTCGATGCGCCGACACCCCACGTCGACTGGTCGATGGGCGCGGTCGAGCTGCTCACGGAACCGCGTACCTGGCACGCAGGCGACCGGATCCGGCGCGCCGGTGTGTCGTCGTTCGGGATGAGCGGCACCAACGCCCACGTCATCATCGAAGAGCCGCCGGTACCCGTCCGTGTGCCGGAGCCGGAGCCGCCGGTCACCGGAACCGTGCTGTGGCCGCTGTCCGGTGGCACCGCCGAGGCACTGCACGCGCAGGCCGCCCGGCTCGCGACCCTCGACCCCGCCGCCGGAAGCACCCTCGCCGTCGGTCGCGCCCTCGCGCACGACCGTGCCCCGCTCGCGCACCGCGCCGCCGTACTCGCCACCGGCCACGACGAGGCCGCCGCGACGCTCGCCCGGCTGGCAGCGGGCGACACCGACGCCCCCGGCCTGCTCACCGGCGTCGCCGCGGGCTCCGGCACCGGCGAGGTCGTCCTGGTCTTCCCCGGCCAGGGCAGCCAGTGGGCCGGCATGGCCGCCGACCTGCTCGACACCGACCCCGTCTTCGCCGCCCGCATCGCCGAGTGCGAGCAGGCCCTCGCCGAGCACGTCGACTGGCGTGTCTCCGAGGTGCTGCGTGGCACCGACGCGCTCTGGCTGGAGCGCGACGACGTGCTGCAGCCGGTGCTCTGGGCGGTCATGGTCTCGCTCGCCGAGGTGTGGCGCTCCCTCGGCGTCGCCGTCGCGGCCGTCGTCGGGCACTCCCAGGGCGAGATCGCCGCGGCCGTGGTCGCCGGTGCGCTCAGCCTCGCCGACGCCGCCCGGCTGATGGTGGTGCGCTCCCGCATCCTGCGTACGCTCGCCGACCTCGGTGGCATGCTGCTCGTCGGCATCGGCGCCGAGCGTCTCGACGACCTGCTCGACGGCATCGTCGGCGTCGGCCTGGCAGCCGTCAACGGCCCCGGCCTGACCGTCGTCTCCGGCGACGAGGACGGGCTCACCGTGGTCGGCGCGCGCTGCGCCGAGCAGGGCCTGTGGTCACGCCGGGTCCCGATCGAGTACGCCTCCCACTCCGCGCACGTCGACCGCATCCACGACGAGCTCGTGGCGGCACTGGCCGGGATCAGCCCGCAGCCGGGCCACACCCCGTTCTACTCCACGGTCACCGGCGGCCGCGTCGACACCGCGACGCTGGACGAGGAGTACTGGTTCGCCAACGCGCGGCGGCCCGTGCTGTTCGACGATGTCATCCGGCAGCTGGTCGCCGACGGCTGCACCACGTTCGTCGAGTGCAGCCCGCACCCCGTGCTCACCGGCGGCGTGGCCGACCGGACCGGGCCCACCGGCGGCACGGTCACCGGCACGCTGCGCCGCGACCGCTCCGGCCGCGACGAGCTGCTGAGCGCCGCTGCCCGCATCTGGACCGCCGGCGCCCGTCTCGACTGGGACGCGCTGCTCGGCACGGCTCCTTCCGAACGGGTCACGCGGGCCACCCTGCCGACGTACGCGTTCCAGCGCCGCCGCTACTGGCCGCTCCCGGGCGGCGGCACCGGCGACCTCACCTCCGCGGGCCTGGCCCCGGCCGCCCACCCCCTGCTCGCCGCCGCTGTGTGGCTCGCCGACGGCGACGGGCTGGTCCTCACCGGCCGGATCGGCACCGGCAGCCACCCGTGGGTGGCCGACCACCGGATCATGGGCCGGGTCCTGCTGCCCGGCACCGCCTTCGTCGAGCTGGCCCTGCACGCCGGCCGGTTCGTCGGCGCGGTCACGTTGCGCGACCTGACCATCGAGGCGCCGCTCGTGCTGCCCGAGACCGGGGGAGTGCAGCTACAGGTACGCCTCGGCGCGCCCGACGTCGCCGGGGACCGCCCGGTCCGCGTCTCCTCCCGCCCCGGCCCCGACGACGAGTGGACCGGTCACGCCGACGGCCTGCTCAGCCACGCCCCGGCCGCCACACCGCGCGACCTGGCCACCTGGCCGCCGCCGGACGCCGAACCCGTTGCCGTCGAAGGCCTCTACGAGAGCAGTGCCGGCACCGGGTACGAGTACGGCCCGGTCTTCCAGGGTCTGCGACAGGCCTGGCGGCTCGGCACCGATGTCTACGCCGAGGTGGCCCTGCCCGCCTCCGCCCGCGAGGACGCCGCCCGCTTCGGTCTGCACCCCGCCCTGCTCGACGCCGCCCTGCACGCCGTCGGTCTCGGCAGCTTCGTCAGCGGCGACGGTGTGTGGCTACCGTTCTCGTGGAACGGCGCCGCCCTGCACGCCGGTGGGGCCGCGTCCCTGCGCGCCCGGCTCAGCCCGGCCGGCACCGACACGATCGCGCTGCACCTGGCCGACGGCACCGGCGCGCCCGTCGCCACGGTCACCGGCCTCACCATGCGGCCGCTGGCCGACAACCGCCCCGGCGACGACGCCGGCCCGGTCCGCGACTCACTGTTCACCGTGGACTGGCAGGCTGTTGCGCTTGCGGCCACCGCCGACGTCCCGGATGCCGTGGTGCTGCGGGACGCCGGACACGCTCGCGCGCTGGGCGCCGTACACCTCGACGACCTGCCGGACACCGACGTGCCCGCGCTGGTCGTCCTGCCGATCACCGGCGGCACCCCGCAGGAGGGTACGGAACTCGCGCTCGACGTCGCCCAGCGCTGGCTCGCGGCGGACCACTCCGCATCCAGGCTCGTCGTGCTCACCCGCGGCGCCTGCGCGGTGGACGGCCCGGCCGAGGACCTGACCGGCGCCGCGGTGTGGGGTCTGCTGCGCTCGGCCCAGACCGAGAACCCGGGCCGGATCGTGCTCGTCGACATCGACGGCACCGAGGCGTCGACATCCGCCGTGCTCGCCGCCGCGGAGCTCGGTGAACCACAGATCGCCCTGCGCGACGGCATCGCCCGGGCGCCCCGCCTGGTCCGGGCGACTGCCGGGCCCGTCGAGACCCGCCCGCTCGACCCCGCCGGTACGGTCCTCATCACCGGCGGCACCGGCCAGCTCGGCGCGCTGTTCGCCGAGCACGTCGTCCGGGCGTACGGCGTACGCAGCCTGCTGCTCACCAGCCGGCAGGGTCTCGCCGCCCCCGGCGCCACCGACCTCGCCGCCCGCCTGGCCGCGCTCGGCGCCGACGTCACGATCGAGGCCTGCGACATCACCGACCGGGCCGCGCTCACCGGGCTGCTCGACGGCGTCGACCTGACCGGCGTGCTGCACTGCGCCGGCGTGCTCGACGACGGCGTGTTCGGCGCGCTCACCCCGCACCGACTGGCCACGGTGTGGGCACCCAAGGCTGCCGCCGCGCAGCTGCTCGACGAGCTGACCGCCGGCCGTGACCTCGCCTGGTTCGTGGTGTTCTCGTCGGTGGCGGCCACGCTCGGCTCCGCCGGGCAGGGCAACTACGCCGCCGCGAACGCGTACCTGGACGGGCTCATGTCGCAGCGCCACGCCCGTGGCGCCGCCGGGCTGGCCCTCGCCTGGGGCCTGTGGGACCAGCAGGCCGGCATGACCGCCCAGCTCGCCGGGCGCGACGTGGCCCGGGCCACCCAGGCCGGCGGCGCGCTCACCGCCGACCTCGGCCTCGCCCTGTTCGACCGGGCGCTGCTCATGGACGCCGCGCAGCTCGTGCCGGCCCGGGTCGACGTCCGCGCGCTGCGGGTCAGGGCGGCCACCGAGGAGCTGCCGGCCCTGCTGCGCGCGCTCGCTCCCGCACCGCTGCGTCGCGCCGGCACCGGCGGCGCCGAGGCCGCCGGGCTCGTCCGCAGCCTCGCCGGCCGCACCGCCGCCGACCAGCAGCGGATGCTGATCGACCTGGTGGCGACCGCCGCCGCCGGGACACTGGGCCACGCCTCCACCGCCGAGATCGGACCCGGCCAGGCGTTCAAGGACCTGGGCTTCGACTCGCTGACGTCCGTCGAGCTGCGGAACCGGCTCAACGCCGCCACGGGGCTGCGGCTGCCCGCCACGCTCGTGTTCGACTACCCGACACCGGAGGCGCTGGCCGCGTACCTGCGTGGTGAGCTCGCCGGTGTGGCCGAGACCGCCGCCGCACAGCCCGCCCGCGCCCGCCGCTCCACCACCGACGACCAGATCGCCATCGTCGGCATGGGATGCAGGTTCCCCGGCGGGGTCCGCAACCCCGCCGACCTGTGGCGCCTGCTCGACGGCGGGGTCGATGCGATCACCGAGTTCCCGTCCGACCGCGGGTGGGACCTCGGTGACGGCAGCATCTCGTACGCGCAGGCCGGTGGTTTCGTCTACGACGCCATCGACTTCGACGCCGCCTTCTTCGGGATCTCGCCGCGCGAGGCGCTCGCCATGGACCCGCAGCAGCGGCTGCTGCTGGAGACCGCCTGGGAGACGTTCGAGGACGCGGGCATCGACCCCGTCGCGCTGCGCGGCAGCCGCACCGGCGTGTTCATCGGCGCGGCCACCTCCAACTACGGCATGGGCAAACAGGTCGCCGACGGCGTCGAGGGATTCCTGCTCACCGGCTCCGCCACCAGCGTCGCGTCCGGGCGGCTCTCGTACGCATTCGGCCTCGAAGGCCCCGCCGTCACCGTGGACACCGCGTGCTCGTCGTCGCTCGTCGCCCTGCACTGGGCCGCGCAGGCCCTGCAGACCGGCGACTGCGACCTCGCCCTCATCGGCGGCGTCACCGTCATCAACGGCCCGGAGGTATTCGCCGAGTTCAGCCGTCAGGACGGGCTCTCGTCCGACGGCCGTTGCAAAGCATTCGGGGGTACGGCCGACGGTACGGGCTGGGCCGAAGGAGCCGGCCTGCTGCTCGTCGAGCGCCTCTCCGACGCCCGCCGCAACGGTCACGAGGTACTGGCCGTGGTCCGCGGCAGCGCGATCAACCAGGACGGCGCCTCCAACGGGCTGACCGCCCCGAACGGCCCCTCGCAGCAACGCGTCATCCGGCAGGCGCTCGCCTCCGCCGGGCTCACGACCGGCGACATCGACCTGCTGGAGGCGCACGGGACCGGGACCCGGCTCGGCGACCCGATCGAGGCGCAGGCCCTGCTCGCGACGTACGGTCAGGACCGCCCGTCCGGCAGCCCGCTCTGGCTCGGCTCGGTCAAGTCCAACATCGGCCACACCCAGGCCGCCGCCGGTGCCGCCGGCCTGATCAAGGCTGTGCTCGCCCTGCGGCACGCCATGATGCCGGCGACACTGCACGTGGACGAGCCGTCGCCACACGTCGACTGGTCGGCGGGCGCGGTGTCGCTGCTGAGCGAGGCCCGGCCGTTCCCGGAGGCCGGCCGTCCGCGGCGGGCCGCGGTGTCGTCGTTCGGCATCAGCGGCACCAACGCGCACGTGATCCTCGAGGAGGTCGCCACGCCTGCGGTTGCCGCACCGCAGCCGGTTGCGGCGCCGTTGCCGTGGCTGCTGTCCGCGCGTACCGCTGAGGCGCTCACCGCCCAGGCCGTCGCCCTGAACGATCTGATCGAGAACCGCCCCGACGTGCCTGCCGGCGACATCGGATGGTCGCTGGCATCGACCCGGGCGACGCTGGAGCACCGCGCGGTGGTGTCCGGGGCCGAGGGGCTGCGCGCGTTGATCGCCGGTGAGCCGGGCGCGCTGTCCGGCATGGCGGTGCGCGGCCGGATGGCGATGCTGTTCACGGGCCAGGGGTCTCAGACGCCGGACATGGCCGCGGATCTGTACGAGCGGTTCCCGGTGTTCGCCGCCGCCTATGACGAGGTGGCTTCGCGGCACGAGGTTGTCGCTGATGAGCGTGTTCACGAGACGCAGCACACGCAGATCGCTTTGTTCGCGTTCGAGGTGGCGTTGTTCCGCTTGTACGAGAGCTGGGGGATCGTTCCGGACTTCCTGCTGGGTCATTCGATCGGTGAGCTTGCCGCCGCGCATGTGGCGGGTGTGTTCGATCTCGACGATGCGATCAGGCTGGTGTCTGCTCGTGGTCGTTTGATGCAGGCGCTTCCTGCGGGTGGTGGCATGTTGGCGATCGAGGCTTCCGAGGCGGATGTTCGGTCGATCGTCGGCGACACACTGGATGTTGCGGCGGTGAACGGTCCGACGTCCGTGGTCGTGTCTGGTTCCGTCGCGGCGATCGAGGCGCTGAGGACGGATAGGCGGACGAAGCGGCTGCGGGTGTCGCATGCGTTCCATTCGCGGTTGATGGAGCCGATGCTCGACGAGTTCCGGGCGGTCGCGGAAACGGTCAGCTACGCGGAGCCGTCGATTCCGTTGGTGATGGACGGTTGGGATGCGGCGTACTGGGTGCGGCAGGTGCGGGAGGCTGTCCGGTTCGCTGACGGCATCGCTCAGCTGAGTTCGCAGGGGGTGACGCGGTTCCTGGAGGTCGGGCCGTCGGGTGTGCTGGCCGGGATGGCCGCCCATTGCGTGGACGGCGATGCTGTTGTCGTTCGCGGTGACCGGCCGCTCGATGCGGTCTCGCGGCTGCACGTCGTCGGTGTGCCGGTGGACTGGCCCGCGATCCACCGCGGGGCCGGGCGCCGTACCCCGCTGCCCACGTACGCGTTCCAGCGCCGTCGGTACTGGCCGGAACCGATCAACTGGCTGCCGGTCACCGCGGCCGGCAGCGAGACCCGGTTCTGGCAGGTCGTCGAGCAGGGCGACCTCGCCGAGCTGGCCGCCGCGCTGCGCATCGACGACCACGAGGAACTCCGGGCCGTCCTGCCCGCGCTGTCCTCGTGGCGCCGCCGCTCCACCGAGGACCAGGCCGCCGACGCGTGGCGCTACCGCATCGACTGGGCGCCCCTCGCCCCGCTGCCCGCCACCCGCCTCCACGGCACCTGGCTGCTCGTCACCCCGGCAACCGCCGACGCCACCTCTGCCGACCTGGCCGAGGCACTGCGGCGGGCCGGCGCGACCGTTGTCATGGTCGCCGTGCCGGCTGGTGCCGACCGTGACGCGGTGCGGTTGCTGCTCGACGAGGCGGAGCCGGGCGATCCGGCCGGTGTTGTCAGCCTGCTCGGGCTGTCCGAGGAACCCGCTGCCGGGCATACCGCGCTCACCGAGGGGCTGCGGGCGTCTGTTGCCCTGCTCCAGGCGCTTGTCGGCGGCACTCGGCGTACACCTGTCCATTGGGTGACGCGCGGTGCCGTCCGGGCGAGCCGGTCGGACCGGCTGACCTCGCCGGTGCAGGCGATGGTGTGGGGTTTCGCCCGGGCTGCCGCGCAGGAGGAGCCCGGTACGTGGGGTGGCCTGATCGATCTGCCCGCCACGCTCGACGCCCGGGCCGCGGGCCGGTTCGCCGCCGTGCTGGCGCAGGACGCGGGTGACCGGGCCGGAGAGGACCAGGTCGCGATCCGGGCGTCCGGTGTGTTCGGCCGTCGCCTGCACCGCGCGGCGCCCGTCACCGGGGAAGCCTGGACCGCCCCGACCGGCACGGTGCTCGTGACCGGCGGTACGGGAGCGCTGGGTGCCCAGGTCGCCCGGTGGCTGGCCGGGGCCGGGGTGCCGCACCTGGTGCTGGTCAGCCGGCGCGGTCCGGCTGCGCCCGGTGCGGACGATCTGGTCGCGGAGCTGACCGCGGCGGGAACCCGGGTGACGGTTGCCGCGTGTGACGTCACCGACCGTGACGCGCTGGCCGGGGTGCTCGCCGCCGTCCCGGAGGATCTGCCGCTGACCGGTGTCGTGCACACCGCGGGCGTGCTCGACGACGGGACCGTGCCGACGCTGACCGATGAGCGGTTCGAGGCGGTGCTGGCCGGGAAGTCACTGGCCGCCGCCCACCTCGACGAGCTCACGGCCGGCCTGGAGCTTGCGTTCTTCGTGCTGTTCTCGTCGATCGCCGGCATCCTCGGCAGCGCCGGGCAGACGAACTACGCGGCGGCCAACGCGTACCTGGATGCGCTCGCCCTCAGCCGTCACGACCGGGGACTGCCCGCGACGTCGGTGGCCTGGGGACCGTGGGCGGACGCGGGTATGGCCGTCGACGACGCCGTCACCCAGCGGATGCGCCGGGGTGGGATGCCGCCGATGCCGGCCGGTCCCGCGCTGGCCGCGCTGCGTCGCGCCCTGGCGGCGCCGGACCCGGTCACCGTCATCGTCGACGTGGACCCGGCGGTGCTGACGCGTACGGGCCCGAGCGCACTGCTCACCGACCTGCTGCCCGCCGCGCCGGCCGCCCCCGCCGCGCCCACCGGCCCCGCCGGGGGACCGGACCTGCGCAGCCGGCTCGCGTCCCGCCCGGCCCCGGCCCGGCTGCGCCTGCTCACCGAGCTCGTCCGCGGGCACGCCGCCGCGGTCCTCGGGCACGACGGCGCCACCGCGGTCGGTGCCGACGTGGCGTTCCGCGACCTGGGGGTCGACTCGCTGCTCGCGGTCGAGCTGCGCAACGTGCTGGATGCGGCCACCGGTCTGCGGCTGCCCGCCTCGCTGATCTTCGACCATCCGACGCCGCTGGCCCTGGCCGCATTCCTGCTGGGCGAGCTGTCCGGCGACGCGGGCCCGGTCGCCGCCGTCGTGGCGCCGTCGCGGGTGGACGGCGACGAGATCGTGATCGTCGGTATGGCGTGCCGCTTCCCCGGCGGTGTCGAGTCGCCCGAGGATCTGTGGCAGCTCGTGCTCTCCGGCGGCGACGGCGTCTCCGCGTTCCCCGCCGATCGCGGCTGGTACGTTCCCGACGATCCCACGTACGCACCCGTCGGCGGCTTCGTCCACTCGGCCGGGCAGTTCGACGCGGGCCTGTTCGGGATCTCGCCGCGCGAGGCGCTGGCCATGGACCCGCAGCAGCGGCTGCTGCTGGAGACGTCGTGGGAGACGCTGGAGCGCTCCGGCGTCGACCCGCGCTCGCTGCGTGGCCGCCCGGTCGGCGTCTTCGTGGGCGCCACGAACTCCGGGTACGGCGTCGGCGGCGTGCTGCCCGAGGGCACCGAGGGGCACATGCTCACCGGCAGCTCCACGAGCGTCATCTCGGGCCGGGTGTCGTACGCGTTCGGCTTCGAGGGTCCTGCCGTCACCATCGACACCGCGTGCTCGTCGTCGCTGGTCGCGCTGCACCTGGCCGCGCAGGCCCTGCGTGCCGGGGAATGTGAGCTGGCGCTCGCGGGCGGGGTCACCGTGGTGGCCGGTCCCGAGCTGTTCAGCGAGTTCGCCCGCCAGGACGGCCTGGCCGGGGACGGACACTGCAAGTCGTACGCGGACGCCGCCGACGGCACCGGCTGGGCGGAGGGTGTCGGTCTGCTCCTGGTCGAGCGGATGTCGGACGCCCGCCGCAACGGCCACGAGGTCCTCGCGGTCGTCCGGGGCAGCGCGGTCAACCAGGACGGCGCCTCCAACGGTCTCACCGCCCCGAACGGCCCCTCGCAGCAGCGCGTCATCCGGCAGGCCCTGGCCACCGCCGGGCTGAGCGCCGCGGACGTGGATGTCGTGGAAGGCCACGGCACCGGCACCCGGCTCGGTGACCCGATCGAGGCGCAGGCGCTGCTGGCGACGTACGGCCAGGAGCGCACCCGGCCCCTGTGGCTGGGCTCGGTCAAGTCGAACATCGGTCACACCCAGGCCGCGGCGGGCGCGGCGGGCCTGATCAAAATGATCATGGCGATGCGGTACGGCGTCCTCCCACCCACCATCAACGTCGACGAGCCGTCCCGCCAGGTCGACTGGTCCACGGGCGCCGTGCAGCTGCTGACCACCGCCCGGACGTGGGACAGCACCGTACGCCGCGCGGGCATCTCGTCCTTCGGCATCAGCGGGACGAACGCCCACACGATCATCGAGCAGCCGCCGGCCCTCGACGACCCGGAGCCGCTCGCCGCACCCGCTGACAGCCCGACGGCGTGGCTGGTGTCCGGCCGCTCAGCGCAGGCGTTGCGCGGGCAGGCAGCCCGGTTGCGCGCGGTGGACGAGCCGGACGTGGCCGCGGTCGCCGCCGCCCTGGCCCGCACCCGCGCGACCCTGGAACACCGGGCCGTGGTCATCGCCGCGCAGCCCGCCGGCTTCCGGGCGGCTCTGGACGCCCTGGCGCAGGACCGCCCGGCAACCGGGGTCGTCTCCGGCGTCGCCGCCCCCGGCGGCCTGGCAATGCTGTTCACCGGCCAGGGGTCCCAGACGCCAGGCATGGCCGCTGATCTGTACGAGCGGTTCCCGGTGTTCGCCGACGCCTATGACGAGGTTGCTTCGCGGCACGAGGTCGTTGCCGATGAGCGTGTTCACGAGACGCAGCACACGCAGATCGCTCTGTTCGCGTTCGAGGTGGCGTTGTTCCGGCTGTACGAGAGCTGGGGCATCACGCCCGATTACCTGCTTGGTCATTCGATCGGTGAGCTTGCCGCCGCCCACGTGGCGGGTGTGTTCGATCTGGATGATGCGATCACACTGGTGTCCGCTCGTGGTCGTCTGATGCAGGCGCTTCCTGCGGGTGGCGCGATGTTGGCGATCGAGGCTTCCGAGGCGGATGTTCGTTCGATCATCGGCGATGATCTCGATGTTGCCGCGGTGAACGGTCCGACCTCCGTGGTGGTGTCCGGTCCGGTCGCGGCGGTTGATGCTTTGATCACGGATAAGCGGACAAAACGTCTGCAGGTGTCGCACGCGTTCCATTCGCGGTTGATGGAGCCGATGCTCGACGATTTCCGTGCGGTCGCGGAGACGATCGAGTACGCGCAGCCGTCGATTTCGCTCGTCATGGGCGGGTGGGATGCGGATTACTGGGTGCGGCAGGTGCGTGAGGCTGTTCGTTTCGCCGACGGCATCGCACAGCTGAGTGCGCAGGGGGTGACGCGGTTCCTGGAGGTCGGACCGTCGGGTGTGCTCGCCGGCATGGCGGCCTCCTGCGTGGACGGCGACGACGTCGTCGTGCGCGGTGACCGTCCGCTCGAGGCCGCGGCGAAGCTGCACGTGGCCGGTGTCGGCGTGGACTGGACGGCCGTGCTGCCCGCCGGGCACCGGGTCGAGCTGCCGACGTACGCGTTCCAGCGCGACCACTACTGGATCGAACCGGCCTGGCGCACCGCCACGGACACGGTCACCACCACCGGCGGCGCGGGAGCGGCCGAGGACACGTTCTGGGCGGCCATCGACCGCGACGACACCGACGCCGTGGCCCGCACCCTGCACGTCACCGACGGCTCCACGCTCAGCGACCTGCTCCCCGCGATGGCCGCCTGGCGCCGCCGCGAACGCGACCGCAACGTGCTCGACTCGTGGCAGTACCGGGTCACCTGGGCGCCGCTCACCGGCCTGCCCACGGCGGCGCTGACCGGTACGTGGCTGCTCGTCACCCCGGCGGGCGTCGAGGACGACGACGTGGCCGCCGCGCTGACCCGTCACGGTGCCGACGTGCGCCGGGTGGTTCTCGCGGGCGCGGACCACGACCGGGAGCACCTCACCGGAACGCTGCGGGCGGCGGCTTCGGGCGTACAACCGGCTGGTGTCGTGTCCTTGACCGCCCACGCAGCAGGCGGTGAGCCCGCTCTGCCCGCCGGCACCGCCCTCACCGCGACCCTCATCCAGGCGCTCGGCGACGCCGGCCTCGACGCCCCGCTCTGGTGCCTCACCAGCGGCGCGACCGGTGTGTCCGAGAGTGATCCGATCCGGGAGCCCGGCCAGGCGCAGGTCTGGGGCCTGGGCCGGGTCGCCGCGCTCGAACTGCCCGGCCGCTGGGGTGGCCTCGCCGACCTGCCCGAGCTGCTCGACACCCGCTCGGGCGACCGCCTCGCCGCGGTCCTGAGCCAGCGCAACGACGTCGAGGACCAGGTCGCCATCCGCGCGGCCGGCGTGTTCGGGCGGCGCCTGGAACGGGCCGCGGGGGACGCCGGCACCGGCTTCACCACCCCTGACGGCACGGTCCTTGTCACCGGCGGCACCGGCGGCCTGGGGGCGCACGTCGCCCGCTGGCTCGCCACCGAGGGTGTTCCGCATCTGCTGCTCGTCTCCCGGCGCGGCGCCGGCGCACCGGGCGCGGGGGAGCTGGCCGACGAGCTCGTCGCGCTGGGCGCCCGGGTCACCCTGGCAGCCTGCGACGTCGCCGACCGGGACGCGCTGGCCGGGCTGCTCGCGGAGCTGCCCGAAGGCGAGCCGCTGCGGGGCGTCGTGCATGCCGCCGGCACGCTCGACGACGGCATTCTCACGGCGCTGACCCCGGAGCGGTTCGAGGGCGTGCTGCGGGCCAAGGCGCTCGCCGCGCTGCACCTGGACGAGCTCACCGCCGGCCTCGACCTGCCGCTGTTCCTGCTGTTCTCGTCCGTCGCGGGCACCATCGGCAGCGCCGGGCAGGCGAACTACGGCGCCGCCAACGCCTACCTCGACGCGCTCGCCCGCCGGCGCCGCAGCCGGGGCCAGGCCGCCACGTCGGTCGCCTGGGGCCCGTGGGCCGGTCCGGGCATGACCACCGACGATGCGGTGGCCCGCCGGCTGCGACGCGGTGGCCTGCCGCCGCTCGACCCGGCGCTCGCGCTCGCCGCGCTGCGCCGCGTGCTCGGCCGCACCGAGCCGAACCCGGTGCTGGTGGACGTCGACTGGCCGGTGCTGACCGCGGGGCTCGCCGCCGCGCGGCCCACCCGGCTGCTCGCCGCGCTGCCCGAGGCACAGGTCACCGCCGCCCCGGCCCAGCCGGACCTGCGACGTCGCCTCGCCGGGCTGGACGCCGCGGCCGCCCGCACGCTGCTGCTCGACCTGGTCCGCGCGCACACCGCAGGGGTGCTGGGCCACCGCTCCGAGTCCGATGTGGAACCGGGACGCGCGTTCCGCGACCTGGGTATCGACTCGCTGACCGCGGTCGAGCTGCGCAACGTGCTCGACACCGCGACCGGGCTGCGGCTACCCGCCACGCTCGTGTTCGACTTCCCCACACCGCTGGCCGTGGCGGACCTCCTGCGCGACGAACTGCTCGGCGCCGCCGCGGCCGTGCCCGCCGGGCCGGTCACCGCCACCTCCACCGACGAGCCGATCGCGATCGTGGCGATGGCCTGCCGCTACCCGGGCGGCGTACGCAGCCCCGAGGAGCTGTGGGACTTCGTGCTCGGCGGCGGCGACGGCATCGGCACGTTCCCCGAGGACCGCGGCTGGGCCACCGCGAGCACCGGCTACGAGCGGCTCGGCGGCTTCGTGTACGACGCCGGCGACTTCGACCCCGAGCTGTTCGGCATCTCGCCGCGCGAGGCCCTCGCCATGGACCCGCAGCAGCGGTTGCTGCTCGAGGCGAGCTGGGAGACGTTCGAGCGGGCACACCTGGACCCCCGTGGGCTGGCCGGCACCGACACCGGCGTGTTCGTCGGCACGAACAGCCAGGACTACCTGGCGCTGCTGGTCGGAGGTGCCGAGGACGCCGAGGGGTACGCGGTGACCGGTGCGGCGGCCGCGGTGCTGTCCGGCCGGCTGGCGTACACCTACGGCCTGGAGGGCCCGGCGGTCACCGTCGACACCGCGTGCTCGTCGTCGCTGGTGGCTCTGCACCTCGCCGCGCAGTCACTGCGGGCGGGGGAGTGCTCGCTGGCCCTGGCCGGTGGTGTCACGATCATGAGTACGCCCGGAGCGTTCGCGGAGTTCGGCAAGCAGGACGGGCTCGCCGCCGACGGGCGCTGCAAGGCGTTCTCGGCCGACGCGGACGGCACGGGCTGGGGCGAGGGCGTCGGCGTCCTGCTGCTGGAGCGGCTCTCCGACGCGCGCCGCAACGGCCACGAGGTGCTCGCGGTCGTCCGCGGCAGCGCTGTCAACCAGGACGGCGCCTCCAACGGCCTCACCGCCCCGAACGGTCCCTCGCAACAGCGCGTGATCCGGCAGGCGCTCGCGTCGGCGGGCCTGAAACCCGCCGATGTGGACGTCGTCGAAGCGCATGGAACCGGCACCCGGCTCGGTGACCCGATCGAGGCGCAGGCGCTGCTGGCCACGTACGGTCAGGATCGGGACCGGCCGTTGTGGCTCGGGTCGGTCAAGTCGAACATCGGGCACACGCAGGCCGCGTCCGGTGTCGCGGGCATCATCAAGATGGTCATGGCGCTGCGTCACGCCACGATTCCCGCGACGCTGAACGCCGCCGAGCCGACCCCGCACGTCGACTGGTCGGCGGGCGCCGTCTCGCTGCTCACGCAGGCCCAGCCGTGGGAGCGCGGCGAGCGTACGCGCCGCTTCGGCGTCTCGTCCTTCGGGCTCAGCGGCACCAACGCGCACATCGTCATCGAGGAACCGCCCGCCGCCGCCCCGGCCCGTGCCGAGGGTTCCGGCCCGGCGGTCTGGCTCCTGCACGCCAGGACGCTGCCCGCTCTGCGTGATCAGGCCGAGCGGCTTTCCGCGTACGCGCTGAGCGCCGGCACCACCCTCGACCCGCACGCCGTGTCCCGGGCCCTGGCCGGTCGCGCCGTGCTGGACCACCGCGCGGTCGTGGTGGGCACCGACGCCGGGTCCTTCGCCACCGCCCTCGCGGATGTCGGCACCGGCCCCGCGGTCCCGGGCGGCCCCGACGGCGTCGTGCTGGTCTTCCCCGGCCAGGGTGGCCAGTGGGCCGGTATGGCCGCTGACCTGCTCGACTCCGACGCGGTGTTCGCCGAGCGGATCCGCGAGTGCGAGGCGGCGCTCGCCGGTCTGGTCGGCTGGTCGGTCAGCGACGTGCTGCGTGGCAGCGACGCGAGCTGGCTGCACCGCGACGACATGCTGCAGCCGATCCTCTGGGCGGTCACGGTGTCGCTCGCGGAGGTGTGGCTGTCGCTGGGCATCCGCGTCGCCGCCGTGGTCGGCCACTCGCAGGGCGAGATCGCCGCCGCCGTCGTCGCGGGCGGCCTGAGCCTGC
The DNA here is from genome assembly GCF_018332715.1 of Winogradskya consettensis. Lineage (GTDB taxonomy): Bacteria > Actinomycetota > Actinomycetes > Mycobacteriales > Micromonosporaceae > Actinoplanes > Actinoplanes consettensis. The sequence goes on along the minus strand of NZ_BOQP01000051.1, from coordinate 149,720 downwards.
AGGACGCCGCGCGGATGATGGTCGCCCGCTCACGGATCCTGCGCACGCTCGGCGGGCTCGGCGGCATGCAGCTCGTCGGCGCGGGCGCCGGACGCACCGAGCGGCTGATCGCGGATCTCGACGGGATCGGTGTCGCCGCGTACAACGGGCCCGGCCTGACGGTCGTCTCGGGTGACGAGACCGGGCTCGCCGCGGTCGCCGAGCGCTGTGCGGCCGAGGGACTGTGGACCCGCCGGGTGCCGATCGAGTACGCCTCCCACTCCCACCACGTCGAGCTGGTCCGCGCGGACCTGCTGGACACACTGGCCGGTCTGGAACCGCGCTCCTCGCAGGTGCCGTTCCACTCGACCGTCACCGGCGCCGCATTCGACACCGCCGGTCTCGACGCCGCCTACTGGTACGAGAACGCGCGCCGGCCGGTCCGTTTCGACGAGGTCGTCACCGCCCTGGTCGCCGCCGGGCACACCACGTTCGTGGAGGTCAGCCCGAACCCGGTGCTCGCCGCCGGGCTGCAGGACCGCGCCGAGCCCGCCGGCGGCACGGTTACCGGCACGCTGACCCGCGACCAGGACGGCCGGACCGCGCTGCTGCGCGCCGCCGGACGGATCTGGGCCGCCGGTGCGACCGTCGACTGGGGCTCCGTGCTGACCACGGCGGGTCCGCTCGCCGACCCGCCCACGTACGCGTTCCAGCACCGCCGTTTCTGGCCGCGCCCCGGCGCGCTCACCGGCGACCCCGCCTCCGCGGGCCAGGCAGCCGCGGGTCACCCGCTGCTCGCCGCGGCGGTGCACCTCGCCGACGGCGACGGGCTCGTGCTGACCGGCCGCCTCTCGGTGGCCACCCACGGCTGGCTCGCCGACCACACCATCATGGAACGGGTGCTGCTGCCCGGCACCGGCTTCGTCGAGCTGGCCCTGCACGCGGGGCAGCACGCCGGCGCCGCGGTGCTGCGCGAGCTGACCATCGAGGCCCCGCTGGTCATCCCGGAGAACGGCGGCGTCCAGCTGCAGGTCCGGGTCGGCGCCCCGGACGGCTCCGGCGACCGGCCGGTGCGGATCTCGTCGCGTACGGCCGAGGACGACGTCTGGACCAGCCACGCCGCCGGCTTCCTCGGCACCGGTGCCCCCGCCCCCGCCTTCGACCTCGCGGCCTGGCCGCCGGCCGGTGGTGAGCCGGTCGACCTCGACGGCTACTACACGCGCAGCATCGACGCCGGTTACCGCTACGGCCCGGTCTTCCAGGGCCTGCGCCGCGCCTGGCGCCTCGGTGACGACGTGTACGCCGAGGTCGCGCTCGGCGACCCCGCCCAGGGCGACGCCGACCGCTACGGCCTGCACCCCGCCCTGCTCGACGCCGCCCTGCACGCCAGCGGCCTGGGCCGGTTCGTCGAGCCCGGTGGCGTCTGGCTGCCGTTCTCGTGGACCGGCATGCAGCTCAGCTCGGTCGGCGCCGCCGCCGCCCGGGTGCGCCTGACTCCCGCCGGCCCGGACGCTGTCCGCGTCGAGGTGGCCGACGGCACGGGCGCCCCGATCGCGCTGGTGGACAGCCTCGTGCTGCGCCCGGTCGCGGCGACCCAGCTCGCCACCGCCGGCGACGCCGCTGCCCGTGACGCGCTGTTCGCCGTCGAATGGCAGGCCGTCCCGGCACCGGAGAACCCCGCGACGACCAGGGCTGTGGTGCTCGGCGACACCGCGCTCGCCGCCCGCCTCGGCGTGCCGTCCATCGAGGACCTGGCCGAGCTCGGCCAGGCGGCGCCGGACCACGTGCTGCTGCGGTTGCCCGCCACGGAGCCCGTCCAGGTCGCGTTGCGCCAGGTGGGCGCGCTGCTCGACATGGCCGGCGACGCGCGGATCGTCGTGCTGACCAGCGGCGCGGTCCCGGCCGGCACACCGGTGAGCGACCCGGACGCCGCGGCGGCCCGGGGGCTGCTGCGCTCCGCACAGAGCGAGAACCCGGACCGGATCGTGCTCGTCGACGTCGACGACGCGTCCTGGGACGTGCTGCTCGCCGCGGTGGCGGGGGACGAGCCCCAACTGGCGTTGCGCGGCGGCGAGCTGTTCGCGCCGCGGCTGGTCCGCGCCCGGGACGCGCTGACGCTGCCGGACGGCACCGATGCGTACCGGCTCGACACGGTCGCGGGCGGCACCCTGGACGACCTGAGCTTCGTCCCGGCGCCCGAGGCCCTCGCCCCGCTGGCACCCGGCCACGTCCGGCTGCAGGTCCGGGCCGCGGGCATCAACTTCCGCGACGTCATGGTGGCGCTGGGCATGTACCCGGAGCCCGGTGTGATGGGCGCCGAGGGAGCCGGCGTGGTGGTCGAGGTGGCGCCCGACGTCACCGCCCTGGCCGTCGGCGACCGGGTGTTCGGCCTGCTGTCCGGCGGCTTCGGCCCGCTCGCGGTCACCGACGCCCGGGTGCTCGCGAAGATGCCGCAGCGGTGGACGTTCGCCGAGGCCGCATCGGTGCCGATGGTGTTCCTGACCGCCTGGTACGCACTGCGCGACCTGAGCGAGCTCGCCGAAGGCGAACGCGTGCTGATCCACGCCGCGACCGGTGGCGTCGGCATGGCCGCCGTCCAGCTCGCGCAGCTCTGGGGCGCCGAGGTCTTCGGCACCGCCGGCCCGGCCAAGTGGGCGACGCTGCGCGGGTCCGGCCTCGACGACGAGCACATCGCGTCGTCTCGTGACCTGGCCTTCGCCGACACGTTCCCGCAGGTCGACGTCGTGCTCAACGCGCTCGCCGGTGACTACGTCGACGCGTCGCTGGGTCTGCTGCGAGCCGGTGGCCGGTTCGCCGAGATGGGCAAGACCGATGTCCGCGACCCCGAACCGCTGCTGCCCGTCCGCTACCGGGCGTTCGACCTGTCCGAGGCCGGTCCGCAGCGGATCGGGGAGATGCTGGGCGAGCTCGTGGCGCTGTTCGAGACCGGGGCGCTGACCCTGTCGCCGGTGCGGGCGTGGGACCTGCGCGACGCCGCCGACGCGTTCCGGCACATCGGGCAGGCACGGCACGTGGGCAAGAACGTGTTCACGCTGCCCGCGCCGGTGGACCCGGACGGCACGGTGCTGATCACCGGTGGCACGGGCATGCTGGGCGCGCTGTTCGCCGAGCACGTCGTCCGCGCGTACGGTGTGCGTGATCTGCTTCTGGTCTCCCGCCGCGGTGGTGGGGACGAGCTCGTGAGCAGGCTCGCCGATCTGGGCGCGACGGCCCGGGTGGCCGCCGTGGACGTGAGCGACCGGGCGGCGCTGGAGCGGCTGCTCGACGGCGTGCGCCTGACCGGTGTCATCCACTGCGCCGGTGTCCTCGACGACGGCGTGTTCGCGACGATGACGCCCGAGCGGGTGGCGACGACGTGGGAGCCGAAGGCCGCCGCGGCCCGGCATCTGCACGAGCTGACCCGGGACATGGACCTCGCGTGGTTCGTCGCGTTCTCCTCGGCGGCGGCGACGTTCGGGTCACCGGGGCAGGCGAACTATGCGGCCGCCAACGCGTACCTGGACGGCCTGGCGTCGTTGCGGCAGGCCGCGGGTCTGCCGGCGCTGTCGCTGGGCTGGGGCCTGTGGGCCGACGACTCCGGGATGGCGGGTTCGCTGGGTGCGCGTGACGTGGCGCGGATCGGTGGCAGCCTGTCGCACGAGTTCGGACTCAGCCTCTTCGACCGGGCGCTGCGCGGGCCGCAGAGCCACCTCGTACCCATCACGCTCACTCTGCGACCCGGCGGCGACACCGGATCCGTGCCGCCGCTGTTCCGGGCCCTCGCCCGGCCGTCCCGCCGGCGCGCGCTGCCCGCCGCGGCGACCGGTCTGGCCGGCGAGATCACCGCGCTGCCCGCGGCGGACCGCCGCCGGGTGCTGCTCGACGTCGTGACCTCCGGTGCGGCTGCCGTGCTCGGGCACGCCTCCGGGGACGCCGTCGGCGCGGACAAGGCGTTCAAGGACCTCGGCTTCGACTCGCTGACCTCCGTCGAGCTGCGCAACCGGCTCAACGCCGCGACCGGCCTGCGGCTGCCCGCCACGCTGGTGTTCGACTACCCGACGCCCGCCGAGCTCGCGGACTTCCTGCTCACCGAGCTGGTCGGCGCCGCCGAGCCGGCAGCGCGGCAGGTCACCCGCGTCACCACCACCGACGACGAGATCGTGATCGTCGGCATGGGGTGCCGCTTCCCGGGCGGCGTCCAGTCGCCGGAGGACCTGTGGCAGCTCGTGCTCGACGGCGGGGACGCGATGGTGGCGTTCCCCGACGACCGCGGCTGGCACGTGCCGCCGGACTCGGCGTTCGCGCCGGTCGGCGGGTTCATCCCCGAGGCGTCGCGGTTCGACGCCGGCCTGTTCGGGATCTCGCCGCGCGAGGCCCTGGCGATGGACCCGCAGCAGCGGATGCTGCTGGAGGTGTCGTGGGAGACGTTCGAGCGGGCGGGCGTGGACCCGAGGTCGCTGCGCGGGCGCCCGGTGGGCGTGTTCGTCGGCGCCTCCAACTCCGGGTACGGCCTGAACAGCGAGCTGGCCACCGAGGCCGCGGGACACCTGCTCACGGGTACGGCGAACAGCGTGATCTCGGGCCGGGTGGCGTACACGTTCGGCCTGGAGGGCCCGGCCGTCACCGTCGACACCGCGTGCTCGTCCTCGCTGGTGGCGTTGCACTGGGCGGTGCAGGCCCTGCGCAACGGCGACTGCGAGATGGCGCTGGTGGGTGGCGTCACGGTCATCACCGGCCCGGAGGTGTTCGCCGAGTTCGCGCGGCAGGACGGGCTGGCCACCGACGGCCGGTGCAAGGCCTATGCCAGTGCCGCGGACGGTACGGGCTGGGCCGAGGGCGCCGGTCTCCTCCTGGTCGAGCGCATGTCCGACGCCCGCCGCAACGGTCACCAGGTCCTGGCGGTCGTCCGGGGCAGCGCGGTCAACCAGGACGGCGCGTCCAACGGCCTCACCGCCCCGAACGGCCCCTCGCAGCAACGCGTCATCCGGCAGGCCCTCGCCTCGGCGGGCCTCAGCACGTCCGATGTGGATGCGGTGGAGGGACACGGCACCGGCACCCGGCTCGGCGACCCGATCGAGGCGCAGGCACTCCTGGCCACCTACGGTCAGGAGCGTGACCGGCCGCTGTGGCTCGGCTCGGTGAAGTCGAACATCGGTCACACGCAGGCCGCCGCGGGTGTCGCCGGTGTCATCAAGATGGTCATGGCGATGCGGCACGGCGTGCTGCCGTCGACGTTGCACGTGGACAAGCCGACCGATCAGGTGGACTGGTCCACCGGTGCGGTGCAGTTGCTGACGTCCTCCCGGTCGTGGGACAGCGAGGTCCGCCGGGCGGGCGTCTCGTCGTTCGGCATCAGCGGGACGAACGCGCACACGATCCTCGAACAGGCACCCGCCGGTGACGAGCCGGCTGCGGCCGGCCCGATGCAGGACGGTCCGGTGCAGGACGGTCCGACGGCGTGGTTGTTGTCCGGGCGATCCGCACAGGCTTTGCGGGGACAGGCCGGGCGGTTGAGCACCGTGGCGGAACCGGATGTCGCCGCCGTGGCGGCGGCGCTGGCCGGGACACGGGCGAGCCTGGAGCATCGGGCCGTCGTCATCGCCGACGACCCGGCCGGGTTCGCCGCCGGTCTGGAAGCCGTCGCTGCCGGCCGCCGTTCGGGCGAGGTGCTGACCGGTGTCTCCGGCCCCGGCCGCCTGGCCATGCTGTTCACCGGCCAGGGCTCGCAGCAGCCGGGAATGGCCGACGAGCTCTACCGGCGTCACCCGGTGTTCGCCGAGGCCTACGACGCGGTGGCTTCGCGGCACGAGGTTGTCGCTGATGAGCGGATCCACGAGACCCGGCACACCCAGATCGCCCTGTTCGCGTACGAGGTGGCGTTGTTCCGCCTCTACGAGAGCTGGGGCGTCGTCCCGGACCACCTGCTCGGTCATTCGATCGGTGAGTTCGCCGCCGCGCACGTGGCCGGTGTGTTCGATCTCGACGATGCGATCAGGTTGGTGTCCGCTCGTGGTCGTCTGATGCAGGCGCTTCCTGCGGGTGGTGCCATGCTGGCGATCGAAGCTTCCGAGGCGGATGTTCGTTCGATCATCGGCGACACGCTGGATGTTGCTGCGGTGAACGGTCCGACGTCGGTGGTGGTGTCCGGCTCGGTCGAGGCGATCGAAGCTTTGACCACGGATAGGCGGACAAAACGCCTGCAGGTGTCGCACGCTTTCCACTCGCGGTTGATGGAGCCCATGCTCGACGAGTTCCGGGCCGTCGCGGCGACAATCACTTACGGACAACCGCGGATCCCGTTGGTGATGGACGGGTGGGACGCGGACTACTGGGTGCGTCAGGTTCGCGAGGCGGTGCGGTTCGCCGACGGCATCGCGCAGCTCGCGGAGCGCGGGGTGACCCGGTTCCTGGAGGTCGGTCCGTCGGGGGTGCTCGCCGGGATGGCGGCCACCTGCGTGGACGACGAGGCCGTCGTCGTGCGGGGGGACCGGCCGCTGGAGGCTGTGGCGAAACTGCACGTCGTCGGGGTCACGGTCGACTGGGCAGCCGTGCTCCCGGCCGGGCGCCGGGTGGACCTGCCGACGTACGCGTTCCAGCGCGAGCACTACTGGCCCAGCCCGATCGCCCGCCCGCAGGCCTCCACCGACCCCTGGCGCTACGAGGTCACCTGGACGCCGATCGCCGTACCGCAGATGTCCGTCCTGTCCGGCGCCTGGCTGGTCCTCACCCCCGACGGTGTCGCCCCGGCCGATGTGACCGGTGCCCTGTCCCGCGCCGCGGCCACGGTGATCGAGGTGCCGATCCACGCCGGCGACGACCGCGTGTCGCTCGCGGCCCGGCTGCACGCCGCCGCGACGACACCCGCGGGTACGGCGCCCGCCGGTGTGCTCTCGGTGCTCGACAGCCCGGCCGCCATGCTGACGGCGCTGCAGGCCCTGGACGACGCCGGGCTCGACGTACCGCTGTGGTGCCTCACCCGCGGCGCCGTCGGCGTCCAGCCCGGTGAGGCCCCGGCCGTCCCGGACCGCGCGCAGATCTGGGGTCTCGGCCGCGTCGCCGCGCTCGAGTACCCGAGGCGCTGGGGCGGGCTGATCGACGTACCGGAGAAACTGACCGACGCCGACGGTGCGCGGGTGACCGCCGTGCTCGCCGCCCCGGGCGGCGAGGACCAGATCGTGGTCCGGCCCGACACCGTGCTGGCCCGGCGCCTGCGCCACGCCGGACCCGCCACGGCGGACAAGCCGTGGGCGCCCACCGGCACCGTCCTGATCACCGGCGGCACCGGCGCGCTCGGCGCGGCTGCCGCCCGCTGGGTCGCCGGCCGTGGCGCACCGCACCTGCTGCTGGTCAGCCGGGGTGGTGCGGGGGCGCCCGGCGTGGCGGACCTGGTCGCGGAGCTGGAGACAACGGGCTCACGGGTGACCGTGGCGGCCTGCGACGTCACCGATCGGGACGCGCTGGCCGGACTGCTCACGACGATCCCCGCCGAACTGCCGCTGACCGCGGTCCTGCACGCGGCCGGCACCGGCGACACCGGGCCGATCGCGACGCTGACCGCGCAGGCCTACGACCGCACCGTACGGGCCAAGGTGGACGGCGCGGCGCACCTGGACGCGCTGACCGCGGACCTGCCGCTCGACGCGTTCGTGGTGTTCTCGTCGGTCGCGGGTGTGTGGGGCAGCGGTGGGCAGGGCGCCTACGCGGCCGCCAACGCGTACCTCGACGCCCTCGTGCACCGGCGGCGCGCGACCGGCCGTCCGGGCACCGCGGTGGCGTGGGGCCCGTGGGCCGGGTCCGGCATGGCCGCCGATCCCGAGGTGGCGGGCTACCTGCGCGAGCGGGGCCTGAACCCGCTCGACGCGGGCCTCGCGGTCACCGCCCTGGCCGCGGCGGTGGACGGCGGCGACCTGTGCCTCACGGTGGCGGACATGAGCTGGCCGCGCTTCGTCGCCACGTTCACCGCGGGCCGGGCCAGCCGGTTCTTCGCCGACCTGCCCGAGCTGCGGGCCGACCCGGCCCCGGACGAGAGTGCCGCCGGCAACGCCCGGGAGGCTCAGGCGCGGCTCACCGCGCTCAGCGGCCCGGACCGCAGGGCGGCCCTGATCGAGATCGTCCGGACCCAGGCGGCGCTCGTGCTCGGCCACCCGGACACGTCCGGTATCGAGACCGGGCTGGCGTTCCGCGACCTCGGGTTCGACTCGCTGACCGCGGTCGAGCTGCGCACCGCGCTGACCCGGGAGACCGGGCTGCGCCTGGACGCGGCGCTCGTCTTCGACTACCCGACCGTCAGCGAGCTTGCCGGGCACCTCGACGAGCAGCTCCGCGGTGAGGATCCGGCCGCCGCGGACCCGCTCGGCGACCTGAGCCGGCTGGAGGCCGCGCTGAGTGACGGGGTGGACGACTCCGTGCGTACGGCCGCGGTGGGCCGGCTCCGGCAGCTGCTCGCGACGCTCACCGAAACACCCGCCGCCCCGGGAGAGGACGTGGCCGGCAAGCTGGCCGGCGCCTCGGCCGAGGAGCTGGCACGGTTCATCGACCAGGAGATGGGGTTGGCATGACCGGCATGGACCAGGACAAGCTCGTCGAGTACCTGCGGCGGGTCACCACCGACCTGCACCGGACCCGGCAGCAGCTGCAGACGGTCGAGGAGTCGGCCCGCGAACCGCTCGCCATCGTGGCGATGAGCTGCCGGTTCCCGGGCGGCGTCGGCAGCCCCGAGGACCTGTGGGAGCTGGTCGTGGACGGCCGTGACGCGATGGGGCCGTTCCCGGCCGGGCGCGGCTGGGACCTCGACGGGGACGCCGCCGGCTGGAGCCGGGTGGGCGGATTCCTCGACGATCCGGGCCGCTTCGACGCGGCGCTGTTCGGCATCTCGCCCCGCGAGGCGCTGGCCATGGACCCGCAGCAGCGGCACCTCCTCGAATGCGCGTGGGAGGTGTTCGAACGCGCCGGCACCGACCCCCGCTCGGTCAAGGGCAGCCGCACCGGGGTCTTCGTCGGCACCAACGGCCAGGACTACGCGAGCATCCCGATCGGCCTGCCCGAGGGACTCGAGGCGTTCCTGGCCACCGGCACGACCGCGAGCGTGCTGTCCGGGCGGCTGTCGTACGTCTACGGCCTGACCGGCCCGTCCGTCACGATCGACACGGCCTGCTCCTCGTCGCTGGTCGCCCTGCACTGGGCCGCCCAGGCGCTGCGCCAGGACGAATGCGACCGGGCGCTGGTCGCCGGGGTGACCGTCATGGTGTCCCCCGGGGCATTCGAGGAGTTCGACCGGCAGGGCGGGCTGGCCGGCGACGGGCGCTGCAAGCCGTTCGCCGCCGCCGCCGACGGCACCGGCTGGGGCGAGGGCATCGGCGTGCTGCTCGTCGAACGGCTCTCCGACGCGCTCCGCGACGGCCACGAGGTGCTGGCGGTCGTTCGGGGCAGCGCCGTCAACTCCGACGGGGCCAGCAACGGCCTCACCGCGCCCAACGGGCCCTCGCAGCGCCGGGTCATCCGCCAGGCGCTCGCCGCGGCGGGTATCGGGCCGTCCGACGTGGACGCTGTGGAGGCGCACGGCACCGGCACCACGCTCGGCGACCCGATCGAGGCGCGGGCGCTGCTGGAGACGTACGGCAAGGACCGCGACGGCGACCCGCTGTGGCTCGGCTCCGTCAAGTCGAACATCGGCCACACCCAGGCGGCGGCCGGGGTGGCCGGCATCATCAAGATGGTCATGGCGCTGCGCCACGGCGTGCTTCCCCGGACCCTGCACGTCGACGAGCCCAGCCCGAACGTCGACTGGTCCGCCGGGTCGGTCCGGCTGCTCACCGAGGCCGTACGCTGGCCGGAGCGCAACCGGCCGCGCCGGGCCGCCGTCTCGTCGTTCGGCATCAGCGGGACGAACGCGCACACCGTCCTGGAGCAGGCGCCTGAGCGGGCGGCACCCGCCGAGCCGGCGGCCGGCACCCACCCCTGGATTCTCTCGGCGAACAGCGCCACCGCCCTGGCCGCGCAGGCGGCACGTCTGCACGCGGCGGTGCCCGGTCTGGCGGATGCCGCGGTCGCCCGGTCGCTGGTCACCGGCCGGGCCGCGCTCGATCACCGGGCGGTGGTGCTCTCCGGCGCCGTGGGTCTCGCCGCTCTGGCGGAGGGTTCCGGCTCGCCCGATGTGGTCACCGGGGTTCTGCGACCCGGCCGGCTCGCGATGATGTTCACCGGGCAGGGTGCTCAGCGGCCGGGGATGGCCGACGAGCTCCGCGCCCGGTTCCCCGTCTTCGCCGAGGCCCACGACGCGATCGCCGGGCGGACCGAGATCGTGTCGGATGAGCGGATCCACGAGACCCGGCACACCCAGATCGCTCTGTTCGCGTACGAGGTGGCGTTGTTCCGGCTTTACGAGAGCTGGGGCATCACGCCCGACTTCCTGCTCGGTCATTCGATCGGTGAGTTGGCCGCCGCGCACGTTGCTGGCGTGTTCGGTTTGGACGATGCGATCACGTTGGTGTCCGCTCGTGGTCGTTTGATGCAGGCACTGCCGGCTGGTGGTGCGATGCTGGCGATCGAAGCCGCTGAGGCGGAGGTCCGGTCGATCATCGGCGACGATCTCGATGTTGCCGCGGTGAACGGTCCGACCTCCGTGGTGGTGTCGGGTCCGGTCGCGGCGATCGACGCTCTGATCACGGACAGGCGGACGAAACGCCTTCAGGTGTCGCATGCGTTCCACTCGCGGCTGATGGAGCCGATGCTCGACGAGTTCCGGGCCGTCGCGGAGACGATCACTTACGGACAGCCACAGATCCCGCTGATTATGGACGGGTGGGACGCGGAGCACTGGGTGCGCCAGGTGCGGGACACCGTACGGTTCGCCGACGGCATGACCCGGCTCGCGGAGCGCGGCGTGACGCGGTTCCTCGAAGTAGGACCCTCCGGCGTGCTCGCCGGGAGCGCCGCCGGAACGCTGGACACCACCGCGGTGGTGGTCCGCGGCGACCAGCCGCTGACCGCCGCGGCCCGGCTCTGGTGCCACGGCACCGTCGTCGACTGGCCGGCGCTGCTGCCGGCCGCCGCGCCCGTGCCGCTGCCCACGTACGCGTTCGAGGGCGACCACTACTGGGTGCAGACCATGGCCCTGCTCGCCGAGGCCCGGGACGGGGGACTCGCCGCCGCCGGGCACCCGCTGCTCGCCGGTGTGGTGCAGCTCGCCGGGGACGACGGCCTCGTCTGCACGGGCAGGCTGTCGGTCACCACCCAGCCCTGGCTCGCCGACCACGTCGTCCTCGACCGGGTCGTCCTGCCCGGCACCGCGTTCGCCGAGCTCGCCCGGCACGCGGGTGCTCTCGCCGGGGCGCCGGAGCTGCGCGAGCTGGTCATCGAACAGCCGCTGCTGCTGCCGGAGCGCGGCGGCGTGCAGGTGCAGATTCGCGTCGGCGCGCCGGGAGCCGACGGGGACCACCCCGTCCAGGTCGCGTCGCGGGCCGCCGGTGAGGAGGCCTGGACCGGTCACGCCACCGGCCGGGTCGGTGTCCTGGCCGCGGTGCCCGCCTGGGATGTGCCCGCGTGGCCCCCGGCCGGTGCCGAGCCGGTCGACGTCACCGATCACTACGTGCCGAACGGCGGCTACCGCTACGGGCCCGTGTTCCAGGGCCTGCGGCGCGTGTGGCGCCACGACGGGGACGTCTACGCCGAGGTCGCGTTGCCCGGCGACGTCCGGATCGAAGCGCAGCGGTACGGCCTGCACCCGGCCCTGCTCGACGCCGCGCTGCACGCCGTCGCCTACGACGGGTTCGCCGTGGACGGCAGCGTCCGGCTGCCGTTCGCGTGGTCCGGTTTCCGGCTCGCGGCCACCGGCGCGGCGGCCGCCCGCGTGCGCGTGTCACCGGCCGGCCCGGACACGGTCAGCGTCACCCTCGCCGACGAGGCCGGGGCGCCCATCGCGGTCGTCGACGCGCTGACCCTGCGGGCGGTCAGCTCCGACGGGATCGCGGCCCGTGGCCAGGGGCCGGACTCGCTGTTCGCCGTGGACTGGACGCCGGTCGACCTCGAACCCGCGGACGCGGACGGTGTCGTGGTACTGGGCGACGCGGAGTGCGCCGAGCTGCTCGGCGTGCCGATGATCGCCGGTCATGCCGCCGGGAAGTCCGCGGTGAAGATCCTGGTGGGCGGCGATCGGGACGTGGTGCTGCGTACGGTCCGCGACTGGCTCGCCGACGACCGGTTCACCGACGAGCGGCTGGCTGTCCTCACCCGGGGTGCCGTACCCGCCGGGAGGCCCGTGGCCGATCCGGGCGCCGCGGCCCTGCACGGCATGCTGCGTTCCGCGCAGACCGAGAACCCCGGCCGCATCGTGATCGTCGACGTGGACGACGACTCGTGGCCGCTGGTCCTGGACGCCGCCGCGGGCACGGAACCCGAGGTGGCGCTGCGGGACAGCGAGGCGTTCGCGCCCCGCCTGGTCCGGGCGGCTCCCACCGCCGAGCCGGCGCAGGACGGCCTCCGGGGCCCCGGAGGCGGCACGGTGCTGGTCACCGGCGGCACGGGCGCCCTGGGCTCGCTGTTCGCCGAGCACCTGGTCCGCGAGTACGACGTGCGCAAGCTCGTCCTCGCCTCCCGTCGCGGCGGCGGGGAGGAGATCGCCGACCGGCTCCGCGGGCTCGGCGCCGACGTCACCGTGGCCGCCTGCGACGTGTCCGACCGGACGGCCGTCGCGGCGCTGGTCGGCGGCATCACCGATCTGACCGGTGTCGTGCACTGCGCGGGCGTGCTGGACGACGGCGTGTTCACCGCGATGACCCCGGACCGGCTCGACGCGGTCGCGGCACCCAAGTCGGACGCCGCGCTGCACCTGCACGAGCTCACCAAGGACCGCGACCTCGCCTGGTTCGTGCTCTTCTCGTCGGTCGCCGCGACGTTCGGCACGGCCGGCCAGGCCAACTACGCCGCCGCCAACGCGGTCCTCGACGCGCTGGCCTCCCACCGGCACGGGCTGGGGTTGCCGGCGCTGTCGCTCGGCTGGGGTCTCTGGGAGCGCTCCGGGGGCATGGCCGGCACCCTCGCCGGGCAGGACGCCGCTCGCGCCACGCAGGCCGGTGCGGCACTCAGCGACGAGGAGGGGCTGGCGCTGTTCGACCGGGCGGTGAGCACGGGACGCCCGCACGTCGTACCGGTGACGTTGGACGTGCGTGCCCTGCGTGCACATGCCGCAGTGGCGGAACTGCCGGCGTTGCTGCGCGGCCTGGCGCCCGGGACGGCGGTGCGGACGGCCGCGGTGGCCGCCGATTCGCGTACCCTCGCGCTGCGCCTGCTCGACGAGGTGCCCGGCGAACGGCACCGGGTGGTCGCCGACGTGATCCGTGCCGAGGTGGCCGCCGTCCTGGGCCACCCGAGCGGTGCCGCTGTCGACCCCGATCGCGGGTTCAAGGAGCTGGGCCTCGACTCCCTGACCGCGGTCGAGCTGCGCAACCGCCTCTCCGCCGTGACCGGGCTGCGCCTGCCCGCGACGCTGGTCTTCGACTATCCGAGCACCGGCAAGCTCGCCGGGCACCTGCTCGAACAGCTCGTCACGGACGTGCCGGCCGGTGCCGGGCTGCTGGACGACCTGGACCGGATCGCGGCGGCGCTAGCGGACGCGGGCACCGACGACGAGGTCCGCCGCCGGGCCGTGGCCCGGCTCGCGGCGCTGGCCGCGGCGTACGCGGGCGGCGCGGGCGAGGACGTCGTGTCGGTCGCGGGTGACCTCGACACGGCCGGGGACGACGACCTTTTCGACTTCATCGACAACGAGCTCGGCGTGGCCTGAACCTCGTGGAGGTTCGGTCCCCATAGGGGCGCGGTCGCAGGGGTAGGGGTTGGCCCCCTGCCGGGCGCGCTCCTAGTCTCGCCACTGTAAATCCCCGCGTATTCGCCGGTCACCATGGCCGGCCGGCGGACCTGTGGTCGTTGCCGTACCCCGTCACGCCCCCGTTCAGGACATGAATATGAGGCATTGATGTCGGAAGTAAATGTCGGCGGGAACGAGCCGATCGCCGTCATCGGAATGGCTTGCCGATTGCCCGGGGCGCCGAACCCGGCCGCTTTCTGGCAATTGCTGAGCGACGGCGGGGACGCGATCAGGGAGGCACCCGCCGGGCGCCGTACGCCCGACGGCGGCACCCCGCGCGGCGGCTACCTCGACGACGTCGGCCACTTCGACGCGGGCTTCTTCGGCATCACCGCGGACGAGGCCGGCGCGATCGACCCGCAGCAGCGCCTCGCCCTGGAGCTGAGCTGGGAGGCCCTGGAGGACGCCGGGATCGTGCCGGCCGCGCTGCGGGGCACCGGGACCGCGGTCTTCGTCGGCGCGATGGCCGGCGACTACGCCACCGTCACCCAGGAGAGCCGGACACCCGCCGCCCAGCACACGGTCACCGCGCTGAGCAGGGGCATCATCGCCAACCGGGTCTCCTACCGGCTCGGGTTGCGCGGCGCCAGCGTCACCGTGGACGCCGGGCAGGCATCCTCGCTGGTCGCCGTGCATCTGGCCTGCGACGCCCTGCGCTCCGGGCAGGCGGGCATCGCGCTCGCCGCCGGTGTGCACCTCAACCTCGCCCCGGAGAGCACCCGGCAGTTCGAGGCCTTCGGGGCGCTGTCCCCGGACGGCCGGGCCGCCGTGTTCGACGCCGCCGCGAACGGCACCGTCCGCGGCGAGGGCGGCGCGGTCGTCGTGCTCAAGCCGTACGCGCGGGCCGTCGCGGACGGCGACCACGTGTACTGCGTCATCCGGGGCAGCGCCGTCAACAACGACGGTGGCGGCGCCACGCTCACCACGCCGGTCGCGGCCGCCCAGCAGGACGTGCTGCGCGCGGCGTACCAGCGGTCCGGTCTCGGCACCGGACAGGTCCAGTACGTCGAGCTGCACGGCACCGGCACCCCGCTCGGCGACCCGATCGAGGCCGAGGCGCTCGGCGCGGTGCTCGGGGCCGGACGCGACCCGGCCGACCCCCTCGTGGTCGGGTCGGTGAAGACGAACATCGGGCACCTCGAGGGTGCCGCCGGGGTCGCCGGGCTGGTCAAGGCCGTGCTCGCGATCGCGCACCGGCGGCTGCCCGCCAGCCTGCACTTCAGCGTCGCCGATCCGCGGATCCCGCTCGACGAGCTGCGGCTGCGGGTGCAGACCGAGACCTCGCAGTGGCCGCATCCCGGCCTGCCGCTGGTCGCCGGGGTGAGCGCGTTCGGCATGGGCGGCACGAACTGCCACGTCACGCTCGCCGAGGCCCCGGCCCCGCCGGTGGTCTCCGGCGGATCCGAAGCGGCGGCCGTGTTGTGGCCGCTGTCGGCGTTGACCGAGGCCGGGATGCGGGACCAGGCCCGGCGGCTCGCGGCCTACGCGCGGGCCACGGCCGACACCGGCACCGACATCGCCGCCGCGCTGGCCACCGGGCGCACCCACTTCGACATCCGGGCCGCTGTGGTCGGCCGGGACCGCGCGGAGCTGGTACGGGAGCTCGACGCCCTCGCGACGGACGGCCCGGCCCGGCCCGGACCCGGCGCGCTCGTGTTCGCGTGCCCGGCGGTCATCCCCGCCGAGGCGGCCCTGCTGCTCGCCGACGCGCCCGTGTTCGCCGCCGAGATCGCCGCGTGGAACGCCGTCGCGGGCCGGCCCGGCGAGATCCGGGCGGTCGCGGCAGCGCTCATCACCCTGTGGCGGTCCTACGGGATCGAGCCCTACGCGATCAGCGACGGACCCCTGGCCGCTTACTTCCGTGGTGAGCTCACCCGCGACGAGATCGCCCGGGACAGCACCCCGGCCACCGAACTGACGTTCCGTGTCGGCGCCCCCGACGCGACCGCCGCCGAGCCGTCCGACGCGATGCTCACCGGCGGCCTGCCCGGGTTCCTCACCGCGCTGGCCGGGCTCGTCACGGCCGGCTACGACCCGGACTGGGACGCCGCCCACGCGGGCCGCCCCCGGACCCGGGCCGCCCTGCCCACCTACGCCTTCCAGCGCGAACGGCACTGGCTGCCGGACCCGCCGGACGCCGCCCCGGCTCCCGCCGCGACGTCGGAGCTGGGCCGGCTGCTCGCACCGCTGAGCCCGGACGAGCGGTCCCGTGCCGTGCTGGACGTGATCCGCGAGCAGGCCACCGCGACCGGCCACGCGTTCGACGAGCGCAGCACGTTCAAGGACCTCGGCTTCGACTCGATCGGCAGTGTCGACCTGCGGAACCGGCTGGCCGCCGGGACCGGGCTCCCGCTGGCCAGTACCGTCCTGTTCGATCACCCGACCCCGCTGCGCCTGGCCCGGCACCTGCTGGAGCGGGCGACACCGGCCGCGGGGACGCCGACCGGGACGGCCCGCGCCGTCGTGGATCCCGGTGACCCGGTGGTCATCGTCGGCATGGGCTGCCGCTTCGCCGGCGGCGTGGAGAACCCCGACGACCTGTGGCGGCTGCTGGCCGACGGCGGTGACGCCATCGGCGAGTTCCCCGCCGACCGGGGCTGGGACCCGGCCGCCGTCTTCGGGCCCGCGTCCGGCGGCGTGCTGCCGGCGGGGGCGTTCCTCACCGGCGCCGCCGACTTCGACGCGGCGTTCTTCGGCATCTCCCCGCGTGAGGCGACCGCGATGGACCCGCAGCAGCGGGTACTGCTGGAGACGGCATGGGAAGCGGTCGAGCACGGCGGGATCGACCCGGCCGGGCTGCGGGGCACGGCGACCGGCGTCTTCATCGGGGCGACCGCCCAGGAGTACGGCCCCCGCCTGTACGAGGCTCCCGAGGCGATCGAGGGACATCTGCTCACCGGCACCACGATCAGCGTGGCGTCGGGGCGGATCGCGTACGTCCTCGGCACCGAGGGCCCGGCGGTCACCGTCGACACGGCCTGCTCGTCGTCACTGGTCGCGCTGCACCTGGCGGCGCAGTCCCTGCGGTCGGGGGAGTGCGACCTGGCGCTGGCCGGCGGCGTGACGGTGATGCCGTCACCGGGCATGTTCGCCGAGTTCAGCCGTCAGCGCGGGCTGGCGCCGGACGGCCGCTGCAAGGCGTTCGCCGAGGGCGCCGACGGTACGGGCTGGGGCGAGGGCGTCGGCGTCCTGCTGCTGGAGCGGCTGTCGGATGCCCGGAGCAACAACCACACGATCCTCGCGGTGGTACGCGGCTCCGCGGTGAACCAGGACGGCGCGTCGAACGGGCTGACGGCGCCGAACGGTCCCTCGCAGGAGCGCGTGATCCGTCAGGCGCTGGCGAGCGCGGGTCTCCGATCGTCCGATGTGGACGTCGTCGAGGCGCACGGCACCGGTACGAGGCTGGGCGACCCGATCGAGGCGCAGGCGCTGCTCGCGACGTACGGGCAGGACCGGGACCAGCCGTTGTTCCTCGGCTCCGTGAAGTCGAACATCGGGCACACGCAGGCCGCCGCCGGTGTCGCCGGGGTGATCAAGATGGTGCTCGCGATGCGGCACGGCGAGCTGCCCCGCACCCTGCACGCGGACACCCCGTCGTCGTACGTGGACTGGACGACCGGCCGGATCGAGCTGCTCACGTCGGCGCGGCCGTGGACCGGCGGTGACCGGACCCGCCGTGCGGGCATCTCCTCGTTCGGGATCAGCGGCACCAACGCCCACGTCGTCATCGAGGAACCGCCCGCGACACCCGCCGTGGCGCCTGCGGCGGACGACCGCCCGTACCCGTGGCTGATCTCCGCGAAGTCCCCGGCCGCGCTGCTGGCGCAGGCCGAGCGGCTGAGCGGGTACGCCGGCGACGCTGTGCCGGACATCGCGGCCGTGGCCCGGGGGCTGCTCTCCGGCCGTGCCGCGCTCGGATTCCGTGCGGCGGTCGTGGCCAGGAACGCAGCTGGCTTTGTGGCCGCCTTGGAGAAGCTGGAACCGGGTGCCGCGGCGGTGCCCGGCGACGGCGACGTGGTCATGGTCTTCCCGGGTCAGGGTGGTCAGTGGCTGGGCATGGCCGCCGATCTGCTCGCGTCCTCGCCGGTTTTCGCTGCCCGGATCGCCGACTGCGAGGCCGCATTGGCGCCGCAGGTGGATTGGTCGTTGACCGAGGTTCTGACCGGTGACGACGACTGGTGGATGAGCCGCGTCGACGTGGTGCAGCCGGTCCTCTGGGCTGTGATGGTCTCCCTCGCCGCGGTGTGGGAGTCCCTGGGCGTCGAGATCTCCGCTGTGATCGGTCATTCGCAGGGTGAGATCGCGGCCGCCGTGGTGGCGGGCGCACTGTCCGTCGAGGACGGTGCCTTGATCGTCACAGCACGATCCCGCTTGCTGCGGTCGCTGGCCGGTACGGGTGGCATGGTCGCGGTCGGTGCGGGCCGTGACCGCGTGCTGGAGCTGCTCGACGGGCTGGACGACGCCGGCGTGGCGGCGGTCAACGGCCCCACCTCGGTGGTCGTCTCGGGTGGCACGGCGCACCTGGATGAGCTTGTGGCGCGGTGTGAGAGTGCGGGTGTGTGGTGCCGGCGGGTGCCGGTGGACTACGCGTCGCACTCGGCGCACGTCGACGCGGTGAAGGACGATCTGCTGGCGGCGCTGGCAGGTGTCACACCCAGGGCTGCGCGAGTGCCGTTCCAATCGACCGTCACCGGGGCCAGGGCCGCCGGGGAGACCCTGGATGCCGGGTACTGGTTCGAGAACCTGCGGCGGCCGGTGCGTTTCGACGACGCCGTGCGGGCGCTGGTGGCCGACGGCCGCACGTTGTTCGTCGAGGCGAGCCCGCATCCGGTGCTGACGGCGGCGATGTCGGAGCACGCGGCCGCGGTGGGGACGCTGCGCCGCGACGAGGGCGGCTGGGACCAGATGCTGCGGGCCGCGGGTCAGCTGTGGGCGGCCGGTGGGAACGTCGACTGGACCGCCGTGCTCGGCGTCGCCACCGCACCGCCGGTCGGCCTGCCCACGTACGCCTTCCAGCGCGAACGCTACTGGCACCCGGCCGCGATCGGCACCGCGGACCTCGCGACGGCCGGTCTCGCCGACGGCAGCCACCCGTTGCTCGCCGCCGCCGTGTCGTTCGCCGACGACGACGGCATGGTGCTCACGGGCCGGCTCTCCACCGCCGCGCACCCGTGGCTCGTGGACCACGTCGTGCAGGATCGGATCCTGTTCCCCGGCACCGGCTTCGTCGAGCTGGCCCTGCACGCCGCCCGGCAGGCCGGCGCCGGCTCGCTGCGGGACCTCACCATCGAGGCACCGCTGATGCTCGGCGACGACCGGGTGCAGCTGCAGGTCCGGGTCGGCACGAGCGACGCCTCCGGCGACCGGACCGTACGTGTCTCCGCGCGCCCCGAGGGCAGCGACACCTGGACCGTGCACGCCACCGGCGTCCTCGCCCCGGGGGCAGCGGAACCCGGCTTCGACCTGAGCGTGTGGCCCCCGCCCGGCGCCGAGCCGATCGACATCGACGACCTCTACCCGGCGGTCGCCCGGCGCGGTCTCGACTACGGGCCGGCGTTCCAGGGGCTGCGGCGCGCCTGGCGGTCCGGCGGTGACGTGTACGCCGACGTCGACCTGCCCGCCGACCCGGACGGTTACGCCCTGCACCCGGCTCTGCTCGACGCCGCCCTGCACACCCTCTACGCCGGGGACCTGCTCAGCGACCCGACCCGCCCGGCGCTGCCCTTCGCGTGGAGCGGCGTGCACCGCTACGCCGACGGCGCGACCTCGCTGCGGGTGCACACGATCGGCCTCGGCGCGGACACGGTCGCCCTGCGCATCGCGGACCCCGCCGGCACCCCGGTCGCCGTCGTCGACAGCCTCGCCCTGCGACCGATCGACGCGGGTGCCCTCAGCACGGGCGCCGCCGCCGTCCGTGACTCGCTGTTCGCCGTCGAGTGGACCGCTCTCCCGCCCGCCCCGGCGCCGTCGCCGGACCGGGCCACCCCGGTCGTCGTCGCCGCACCCGGGCTGGCCGCCGCGCTCGGCCTGCCGGACACCGCCGGGGTACCGGGCGACGCCGAGCTGGTCCTGCTGTCGGCCCGCGACACCGGCGGCGACATCGCCGGCCTGCCGGGCAGGGTCCGCACGCACCTCGGCACGCTGCTCGCGACGCTCACGCCGCTGCTGGCCGGCGACGCCCGCATCGTGGTCGTCACCCAGCGGGCGGTGCCCGCCGGGGGAGGCGTCGAGGACCTGACCGGCGGTGCGGTGTGGGGGCTCCTGCGGTCCGCGCAGACCGAGAACCCCGGCCGGATCGTGCTCGCCGACGTCGACGGGACGGCCGCCTCCTGGGCCGCCCTGCGGGACGCGGTGCAGCGCGACGAACCACAGCTCGCCCTCCGCGACGGTACCGTCCTGGTGCCCCGCCTGACCCGCGCCGCCGCCGCGTCGGCGGACGCCGCCGAGGCCGCCCCGGTGATCGAGGGGACCGTTCTGGTCACCGGCGGGACCGGGGTGCTCGGCGCCCTGATCGCCGAGCGGCTCGTGACCCGTCACGGCGTCCGCAGGCTCGTCCTCACCGGCCGCCAGGGACCCGCCGCCGCGGGCGCCGCAGAGCTGGTCGACCGGCTGCGGGCCCTGGGCGCGCAAGCCGAGGCCGTCGCGTGTGACGCCGCCGACCGTACGGCGCTCGCCGGCCTGATCGCCGGACTGCCCGCCGACGCCCCGCTGACCGGCGTGGTCCACTGCGCCGGACTGCTCGCCGACGGACTGTTCACCGCGCTGACCCCGGACCGGCTGGACCGGGTGCTGCGCCCCAAGGCCGACGCGGCCGTCCACCTGCACGAGCTGACCGCGGGTCTCGGGCTGCGCTGGTTCGTGGCGTTCTCGTCCGTCCAGGCGACCCTCGGCGGGGCCGGACAGGCCAACTACGCCGCCGCCAACGGATTCCTCGACGCGCTGATGTCGTACCGGCGGGACCGCGGGCTGCCCGGTGTCGCCATGGCGTGGGGCCTCTGGGCCGAGGCCACCGGGCTGACCGCGCACCTGGGCGCCCGCGACCTGGCCCGGGTCGGGAACGGGCTGTCCACCGAGGACGGCCTCGCGCTGTTCGACGCCGTGCTCGACGGGCCGGACGCCCACGTCGTACCCGCCCGCCTGGATCTGCGGTCGATCCGGGAGCGCGCGGCCACCGGTGAGGTGCCGCCCCTGCTGCGCCGGCTCGCCCCGCCCGCACCGCGCCGCGCCGCCACGGCCACCGGCGGCTCCGGCCTCGCTCAGCGCCTGGCCGCGCTCACCGTGACGGAACAGCAGCACGCACTGCTCGACCTGGTACGCGAGCAGGCCGCCACGGTCCTCGGCTACCCCGATGCGTCCGCCGTCGATCCCGGCCGGGTCGTCAAGGACCTGGGCCTGGACTCGCTGACCGCCGTCGAGCTGAGCAACCGGCTCGCCGCCGCCACCGGGCTGCGCCTGCCCGCCACGCTGATCTTCACCCACCCCACCCTGGCGGCCGTGGCGGAGGCGCTGCACGGCAAGCTGACCGTCGCGGACGCCGCTGCCCCGCAGGCCCCGTCCCCGGCCACCGCCCTGCCGAGCGACGAGCCCATCGCGATCATCGGGATGGGCTGCCGCTATCCCGGCGGGGTCGAGGGACCCGACGACCTGTGGCGGCTCGTCGCCGACGGTGTCGACGCGATCGGGCCGTTCCCCGCCGACCGCGGCTGGGACACCGACGCGCTCTACGACCCGGACCCGGACCGCAGCGGGCACACGTACGCCGTCCACGGCGGTTTCCTGCG
The DNA here is from genome assembly GCF_018332715.1 of Winogradskya consettensis. Taxonomy (GTDB): domain Bacteria; phylum Actinomycetota; class Actinomycetes; order Mycobacteriales; family Micromonosporaceae; genus Actinoplanes; species Actinoplanes consettensis. The sequence continues at coordinate 128,099 of NZ_BOQP01000051.1, read as the reverse complement.
CGACGCCGCCCGGTTCGACGCCGGCTTCTTCGGGGTGTCGCCGCGCGAGGCGCTCACCATGGACCCCCAGCAACGGCTGCTGCTGGAGACCGCGTGGGAGGCGTTCGAGTCGGCCGGGATCGACCCGGACTCCGCCCGCGGCAGCCGGACCGGCGTGTTCGCCGGACTCATGTACCACGACTACGCGTCGCTGCTGGAGACCGGCACGGACGCGGACGGCTACCGGATCACCGGCGGGGCTGGCAGCGTCGTCTCGGGCCGGGTCTCCTACGCGCTCGCTCTGGAGGGCCCGGCGCTCACCGTCGACACCGCCTGCTCGTCGTCGCTGGTCGCCACGCACCTGGCGGCCGGGGCGCTGCGCCGCGGCGAGTGCACGATGGCGCTGGCCGGCGGGGTCACCGTGATGGCGACACCGGCCACGTTCGTCGACTTCAGCCGGCAACGCGGCCTGTCCCCGGACGGGCGGTGCAAGTCGTTCTCGGCCGCCGCCGACGGCACCGGATGGTCCGAGGGGTCCGGACTGCTGCTGCTCGAACGGCTCTCCGACGCCCAGCGCAACGGCCACCCCGTGCTGGCGGTCATCCGTGGCTCGGCGGTCAACTCCGACGGCACCTCCAACGGGCTCACCGCCCCGAACGGCGGATCCCAGCAGCGGGTCATCGCCCAGGCGCTGTCCGCCGCCGGGCTGGTCCCCGCCGACGTCGACGCCGCCGAGGCGCACGGGACCGGCACCGCGCTCGGCGACCCCATCGAGGCCGAGGCGCTCATCGCCGCGTACGGGCCGGGCCGGGCCGCCGACCGGCCGCTCTGGCTCGGCTCGCTGAAGTCGAACATCGGGCACACCCAGGCCGCCGCCGGGGTCGGCGCCGTGATCAAGATGGTGATGGCGATCCGGTACGGCCGGCTGCCCCGCACCCTGCACGTGGACGCGCCGTCCCCGCACGTCGACTGGAGCTCCGGAGCGGTCGAGCTGCTCACCGAGGCCCGCGAATGGCCCGGTGCCGACCGGCCGCGCCGCGCGGCCGTCTCCGCGTTCGGTATCAGCGGCACCAACGCCCACCTGATCCTCGAGCAGGCGCCGTTCACCGCCGAGCCCGCCGCCACGCCACCGGTCCGGGGCCCGCTGCCGGTGCTCCTGTCGGCGCGGTCCGCAGCAGCCCTGCGCGCCCAGGCCGGCCGGTTGCTGGACCACCTCGGCGACGGCCCCGGCCCGGACCTCGCCGAGCTTGGTGCCGCCCTGATCAGCGGCCGGGCCCGGCACGAGCACCGCGCCGCGGTCCTGACCGGGACCCTCGCCGGTGCCGTCGACGGGCTCGCCGCGATCCGTGACAGCGACGGGGACGGCTACGACAACCCGGACGTGCTGGCGGGCACCGCCCGCGACGGGCGGCTCGCGCTGCTGTTCACCGGTCAGGGCGCCCAGCGTCCCGGCATGGGCCGCGCGCTGTACGAGCGGTTCCCGGTGTTCGCGGCGGCGTTCGACGCGGTCGCGGAGCGGCTGGACTGGCCGCTGCGCGAGGTCATGGACACCGAACGCGTGCACGAGACCCGCTACACCCAGGCGTCGCTGTTCGCGATCGAGGTGGCGGTGTTCCGGCTGCTGGAGTCGCTGGGCATCGTCCCGGACCAGCTGCTGGGCCATTCGATCGGCGAGCTCGCCGCCGCGCACGTGGCCGGCGTGCTGTCCCTCGACGACGCCGTGGCGCTGGTCGCGGCCCGGGGCCGGCTGATGCAGGCGCTGCCGGCCGGCGGGGCGATGCTGGCGATCGAGGCGGACGAGGAGACCGTACGGGAGATGATCGGCCCGGACCTCGACCTGGCCGCCGTCAACGGGCCCCGCGCCGTGGTCGTCTCCGGCCCGGCCGGGGCCGTCGAAGCACTGGACACCACCGGGTGCCGGACCGCACGGCTCACCGTCTCGCACGCGTTCCACTCGTCGCTGATGGATCCGATGCTGGACGACTTCCGGGCCGTCGCCGAGGCCGTCACGTACCACGCGCCGCGCATCCCGATCGTGTCCAACCTGACCGGGGAGCCGATCACCGCCTTCGACGCCGGGTACTGGGTGCGGCACGCCCGGGGGACGGTCCGGTTCGCCGACGGGGTACGCCACCTCGCCGACCAGGGCGTGACCCGGTTCCTGGAGGTCGGCCCGTCGGGGGTGCTCACCGCGATGGCGCAGACCACGCTGGACGGCGACGAGGTCGTGGTCGCGGCCGTGCTGGAGGACGAGGTCGAGAGCCTGCTCCGGGCCGTCGTCACGCTGCACGTCGCGGGGGTGCCGGTCGAGCTCGGCGCCGTCTTCCCGGCTGCTCCGCGGCGGGTCGCGCTGCCGACGTACCCGTTCCAGCGCAGCCGCTACTGGCCGGAGCCGCAGCAGGCGGCCGTCAGCCGGGCCGACGAGGCGGAGAACGCGTTCTGGGCGGCGATCGACCGGGGTGACGTCGCGGCGCTGGCCGACCGGCTGCCCGGCACGGACGGCCTGGAGACGATCGTGCCGGCCCTCGCAGCCTGGCACCGGGGGCACCGCGCCGCGGCGGCCGCGGACGCATTGCGCTACCGCATCACGTGGACACCTGCGGATCTGCCCAGCGGCGGCCGGGTGTCCGGGACGTGGCTCGTCATCGTGCCCACCGGTGTCGTCGCCGACGACGTGCTCGCCGCGCTGCGGGCCGGCGGCGCGGACGTCCGGGAGCTCAGCGTCGACGAGACCGACCTGGACCCCGCCCGGCTCGCCGGCCGGTTGCACGCCACCGACGCCCGGCCCGCCGGGGTCGTCGCGCTGCTCGGGCCCGCCACCGATCCGCTGCCGGGCCACGAAGCTGTACCCGCCGGCCTGGCCATCGCCGTCGCCCTCGTGCGGGCGCTGACCGACCTGGGCGGCGACACACCACTGTGGTGCCTCACCCGCGGCGCGGTGTCCACCGGCCCCGCCGACGTGCCGGGCGATCCTGCGCAGGCCGCCCTCTGGGGACTCGGCCGGGTCGCCGCACTCGAACAACCCGGGCTCTGGGGCGGCCTCGTCGACCTGCCGGCCGTCCTCGACGACCGGGCGGGGCGGGGGCTCGTCGAGGTGCTCGCCACGCGTACCGAGGATCAGGTCGCCCTGCGCGACAGCGGCGTCCTCGGCCGCCGGCTGATCCGGGCCACCCCCGCGGCACCGGCGCCCGACCACGACGACCCGGTGACGGGCACGGTCCTGATCACCGGCGGGACCGGGGCGCTCGGCGCCGAGACGGCCCGCTGGCTCGCCGCCGGGGGCACCCCGCACCTGCTGCTCGTCAGCCGCCGGGGCCCGGACGCGCCCGGCGCCGCCGAGCTGACCGCCGAACTGGCCGCCCTCGGTGCCCGTGCCACCGTGGTCGCCGCCGACGTCACCGATCGCGCCGCCCTCGCCGGGCTGATCGCGTCCGTCCCGGCGGACCTGCCGCTCACCGGGGTCGTGCACACCGCCGGGATCGTCGACGACGCGGTGCTCACCGCGCTGACGCCGGAACGCCTCGACAGCGTCCTGCGGGTCAAGACCGTCGCCGCCGGCCACCTGGACGATCTCACCGCCGGCCTCGGCCTGACGATGTTCGTGCTGTTCTCGTCGCTCGCCGGCAGCGTCGGCAACCCGGGGCAGGCCAACTACGCCGCCGCGAACGCCTGGCTCGACGCGCTCGCCGAACGCCGCCGGCACCGGGGGCAGCCCGCGACCGCGCTCGCCTGGGGTCCCTGGGCGGAGGCCGGCATGGCCGGTGGCGCGGACATCGCCGCCGGGATGCGCCGGGCCGGCCTGCGCCCGCTGGCCGCCCCGGACGCGCTGGCAGCCCTGCGGGCGAGCCGGTACGGCACCGACGCCGCGGTCACCATCGCCGACGTCGACTGGGAGCAGTTCGGCGCCGGCTTCACCGCGGCCCGGCCGAGCCCGCTGCTCGACATCCTGGCCCCCGCCGGCACGGCCCCCGCCGAGACCGGTGCGACCAGTCACGAGCGCCTGGCCGCGCTGCCCGCGGAGGATCGCGAGCGGGCCCTCATGGATCTCGTACGCTCGCGTGCCGCCCGGATCCTCGGGCACCGCGACGCCGCCGCGATCGGGAAGGACCGGGCGTTTCGCGACCTCGGCTTCGACTCGCTCACCGCGGTGCAGCTGCGCAACCTGCTCGGCCAGGGCACCGGGCTGGCCCTGGCGCCCACCCTCGTCTTCGACCATCCGACCCCGGCCGACCTGGCCGCGTATCTCGCCTCCCGGTTCGGCGACGACGGCCCGCCCGCCGTCACCGACGAGATCGACCGGCTGGAGGCGGCGCTGTTCGGCGTCACCCCCGGCGCGGACGTCCGGGACGCCATCACCACCCGCCTGCGTGACCTGCTCGACAAATGGAACAAGGCGCACGGCGAACCCGCGGAAGCGCAGGAGTTCGACGGCGACTTCGACCAGGCGACCGCCGACGAGATGCTCGAGCTGATCCAGCGCGAGTTCGGCAGCCCCCAGTGACCGACCACACCACCCGCACCCGCGTGCTCGGAGATTCTCATGACCGATGACACCAAGCTCCTGAACCAGCTCAAGTGGATGACGGGTGAGTTGCGCCAGGCCACCCGGCGGCTGCGCGAGGTCGAGGAGGCCGACCAGGAGCCCATCGCCATCATCGCGATGAGCTGCCGCTTCCCGGGTGGCGCCGACACCCCCGAGAAGCTGTGGGATCTGGTCGCCGAGGGCCGTGACACGGTCGGTGAGTTCCCCGGCGGGCGCGGCTGGGACATCGACGCGATCTACGACCCGGCCGCCGATGCCCCCACCGGGACGTCGTACGTGCGCGAGGGCGCCTTCCTCGACGACGCCGCGGACTTCGACGCCGCACTGTTCGGCATCTCGCCGCGCGAGGCGCTGGCGATGGACCCGCAGCAGCGGCTGCTGCTGGAGACGTCCTGGGAGGTGTTCGAACGCGCCGGGATCGACCCCCGCTCGCTGGGCCACAGCCGGGTCGGTGTCTTCGCCGGCAGCAACGGCCAGGACTACGCCACCCTGTTGCAGGGCGACGACGAGGCGGTCGAGGGGTACCGGGCCACCGGGACCGCGGCCAGCGTGCTGTCCGGGCGGGTCGCGTACACGTTCGGCCTCGAAGGCCCTGCGGTCACCGTCGACACCGCCTGCTCGTCCGCGCTGGTCGCGTTGCACCTGGCCATCCAGTCGCTGCGCCGCGGCGACTGCACGATGGCGATCGCCGGCGGGGTCACGGTGATGGCCACCCCCACCACGTTCGTGGAGTTCAGCCGGCAGCGGGGGCTGGCTCCCGACGGCCGGTGCAAGGCCTTCGCGGAGTCCGCCGACGGTACGGGCTGGGGTGAGGGCGCCGGCGTGCTCCTGGTCGAGCGTCTCTCCGACGCCCGACGACTCGGCCACCGGGTGCTCGCTGTTGTCCGCGGCAGCGCCGTCAACCAGGACGGCGCGTCGAACGGCCTGGCCGCCCCGAACGGACCGTCCCAGGAACGCGTCATCCGCCAGGCGCTGGAGAGCGCGGGCCTGTCCCCGGCCGAGGTCGACGCCGTCGAGGCGCACGGCACGGGCACCACGCTCGGTGACCCGATCGAGGCGCAGGCGCTGCTCGCGACGTACGGGCAGGACCGGTCCGCGGACCGGCCGCTGTGGCTCGGCTCGGTGAAGTCGAACATCGGGCACACGCAGGCCGCCGCCGGTGCCGCCGGAATCATCAAGATGGTCATGGCGATGCGGCACGGCGTACTGCCCCCGACGCTGCACGTGGACGAGCCGACCGGGCACGTCGACTGGAACGCCGGTGCCGTCCGGCTGCTCACCGAGGGGCGACCCTGGCCGGAGACCGGACGGGCGCGACGCAGCGGTGTCTCGTCGTTCGGCATCAGCGGCACCAACGCGCACATCGTCCTGGAGTCCGTGCCCGAGCCGGAACCTGCCACCGAGCCGGCCGCCGGCGCCGGTCCGCAGCCGTGGCTGATCTCCGCCCACACGCCCGAGGGCCTTGTCGCGCAGGCGGGGCGGCTGAGCGCGTACGCCGAAACGGCCGTCCCGGACATCGCCGCCGTGGCCCGCGAGCTGGTCTCCGGTCGTGCGGCGCTGGGATTCCGCGCGGCGGTGGTGGCCGAGGACGTGCCCGGCTTCGTGACCGGGCTCGGCGCTGTCGAGGCCGGGCCGGGTGTGCCTGCCGGCGACGGCGACGTGGTGATGGTCTTCCCCGGTCAGGGTGGTCAGTGGCTGGGCATGGCCGCCGATCTGCTCACGTCCTCGCCGGTGTTCGCCGCCCGGATCGCCGACTGCGAGGCCGCATTGGCGCCGCAGGTGGACTGGTCGTTGACCGATGTTCTGACCGGTGACGACGATTGGTGGATGAGCCGCGTCGACGTGGTGCAGCCGGTCCTCTGGGCTGTGATGGTCTCCCTCGCCGCGGTGTGGGAGTCCTTGGGCGTCGAGATCTCCGCGGTGATCGGTCATTCGCAGGGTGAGATCGCCGCTGCCGTGGTGGCGGGCGCACTGTCTATCGAGGACGGTGCGCTGGTCGTGGCGGCCCGTTCGCGGCTGCTGCGTTCTCTGGCCGGTACGGGCGGGATGCTCGTCGTCGCGGCTACGGCTGCGAAGGCGGAGGAGCTGCTCGACGGGTTGGACGACGCGAGTGTCGCGGCCGTCAACGGTCCCGCGTCGCTGGTCGTCTCGGGCGGGACGGCGCACCTGGATGAGCTTGTGGCGCGGTGTGAGAGTGCGGGTGTGTGGTGCCGGCGGGTGCCGGTGGACTACGCGTCGCACTCGGCGCACGTCGACGCGGTGAAGGACGATCTGCTGGCGGCGCTGGCGGGTGTGACGCCCCGGGTCGCGCGTCTGCCGTTCCACTCCACGGTCACCGGGTCCCAGGTCGGCACGGAGACCCTGGATGCCGGGTACTGGTTCGAGAACCTGCGGCGCCCGGTGCGCTTCGACGACGTGGTGCAGGACCTCATCGCCTCCGGACACGCCCTGTTCCTCGAGGTCAGCCCGCATCCCGTGCTGGTCGGCGGCATCCAGGAGCGCCTCGGCACCGGTGTCGGCACGCTGCGCCGTGACGAGGGCGGCTGGGACCAGATGCTGCGGGCCGCGGGTCAGCTGTGGGCGGGCGGCGGTCACGTCGGCTGGAGCACCGTGCTCGGCGACGCCCCGGTACCGGTCGTCGACCTGCCCACGTACGCCTTCCAGCGGGAACGCTTCTGGCACACGGCCGTGACGGGCACCGGCGACCTCGCCTCCGTGGGGCTCGCCGAGGGCGGTCACCCGCTGCTCGCCGCCGCGGTGTCGCTCGCCGACGACGACGGGCTCATCCTCGCCGGCCGGGTGTCCATCGCCGCGCACCCGTGGCTCGCCGACCACGGCGTCCTCGGCCGGGTGCTGCTGCCGGGCACGGCGTTCGTCGAGCTCGCCCTGCACGCCGGTGACCGCGCCGGCACCGGCAGCCTGAGCGAGCTCACCATCGAGGCCCCGCTGATCGTCCCGGCCACGGGCGGGGTGCAGCTGCAGGTCCGGGTCAGCGCCGCCTACCCGGACGGCGCCCGCCCGGTGCGGATCTCGTCGCGCGCCGGCGACACCGGTGACTGGACCACCCACGCCACCGGTCTGCTCGGTGCCGCCACGGTTCCCGTACCGGCGGAGACGGCCGCGTGGCCACCGCCCGGCGCCGAACCGATCGACCTGGACGGCTTCTACGAACGCCACGCCGACGCCGGCTACGAATACGGCCCGGTCTTCCAGGGCCTGCAGCGCGCCTGGCAGGACGGCGCCGACATCCTCGCCGAGGTCGAGCTCACCGCCGGGGCCCGCGACGAGGCCCAGCGGTACGGGCTGCACCCGGCCCTGTTCGACGCCGCCCTGCACGCCGCCTCGTTCGGGAACTTCGTGTCCGGTGACGGCGTGTGGCTGCCGTTCGCCTGGTCCGGCGTCACCCTGCACGCGGTCGGCGCGAGCACGCTGCGCGTACGGATCAGCGCGGCCGGCACCGACCGGATGACCGTCGACCTCGCCGACGCGACCGGCGCCCCCGTCGCCACCGTGACGGACCTGGCGCTGCGCCCGACGTCCCGCGACCAGATCGCCTCCGAGAGCACGGCCGCCCGTGAGGCGCTGCACCGCGTCGAGTGGACCACCCTCGCCCCCGCGACCCCCGGCCCACGACCGGACGCCGTCCTGCTCGACGGCGACCCCGCGGATCTGAGCGAACCGGCACCCCGCGCGGTGGTGCTCGACGCCGTCGGGCTGTCCACGGCGGAGGTGCTCGGCGCCGTACAGTCCTGGCTCGCCGTCGACCGGCTCGCCGGCACCGAGCTGATCGTGCGTACCCGCGGCGCGGTGCCCGCCGGGGGACCGGTCACGGATCTCGAAGCCGCCGCGTCCTGGGGCCTGCTGCGCTCCGCGCAGACCGAGAACCCCGGCCGGATCGTCCTCGCCGACACCGGCGCCGAGGGCTGGGAGGCGGCCGTCCGGGCGGCCGGCCTCGACGAGCCCGAGGTCGCGATCCGGGCCGGTGCCGTGTCCGTTCCCCGGCTGGTCCGGGTCACCGCCGGGCGGCTCACCCTGCCCTCGTCCGGCCCGCACCGGCTCGACGTCGCGGACGACGGGGGCACGATCGACAGCCTCGCTTTCGTACCCGCGCCGGAAGCTGCCGCACCGCTGGCCGCCGGTCAGATCCGCCTCGAGATCCGCGCCGCCGGCGTCAACTTCCGCGACGTCGTGGTGGCCCTGGGCATGGTGCCCGACCAGTCCGTGATCGGCTCCGAGGCCGCCGGCCTGGTGGTCGAGGTCGCACCGGACGTGACCGCCCTGGCGCCCGGTGACCGGGTCTTCGGCCTGGTACGCGGCTCGTTCGGCCCGATGGCGGTCACCGATCATCGGCTCGTCACCCGCATCCCGGACGGCTGGACGTTCGCCGAGGCCGCGTCCGTCCCGGTGGTCTTCCTGACCGCGTACTACGGCCTGCGGGACGTGATCGACGTCCGGCCCGGCGAGCGGGTGCTCGTGCACGCCGCGACCGGCGGCGTCGGCATGGCCGCGGTGCAGCTCGCCCGGCTCTGGGGCGGCGAGGTGTACGGCACCGCGAGCCCGGCCAAGTGGGACACGCTGCGCGGGATGGGGCTGGACGACGAGCACATCGCGTCGTCCCGTGACCTCGCCTTCGCGCAGAGCTTCCCGTCCGTGGACGTGGTCCTGAACTCCCTCGCCGGCGAGTTCGTGGACGCGTCGCTGGGCATGCTGCGCCCCGGCGGCCGGTTCGCCGAGATGGGCAAGACCGACAAGCGCGACCCCGCCGGCATCCCGGTCCGCTACCAGGCGTTCGACCTGGTCGAGGCGAGCCCGGACCGGGTCGCGGAGATGCTGGCCGAGCTGGTCACCCTGTTCGAGGCCGGTGAGCTGACGCTGTCACCGGTGCGCGCGTGGGACATCCGCGACGCGGCGGACGCGTTCCGGCACATCGGCCAGGCGAAGCACGTCGGCAAGAACGTGTTCACGGTGCCGGCCCCGGTGCGCCCCGAGGGCACGGTCCTGATCACGGGTGGCACGGGTCTGCTGGGTGGCCTGTTCGCCGAGCACATCGTGCGACGGCACGGCGTACGCAAGCTGATCCTGGCCAGCCGCAGCGGTGGCGGCGCGGACCTCGTGACCCGGCTGGTGGAGCTGGGCGCCGAGGTCGAGGTCGCCGCGTGTGACATCTCGGACCGCGCGGCGCTGGGCGCGCTCATCGAGGGCGTCGACCTGACCGGCGTGATCCACTCCGCCGGGGTGCTCGACGACGGCGTCTTCGGGGCGATGACCCCGGACCGGATCGCCACGGTGTGGCGGCCGAAGGCGGACCCTGCCCGTACGCTGCACGAGCTGACCCGCCACCTGGACCTCGCCTGGTTCGTGATGTTCTCCTCCGCGGCCGCCACGCTCGGCACGGCCGGGCAGTCGAACTACGCCGCCGCGAACGCCTACCTGGACGGTCTCGCCTCGATGCGGCAGGCGTCCGGCCTTCCCGCGCAGGCGCTCGCCTGGGGTCTCTGGGCCGACGCCTCCGCGATGACGGCGCACCTGGCCGGCCGCAACCTCGACCGGGCCGCGAACGCAGGCGGGGCCATCACCGCCGAGCTGGGTGCCACGCTGTTCGACCTCGCCGTCGCCGAGCCGTACCACCACCTCGTCCCGATGCCGCTGCAGCTGTCCGTGTACCGTGCCGCCGGCACTCCCATGCCCGCTCTGCTGCGCACCCTCGCCGGCCCGGCCCGGCGCCGGGCCGTCGCCGCCGCCGCGGGCACGGGCTCGTCGCTGGCCGGCCGGCTCGTCGGCAAGGCCGCCGAGGAGCAGCTGGAGATCGTGCGGGACGTGGTCGCCACCGCCGCCGCCGCGGTGCTCGGGCACGGCTCGGTGACCGCGGTCGGCGCGGACAGAGCGTTCAAGGAGCTCGGTTTCGACTCGCTGACCTCGGTCGAGCTGCGGAACCGGCTCAACACCGCGACCGGCATGCGGCTGCCCGCCACGCTGGTCTTCGACTACCCGACACCGGCTGCGCTCGCGGCGTACCTGCTCGCCGAGCTCGTCGGCGACGACGGTGCCCCGGTGGCACCCGTGCCGCATGCCGCCGTCGCCGGCGACCCGATCGTCATCGTCGGCATGAGCTGCCGGTTGCCGGGCGGCATCCGCAACCCCGAGGAACTGTGGGAGCTCGTCCGGGACGGCGTCGACGCGGTGTCGGACTTCCCCGAGGACCGCGGCTGGGACGCCGAGCTGGCCGGTGCGACCTACGCGCGGACCGGCGGATTCGTCCACGACGCCGCCGGGTTCGACGCCGAGTTCTTCGGCATCTCGCCGCGCGAGGCGCTCGCGATGGATCCGCAGCAGCGGCTGCTGCTCGAAGCGGCCTGGGAGGCGCTGGAGGACGCCGGTGTCGACCCCGCCACCGTCCGGGGCAGCGCCACCGGCGTGTTCGTCGGCGCCGCGAACTCCGGCTACGGCGCCGGGATGCGCGCCGAGGGCAGCGAGGGTTATTCGCTCACCGGCCTGTCGGGCAGCGTCGCGTCCGGCCGGATCGCGTACTCGTTCGGGCTCGAGGGCCCGGCCGTCACCATCGACACCGCCTGCTCGTCGTCGCTGGTCGCGTTGCACCTGGCCGCGCAGGCCCTGCGCTCCGGCGAGTGCGACCTCGCGTTCGCCGGCGGCGTCACGGTCATCGCCAACCCGGGAATCTTCGCCGAGTTCAGCCGGCAGGACGGTCTCGCCGCCGACGGCAGGTGCAAACCCTTCTCCGGTACGGCCGACGGCACCGGCTGGGCGGAAGGCGTCGGCCTGCTGCTGGTCGAGCGGCTCTCCGACGCGCGCCGCCGGGGCCACACCGTGCTGGCCATGGTGCGGGGCAGCGCCATCAACCAGGACGGCGCGTCCAACGGGCTGACGGCGCCCAACGGCCCCGCCCAGCAGCGGGTGATCCGGTCGGCGCTGGCGTCCGCGGGTCTGTCCGGCGCGGACGTCGACGTGATGGAGGCGCACGGCACGGGTACGACCCTCGGCGACCCGATCGAGGCGGGCGCGCTGCTCGCGACGTACGGCCAGGACCGCCCCGCGGACCGGCCCCTGCGACTCGGCTCGATCAAGTCCAACATCGGGCACACCCAGGGCGCCGCGGGTGTCGCGGGCATCATCAAGATGGTCATGGCGATGCGGCACGCCACCATGCCGGTGACGCTGCACGTCGACGGGCCGTCCCCGCACGTCGACTGGTCGGGCGGCACGGTCGAGCTGCTCACCGGGAACCGGTCGTGGGATCGCCCCGGCCGGGCCCGCCGCGCCGCGGTGTCGTCGTTCGGGATCAGCGGCACGAACGCGCACATCATCCTGGAGGAGGCGCCCGCCGACACGGTCGTCTCCACCGTGCACGAGGACGTGGCCGGGGCGGTGGCGTGGCCGCTGTCGGCTCGTACCCCTGAGGCTCTGCGCGGCCAGGCGACCGCCCTGCGCGAGTGGCTGGAGGGCCGCCCCGACGTGGCCGTCGCGGATGTGGCCCGGGCCCTGGCGACGACCCGCGCGGTCTTCGACCACCGGGCGGTGGCCGTCGGCGCGGACCGCGAGCGGCTGCTGGCGGACCTGGACGCGGTGATCGCGGGGGAGACCCTGACGCCGGCCCGGGGTGGCCTGGCGATGCTGTTCACCGGTCAGGGCGCGCAGCGCGTGGGGATGGGCGCGAAACTGTACGAGCGCTTCCCGGTGTTCGCGGCGGCGTTCGACGCGGTGGACACGCGGCTGGACTGGTCGCTGCACGCCGTGGTCGCCGACGAGCGGTTGCACGAGACCGAGTACACCCAGGTGGCGCTGTTCGCGATCGAGGTCGCGACGTTCCGGCTGTTCGAGAGCTGGGGCGTGCGGCCCGATCACCTGCTGGGCCACTCGGTGGGAGAGATCGCGGCTGCCCACGTCGCGGGTGTCTTCGATCTCGACGACGCGGTGAAGCTGGTCGTGGCGCGGGGCCGGCTGATGCAGGCGTTGCCCGCAGGCGGGGCGATGCTGGCGATCGAGGCCGACGAGGCGACCGTCCGCGAGCTGATCGGCGAGGAGCTGGACATCGCCGCGGTCAACGGCCCCTCGGCGGTGGTGGTCTCCGGCCCGGCCGAGGCGATCGACGCGCTCGTGACGGATCGGCGTACCAAGCGGCTGACGGTGTCCCACGCGTTCCACTCGGTGCTCATGGCGCCGATGCTGGAGGAATTCCGGCAGGTCGCCGACGCGATCTCCTATGCGCAGCCCCGGATCCCGGTGGTCTCCAACCTCACCGCCGAGCCTGCCACGTACTCCGCCGCCTACTGGGTGCGCCACGTCCGGGAGGCGGTGCGGTTCGCCGACGGGATCGCGTACCTGGCCGGGCAGCACGTCACCCGGTACCTGGAGGTCGGCCCGGCGGGGGTCCTGGCCGCCATGGCGCAGAACTGCCTGACCGGCACCGAGCTCGTGGTCGCCGCCCTGCGCGAGGACGAGGTCGACAGCGCGCTGCGGGCGGCCGGCGACCTGCACGCCGCCGGCATCACCGTGGACTGGGCCGCCGTGGACTGGGCCGCCGTGAACCAAACACCGGGACGAAGGATCACCCTCCCCACGTACGCGTTCCAGCACCGCCGTTTCTGGTCCGAGCCCGCCGTGGCCACGGGCGGCAGCCACGCCGAGGCGACGTTCTGGGACGCCGTCGACAAGCAGGACTCCGCGAGCCTCGCCGACGTGCTCGGTGTCGGCGACGAGGTGCTGAGCCCGGTGTTGCCGGCGTTGTCCTCGTGGCGCCGGCGCCGCCGGGAGTCGTCCACGGTGGACGTCTGGCGCTACCGGATGGGCTGGCGTCCGGCTGCCGAGATGCCTGCCGGGTCGCCGGCGGGGACATGGCTCGTCACCGGCGTCGGTGACGACGTTGTTGCCGCGCTCAGTGCTGCGGGCGTACGGGTTGTCGACGAGTTGTCGCCGGACGTGTCCGCCGTCCTGAGCGGGCTTCCGCTGCTCGGCACGGCCGCGCTGGTGCGTGAGTTGGTCGCCGCGGATGTTGTGGTCCCGGTCTGGGCTCTGACCCGGGGTGCGGTGCGGGCCGGCGAGCGTGATGGTGCGCCCGATCCGGTGCAGGCTCAGGTGTGGGGCTTCGGTCGCAGTGTGGCGTTGGAGGATCCGCAGCGCTGGGGTGGTCTGATCGATCTGCCGGTCGTGGTGGATGTGCGGGCGGGTTCGCGGTTGGTGTCGGTGCTGGCTCAGCGCGACGAGGACCAGGTCGCCATCCGCGCCACCGGCGTCCTCGTGCCGCGCCTGCGCCGGGCGGCGACACCCGCGGCCCACCCGTTCACCGTCCCCGTCGGCACGGTGCTGATCACCGGTGGCACCGGCGCGCTCGGTGCCGAGGTCGCCCGCTGGCTCGCCGGCCGGGGCGCGTCCCACCTGCTGCTCACCAGCCGCCGCGGCCCGGCGGCCCCGGGCGCCGACGACCTCGCGGCCGAGCTGACCGCGCTCGGCGCCGAGACCCGGATCGTGGCGTGCGACGCCGCCGACCGGGACGCCCTCGCCGCCGTACTCGCCGGCGTCCCGGCCGACGCCCCGCTGGCCGGTGTCGTGCACACGGCCGGGATCGTCGACGACGGCGTGGTCACCGCGCTCACCGACGACCGGTACGCGGCCGTCCTGGACGCCAAAGCCACCGCCGCCGACCACCTCGACGCCCTCACCGCGGGCACCGGACTCCCGTTCTTCGTGCTCTTCTCCTCCGTCACCGGCACGCTCGGCGGCGCCGGGCAGGCCAACTACGCCGCCGCCAACGCCCACCTCGACGCGCTCGCGCAGGCCCGCCGGGCCCGCGGTGACGCCGCCACGTCCCTCGCCTGGGGCCCCTGGGCCGGTTCCGGCATGGCCGCCGACAACGAGGTCGTCGGCCGCCGGCTGCGCCGTACCGGCCTGCGTCCGATGCCCGCCGCGCTCGCCGTCCGGGCCCTGGCCGCCGCCCTCGCCGACGGCACCGACACCGACCTCGTGATCGCGGACGTGGTCTGGCCCTCGTTCGTCCCCACGTTCACCGCCGGCCGGCCCAGCCGCCTGCTCGGCGATCTCGCCGAGGCCCGCGGCATCCTCGGGATGCCCGCGGACGGCAGCGCCGGCGGCGGAACCCTGCGCGACCGGATCGCCGCCCTCCCCGCCCGCGACCGGTCACGGACGATCCTCGACCTCGTACGGGCCCGCGCCGGACAGGTGCTCGGCCACGAGTCCGGCACCGCCGTGGACCCGGACCGCCCGTTCCGCGACATGGGCTTCGACTCCCTCGCCGCCGTCGAGCTGCGCAACGCCCTGCAGGGCGCCACCGGCCTGCGCCTGCCCGCCTCGCTGGTCTTCGACTACCCGGCCCCGGCGATCCTCGCCGAGCACCTGCTCACCGAGCTCGGCGTGGCCGAGGCGGCCCCGGTCACCCTCGCGGCGGTCACCGGTCCGGTCACCGACGACGAGATCGTGATCGTCGGCATGGGCTGCCGCTACCCGGGTGGCGTCGAGTCGCCCGAGGACCTGTGGCGGCTCGTCCTCGGCGGCGAGGACGGCATCACCGGGTTCCCCGACGACCGCGGCTGGCAGCTCCCCGCCACGGCCACGTTCGCCCCGGCCGGCGGATTCGTGCACAACGCGTCGCAGTTCGACGCGGGGCTGTTCGACATCTCCCCGCGCGAGGCCCTCGCCATGGACCCCCAGCAGCGGTTGTTGCTCGAAGTCTCCTGGGAGACCTTCGAACGGGCAGGCCTCGACCCGAGGTCACTGCGCGGGCGCCCGGTGGGCGTCTTCGTCGGCGCCACCACCTCCATGTACGGCTTCGGCGCCGACACCGAGGGCCACGGCCTGACCGGCGCCGCGAACAGCGTCATCTCGGGCCGGGTGGCGTACACCTTCGGCCTCGAAGGCCCCGCCGTCACCGTCGACACCGCGTGCTCGTCCTCGCTGGTCGCGCTGCACTGGGCGGTGCAGGCGCTGCGTAACGGCGAGTGCGAGATGGCCCTCGCGGGCGGCGTCACCGTCCTGTCCTCGCCGGTGCTGTTCGAGGAGTTCGCCCGCCAGGGTGGTCTCGCCTCCGACGGCCGGTGCAAGTCCTTCGCAGGATCAGCGGACGGTACGGGCTGGGCCGAGGGCGCGGGTCTCCTCCTGGTGGAGCGCATGTCCGATGCTCGCCGCAACGGTCACGAGATCTTGGCGGTGGTCCGGGGCAGTGCGGTCAACCAGGATGGTGCGTCGAATGGTTTGACGGCGCCGAATGGTCCGTCGCAGCA
Organism: Winogradskya consettensis; assembly: GCF_018332715.1. Taxonomy (GTDB): domain Bacteria; phylum Actinomycetota; class Actinomycetes; order Mycobacteriales; family Micromonosporaceae; genus Actinoplanes; species Actinoplanes consettensis. The sequence goes on along the minus strand of NZ_BOQP01000051.1, from coordinate 112,328 downwards.
GCGCGTCATTCGGCAGGCCCTCGCTTCGGCCGGGTTGAACGCGTCGGATGTGGATGTTGTTGAGGGTCATGGGACGGGTACTCGTCTGGGTGATCCGATCGAGGCGCAGGCTCTGCTGGCTACTTACGGTCAGGAACGGGATCGGCCGTTGTGGTTGGGGTCGGTGAAGTCGAACATCGGGCACACGCAGGCCGCGGCGGGTGTTGCGGGCATCATCAAGATGGTTATGGCGATGCGGCATGGTGTGTTGCCGTCGACGCTTCATGTTGATGAGCCGTCGGGTCATGTTGACTGGGCGGCTGGTTCAGTCAAGTTGTTGACGTCAACCCAGTCGTGGGACAGCGATATTCGCCGGGCGGGTGTTTCGTCGTTCGGGATCAGTGGGACGAACGCGCACACGATCATCGAGCAGGCCCCCGCGGGTGATGAGCCGGCTGCGGTCGTCTCCGTGCAGGACGGTCCGACGGCGTGGCTGGTTTCCGGCCGGTCCGCACAGGCGTTGCAGGCCCAGGCATCCCGGTTGCGTGCTCTGGCCGAGCCGGATGTGTCAGCTGTAGCGGGTGCTCTGGCGCGTTCGCGTGCGGTGTTGGAGTACCGGGCTGTTGTCGTCGCGGACTCTGCGGTCAGTTTTGACGCTGGGTTGGCTGCTGTTGCTGACGGTCGTAGTGCCGCTGGTGTGTTCGCGGGTTCGGTGGGGGACGGCCGCCTGGCGATGTTGTTCACCGGGCAGGGTTCCCAGCAGCCCGGGATGGCCGATGAGCTTTACCGGCGTTACCCGGTGTTCGCTGATGCGTATGACGCGGTTGGTGCGCGGGCCGAGATTGTTTCGGATGAGCGTGTTCACGAGACGCAGCACACGCAGATCGCTTTGTTCGCGTTCGAGGTGGCGTTGTTCCGCCTTTACGAGAGCTGGGGGATCGTTCCCGACTTCCTGCTTGGTCATTCGATCGGTGAGTTGGCTGCCGCGCACGTGGCGGGTGTGTTCGATCTGGACGACGCGATCTCGCTGGTGTCTGCTCGTGGTCGTTTGATGCAGGCGCTTCCTACCGGTGGTGCCATGTTGGCGATCGAAGCATCAGAGGCGGATGTTCGTTCGATCATCGGCGATGTTCTCGATGTTGCTGCGGTGAACGGTCCGACGTCTGTGGTCGTGTCGGGTTCGGTCGAAGCGATCGAGGCGCTGAAGACTGATAAGCGGACAAAACGGCTGCAGGTGTCGCATGCGTTCCATTCGCGGCTGATGGAACCGATGCTTGACGAGTTCCGCGCCGTTGCGGAGACGATCACTTACGGACAGCCGCGGATTCCGTTGGTGATGGATGGGTGGGATGCCGAGTACTGGGTGCGTCAGGTTCGCGAGGCTGTCCGGTTCGCCGACGGCATCGCGACGCTCAGCGGGCAAGGTGTGACGCGGTTCCTGGAGGTGGGGCCGTCGGGTGTGCTGGCCGGGATGGCAGCCAGTTGCCTGAACGGCGATGACGATGGCGATGCTGTTGTGGTGCGGGGGGACCGGCCGCTGGAGGCGGTCGCGAAGCTGCATGTGGCCGGTGTCGGGGTGGACTGGACGCGGGTGCTGCCCGAGGCGGGCCGGGCCGAGCTGCCTACGTATGCGTTCCAGCGCGAGCACTACTGGCTGACGGCGCCCGCGGGTGTCATCGACGGCGCGTTCTGGGATGCCGTCGAGCGTGAGGATCTCGCGGAACTGGCGGGCCAGCTCGACATCACCGCCGGGTCCGAGGCGCTCGGGGCGGTTCTTCCCGCGCTGTCCGCCTGGCATCGGCGCCACAGCGGCCGCACGGTTCAGGGTGGACTGCATTATGAGATCTCCTGGGCACCGGTACCGGTCACCGGGGAGCCCGCACTCGCCGGGCCCTGGCTGATCCTGACGTCCGCGGGCAGCGACGCCGCAGGGAGTGACGCCGCAGGGAGTGACGTCGCAGGGAGTGACGTCGCGGGCAGTGACGTTGCGGGTGGTGACGTTGCGGGGATCGGGGCTGCGCTGGTTGCCGCCGGTGCCGAGGTGTCGGTGGCGCGGTTCGGTGACGCTGTCCCGGCCGGGGTTGCCGGGGTGGTGGCGGTGCTGCCGTCCGCCGCCGAGGTTCTGGACCTGGTGCAGCGGCTCGGTGACGGCACGCCGCTGTGGTGTGTGACGCGGGATGCGGAGATCGACGCGGATCAGGCCGCGGTGTGGGGACTGGGCCGGGTCGCGGCCCTCGAGATGCCGCAGCGCTGGGGTGGGCTGATCGACGTTCCGGCGGCGCTCGACGAGACCATGGGCCGGCAGATGGCTGCCGTGCTGGGTGGGCTCGGGGAGGATCAGGTCCGCATCGACGGTGACGGTGTCCACGGGCGCCGCCTGCGCCGGGTCGTCACGGGTGCCCCGGGGGCCGGGCCCGACCTGGACGGGACCGTGCTGATCACCGGCGGTACCGGTGCCCTGGGCGCGGCGGTCGCCCGGCATCTCGCCGCGAGCGGTGTTCCGCGGCTCGTGCTGACCAGCCGCCGGGGGCTCGACGCGCCCGGCGCCACCGAGCTGCTCGACGAGCTGACCGGGCTGGGTGCCGAGGTCTCGATCGAGTCCTGCGACGTGGCGGACGCCACGGCGCTCGACCTTCTCCTGGCCGCCGTGCCGGCGGACCGGCCGCTGCGCGGTGTGGTGCACGCCGCCGGGGTGCTGGACGACGGCACGCTCGGGTCGTTGACACCGGAGCGGCTCGCGGCGGTGCTGCGGGCCAAGGTGACCGCTGCGGCGAACCTCGACCGGGCGACCTCGGCCGCTAGCCTGACCATGTTCGTGCTGTTCTCCTCGGTGGCCGGCACTATCGGCAGCCTCGGCCAGGGCAACTACGCGGCGGCGAACGCGGCGCTGGATGCCCTCGCCCGCGACCGTCAGCAGCGTGGACTCGTGGCGACCTCCATCGCGTGGGGCCCGTGGGCGAGCGGTGGCATGGCCACGGGCGCCGGGATCGCCGAGCGGATGCGCCGCGCCGGGCTGCCCCCGCTGGCGCCCGCCGCCGCCCTGCATGCCTTCGACGATGCGATCCGCGGCACCGCACCCGCCCTGGTCGTCGCCGCGTTCGACTGGCCGGTGTTCGTGGCGTCCCTGTACGCGATCCGGCCGACGCGGCTGCTCGACGACCTCGCCGAGGCCCGGGCTGCCGCTGCCGCTTCCGGCACCCTTGCCACCGGTTCCGAGCCCGGCATCGCGCCGAAGCTGCGCTCGGTCACCAGTTCGGAGAAGCAGCGGCAGATCGGCGCGCTGGTCCGCGCCGAGCTGGCGGCCGTGCTCGGCTACCGGGACCCGGCCGGCGTCGGTGCTACCACGGCGTTTCGTGAGCTGGGCATCGACTCGCTGACCGCCGTGGAGCTGCGGAACCGGCTCGCGACCGCGACCGGGCTCGCGCTGCCGGCCAGTCTCGCGTTCGACTATCCGAACCTGACCGTGCTCACCCGGTTCCTGCTCGCGGAGCTGACCGGCGCCCAGGAGAGCGCCGGACCGGTCGCGCGGGTCGCCGCCGACGCGGGTGAGCCCATCGCCATCGTGTCCATGAGCTGCAGGTACGCGGGCGGCGTCACCGACCCGGAGACGCTCTGGGACCTCGTCATCGGCGGCCGCGAGGGGCTCGCGCCGTTCCCGTCCGACCGGGGCTGGGACCTCGGCACGCTCTTCGACGACAGCCCGGGCAACGCGGGCTCGTCGTTCACCCGGGTCGGCGGCTTCATGGCGGACATCGCGGGCTTCGACGCGGGCCTGTTCGGGATCAACCCCCGCGAGGCCGTGGCGATGGACCCCCAGCAGCGCCTGCTGCTCGAGACCACGTGGGAGACGTTCGAGCGGGCCGGCATCGCCCCGCTGTCGCTGGCGGGCTCCGCGACCGGTGTCTTCATGGGTTCCAACAGCCAGGAGTACGACACCCTGCTGCACGAGTCCGCCGCCGGTCACGAGGGTTACGTGGCGACCGGCAACTCGGCGAGCGTCGTGTCGGGCCGGATCTCGTACGTGTTCGGCACCGAGGGCCCGGCCGTCACCGTCGACACGGCGTGCTCGTCGTCGCTGGTAGCGCTGCACCTCGCCGTGCAGTCGCTGCGGTCGGGCGAGTGCTCGCTGGCCCTGGCGGGCGGCGTCGCCCTGCTCAGCACCCCCGGCATCTTCACCGAGTTCAGCCGGCAGCGTGGCCTCGCCGAGGACGGTCGCTGCAAGGCGTTCTCCGAGGGCGCCGACGGCACCGGCTGGGGTGAGGGCGCCGGTGTGCTGTTGCTGGAACGGCTGTCCGACGCCCAGCGCAACGGCCGGGAAATCCTCGCCGTAGTACGCGGCAGCGCCGTCAACCAGGACGGCGCCTCCAACGGTTTGACCGCCCCGAACGGCCCCTCGCAGCAGCGTGTCATCCGGCAGGCGCTCGCCGCCGCCGGCCTGGAGCCCGCCGACGTGGACGCCGTCGAGGCGCACGGGACCGGCACGCGGCTCGGTGACCCGATCGAGGCCCAGGCGCTGCTGGCGACGTACGGTCAGGATCGTGATCGGCCTCTGCTCCTGGGCTCGGTCAAGTCGAACATCGGGCACACCCAGGCGGCGGCGGGTGTCGCGGGCCTGATCAAGATGGTGATGGCGATGCGGCACAACGTGCTGCCGCCGACCCTGCACGTCACCGAGCCGACCTCGCACGTGGACTGGACGGCCGGCGCCGTCGAGCTGCTCACGCGGGCCCAGCCGTGGGAGGCCGGCGACCGGCCCCGGCGGGCGGGCATCTCGTCGTTCGGCATGAGCGGCACCAACGCGCACGTGGTGATCGAGGAACCCCCGGCCACCCCGGCCCGGCCGGCTCCCACAGCTCTCCCGGAGACTCCCTCGGCGCTGCCGTGGCTGCTCTCCGCGAAAACCCCTGCCGCGCTGCGGGCGCAGGCGTCCCGGCTGGCCTCCCTCGCCGCCGGCCCGGAGCTGGACATCGCGGCCGTGGCCCGGTCCCTCGCGGTCTCGCGCACGGTCCTGGAACACCGCGCCGCGGTGGTCGCCGGTGACCCCGCCGGGTTCGTGACCGCCCTGGAGGCCCTGGAACCGGGTGCCGCGGCGGTGCCAGGCGATGCCGGTGTGGTCCTGGTCTTCCCCGGGCAGGGCGGTCAGTGGCGGGGTATGGCCGCGGATCTGCTCGCGTCCTCGCCGGTGTTCGCCGCCCGGATCGCGGATTGTGAGGCGGCGCTGGCGCCGCAGGTGGACTGGTCGTTGACCGAGGTTCTGACCGGTGACGACGACTGGTGGATGAGCCGCGTCGACGTGGTGCAGCCGGTGTTGTGGGCTGTGATGGTCTCCCTGGCGTCGGTGTGGGAATCCCTGGGCGTCGAGATCTCGGCGGTCATCGGCCATTCGCAGGGTGAGATCGCCGCTGCCGTGGTGGCGGGTGCACTGTCTATCGAGGACGGTGCGCTGGTCGTGGCGGCCCGTTCGCGGCTGTTGCGTTCCCTGGCCGGCACGGGCGGGATGCTCGTCGTCGCGGCAACCTCGGCGCGGGTGGAAGAGCTGCTCGACGGGTTGGACGACGCGGACGTGGCGGCGGTCAACGGACCCACCTCGGTGGTCGTCTCGGGTGGCACGGCGCACCTGGATGAGCTTGTGGCGCGGTGTGAGAGTGCGGGTGTGTGGTGCCGGCGGGTGCCGGTGGACTACGCGTCGCACTCGGCGCACGTCGACGCGGTGAAGGCGGACCTGCTGGCGGCGCTGGACGGCCTGACTGCCCGCCCCACCCGGATCCCGTTCTTCTCCACCGTCACGGCCGCCCCGGCCGGGGGCGAGAGCCTCGACGCCGGCTACTGGTTCGAGAACCTGCGCCGCCCGGTACGTTTCGACGAGACCGTCCGCGCCCTGGCCGCCACGGGTCACCGGCTGTTCGTGGAGTCCAGCCCGCACCCGGTGCTCACCGGCGCGATGTCGGAGCACGCGAGTGCGGTCGGCACCCTGCGCCGCGACGAGGGCGGCTGGGACCGGATGCTGCGCGCGGCCGGCGAGCTGTGGGCCGCCGGTGGCGAGGTGGACTGGGCCGCCGTCCTCGGCAGCGGGCCGACGGTCGCGCTGCCGACGTACGCGTTCGAGCACGAGCGTTACTGGCCGCAGCCGAGCACCGCCCCCGGCGACATGGCCGCAGCCGGGCTCACCCCCGCGGGGCACCCGCTGCTCGCCGCCGCCCTCTCCCTCGCCGACGGCGACGGTCTCGTGCTCACCGGCCGGCTGTCGGTCTCGGCGCAGCCCTGGCTGGCCGACCACGTCGTCCTCGACCGGATCCTGTTCCCCGGCACCGGCTTCGTCGAGCTGGCCCTGCACGCCGCGCACCACGCCGGCGCGGAGAGCCTGCGCGACCTGACCATCGAGGCGCCCCTGGTCCTGCCGCCCACCGGCGGTGTCCAGGTGCAGGTCCGCGTCGGCGCGCCGGACGCCACCGGTGACCGCGGCATCCGGATCTCCGCACGCGCCGGGGACGACGCCGAGTGGACCAGCCACGCCGGCGGCAGCACCGGCCCGGCCCTCGACCCGGCGGACGCCGGCCTGACCGTGTGGCCCCCGGCCGGCGCCGTCGAGGTGGACCTCGACGGCCGCTACGAGCGCGGTGCCGCGGCGGGCCTCGGTTACGGCCCGTCGTTCCGTGGCCTGCGCCGCGCCTGGCTCCTGGCCGGCGAGGTGTACGCCGAGGTCGAGCTCCCCGAACCGGCACGCTCGGGTGCGGGCGGCTACGGGCTGCACCCCGCGCTGCTGGACGCCGCCCTGCACGCCGTCGGGCTCACGCTGCCCGCCGGCACGACCGAGGTGCTCCTTCCGTTCGCGTGGTCCGGCCTCGCCCTGCACGCCGACGGCGCTACCGACCTGCGCGCGCGGATCAGCTCCGCCACCGGGGACGCCGTCACGCTGCACCTCGCCGACGGAACGGGCGCGCCCGTCGCCACGATCGGTGGGCTCAGCCTGCGTCCCGCCGCCGCGGACGTGAGTGCGAGCGCCGACCCGGCCGTACGGGAGACGTTGCTGGCCCTCGACTGGGTCCCGATCGCCACGCCCACCGGCGACGCGCCGTCCGACGCCGAGCTGCTGGCAGCCGAGGGGATGACCGTCGCCGAGGCTCTCACCGCCGTCCAGACGTGGCTGGCCGGCGACAGTACCGGCTCGCTGGTCGTCCGGACCCGTGGCGCGGTCGCGGCCGGTGGACCGGTCACCGACCCCGGAGCCGCCGCGATCTGGGGTCTGCTGCGCTCCGCCCAGACGGAGAACCCCGGCCGGATCGTCCTCGCCGACGTCGACACCACAGCGGGGGACACCACAGCGGGGGACCTGAGGTTGCTCGCCGGGCTCGACGAGCCGGAGATCGCGGTCCGCGACGGCCGGCTGCTCGCGGCACGGCTGACCCGCGCGCTGCCGTCGCGCAGTCTTGTCGCCCCCGCTGAGGGTGCATACCGGCTGGAACCCACGGGCACCGGCACTGCCGACGGGCTGCGCCTGGCCCCCGTACCCGTGGAATCGCTCGAAGCCGGTGAGGTCCGCATCGCGGTCCGCGCCGCCGGTATCAACTTCCGCGACGTCATGCTGGCGCTCGGCATGTATCCCGACCCGGGCACGATGGGTGCCGAGGGCGCCGGCATCGTGCTGGAGGTGGCGCCCGACGTCACCGGCCTGGTGCCGGGTGACCGTGTGTTCGGCATGCTGACCGGCGGGTTCGGCCCGTCCGCGGTGACCGACGCGCCGCGGCTGGCCCGGATCCCGGACGGCTGGACGTTCGCCGAGGCGGCCTCGGTGCCGATCGTGTTCCTCACGGCCTTCTATGCGCTGGGCGATCTGGCCGGGTTGCGGGCCGGGGAACGCGTGCTCATCCATGCCGGTACGGGTGGCGTGGGCATGGCCGCGGTGCAGCTCGCCCAGTTGTGGGGTGCCGAGGTGTACGCGACGGCGAGCCCCGCGAAGTGGGATGTGCTGCGCGGCATGGGCCTGGACGACGCGCACATCGCCTCGTCGCGTGACCTGGCGTTCGCGACGAAGTTCCCGCAGGTGGACGTGGTCCTCAACGCGCTCGCCGGCGAGTTCGTGGACGCGTCGCTGGGGTTGCTGGGAAGCGGCGGCCGGTTCGTGGAGATGGGCAAGACCGACATCCGCGCCGCGGCCACGCTCACGGAGATCCGCTACCGCGCGTTCGACCTCGGCGAGGCCGCCCTGGACCGGATCAGCGCCATGCTCACCGAGCTGCTCGCCCACTTCGCCGCCGGGGAGCTGCACCTGCTGCCGGCCCGTGCCTGGGACCTGCGCGATGCCGCGGACGCGTTCCGGCACATCGGCCAGGCGAAGCACGTCGGGAAGAACGTGTTCACGCTGCCCGTGCCGGTGGACCCGGACGGGACGGTGCTGATCACCGGGGGCACGGGACTGCTGGGCGGACTGGTCGCCGAGCACGTCGTCCGCGCGTACGGTGCCAGGAATCTGCTCCTGGTCTCCCGCAGTGGCGGTGGCGACGACCTGGTCGCGCGCCTGGCCGAACTGGGTGCCACGGCGCGGGTGGTGGCGTGCGACGTCACCGACCGTGACGCGGTGCGTGAGCTCGTCGCCGGGATCGACCTGACCGGGGTCATCCACTGCGCGGGCGTGCTCGACGACGGCGTGTTCGCGTCGATGACCCCCGAGCGGCTGGCGCCCGTGTGGCGGCCCAAGGTCGACGCCGCCCGGCATCTCGACGAGGCGACCCGCGGCCACGACCTGGCGTGGTTCGTGCTGTTCTCGTCGGCGTCGGCGACGTTCGGGTCGGCGGGTCAGGCGAACTACGCGGCGGCCAATGCCTATCTGGACGGTCTCGCGTCGGTGCGGCGTGCGGCGGGTCTGCCCGCGTTGTCGCTGGGCTGGGGCCTGTGGGCCGACGCCTCCACCATGACCGGGCACCTCGGCGAGCGGGAGGTCGCGCGCATCGGTGGCGCCCTGACCCGCGAGCTCGGACTCGCCCTGCTCGACGCCGCTCTGGCCCAGCCGCGGGCACACCTCGTGCCGGTGAGCATCGCGCCCGCCACGCTGCGGGGGGAGCGGGGTGCCGTGCCGGCCCTGTTGCGTACGCTCGCCACGCCCACCCGCCGCCGCACGCAGGCCGCCTCCGCCGACAGCGGCCTCGTCGCCCGGATCACCGGCCGGCCCGCGGCCGAACGCCACCAGATCGTCCTCGACGTGGTCGCGGCGAGCGCCGCCGCGGCCCTCGGTCACGCCTCCGCCGGCGCGGTCGGCCCGGACCGGGCGTTCAAGGACCTCGGCTTCGACTCGCTGACCTCGGTGGAGCTGCGCAACCGGCTCGCCGCCGCGACCGGCATGCGGCTGCCCGCGACGCTGGTCTTCGACTACCCGACCCCGGCCGCGCTCACCGCCCACCTGATCGAGGAGTTGCTCGGCGCCGACGCCCCGGCCGCCCCGGCCCCGGTCACCCGCGCGACCGGCACCGACCCGATCGTCATCGTCGGCATGAGCTGCCGCCTGCCCGGCGGCGTACGCAACCCCGAGGAGTTGTGGGAGCTCGTCGCGGGCGAGGTCGACGCGATCGGCGCGTTCCCGGCCGACCGCGGCTGGGACGCAACGTCCGGCGCCACCTACGCCCGGGCCGGCGGCTTCGTCGACGAGGCCACCGGCTTCGACGCCGACTTCTTCGGCATCTCCCCGCGTGAGGCGCTGGCCATGGATCCGCAGCAGCGGGTGCTCCTCGAAGGCGCCTGGGAGGCGTTCGAGGACGCGGGCATCCCGGTCGACACGCTGCGCGGCTCCGGAACCGGCGTCTTCGTCGGCGTGGCCTCCTCGAACTACAACACCGACGTCCAGGACGCCGACGGGGTGGAGGGGCTGCTGCTGACCGGCGCCGCGACCAGCGTCGCGTCCGGGCGTATCGCGTACAGCCTCGGGCTCGAGGGCCCGGCCGTCACCATCGACACCGCGTGCTCCTCGTCGCTGGTCGCGCTGCACCTGGCGGCCCAGGCCCTGCGGGCGGGCGAGTGCGACCTGGCTCTGGCCGGTGGCGCCACGGTCATCACCAACCCGGGCATCTTCGCCGAGTTCAGCCGGCAGGACGGGCTCGCCGCGGACGGCCGGTGCAAGGCGTTCTCCGGCGACGCCGACGGCACGGGCATGGCGGAAGGCGTCGGCCTGCTCGTGGTCGAGCGGCTCTCCGACGCCCGCCGCAACGGCCACGAGGTGCTCGCCGTCGTGCGTGGCAGCGCCATCAACCAGGACGGCGCCTCCAACGGGCTGACCGCGCCGAACGGGCCCGCGCAGCAGCGGGTGATCCGCGCCGCGCTGGGGGCCGCCGGTCTGCGGACCGCCGACGTCGACGCGGTCGAGGCGCACGGCACGGGCACCGCGCTGGGCGACCCGATCGAGGCGCAGGCGCTGCTCGCGACGTACGGGCAGGACCGCCCCGCCGGGAACCCGGTCCGGATCGGCTCGGTCAAGTCGAACATCGGCCACACCCAGTCCGCGGCGGGTGTCGCGGGCGTCATCAAGATGGTCATGGCGATGCGGTACGGCCGGCTGCCCGCCAGCCTGCACGTCGGCGACCCGACGCCGCACGTCGACTGGTCCGCCGGGGACGCCGAGCTGCTCACCGAGTCCCGCGCGTGGGCGCGTGACGAGCGGCGGGTACGGCGGGCCGGTGTCTCGTCGTTCGGCATCAGCGGGACCAATGCGCACGCGATCATCGAGGAGCCGCCCGCGCCGGCGGTCGTTCCCGCAGCGCCGGCGGTTGACGGGCCGGTGGCGTGGGCGTTGTCCGCGCGTACTCCTGAGGCTCTGAGCGGTCAGGCCGCCGCCCTGAGCGACCTGGTGGTGCGTCGCCCGGAGCTGAGCCCGCTGGAGGTGGCCCGGGCGCTGGCGACCACGCGGGTGGTGCTCGAGCATCGTGCGGTGGTGGTCGGCGGCGACCTGGAGGGGCTGCTGGCCGGTCTCGACGCCGTGCTCGCCGGCGAGGTGCGGCAACCGGTCCGGGGTGGGCTCGCGGTGCTGTTCACCGGTCAGGGCTCGCAGCTGCCGGGCATGGGCGCCGAGTTGTACGCGCGTTTCCCGGTGTTCGCGGCGGCGTTCGACGCTGTCGCTTCACGGGCCGAGATCGTGTCGGATGAGCGTGTTCACGAGACGCAGCACACCCAGCTCGCACTGTTCGCCGTCGAGGTGGCGTTGTTCCGCCTCGTGGAGAGCTGGGGGGTCGTTCCGGACTTTCTGATCGGTCATTCGATCGGTGAGCTTGCCGCCGCACACGTTGCCGGGGTGTTCGATCTCGACGATGCGATCACGCTGGTGTCCGCTCGTGGTCGTCTGATGCAGGCGCTACCTGCGGGTGGCGCGATGTTGGCGATCGAAGCTTCCGAGGCGGAGGTTCGGTCGATCATCGGCGACACTCTCGATGTTGCGGCGGTGAACGGTCCGACGTCGGTGGTGGTGTCGGGTTCGGTCGAGGCGATCGAGGCGCTGAGGACGGATAGGCGGACGAAGCGTCTGCGGGTGTCGCATGCGTTCCATTCGCGGTTGATGGAGCCGATGCTCGACGAGTTCCGCGCGGTCGCGGAAACGATCGAATACGCGCAGCCGTCGATTCCGCTCGTCATGGACGGGTGGGACGCGGATTACTGGGTGCGGCAGGTGCGTGAGGCTGTTCGTTTCGCCGACGGCATCGCACAACTGAGCGCGCAGGGCGTGACGCGGTTCCTGGAGGTCGGGCCGTCGGGTGTGCTGACCGGGATGGTGCAGAACTGCCTGTCCGCGGAGAGCGGCGCGGACACGGTCGCGGTCGCTGCGCTTCGTGAGGACGAGGTCGGCGGGCTGCTGCGCGCGGCTGGCGAGCTGCACGCCGCCGGAGTGACCGTCGACTGGGCCGCCGTGCACGGACCGGCCGGCCCGCGGCGGATCACCCTTCCCACGTACGCGTTCCAGCGCCGTCGTTTCTGGCCCGAGGGCTCCGCCAGGCTCGCGGTGAACACCGTGGACGGGCAGTTCTGGGCCGCCGTCGAGCGCCAGGACATCAGCGGCCTCGCCGGCGTGCTCGGGCTCGGCGACGACGTGATCGGCCCGGTCCTGCCGGCGCTGTCGTTGTGGCGCCGGCGTCGCCAGGAAACGTCCACCGTCGACAGCTGGCGTTACCGGATCGGCTGGCGCCCGGTTGCCGGGCTGCCCGCTCCGGTGCTGTCAGGGACATGGCTGGTCGCCGGCGTGGAGGACGACGTCATCACGGCGTTGACCAGCGCGGGTGTCCGGGTTGTCGACGAGTTGTCGCCGGAGGTGTCCGGTGTTCTGAGTGGGCTTCCGCTGCTGGGTACGGCCGCGCTGGTGCGTGAGTTGGTCGCCGCGGATGTTGTGGTTCCGGTGTGGGCGGTGACCCGGGGTGCGGTGCGTACGGGTGAGCGTGATGGTGTGCCGGATCCGGTGCAGGCTCAGGTGTGGGGCTTCGGTCGCAGTGTGGCGTTGGAGGATCCGCAGCGCTGGGGTGGTCTGATCGATCTGCCGGCTGTGGTGGATGTGCGGGCGGGTTCGCGGTTGGTGTCGGTGCTGGCTCAGCGGGACGAGGACCAGGTCGCCATCCGCGCCACCGGCGTCTTCACCCGCCGCCTGCTCCCGGCCCCCGCCCCGGACACCGCATCCGAGTTCGTGGCACCCACCGGCTCCGTGCTGATCACCGGTGGCACCGGCGCGCTCGGCGCCGAGGCCGCCCGGCTGTTCGCCACCCGCGGCACCCCGCACCTGGTGCTGCTGAGCCGCCGCGGACCGGACGCCCCCGGCGCCACAGAACTGGCCCGGGAGCTAACCGCCCTCGGGGCCCGGGTCACGCTCGCCACCGGCGACGCCGCCGACCGGGACGACCTGGCCGCCGTCATTGCCGCGCTCCCCGACGACCTCCCGCTGCGCGGCGTCGTGCACGCCGCGGGCATCGTCGACGACGGCATGGCAGCCACACTCACCGACGACCGGTACGCGGCCGTCCTGGACGCCAAGGCCACTGCCGCCGACCACCTCGACGCTCTGACCGCCGGCATGGACCTCGAGCTCTTCGTGCTCTTCTCCTCGGTCGCCGGCACCCTGGGCAGCGCCGGGCAGGCCAACTACGCCGCCGCCAACGCGCACCTCGACGCGCTCGCCGAGGTCCGCCGGTCCCGCGGTGACGTCGCCACCTCCGTCGCCTGGGGTCCGTGGTCCGGCTCCGGGCTGGCCGCCGACGCGGCCCTGGCCGGCCGGATGCGCCGCGGCGGCCTCGTACCGATGCCCGCCGGACGGGCCGTCTCCGCCCTCACCGGTGCGCTGACCGCGGCCGACGTCACGCTCCTCGTCGCGGACATCGCCTGGAGCGCGTTCCTCCCCGGCTTCACCACCGCCCGCGGCTCTCGGCTCTTCAGCGACCTGCCGGGCCTGCCGGCCGCCGCCGTCACTACCGCCGGCCGCGCCGATCTGCGCAGCCGGCTGGGCGCGCTGAGCGGACCCGAGCGGGGCCGTGAACTGCTCGACCTCGTCCGCGCCCGGGCCGCCACCGTCCTCGGCCACGCCACGGGCACCACCGTCGACGCCACCCGTGCGTTCCGCGACCTGGGCTTCGACTCGCTCACCGGCGTCGAGCTCCGCAACGTGCTCGCCGCCGCCACCGGCCTGCGCCTGCCGGCCTCACTGGTCTTCGACTATCCGACCCCCACGGATCTGGCCGGCTACCTGCTCACCGAGCTGGGCCCGGTAGCCGTCGGAGCCGCCGAGGTCCGTGGCCCTGTTCTCAGCGGCTCAGTTCTCAGCGGCTCAGTTCTCAGCGGCCCGATCGTCGACGACGAGATCGTGATCGTCGGCATGGGCTGCCGCTACCCGGGCGGCGTCGAGTCGCCGGAGGACCTGTGGCGCCTCGTCATGAGCGGTGCGGACGGCATCACCGCGTTCCCGGCCGACCGCGGCTGGCAGGTGCCGGCGCAGCCCGGATTCGCCCCGGTGGGTGGGTTCGTGCACAACGCGTCGCAGTTCGACGCGGAACTGTTCGGGATCTCGCCGCGTGAGGCCCTGGCGATGGATCCGCAGCAGCGGTTGTTGCTCGAAGTCTCCTGGGAGACCTTCGAACGGGCGGGCGTGGACCCGCGGTCGCTGCGCGGGCGCCCGGTCGGTGTGTTCGTAGGTGCTTCCCATTCCGGGTACGGCGTGGGCGCCGAACTGGACGGGCACGGCTTGACGGGTGCCGCGAACAGCGTGATCTCCGGTCGCGTGGCTTACACGTTCGGTCTGGAAGGTCCGGCGGTCACGGTTGACACGGCGTGTTCGTCGTCGCTGGTGGCGTTGCACTGGGCAGTTCAGGCGCTGCGGAACGGTGAATGTGAGATGGCGCTGGTCGGTGGCGTCACCGTTATCGCCGGCCCGGAGGTGTTCGCCGAGTTCTCTCGTCAGGACGGCTTGTCGTCGGACGGCCGTTGTAAGTCGTACGCGAGTGCCGCTGACGGGACCGGTTGGGCCGAGGGCGCGGGTCTCCTCCTGGTGGAGCGCATGTCCGACGCCCGCCGCAACGGTCACGAGGTCCTCGCGGTGGTCCGGGGTAGCGCGGTCAACCAGGACGGTGCGTCGAATGGTTTGACGGCGCCGAATGGTCCGTCGCAGCAGCGCGTGATCCGGCAGGCTCTGGCCAGCGCTGGTCTCAATGCGTCGGATGTGGACGTGGTTGAGGGTCATGGGACGGGTACCCGGTTGGGTGATCCGATCGAGGCGCAGGCGTTGCTGGCTACTTATGGTCAGGAACGGGACCGGCCGTTGTGGTTGGGGTCGGTGAAGTCGAACATCGGTCATACGCAGGCCGCGGCGGGTGTTGCGGGCATCATCAAGATGGTTATGGCGATGCAGTATGGTGTGTTGCCGTCGACGCTTCATGTTGATGAGCCTTCGGGTCATGTTGACTGGACGGCTGGTTCAGTCAAGTTGTTGACGTCAACCCAGTCGTGGGACAGCAATGTTCGCCGGGCGGGTGTTTCGTCGTTCGGTATCAGTGGGACGAACGCACACACGATCATCGAGCAGGCGCCTGCTGTTCGTGAGCCGATACCGGTTGTCCCGGTGCTGGACGGCCCGACGGCGTGGTTGGTGTCCGGGCGGTCGGTGCAGGCGTTGCAGGCCCAGGCATCCCGGTTGCGTGCTCTTGCCGAGCCGGACGTGTTCGCTGTCGCGGCTGCTCTGGCGCGTTCGCGTGCGGTGTTGGAGCACCGGGCTGTTGTGGTCGCGGATTCCGCGGTCGGTTTTGATGCCGGTCTAGCTGCTGTGGCTGATGGTCGTAGTGCCGCTGGTGTTTTCGCCGGGGCGGTGCAGGACGGCCGTTTGGCGATGTTGTTCACGGGCCAGGGGTCTCAGACGCCGGACATGGCGGTGGATCTTTATGAGCGGTTCCCGGTGTTCGCTGATGCCTGGGACGCGATCGCTTCGCGGGCCGAGATCGTGTCGGATGAGCGTGTTCACGAGACGCAGCACACCCAGCTCGCACTGTTCGCGTTCGAGGTGGCGTTGTTCCGCCTGTATGAGAGCTGGGGGATTGTTCCCGACTTCCTGCTCGGTCATTCGATCGGTGAGTTGGCTGCCGCGCACGTGGCGGGTGTGTTCGATCTGGACGATGCGATCTCGCTGGTGTCTGCTCGTGGTCGTCTGATGCAGGCGCTTCCTGCTGGTGGCGGGATGCTGGCGATCGAAGCTTCCGAGGCGGAGGTTCGTTCGATCATCGGCGACGATCTCGATGTTGCTGCGGTCAACGGTCCGACGTCGGTGGTGGTGTCCGGTCCGGTCGCGGCGATTGACGCTTTGACCACGGACAAGCGGACAAAACGGCTGCAGGTGTCGCATGCGTTCCATTCGCGGTTGATGGAACCGATGCTCGACGAGTTCCGGGCGGTCGCGGAGACGATCACTTACGGACAGCCGCGGATCCCGTTGGTGATGGATGGCTGGGACGCCGAGTACTGGGTGCGGCAGGTGCGGGAGGCCGTCCGGTTCGCGGACGGCATTGCACGGCTCAGTGCGCAGGGCGTGTCGAGGTTCCTGGAGGTCGGACCGTCGGGGGTGCTCGCCGGGATGGCGGCCACCTGCCTGGGCGGCGATGACGTTGTCGTGCGGGGGGATCGGCCGCTGGAGGCGGTCGCGAAGCTGCATGTGGCCGGTGTCGGGGTGGACTGGACCAGGGTGCTGCCGGCCGGGCATCGGGTGGAGTTGCCGACGTATGCGTTCCAGCGTGACCACTACTGGGCTCTTCCGGCCGGTAAGCGACGGGACTGGCGCTACCAGGCCCGGTGGGCGCCGCTCGCCGACCCCGGAACCGCCGTGCTCAGCGGCAGCTGGCTGGTCGTGGGCGAGGACGTCTCCGATGTGGAGACGGCGCTGCGGGCGGCGGGTGCTGAGCTCGTCGTGGCCGGCACCGGTACACCTCCCGCGATCACCGGTGTGGTGGCGTTGCCCCGCTCGGCGCAGGAAGCCCTGGAGCTGGTGCAGCGGTTCGGCGACGACACCCCGGTGTGGTGCCTGACGCGGGGCGCGGACACCGACCCCGAGCTGGCAGCCGTGTGGGGGCTGGGCCGGGTCGCGGCGCTGGAGCTTCCGCGGCGCTGGGGCGGCCTCGTCGACATCCCGCCGATGCTGGACGAGACCGCGGGCAGGCGGCTGGCCGCCGTGCTCGCCGGGCAGGGCGAGGACCAGGTCCGGATCGACGCCGACGGCGTGTACGGGCGGCGTCTGCGCCGGGCTCCGGCCCCGGCGGGCACCGCACCCGTACTCGACGGCACGGTGCTCATCACCGGTGGCACCGGCGCGCTGGGTGCGGCCGTGGCTCGCCGGCTCGCCGGTCGGGGAGTGCCGCGGCTGGTGCTGACCAGCCGGCGTGGCCTCGACGCGCCCGGCGCCGGTGACCTGCTCGCCGAGCTGACCGGGCTGGGCGCCGACGTCACGATCGAGTCCTGCGACGTGGCCGATGCCGACGCGCTCGCCGGTGTGCTGGCAGCGGTGCCCGCGGACCAGCCGTTGCGGGGTGTCGTGCACGCCGCCGGGGTGCTGGACGACGCCACGGTGGAGTCGTTGACGCCGGAGCGGCTGACGGCGGTGCTGCGGGCCAAGGCGACCGCGGCGGAGAACCTCGATCGGCTCACCCGTGACGCGGACCTGAGCATGTTCGTGCTCTTCTCGTCGATGGCGGGCACGATCGGCAGCCCGGGTCAGGGCAACTACGCGGCGGCGAACGCCTACCTGGACGCGGTGGCCCGCCGGCGCCACGACCACGGACTCGTGGCGACCTCGATCGCGTGGGGACCGTGGGCCGGCACCGGCATGGCCGCCGGGGAGACCCTGGCCGGGCGGCTCGAACGGCTCGGGCTGCCCGCGCTCGCACCGCAGGCGGCGCTCGACGAGCTCGACGCCGCCGTCGCGGACCCGGCGCCCGTCGTCATGATCGCGGACGTGGTGTGGGAGGAGTTCGCGCCGGCCCTCACCACCACGCGGGCGAGCAGGCTGCTCGATGACGTGGCTCCCACCCGTACCCACAAAAATGCTGTCGCCGAACGGCCCGCAACCGGACTCGCGGGTCTGCTCGCCACGATGAGCGGGGCCGACCGGGCCGGATACGTCAGCGGGTTCGTCCGCGACGAGGTCGCCGCGGTGCTCGGCCACCGGGACGCCGGGACCGTGGACACCGCGCGGGCGTTCAAGGACCTCGGGTTCGACTCGCTCACCGCCGTCGAGCTGCGCAACCGGCTCGCCGCCGGGACCGGGCTGACCCTGCCCGCCGGCCTCGTCTACGACCACCCGACCGTGGCCGCGCTCGCCCGGTTCCTCCTCGGCCGGCTCACCGGCGACGGGGACACCGGCCGGACCCGCGCCGCCGTGGCCGTCGACACCGCCGACCCGATCGTCATCGTGGGCATGGCCTGCCGCTTCCCCGGCGGTGTGAGCTCGCCCGAGGACCTGTGGCGGATGGTCGACGAGGGCTCCGACGCGATCGGGCCGTTCCCGCAGGACCGGGGCTGGGACCTGGCCGCGCTGCACGGCGACGGGCCCGGCTCGTCGGCCACCCACGAGGGCGGCTTCCTCACCGACGTGGCGCGCTTCGACGCCGCGCTGTTCGGCATCTCGCCCCGCGAGGCCGTCGCCATGGACCCGCAGCAGCGGCTCCTGCTGGAGACGGCGTGGGAGGCCTTCGAACGCGCCGGGCTCGACCCGCACGGCCTGCGGGGCACCGACACCGGCGTGTTCGTCGGCACCAACGGCCAGGACTACACCGCCCTGGCCGCCCAGGCGCCCGGCGGCGGGGACGGCTTCGGTGCCACCGGCACGGTCGCGAGCGTGATGTCGGGCCGGCTCTCGTACGCGTTCGGCCTCGAGGGCCCGGCCGTCACCGTCGACACGGCGTGCTCGTCGTCGCTGGTGGCCCTGCACCTCGCCGGGCAGGCCCTGCGCGCCGGGGAATGCGACCTGGCCCTGGTCGGCGGCGTGACCGTGATGGCGACGCCGTACTCGTTCGTGGAGTTCACCCGGCAGGGCGGGCTCGCCACCGACGGCCGGTGCAAGGCGTTCGGCGCGGACGCGGACGGCACCGGCTGGTCCGAGGGCGTCGGCCTGCTCGTGGTCGAGCGGATGTCCGACGCCCGGCGCCACGGCCACGACGTGCTCGCCGTGGTCCGGGGCAGCGCGGTCAACCAGGACGGCGCCTCCAACGGTCTCACCGCCCCGAACGGCCCCGCGCAGCAGCGGGTCATCCGGCAGGCGCTCGCCTCCGCGGGCTGGACGGCCGGCGACGTGGACGTCGTCGAGGCGCACGGCACCGGCACCCAGCTCGGTGACCCGATCGAGGCCGAGGCCCTGCTCGCGACGTACGGTCAGGAACGTGACCGGCCGCTGTGGCTGGGCTCGGTCAAGTCGAACATCGGTCACACCCAGGCCGCGGCGGGTGTCGCGGGCCTGATCAAGATGGTGATGGCGCTGCGGCACGGGGTGCTGCCGCCCACGCTGCACGCCGGCGAGCCGACCCCGTCGGTGGACTGGGCGTCCGGCCCGGTCCGGCTGCTCACCGAGGCACAGCCGTGGACCGGCCCGGTGCGGCGCGCGGCGGTGTCGTCGTTCGGCATCAGCGGTACCAACGCCCACACGCTGCTGGAGATGGGCGACGAGCCCACCGAGCCCGCCCCGGCTGTTGCCGGGCCGGTGCCGCTGGTGCTCTCCGCCGGTACGGCCGGGGCGTTGCGCGCTCAGGCGGCCCGGTTCGCCGCCGCGGGCATCGCCGGCCTCGCGGGCGCGGCCCGGACGCTGGTCACCGCTCGCGCGCAGCTCGAGAACCGCGCCGTCGTCCTCGGCGGTGGTGAGTCGCTTGCCGCCCTCGCGGACGGTGTCGAGCGTTCCGACGTCATCAGCGGCGTCGCGGCGCCGGGCGGGCTGGCCGTCCTCTTCGCGGGCCAGGGGTCTCAGACGCCGGACATGGCCGCGGATCTGTACGAGCGGTTCCCGGTGTTCGCCGCTGCCTATGACGAGGTGGCGTCGCGGCATGAGGTTGTCGCTGATGAGCGGATCCACGAGACGCAGCACACCCAGATCGCTTTGTTCGCGTACGAGGTGGCGTTGTTCCGCTTGTACGAGAGCTGGGGTGTCGTTCCGGACTTCCTGCTGGGTCATTCGATCGGTGAGTTGGCTGCCGCGCACGTTGCGGGTGTGTTCGATCTGGACGATGCGGTCAGGTTGGTGTCTGCTCGTGGTCGTTTGATGCAGGCGCTTCCTGCGGGTAGTGCGATGTTGGCGATCGAGGCTTCTGAGGCGGATGTTCGTTCGATCGTCGGCGACACGCTGGATGTTGCGGCGGTGAACGGTCCGACGTCGGTGGTCGTGTCTGGTTCCGTCGCGGCGATCGAGGCGCTGAAGACTGATAAGCGGACCAAGCGGCTGCGGGTGTCGCATGCGTTCCATTCGCGGTTGATGGAGCCGATGCTCGATGAGTTCCGGGTGGTCGCGGAAACGATCAGCTACGCGCAGCCTTCGATTCCGCTCGTCATGGATGGGTGGGACGCGGAGTACTGGGTGCGGCAGGTTCGTGAGGCTGTCCGGTTCGCCGACGGGATCGCACAGCTCAGCGCGCAGGGGGTGACGCGGTTCCTGGACGTCGGACCGTCGGGTGTGCTGGCCGGGATGGCGGCCGGTTGCCTGGACGGCGAGGCCGTCGTCGTGCGCGGCGACCGGCCCGTCGAGGCGGCGGCGCGGCTCTACGTGCACGGTGCCACCGTGGACTGGACGGCCGTGGTGCCCGAGGCGGCCCGGGTCGACCTGCCCACCTACCCGTTCGGCGGGGAGCGCTACTGGATCGAGGGGACGCTCGCGCCCCGCGGTGAGGTCAGCGCCTTCGGCCAGGAGGACGCCGGGCACCCGATGCTCGGCGCGGCCCTCACGCTGCCCGACGGCGGCGCGGTCTACACCGGCCGGCTCGCCGTTGCCGGCCAGCCGTGGCTCGCCGACCACGTCGTGCTCGGGCGGATCCTCGTACCGGGCACGGCCTACGTGGACCTCGCCCTGCACGCGGGGCAGCGGCACGACTGCCCGGAGTTGGTCGAGCTGACCCTGGAGGCGCCGCTCGCCGTACCCGCTTCCGGGGCTGTGCGGCTGCAGCTCACGCTCGGGGCGGCGGACGCGGGCGGGGAACGTACGCTCGACATCCGCTCCCGGCCGGAAGGCGGCGACGCTGCCTGGACCCGGCACGCATCCGGCCGGCTCGGCACCGCGACCAGGGCAACCACGGGTGCTGATCTGACGACCTGGCCGCCCGTCGCGGCCGAGCCGATCGACGTCACCACCCTCTACCCCGACCTCGCCGAGGGCGCGGGAATGGCCTACGGACCGCTGTTCCGCGGCCTGATCGCCGCGTGGCGGCTCGGCACCGACGTGTACGCCGAGGTGCGGCTGCCCGAGAACGGCCACGCGGACGCGTCGCGCTACCACCTGCACCCCGCGCTGTTCGACGGTGCGCTGCACGCCATGGCGCTCGGCCTGACCGGCGGCGACGTCCGGGCCCGGCTGCCGTTCGCCTTCACCGGGGTGCGTCTGCATGCCGCGGGCGCGGCCGTGCTGCGGGCCCGGCTCGCCTCGGCGGGCGCCGACGCCGCCACGCTCGACCTCGCGGACGGCACCGGAGTCCCCGTGGCTACGGTGACGTCGCTCGCCTTGCGTGCGGTCTCGGCCGGGCAGCTCGATCGCAGCGGCACGCCCGCGGTGTCCGACGCGCTGTTCCGCGTCACCTGGATCCCCGCGGAACCTGTCGCCGGGCACGACGGGCCGATCGCGATCACCGGCACGGGCACCCTCGCCGCTGCCCTCGCCGCCGCCACCCACCTGAACGACCCGGCCGACGCCGCCGGCCTCGTCCTGCACGTGCTGCCTGTTGCCGGGGACCCGCACACCGGCGTGCAGCGGGCGCTCGCCCTCGTCCAGGAGCGGATCGCCGACCCGGCGACCGAGGACAGCCGGCTCGTCGTCGTCACCCGGGGTGCGACCGCTGCCGGCGCCCCCGACCCGGACACCGATCTCGGTGCGGCCGCGGCCTGGGGCCTGCTCCGCTCGGTGCAGTCCGAGCACCCCGGCCGGTTCCAGCTGCTCGACCTCGACCCGGCACCCGGCTCCCTCGATGCCGTCCGTGCCGCCGTCGCGCTCGACGAGCCCCAGGTCGCCGTCCGCAACGGCGTCGCGCTGGTGCCCCGCATCGCCCGTCCCGCCACGGACCACCTCACGGTCCCGGCGGGCGGGGAGACCGTGGACTACCGGATGGAGGCCGGCGGCGACGGCACTTCGGACGATTTGCGCCTGGTGCCCGTACCCGTGGCATCGCTTGAAGCCGGTGAGGTCCGCATCGCGGTCCGCGCCGCCGGTATCAACTTCCGCGACGTGATGCTGGCCCTCGGCATGTACCCGGAGCCGGGTGTGCTCGGCGCCGAGGGTGCCGGCGTGGTTGTCGAGGTGGCGCCGGACGTCACCGCCCTGGTGCCCGGCGACCGCGTGTTCGGCATGATGACCGGCGGCCTGGGCTCGGCTGCCGTCACCGACGCCGACCTGGTCGCCCTGATCCCGGACGGCTGGACGTTCGCCGAGGCGGCATCCGTGCCGATCGTCTTCCTCACGGCCTACTACGCGCTGCAGGACCTGACCGGGTTGCGCCCGGGGGAGCGGGTCCTGATCCATGCGGGTACGGGTGGCGTGGGCATGGCCGCGGTCCAGCTGGCCCGCCTGTGGGGTGCCGAGGTGTACGCGACGGCCAGCCCCTCGAAGTGGGACGTGCTACGCGGCATGGGCCTGGACGACGCGCACATCGCCTCGTCGCGTGACCTGGCGTTCGCCACGAAGTTCCCGCAGGTGGACGTGGTCCTCAACGCGCTCGCCGGCGAGTACGTCGACGCGTCGCTGGGGCTGCTGCGCGCCGGCGGCCGGTTCGCCGAGATGGGAAAGACCGACATCCGGGATCCGCGATCGGTGCTCCCGGTGCGCTACCGGGCCTTCGACCTGTCGCAGGCGGGACCGGCCCGGATCGCCGAGATGCTGTCCGGCCTGCTCGCTCTGTTCGGTACGGGCGACCTGCGGCTGTCCCCGGTGACCGCCTGGGATCTGCGGGACGCCGGGCGCGCGTTCCGGCACCTCGGCCAGGCCCGGCACGTCGGCAAGAACGTGCTGACGATGCCGGCGCCGCTGGATCCCGACGGCACGGTGCTGATCACCGGCGGCACGGGCGCGCTGGGTGCCCTGTTCGCACGGCACCTCGTGACCGCGTACGGCGTACGCCATCTGGTCCTGCTCGGCCGCCGCGGCCCGGACGCACCCGGCGCCGCCGACCTGGTCGATGAGCTCGCGGGACTCGGCGCGCAGGCCCGGGTCGTGGCCGTCGATGCCGCCGACCGGGACGCGCTGGCCGCCCTGCTCGCGACGATCCCGGCCGCGCACCCCCTGACCGGGGTCGTGCACGCCGCCGGCATCGTCGACGACGGCACGGTCGCGGCACTGACACCGGAGCGCCTCGACGCGGTGCTGCGACCGAAGGCGGACGCCGCCCTGCACCTCGACGAGCTCACCGGCGACCTGCCGATGTTCGTGCTGTTCTCCTCAGCGTCCGCCGCGCTCGGCGCGCCGGGTCAGGCGAACTACGCCGCGGCCAACACCGTGCTCGACGCGCTGGCCGCCCGTCGCCGCGCCCGTGGCCGCAACGCCGTCGCGCTCGGCTGGAGCCTGTGGACCGAGGCCGGCGGCATGGGCGGGCGTCTCGGTGCCGCCCGGGCCACCCGAGCGACCCGCGTCGGCGGC
Source organism: Winogradskya consettensis (assembly GCF_018332715.1). Taxonomy (GTDB): domain Bacteria; phylum Actinomycetota; class Actinomycetes; order Mycobacteriales; family Micromonosporaceae; genus Actinoplanes; species Actinoplanes consettensis. The sequence goes on along the minus strand of NZ_BOQP01000051.1, from coordinate 89,053 downwards.
GGCCTCACCACCGCCGAGGGCCTGGCCCTGTTCGACGCCGCGTACGGCAGCGCCGAGGCACACCTGCTGCCCATGCGGCTCGACCCGGCGGCGCTGACCGCCCCGGTGCCCGCGATCCTGCGCGGGCTGGCCCGCACCCCCGCCCGCCGGGCCGACGACGGCAGCACCCCGGGCGCCGGCACGCTCGCCGACCGGATCGCCGCGCTGAAGCCGGCCGAGCGGCCGCGAGCCCTGCGTGACCTGGTCGCCGAGCAGGTGGCGCTGGTCCTCGGGCACACCGATGCGGCGACGATCGGGCACACCAAGGCGTTCAAGGACCTGGGCTTCGACTCGCTCACGTCCGTGGAGCTGCGCAACCGGGTCAGCGCCGCGACCGGCCTGCGGCTGCCCGCCACGCTGGTCTTCGACCACCCGAGCGTCGGCGCGCTCGCCGGCCACCTGCTCGGCCTGCTCGGCGGGGACCTGGCGACGACCGTGGTCACCCGTGCCGCCGCGACGGCCGGTGACCCGATGGTCATCGTCGGCATGGCCTGCCGCTTCCCCGGCGGTGTCGGCTCACCCGAGGACCTGTGGCAGCTCGTCGCCGGTGGTGGCGACGCGATCGGCCCGTTCCCGACGGACCGGGGCTGGGACCTGACCGCCCTGTACGGCGACGGCCCGGCCGCCTCCGCCACCCACGCCGGCGGGTTCCTCGACGAGGCCGGCGGCTTCGACGCCGGACTGTTCGAGATCTCGCCCCGCGAGGCCCTGGCGATGGACCCGCAGCAGCGGCTCCTGCTGGAGGTCGCGTGGGAGGCGCTGGAGCGCTCCGGCATCGACCCGGCGTCGCTGCGTGGTTCGCAGTCGGGCGTCTTCATCGGTACGGCGGCCACCACCTACGGGCTGGGCATCGACCTGCCCGACACGGTGGCGGGGCACATGCTGACCGGCAGCGCGACCAGCGTGGCGTCGGGGCGGCTCTCGTACGCGTTCGGCCTCGAGGGCCCGGCCGTCACGGTCGACACGGCGTGCTCGTCGTCGCTGGTGGCCCTGCACCTCGCCGGGCAGGCCCTGCGCGCCGGGGAATGCGATCTGGCCCTGGTCGGCGGGGTCAGCGTCATGGCCGGGCCGGGGATCTTCACGGAGTTCTCGCGCCAGGGCGGGCTCGCCACCGACGGCCGGTGCAAGCCGTTCGGGGCGGACGCCGACGGCACCGGCTGGTCCGAGGGTGCGGGCCTGCTCGTGGTGGAGCGCATGTCCGACGCCCTGCGCCGCGGCCACGAGGTGCTCGCCGTGGTCCGGGGCAGCGCGATCAACCAGGACGGCGCCTCCAACGGGCTGACCGCTCCGAACGGCCCCGCGCAGCAGCGGGTCATCCGGCAGGCGCTGGCGAACGCGGGTCTCGCGCCCGGCGACGTCGACGTGGTCGAGGCGCACGGCACCGGCACCGCGCTCGGTGACCCGATCGAGGCGCAGGCGCTGCTCGCGACGTACGGGCAGGACCGGCCCGCGGACAAGCCGCTGTGGCTCGGCTCGGTGAAGTCGAACATCGGGCACACCCAGGCCGCCGCGGGCGCCGCCGGCCTGATCAAGATGGTGCTGGCGATGCGGCACGAGACGCTGCCCGCCACGCTGCACGCGGCCGAGCCGACCTCGCACGTCGACTGGTCGTCCGGCGCGGTGCGGCTGCTGACCGAGGCGCGGCCGTGGACCGGACCGGTACGGCGCGCGGCGGTGTCGTCGTTCGGCATCAGCGGCACGAACGCCCACACCGTGCTGGAGGCGCCTGCCGCAGCTCCGGCTCCGGCCACACCCGCGGTGCCGGCCGGCGGGCCGGTTCTGTGGATGTTGTCCGCGCGTACCCAGCCGGCGCTGCGGGCGCAGGCGGCCCGGCTGCGGGACTCCCTCGCCGACCGGCCGGAGGTGGACGTCGCCGCTGTCGGTGCCGCGCTGGCCACGACCCGGGCGGCGCTCGCCGAACGCGCCGTCCTGCTCGCGTCCGACGGTGCCGGCTTCGCCGACGCGCTGGACGCGTTTGCCGTGGGCAACCGGCACCCGGGCGTGATCACCGGGACGGCCCGCGACCGGCGCAGCGCGATGCTGTTCACCGGTCAGGGCTCGCAGCGACCGGGCATGGCCGACGAGCTCTACGAGCGGTTCCCGGCGTTCGCCGCCGCCTACGACGAGATCGTCGCGCGTCATGAGGTGGTCGCGGACGAGCGGATCCACCAGACGCAGCACACGCAGATGGCGCTGTTCGCGTTCGAGGTGGCGTTGTTCCGCCTGTACGAGAGCTGGGGAGTCGTTCCGGACTATCTGCTTGGTCATTCGATCGGTGAGCTTGCTGCCGCACACGTGGCGGGCGTGTTCGATCTGGATGATGCGATCAGGTTGGTGTCTGCTCGTGGTCGTTTGATGCAGGCGCTTCCTGCGGGTGGTGCGATGCTGGCGATCGAGGCTTCTGAGGCGGATGTTCGTTCTATCGTCGGCGACACGCTGGATGTTGCTGCGGTGAACGGTCCGACGTCGGTGGTCGTGTCGGGTTCGGTCGAGGCGATCGAAGCTGTGACCACGGACAGGCGGACGAAACGTCTGCAGGTGTCGCATGCGTTCCATTCGCGGTTGATGGAGCCGATGCTCGAGGAGTTCCGGGCGGTTGCGGAAACGGTCGAGTATGCGCAGCCGTCGATTCCGTTGGTGATGGGCGGCTGGGATGCGGACTACTGGGTGCGTCAGGTGCGTGAGGCTGTTCGGTTCGCTGACGGCATCGCGGAGCTGAGCGCCCGGGGGGTCACGACGTTCCTGGAGGTCGGTCCGTCGGGAGTCCTCGCCGGGATGGCGGCGGGGTGCCTGGACGGCGGTGAGACCGTGATCCGGGGTGACCGGCCGCTGGAGGCCGTCGCCACGCTCCACGCGACCGGGACCGTCGTCGACCGGGCCGCGCTGGCGCCCGCAGCGGGCCGCGTCGAGCTGCCGACCTATCCGTTCGAGCACGAGACGTACTGGCTGACGGGCACGCCGGTTGTCCGTACCCCGGCCGCCGAGCAGCGCTTCTGGGCCGCCGTCGAGGACGGTGACCTGGCCGCGTTCAGCGAGGGGCTGCAAGCGGGTGCCGACGACGACCAGGCCGCGGCGCTCGGTGCCGTGCTGCCGATGCTCGCCGACTGGCGACGCCGGCAGCGGACCGGTGCGGGCCTGGCCGAGCTGCGCTACCGGGCCGGCTGGCAGCCGTACCGGCCGGTGGCGGGCAAGCGCCGCACCTGGCTCACCGTCCTGCCGGAGAACGCCGGTGACTGGGCCGAGCAGGCCGCCGCGGCGGTCGGCGGCCCGCGGGTGACCCCCGGGCCCGAGCTGGACGGCCGGCTCGCCATGTTGACCGCCGAGGTCGACGGTGTCCTGTGGCTGCCGGGCACCGAGGCCGGTAACGCGCTTGCCGCGACGGTGGCGCTGCTGCAACGGGTCAACATCCCACTGTGGACGATGACCAGGGCGACAGACGACGACGGATCCGTCGGGGACGCCGCGATCTGGGGCCTCGGCCGGGCGGCGGCGCTGGAGCTCCCGGAGCGCTGGGGCGGCCTCGTCGAGGGCCCCGGAAGCTGGGACGCCACCACGCTCGCCGACCTGCCTGTCGTGCTGGGCGGGCCCGAGGACCAGGTGGCGCTGCGCGCGGACGGCCCGCTGCGCCGCCGGCTACGGCCCGCGGGTGAGCCCACCGGCCCGGCGCGGCCGTGGCAGCCCCGGGGCACCGTGGTCGTCACCGGCGGGACCGGCGGGCTCGGCGCCCGTACCGCGCACTGGCTCGCCGACCGTGGTGCGACCGCCCTGCTGCTGCTCAGCCGCAGCGGCCCGGACGCGGCCGGAGCGGACGGGCTGCGTACCGCACTCGCTAGCCGGGGCGTGCACGCCGACATCGTGGCGTGCGACGTCGCCGACCGGGACGCGCTCGCCGCGGCGCTCGCGACCGTACCGGCCGTCCGGCCGGTGACCGCGGTGGTGCACGCCGCCGGGGTGGACACCGCGCTGAGCGTCCAGGAGGCCGGCCCGGCCCACCTGGACGCCGTGCTCGCCGCCAAGGTGGCCGGCGCGGTGCACCTCGACGAACTGCTCGCCGGCACCCCGCTCGACGCGTTCGTCCTGTTCTCCTCGATCTCCGGGGTGTGGGGCAGCGGCGGCCAGGCGGCCTACAGCGCCGCGAACGCCGCCCTGGACGCCCTCGCCGCCCGCCGGCACGCCCGCGGCCTGCCCGCCACGGCGATCGCCTGGGGCCCATGGCGCGACGCGGGGATGGCCGCCGGTGGCGACGCCGACAGCTACCTGCGCCGCCGTGGCCTGCACCCCCTCGACCCCGAGGTGGCCCTGCGGGCGCTCGGCCAGGCCGTGGACCACGGTGAACAGGCCGTGGTCGTCGCGGACGTCGACTGGGCGCGGTTCACCAGCACGTTCACGGCCATGCGGCCCAGCCCGCTGCTGATCGAGCTCACCCCGGCCGGCACGGCGGGCATCGCCGCCGACGAGCCGGCCGGGTCCGCCCCGGACGAGCTCGGCGAACGGCTCGCCGCGGCGGCCGGCCCGGAGCAGCACCGCATCCTCGCCGACCTGGTGCTGGATGCCGTCGCCGCGACGCTGGGCCACGCCCACGCCGGGGCGATCGAGGCGACCCGGTCCTTCAAGGAGCTGGGCTTCGACTCGCTGACCGCCGTCGAGCTGCGCAACGGGCTCACCGCGGCGACCGGGCTGGTGCTGCCGGTGGGTCTCGTGTTCGACCACCCGACCCCGGCGGCGCTCGCCGCCGACCTGCACACCCGGCTCTGCGGCGACGACGAGCCGGCCGGTGACGAGGCCGCGGTACGCCGGGCCCTCGCGACCGTGCCGATGGCCCGGCTGCGCGACGCGGGCGTCCTCGACGTCCTGCTGCGTCTAGCCGGAGCCGGCACCCCCGCCGCGACCGAACCGGCGACCACTGACGATCTTGACGACCTCGACCTCGACTCACTCATCCAGATCGCCCTGGAGAACGACGACTCGTGAGCCGGACCCAGCCAGGAGGACAGCGATGACCATCAACGAGGACAAGCTCCGGGACTACCTGAAGCGCGTCACCGCCGACCTTCACCAGGTCCGTGGCCGGCTGCGTTCGGTCGAGGCGGCGCAGCGGGAGCCGATCGCCGTCATCGGCATGGCCTGCCGCTACCCGGGCGGCGTGGACACCCCGGAGGGGCTCTGGGAGCTCGTCGCGAACGGCACCGACGCGATGAGCCCGTTCCCGGCGGACCGCGGCTGGGACAGCTGGCCCGTGCAGGAGTCGATCGCGCCGGTCGGTGGCTTCCTGCACGACGCCGCCGACTTCGACCCCGCGTTCTTCGGCATCTCGCCGCGCGAGGCGCTGGCGATGGACCCGCAGCAGCGACTGATGCTCGAGGTCACCTGGGAGGCGATGGAGCGCGCCGGGATCGACCCCGCCACGCTGCGTGGCAGCCGTACCGGTGTCTTCGCCGGCCTGATGTACCACGACTACGCGTCCCGGATGCTGGACGTGCCGCCCGGCGTCGAGGCGTTCCTCGGCACCGGCAGCCTCGGCAGCGTCGCCTCCGGCCGGATCGCGTTCAGCCTCGGCCTCGAAGGCCCCGCCGTGACGGTCGATACCGCGTGCTCCTCGTCGCTCGTCGCGATGCACCTGGCCGTCCAGTCGCTGCGTGCCGGGGAGAGCACGATGGCGGTCGCCGGTGGCGTCACCGTCATGGTCACCCCCGGCACCTTCCTCGACTTCGACACCCAGGGCGGCTTGTCCAGCAGCGGCCGGTGCAAGTCGTTCTCGTCGGACGCCGACGGCACCGGCTGGGGCGAGGGCGCCGGTGTCCTGCTGCTGGAGCGGCTCCAGGACGCCCGCCGCAACGGTCACCCGGTGCTGGCCGTGCTGACCGGCACCGCCGCGAACTCCGACGGCGCGTCCAGCGGACTGACCACCCCGAACGGGCCGTCGCAGCAGCGGGTCATCCGGCAGGCGCTCGCCTCGGCGGGCCTGGAGCCCGCCGACGTGGACGCGGTGGAGGGCCACGGAACCGGCACCCGGCTCGGTGACCCGATCGAGGCGCAGGCACTGCTGGCGACGTACGGGCAGGACCGCACGGACCCGCTGCTGCTGGGCTCGCTGAAGTCGAACATCGGCCACACCCAGGCCGCCGCGGGCGTCGGCGGCGTCATCAAGATGGTGATGGCGCTGCGGAACGGCGTACTGCCGCGGACGCTGCACGTCGGTGAGCCGTCGCGCGAGGTCGACTGGTCGGCCGGTGCGGTGGAGCTGCTGACCGGGCCGCGCGCGTGGCCGGCGGGCGAGCGGCCCCGCCGGGCCGGGGTCTCGTCGTTCGGGATCAGCGGCACGAACGCGCACGTGATCGTCGAGGAGGCACCACCGGTCGAGGAGCCGGCGGCAACCGGGGAGCCGGTCGGCGGCCCGGTGCCGTGGCTGCTCTCGGCTCGCACCCCGGCGGCGCTGCGGGCCCAGGCCGAGCGGCTGACGGCGGTCGCCGGCGCCTCGCCGTGGGCGGTGGCCCGCACGCTGGCGGGTTCGCGGACGGCGTTCGAGCACCGCGCGGTCGTCGTGGCGCAGGACGGCGACGGTTTCCGCGACGGGCTGGCCGCGGTGACCGGGGCACGGCGCGCGCTCTCCCAGGGCGTGGTGCTGGTCTTCCCGGGCCAGGGCGGCCAGTGGGCGGGGATGGCGGCCGGGCTGCTCGACGAGGACCCGGTCTTCGCCGCCCGGATCGACGAGTGCCAGGCGGCGCTGGCGGGCCTGGTGGACTGGTCGGTGGCGGACGTGCTGCGCGGCGGCGACGACGCGTGGCTGGGCCGGGACGACGTGCTGCAGCCGGTGTGGTGGGCGGTGCTGGTGGCGCTGGCCGAGGTGTGGCGGGCTGCGGGCGTACGCATCGACGGTGTGGTGGGTCACTCGCAGGGTGAGATCGCCGCGGCCGTCGTCGCCGGCGGCCTGAGCCTCGACGACGCCGCGCGGATGGTGGTGCACCGTTCGCGGGTGCTGCGGTCACTCGCAGGCAGGGGCGGGATGCTGCTGATCGGGGCGCCCCCGGCCAAGGTCGGGGAGCTGCTCGACGGTGTCACCGGGATCGGCGTCGCGGCGTTCAACGCCCCGTCGATGACGGTGGTGTCCGGGGACGAGGCCGGGCTGGCCGCGGTGGGCGAGCGCTGCGAGGCGCAGGGCCTCTGGAACCGGCGCGTGCCGATCGAGTACGCGTCGCACTCGGCGCACGTGGACGATGTGCGTACGGAGTTCCTCGCGGGACTGGCCGGGATACAGCCACGGTCCGGGTCGATCCCGTTCTACTCCACGGTGCGCGGCACCCGGATGGACACCGCCGAGCTGGACGCCGATTACTGGTTCGCCAACGTTCGTGAGCCGGTCCGCTTCGACCAGGTGGTCGGCGAGCTCGTCGCGGCGGGGCACGACCTGTTCGTGGAGTGCAGCCCGCACCCGGTGCTGACCGCGGGCGTGGAGGATCACGGCGGCGTCGCGACCGGGACGCTGCGCCGCGGCGAGGGCGACCGGGCGCGGGTGTGGCGCTCCCTGGGCGCGGCGTGGGCCGCGGGCGCGGCGATGGACTGGCCGGGCCTGCTGGGCGCCGGGCCCCGGGCGGAGCTGCCGACCTACCCGTTCCAGCGCACCCGCTACTGGCTGGACAACGCCACCCCCGCCGCACCCGGCGAGGGCGGAGGCGACGCCGCGTTCTGGGGCGCCGTCGAGGCCGGGGACACCGACGGCCTCGCCGCCACGCTGCGCCTCGACCCGGAGGCCGACCACGACGCCCTCGTCCGGCTGCTGCCCGCGCTCGCCGACCGGCACCGCCGCCGGCAGGCCGGTACGGCCATCAGCTCCTGGCGCTACCGGATCGGCTGGAAGCCGCTGCCCGCCGCCACGGCGACGCTGAGCGGGACCTGGCTGGTCGTCACGGCCGGACCCGGCGGCGACGACGTGCTCACCGCGCTCGGCGCGGCCGGGGCCACCGTCGTCACCGTGGCGACCGGGCCCGGCGACCGGGACCGCTACGTGCTGGCCGAACGGCTGCTCGTCGCGGTGGGGGAGGCCGGGGACCTCGCCGGCATCGTCGACGCCACCCCGCTCGACCCGGCCGGCGAGGCGTACCCCGGCCTGCCCGGCGCGACCGCCGGCACCGTCACACTGATCCAGGCCGTGGTGGACGCGGGGCTCACCGCGCCGCTGTGGTGCCTGACCCGCGGCGCCGTCTCCACGGGCCGCGCCGACCCGGTGCGTGACCCCGGCCAGGCCCAGCTCTGGGGCGTCGGCCGGGTCGCGGCCCTGGAACACCCGCGCACCTGGGGCGGGCTCATCGACCTGCCCGGCACCCTCGACGGCCGGGCCGGACAGCGGCTCGCCGCACTCCTGACCGGCGTGGCGGGGGAGGACCAGATCGCCCTGCGCGACTCCGGCGCGTTCGCCCGCCGCCTGCGCCGCGACACCACCTCCCAGGACACCGCCGCGCCGTGGCAGCCCACCGGGACGGTGCTCATCACCGGCGGCACGGGCGCGCTCGGTGCCCACACCGCCCGCTGGCTCGCCGGCCGGGGCGCCCCGCACCTGCTGCTGCTCAGCCGTGGCGGCCCGGACACCCCGCAGGCCACCGCCCTGCGCGACGAGCTGACCGCACTCGGCACCGAGGTCACGATCGCCGCGTGCGACGTCGCCGACCGCGACGGGCTCGCCGCGCTGATCGGCGCGCTGCCCGGCCGGTGGCCGCTGTGCGGCGTCGTGCACGCCGCCGGGCTCGACGCCGTCGAGACCCTCACCGACACCGGGCTCGACTCGTTCGCCGGCGTCGTCCGGGGCAAGGCCGCCGGTGCGGCCAACCTCGACGCGCTGGCCGGGCCCGGGGTCGAGCGGTTCATCCTGTTCTCCTCCGCGGCGGGCATCTGGGGCGGCGGCGGTCAGGCGGCGTACGCCGCCGGCAACGCCTACCTCGACGCGCTCGCCGAGCACCGCCGGGCCCGCGGGCTCGACGCCACCGCCATCGCCTGGGGCACCTGGGCCGGTGCCGGCATGGCCACCCGGGGCAGCGGCGACGAGTACCTGCGCCGCCGCGGTATGAGCCCGCTCGACCCGGCGCTCGCGATGGCCGCGTTCGCCGAGGCGGTGGACGCCCGGGACAGCGGGCTCGTCGTCGCCGACGTCGACTGGGCGCGGTTCACCACCGGGTTCACCGCCGTACGCCCCAGCCCCCTGCTCGGCGACCTCCCCGAGGCCGTGCGGGAGTCCGTCGAGGACACCCCCGCGGAGGACGCGCCGCTGCGGGCGACGCTCGCCGCCGCACCCGCCGCCGAACGGGCCGGCATCGCCCTGGCCACGGTCCGCGCCGCGGTCGCGGAGGTGCTGCGCTACGACGGCGCCGAGAGCATCGACGCCCAGCGCCCGTTCCGCGACCTCGGCATCGACTCGCTCATCGCCGTCGAGCTGCGCGACCTGCTGCGCACCGCGAGCGGGCTGCTGCTGCCCGCCACGCTGGTGTTCGACTACCCGACACCCGCGGTCCTCGCCGGGCACCTGGTCGCCGTCCTCGACGTGGACGACGCCGCCCGCCCGGTCACCGACACGGCTCCCGTCCCGGCCGGGACCGCGTACGACGACCCGATCGCGATCGTCGGCATCGGCTGCCGCTTCCCGGGCGGTGTCCGCTCACCGGAGCAGCTCTGGGACCTCGTCGCGAGCGGCGGCGACGCGATCGGTGAGTTCCCCGCCGACCGTGGCTGGGACCTGGACACCTCCAGCGGGTACGCCAGGGCCGGCGGGTTCCTCTACGACGCCGGTGACTTCGACGCCGGGTTCTTCGGGATCAGCCCGCGCGAGGCGATCACCATGGACCCGCAGCAGCGGTTGCTGCTGGAGACGGCCTGGGAGGCCATCGAACGCGCCGGCGTCGACCCGCGCTCGCTGCGCGGCACCGACACCGGGGTCTTCGTCGGCGGCAACGAGCAGGACTATTCGTACGCGCTGATGGGCGGGGCGGAGAACACCGAGGGCCACCTGCTCACCGGCGTCAACTCCAGCATGCTGTCCGGGCGGCTCGCGTACACGCTGGGCCTGGAGGGTCAGGCGCTGACGCTCGACACCGCCTGTTCCTCCTCCCTGACCGCCCTGCACCTGGCCGCGCAGTCGCTCCGGCGCGGGGAGTGCCGCTACGCGCTGGCCGCCGGCGTCACCGTGATGTCCACCCCGTTCACGTTCGCCGAGTTCAGCAGCCTCGACGGGCTCGCACCGGACGGGCGCTGCCGCCCGTTCGCGGAGGCCGCCAACGGCACGGGCTGGGGTGAGGGCGCCGGTGTGCTGCTGGTCGAGCGGCTCTCCGACGCCCACCGCGCGGGACACACCGTGCTCGGTGTGCTGCGCGGCAGCGCCCTCAACTCCGACGGGGCCAGCAACGGCCTGACCGCCCCGAACGGCCCCGCCCAGCAGCGGGTCATCCGCCGGGCGCTCGCCGACGCGGGCCTGCACGGCGCGGACGTGGACGTCGTCGAGGCGCACGGCACCGCGACGACGCTCGGCGACCCGATCGAGGCGCAGGCGCTGCTCGCGACGTACGGGCAGGACCGGCCCGCGGAACGACCGCTGTGGCTCGGCTCGATCAAGTCGAACATCGGGCACACCCAGGCCGCGGCCGGCATGGCCGGGGTGATCAAGATGGTGCTGGCGATCGGCCACGGCGTCGTCCCGCAGACCCTGCACGTGGACGCACCGACGTCCCATGTGGACTGGTCCGCCGGCGCGGTCGAGCTCATCACCGAGCCGCGGTCGTGGCCCGACACCGGCCGCCCCCGCCGCGCGGGCGTCTCCTCGTTCGGCGCCAGCGGCACGAACGCCCACGTCATCATCGAGCAGGCCCCGCCCGCGCCGGAGCCGGCCGCACCGGAGGGCACCGGCATCCCGCTGGTCCCGGAGCAGGCGCCCTGGCTGCTGTCCGCCCGCAGCTCCGCGGCGCTGCGGGCCCAGGCCCAGCGGCTGCGCGCGCACGTGACCGCCCACCCCGAGCTCGGCGCGGCGGACATCGCCGCCTCCCTCGCGCTGGGCCGGACCCGGTTCGAGCACAGCGCCGTGGTGCTCGGCGACGGCCCGCTCGCCGGTCTCGCCGCGCTCGCGGACGGGGAACCGTCGGCCGCCGTGGTCACCGGCGTCGCCCGGGGCGACAGCGAGATCGTGTTCGTCTTCCCCGGCCAGGGCTCGCAGTGGGAGGGCATGGCGCTCGAGCTCTACCGCACCGCGCCGGCCTTCCAGGACCGCTTCGAGGCCTGCGCCCGGGCCCTCGCGCCGCACCTGGACTGGTCGCCGATCGAGGTGCTGACCGGCGTACCCGGGGCACCCGGCCTGGACCGGGTCGACGTCGTGCAGCCGATGCTGTGGGCCGTGATGGTCTCCCTGGCCGATCTGTGGGGGGTCTATGGGGTACGCCCCGCCGCCGTGATCGGGCACAGTCAGGGGGAGATCTCGGCCGCGTGCGTCGCGGGCGCACTCAGCCTGGACGACGCCGCCGCGGTGGTGGCGCTGCGCAGCCAGGCCCTGGTCGGACTCGGCGAAGGAGGAGGTGGGATGGTCTCGGTGGCGCTCGGCGTCGACGCGGTCCGGGAACGCCTCGCGTCCTGGCCGGGCCAGCTCTCCGTCGCGGCCGTCAACGGACCGTCCGCCGTGGTCGTCTCCGGTGACGTGACCGCGCTCGACGAGCTGATCGCCGCGTGCGAGGCCGAGGACATCCGGGCCCGCCGTATCCCGGTGGACTACGCCTCTCATTCGCACCACGTCGAGCCGCTGCGGGACGGGATCGGCCGGCTGCTCGCCGGGGTGACCGCCGGCGAGTCCCGGGTGCCGTTCTACTCCTCGGTGACCGGGTCCCGGATGGACACCACCGGGCTGGACGCCGGTTACTGGTACACCAACCTGCGCCAGACCGTGCTGTTCGAGGACGCCGTACGGTCCGTGCCGGGCAGCCGCCGGATCTTCATCGAGATCAGCCCGCACCCCGTGCTCACCCCGGCGCTCGCCGACATCACCGGCGGCGACGGTGTCGCGATCGGCACCCTGCGCCGCGGCGAGGGCGGCCCCGGCCGGATGCTCGCCAGCGTCGCCGAGGCCCATGTGCACGGCGCGGCCGTCGAGTGGAGCGCCGTGCTGGGCGGCACCCGCCGGGTTGACCTGCCCACGTACGCGTTCCAGCACAGCCGTTACTGGCCCAGCCCGCGCCCGGCCGAGGACACCGGCCGGCCCGGAGCCGCCGGCACGGTGTTCGAGCAGAGTTTCTGGGACGCCGTCCACCGCCAGGACGCGACCGCGCTGGCGGGCACGCTCGCCCTGCCCGGCGACGAGGTGGCCCCGCTGCTGCCGGCCCTGGCCCGCTGGCACCGCGGCACCACCGAGTCCGCGGCGCTCGACCAGTGGCGCTACCGGATCGAATGGCGGGCCACGGCCGAGGCCTCCACCCCTGCGCTGACCGGGCGCTGGATCGTGGTCGTCCCCGCCCGGCACGCCGGTGACGAGTACGTGACCACCCTGACCAAGTGCCTGGCAGGCGTCGGCGCCGAGCTGACCGTCGTCGGGGTCGACGCCGCCGACGCGGACGCCGACACGCTCGAACCCGTGCTGCGGGCGGCGATCGAGGCGCCCGGCGCCCCGGCCGGGGTCCTGTCGCTGCTCGCCGAGGACGAGACGCCGCACCCCGACTACCCGGCGCTGACCTGCGGGCTCACCGCGACGCTCGCTCTGCTGCACACGCTCAACGCGCTCGACACCACCGCGCGGCTGTGGTGCGTGACCCGGGGTGCCGTCGCCGTCGCGGGCACCGAGACGGTCCGCAACCCCGAACAGGCCGCGATCTGGGGCCTCGGGCGGGTGGCCGCGCTGGAGCGCCCCGGCCGCTGGGGTGGCCTCGTGGACCTGCCGCCGGTGGTCGACGCCCGGGCCGTGTCCCGGCTCGCGGCGGCGCTGAGCGTCACCGGCGGCGAGGACCAGCTCGCGATCCGCTCCGCCGGGGTTTCGGTACGCCGCCTGGTCCGCGCCGCCGTGGGGGCCACCCCCGCGCCGCGCACGTGGCGCCCGGAGGGCACGGTGCTCGTCACCGGTGGCACCGGTGCGCTCGGTGGCCACGTGGCGCGCTGGCTCGCCGGGCGGGGTACCCCGCACCTGGTGCTCGCCAGCCGCAGCGGCCCGGACGCACCCGGCGTCGCCGCCCTGCTCGACGAGCTGCGCGCCGCCGGGGCCACCGCCGAGGCGGCGACCTGTGACCTGTCGGACCGGGACCAGGTGGCCGCGCTGGTCATCGGTCTCGCCGACGCGGGTACGCCGATCCGCTCCGTGTTCCACACCGCCGGCATCGGCCAGCTCGCCGACCTGGACGAGACCGACGTGCACATGCTGGCGCACATCGCGACCGGCAAGATGGCCGGCGCCCGGCACCTCGACGAGCTGCTCGACCCCGCCGGCCTCGACGTGGTGGTGCACTTCTCGTCGATCGCCGCCACGTGGGGTGTCGGCATGCACGGCGGGTACGCCGCCGCGAACGCCTACCTGGACGCGCTGGCGATCCGCCGCCGCGCCGAGGGCGTACCGATGATGTCCATCGCGTGGGGGCCCTGGGGCGGTGGCGGCATGCTGCCGGAGGCCGCGGGTGAGGTCATGCGCCGCCGGGGCGTGCCGCTGCTCGACCCCGCCACGGCCCTGGCCGCGCTGGAACGGGCCCTGGACCGCGACGACACGTTCATCGCGCTCGCCGAGGTCGACTGGGACCTGTTCGTGCCCGCGTTCACCAGCCTGCGCCCGAGCCCGCTGCTCGACGATCTCGCCGAGGTGCGCCGGATCACCGAGGCGGCCCGTGGCGCGGCGGCCGACGGCGCGGACGGGGCGGCGGGTGCCCGGCACGAGGTGCGGGACCGGCTGACCGCCCTGCCCGCCGCCGAGCGCGACCACGCCGTGCTCGACCTGATCCGCCGGCACGCCGCGGTGGTGCTGGGCCACACCGGCGGCGAGGCGATCGAACCCGACCGGCCGTTTCGCGACCTCGGCTTCGACTCACTGATGGCGGTGGAGCTGCGGAACCGTCTCGGCGAGGCCACCGGGCTGTCGCTGCCGGCGACCATGGTGTTCGACCGGCCCACCCCGGTGGCGCTGGCGGAGTTCATCGCGGCCGAGCTGGTGCCGCCGGAGGCGGACAACCCGCTGCCGACACCGCAGGAGCTCGACCGGCTGGACGCGGCCCTGTCCGCGCTGGCGGACGACGACATCGAACGAGTGCGCATCATGTTGCGGCTCGAGGCCCTGCTCTCCCGGCACGCCGGGCCTGCCCAGGGTGGAACGGACGACCAGAAGTTGCTCGCCAAGCTCGGCTCCGCCTCGAACGAGGAGATCTTCGCGTTCGTCGACGAGGACCTCGGCCTCGGCTGAGCGGCGGGTCCGGCACCAACTCCGGAGGGATCAACGTTCGATGGCGGACGAGGACAAGCTACGCGACTACCTCACCCGGGTGATCGCGGAGCTGCACGACACGCGCCAGCGTCTGCGCAGCGCCGAGGCCGGTGACCAGGCGCCGATCGCGATCGTCGCGATGGGCTGCCGCCTGCCCGGCGGGGTGAACAACCCCGACGACCTCTGGCGTCTCGTGGTGGACGGCGGTGACGCGGTCGGCCCGATCCCCACCGACCGGGGTTTCGACATCGCCGACTTCTACGACGCCGATCCCGCGAACTCGGGGACCGCCTACGCCGTCGAGGGTGGGTTCGTGCACGACGCGACCATGTTCGACCCGGCGTTCTTCGGCATCAACCAGCGCGAGGCGCTGGCCATGGACCCGCAGCAGCGGATGGTGCTGGAGGTGTGCTGGGAGACGGTGGAACGCGCCGGGATCGCGCCGAACGCGCTGCGTGGCACCCGTACCGGCGTCTACATGGGTGCCAGCGGGCAGGGGTACGGCGCAGGGATGCTGCACGCGTTCGCCGGGTCCGAGGGGTACATGGTCACCGGCGGTGCCACCTCGGTGGTGTCCGGGCGGGTCGCGTACACGCTCGGCACCGAGGGGCCCGCGGTCACCGTGGACACCGCGTGCTCGTCCTCGTCGGTCGCCCTGCACCTGGCCGTGCAGGGGCTGCGCCGGAAGGAGTGCACGATGGCGCTGGCCGGCGGCGTCACGGTCATCCCGAACCCCGCGGGCCTGGTCGAGTTCAGCCGCCAGCGCGCGCTGGCCTCGGACGGCCGGTGCAAGGCGTTCTCCGAGGCCGCCGATGGCATGGGCATGGCCGAGGGCGCCGCCGTCGTGATGCTCGAACGCCTCGACGACGCCCAGCGCAACGGCCACAAGGTGCTGGCCGTGATCCGCGGCTCGGCGGTCAACCAGGACGGCGCCTCCAACGGGCTCACCGCCCCGAACGGGCCGTCCCAGCAGCGGGTCATCCGGCAGGCGCTCGCCGACGCGCGGCTCTCCCCGGAGCAGATCGACGTGGTCGAGGCGCACGGCACCGGCACGGCGCTGGGCGACCCGATCGAGGCGCAGGCACTGATCGCCACGTACGGCCAGTCCCGTCCCGCCGGCCGGCCGCTCTACATCGGCGCGCTCAAGTCCAACATCGGCCACACCCAGCAGAGCTCCGGCGTCGCCGGGGTCATCAAGATGGTGCTGGCCATCCGGCACGGCCTGCTGCCCCGGACGCTGCACGTGGAACGGCCCAGCTCCCACGTGGACTGGTCGGCGGGCGACGTCTCGCTGCTCACCTCGGCGCTGCCCTGGCCGGTCACCGGCGAGCCGCGCCGGGCCGGGGTGTCCGCGTTCGGGATCAGCGGTACGAACGTGCACACGCTGATCGAGGAGGCGCCGCCGGTCGCGCGTACGCCCGTCGGTGAGCCCGCCCGGCCGCCCGCGGCGGTGCCGTGGGTGCTCTCCGGGCGCTCCGAGGCCGGGCTGCGCGCCCAGGCCGAGGCGCTGCGGCGGCACCTCGACGGGGCCGAGACGCACCCGGCCGACATCGGCCTGTCCCTGGTGACCACGCGCAGCCGGCACGAGCACCGGGCGGTGATCGTCGCCTCCGACCGCGACGGCCTGAACGGTGGCCTCGCCGCGGTCGCCGGCGGCACCGCCGCCCCGTCCGTGCTGACCGGGGTCGCCGCCGCCGGCCGGACCGCCTTCCTGTTCCCGGGCCAGGGCGCCCAGCGCGCCGGCATGGGCCTCGGGCTGCACGCCGCCTTCAGCGTGTACGCGGAGGCGTTCGACATGGTCTGCGGCGGCTTCACCCCGACGCTCGAACGCCCGCTGCGCGACCTGGTCTTCGCCGCTCCCGGCTCGGGCGAGGCGAAGCTGCTCAACCGTACGCTCTACACCCAGCCGGCCACGTTCGCGATCGGCGTGGCGCTGTCCCGCCTGTTCGCCTCGTGGGGCGTCACGCCGGACTTCCTGGTCGGGCACTCGGTCGGTGAGATCACCGCGGCGTACGTCGCCGGCGTGCTCTCCCTGGAGGACGCCTGCGCGCTGGTCGCCGCGCGCGGCCGGCTGATGGACGAGCTGCCCGCCGACGGGCTGATGCTGGCCGTCCAGGCCGACGAGGCCGAGGTACGCGCGGCACTGGCCGGCCGCGAGGCACTCGTCGACGTGGCCGCCGTCAACGGCCCGGCGGCGGTGGTGGTCTCCGGGCACGCGACCGCGGTCGCCGACCTGGAGCGGCGCTGGCGTGCCGAGGGCCGCCGTACGTCCCGGTTGAACGTGTCGCACGCGTTCCACTCACCGCTGATGGACCCGATCCTGGCGGAGTTCGGGTCGATCGCCCGGCAGCTGCCGCACGGCAAGCCCGTCATCCCGCTGATCTCCACGGTGACCGGCGCGCCGATCACCGACGGTCAGCTCGACGGCGACCACTGGGTCCGGCACACCAGGGCCACCGTCCGCTACGCCGACGCCATCGACCGGCTCCACCGCGAGGGCGTGACCCGCTTCCTGGAGCTGGGGCCGGACGGGGTACTGACCGGGATGGCGCGCTCCACACTCGACACCCGGACCGGTAGCCGCCCGCCCGTGCTGGCCGCCGCGGTCCGTGCCGGCCGTCCTGAGCCCGAGGCCGCCCTGCGCGCGCTCGCCGAGCTGTCGGTCGACGGCGCCGAGGTGGACTGGCCCGCGACCCTCTCCGGGTACGGCGCCGCACCCGTCGAACTGCCCACCACGGCGTTCCAGCGGCAGCGGTACTGGCCCGACGCCCCGCTCCTTCCCGAGCCGGCCCCCGTGGCCGCGGTCGCCGATCCGGTCGAGGCCCTGTTCTGGGATGCCGTCGAGCGTGACGACACCGACCGGGTCGCCGCGACGCTGGGCCTGCCGGCCGGCGAGGGACTGCCCGACGTCCTGCCCGCGCTGTCCCGGTGGCGCAGGCAACGCCGCGCCGAGTGGACGGTCGACTCGTGGCGCTACCGCGTGCGCTGGAAGCCGCTGACGGACCTGGCGGACAGCCGGTTGACCGGCACCTGGCTGCTCGTCGTCCCCACCGGGTACGACGCCGGCGCCGTCTCCGGCGCGGTCCGCGAGGCCGGTGCGGAGGTGGCCGAGCTGGTCGTCACGGGCGTACCCGACCGCTGGACACTCGCCGAGGACCTGCTCACCATGGCAGGCCCGGAGCCGTCGTACGCCGGGGTGCTGTCCCTGCTCGCCCTGCCGGCGTCCGCCGCCGGCGACGCCCCGACGGCCACCCTGACGCTGCTGCAGGCGCTCGGCGACGTCGAGTTCGCCGCGCCGCTGTGGTGCCTGACCAGCGGAGCGATCTCCGTCGGCCGGTCCGAGCGACTGCGTGACCCCGCCCTCGCCCAGGTCTGGGGCCTGGGCCGGGTCGCCGCCCTGGAGGCGCCGCACCGCTGGGGCGGCCTGATCGACCTGCCGGAGGAGCTGGACGAGCGGTCCGGTGCCCGCCTGGCAGCCGTGCTCAACGGGGCCGAGGACCAGGTCGCTGTCCGCCCGTCCGGGGTCTTCGGCCGCCGGTTGCAGCGCGCCGCGGTGCCGGAGCCGGCCGAGCCCTGGCGCCCGGCCGGGACGGTGCTGATCACCGGTGGCACGGGTGCGCTCGGTGCCCGGTCCGCCCGCTTGCTCGCCGCCCGGGGCACCCCGCACATCGTGCTCGTCAGCCGGCGTGGTGACGCCGCACCCGGCGCCGCCGAGCTGGCCGTCGAGCTGACCGCGGCCGGATCACGGGTCACCGTGGCGGCCTGCGACGTCGGCGACCGGGCCGCGCTGGCCGGGGTGCTCGCCGCGATCCCCGCGGACCTGCCGCTGTGCGGCGTGGTGCACGCGGCCGGGGTGGAGACCATCGCCGCCCTGGCCGACACGGATCCCGCATCGTTCACCGCGACCGTCGCCGGCAAGGTCGCCGGCGCCGCCCATCTCCACGAGCTGACCGGGGACCTGCCGCTGGAGCGGTTCGTGCTGTTCTCCTCCGGCGCCGGTGTGTGGGGCGCGGGCGGGCAGAGCGCGTACGGCGCCGGCAACGCGTACCTGGACGCCCTCGCCGAGTTCCGCCGGGGCCAGGGGAAGCCGGCCACCGCGATCGCCTGGGGCCCGTGGGGCGGCGGCGGGATGGTCGACGCCGAGGGCGGCGAGGAATACCTGACCCGTCGCGGCATGTCCCCGATGGACCCGGAACTCGCGATGACGGCGTTCGCCTCGGCCGTCGACGGCGGCACCGAGGACCTGACCGTCGCGTCGATCGACTGGGCCCGGTTCATCGCGGTGTTCGCGGTGGCCCGGACCAGCCCGCTGCTCGGTGACCTGAGCGAGGTGCGGCAGGCGCTGACCGCCGCCGGGCCGGCCGAGGCGGGCACCGACGCGGGCGCCGAGGTGCGGGACCGGCTGGCCGCGCGGCCCGCCGGCGACCGCCCCGCGATGCTGCTGGAGGTGATCCGCACGGAGGCCGGCCTGGTCCTCGGGTACGACACCGCCGACGCCGTGGACGGGCTGCGCCCCTTCCGTGACCTCGGCTTCGACTCGCTGACCGCACTGGAGCTCCGTAACCGCCTGTCCACCATCCTCGGGGTGTCGTTGCAGGCCACCCTCGTCTTCGACTATCCGACCCCGGCCCAGCTGGTCGAGCACCTGCTGGTGGAGATGGGGCTGGGCGCCGGCACCACCACCGGCCCGGCCGCGCCGGTCGCCGGTGACACCGGCGAGCCCATCGCCATCGTGTCGATGAGCTGCCGGTTCCCCGGCGGCGTCGACTCGCCCGAGGGGCTCTGGCGGATGCTCGTGGACGGCGCCGACGGCGTCACGGCGTTCCCGCCGGACCGGGGCTGGCCGGAGGTGGCGCTGAACGGCTTCGCGCCGTTCGGCGGATTCCTGGACGGCGCGGGGATGTTCGACGCGGCGCTGTTCGGGATCTCGCCGCGCGAGGCGCTGGCCATGGACCCGCAGCACCGGCTGCTGCTGGAGACGTCCTGGGAGGCTTTCGAGCGGGCCGGCATCGATCCGCGCTCGCTGCGGGGCACCGCCACCGGCGTGTTCGTCGGCGGCAGCACGATGGGGTACGGCGCCGGCGCTGAACTTCCGGCCGGTACCGAGGGATACCTGATGACCGGCAACGCGACCAGTGTGATGTCGGGGCGGATCGCGTACACGTACGGTCTGGAAGGGCCCGCCGTCACGGTCGACACGGCCTGCTCGTCGTCCCTGGTCGCCGTCCACCTGGCCATGCAGTCGCTGCGCCAGGACGAGTGCGGCATGGCACTGGCCGGCGGCGTCGCCGTGATGTCGACGCCCGGGGTGTTCGCCGAGTTCGGCCGTCAGGGCGCGCTCGCGGGCGACGGCCGGTGCAAGCCGTTCGCCGCCGCGGCCGACGGCACGAGCTGGGCCGAGGGGGCCGGCTGGGTGCTGCTGGAGCGGCTCTCCGACGCCCAGCGGCTCGGCCACGAGGTGCTCGCGGTGATCCGGGGCTCCGCCGTCAACCAGGACGGCGCCAGCAACGGGCTCACCGCGCCGAACGGTCCCTCGCAGCAGCGGGTGATCCGGCGGGCACTGCTCAACGCCGGTATCGGCCCGTCCGAGGTGGACGTCGTCGAGGCGCACGGCACAGGCACCACGCTCGGCGACCCGATCGAGGCGCAGGCGCTGCTGGCCACGTACGGAGCGGACCGCCCGGCGGACCGGCCCCTGTGGCTCGGCTCGGTGAAGTCGAACATCGGCCACCCGCAGGCCGCCGCCGGTATCGCGGCCGTGATCAAGACGGTGCTCGCGCTCGGTCACGGCCAGCTGCCCCGCACGCTGCACGTCGACAAGCCCACTCCGCACGTGGACTGGTCGTCGGGGGCGGTCGCGCTGCTGACCGAGCAGGTCGCGTGGCCCCGCGGAGCCCGGCCGCGCCGGGCCGGGGTGTCCGCGTTCGGCATGAGCGGCACCAACGTGCACGCGATCATCGAGGAGGCGCCGGCCGTCCCGGCGACCCGGCCCGGGTCCGGCGTCACCCACCCGGTGCCGTGGCTGATCTCCGCGAAGAGCGCCGAGGGACTGCGCGCCCAGGCCGCGCGGCTGTCCGGGTACGCGACGGGCTCCGACGCCGGTCCGGCCGACATCGGCTGGTCACTGGCGACCGGGCGCGCCGCACTGGAGTACCGGGCGGTGGTCGGTGCCGCCGATCGCCCCGCGATGATCGCCGGACTGTCCGCGCTGGCGTCCGGCAGCGTCCCCGCGCAGCGGATCCGGGCCGGCCGGCTCGCGTTCGTCTGCGCCGCACAGGGCGTGGCCGGACCCGCCCGGACCGCCCGGGCCCTGCTCGACGCGTTCCCGGCCTACGCCGAGGCTTTCGACGCGGTCTGTGCCCGCTTCGACAACCTGCTCGACTCCTCGCTGCGGGCCATGGTGCTGCGGGAGGACACGGGCCCCGGCGAGCCGCTCCACGAGGCCGCGGCCTGGTTCGCGACCCAGGTCGCGCTCTACCGGCTGCTCGGGTCCTGGGGCCTGCACCCCGACGTGATCGTGGGGGAGGAGGCCGGGACGATCGCCGCCGTGCACCTGTCCGGCGCTCTGTCGCTGGACGACGCGTGCGCACTGGTCGCCGGTTCCCGCACCGCGGTGACCCCGGACAAGCCGACCGTCACCCTGGTATCGGCGGTGACCGGTGCGCCCCTGGACACGGCGCCGTTGTCCTCGCCCGGCGACCTCACCGGGACGGCCCTGCACCGGCTCGCCGAGGACGGCGTCACCCGGATCCTGGCACTCGGCGGCCCCGCCACCGCCGCGGCGGCGAGCGACACCCTGCTGAGGGTCGCGATCACGGACGACGGCGGCGACCCGGTCCGCGTGGTGCTCGACGCGGTGGCCCGGCTGCACGAGGACGGGGCCGCCGTCGACTGGGCTGCCGTGCTCGCGCCGTGGGGCGCCCGCCGGGCAGCCGTGCCTACGTACGCGTTCCAGCAGGAGTGGTACTGGCTCACCCAGGCCGCAGTCACCGGAGCCGCGGTCAATGGGGCCGCCGCTGCGGTTGCCGCAAGCGTCGAGCGGGTCGTGCCGGACCAGGGTGACGCCGCGCTGCCGGAGGTGCCCGAGGTCGTGGACATCAGCGGGACGCTGCTCGCGCTGACCGGCCCGGAGCGGTCGGCCGCCGTGCTGGACCTGGTCCGGGACAACGCCGCGGCCGTGCTGGGGATCGCGTCGAGCGCGTCGATCGCCCCCGCCGACGTCTTCCTGGAGCTCGGCTTCGACTCGATGATGGCGGTGGAGCTGCGCAACCGGCTGGAGACCGCCGGCGGGTTCACGCTGGAGAGCACGGTCATGTTCGACCACCCGTCGGTCGAGTTGCTGGCCGGGCACCTGGACCAGCAGCTCGCGGGTACGGTGCGGGCCGTGGCGCCGGTGCTGGGAATCTCCCCGGACGACGTGAACCCGGTCGGCGTGTTCAACTCGCTGTTCCTCGAGGCGATCCGCACCGACCAGGTCCAGGAGTTCCTGCGGATGGTCGTCGACGCCGCCGCGTTCCGGCCGGTGTTCCACAGCCGTTCCGAGATGAGCGACCCGCCGCGCTCGGTGTACCTGGCGCGGGGGAAACGGCAGCCCCAGCTGATCTGCCAGGCCGGCACCACGGCGGCGGGCGGCCCGCACGAGTTCGCCAGGCTGGCGGGCAGCTTCCGCGGTGAGCGGTCGGTATCGGTGCTGCCCCTGCCCGGCTTCGGCCGGGGCGAGCTGCTGCCGGCCGACATGGGAGTGGCGTTCGACTTCCTGGCCGAGGAGCTGCTGGAGACGGCCGCGGGCGAGCCGTTCGTGATCGTCGCGCACTCCGGCGGCGGCCTGGTCGCCCACGCGCTCGTCAGCCACCTGGAGGAGCGGGGCATCGAGCCCGCGGGGCTGGTGCTCATCGACGTCTATCCGATGTACCGGCCCATCTACGACGTGTGGAAGAACGAGCTGTCCATGGGCGCGCTGGTACGCAAGGAGCAGTACGTCCCGATGGACGACATCCGCCTCACGGCGCAGGCCGCGTACGGCAAGGTGGTGGTCGCGTTCGCCCCCCGGGAGATCCGCACACCGACGCTGTTCCTGCGCGCCACGGAGCCGCTCGGCCCGTGGGATCTCGAGGAGGACTGGCGGTGTGACTGGGAACTGCCGCACACGCTGGTGGAGGTGCCGGGCACCCACTTCTCGATGATGGTGGAGCACGCCGACACCACGGCGCAGGCGATCTCGGAGTGGATAGCGACGCTGGGCTGAATTACGAAAGGTCCCGTACCGGCCGGGAGGCTGGTACGGGACCTTTTCGCAGGAGACGCGTGTTGTCAGTCCTTGGCGTAGCCGAGCCGCAGCGGCAGCTGGCGCAGCCCCAGCAGGAACCGGAAGTGCGAGTACCACTCCAGGTCGTCCGAGGCCAGCTCGATGGTGGAGTAGCGGCGCATCATCTCGCGGAACGTCAGCACCACCTCCAGCCGGCCGAGCGTCGCGGCGATGCAGTAGTGCGGGCCGGAGCCGAACGCCAGCGACTTGGTCGTCCGCGTCAGGTCGAACCGGTCCGGGTCCGGGTAGTGCGCCGGATCGCGGTGTGCCGCGCCCATCACCACCATGACGATCTGCCCGGCCGGGATGACCTTGTCGCCGAGCGGTACGTCCAGAGTGGTCCGGCGCGCCTGGATCTGCAGTGCGGTGTCGTAACGCGCGAGCTCCTCGAAGCCGGAGTCGAGCCGCTCCGGTTCGCGGCGGACCAGCTCCATCTGCTCGGGGTTGCGCAGCAGCGCCAGCATGCCGTTGCCGATGACGTTCACCGACGTCTCGTGCCCGGCGTTGTACATGACCAGCACCTGCGCGACGATGTCCTCGTCGCTCATCTGCTCGCCGTTGGCGTCGGGCTCGGCGAGCATGCTCAGCATGTCGTCGCGGGGGTTCTTCCGCCGCTCCGCGAGCTGTTCCATGACGTACGCCTCGAACTCGGTCGCGGCGCGGTTCATCCGGACCCGCATCTGCGGGGTGACCACCGGGTCGACGACGTCGGCGATGGTGTTGGTCCACTGCCGGCAGCGGACGGCGTCCTCCGGCGGGATGCCGAGCAACTCACCGACGACGGCTACCGGCAGGGGCAGCGCGAGCCCGGAGATCAGGTCCGCCTCGCCCTCACCCATCGCGTCGATCATGTCGTTGACCATCTGGACGATCCGGGGCCGCATGCGGTCGATCGCGCTCGGGCTCAGGCCACGCGACAGCAGCCGGCGGATCTGGCGGTGCTCGGCGCCGTCGCGGGAGAAGCTCCACCGCCGGTTGCTGCGGACGACGGGACTGTTCGGGCCGCCGCGGGCACGGACCCAGTCCTCCTCGTGGGTGAAGTTCGCGGTGACCCCGGGCGCACGCAGGAACGTGTCGCAGTCGTCGTAACGGGTCAGCACCCAGTAGCCGTGCGACGAGTAGTGGATCGGGTCGTTCTCGCGGAACTCGCGATAGTAGTTGTAGCGGTCGTTCTGCAGCCTGGGGTCGCGCAGATCGAACGAGTGCCGCGTGGGCGAGAGCATCATCGCAGCCAATCTGGTCAGGACCGTAAATGGGACCGGACCTACCGTCCTCATCCACGCCGATCACGGTCAACCCCTAACCGCCCCGGCAAGTGAGCGCCGGGGCCCCGGCTAAGGGTCTCGGGGCCCCTCGCTGGGGTGTTGCTCGGGCGGGGCGGGTCGCTAGCGTGCTGGGCCAGGTGGTGACGTTCCGTGGTGCGGCAACGCATCCCCGATCAGGCAGAGGTCCCACAGATGGCAGACAACGACACGCTCCGGGACTATCTGAAGCTGGTCTCGGCCGACCTGCACCGGACCCGGTCCCGGCTGCGCGAGGTCGAGGACGCCGCGCGCGAGCCGATCGCCGTCGTGGGCATGGCGTGCCGTTACCCGGGCGGGATCACCGGCCCGGACGAGCTCTGGGACCTGGTCGCGGCGGGCGGCGACGGCATCGGTGACTTCCCGGACGACCGTGGCTGGGACCTGACCCGGTTGTTCGGCGACGACCCGGACGCCGGGACGAGCTATGTGCGCCAGGGCGGGTTCGTCGCCGGCGCCGGCGAGTTCGACCCGGCCTTCTTCGGCATCTCGCCGCGCGAGGCGCTGGCCATGGACCCGCAGCAGCGGCTGCTCCTGGAGACCTCGTGGGAGGCCCTCGAACAGGCCGGCATCGCCGCGGACACGCTGCGCGGCAGCCGCACCGGCGTCTTCGCCGGCACCAACGACCAGGGCTATCCGGCGCTGCTCGCGCTCTCCACCGAGGACACCGGCGGGCACGTGCTGACCGGCGGCGCCACCGCGGTCACCTCGGGCCGGATCGCGTATGTCCTCGGTCTCGAGGGCCCCGCCGTCACCGTCGACACGGCCTGCTCGTCATCCCTGGTCGCCCTGCACCTGGCCGCCCAGTCGCTGCGCACCGGCGAATGCGACCTGGCGCTGGCCGGGGGTGTCACCGTGATGTCCACCCCCGGCGTGTTCACCGAGTTCAGCCGGCAGCGCGGGCTCGCCTCCGACGGGCGCTGCAAGTCGTTCGCGGCGGCCGCCGACGGCACCGGCTGGGCCGAGGGCGCCGGCGTGCTCGTCGTCGAGCGGCTCTCCGACGCCCGCCGCAACGGTCACCGGGTGCTCGCCGTGGTCCGCGGCTCCGCGGTCAACTCCGACGGCGCCTCCAACGGCCTGACCGCCCCGAACGGCCCGTCGCAGCAGCGCGTCATCCTCGACGCGCTCGCGCAGGCCCGGCTGTCACCCGCGGACGTGGACGCCGTCGACGCGCACGGCACCGGCACCGTGCTCGGCGACCCGATCGAGGCGCAGGCGCTGCTGGCGACGTACGGCAGCAACCGGGAGCAGGCCGAGCCGCTCTGGGTCGGCTCGGTCAAGTCGAACATCGGCCACGCGCAGTCCGCCGCGGGTGTCGCCGGTGTCATCAAGATGGTCCAGGCGCTGCGGCACGGGGTGCTGCCCCGCACCCTGCACGTCGACGAACCCACCCCGCACGTGGACTGGACCGCCGGCGACGTGCGGCTGCTCACCGAGCAACGCGACTGGCCGGAGACCGGCCGGGCCCGCCGGGGCGCCGTGTCGGCGTTCGGGGTCAGCGGCACCAACGCGCACGTGATCCTGGAGCAGGCCCCCGACGAGGAACCGCCCGCGGCGGCCGGGGCGCCGGTGAGCGGGCCGGTCGTGGTGGCGTTCTCCGCGCGTACGCCCGAAGCCCTGATCCGTCAGGCCGACCGGCTGCACGCGGCTCTCCTGGCCGACCCCGCGCTCACCCCCGCCGACCTCGGCCGCTCGCTCGCCGGGACCCGCACCGCGCTGGAGTACCGCGCCGCCCTGGTGGCGGGCGACCGCGATGAGCTGCTCGCCGGCTTCGCCACGCTGACCGCCGGCACCGAGGAGCCCGTTCTCGCGCGGCCCGGGAAGCTTGCGTTCCTCTTCTCCGGCCAGGGCGCTCAGCGCACCGGGATGGGACGCGAGCTGTACGCCGCCGAGCCCGTCTTCGCCGCCGCGTTCGACGAGGTCACGGCGCTGCTCGACCCGCACCTGGACCGCCCGCTGCGCGACGTGGTGTTCGAGGGCGCCGACGGCGAGCTGGACGAGACCGCGTGGACCCAGGCCGGTTTGTTCGCGCTGGAGGTCGCGCTCGCGCGGCTGCTCGGCCACTGGGGTGTCACCCCCGACTACCTGCTCGGCCACTCCATCGGCGAGATCGCCGCCGCGCACCTCGCGGGCGTGCTGAGCCTCGCGGACGCGTGCGCGCTGGTCGCCGCGCGGGGCCGGCTCATGGGCTCCCTCCCGGCAGGCGGCGCGATGCTCGCCGTCCGGGCCGGCGAGGCCGACGTCCGGGCGGCCCTGGAGCCGTACGCGGGCCGCGCCGGCATCGCCGCGGTCAACGGCCCCGAGGCCGTCGTGGTCTCCGGGGCCGGCGAGGCCGTGACCGAGCTCGCCGCCGCCTGGGAGCAGCGAGGCGTCAAGACCCGCCGGCTGCGCGTCTCGCACGCGTTCCATTCGGTGCTCATGGAGCCGATGCTCGCGGAGTTCCGCCGATTCGCGGCGTCCCTGACCTACGCACCGCCGCGGATCCCGGTGGTGTCCAACCTGACCGGGGAGCCGGTCGACGCGTTCGACGCGGACTACTGGGTGCGGCACGCCCGCGAGGCGGTCCGCTTCGCCGACGGCCTGAGCTGGCTGCGCGAGCACGGCGTTACCGTCGCGGCGGAGATCGGGCCGGACGGCGTGCTCGCCGCGCTGGCCGCCGAGGCGTCCGACGCCGGTCCCGCCGTGATCCCGGTTCTGCGCCGCGGCCGCGACGAGCGGACCATGCCCCGGCACGCGCTCGCCGCGCTGCACGTGGCCGGCGCCGTCGCCGACCTCACGGCCCCGCACGGCGGCGGCGGGCGGGTGGTGGCCCTGCCGCTGTACCCGTTCGAGCGGGACCGCTACTGGCCCACGATCACGGGCGCCGCGGGGGACATCACCGCCGCCGGCCTCGGGTCCACCGGCCACGCGCTGCTCGGCGCCGGCGTCACGCTGGCCACCGGCGACGAGCTGCTGTTCACCGCGCGGCTCTCGGTGCACACCCACGCGTTCCTCACCGGGCACCTCGTGCACGGGCGCCCCGCGCTCAGCACGGCGGCGCTGATCGATCTCGCCGTGCGCGCCGGTGACCGGGCCGGCTGCCCGGCGGTTGCCGAGCTCACCGTGCTGACGCCGGTCGTGCTGCCCGACGACGCCGCGCTGCACCTGCAGGTACGCGTCGGCGCACCCGACGACGACGGCTGGCGGACGCTGACCGTCCACTCGCGCCCCGCGGACGGGCCCGACGGCTGGACCGACGGGCCGTGGACCGAGCACGTCACCGGCGTACTCGCCCCCGCCGGGTCGGACGCCGGTGACCTCGGCGACCTGCGGGTCTGGCCGCCCACCGGCGCCGAGGCCCTGCCGGGGGCGACCGGGGTGTGGCGGCACGGCGAGGACACCTATGCCGAGGTACGTCTGGACGAGGCCGAGGCCCGCGACGCACCCCGCTACGGCCTGCACCCCGCCCTGCTCACCGCCGCGCTGAGCACGCTGCCCGGCGACCCGGCGCTGGCGGTGCTGGCCACGGACATCATCCTGCACGCCACCGGGGCGGAAGCCCTGCGCGTCCGGCTGCGCCCGCTGCCCGCGGACCCCGGCTCGGTGGCCGTCCTCGCCACGGACCTCGACGGCGAGCCGGTGCTGAGCGCCGGCCGGCTTGAGCTGACCCCCGTCGCGGACGTCGTGCTGCCAGGCGGGAACGGCCAGGCCCTGCCGCTGCTCGAACCGGCCTGGCTGCCCATCCCGGCCACCGCCGGGGACACCGCCGACCTCGTCCTGGCACCGGTCATCGGGCACCCCGCGACCGCCGCGGGCATCCGGGCCGCCACCGCGGAGGCGCTGGATCTGCTGCACCGCTGGGACGCCGAGGAGCATCCCGCCGGCGCGCGCCTGGTCTTCGTCACGCACGGCGCCACCGACGCCGCGGCCGGGGACATCGACCTCGCGGGCGCTGCCGTGCACGGGCTGGTCCGCAGTGCACAGACCGAGAGCCCCGGGGCGTACCAGCTCGTCGACCTGCCCGCCGACGGCTCCGGCGACGTGCGTTCCGCGGCGGCCACCGGCGAGCCCGAGGTGGCCGTCCGGGACAGCGCGCTGTTCGCGGCACGCCTGCGCCGGGCCGGCTCGGAAAACGGCGGGCACCCGGTCCTCGACCCCGAGGGCCCCGTCCTTGATCCCGAGGGGACGGTGCTGATCACCGGGGGCAGCGGACGGCTGGGCTCGCTCGTGGCACGCCATCTGGTCACTGTGTACGGCGCCCGTCATCTGGCCCTGGCCGGCCGTCGTGGCGCGGGCTCGCCGGGCACCGCCGAGCTGATCGCCGAGCTGGCCGGGCTGGGGGCGGTCGTCACGGCGTACGCGTGCGATGTCTCCGACCGTGACGACGTCGCCGCCCTGCTCGCGGCATTGCCCGCCGACCGTCCCCTGACCGCGGTCTTCCACGCGGCCGGCGTGGTCGACGACGGCGTCGTGGCGTCGCTGACCCCGCAGCGGCTCGGAGTCGTGCTGCGCCCCAAGATCGATGCGGCGCTGCTCCTCGACGAGCTGACCCGCGACACCGGCCTCGCCGCGTTCGTGCTGTTCTCCTCGCTCTCCGGGCTGCTGGGCGGCGCCGGCCAGGGCAGCTACGCCGCCGCGAACGCCGCGCTCGACGCGCTCGCCGCCCGGCGGCAGGCAGCCGGACTGCCCGCACTCAGCCTCGCCTGGGGTCCGTGGGCGAG
Source organism: Winogradskya consettensis (assembly GCF_018332715.1). GTDB lineage: Bacteria > Actinomycetota > Actinomycetes > Mycobacteriales > Micromonosporaceae > Actinoplanes > Actinoplanes consettensis. The sequence continues at coordinate 60,298 of NZ_BOQP01000051.1, read as the reverse complement.
CGGTGGCATGCTGGCCCACCTCGCCGAGGGCGACCGGGCCCGGATGGCCCGCTCCGGATTCCCGCCCGTCACCGACGAGCAGGGCCTGGCACTGCTGGACGCCGCGCTGCGCGGTTCCGGCCCGGTGCTCGTGCCGACCGGCCTCGACCTCGCCCGGCTGCAGGCGCACGCGGCCGAGCTGCCGCCGCTGCTCAGCTCGCTGGTCCGCACGCCCGCCCGGCGTACGGTCGTCCGGGGCGGAAGCGGCACCGGCCTGGCCGCCCTGCTCGCGGGCCTGGCCCCCGCCGACCGGCTCCGTCTGGTGCTGGACCGCGTCCGCGCCGCAGCCGCCGCGATCCTCGGGCTGAGCGGCGCCACCGCCGTCGCCGCCGACCGGCCGTTCCGCGAGCTGGGCCTCGACTCGCTGACCGCCGTCGAGCTGCGCAACCGCCTCGCCGCCGCGACCGGCCTGCGACTGAGCGCCACGCTCGCGTTCGACCACCCCACCGCCACGGCGGTCGCCGGGCACCTGCTCGCCGAGCTGGACGGCGAGGACCGGGCAGCGCCCGCGCCGGCGCCCACGGCGACCCGTACCACGGAGCCGGTGGCGATCGTCGGCATCGGCTGTCGCTTCCCGGGTGGCGTGGCCGGACCGGACGAGTTCTGGCAACTGCTGGCCGACGGCGCCGACGCGGTGGGCGCCCTGCCCGCGGACCGCGGCTGGGACCTGGACCGGCTCGGCGCGGCGGGGTACACCCTCGAGGGCGGCTTCGTCGACGGTGCGGCCGACTTCGACGCGCCGTTCTTCTCGATCGTGCCGCGTGAGGCCGTCGGCATGGACCCCCAGCAGCGGCTGCTGCTGGAGACCTCCTGGGAGGCGTTCGAGCGGGCCGGGATCGACCCGGAGGGCCTGCGCGGCAGCCGCACCGGCGTCTACGTCGGGGGTGCGACCACCGGCTACTCGCTCGGGCCGGTGGAGGTGCCCGAGGGCAGCGCGCCGTACCTGCTGACCGGCATGGCGACGAGCGTGCTGTCAGGGCGGTTGTCGTACACGTTCGGGCTGGAGGGTCCGGCGGTCACCATCGACACCGCGTGCTCCTCGTCGCTGGTCGCCATGCACCTGGCCGGCGAGGCGCTGCGGTCCGGCGAGTGCGACCTGGCGCTGGCCGGCGGCGCGACCGTGATGCCGACGCCGGACATGTTCGTGGACAGCATGCGCGGCGGGGCGCTCGCCCGCGACGGGCGGTGCAAGGCGTTCGCGGCCGACGCGGACGGCACCGGCTGGGGCGAGGGTGTCGGCGTGGTGGTGCTGGAGCTGCTCTCCGACGCACGCCGCAACGGCCACCCGGTGCTGGCGGTGCTGCGCGGCTCGGCGATCAACCACGACGGCGCGAGCAACGGCCTGACCGCCCCGAACGGCGGGTCGCAGCAGCGGGTCATCCGCAGCGCCCTGCAGCACGGCGGGCTCGGCTTCGCCGACGTCGACGCGGTGGAGGCGCACGGCACGGGCACCGCCCTCGGCGACCCGATCGAGGCGCAGGCGCTGCTGGAGACGTACGGCCGGGACCGCGACACCGCGCAGCCGCTCCGGCTGGGCTCGGTGAAGTCCAACCTGGGCCACACGCAGGCCGCCGCGGGTGTCGCCGGCGTGATCAAGATGATCATGGCGATGCGGCACGGGGTGCTGCCCGCGACCCTGCACGCCGACCGCCCGTCCGAGCACATCGACTGGTCCGGCGGCACCGTCCGGCTGCTCACCGCCGCCGAGCCCTGGCCGGCACGGGAGACCCCGCGCCGCGCGGCGGTGTCGTCGTTCGGCATGAGCGGCACCAACGCCCACCTGATCCTCGAAGAGGCGCCAGCCGAGCCGGCCGCCCCGGCGGCGCGCCCCGGCCCCTGGCTCTTGAGCGCGCGTACGGCGGCCGCCCTGCGCGCCCAGGCGGGCCGGCTGCGCGAGTTTCTCGACGGCAACCCCGGCCAGGACATCGCCGCGATCGGCCACGCCCTGAGCACCACCCGGGCCCGGATGCCGCACCGCGCGGTGCTGCTCGCCGGTGACCGCGACGGCTACGCCGGCCTGCTGGCCGCGCTCGCCGAGGAACGGTCCGTGCCGGGCCTGGCCACGGGCGTCGCCGACCCGCGGGGCAAGGTCGCGTTCGTCCTGCCCGGCCAGGGCTCCCAGTGGCCCGGCATGGGCCGCGCCCTGCTCGCCACCGAGCCGGTGTTCCGCGCCTCCGTCGAGGAGTGCGACGCGGCGCTGCAGCCGTTCCTGGGCTGGTCGGTGGCCGAGGCGCTGGCAGCCCCGGACGACACCTACAGCGACCGCATGGCCGACGTGCAGCCGCTGCTGTTCACCCTCATGGTCTCGCTCGCGGCGCTCTGGCGCTCCCACGGCCTCGTCCCCGACGCGGTTGTCGGGCACTCCCAGGGCGAGACCGCGGCGGCGTACCTCGCGGGCGGGCTCACCCTGCGCGACGCCGCCAAGATCGTCGCGGTGCGCAGCCGGATGCTCGGGCACCTCGCCGACACCGGCTACCAGGGCGGCTCCGACCACGGCGCGATGGTCGCCGTGCCGCTGCCCGTCGCCAAGGTCGAGGAGCTGCTCGCCGAGCGCGAGGGCCTGTTCCTGGCCGCGATCAACAGCCCCCGGTCGGTGGCGGTCTCCGGCCTGGAGAGCCTGATCGACGCGTTCACCGCCGAGCTGACCGCCAACGGGGTCCGGGCCCGCAAGGTACGGGTCCCCGGCGCCGGCCACTCACCGCACATCGAGGTGCTGCGCGAGCAGACGCTGACCGAGCTCGCCGACGTGCGCCCGCTGCCCGGCGGGAACGTGGTCTTCTACTCCAGCGTCACCGGCGAGCCGTACCCCACCGAGGGCCTCGACGCCGAGTACTGGTTCCGCAACATGCGCCGGCCGGTCCGCTTCGCGCCCACCGTGGAGTCGATGCTGCGGGACGGCTACGACGTGTTCGTGGAGAGCAGCCCGCACCCGGTGCTGCTCCCGGCCGTGCAGGACACCGCCGACCACGCCGGCACCGAGGTCACCGCGCTCGCCACGCTGCGCCGCAAGCAGGGCGACCGGGGCCGGTTCCTGCTGTCCGTGGCCACCGCGTACGCCGGTGGGGTGCCCTTCGCCTGGCCGGCCCTGCCGCACGGCCCCGGCCCGCGGGTCGCGCTGCCCACGTACGCCTTCCAGCGCCGCCGCTTTTGGCTCGAACCGTTGCGCCTCGCCGCGACCGGCGCCGCGCCGGCCGGGGACAGCCTGTTCTGGGACGCCGTCGACCGCGCCGACCTCTCCGCGCTCACCGGCGTGCTGGACGAGGAGCAGACCGGCAGGCTCGCCGAGGCCCTGCCCGCGCTGGCCTCGTGGCGTGCCGGTCAGCAGCGAAGCTCCACCCTGGACAGCTGGCGCTACCGCATCTCCTGGCGCCCGGCCACGCTTGCGCCCGCCGGGCTCGACGGCACCTGGCTGCTGCTCACGGCCGGCGGGGACGCAGACGGGGAGTACGCCGCCCTGCTCGGCGCGAGCGGCGCTATCGTCGTGCAGGCCGGCCCGGACGCGGATCTCATCGCCCTGCTCGACCCGGCTGACCCGCCCCGGGGTGTGCTGTCGCTGCGCGCCCTCGACGAGCGCCCGCACACCGGGCACCCCGAGCTCACCGCCGGCCTCACCGGCACGCTCGCGGCGCTGCAGGCCGTCGCCCGTACCGGGTTCGCGGGGCCGGTGTGGCTGGCCACCCGCGGTGCGACCGCGGCCCAGCGCGCCGACCGCGTACCCGCCCCGGCGCAGGCGCAGGTCTGGGGTCTCGGCCTGGTCGCGGGCCTGGAGCTGGCCGGGCACCGGATCGGCCTGCTCGACCTGCCCGCCGAGCTCGACGCGCGGGCCGCCGACCGGCTCACCGCCGTGCTCGGTGGCGACCACGAGGAGGACCAGCTCGCGATCCGCGCCGGCGGCGTGTTCGCCCGGCGGATGGTGCGCGCCACCGGCACCGCGGCGGACGCCGGGCCGTGGCGGCCGCACGGCACTGTGCTCATCACCGGCGGGACCGGCAACATCGGCGCGCACGTGGCCCGGCGCCTGATCCGCGACGGCGCCGAGCGGCTGGTGCTCACCGGGCGGCGGGGTGTGGACGCGCCGGGAGCGCAGGACCTGCTCGCCGAGCTGCGCGAGCTGGGCGCGGACGTACGGATCGAGGCCTGCGACATCGCCGACCGCGACGCCGTACGCGCACTGCTCGCCGGCTTCGCGGACGGGCCGCCGCTGACCGCGGTGGTCCACGCGGCGGGCGTACCCCAGTCGACCGGTGTGGCCATGATGGAGCCCGCGGAGTTCGCCGGCACGGTCCGCGCGAAGACCGTCGGCGCCACCCTGCTCGACGAGCTGACCGGCGACGACCTGGAGGCGTTCATCGTCTTCTCGTCCGGGTCCAGCGTGTGGGGCAGCGCCGGGCAGGCCGCGTACGCCGCCGCCAACGCCCACCTCGACGCGCTCTGCCAGCACCGCAGGGCCCGTGGCAGGGCCGCCCTGTCGATCTCGTGGGGCGGCTGGGGCGGCGGCGGCATGGTCTCCGACGCGGCGATGGACTACCTGGGCCGGCGTGGCATGCGCGTGATGGATCCCGAGCTTGCCGTCGACGCGATGATGCAGGCGCAGGGCGCGGGGGAGACCTGGCTGACCGTCGCGGACATCGACTGGGAGTCGTTCACCACCGCGTACACCGCGACCCGGGCCCGGCCGTTGATCGACGAGATCCCGCAGGCGCGCGCCGTCCTCGACGCCGAGAAGCAGGAGGAGCCGGGTGCCGGTGGCGGCGAGCTGACCGCCGAGCTCGCCGGCCTCTCCGTGCCCGAGCGCCGGCGCCGCCTGCTCGACCTGGTCCGCACGCACGCCGCCGCGGCGCTCGGCCATCAGGGACCGCAGGACATCGAGCCGGCCCGCGCGTTCCAGGAACTCGGGTTCGACTCGCTGACCGCGGTCGACATCCGCAACCGGCTGCGTACGGCGACCGGCCTGCCGATCACGGCCACCGTCGTCTTCGACCACCCCACCCCGGCCCGGCTCGCCGACCACCTGCACGCCGAGCTGTACGGCGCGGAGGCGGACCCGGCCCCGGCGGCGGGCGGTTCCGGCCCGGGTGACGCCACGGAGCCGATCGCCATCATCGGCATGGCCTGCCGGTTCCCGGGTGGCGTGCGGACCCCCGAGGACCTCTGGGAGCTGGTCCGCTCCGGCACCGACGCGATCGGTGGCTTCCCGGACGACCGCGGCTGGGACCTCGGCTCGCTGTTCGACTCCGACCCCGACCGGCGCGGCACCACGTACGCCCGCGAAGGCGGCTTCGTCCACGACGCGGGCGACTTCGACGCGGAGTTCTTCAACATCAGCCCGCGTGAGGCGCTGGCCACCGACCCGCAGCAGCGCATGCTGCTGGAGACGTCGTGGGAGGCCATCGAGCGCGGTGGCATCGACCCGCTGTCGCTCGCCGGCAGCCGCTGCGGTGTGTTCGCCGGCTCCGCCTTCCAGGGGTACGGCCTCGGCGCGCACTACCTCAGCGAGGACCTCGAGGGCTTCTTCCTCTCCGGCACCGGCACCGCGGCGATCTCCGGCCGGGTCGCGTACGCGCTTGGCCTCGAGGGCCCGGCGGTCACCGTCGACTCGGCGTGCTCGTCGGCGATCGTCTCGCTGCACCTCGCCGCGCAGGCGCTGCGCTCCGGGGAATGCGACCTGGCGCTCGCCGGCGGCGTGACCGTGCTGTCCAGCCCGGTGTCGTTCATCGAGTTCAGCCGTCAGCGGGGCCTGTCCGCGGACGGCCGGTGCAAGCCGTTCGCCGCGGCCGCCGACGGCACGGTGTGGAGCGAGGGCGCCGGCATGGTGCTCGTCGAGCGGCTGTCCGACGCCCAGCGCCTCGGTCACCCCGTACTCGCCGTGGTCACCGGCTCCGCGATCAACCAGGACGGCGCGTCCAACGGCCCGACCGCCCCGAACGGGCCCTCGCAGCAGCGGGTCATCCGGGCCGCGCTGGCCGCCGCCGGGGTGACCCCGGACGAGGTGGACGCGGTCGAGGCGCACGGCACCGGCACCACACTCGGCGACCCGATCGAGGCGCAGGCCCTCATCGCCACGTACGGCAGGGACCGGGACCCGGCCCGCCCGCTCTACCTCGGCTCGGTCAAGTCGAACATCGGCCACACCACCGCCGCCGGCGGCGCGGCCGGCCTGATCAAGATGGTGATGGCGATGGGGGCCGGCGAGCTGCCCCGGACGCTGCACATCGACGAGCCCACCCCGCACGTCGACTGGTCGGCCGGGGCGGTGGAACTGCTCACCGAGAACCGGCCGTGGCCCGCGACCGGGCGCCCTCGCCGCGCCGGCATCTCCTCGTTCGGCGGCAGCGGCACCAACTCGCACGTCATCATCGAGCAGCCTCCGCAAGCCGCCGCGCCGCGCCCGGCCCCGGCCGCCCCCGCCGGCATGCCGCCGGTGCTGCTGTCGGGGCGTACCGAGGCGGCGCTGCGGGCCCAGGCCGGGCGGCTGCGCGAGCGGCTGACCGCGGCACCGGACACCGACCTCGCCTCGGCCGCCCACGCGCTGGCCACCACCCGCAGTTCCTTCCACCGCCGGGCGGCGCTCGCCGCCTCCGACCGCGCCGGCCTGCTCACCCTGCTCGACGATCTCGCCGCCGGACGCCCGGCGGAGGGGGTGCGCACCGGCGCCGCGGGCGAGGGCCGGACCGTCTTCGTCTATCCCGGACAGGGCGGCCAGTGGACGGGCATGGCGGCCGGTCTGCTCGACACCGAGCCGGTGTTCGCCGACGCCGTGGACGCGGTCGCGCTGGCCCTCGCGCCGCACCTCGACTGGTCCCTGCACGACACGCTGCGCGGGCTTCCCGGTGCTGCCCCGCTGGAGCGCGTCGACGTGGTGCAGCCGGCCCTGTTCGCCGTGATGGTGGGCCTGACCGCGCTCTGGCGCTCGTGGGGCGTCGAACCGGACGCCGTTGTCGGGCACTCGCAGGGTGAGCTCGTCGCCGCGTACGTCGCCGGCGCGCTCAGCCTCGACGACGCCGCCACCGTGGTCGCCGTCCGCGCCCGCCTGCTGCGCGAGGTGTCCGGGACGGGCGGCCTGCTGTCGGTGTGGCTCACGGCCGAACGGGTACGCGACCGCCTGGCACCCCACCCCGAGCTGGAGATCGCCGCGCTGAACGGGCCGGGTGTCACGGTCGTCGGCGGCCCGTCCGCGGCGCTGGACGCTTTCGCAGCCGGGTGCGGCGCCGAGGACATCCGGGTGCACCGGGTCGACATCGACTACCCCTCGCACACCGCCGGCATGGAGGCGCTGCGGGAGCCGTTGCTCGCCGCGCTCGACGGCCTCACGCCCCGGCTGGGCCGGGTGCCGTTCTGGTCCACCACCGAGGGCGGCTGGACCGACACCACGACACTCGGCGCCGGGCACTGGTTCCGCAACCTGCGCCGGCCGGTGCTGTTCGAGTCCGCCGTGCGGGAGCTGGCAGCCGCGGGACACCGCCGCTTCCTGGAGGTCAGCCCGCACCCGGTGCTCACCGTCCCGATGAACGCGGCACTCGACGAGCGCGACGACACCGTGGTGACCGGGTCGCTGCGCCGTGGCGAGGGAACCACGGACCGGCTCCGGCGCGCCGCCGCGGAGCTGCACATCCACGGCGTACCGGTGGACTGGACCGCGGTGCTCGGCGCGCGGCCCGCAGTGCCGGTGGACCTGCCGACGTACGCGTTCCAGAGCCGCCGCTACTGGCTCATCCCCAGCCCGTCCGCACTGCTCGGCGACGTGACCGCCGCCGGCCTGACCCGGGCCGGGCACCCGATGCTGGGCGCGGCCGTGCCGCTCGCGGACGGCTCCGGCACCCTGCTCACCGGCCGGCTCTCCGCCACCGGTCAGCCGTGGCTGCCGGATCACGCGGTGGCCGGGGCGACGCTGCTGCCCGGCACCGCGTTCATCGAGCTCGCGTGGCAGGCCGGCCGGCAGACCGGTGAGCCGCTCGCGGTCGAGGAGCTGACGCTGGAGTCCCCGCTGGTGCTGCCGGCCGAGGGCGCGGTCCAGCTCCAGGTCACGCTGCGCCCGGCGGCGGCGGATCCGGGACGGTACGACGTCACCGTGCACGCCCGCCCGGACGGTGACCCGGACAGCCCGTGGACCCGCCACGCCACCGCGATCCTGAGTGCGGCCCCGGAGACCCCGGCGGCCGTGGACGACGCCATGAAGGAGTGGCCGCCACCCGGTGCCACCCCGGTCGACCTCGACGGCTTCTACGACGGGCTGCGCGATCGGGGCTACGCCTACGGTCCCGCGTTCCGGGGCACCCGGGCGCTGTGGCGGCGCGGCGACGAGATCTTCGCCGAGGTGGAGCTCGAGGACGACGGCGGCGACGGGGCGGGCGCGTACGGTCTGCACCCGGCCCTGCTCGACACCGCCCTGCACGGCATCGCCGCGATCGGGTCCGTCCAGGGCGACGCCGCAGCCGTCCCGCAGCTGCCCTTCGCGTTCACCGGCGTACGGCTCTACGCGACCGGCGCCTCCGCCCTCCGCGTCCGCCTGGCCCGCACCGGCGACGGCGTCGGCGCCACGCTGGCCGACGCCGCCGGGACCCCGGTCGCCGTCATCTCCTCACTGGTGGGCCGCCCGGTCCCGGCCGGTCTCGGCGCCGCCGTACCCACCTCGGACGCGCTGTTCCACGTCGACTGGACCCCGGTGGCCGCCGCGTCGCCGAGCCCCGGCACGTGGCTGGTCACCGGCGCACCCGCCGTCGCGGACGCCCTGACCGCCGCCGGCGCGACGGTCACCGTCGCGGACACCCTCGCCGGCGCCGTCGAGGCCCTGGCCGCCGGCGCCGTCGTGGACGGCGTCGTTGTCCGGCCCGTGGCGAGCGTCGACGACCTCACCGGCGCCACGCACGAGGCGCTGCGCCTGGCGCAGGAGTGGACCGCCGACGAGCGCGCCGCCGACGTTCCGCTCGTCGTGCTCACCTCGGGCGCGGTGGCGACCGGACCGGGCGAGCGGCCCGGCGTGGGCGGCGCGGCTGCCTGGGGCCTGCTGCGGTCGGCGCAGCTCGAACATCCCGGCCGCATCGTGCTCACCGACATCCCGGAGACCGAGCTCGGCCGGCTGGCCCAGGCGGTGCGCAGCGGCGAGCCGCAGACCGCCGTCCGCGCGGGCCGGGTCCTGGCGCCACGGCTGGTGCGGGCAAGGGCATCGCAGACCGGCCGACCGGCCCTGGACGCGGACCGGACCGTGCTGGTCACCGGCGGCACCGGCACGCTGGGCGCCGCCGTGGCCCGCCACCTGGCCACCGAGCACGGCGTCCGGCATCTGCTGCTGACGAGCCGGCGCGGACCGTCCGCACCCGGCGCGCAAGAGTTGGTGGCGGAGCTGGGCGGGCTCGGCGCCGAGGCCACGGTCGCCGCGTGCGACACCGGCGATCGGGACGCGCTCGCGGCACTGCTCGCCGCGATCCCCGCGGACCGGCCGCTCGGCGCGGTCGTGCACACCGCCGGCATCGTCGACGACGGTGTCATCGGCGGCCTGACCCCCGAGCGCCTCGACCGGGTGCTGACCGGCAAGGCACTCGGTGCGATGTACCTGGACGAGCTGACCCGCGGCGGCGACCCGGTGCCGCTGGTGTTGTTCTCCTCGGCCGCCGGCACGCTCGGTGGTGCCGGGCAGGCCAACTATGCCGCCGCCAACGCGGCCCTGGACGCGATCGCCCAGCGACGGCAGGCTGACGGCCTCCCGGCGGTGTCCCTGCCCTGGGGGCCGTGGGCCCAGGCCACCGGGATGACCGGGGAGCTGACCGAGGCGGACGTGCTGCGCGTACGCCGCGCCGGTCTGCGGCCCCTACCGACCGCCGAGGGCCTGGCGCTGATGGACGCCGGACGGGCCGACGGCGCCGCGGTGGTGGTGGCGATCTCGTTCGAGCCCGGCGCGCTGCGCCCGGTCGCCGGGCCCGTGCCGCACTTCATGCGCTCGCTGATCCGCACCACCGCGGGACCGGCGGGCACCACCACGGCGGCCCACGATCCCGGGGCGCTGCGCGAGCGCCTGCGGGGACTGGGCGAGCAGGAGCGCCGCGACGCGGTGCTCACGCTGGTCCGGGACCAGATCGCCGCCGTGCTCGGGTACGCGTCGGCGCAGGAGATCCGCGTCGAGCGCGGCTTCCTGGACCTGGGCATGGACTCGCTCACCGGCGTCGAGCTGCGCAACCGGATGGCCGCGATCACCGGACTGCGGCTCCCCGCCACGCTGGTGTTCGACCACCCGAGCCCGGTCGCGCTGGCCCGGCACCTGGAGCGGGAGCTGGTGCCGCCGGCCCGGCCCGCCGCCGACGAGGCGCTGGACCAGCTCGACGCGCTCGCCCGGACCCTCGCCGGCGTGGGCGACGACGACCGGGAACGGCTCGGCGACCGGCTGCGGGAGCTGCTCGGGGACCTGCAACCGCGGGCCACCGTGGAGATCGGCGACGCGAGCGCCGAGGAACTGTTCGACTTCATCGACGGCACAACCCAGGAGCCGATCAGCTGATGGCCGACGAGGCGAAACTGCTCGACTACCTGAAGAAGGCGTCGGTCGAGCTCCAGCAGAGCCGCCAGGAGCTGGGCGAGCTGCGCGGCCGGGACCGCGAGCCGATCGCGATCGTGGCGATGGCGTGCCGGTTCCCCGGTGGCATCGAGACCCCCGAGCAGCTGTGGGAACTGGTCGCGGCGGACGGTGACGCCATCGGTGCGCTGCCCGCCGACCGTGGCTGGAACCTCGCCGAGCTCGGTGCCGGGGAGGGCGCCGCGCTCGCGGGCGGCTTCCTGCCCGGCGTCGGCGACTTCGACCCCGAGCTGTTCGGCATCTCCCCGCGTGAGGCGGTGGTGATGGACCCGCAGCAGCGGCTCATGCTGCTGCTCGCCTGGGAGGCGTTCGAGCGGGCGGGTCTCGACCCGGCCGCGGTCCGCGGCAGCCGCACGGGCGTCTACGTCGGCGCGATGTATCACGACTACGGCTATCTCGGCGCCGGTTCCGGCGACGGGGGAGAAGGCTATCGGGCCACGGGTACGGCCGGCAGCGCCATCTCCGGCCGCATCTCCTACACGTTCGGGCTCGAAGGCCCGGCCGTCACCGTCGACACCGCGTGCTCGTCGTCGCTCGTGACCGCCCACCTCGCCGCCACCGCACTGCGCCGCGGGGAGTGCTCGCTGGCCCTCGCCGGAGGGGTCACGGTGATGGCGACGTCGTCGGCGATCGCGGGGTTCACCGCGGGCAGCGGGCTCGCCGGGGACGGGCGCTGCAAGTCCTACGCCGCCGCGGCCGACGGCACCTCCTGGTCCGAGGGCGCCGGCGTGCTGCTGCTCGAACGGCTCAGCGACGCCCGCCGCCACGGGCACCCGGTACTCGGCGTGATCCGTGGCAGCGCGGTCAACCAGGACGGCGCTTCCAGCGGCTTCACGGCACCGAACGGGCCCTCGCAGCAGCGCGTCATCGCGCAGGCGCTGGCCGGTGCCGGGCTCCGCGCGGGGGACGTCGACGCCGTCGACGGGCACGGGACCGGCACCCGGCTCGGGGACCCGGTCGAGGCGCAGGCGCTGCTGGCGACGTACGGGCAGGGCCGCGGTGACGCCGGCCCGCTCTGGCTCGGCTCGGTGAAGTCCAACCTGGGCCACACCCAGGCCGCCGCGGGCGTGGCGGCCATCATGAAGATGGTGCTGGCCATGCGGCACGAGACGCTGCCGCGCACGCTGCACGTCGACGAGCCGACGCCGCAGGTCGACTGGGCGGCCGGCGCTGTCCGGCTGCTCACCGAGCCGCGGGCGTGGAAGGTCAACGGGCGTCCGCGCCGGGCCGGGGTGTCGTCGTTCGGGGTCAGCGGCACGAACGCCCACGTGATCCTGGAGGAGCCTCCGGCCGTCGCGGAACCACCGATCGGGACGGACGGTGCGGGGCCTGCGGTGCTGCCGTTCGCGGTGTCCGCGCGTACCCCCATGGCTGTTGTGGCCCAGGCCGCCCGGTTGCGTGACCTGCCCGCTGCCGTTCCCGCCGACGTGGCGTTCTCGCTGGCCACCACCCGTGGCGTGATGGATGAGCGGGCCGTGGTGCTCGCCGATGGAACGGCAGCGCTGAAGGCCGGGCTCACCGCGCTCGCCGCCGGTCAGGAACACCCCGCGGTCGTGCGTGGGACCGCCCGCACCGGCCGGCTGGCCGTGCTGTTCACCGGGCAGGGCGCGCAGCGCGGCGGCATGGGGACCGGGCTGCGGCGCTTCCCCGCGTACGCCGAGGCCTACGACGCCGTCTGCGCGGCGTTCGCCGGCAAGCTGGACCGCCCGCTGGCGGAGGTCGTCACGGCCGGCGGGGATCTGCTGGACCGCACCGACTACGCGCAGGCGGGCATCTTCGCCGTCGAGGTAGCGTTGTACCGGCTCCTCGAGAGCTGGGGCGTCACGCCGGACCACGTCGCGGGCCACTCGATCGGCGAGATCGCCGCGGCACACGTCGCCGGCGTGCTCGACCTCGGCGACGCCGTCACGCTGGTCGCCGCCCGGGGCACGCTCATGCGGTCGCTGCCCGCCGGTGGGGCGATGCTGGCGATCGAGGCCGACGAGGCGACCGTACGCACCCTGATCGGCGACTCCCTCGACATCGCCGCGGTGAACGGACCGCAGTCGGTCGTGGTGAGCGGCCCGCAGGAGCGGATCGTAGCCCTCGTCACCGGCAAGCGCACCAAGCGGCTCCAGGTGTCGCACGCGTTCCACTCCGCGCTCATGGAGCCGATGCTGGCGGAGTTCGGCGCGGTTGCCGCCCCGCTCACGTACGCGCCGCCGCGCATCCCCGTCGTCTCCACCCTGACCGGCGAGCCCGTGACGGTCCTCGACGCCGCGCACTGGGTCCGGCACGCCCGCGAGGCCGTGCGGTTCGGCGCCGCCGTCGACCGGCTGGCCGCGCTCGGGGTCACCCGGTTCCTCGAACTGGGACCACAGGCGGTGCTCACGCCGATGGTGCGGGCCCTGCGCGCCGAAGCGCTCGCGGTGCCCGCCCTGCGCAAGGACCGCGCCGACGACGAGGCGCTGCTCGCGGCCGTGGCCCGGCTGCACACCGACGGCCGGTCCGTGGACTGGGCCCGGGTCGTCGAGCCGGCGGGCGGGCGGCGGATCACGCTGCCCACGTACCCGTTCGCGCGCGACCGCTACTGGCCCGATCTCCCCGTGGCACCGGCCGCCGTCCCCGGCAGCACCGCGGACGGCGACTTCTGGACCCACGTGGCCGGCGGCGACGCGGACGTGCTGGGCCGGCTGCTCGGCCTGGCCGACGGCGCCGCGCTCGCACCGGTGCTGCCCGCCATGGCCGCCTGGCACCGCGGCTCGCAGGCCGCGACCGTCAGCGACGGCTGGCGCTACGAGGTCAGCTGGGAACCCGCCGGCCCGCCGTCCGCGACGTTGTCCGGCGCCTGGCTGCTCGCCGGCCCGGTCCCCGACGACGTCGTCGCGGCCCTGCACGACGCCGGCGCCACCACCACGACCGACCCGTCGGCGGCCATCGCGGGCGTGCTCACCTGCGCGGGCGCGGCCGGCCTGCTCACGCAGCTGCGGGCGCTGCCCGCGACCGGCCCGGCCGTGTGGCACCTGACCCGCGGCGCGGTCGCCGTGGACAACGAGCCCGGCGACCCGGAGCAGGAGCTCGCCCGGGGCCTCGGCCGGGCGGCCGCACTGGAGCTGCCGCAGCGCTGGGGCGGCCAGATCGACCTGCCGGCGACGCTCGACGCCGCCGCGGCCGACCGGCTCGTCGCGGTGCTCGCCGACGGCACCGAGGACCAGGTCGTCATCCGCGGCGACCGGGTCCGCGCCGCCCGCCTGCACCCCGCCCCCGCCACGGCCGCCCCCGGAGCGGGGTGGCGGCCGTCCGGCACCGTGCTCATCACCGGCGGCACCGGTGCGCTAGGTGCCCATCTCGCCCGGCGGCTCGCCGAGCGCGGCGTCCCGCATCTGATCCTGACCAGCCGCAGCGGCCCGGACGCCCCCGGCGTCGCCGGGCTCCGCGAGGAGCTTCGTGCCGCCGGGACCGAGGTCACCGTCGTCGCCGCCGACATCACCGACCCCGCCGCGGTCGCGGCCGTCCTCGCCGGGGTGCCGGCGCGATGGCCGCTGAGCGCGGTGGTCCACGCCGCCGGCACCGGGAGCGTCGAGCCGATCAGCGAGGCGACGGCGGCGTCGTTCGAGGCCGCGATGCACGCCAAGGTACGCGGCGCCGCGGTGCTCGACGAGCTGCTCTCCGGGGTTCCGCTCGACGCGTTCGTGCTGTTCGGCTCGATCGCCGGGGTGTGGGGCGCGGGCGGGCAGCCGGCGTACTCCGCGGCCAACGCGTACCTCGGTGCGCTGGCCCGGTCACGCCGGGCCCGCGGCGCGGTAGCGACCTGTGTGCACTGGGGCCCGTGGGGCGGTGACGGCATGGCCTCGGACGAGGCCGCCGTCGCGTACCTGGCCCGCCGTGGGCTGCGCCCGATGGACCCGGCGTTCGCCCTGACCGCGCTGGAACGGGCGGTGGCCGGTGGCGACACCGAGGTCACCGTGGCCGATCTCGACCCCGCCCGGTTCGCGGCGACGTTCTCCTCGGTACGCGCCCAGCCGCTGCTCACCGCGCTGAACACGGCACCCGCCCCCGCCGGTGGCCCCGACGTGCCCGGCGGCGAGTTGCGTGACCGGGCCGCCGCGCTCACCGGCGCCGACCGCCGGGACGTCCTGCTGGACGGGGTGCGCGAGCACGCCGCCGCGGTCCTCGGGTTCACCCGCCCGGACGCCGTCGCCCCCGAGCGCGCCCTGCGCGACCTGGGCCTGGACTCGCTCACCGCGGTCGAGCTTCGTGACCGGCTCGCCGCGGCGACCGGCGCCGCCCTGCCCGCCACGCTCGTCTTCGACTATCCGAGCGCGCAGGCGATCGCCGCGCATCTCGAGGCGGAGCTGTTCGGTGCGGAGACCGGGGAGGACGACGAGGACACCCGGCTGCGGGCGTCGCTCGCCCGGATCACCACGGCCCAGCTGCGCGCCGCCGGCCTGCTCGACGTGATGCTGCGGCTCGCCGAGGGCCGCACCGACCCGGACGACCCCACCGCGACCACCCCGGTCGCCATCGACGACCTGAACGGCGAAGACCTGCTCCGCCTGGCACGTGGCGAGTGGACGTCCTGACCGTGCCCCACGACTGGAGCTCCTGATGTCTGCCACGATCGATGAGTACGTCGCCGCGCTGCGCTCCTCCCTGAAGGACAACGACCGACTGCGCTCGGAGAACAAGGCCCTCACCGACGCCGCCACCGAACCGGTCGCCGTGGTCGGCATGGCGTGCCGGCTGCCCGGCGGCGCCGACTCGCCCGAGACGCTGTGGCACCTGGTCGACACGGGTGCCGACGGCATCACCGGGTTCCCCGCCGACCGCGGCTGGGTGGTCGACCCGGGCACCTCGACCTACGCGGCGCAGGGCGGCTTCGTCCCCGCCGCCACCGCGTTCGACCCGGCGTTCTTCGGGATCTCGCCGCGTGAGGCGCTGGCCATGGACCCGCAGCAGCGCCTGGTCCTGGAGACCACCTACGAGCTGCTGGAGCGCACCGGGCTCGACCCGCGCGCGCTGCGCGGCAGCCGGACCGGCGTCTTCCTCGGTGCGTCCACGTCCGGCTACCAGTATCTGGTGCCCGGCGAGGCGCAGGGCTACGCGCTGACCGGCAACGCCGCGAGCATCCTCTCCGGCCGGGTGGCGTACGCGTTCGGCTTCGAGGGCCCGACCGTCACCATCGACACGGCGTGCTCGTCGTCGCTGGTCGCGTTGCATCTCGCGGCCCAGGCGCTGCGGCGGGGCGAGTGCTCGCTGGCCGTCGCGGGCGGCGTCACCGTCATGGTCACGGCGGACGCGTACGGCGCCTTCGCCCGCCAGCAGGGCCTCGCGTCCGACGGCCGGTGCAAGCCGTTCGCCGACGCGGCCGACGGCACCGGCTGGTCCGAGGGCTCCGGCCTGCTCATGGTCGAGCGGCTCAGCGACGCCCGCCGCCTCGGGCACCGGGTGCTCGCGGTGCTGCGCGGCAGCGCGGTCAACTCCGACGGCGCCAGCAACGGCCTGACCGCCCCGAACGGCCCCTCGCAGCAGCGGGTCATCCGGGCCGCGCTGGCCGACGCCGGTGTGCGGGCGGCCGACGTGGACGTCGTCGAGGCGCACGGCACCGGCACCCGGCTGGGTGACCCGATCGAGGCCCAGGCACTGCTCGCCACCTACGGCCGGGATCGCCCCGCCGACCGTCCGCTGCACCTCGGCTCGGTGAAGTCGAACATCGGGCACACCCAGGCCGCCGCGGGCGCCGCCGGCGTCATCAAGATGATCATGGCGATGCGGCACGGCCGGATCCCGCGCACCCTGCACGTCGACGCCCCGACCTCGCACGTCGACTGGACCGCCGGCGCGGTGGAGCTGCTCACCGAGCCGGTGGCCTGGGCGGCGGGGGAGCGTCCCCGCTACGCCGGTGTCTCATCGTTCGGCGTGAGCGGCACCAACGCGCACGTCATCCTGCAGGAGCCGCCGGCCGCCGACGCCGCCCCGGCCGCGCCGCCGCTCACCGCCCCGGCCCCGTTCCTCATCTCCGCCGGCACCGCCGCCGGGCTGCGGGACCAGGCCGCCCGCCTGCGCGAACACCTCGCCGCGCCGGGAGCCCCCGCCCCGGCCGCGGTCGCCGCGGCGCTGGCCGGAACCCGGTCCGCGCTCGACCACCGAGCGGTCGTCGTCGCCGGCGACACCACGCTGGCCGGGCTGCTGGCCGATCTCGAAGCCGGCCGGAGCGGGCCCGGCGTGGTCCGCGGGGCCACGGGCCCGGGCAAGGTCGCGTTCCTGTTCACCGGGCAGGGCGCCCAGCACACCGGTATGGGCGCGGAGCTGCGCGCGACGTACCCCGTGTTCGCCGAGGCCTTCGCCGACGTGTGCGAGCGGTTCGGCGCGCTGCCCGACGGGCCGTTGCGCGAGGTGATCGACGCCGGGGGGCCGCTGCTCGAACGCACCGATTACGCGCAGGCGGCGCTGTTCGCGTACGAGATCGCCCTCTTCCGCCTTGTCGAGTCGTGGGGTGTGGTGCCCGACGCGGTGCTGGGCCACTCGATCGGCCAGCTCGCCGCCGCGCACGTGGCCGGCGTACTCACCCTGGACGACGCCGTCACCCTCGTGGCGGCACGGGGCCGGCTGATGGCCGCGCTGCCCGCCGGTGGCGCGATGCTGTCCGTCGCCGCCTCCGAGGTGGAAGTGCTCGCCGCGCTGCAGCACCGCCCCGGACTCGGCATCGCCGCGGTCAACGGCCCGGCCGCCACCGTGGTTTCCGGCCCGGCGGACCAGGTGACCGAGCTGGAGGCGGAGGCCGACCGGCTCGGCTGGCGTACCCGGCGGCTGCGCGTGTCGCACGCGTTCCACTCGGCGCTGATGGATCCCATGCTCGACGACTTCGCCGCCGTCGCGCAACGCGTCGCGTACGCCCCGGCCCGCGTCCCGATCGTCTGCGACCGCACCGGCGAGCAGCTCACCACCGTGGACGCCACCACCTGGGTACGGCACGTGCGCGAGACGGTCCGTTTTCAGGACGCCGTGGCCGCGTTGCCCGCGCTCGGCGTCACCCGGTACCTCGAGATAGGCCCCGCCGCCGTACTCACCGGCCTGGCCCGGCAGATCGTCACGGCGCCGCCCGGCGAGCCGGAGCCGGTGCTGGCCGCGGCCGCCCGGACCGGCCGGGAGGAGCCCGCCGCGCTGCTGGAGGCCGTCGGCCGGCTGTGGACCGCGGGCGTGGCCGTGGACTGGGCCGCGCTGGTCGGCCCCTGCCCGCCCGCGCACGCCGCCGACCTGCCCACCTACGCGTTCCAGCACGAGCGCTTCTGGCCCGAGCCGCACCCCGTGGCCCCGGTCTCCGGCACCGACGCGGCCGAGGCGTCGTTCTGGGCCGCCGTCGAGGACGCCGACGCCGAGTCGGTCGCCGGCACCGTCGGCATCGACGACCCGGGCGACCTGGCCGCCGTCCTGCCCGCGCTCGCCGCGTGGCGCCGGGCCGGGCGCACCAGCGCCACCCTCGCCGAGTGGCGCTACCGGATCGCGTGGCGCCCGGTCACCCCGCCCGCCGCGACGCTGTCCGGCTCGTGGCTGGTCGTCCGCCCGGCCGAGGTCGACGCCGGCGAGATCATCCGCGCACTGTCCCACGCCGGCGCCGTCGTGTCCGTGCTCGACCTCGACGGGACCGCGCTCGACCGGGCCGAGCTGGACAGGGCTGGGCTCGTCGACCGCCTGGCCGAGCTCCCGGCCCCGGACACCATTGTCTCCCTCGCACCGCTCGCACCCGGGTACTACGCCGACACCGCACTGACCCGGGGCGCGGCGCTCACCGTCGCGCTGCTGCAGGCGCTCGACGACGCGGACCTGACCGCACCGATGTGGTCGCTGACCCGGCAGTCGGTCGCCACCGAGCCCGGCGCCGTCGTTCCCGACCCGGGCCAGGCGCAGGTCTGGGGTCTCGGCCGGGTCGCCGCGCTGGAGCTGCCGCGCCGCTGGGCCGGCCTGATCGACCTGCCCGCCACGCTCGGCCCGGCCGGGGCGGGCCGCCTCGTCGCCGTGCTGGCCGCCGCGGACGAGGACCAGGTCGCGATCCGTCCGGGCGGGGTGGCCGCACGCAGGCTCGTCCGGGCACCCGGTCCCGTCCCCGCCGTCCCGGCCGTCGTCCCGTCCGGGACGGTGCTGGTCACCGGCGGCACCGGCGCGCTCGGGGCCCACGTCGCCCGCGCGCTGGCCGGCCGGGGCGTACCCCACCTGATCCTGACCGGGCGACGCGGCCCGGACGCTCCCGGCGTGAGCGAGCTCGCCGCCGAGCTGACCGCGGCCGGCACCCGGGTGAGCGTCGTGGCCTGCGACGTCGCCGACCGGGCGGCCGTCGAGGAGCTGCTCGCCGGGGTCCCGGCCGACCTGCCGCTCAGCGGTGTCGTCCACGCGGCCGGCGCCGGGGACCCGGGCGCGCTGCTCACCAGCGACCTGCCCGGCTTCGCGGCCGTGCTGCGGGCGAAGGTGGCCGGCGCCCGGCACCTCGACGAGCTGACCGCGGGCCTCCCCCTCGGCTTCTTCGTCGTGTTCGGCTCGGTCGCCGGTGTCTGGGGCAGCGGCGGGCAGGCCGCGTACGCCGCCGCGAACGCCGCTCTCGACAGCCTGGTGGAGCACCGCCGCGGCCGGGGCGAGACCGGCACGTCCGTCGCATGGGGACCGTGGTCCGGCGCGGGCATGGTCGGCTCCGCCGAGACCGAGGAGTACCTGCGCCTGCGCGGTCTGCGGGCGATGGACCCCGCGCTCGCGGTCGCGGCACTGCTGGACGCCGTCGACCACGACGAGACCTGCGTGGCGGTCGCCGATGTCGAGTGGCCGGTGTTCGTACCCGCCTTCACCCTGGCCCGCCCGCAGCCGCTGCTCGCCGAGCTGCCCGTCGTCCCGGCCGGTGGCGCCGGCGCGGCCACCGCCGGGCTCAGCGCGTTCGCGGCCGGGCTCGCCGGGCTCGCACCCGCGGACCGGGACCGGCACCTGCTGGAGCTCGTCCGCACCACCGCCGCCCGGCTGCTCGGCCACGACAGCCTCGACGCGGTGAGCGCGAAAGCCACGTTCCAGAGCCTCGGCTTCGACTCGTTGACCGCCATCGAGCTGCGCGACCTGCTCGTCACCGCGACCGGCCTGTCGCTGAGCGCCACCCTCATCTACGACCACCCGACGCCGCTCGCGCTCGCCACCGAGCTCGGTGGCAGGCTCTTCGGCGCCGAACCCGGCAGCGGCGCCGCGGCGACGGGCGTGGCACCGACCGCCCCGGCCGGGAGCATGGCCGAGGACCCGATCGCGATCGTCGCGATGGCCTGCCGCTACCCGGGTGACGTGGAGTCCCCCGAGGATCTCTGGCGGCTCGTGGAGAGCGGCGCCGAGGGTCTCACCACGTTCCCCGCCGACCGGGGCTGGGACGTCGACGCGCTGCACGAGGCCGAGGGCGCGCCGTCCGTCCGCCTCGGCGGCTTCCTCGGCGGCGCCCCGCTCTTCGACGCCGACCTGTTCGCCATCTCGCCGCGCGAGGCGCTCGCGATGGACCCGCAGCAGCGCCTGTTGCTGGAGACCGCGTGGGAGGCGTTCGAGCGGGGTGGCCTCGATCCGGCCGGGCTGCGCGGCAGCCGTACCGGCGTGTTCGTCGGCACCACCGGCCAGGACTACCTCGGGCTGCTCACGGCGACCGCGCACGGCAACGACGGGCATCAGGGTACGGGCAACGCCGCCGCGGTCCTCTCCGGACGGCTCGCGTACACGTTCGGCCTGGAAGGCCCCGCGCTCACCGTCGACACCGCCTGCTCGGCCTCGCTGGTCGCCCTGCACCTCGCCGTGCAGGCCCTGCGCTCCGGCGACTGCGACCTGGCCCTGGCCGGCGGCGCCACCGTGATGGCCACGCCGTCCGCGTTCGTGTCGTTCAGCAAGGAGCTCGGCCTCACCTCGGACGGGCGCTGCAAGGCGTTCGCGGCGGCCGCCGACGGCACCGGCTGGTCCGAGGGCGTCGGCCTGGTGCTGGTCGAGCGGCTGTCCGACGCCCGGCGCCGGGGCCACGACGTGCTGGCGCTGGTCCGGGGGTCCGCGGTCAACCAGGACGGCGCGAGCAACGGGCTGACCGCGCCGAACGGGCCCGCCCAGCAACGCGTCATCCGGCAGGCGCTGGCGAACGCCGACCTGCGACCGGCCGACGTGGACGCGGTCGAGGGCCACGGCACCGGCACCCGGCTCGGTGACCCGATCGAGGCGCAGGCGCTGCTGGCGACGTACGGCCAGGACCGGGACCGGCCCCTGTGGCTGGGCTCGCTCAAGTCGAACATCGGGCACACCCAGGCGGCCGCGGGCATCGGCGGCGTGCTCAAGATGGTCATGGCACTGCGCAACAACATGCTGCCCCGTACGCTGCACGTCGACTCTCCCACCCATGAGGTCGACTGGACGGCGGGCGCCGTCGAGCTGCTCACCGAGCCGCGCCCGTGGCCGGCCGGTGACGAGCCGCGCCGCGCCGGCGTCTCCTCGTTCGGGATGAGCGGCACCAACGCCCACGTGATCATCGAAGAGGCCCCGGTCGTCGCCCAGGAGGACGACCGGGTCACCCCGCCGGCCGGGCCGCTGCCGTGGCTGCTGTCCGGGCGTACGCCCGAGGCGCTGCACGCGCAGGCCGGCCGGCTCGCCGCGGTGGTGGACGGGGACCGGCTCGCGGTCGCCCGTACCCTCGCGACCGGCCGGGCCGCCCTGGAGCACCGTGCCGTCGTGGTGGCCACCGGACCGGACGCGTTCCGCGCCGGACTGTCCGGGGTGGCCCCGGCCGCCCGCGCCTCCTCGGACGGCGTCATCCTCGTCTTCCCCGGCCAGGGCGGGCAGTGGGCCGGCATGGCCGCCGGGCTGCTCGACGAGGACCCGGTGTTCGCGGCGCGCCTGGCCGAGTGTGACGAGGTGCTCGCGGAGCTGGTCGACTGGTCGGTGGCGGACGTGCTGCGCGGCGCCGACGACTCCTGGCTGGGCCGCGACGACGTCCTGCAGCCGGTCTGGTGGTCGGTGCTGGTCGCGCTCGGCGCGGTGTGGCGGGCCTCCGGCGTCCGCGTCGACGGCGTGGTCGGCCACTCGCAGGGCGAGATCGCCGCGGCGGTGGTGGCCGGCGGGCTGAGCCTGCGCGACGCCGCGCGGATGGTCGTGCTGCGCAGCAAGCTGTTGCGCAGCCTCGCCCACCTCGGCGGCATGCTGCTGGTCGGTGCGGACGCGGACGTCACCCGGCGGCTGTGCGAGGACGTCCCCGGCATCGGGATCGCCGCCTACAACGGGCCGTCGCTGACCGTCGTCTCCGGCGACGAGGCCGGGCTGATCGCCGTGGAGGAGCACTGCGGCGCCCTGAACGTGTGGTCGCGGCGGGTACCCATCGAGTACGCCTCCCACTCCGCGCACGTCGACCGGGTCCGCGACGAGTTCCTGACGGCCATGGCGCCGGTCGCGCCCGTGCCGGGGGTGCTGCCGTTCTATTCGACCGTACGCGGGACCCGCACGGGCACGGAGGAACTCGACGCCGCCTACTGGTACGCCAACGTCCGCGAGCCGGTGCTGTTCGATCCCGTGATCCGCGACCTCGTGGCCGCCGGGCACGACCTGTTCGTCGAGTGCAGCCCGCACCCGGTCCTCAACGCCGGGGTGGAGGACCGCGGCGGCGTCTCGGTGACCACGCTGCGCCGCGGCGAGGGTGACCGGGCCCGGCTGTTGCGCTCGTTCGGGGCGGCCTGGGCGGCCGGTGCGGACCTCGACTGGCGGGTCCTGCTCGGCGACGGACCGAGGGCGGACCTGCCGACCTACCCGTTCCAGCGCACCCGGTTCTGGCCGCAACCGCGGCCCGTGGCCGGCGACATGGGCTACGCCGGCCTCGCCGCGGGCGGTCACCCGCTGCTCGGCGCCGAGCTGAGCCTGGCCGGCGGTGACGGGATCGTGCTCACCGGCCGCATCTCCGTCGCCACCCACCCCTGGCTCGCCGACCACGTCGTGCTCGGCAGCACGCTGTTCCCCGGCACCGGCTTCGTCGAGCTGGCCCTGCACGCCGGCCGCCGGGTGGGCTGCGACACGCTGCGCGAGCTCACGCTGGCCGCGCCGCTCGTCCTGCCGGCCTTCGGCGGGGTGCAGGTCCAGGTACGCGCGGGCGCCCCGGACGGCAGCGGCGACCGGGAGATCAGCGTCGCGTCACGCGCCGAGGAGGACGGCGACTGGGTGCTGCACGCCCAGGGCCTCCTCGGCGCCGGTTCCACGGCTTCGCCGTCCGCCGCGACGGTCTGGCCCCCGGCCGGGGCGACGCCGCTCGCGGTCGACACCGTCTACGAGACCGCCCGGGCTGCCGGCTACGACTACGGTCCGGTGTTCCAGGGCCTGCAGCGCGCGTGGCGTACGGCCGACGGGGTCGCCGCCGAGGTCAGCCTGCCGCAGACCGCGGAGGGCGACACGTACGGCCTGCACCCGGCGCTGCTCGACGCCGCCCTGCACGCCGCCGGCCTGGTCTCCGAGGGGGCCGACGCCGCCCGGGTGCCGTTCGCCTGGACGGGCGTCACACTGCACGCCTCCGGTGCCGCGATGCTGCGCGTGCTGCTGACCCCGGCGGGGGAGAACGCGTTGGCCGTGGTCGCCGCGGACAGCACCGGGATGCCGGTCGCCGCGGTGGAGCAGCTCGTGTTCCGGCCGGTGTCGGCGGACCGGCTCGAGTCGGGCTCGACGCCGCGCCTCGACGACTCGTTGTTCCGCGTCGACTGGGAGCCGGTCCCGGCGCCCACGTCCGGCACTGCGTACCCGGATGATGCGGTGTCCTTCCTGGATGCCGGCGCGACCCTCAAGGATCTGCCCGACCCGGTGCCGCCGACGGTGCTGACCTGGTTGTCCACCGGCGACGACGGCGACCGGCCCGGGGACGTCGCGCGGCTCTCCGCCCACGCGCTCGACCTGGCCCAGCGCTGGCTGGCCGACGACCGGTTCGCCGCGTCCCGCCTGGTGCTGCTCACCCGGTACGCGACGCCGGCCACCGGACCGATCTCCGACGCCGCCGCGGCCGCCGCCCTGGGTCTGCTGCGCAGTGCGCAGACCGAGAACCCGGACCGCTTCGTCCTGGCGGACCTGGACGACAGCGAGGCCTCGCTGACCGCCGTGACCGGGCCGCTCCCGGACGAGCCGCAGCTCGCGTTCCGGGAGGGCGCGCCGATGGCGCCGCGACTGGTCCGGGCGCTGCCCGGTACCGCCCTCGCGGTGCCGAAGGAGGGGCCGTGGCGCCTCGACGCGACCGGTGACGGCACGCTGGACTCGCTCGGCCTGCGCCCGGCGCCCGACGCGGCCCGCCCGGTCGGCCGGGACGAGGTCCGGATCGCGATCCGCGCGGCCGGCGTCAACTTCCGCGACGTGGCGATCTCGCTCGGGATGATCCCCGGGCACACCGACATGGGCATCGAGGCCGCCGGCGTGGTCACCGAGGTGGGCGCCGGCGTCACCGATCTGGTCGCGGGTGACCGGGTGTTCGGCGCCGTCCCGCTGGCCTTCGGGCCGGTCGCGGTCGTCGACCGCCGGCTGGTGGCCCGGATCCCGGCCGGCTGGACGTTCGCCGAGGCGGCGTCCGTGCCGACGGTGTTCCTGACCGCCTGGTACGGCCTGCGCGACCGTGGCGGGCTGCGGGCCGGCGAGAAGCTGCTGGTGCACGCCGCCGCGGGCGGTGTCGGCATGGCAGCCGTGCAGCTGGCCCGGCTCTGGGGCGCCGAGGTCTACGGCACCGCGAGCCCGGGCAAGTGGCGCACGCTGCGCGAGCTCGGCCTGGACGACGCCCACATCGCCTCGTCCCGCGACGCCGGCTTCGCCACGGCCTTCCCGGGCATGGACGTCGTGCTCAACTCGCTCACCGGCGAACTGCTCGACGCGTCGCTGGGCCTGCTGGGCCGTGGCGGCCGGCTGCTGGAGATGGGTAAGACCGACCAGCGCGACGCCGCCCGGATCGCCGTCGACCACCCGGGCGTGCGCTACGAGCCGTTCGACCTGACGGAGGCCGGTGCGGGCCGGGTCGGCGAGATCCTCACCGAGCTGCTCGCCCTGTTCGACCGGGACGAGCTGCGGCTGCTGCCGATCACCGGCTGGGACATCCGCGACGCGGTGAGCGCGTTCCGGCACATCAGCCGGGCCCGGCACGTCGGCAAGAACGTGCTGGTCCTGCCGGCCGCGCCGGACCCGGACGGCACCGTGCTGATCACCGGCGGTGCCGGCACGCTGGGCGGGCTGGTCGCCGAGCGGCTGGTCACCGCGCACGGCGTGCGCCGGCTGATCCTGGCCGGCCGCTCCGGCGGCGGCGAGGAACTGGTCACGCATCTGACCGGGCTCGGCGCGCAGGTCTCCGTCGTGGCGTGCGACGTGGCCGACCGCGCCGCGCTGGCGGGCCTGCTGGCGTCGATCCCGCAGAAGCATCCGCTGACCGGCGTGGTGCACTGTGCCGGCGTGCTCGACGACGGGGTGCTCGCGACCCAGACACCCGCCCGCGTCGCCACCGTCTACCGGCCCAAGGTGGACGCCGCGGTGCACCTGGACGAGCTCACCCGCGATCTCGACCTGGCATTCTTCGTGCTGTACTCGTCGGTCTCGGCCACCGTCGGCTCCGCCGGTCAGGCCAACTACGCGGGTGCGAACGCGTTCCTCGACGCGCTGGCGTCCCGCCGCCGCGCCGCGGGCCTGGCCGCCGTCTCGGTCGGCTGGGGGCTGTGGGCGCGGGCCAGCACGATGACCGCCCACCTGGACGAGACCGACCTCGTCCGGGCGTCGCGTGCCGGCGCCGCACTGTCGACCGAGCTCGGCCTCGCGCTGTTCGACGCCGCCCTGACCGGTGCCGACGCACACCTGGTCGCGGCGACCGTGAGCGCCGCCGCGCTGTCCGGCCCGCAGGTACCGCCGCTGCTGCGGCGGCTGGTGCGCCCGGCCATCCGCCGGGCGGTCGACGGCGCCGGGGGAGCGGCGACGCTGGGCGACCGGCTGGCCGCGATGACCGGCGCCGAACAGGACCGTTTCCTGCTCGACCTGGTCGTCGGGCACGCCGCCGCGGTGCTCGGCCACGGCGGCACCGAGGCGGTGGGTGCCGACCGCGCGTTCAAGGACCTCGGCTTCGACTCGCTCACCGCGGTCGAGCTGCGCAACCTGCTGTCCGCCGCGACCGGCGTACGGCTCAGCGCGACCCTGGTCTTCGACCACCCGACGCCCCAGGCGCTGGCCGACCATCTGCGCGCGCAGGTACTGCCCGAGCGGGCCAACCCGGCCGCGGTGCTGGAACGCCGGCTCGACGATGTCGAGGCGGTGCTCGGCGGTCTCGGCTCGAACGAGCGGGCCCGGGCCCGGATGCGGATCGAGGTGCTGCTGGAGCGGTTGCGGGACGACCCCGCACCGACCGGTGGCGGCGCCGACGACGACATCGCGTCCGCCACGGCGGACGACATCTTCGCACTGATCGACAGCGAGTTCGAGACCCCCTGAGAAAGGCTGACCCATGACAGACAACCAAGTCCTGTCTCCGCCGAACACCGAGTCGGCGGGGCCCGACCGGGCCACCCTGGCGCGGGCGGCCCTGGCGGTGGCCGGGGTCGGTGAGCCGGCGCCCACCACCGCCGAGCGTCTGGCCGGGCTCGACGAGCGGCGCCAGGAGATCTCGGGCAAGGCCGAGGCGCGAGCGGTGGCCAAACAGCACGCCAAGGGCAAGCTCACCGCCCGCGAGCGGATCGACCTGCTGTTCGACGAGGGCACGTTCATCGAGCTCGACGCGTTCGTCCGGCACCGCGTCACCGACTTCGGGATGGACCGCGACCGCCCGTACGGCGACGGCGTGATCATCGGCCACGGGCTGGTGAACGGCCGCCGGGTGTGCGCGTTCAGCCAGGACTTCACGGTCCTGGGCGGCAGCATGGGCGAGGCGTTCGGCGCCAAGATGAACAAGATCCAGGACTTCGCGACGACGATCGGCTGCCCGGTCATCGGTCTCAACGACTCCGGCGGCGCGCGGATCCAGGAGGGCGTCGTCTCCCTGGGCCAGTACGCCGAGCTGGGCCGGCGTATCGCCCGCGCGTCCGGTGTGATCCCGCAGATCTCGCTGGTCCTCGGGCCGTGCGCCGGCGGTGCCGCCTACACGCCGCAGGGCACCGACATCATCGTCATGGCCGAGGAGACGTCCTTCATGTTCGTCACCGGCCCGGAGGTGATCGCCGCGGTCACCGGCGAGCGCACCACGCTGGCCGAGCTCGGCGGGCCCGCGGTCAACAGCGAGGTCTCCGGCAACGTCCACCACGTGGCGGCCGACGACAAGGAGGCCATCGCGTGGGTGTGCGACCTGCTGTCGTACCTGCCCACCAACAACATGTCCGGGCTGCCGTCGTACGCGTACGAGGCGCAGCCGGAGATCACCGACCGCGACCGTGAGCTCGACACGATCATCCCGGACTCGGCGACCCAGGCGTACGACATGCGGCGCATCATCGACCGGGTGATCGACGAGGGCTCGTTCCTGGAGATCCAGCGTGGCTTCGCGACCAACCTGATCTGCGGCTTCGGTTTCGTCAACGGCCGCCCGGTCGGTGTCGTGGCGAACCAGCCGCTGATGCTCAGCGGCGCGATCGACATCGACGCGTCCAGCAAGGGCGCGCGGTTCGTGCGTTTCTGCGACGCGTTCGACATCCCGATCCTGACAGTGGTGGACGTGCCCGGCTACCTGCCCGGCGTGCAGCAGGAGCGCGACGGCATCATCCGGCACGGCGCCAAGCTCGGCTTCGCCTACGCCGACGCCACCACCCCGATGGTCACGGTGGTCGTGAACAAGGCCTACGGCGGCGGGTACGGCGTGATGGGCTCGAAGCACCTGGGCGCCGACATCAACCTCGCGTGGCCGACCGCCGAGATCGCCGTCGTGGGTGCCCAGGCCGGCGTGCACGTGCTGCACCGCCGGGAGATCGCGGAGGCCGAGCCCGCAGACCGGCGGCGCGTGATCGGCGAGCTGACCGAGAGCTACCGCACCAAGTTCAGCAACCCGTACTTCGCCGCTGAGCGGGGCTACCTCGACGCGGTCATCCAGCCGCGCGAGACGCGTCTGCAGGTCGCTGCCGCGCTCGACGCGCTGCGCCACAAGAAGGTCGAGTTCCCGGCGCGCAAGCACTGCAACATGCCGCTCTGATCCGTGTACGCCGAACGCCCAGCCGGATCCCGTCCGGCTGGGCGTTCTTCGGGCTGTGGTGACCGTCAGCGCACGCTGCGGGGGATCTGCCGGGTGCCGTAGACGAGGCCGAGCAGCGCGGCGGCGCCCATGATGACCAGCCCCTGCCACACGATGTCGTCGCCGATCCGGCCGGCGAAGGCCGCCCGCACCGCGTCGACGGCCCAGCTGAGCGGATTCCAGCGGGAGATGTCCCGCAGCCACAACGGTGCCAGCGCCATCGGCAGCAGGATGCCGGACAGCAGCACGAGCGGCTGGGAGAGGGAGTTGAGCATCGGCGTGAGGGACGCGTCGTTGCGCACCGACAGGGCCAGCCCGTTCGAGAACGCCGAGATGGCGAGCACGACCAGGGCCACGACCGCGTACGACACGAGTGTGCCGACGACGTGGATGTGCAGCCCGAACAGCAGCGCGAGCAACGTGAGGATCACGGCCTGCCAGAGCACCACGACGACGTCGCGCAGGCACCGGCCGAGCAGCAGCGACACCCGGGGGATCGGGGTCACCAGGGACCGCTCGATCACGCCGGCGCGCAGCTCGGTGAGCATGACGAAGCCCTGGAACAGCCCGCCCAGCGCGGCGATCATGACGAGCAGGCCGGGTACGAACGTGGCGTACGCCTCGCCGTTGCTACCCAGGCCCAGCGCCTGACGCAGCAGCGGCGCGTAGAGCAGCAGCAACAGCACCGGGTCGAGGATTCCCACGAGGATCCACACCGGATTGCGGATCAGCTGGATCAGCTGGCGGTGCAGCACCAGCCAGATCCCCTGGAGAACAGCCATCGGCACTGCCTTTCCGAACTGATGTGATCAGGACTCCTGCAACGGGCGCCCGGCGCGGGCGCGGAAGACGTCGTCGAGCGTGGGCCGGTGCACCTCGATGGTCGCGGGGGTGATGCCCGCCGCCTCCAGGTCCCGGAGGATGGCCGGTACGGTCCGGGAGCCCGACGAGACGTTCAGCCGGAGCTTGTCCTCGCCGGTGCGGAGCGCGTTGACGTACGGCGCGCCGTCGAGCACCTTGACCGCGGCGTCGAGGCCGCCGTCGAAGCCCAGCGTCACCACGTCACCGGCCACCTCGCTCTTGAGCTCGGCGGGGGTGCCGTCGGCGACGACGGAACCCTTGTCGACGATGGCGATCCGGTCGCAGAGCGCGTCGGCTTCCTCGAGGTAGTGGGTGGTGATCAGGACCGTGACGCCGAACTCGCGCAGGGCCCGTACCTGGTCGCGGATTTCGATGCGACCGGCCGGGTCCAGCGACGCGGTCGGCTCGTCGAGGAAGAGCACCCGCGGCTCGTTGATGAGGCCCATGGCGATGTCGGCGCGCCGCCGCTGGCCGCCGGAGAGGGTGCGGCAGCGGCGGTCGGCGTAGGCCGTCATCCCGAACGCGTCCACGGTGCGCGCCACCCGGGTCTGTGCCTCGGCCTTGCTGAGGCCGTACATCCGGGCGTGCATGAGCAGTTCCTCGCGTACGGTGGCCTCGTCCCAGGTGCTGCCGCCCTGCGCGACGTAGCCGATCTGACGGCGTACCCGTCCGGGGTCGCGGATCAGGTCCGCGCCGGCGATCGTCGCCTCGCCACCGTCGGGCCGGATGAGCGTGGTGAGCATGCGCATCGTGGTGGTCTTGCCGGCGCCGTTCGAGCCCAGCAGCCCGAGCACCCCGCCCTGGGGCACGGAGAACGTGACTCCCTTGACCGCGTCGACGGAGGTCTTCTGCCCGCCGATGCGCAGCTTGTAGGTCTTGCGCAGGCCGCGTACCTCAATCATGTCGACAACTCCCGGTCGGTTCGCGCACGCAACAGGCCTGGTCGATCGTGGCGACGCCCGGTGGCAGCGGGAACCCGTAGGCCACCCCTATAGCGGTCCCGGAGTCTTGTGGGCGCGGGTGACCTCGGTGATGCTGAGCCGCATGTCCAGCAATCTGAACGCGGACCTGTGGATCCGCAACTACCACCCGGGAGCGGCCGGCAGCACGCAACTGGTGTGCCTGCCCCACGCCGGCGGCTCGGCAAGCTTCTACTTCCCCGTGTCGCAGGCGATGTCGCCCGCGGTGGACGTGCTGGCGATCCAGTACCCGGGGCGCCAGGACCGCCGGTCGGAGCCGAGCGTGCAGGACCTGCACGTGCTGGCGCGGCAGATCTTCACCGTGCTGCGGCCGCGCACCGACCGGCCGATGGCGCTGTTCGGGCACAGCATGGGTGCGAGCCTGGCGTTCGAGGTGGCCCGGTTGCTGGAGACCGAGGCCGGGGTGGTGCCGCGGCGGCTGTTCGCCTCGGGCCGCCGCGCGCCGTCGACCCACCGCGACGAGCGGGTGCACCTGATGGACGACCAGGGCGTCATCGACGAGCTGCGCAAGCTCAACGGCACCGGCGGCGGCATGCTCGCCGACGACGAGATGATCCGGCTCATCCTGCCGGCGGTCCGCGCCGACTACACCGCGGCCGAGACCTACCGCGCCTCCTCCGGCGGCCCGCTGTCCTGCCCGATCACCGTCTTCACCGGCTCCGACGACCCCAAGGTCAGCCTGGACGAGGCGCGCTCGTGGCAGGCCCACACCACCGCGGACTTCGACTTCCGGGCCTTCCCCGGCGGCCACTTCTTCCTGACCCAGCACCAGGCCGGGGTGCTCGGCGTGATGAAGGAGCAGCTCACCTCGGGCCGCCCGGTTCCCTCCGCGCGCTGAGGGGTCCGGTAGGGGTAGGCAACACAGATCGACCGTCATTGACTTTGGGTCGCGACCTTCGTGCCGGGGTCCGCAGCCGACGAGACGGGTTGATCGAATGACGATGAGCGGGCTCAGTGACCTGCCGGCGGTGCTCGCGCAGCGCGTCGCCGCGGACCCGTCCTCGGTGGTCTGCACGATGGCGGGTGACCCGGCCGACGAGGTGCTCACCGCCGGCGAGCTCGACGTCGCGGCCCGGGCCAGGGCCGCGACGCTCGTCGACCGGGGCCTGACCGGCGCCTCCGCGGTGATCCTGCAGCCGACCGGCCTGGAGTTCCCGCGTACGCTGCTCGCCACCCACCTCGCGGGGGTGGCCGGCGCACCGGTGAAGGTGCCGAGCCGCGGCAGCGGCCTGGACCGGGTTCTCGCGATCGCCCGCGACGCGCGTGCCGGCGCGGTGCTGACCACCACCGTCGTGCGCGACGAACTGCTCGCGACGTTCGGCGACCTGGGCGAGCTGGCCCGGCTGGACTGGATCTGCACCGACGAGATCCCCGACGACGACGCCGCCGGCTTCCGGGACCGGCGGATCGACCCGGACTCGACCGCGATGTTGCAGTACACTTCCGGCTCGACCGGTTCCCCCAAGGGCGTCCAGGTCAGCCATCGCAACTTCTGCGCCAACGCCGCCGACATGGACGACCGGTGGTCGTTCCGCGTCGGCGAGGACGGCGGCATCGTCTCGTGGCTGCCGATCTACCACGACATGGGTCTGCTGTGCAGCGTCATCCTTCCGCTGTGGACCTCGGTGCCGTCGCACCTGATCCCGTCCGACGAGTTCGGCCGCCGCCCGATCCGCTGGCTGACCGAGATCGCCCGCAAACGTGCGACCCACTCCGCCGGATCCAACTACGCGTACGAGATGGCGCTGCGGGCCGCGTCCACGGCGCCGCCGGACCTGGACCTGACGTCGTGGCGGGTGGCACTGATCGCCGCGGAACCGGTGCGGCTGCACACGATCGAGCGGTTCGTCGCGGCGTACGCGCCGTACGGGCTGGACCCGGCGGCGGTCTGCCCGGCCTACGGGCTGGCCGAGAACACGCTGAAGGTCTCCGGCAGCCGCGCCGGTGAGCCGCACCGGACGCTGTGGGTCTCCGCCCACGAACTGTCGTTGGGCCGGGTCGACGTCCGGGCCGCCGACGACCCCGCGGCGGTGCCGCTGATCAGCTGCGGCCGGCCGGACGGCCGCTCCGAGGTCGTCGTGGTGGATCCCGACACCGGCTCGGCCTGCGACGCCGCGACGGTCGGCGAGATCTGGATCTGCGGTCCCTGCGTCGCCACCGGATACCTCGGCCGCCCGCGCGAGTCGGCGGAGACGTTCCGGGCCCGCGTCCGCGACGGATATCCCGAGCAGACCTTCCTGCGCACCGGTGACCTCGGCTTCCTGCACGAGGGCGAGCTGTTCGTCGTCGGCCGGCACCGGGACGTCATCCACCACCGGGGTCGCCGGCTGTTCCCCCAGGACATCGAGCACACCGTCGAGTTCGCCGCCCCCGGCCTGTTCCCGGCGTGCGCGGCGGCGTTCGGGACGGACCCCGACGCCGGCCTGGTGATCGTCCTGGAGGTGAACGGCCGGGTGGTCCGCGAGACGCCGGCCGACGTGCTGCGCGACCTGGTACGCACGGCGGTCGAGAACCGGCACGGTGTTCCCGTGACCGACGTCCTGCTGATCCGCCGCGGCACGCTGCCCCGGACCACCAGCGGCAAGGTACAGCGCCGGGCCTGCCGCGACGCGTACCTGGACGGTGAGCTGACCGTGTTCGGCCCGGCGGTCGCGCAGCGGGTCGAGGCGCCGATTCCGGCATGACCGGGCTGCAGGCGCTGCTCCCGTCCTCGGTGGTGTGTGTGGAGACGACCACCGACCGTGACATCGAGCTGTATCCCCAGGAGCGCGCCGCGATCGAGCGGGCGGTGCCCAAGCGGCAGGCCGAGTTCACCACTGCCCGCTGGTGCGTCCGGCAGGCACTGTCCCGGCTGGGGCTGCCCGCCGCGGCGGTCGTGCCGCAGGAGCGCGGCGCCCCGGGCTGGCCGCCGCCGGTGGTCGGCAGCATCACCCACTGCCCCGGGTTCCGCGCCGCTGCGCTGGCGTTGCGTGCCGACGTCCTGTCGGTAGGTATCGACGCCGAGCCCAACGAGCCGCTGCCGGTCGGGGTGTACGAGGCGGTGTCGTGCGCCCGCGAGCGTGCCGACCGGGTCCGGCTGGGGCACCTCGGCGTGGCCTGGGACCGCCTGCTCTTCTCCGCGAAGGAATCGGTCTACAAGGCCTGGTATCCGATCACCCACCGGTCGCTGGACTTCACCGACGTGGTGGTACGCATCGAGCCGGACGGCACGTTCGAGGCCCGGCAGCTCGTCGCGCCGGCGCGGGTCAACGGGACGACGCTCTCCGGCTTCTCCGGCAGGTGGGCCGCGCGCGGCGGGCTGATCGTCACCGCCGTCGTGGTCTGACCCGCCTCTCTGCTCCGCCACGACCGTGGCGGGAGGTAAGTGAGGAGAACAGATGATTCGCAAACTGCTCGCCGGCGTGGGTGTCGCGGTCGCGTTGACCGTCGCGTCGGTGCTGCCCGGCTCCGTCGCCCAGGCCGCGCCTCAGCGGGCCGCATCCGTGCAGACCGCGGCCACCGCCGAGGACGGCACCGTCTACCTGTGGCAGTGCGTGCAGGCCGGTGGCGCCGGCATCACGAACCTCTACGGCGGGGCCCCGAGCCAGACCGGGATGTGGTGCCACGCGTTCCTGCCGCAGGGCTACCTGCTGCCGATCGCCCTGGACCCGGAGTACGGCTACTGCCTGCCCGGCACCACCCTGTCGATCAACTGGGGCATCTTCATCTCGTA
This sequence comes from Winogradskya consettensis, assembly GCF_018332715.1. GTDB lineage: Bacteria > Actinomycetota > Actinomycetes > Mycobacteriales > Micromonosporaceae > Actinoplanes > Actinoplanes consettensis. The sequence continues at coordinate 26,981 of NZ_BOQP01000051.1, read as the reverse complement.
CACCTGTAAGCCCGTCTGATCCGCGACCGGGCGTCGGTGCGGCCGGTGACACCGTGGCCGCACCGGCGCCCGGCGTCGTTGCCGGGCTCCGCGGGCGGCGGCTCTGCTGACGACGGCGGTGAATGTAGGCATGCATTGGCGTGCATATGTGCGAAGCGTGAGAAACGCTCACCTTGCCCTTCTTTACATCCGGCATCTCGGGGCAAAAAGTGCTCCGGCGATTACCCGGTTCAGTGGATGTGCACAGTGGAATCCAAAAGGGGCAGCGTTCACTGTTTTTGAGGGTAGAAGTAGCCAGATACTTGATCTTCAGACATAGATCCAGGGAAAATTGATCGCGATGGTCCGATCGCGGCGAGGGCGCGAGACGACCCGATTTGAATAAAGCCATTTCACGGGAGCTTGGCGAACCGGCGGGCGCGGCGGGTCCGCCCCGAGAACGCGAGGTGAACGAGGGGTGGAGTTCCGCATTCTGGGCCCGCTCGAAATTGTGGCGGGCTCCGACCGGGTGCCGTCCGGAGGGACCCGTCAGCAGATCGTTCTCGGCAGCCTGCTGCTGGAGGCGAACCGCGTCGTGCCGATAGCGCGCCTGACGGACGCGATCTACGGCATCGACGTGCCGTCCACGGGGCGCGCCCAGACCCAGATCTGCATATCCGCGCTGCGCCGGTTGTTCGCGTCGCACGGCCGCCCGGATGCGATCCAGACGCGGTCGCAGGGCTACCTGCTCCAGCTCGATCAGGCAGACCTCGACCTCACCCGCTACGACAGCCTCGTCACGCGCGCCCGGGCCGAGGCCGAGGCGGACCGGCCGGGAACCGCCGCCCGCGACTACCGGGCAGCGCTCGCGCTCTGGCGGGGGTCCGCGCTCCAGGGCCTGGGCAGCGTGGCGCTGCAGGGCGCGGCCGAGGTGGTCGACGAACGCCGGATCGCCGCGACCGAGGACTGCATCGAGATCGAGCTCGGTCTCGGCCTGCACCGCGACCTGGTCGGCGAGCTCACCGAGCTGATCGCCGCCCACCCGCTGCGCGAGCGGCTGCGCGGCCAGCTGATGCTCGCGCTCTACCGTTCCGGCCGGCGCGCGGAGGCGCTGGAGGTCTTCCATCAGGCCCGGCGCAGCCTCGTCCAGGATCTCGGCCTGGAGCCCAGCGAGTGGCTGCGGCGGCTGCAGCACCTCATTCTCGTCTCGGACGCCGCCCTGCGTACGCCCGTCCTCCCGGCGGCGCCGGCGCAACGCCCGGTGGTCACGGTCGCCCCGCCCGCCCCGGCCGGCGTCGGCCCGCAGCTGCTGCCGACCGACATCGCCGACTTCACCGGATACGACGATCATCTCGCCGCCGTCCGCGGGGTCCTCACCGGCGCCGGGGACGGCACCGGCCGCCAGGCGGTGCCCGTGGTCGTGGTGGTCGGCCGGCCCGGAGCGGGGAAGACGGCGCTGGCGGTGCATGCCGCGCACGCGCTGGCCGAGTCGTTCCCGGGCGGCCTGCTCTTCACCGACCTGCACGGCAGCGGGCCCGATCCGGTCGCGCCGGACCCGGTCCTCGGCCGTTTCCTGCACGCGTTCGGCGACACCGGCGCGGGTGTCGCGGGCGGGCTCGACCAGCGTGCCGAGCGGTACCGGGCCCGCCTCGCCGGGCTGCGGACGCTGGTGGTCCTCGACGACGCCGCCGACGAGGAGCAGGTCCGCCCGCTGCTGCCCGGGGCGCGTGGCTCCGCGGTGCTGGTGACCAGCCGGCGGTGGCTGCCGGGCCTGCCCGGAAGCGTGCACATCACCGTCGGGGCCCTGGACCGGCCGGCCTCGATCGAGCTGCTCTCCCGGATGCTGGGCGCCCAGCGGGTCGGGTCGGAACGCGCCGCCGCCGCCGACCTGGCCGAGCTCTGCGGAGACCTGCCGCTCGCGCTGCGGATCGCGGGTGCCCGGATCGCCGGCCGCCCGCACTGGAACCTGCGGCGCCTCGCCGACCGGCTGGCCGCCGACAAGGATCCGGCGGCCCAGCTGGCGCACGGTGGGATGAGCCTGCGCGAGAGCGTCCGCACGGCGACCGACGGGCTCAGCGCCCCGGCGCGGCGGCTGTTCCATCTGCTGGGGCAGCTGGACCACGCCACGTTCTCGGCCCGGATCGGGGCCGCCCTGCTGGACGTCTCCGTGGCCGAGGCCGGGGATCTGCTCGATGCCCTCGCCGACGTCCATCTCATCGACATCGTGGTCACCCGCCCGGACCGGGATCCGCGGTACGCGTTCCATACCCTGTTCGGTGCCTGCGCGCGCGCAGAGGGGCAGGAGCGGATCCCTCCCGAGCAGCTTGCCGCCGCAGCCGATCGCGCATCCAGGGAGGCCGCCTGGCTCCTGACGGCGCGCACCTGCCCGCCCTGCCACCTGGGTGCGGGCGACGGGAACTGAACGCCCGTGACCCGGGTGTCCGGACCGGGGCGGGAACTGGACGCAAGAATTGCATTCGACGTCTTCGCGACTTCCGGATGAAACACGGGGCACGTAATGGCGGTGGGCTCCGATGCCCGTTTGTCCCGCAACTGTGCCCGAATTCTGTTGAGAAACATATCTAAGTACTGAACCGGGCCTGCGGATTTGTTCGGACGCGATCAGGAAAGGCGTGGTCAGGGGCGTTTCCGGGAGGTTGGTAGAGCCCGCCCGCACGTGCCCGGCCAGGCCGTTCGCCGTCCTGCGCGCATCGACCGGTACCTGGCTTATCGAATACCGCCAAATTCTCGATAGCGTGCCGATAGAGCGCTCCCAGTAGCCTGACCGCGGATCTGATCACCCCTATTTTTGGAGTGCGACCATGCAGTCGGACGATCGGGGCCGCGCTTTTTCCGTCCTGGAGGGGCTGCTCGCCGAGGCGGTGGCCGGCCGGGGGAGTACGGCCACCGTGGCGGGCACGGTGGGAACCGGCAAGAGCAAGCTGCTCGACACCTTCGCCAACCGGGTCATCGACAACGGCGCGCTGGCGGTGGTCGGCTACGGCTCGGCCGCCGAGCGCCACCTTTCCCTGGGCCTGATGAACCAGTTGCTGCGTGCCGCGCCGCTGCCGCTGCCGACCCGCGAACGGACCCGCCGGCTCTGCTCGGAGGTTGCCCGGTCGAGCCCGGTCGGCCGGTCGAGCCCGGTCGGCGCCGGCGGACCCGCCCCGCTCGACGTGCCGGTGATGCACGAGATCGGCACGATCATGCTCGACCTCAGCGAGCGCTATCCACTCGCGATCGTCGTCGACGACGTCCACCACGCCGACGAGGCGTCGCTGTGGTGCCTGGTCTACCTCTGCCGGCGTGCGCGCCACGCGAACATGCTGATCGTCATGAGCCACTCCGAGCTGGACCCGCTGCAGGACGACGTGGTGAGCCTGCCGCAGCACACCCGGCTACGGCTCGCGCCGTTCACCCCGGAGGCGGTCGGGGAGGTGGTGAGCGCCCGGTTCGGCGCCGCGACCAGCCGGCAGCACTCCGCCGAGTGGTACCGGCTCACCGGGGGTAACCCGCTGCTGCTCGACGGCCTCATCGAGGACTACGTGGCGGCCGGCGACAACGCCCCCGCCGGCGAGGTGGCAGGCACCGGCTACGGGCGGGCCGTGCTGCGCGCGGTCAGCAGCGGCGGCGACGACCTGCGCAGCGTGGCCCAGGCGCTGGCGCTGTCCTCCGACCCCCGGCTGGCGCGCCAGCTGTACGACCTCGACCCCGTCGCCGCCGACCGGCTGCTCCGCTCGCTGACCGGCGCCGGCGTCCTCGACCACGGTGGATTCCGGCACCAGGCCGCCCGCGACGCCGTTTTGTCCGACATGGACGGCAGCCACCAGGCCGACCTGCACCGGAGGGCTGCCTGCCTGGCTCACGAGCGGGGCGCCAGCTCGGCCGTCATCGCCGAGCACCTGCGCCAGGCCACACCGGTCGACGCGCCGTGGGCGACGAGTGCGCTCGAGGAAGCGGCCCGCACGGCGCTGCGCGACGGCGATGTGGACCGGGGCCTGACCCTGCTGGAATGCGTACGTCGGCAGAGCACCGAACCGGTGCGGCGCAACGCGGTCACGACGGAGCTGCTGCGTGCCCGCTGGCGGGTCAGCCCGGCGATGGCGAGCGACCTGATCGGCGGTCTGCTCACCGGCAGCGAGCGGGGCGAGCTGCGGGGCGCCGACGCGGCCGTGCTGACCAGGACGCTGCTCTGGCAGGGCCGGGTCGACGAGGCGCGTACGGTGCTGGGAGCTCTGCCCCGGGCCGCCGACTGCACCCCCGGGACCGCCGCCGAGCTCGCGGTGCTGCAGCCCTGGATGCGCGCCACCTACCCGGGCATCAGCGAAGCCGCCGACCTGCCCGCCGCGGGTGGCCCGGCCCCCGTGCACAGCGTGGCCTCCAGCCGCCGGTTGAAGGCCGTCACCCTGCTCTGCCGCGTGCTCGAACGCGGCGTGCCCGGCGAGATCGTCGCCGTCGCCGAACGCATCCTGCGCAGTGTCAGCCTCGACGAGACGACACTGGACACCGTCGAATCGGCGCTGCTCGCGCTGGTGTACGGCGGGCACGCCGACATCGCGCTGCCGTGGTGCGACAAGTTCGCCGAGGAGGCCGGCCGGCGCGCGGCCCCGTCCCGGCAGGCCCGGCTGCTGTCGATCAGCGCCGAAGCGGCGTTGCGTCTCGGCGACCTTCGCGGCGCCCGCGACCACGCCCGCACCGCGCTGGAACTGATGCCCAAGGGCAGCTGGGGTGCGGCCATCGGCGCGCCGCTGTCCAGCCTGATCATGGCCGGGACGGCGATGGGGGAGTTCGGCGAGGTCCAGGCGTACGTCGACGAGCCGGTGCCGGAGGGCATGTTCCAGAGCCGCGCCGGGCTGCTGTACCTGCAGGCCCGCGGGCACTACAGCCTGGCAGCCGGACACCCGAAGCTGGCCCTGCGCGACTTCACCCGGTGCGGGGACCTGATGACCGAGTGGCGCATCGACGCCGCGGGCCTGGTCGCCTGGCGTAACGACATCGCCGAGGCCTGCCTGGCGCTGGGCCGCGCCGAGCAGGCGACCAGGCTCATCGAGGAGCAGCTGGCCCGCTCGGCCGCGCTGACCCGGGTCCAGGGCGTGGCGATGCGGCTGCTCGCCGCGACCAGCGCCCTGCGCCACCGGCCGATGCTGCTGCGCCAGTCCGGGGACCTGCTGCAGCGCAGCGGCGACCGCTACGAGCTGGCGCGGACACTGACCATGCTCACGGAAGCCCATGAGGCGCTCGGGGAGTCCCGCCGGGCGGCGATGATCAGCCGGCGGGCCCGTGGCCTGGCCCAGGAATGTCACATCCCGCTCGGTGACGCGGAGTCCGCCGACACCCAGGCCGCGGCGGGGGCGGACAGCCCCGCGAAGCTGCTCAGCGACGCCGAGCGGCGGGTGGCGTCGCTGGCCGCGGTCGGCTACACCAACCGGGAGATCTCCGACAAGCTGTTCGTCACGCTCAGCACGGTCGAGCAGCACCTGACCCGGATCTACCGAAAACTCAACGTGTCCAACCGCTCGGACCTGCCGCCGAGCCTGGACATGAACCGGCCGGCCACAGCCTGACGCGGGTGTTCCCGGCCCGCCGCGGCGGGCCGGGAAGCACCGATGGGGTTCAGTCCTCGATGGTGCAGATGATGCCGCCGGCCTTGACCTGCGCGCCGACGCCGACGGTGAGCCCGGAGACGGTGCCCGCCCGATGCGCGAGCAGCGGCTGCTCCATCTTCATCGCCTCGAGCACCACGATCGGATCGCCCTCGGCGACCTGCTGCCCGGCCTCGACCGCGACCGACACGATGGTGCCCTGCATGGGCGCGATCAGCGTCCTGCCCGACGATCCGGAGGCCCGGCCGGTGTTCTCGGCGCGCCGAGCGGGCAGCCGCGGGGCACCCTGGGATCCGGATCCGGCACCGAGCAGGGCGGGTATCCGCACCTCCACCCGGCGGCTGTCGACCTCCACCACCAGCGTACGCAGCTCGGCGCTCCCCGCCCCGGCACCCGCGGGCCCGGCGAAAGACTCGACGGGGGTGGCGAACTCCGTCTCGATCCACGAGGTGTGCACCCCGAACGGCTCGCCCGGCGCCGGCGCGAACGCGGGATCGCTGACCACGATGCGGTGGAACGGCAGCAGTGTGGCCAGGCCGGAGACCTCGAACTCGGCGAGCGCCCGGCGGGCCCGGCGCAGCGCCTGCTCCCGGTCCGCGCCGACCACGACGAGCTTGGCCAGCAACGAGTCCCACTCCGGGCCGACCACCGTGCCGGCGGTCACGCCCGCGTCGAGCCGCACGCCCGGGCCCGACGGCGGTTCCCAGGTGCCCACCGTTCCCGGCGCGGGCAGGAAGCCACGGCCGGCGTCCTCGGCGTTGATCCGGAACTCGAACGCGTGACCGCGGACGGGCGGATCGGTGTATCCCAGCTCCTCGCCCTCGGCGATCCGGAACATCTCCTGCACCAGGTCGATGCCGGTGACCTCCTCGGTCACCGGGTGCTCCACCTGAAGCCGGGTGTTCACCTCGAGGAACGAGATGGCGCCGTCCGCCGAGATCAGGAACTCGCAGGTGCCGGCTCCGACATAGCCGGCCTCGGCGAGGATCGCCTTGGACGCGCGGTACAGCTCGGCGTTCTGCTCGGCGGTCAGGAACGGCGCCGGCGCCTCCTCGACGACCTTCTGGTGCCGGCGCTGCAGCGTGCAGTCGCGGGTGGACACCACGACGACGGCGCCGTGCGAGTCGGCGAGGCATTGCGTCTCGACGTGCCGGGGCCGGTCCAGGTAGCGCTCGACGAAGCACTCGCCGCGCCCGAACGCCACCACGGCCTCGCGGACCGCCGACTCGTAACGCGCCGGGATCTCCTCGAGCGTGCGCGCCACCTTGAGCCCGCGGCCGCCGCCGCCGTGCGCCGCCTTGATGGCCACCGGCAACCCGTGCTCACGGGCGAACGCGACGACCTCGTCCGCGTCCCGCACCGGCGCGGCCGTGCCGGGTGTCAGTGGCGCGCCGACGCGCCGCGCGATGGTCCGCGCGGAGACCTTGTCACCCAGCAGGCGGATCGCCTCGGGCGGGGGCCCGATCCAGGTCAGCCCGGCCGCGATGACCGCCTGCGCGAACGCGGCGTTCTCCGACAGGAACCCGTAGCCCGGGTGGATGGCGTCGGCGCCCGTCGCGGCGGCCGCCGCCAGCACCTTGGCCATGTCGAGGTAGCTCTCGGCCGGCGTCGTACCGCCCAGGCGGTACGCCTCGTCGGCGGCGCGTACATGCGGCGCGTCCCGATCCGGGTCGGCGTAGACGGCGACGCTGCCGAGGCCGGCGTCGCGGCAGGCGCGGATGACCCGGACGGCTATCTCGCCCCGGTTCGCGATGAGTACCTTGCGCAAGGCGGATCAGTCTCCTCGTGTCAGCAGGACCGGCCCGCCGGATGCGGGCACGGATCAGCCCGCGGCACGCCGCCAGGGCGAGGGGCGCCGGTCGCCGTACATCGGGCCGGGCCAGACCTGCCGGCGGGTCTTCTCGGCCGGGGTGTTCCCGTCCGGGGTGTGCGCGGGAGCGGTGGTGCGCTCGGCCGCGTACTCGCCGAGGGCCTGCCGCAACGCGGCGAGCTGGCTCTCGTCGAGCCGGCCCCGGACGACGTCGACGAGCCCCTGACCCTGCTCCGGGACGACAGCCGTCATGCCGGCGCCTCCTTCACCCTCGTGGTCCTCCCGCCGCCGGTCCGGACCTTCAAACGAGCACCGTACGGTCACCACCCCCGCCGGGAAGCCCCTAGCCACCCCCTAAGGGAGGCTCGACCACCGAGGCCGGGCTGCTGCGGGCTCTGAGGAGGCGGGTAGGGGTTCCGCCGCGGGAGCCCGCACGGTAGACCGGACGGAACACTCGTGAAACGCGCGCGGAGGTATTCCCACGATGACCGGTTCTGTCCGTACGGAGATCCGCGCCGGAGTGGGCTGGCTGACCATCGACAACCCGGCGCGGCGCAACGCCCTCACCATGCGGATGCTGGCCGACCTGTCCGAGAGCCTGAACAAGCTGACCGCCGACGACGAGGTCCGCGTGATCGTCCTGCGCGGCGAGGGCACGACGGCGTTCGCCGCCGGGGCCGACATCAGCGAGTTCGCGGCCCAGCAGCGCTCCGAGGAGGTGCAGCGGACCGCCGACGAGGCACTGGACGGCGTCGTCACCAGCCTCTTCCGCTCCGACACCCCGATGATCGCGATGATTCACGGCTTCTGTCTCGGCGCGGGCCTGGCCATCGCGCTGGGCGCCGACATCCGCCTGGCCGACGACCGCAGCGCCTTCGCCATCCCCGCGGTCCGCCTGGGCCTCGGCTACCCGCTGTCCCAGGGCCGGGTGCTGGCCCGCACCGTCGGCCCCGCGTACGCCGCCGAGCTGTTGCTCACCGGCGCCCACGTGGACAGCGCCGAAGCCGCCCGGATCGGCCTGGTGAACCACGTCGTCCCCACCGGCGAACTGCTCCCGCGAACCGAACGCCTGGCCGAGTCGATCGCCGCCAACGCGCCGCTGTCCCTGCGCGCCGCGAAGCTCGCGATCCGCACGGTGGACTGGCCGGAGATGATCCCGGACGCCGAGCGCGCCATCCGGGCCTGCCGCGGCTCCGCCGACGCCGTCGAGGGTCAGCGGGCCTACATGGAGAAGCGCCGCCCCCACTTCTCCGGTCACTGAACGCCGGCCGCGGCATCCCCTATGGACACCCCTGTTCCCCCGCCGTGACGCATCAAGCCCACCCGGGCGGGGAACACCGCCGGCATGGCTGAGCTACCGACCCACATCCTGACCGACGCGGGCTTCACGAGCGACGAGGCGGAAGGCGTCGTCCAGGCCCTCCTGCACGGCGTGAACCTGCACGAGAGCTCCGAGCGCACCCACTCCGTCAACATCGACGACCTCCCCGACGACAAGAAGGAGGCGCTCGAACGGTTCAACATGGCCGTCGCCGCCGACGCCTGACCCGCCCCGTGACGGCGCCCGGACCTCGTCCGGGCGCCGCTGCAATACACCACCACGTTCACGGTCAGCTGAGAACGAGGCGTTCGATCTCGAGGACCGGGTCGTGCCCGGCGTACACCCGCGCGAGCCGGTCCACGTTCGCCCGGATCGCGCCGTCCCGCAAGAGGGTCTCGACTGCGGCGCGGACGGCCTCCGGGCCGGGTGTGCCGGTCGCCAGGTCGATGCCGAGCCGGTGATGGGCGACGCGGGCGGCGTTGGCGGGGACAGGGATCGAGATGAGGGCTCGGGTCCTGTCCGCCGAGGGCCGCGACGACGGTGACATCCAGGTCGGCGCCTCGGCGGGCAGGACCCCGATGAGGTGGACGTTCTTCGGCAGGTCACCGCGCTCGAACTCGAACCCGGCAACCGTCAGGATCGCGGTCTGGTCCGGCAGGGTGTAGACGCCGTCGGTCAGCTCGGCCACCCCCTCGCCGACACCCATCTCGCGCAGCAACTCGTTCATCCGGTCCTGCGCCGGCCGCATCCCGGCGGCGAACTGGGCGTTGGCCGCCCGGTTCGCGGCCTTCGGGATCCGCGCCGCCACCGACGTCCACCCCGACGCCGCCGAACTGGTCACGCTCCTGACCAGCCGCAGCCCCGAATTCGCCGCCCTCTGGCAAGCCCACGACGTCCGAGCCTGCCTCCACGAGGACATGTCCCTGCTCCACCCACCGATCCGCCGGGGCGCCTCGGCATGGTGGCCCACCTCCTCGCTCCGATCTCGTTCTTCGTCTGGACCCTGCCGGTCGTGGGTGGTGAGCTGCCCCCGCAGACGCCGTCCCGTGACCGCGGCGGTGACCTGCGCATCCGGCATGTCCCGGTGGAGGTGGCGGAGGAATGGGTGCGGCTCAATCCGGGGGTGGTGACCGGCCGCCAACCGGCTCCGCGGTCGCATTCCCGGTTCTTCTACGCGGGCTGGGCCGCCGGCCTGATCGCGGTGGCGATCGTGCTGTGGGTGACGGTGACCAACGACGTTCTGCTGTGGACTCTGGTGCCGGCGGGACTGATCGCCGGTGTCGTGATGGCTTTCAAGCTGTTCCCGCCCGGTTATATCGGCTTTGACGAAAGCGACTTCTGAGCGAGGCCGCGGTCGAGGAAGTCGATCAGCCATTCGAAGCTCTGGTCGGTGTCGGCGTTCCATTGGAAGCCCGCGGCGTTCTGGATGGTGGCGAAGCCGTGCAGGGTGCTGCGCAGTGTGCGCAGGGCGTGGGTCCGGTCGGCCGGGGCGATCCGGTATCCGCGCAGCACCGCGGCGAGGGATTCGATCACCCTGGCGCTCGCCGCGCCGAGTTCGGGGCCGGTGAAGATGCCGATCGTGGCGGCGTAGCGGCCGGGGTGGCCCGTCAGGTAGGAGCGCATGGCGCGGGCGGCCGCCGCCAGGGCGTCGCGGCCGGCGTAGCCCTGGGTGGCGTCCCGCAGGGCGTCGCCGAGCTCGGTCGCTGCCAGGGTGGCGAGGTCCTGGTGGAGCTCGGCGAGGCTGTCGATGTGTTTGTAGAGCGAGGGGGTGCGTACGCCGAGCCGCTCGGCGACCAGGCTCATCGTCACCTGGCCGAAGCCGCGCTCGTCGGCGAGCTCGGCCGCGGCGGCGACGACGGTGGCCCGGTCGAGCCCGGCCCTAGGCACGGACGGCCGCGGCCAGGAACGGGAGCATGTGGGTCACCACCTGGTCGGGGAACTGGGTGTGCAGGTAGTGCCCGGCGCCTTCGACGAGCGCGAGGGTCGCCACGCCGGCGGGCATCGCGGCGACGATCGCCTCGCCCTCGGCCTTCGGGTCGGCCCAGTCGGGGTCGAGGGTGCCCTCGATGATCAGCGCGGGGCAGCGCACCGAGCCGAGCTGGGCGCCCGCGTCGGCCGGGGTCGACTGGGTCATCTTCTGCAGGGTCTTCATCCGGCCGGGCTCGCGCAGGTTGGCCTCGATCCGGGCGAGCTGGCCGGTCCAGTCGGCGGGCCGCTGACCGGGGTAGGAGACCTCGAGGTACGCGAGCCACTGCTTGACGCTGCCGAACATGGCGCCGGCGAGGTGGAGCGAACCCTGCCGGACCCGCTTGACCTTCAGGGCGGCGACGCTGAAGGCCTGCGCGCGGGTGAACGGGGCGAGCTCGACGATCGCGCTGACCAGCTCGGGTGCGGTGGCCGCGGCGATGGTGACCGCGCCACCGGAGATCGAGTGCCCGACCAGCACGGCCGGCCCGCCCAGATGACGGATCAGGGCGACAAGGTCACCCGCGATGTCCGTACGCGTGAAGCTCGTGAAGCTCAGGTCGGACTCCCCGGCACCGCGCAGATCGGTCACCGCGACCCGGTAGCCCGCGCTCACCAGCTGCGGGACGACGAACCGGTAGGCGTCGCGGCTCTCGCCCATCCCCGGTGCGAGGACGACGAGCGGTCCCTCGCCGGACACCTCGTAAGCGATGCGGCCACCGTCGACGTTCAGGAACTCGGTCATGACTACCTCCAGGTGCGGCTAATTGCGTTAGCTATAAGCTAAGCCTATTAGCCAACCCTGTCAACATCAATTTCCTGGTACGCCCTACGAGGCTTCTCCCTCACCTCGGTCACTGGGTAACGTGGGCCGATGACCGACAAGGCCGACCTCAAACGCGACATCAGCACCTACCGGGCACCGCGTGGCCGGTTCGAGCTCGTGGACGTGCCCGAGCTGCGCTACCTCATGATCGACGGGCACGGCGACCCGAACACCGGCACGGCGTTCGCGGACGCGACGGCGGCGCTCTACCCCTTGGCGTACCGGCTGAAGTTCGCCAGTAAGAAGGTCCTGGGGCGCGACTATGTCGTCATGCCCCTGGAGGGGCTGTGGTGGTCGGATGACATGGAGACGTTCACCGCGGCGCGGGACAAGTCCCGATGGGACTGGACGCTGATGATCCTGGTCCCGGAGTGGATCGGCGACGACCTGCTGGCCGGTGCGGGGGAGTGGGGCGCGGTCCGGCTGGGCTCGCTGAGCGAGGGGCGGTGCGTGCAGACCCTGCACATCGGGTCGTACGACGACGAGGCCGGCGTGCTGGCGCGGATGCACGACGAGTTCATCCCGGGCAACGGGCTGCGGATGACCGGGAAGCATCACGAGATCTACCTCAGCGATGCTCGCAAAGTCGCGCCGGAGAAGCTCCGTACCATCCTCAGGCAGCCGGTCGGAGCGGTCTGAGGGCTACTTTTCGGTCGGCTCGGCCCAGGGGTCGATCGCCGGCATGCTGCCCGTGTGCGGGGACGGCTCGGGCTGCGGCGGGAAGCTGAACGGCGGCGGGGTCGGGCTGCCGTACGGCGGCGGGGTCGGGGTGATGTACGGGTTGTAACCGGTCTGGTGCTGCATCGGCGGGTAGGCCGGTCCGAGGATCTGCTGGGCGCGCATCAGCAGCCGGGCGTGGAAGTAGCGGTTCGACGGTGGCACCACGAGCAGGATCAGGGCCGCCAGCCCCGCGAGGACGACCAGGATGTCGAGGACGCCGGCGCTGATGCCGTACGCGGCGGGCAGGGTCCGGGCGAGCGTGGTGCTGCCGGTCTCGACGAAGTAGCCGGCCGGGCGGTGCAGCCCGTTGGTCATCGTGGCGAAGCCGCCGCAGAACAGGAAGATGCCACCGAGCACCAGCGTGGTGATGCGGGCGTTCTTGCGGCCGTGCCGGTTCAGGATGGCGAGGATGGAGACACCCGCCGCGACGAGAAGGTCGAATGTCGCTCCGGCCACGCTCGCGAACCCGGAGCCGGTCTCGCCGGTGTAGGAATCGCGGTAGACGCTGAGCCCCGTGTTGGTGAAGACCAGGTCGAGGACGGCCCCGAGCAGGGTCAGACCGGCGACGCCGAACAACAGCGCGCTGGAGAGACGCACTGTTGCCGGCGGCGTGACCGGCATCGGTTCCGCTGGATGCATGCCAGACAAGTTAGTCCCCGGCCATCAGGTGGGCTGCCCCGGCCCGCGTTTTACCTGCTCAGAGCTGCTGGGCTCAACCCCAGCAGGCAAGCTCGCCCCGGGCCAGGCATACGGTCAGCGACCCGTCCGGGCCGGTGATCGCCCACGACTCCACGTCGGCATCCGCACCGACCACCAGCTCCGAGCCGCTGACGAAGCAGATCCGCAGTTCGTTGCCCGCCCCCGTACGCGCCGACCGGACATCATCCCCGAGCAGCGTCGCCACGACGTCCGACGCGTCGGCACCCGGCTCGACCTCCACCCGGCCGCGGGGCGTGTTCAGGTGGGCGAGGCTCTCGATCAGCACCCGGAACCCACCGGAGAAACCCAGCTCGACGGCATGCCCCAGCTGCACGTACTCCAGCTTGCGCCCGTCCAGCAGCTCGACCCGCCGCGCCTGCCGCGGGCGGCGCCCGGCGTCCGTGTCGGCGTCCAGGACTGACAACATGAGTACCTCTATCGGCGAGTCGGGCCACTGACAGGCTGGACGTTAGCCGGGACTTTCATAAGAGAGCCTTAAAGGTTCGAAGCAGGTTGAGATTCCGGTCAGCGGGCCCGCTGCCGCGCGATCGGGTACGCGGGCTCCGGGTCGTCGAGGAACCCGCCGCCGCGGTGGCGCAGGAACCGGTCGAAGAAGCCGCTCAGGTAGCGGTCCAGGGTGCGCAGGGCGAGGCGGGGATCGAGGGTGCCGATGTCGTCGCGTACGGTCGCCGGGTCGAGCCGCAGCGGACCCGCCACCTGCGGAAGCACCACCTCGGCGTCGGTGAACGACGCGTGCCGGGAACCGGTCAGCGTCAGGGCCGCCTTCCATCCGGTGCTGTGCGCCCAGAACGACGTCCACGACGGATCGTTGGTGATCGTCTCGCCCGTCCCGTCGCTGCCCACGAGCAGGAACGGCCGATCCAGCCCGCGCTGCGCCACCGGCGACAGGACCTCCGGGTCGAGCGGGTCGAGGCCCATCGTGCCGTCGAGGTTGATGCCGGCCCTGATCCGCGGGTCGGCCGCCATCGCCGCGGCCGTGGCGAACCCGCCCGCCGAATGCCCGAACATCCCCACGGCGCTCAGGTCGACCCGCCCGCGCAGCCCGGCCGCGGTCACGCCGCCGAGCTGGTCGAGCACGAACGACGTGTCGGCGACCCGGGTCGCCATCATCCCGCTGACCCAGGCGACGGTCGGCTCGGCACCGCTGAGCAGCACCAGCCGCCCATCGGGAAACTCCACCTCGGGTGACTCGCCCGTGTTGTCGATGGTCACCACCAGATAGCCCGCTGCGGCCAGCTGCTCGACGAGCGTCGTCGACCAGGTACGCGGCTCGCCCAGCCCCGGCGAGTACAGCACCACGGGCAGCTTCCCGGCCCGCGGATCAACCGGCGCGTTCAGCGTCGCGTGAGTGCCGATCGACGCCCAGTCCACCTTCCCAGCAGGCAGCCCGAGCCCCAGGTAGTCGTTGGCGGTCACGGCATCGAAATGCGCGGCAGCGGCGTCGAGCATGTAGGGCGCCGCCGGTCCGGGTCGCGCGACGGCGGCGGGGTAGAAGAGGCTCACCATGAGCTCGCGGTCCTGCCGTCCGCGATCGATCAGATTCAGCGTCGTCTCACCCACGCGATAGCGCCCGGTGGGTGCCGGCAGTGACACCCGCGCCTCGGCCCGTGCGGGAATGCCCACGGCCACCATCGCCGCTGCGACCGCGGCGGCAAGCGTTTTCCGATATCTCATACCGGGCGACGCTAAGAGTCAGGTGTCGCCCGGCGCGTACCCCCGGAGAGCCATCTTTCCCGTAGCTCTCCGGGGGCACACGGGGGTCAGCTGCTGATCGCGCTGGTGATGGCGGCGTTGGTGTTGCCGCGGCTGGCCGCCCGGTCGCCCGCACGCCGGGCCTGCTCCGGGGTGGCACCCTGGGCCGCGGCCTTCAGCGTCGCATCACGCCGGACCTCGTCGAGTCGTGCCTGTCGCTTGCTGCGAAGCTTGCTCCAGATAGACATCACTTCGACGTTCCCGGCTTGATCATCGGTAAACCTCAGAGGAGTCGCGCGAGGGCGTCCGCCGAGGGGGAGGAGGGTGCGGGCAGGTAGGTGATGATCACCTGACCCCCGGCGCCCGCGACGGCGAGTGACTGGCGGCGCAGCGTCAACGGGCCCACCGCGGGATGGTCGAAGCGTTTGAGCTCGTCGCGCGTACGCCGGACGTCGTGATCGGCCCACGCCACCCGGAAATCGTCGTCGGCGAGCATCGACGCGATGAGGGCGGCCGTTGCGGGATCCCGCGGATCGGCCTCGGCACGCAGCGCGGCGGCGGTCTGTGCGGCGATCTGTGCCCAGTCGGGGAACAGATCGCGGGTGGCGGGCTCGAGAACATGCCGCGGACGAGATTCTGCCCGGGGGTGTAGAGCGGGGCGAGCGCCATGGCGAGTTTGTTGGCCGCCAGCACGTCGAAACGACGGTTGCGGACGTACGCCGGGGTCCGGCCCCAGGAATCGAGGAGCCGCCGCACGTCGTCGGACACCTCGTGCCCGGTGACGACTGCACGCTCAGGCCCGTTCATCACGGGTGCTTCCCGCGGCTTCGGGCACGTTTGGGCCCGGGCGGCCCTCGATCGCGGCGACCGGGTCGCCGCGACGGCACGAAACCCCCGGGACCTTCAGGACCTGAGCGATGCGTACGGCGACCGCGTCCTGCCCCTGACCCTGGACGTGACGGATCGCCCGGCGGTGTTCGCGGCGGTGGCGTCGGCCGTGGCGGCGTTCGGCGGGCTGGACGTCGTGGTCAACAACGCGGGTTACGGGTTGTTCGGCATGGTCGAGGAGGTGACCGAGGAGCAGGCCCGCGCGCAGATGGAGACCAACTTCTTCGATCGTCGAACCGGGCCCGTTCGGCACCGACTGGTCCGGCGGATCGGCTGTGCACGGCGCGCCGAACGCGGCCTACGAGCCGGTGCGTGAGGCACGCCGGGCCGGTGCCGCTGCCCGTACGCCGGCCGGCCCGGAGGTGACCGTGAAGGTGATCCTTCAGCTCGTCGACGCCGAGGAGCCGAACAGGCGGGGTGAAAGGGTAGGCGGGGTTATCAGCGCAGGCGGAAGAGGACTTCGCCGGCGTCGGGGACGACGAGGGTGTCCGGGTCGGCGGTGAAGGCGGCGATGTCGATGGTGGCGGGGTCGCGGTAGCCGAGGTTGGCGGCTCGGCAGACCGCTGAAGGGATGGCGGTGGCGAGGGTGACCTGGACGCGGAGGTGTTCCTCGCGCGTGACCGGGTCGTAGGTGCCGGCGCCGCGCAGGTGGGTGGAGTGGGCGAGTACTCCCCAGTGGACGTGTTTGAACGTGTCCCACTGTTTTACGAAGTAGTCGCGGCAGTGGTAGCCGATCTCGTGGATCTGGGGGTGGCTGGTGGCGATCTCACGGATGTGCGGGGCGTAGAGGATGACCTCGCCGCCGTCGGCGACGATCGGCTCGACCTTGTAGAAGCCTTTCGCGCCGGTCCAGATCTCGTCGTACATGGTGGGGATCAGGGACAGGACGCGGCGGACGGGGGTGTCGAGATAGGTGACGTGGGTGGCGGCGCTGACCTCGGCGGCGCTCGCCCAGGAGGTCAGGCAGTCGCCGAACGAGACGGAGTGCAGGCCGCCGCCGGGGGCGGTGACCACGCTGAGGGCGTACTTCTCGGCGGGGATGAGGGCGGCGCCGTCGTTGATGAGGGCGCGGACGGGGGTGAGGCCGGTGGTGCCGATGATCTCGGCGGAGGTGATGAGCGCGCCGAGCCAGTGCGACACGTCGATGATGGTCTGGCCGCCGACGCCGGGGAAGAAGTACTTGTTGCCGCCGGACATGCCGACCACCTCGTGCGGCAGGACCGGGCCGACGACCAGGGCGATGTCGTGGTCGAGGACCGCGCGGTTGAGCAGCACCTCGACGTCGCCGCTCATCCGGCCCTCGGAGAGCTCCTCGATCCGCGCGCCGGGGATGGTCCCGAGGTTCGCGAACGTCGACGGTTTCCACCACTCGTGGTTGATCACCTCGGTGCCGGGCAGCGGTGTCCCCAGGTGGGCGTCGAGCTCCGGAGTCGTCATCGGGCGGTGGGTGCCGAGCGCGACGAGGATCGTCAGCCGCGACACCCGGCCGTGCAGGGCCCGGTGCACGGCCCGGATCAGGAGCGGGAGCGGACAGGTACGCGTGGCGTCCGGCACGAGCACACAGACGCTGCACCCGTCGGCATCCAGGGCGCCGAGTTGCTCCACGACAAAGGAGGTGACCTCGTCGTCGGTGAGAACACGCTCGGGACCGCCGACCCTCATGACGCTGTCCACTGCTGGGCCCAGGCGTACGACATGCGGTGGGACTCCTTCTTCGACGCGACACTGGGCTCGTCGACCTCGATCATGTAGTCGCCGTCGTAGTCCGCCGGGATCGCGGCCCGCACGGCGTCGAAGTCGACCACGCCGAGACCCGGTTCGGCCCAGAGTCGTTTGCTGTCGGTCGCCTCACGGTACGACAGGTCGCGCCGATCGAGCAGGTCGGCGAAGCAGTCCTTGAGGTGGATCCCGCCGAGCCGGTCGGCGTAGCGCGTGATGAACGCGGCCGGGTCGATGCCCGCCCAGCGCAGATGCCCGGTGTCCGGTCCGACGCCGATCACGTCCGGGCCGAGGTCGTCGAGCAGCGTGGTGATCTCGTGCTCGGTCTCGAAGACGCCGCCGACGTGCGAGTGGTGCAGCGGCCGCAGCCCCTCGGCGGCGAGGACCCGGCTGACCTGCCCGCAGGCGTCGATCGCCCGGTCGAGGCGGCCCGCGTCGAAGCCGGTTCCCACGGCCGGTGCGGCGAGCCGTTCCGGGCGGCCCATCGACGAGACCATCGTGCGGTCGAGGCCGAGCGCGACCTGGACGGCGGCGAACCGTTTGGCCCGCTCGAGCTCATCGGCGAGCACGACGGTCTCGTCGAACGGGGAGTTGAACAGGCTCAGGGCCGGGCTCAGGCCGTACCCTGCGATCCAGTCCTGGTATTGACCTGCGGTCATGTCGTCGGGCACGTCCGCCTTGACCGCGGTGAAGCCGATCTCCTGGAAGTCGGCGAACGCCTCGGCGAGGACCTCGCGGGTCTTGCCGGCCCTGGCCCAGTAGGGGATGGGGTTCGCGGCGATACGGCTCATGACAGGGCCACCGGACGGCCGGTGCGGGCCGACTCGTACGCCCCGGCGATGACCCCGATCGACTGCCGGTTGGTCTCCAGGTCGACCCGCAGCTTCTCGGTCCCGGCCAGCGCCCCGAGGAAGTTGAGATACTGGCGCTGATGGGTGTCACCAAGTCCCACCGGATCCACAAAACCGGAGGTCACCCGGGTGCCGCCCATCTGCATCTCGACCGGTGAGGTTCCGGCCGGCGTCGAATGGAAGAACGCCATCCGGTCGTTGTCGATCACCGCCGAGCCGCGGTCGCCGTGCACCTGGAGGCGCGCGCTCAGCCCCGGATACGCCGACGTCGTCGCGTGCAGCACCCCGAGCGCCCCCGACGCGAACCGCACCACCCCGGCCGCGACGTCCTCCACCTCGATGCGTTCGTGGGCGAGAGTCCCGGTGTACGCGAACACTTCCACAGGCCGTCCGAGCGCGGCGATGAGCAGGTCGACGGTGTGCACCCCCTGGTTCATCAGCGCGCCGCCGCCGTCGAGGTCCCACGTCCCGCGCCAGTCGCCGGAGTCGTAGTAGCTCTGCCCGCGCCACCAGTCGATCGCCGCGATGCCCGACGTGAGCCGCCCGAACTCGCCGCGCCCGATCGCCGTCAGGGTCTGCTCCGTCGCCGGGTCGAAGCGGTGCTGCGAGATCACCGTGACGAGGGTGCCGGCCCGCTGCCGGGCCGCGATGATCTCGTCGGTACGCGCGACCGTGATCTCCGCCGGCTTCTCCAGGATCACGTGCTTGCCCGCGTTCAGCGCCTCGATCGCGACCTCGCCGTGCCTGCCGGTCGGCGTGCAGACCACCACGACGTCGACGTCCTCGGCGGACAGGGCCGCGCGCAGCGACGGGTACGGGCGGCCGCCGTGCTCGGAGGTCAGCCGCTCCGCGCGTACTGAATCAACGTCGGCGACCGCGACCAGCTCGATGCGATCGCTGAGCGCCTGCATGACCGACCCGTGGTGTCTGCCGATCACTCCCGCGCCGACCAGGGCGAACTTCGTCTTCGTGGTCACTGGAACTCGATCTCCTCGGCTGTCAGCAGGTCGGTGAACGACTGCCAGGCGGTGCGGAACAGGTCCGGTCCGGAGAAACCGCCGGTGGTGTGGCCGGCGGCGAGGTGCGGTTCGAGGGAGAAGAAGCCGTCGAACCCGTCGTGGTGCAGCGCCCGCATCGTCGCGGCGACCTCACCGTCGCCCTGCCCGGCCGGCACCACCGTGCCGTCGACGGCGAAGGCATCCTTGATCTGTACGTATTCCACGTGCGGCCGCAGCATCGCGTACCCGTCGGTGTAGGGCCGGACCCCGACCTGGACGAAGTTCGCCGGGTCCCAGGCCAGCCGCAGGTACGGCGAGTCCACCGAGCGGACCAGGTCGAGGCAGCGTTCCGGCACGTCGCCGTAGATCTCCTTCTCGTTCTCGTGCAGCAGGACCAGGTCGTTCTCCTCGGCGACGCGGGTCAGGGCGCGCATCCGGTCGATCACCTCACCGCGGTGCTCGGCGGGGTCGGCGCCGGGCGGCAGGAAGAACGAGAAGATCCGGATGTACGGCGCGCCGAGCAGGTGGGCCACCTCCGCGGCGTGGCGCATGCGGTCGAGGTGCGGCGCGAAGTCCTTACGTACGCCTATCTTCCCGATCGGCGAGCCGATGCTGGACACCTGGAGCCCGTACCGTGCGAGGGTTTTCTTGACCGTGTCGAGTTGCTCGGCGGAGAGGTCGAGGATGTTGATGTCCCAGGCGCTGCGCACCTCGGCGAACGTGAGGCCGAGCCCCGCGGCGACCTCGCACTGCTCGGTGAAGTCGGGGGAGATCTCGTCGATGAAACCGGACAGCGTCCACATCAGTAGAGCCCTTCGATGAGCCGTTGTGCTTTCAACGCCTCCTGCGGGCCGATCCAGAACGGCTCCGGATCGTGCAGGCGGCGGTAGAAATCGGCGATGAGCAGCTGGTGGGAGGCGCCCCAATAGGTACGCCCACCGCCGCTCGCCGCCTGCTCGGCGATGACCTCGGTGCGCCCGTCGGACCACGTGACGGTCAGGTCGCCGCGGATCAGCAGGGTGGCCTGCTCGGCGACGATCTCGATGGTGACCGGGGCATCGGTGGCATTGGCGAGCGTGGCGAAGAACGTGCTGCGTGCCCCGCCGGCGTGGTCGAGGATCAGGTGCGCGGTGTCCTCCACGTCGACGCCGGGGATGTCGAGATAGCCGCCGAGGTCACCGCGTACCCGGGTAACACCCCCGACCAGCCACAGCAGAAGGTCCAGGGTGTGGATCGCCTGGTTGATCAGCACCCCGCCGCCGCTGCGTCTGCGCTGCCCGCGCCACGGCCGGGCCCGGTAGTACGCCTCGTCGCGGTGCCACAACACCGACGCCGAAGCACCCCGGACCGCGCCGACCTTCCCCGAGGCGATCAGGTCATGAGCCGCCATCGAGGTGGGGTTGTAGCGGTTCTGCAGGCACACCCCGATCTTCCTGCCGGGGTAGGCGCCGACGAGCTTCTCCGCCTCCGCGACCGTGTTCGCCACCGGCTTCTCCAGCAGCACGTGCGCGCCGTTGCGAAGTGCTTCGAGGGCGACGGGTACGTGCTGGTCGTGCGGCGTGCACACATGCACCACGTCCGGTTGGTCGCCGGCGTCGACCAGCTCGACGCCCAACTGGGAGATCGCCGCGAGATGCACCACCGACACGTCACCGCGCCCGATCACCGCCACCCGGGTCACTTCACGCCGCCCGTGGTCAGCCCGCCCACCAGGTAGCGCTGGAAGACCAGGTAGAGCACGACCACCGGGACGGCGCAGATCAGCGCGGCGGCCATCATCTGCGAGTACACCGGCACCGCGCCGCCCTCCTGCGACGAGCCGAAGACCTGCAGCGCCACGGCGGCGGTGTGCGTGTCGGGCCGGGTCAGCACCGAGGCGAACAGGACGTCGTTCCAGCCGAGCAGGAACGCGAAGATCCCGGCGACCACGATCGCCGGCAGACTCAGCGGGATGATGATGCGGCGCAGGATGACCAGCGTGGACGCGCCCTCGGTGCGGGCCGCCTCCTCCAGCTCGCGGGGCAGCCCGCGCAGATAGGTCACCATCACCCAGGTGGAGAACGGCAACGCGAACGTCAGGTACGCCACGAACAGCCCCCACCGGGTGCCGATCACGGTCAGCCCCAGATAGTTGCCGGCCGACGAGAACAGCACGAACACCGGCAGCAGCATCAGCGTGCCCGGGATGCTCTGCAACCCGACCAGGCCCCGCAGGATCGTCAGCCGGCCCGTGAACGTGTAGCGGACCAGGACGTACGCCGTCGTCGTCCCGAGCAGCGCCGACGCGACCGCGGTCAGCGCGCACACGAGCAGGCTGTTGACGATCCCGGTGGCCAGGTCGGCGGTCGTCCACACCCGGGAGTAGCTGTCCAGGCTGAACGAGCTCGGCCAGAACTCCCCGGACGCCACGCCCACGTCGCTGTTCAGCGAGGCCAGCACGATGTAGAGGATCGGCGCCAGCACGATCGCGCACAGCACCGCGGTCAGCGTCACGATCAACGGCCGGGGGAGCAGCCGGGTGGCCTCCGTCGACGCGCTCATCGGCGGCCTCCTTCCTCGTGGACGTCCAGGCGTACGGCGCGCAGATAGGCGAAGAGCGGGATCGCGATGATGATCAGCGACACGACGGCCATCGCCGCGCTCAGCCCGAACCGCAGACTCTGGAAACTGGTGACGTAGACGAGCATCGGCATCACGTTGACGTCGTCCGGTGCGGGCGCCCCGAACAGCACGAACGGCAGCGTGAAATTGTTGATGTGGTTGAGCGTGGCGAGCAGGCAGGCCAGCAGCACCGGGCCGCGCAGATACGGCAGCACCACCCGGGTCAGCTTCGGCCACCACGTCGCGCCGTCGACCGCCGACGCCTCGTGCACCTCGTGGTCGACCGACTGCAGCGCGGCGAGCGCCATCAGATAGATGAACGGCCACGCCGCCCAGATCTCCACCAGGATCAGCGCCCAGTACGACCGGGGCCCGCTCAGCCACAGCGAACCGTCCGCGCCGAGCCAGTTGTTCACCACCCCGTCGGGCTGCAGCATGGTCCGCCAGACGGTGGCGACCACGAACGACGGCAGGACGTACGGGATCAGGAAGACCGCACGGACCAGAGCGCGGCCTCGGTACGCGTTCTGGGTGACCAGGGCGGCCGCTATGCCGATCGGGATCGTGGCGAGCGTGGACAGCACCGCGAACGACACGCTGATCCAGATGGAGTGCAGCAGCCCCGACCCGAGCGACTCCGTGTAGTTGCCGAGCCCGATGAACGGCGCCTGCACCCACCGGCGCAGCGTGTACTGGTCCAGGTCGATCGTCGAGATCCACCCCGCCAGGCCGAGCGGGAGCAGGATGACCAGGATCATCAGCGCCCCGCCCGGCGCGAGGAGCCACAGCGGCCGCTGGCGCACTACTTGGCCCGGTCGAGTGCCGATTGCGCCTTCTTCTGCGCGTCGGCGAGCCGGCCGTCGATCGTGGCGGTGCTGATCGAGCCCTTCGACAGGTCCGGGATGGACTGCACCACCGCGTTGGTCAGCGCGAGCTGCACGTCGGCCCACGCCCCGGAGAACGGCGTCGCCACCGACTTCTGCTGCGCCTCGACCACCACCTTGAGCTTCGGGTCGGACTGCAGGCTCTGCGCCGCCGCCGCGTTCGACGGCAGCTGGCCGAGCTGCTGGTAGATCTCCAGTTGGGCCGGCTCATCGGTGATCAGCTTGACGAACTGGAACGCGAGATCCTTGTTCCTGGAGTAGTCCGCGACCAGCAAATTGTCGCCGGAGAGGATGCTCGCCGCCTCGACCCCGTTCGCCGGGCGGCTCGTCGCGCCGGGCGGCACGGTCGGGAGCAGCGCGAACTGCCACTTGCCCTTGACCGCGCCCGCGTCGAGCGCCTTGGTCGCCAGCGCCGAGGTGAGCGCCATGTAGCCGGTTTTGCCCTCCGCGAACGCGGCGATCGCCTGCGAGTTGGTCCAGCCCACCGCCGCGGGATCGACCACCTTGTCGGTGGCCAGCCAGCCGAAATACGTCTGGTACGCCTTCTGTACCGCAGGATCCTGGATGCGCGCCGTCCTCCCGTCCACGATCGGGTTGCCGGCCTGCGCGGACATGCCCCAGATGAACTTCCACGGGTCGAAGTTGTCCTTGTACGCCACCGCCAGCCCGTGCTGATCGCCGGTGGTCAGCTTCTTCGCCTGCGCGGTCAGCTCGTCCCAGGTCGTCGCGGGCTTGTCGATGCCCGCCGCCTTGAGCAGCTCGGTGTTGTAGACCATCACGAACGGGCGCCCCACCCACGGGATGCCGATCTGGTTCTGCGCGTCCGGCCCCGAGATGCCCAGCGCGGACGGGATGAACTTCTCCTTGCCGCCGACCTGCTTCCACTGTTCGTCACCCAGGGTCACGAAGGCCTTGGTGGAGTACGCCGTGGGCGTGAACGTCGTGCCGACCGCGTACACGTCCGGGCCGGAGCCGGACACCACCGACGTCTGGATCTTCGTGAGCTCGTCGTTGGCGCTCGCGAACGTCTCCCACTTCACGTCGGCGCCGGTCTGCGTCCTGAACTGCTCGGCTATCGACTTCTGCCAGGCCTGCTGCTCCTGGGGATACTGCGTGTTCGCCGCTATCAGCACGTTGATCGATTTGCTGCCGCCGCTGTCGTCCCCGCCACCGCACGCCGCCATGGCGAGCGTAAGGCCCAGGATCGACGTGAAGGCCAAGGTTTTTCTGGAGCGCATGTGGTCTCCTTCGTTTGTTACGCGATGGTTTCCTCGCGGCAACCGGCGGCACAATGAGTTGCCGTTTGTTGCCAGGGGCGTCGCGGCAACAGGTGGCAACCACTTGCTGCCGCGCCGGGCGCCCGCGAACGCTCGGGCGATGGCTGCCCTGACGCTGCACCCCGACCGGCTGCTGCCCGCCGACCCGGGCGTACGCTCCCTCGCCCGCCGCCTCTACCAGGGCGTACGCGATCTGCCGATCATCAGCCCGCACGGCCACGTCGACCCGGGCCTGCTCCTGCACGACACCCCGTTCGCCGACCCGGCCAGCCTGTTCATCCAGCCCGACCACTACGTGACGCGGTTGTTGCACGCGGGCGGCGTACCGCTGGACGCTCTGGGGGTGGGGGAGCCGCCGATGCCGGAGGCCCGGGCCCGCGAGGCGTGGCGCCTGCTCTGTGCACATTGGGACCTGCTGAGAGGTACGCCCGTCAGGTACTGGTTCGACAGCGAGCTCGCGGAGATCTTCGGCATCACCTCACGGCCGTCCGCGTCCAACGCCGATGATCTGTACGACGTGATCGCCGGACAACTGGCGATGGACACCCATCGCCCCCGGGCCCTGCTTTCGCGCTTCACCATCGAGTTCCTGGCCACCACCGACGACCCGGCCGACGACCTCGCCGCCCACCGGGCCCTGCGCGCCGACCCCGCGGTCTCCACCGTGGTCGCGCCGACGTTCCGCCCCGACCGCTACCTGGAGATCGGCCGCCCCGGCTGGCCGTTGCTCGCGAAGGAGTTCGGCGACTACGCCGGTTACATCGCGTGGCTCGAGGACCGCAGACGCTACTTCGCCGACCACGGCGCGGTCTCCGCCGACCACGGCCACCTCGACGCCGGCACCGAACCGCTCTCCACGGGCGAGGCCTCGCGCATCTACCGCTCCGCGCTCGCCGGCACCGTCACCTCCGCCGAGGCCACCGCGTTCCGCCGCCACATGACCTTCGAGATGGCCCGGATGTCCTGCGACGACGGCCTGGTCATGACACTGCACCCGGGCGTCCACCGCGGCCACCACCCGCCGACCCTGCACCGCTTCGGCCCCGACACCGGCCACGACATCCCCGTCACCGCCGAATACACCCGTTCCCTGCAGCCGCTGCTCGAAAAGTTCGGCACCCACCCCGGCTTCCACCTGGTCCTGTTCACCGTGGACCCGGACGTCTACACCCGCGAGATCGCCCCGCTCGCTGGCTTCTACCCGTCCGTCTACGCCGGCGCCCCCTGGTGGTTCCTCGACAACCCCGCCTCGATCGCCCACTTCCAGCACGCGATCACCGAGATCGCCGGCCTCAGCCGCCTCTCCGGCTTCGTCGACGACACCCGCGCGTTCTGCTCCATCCCCGCCCGCCACGACATGTCCCGCCGCCTAGACGCCGCTTTCCTCGCCGGCCTGGTCACGTCGCACCGCCTGGACGAGGACGAAGCCCTGGACGCCCTCACCGCACTCGTCCGCGACCAGCCCCGGAAGGTGTTCAAACTGTGAACCACCATCTCCACCTCGGCCTGGGCAACTTCTTCCGGGCCCACCAGGCCTGGTACACCGGCGCGGACCCCCGCTGGAGCATCACCGCCTTCACCGGCCGCTCACCCGACCTGGCGGACGAGCTGACCCGCCGGGACTGCCGTTACAACCTGGTGGTCCGAGGCCCGTCCGAAGACCGCACCGAACCCCAGACCGCGATCACCACAGCGCTACCCGGCACCGACCTCACGGCGTGGCGCTCCTGGATGTCCCGCCCCTCGGTCGCCGTCCTCACCCTGACGGTCACCGAAGCGGCCTACGCCGACTTCGTCCCCGCCCGCCTGGTAGCCGGCCTCGCCGCCCGCCGCGCAGCCGGAGCAGGCTCGATCGCCATCATCCCCTGCGACAACATCCCCGCCAACGGCTCCACCACCGCGCAGGCAGTGGCAGCCCTCGCGGACCCCGCCCTGGCCACCTGGATCACCGACAACGTCAGCTTCGTATCCACGATGGTCGACCGCATAACCCCTCGCAACCCCACCCCCGGCGTAGACGTGATCACCGAACCCTTCACCGAGTGGATCCTCAGCGGCACCTTCCCCGCGGGCCGCCCCACCTGGGAAGCCGCCGGCGCCCGCTTCGTGACGGACGTGCGCCCGCACGAAACCCGCAAACTCTTCCTCCTCAACGGCGCCCACACCCTCTTGGCGTACGCCGGCAGCGCCCTCGGCCACACCACAGTGGCATCAGCGGTCGCCGACCCCACCTGCCGAACCTGGCTCAACGAATGGTGGGACGAAGCCTCCCGCCACGTCCCCCTCCCCGCCCCCGAACTCCTGACCTACCGCGCCGCCCTGCTCACCCGCTTCGCCAACCCCCGAATCCACCACACCCTCGCCCAGATAGCCACCGACGGCTCCCAAAAACTCCCCATCCGAGTCCTCCCCGTCCTCCGCGCCGAACGCTCCGCCGGCCGCATGCCCACCGCCGCCCTCCGAATCGTCTCGGCCTGGATCAACCACCTCCGCGGCGCAGGCGCCCCCCTCAACGACCCAGCCGCCGCCCCCTATCTCCAGCGAGCAGCCTCCTCCCGAGACATCCTCACCCTCCTGGCCCCCGACCTCACCCACGACGAAGCCCTCCTCAAAGCCCTCCCATAACCCCACCCCAAAAGGCTCGCCTCACGCACACACGCTCACCATTGCCGTGGATCTATTTCTGCGACCCGGCCGGCCCGTGGCAACGCGGCTCCAACCCCCGCCCAGCGTTTCACCCGACTACTCTCCGGCGCATCATGATCGTATTCACTGATCCGCCGACGACAACAAGACAGCCAACGAACTCGTGGCGCGATGAGCACGAGGATCGCCTCCCGGGATCCATCCGCCACCACTCTACGGCTATCCGAATACTCGCTATCTGCCATTCAAATTTGTGTGATCCCCCTCAACCCGACAATGGCACACCCGTACTTCCGATCATGAAACACCCTGAGAATGATAAAGGAATGAAATACGCTCAGCTGGAGATCTTTACGACCGTTGAACTGGCGTGGATGCGTGACCCGACACGGCGCCGGAACTACTCCGCGGCAACCGAAGAGTTCCGGCGTGAGCACAAGGTTCGGCGGGCTTTCGGGAAAGCTCTCGGCCACACCACCCG
>NZ_BOQP01000050.1 GCF_018332715.1 Winogradskya consettensis | reverse complement strand
CAAATTCCGGGGGCAAGCCCCCTCCGCCACAGAACGCAAGTTGGTCACCATCGTGCAGGACTCGGTCGACCGGTGTGACGGCGTTGTCGAACATCCGCAGGATCGCGGCCTGTTCCTCTTCGGGGCGGTCGGAAATGCGATCCATGAACGCGTCGGTCAGCCGGCTCAGCTTTTTCTCACCCCGGATGTGGTGCGCATCCTTCTCATGGGCGTGTACAGCAACGCCGGGATACCCGGCAAGAAGCTCTGCCGCACCCGAGATGTGATCGATGTCCTGTTGCGTGAGCACGATGTTATTCAGGCTTTCGAACGGTGCATCGGCGGCCTCGGCCTGGTGCCTGATCGATTCCAGGCTGCCTGGTACTCCGGTATCGATAAGGACGACGTTCTCCTCGTCCCACATGAGGGTCGGGTGGACCACCCGCTGAACCC
Organism: Winogradskya consettensis; assembly: GCF_018332715.1. Classification (GTDB taxonomy): domain Bacteria; phylum Actinomycetota; class Actinomycetes; order Mycobacteriales; family Micromonosporaceae; genus Actinoplanes; species Actinoplanes consettensis. The sequence continues at coordinate 187,174 of NZ_BOQP01000050.1, read as the reverse complement.
CCATCACCTGCAGGCGCACATCCAACATCTCAAGATTTTCTGCAACTCGCATCACGATGCTCCTTTCGTTGTGGCGGTGTGAAATCGGTTGTTGATGGGTCTCGTTCTGCCGGTGAGACCTCCTGCCGTGCCAGGCCGACGCCCCGGCGGACCGCTGATGGCCTGCACGCCTCATGCGCCGGTCTCGAACCACTTCCATAGCGCTCCGGTCATGTCTTCGCCGGGCGCGGTCAAGCACACGTATCGAATTCGACGCCGAGCAGCTTGCGTACCGTGCTGCGTCCGCCGTCGCATCCAATCAGGAACCGCGCTCGCAGTTGTTCGGGACCGTAGACCGTGACACTGTCGTCATCCTGCTCGAATCTGGCCAGCTGCCAGTTCCGGCGACCCCCACCCTCAACCCGCCCGATCGACTGGTCATCGACACCCGCGAACAGGGCCCGCAGCGCGAAGATCTCGGCGGTACGAGGCTGCAGGTTCGTCGCCTTGCTTTGCCCTGAGCGTGTTTCGAGAGTCTCGACCACGTTGGCCCTCACGCCCGCGATGGCCAGCTCGGTCGCGAGCCTCAATCCAGCAGGCCCAGCGCCTGCGATGACGACATCCGTATCCATCGAACTCCTTCTGCAGGAGTACCGTATTGGTACGATACCATGTTTGGTACCGTACCATAGAAATTCGGATCCTCCGCCGGTACGCTCAGCCCGTGGATGCTGAACTGGCTCTGGCGGGACGCCGGGAGCGCAAGAAAGCGGCTACTCGTGCCCACATCTCAGACACCGCGCTCAAGATGTTCCTGGAGAAGGGATACGAGAACGTGACCGTGCGCGACGTCGCATCCGCCGCCGACGTCTCACCTACGACGCTGCTCAACCATTTCGCGACGAAAGAAGCGCTGGTTGTCGATCGCGAGAGTGAGATTTCGGCCCAGCTCGTCCGAACGGTGGCCGGCCGTGGTCCCGGTGTTGGCATTCTCGATGCTCTGCGTGTCTACGCCCACACCCGGATCGAGCACGCTGCAGCCGCCACCGACCCGAACACCAGGAGCTTCATGGCCCTTGTCGCCGGTAACCGCGATCTGGCGGAGTACTGGCACAGGATGTGGATGGGCCATGAGAAGGTCCTCGCCGAGGCGATTCGTGAACAGACCGGCGTCCCACTGGAGGATCCACGACCTGCGGTCATCGCGCATCTGGTACTTGGCGCGATCGACTTCGCCTTACGCTCGGCCGATTCTCGGAAGATCCTCGACGCGGCATTCGACGTCATCATCAATGGTGGATCGATTGAGTGAAGAAGCACGTCGCCGCTGAACTCCGCCGCGAGGTGTTGAGAGAGCGCTGCCGATCCCCGCTATATCGCGGATGTGCCGGTGCTCAAGGGCAGCCCCAAACCGGCCGGAGTCCGGGAGACCGCGGCCGGCCGGGCTTCAAACACCACCTGACCACCGACGCCCGCGGCCACGGGAACGTCGAAGAATGCTTCCAGCACGATTATCAAGTCCGTGACCGACGGGCCTGGCGCGCCCGCATCATGCCAGACGGGCCGATCGGCGACCCGGGCCGCGCGGATCGTGTTCTTGTGCCGATTAGGCGGGTGGGATGTTGTAGTTGACACGGAAAAGATTGCGCGGATCGTATCGGCGCTTGATGTGACGTAGCCGTTCCAGGACTCGGACGAGTAGGCCGAGCGTACGGTGGCGACGTCGCTGTCGTACCGGCTGAGGAAGTTGACCTGACGTTGCCCCGTGGTCCATTGCTGGAAGGTCTCGTTCGGAGCGTGCAGTGGCGCGCGAAGAGTTTCGGCCATTCCCGGGGCGCCCGCGGCTCCGGTGAAGAGCGCGAACCGGGCGGCCGTACCGCTGACCGCTCCGGCATCCGGGGCAGTGACGGCCAGGGCGCCGCCCAGCTGCCGGACCTCGACCTTCAGCAGTGGCGTGTCCACTCCCGGGCCGGCCTCCGCCAGCAGCACTTCCAGCGCTTGCGCCGGTCAGTTCGCGGAGCTTCCGAACTCACCACGGCGTGAGCCCGAGCGCCTACCGCAGTGCACGTGGCGGCCTCTCACGGAACTCCGCACTCGGCCGGTAGCGCGTCGCAATTTCCGAGCTGATCCGGGTTCCACCCGCGCGAGCATTGCTCCCGGCCGAGCAAGGCCGGCCCGGCCGACACGGATCCGAACATCTCCGCGCCGCACGGTGTCTTCCAGCTGCTGCGCGGTCCGCTCGACTGGAGCTACACCACCACTCCGCAGCCGCATCTGGACGGCCGGGAGATCCCGATCTCGGGCGGACGGCTGCTCGGCGGTGGTGGATCGATCCACTACCAGTCCTGGTTCCACGGCCACCGGCTCGACTACGACACCTGGTCTGCGCGCGGCATGAAGGGCTGGAGCTGGGACGAGGTGCTCCCCGCATTCAAGCGTAGTGAGGACCACGAACTCGGCGCGTCGCACTGGCAGTGAACCTCGGTCGCCGGTTTACGTCCAGATGGACATGCGGAACAGCCTTTCTGCGCGGTACGAGTCCGCGGTGACCCGCCACCCGGCGCAAGTCGCGGCAGCCCAAGGACTGCGCCGTCAGGTGTTCGGTTCGCAGTACCGCGTGTAGCAGAGTGCCCAGGCCCTCGACACAGACCAGTTCGACGCGGCGAGTTGGAGGGAGCGGCTGCCGTCGGGCAGGGTCGCGGGTACGTTGTGGCCCTGCTGGTGCAGAGCTTGCTCGCCGAGGTTCGGGGCTCGACCGGCGGGGCGGCGTGCGGGACGGGCACCAGGGCCTGGGGGTTCTGGCCGATGCCGACAGTGTCGATGATGGTGATGGTGGCCGCCGTGAGGTGGTTGACGTACGCCAGTTTGCCGTCGGGGCTCATCACCACCGAACGCCGGCACCTCGTCGCAGGTCGAGGCGATCCTGAGCCGGCACCATGCGGGAGTGCGTCGTTCATACCGGCTGCCGCGAGCCTCAGAGGGCTCGCGGCGACACCAGTTCGATTCGGCCGTTCCCGCTGGTCGGCCCACGGACGCCGATCGGGCGAGAGCTCGGGGGTCGATGCGAAGGCGCTCCAGGTCTGGATGCCCCGCGGATCAGGCGAGGTTGCAGGCTGTGCCGCCCAGTGCGGCGGTCGTGGGTGAGGCGTTGCTCGTCGTGTAGGTGCCGATCAGGCCGACCGTGATGTCGGCGCCGGGCTGGATAGTCGCGTTCCAGGTCTCGTTGGTCAACGTCACTGTCGAGCCGGACTGGACCCACTTCGCCGCCCACGACGACGTGACGTGCTGGTCGCCGCCCAGGGAGACGGCGAGGGACCAGCCGTTGACCGGTGTGGTCGCGGTGTTGGTCAGCTTCACCTCGGCCACGAAACCGCCCGGCCAGTCGCTGGTCGTCCGGTAGGCGACCTTGCACGGTGTGGCCGGTGGCGGGGATACCTGGTTGGAGGCGATCGACAAGTTGCCGGCCGTGTCGCGTGCGCGTACGTAGTAGCGGACCATGCCGGTCTGGGTGCTCAGGATCGGCGCGGTGAAGGAGGTGCCGGTCGTGGTGCCGAGATACCGGGACACGTACCAGCCGTCGAACAGATAGACGTAGTAGCCGGTCAGCTCCACGTCGTCGGTGGACGCCGTCCAGGTCAGCTGCGCGCCGGCCGGTCCGACGCCGGTCAGGGTGAGGTTGCCGGGGGCTGTCGGTGCGGTCATGTCGCCGCTGGTGTTCGCCGGCGTGACCACAACGAGCGGGCTGCTCGCCGCTGAGGAGTGGCCGTCGGTGTCGATGGCCTGGACGGTGAATTGGATCTGACTGTTCGGGTAGATGCCGGACATGATCGTTGTGGTGGTGGCGTTGCCGACGCGCTGGCTGTAGCCGACGTCGCCGAAGGCGGGTAAGTAGGTGACCGAGTAGTCGACGGGATTGCCGGTGGAAGCGGTCCAGGCGAGGGTCACGGACGTGGGGCTGACGGAGCTGACGTGGAGGTTGGCGGGCGCGGAGGGCGCCGCCGCTGCGGCCCGGCCGGTGACCAGGAGTAGCGCACCGGTGGAGAGCAGAACGGCCAGAAATGCACGGAAGCGGTGTGTGTGCATCCCTCGACGGTCCGTCATCTAATAGATGACTGTCAACCCGTTGGTGGGCGTCTACCCGTGAATCTGGTGAAAGCTGATGGCATGCACGATGACCTGATTTAATGCCGCCTTCTCGCTGCGGGCCCGGTCCTGGCCGATCCGGTTCATGAAGCCGTTTCGCGCCTCAGCCTGATCCGGCGTGTCCAGGGTCAGCAGCTGAGCCCCGGTCGTGGTGTTCAGCGAGGACAGTCGCGTCCGGCTGGTGATGATCACCAGGCACCCCTTTGCGACCGGGGGGAGCCGCTGGACCTGGTCGGCGTCGAACGCGTTGTCCAGAAGGACGAGAATGCGACGGTCGGCGAGGACACTTCGATAGAGCACGGCCTGCGACGCACGGTCGTTGTCGCCGGATGCCAGTATGACCCGTACGCCTACCCGAACAGCTGGCGTTGTGGGGGGATCGCTGCGCCGCCGACCTCGGTCCCGCGATTGCCGACCATCCGGATTTCGTCGCCCTCGAGAACGAATGCACCCAGGTCGCGCGCGAGGCCGCCCGGCTGGCCATGCAGCTGGATCGGAGTTTTAGAAAGATCGAAGCGATTCCGCCGGATGATCCACCTTGACGTATTCAGATAGATCGATTAAACCGGGATCATGCTGAAGCGACGTCTGGCGTTCGTCCTGGTCTCGATGCTGGCTGCCGGGGGCTTCGGTGCCGCGCCCGCCGCGGCGCACGGCGCCGGCCCGACCGGGCCCACCGCGGGACCGTGCGCGTACACGCCCACACCCGACGAGCCCGCGGCCCGTCCCGTGTCGCTGCCCCGTGATCCCCGGCGCACGCCCAGCCGTGGGACGGTGACGGTGCTGCTGCGTACCAATCTGGGGCCTATCCCGCTCGTGCTGGATCGTGCGCAGGCCCCGTGCACCGTGCAGAGCTTCGTGCACCTGACCCGGCAACGCTTCTACGACCGGACGATCTGCCACCGGCTGACCACGTACCCGACCCTGCTCGTGCTGCAGTGCGGTGACCCGACGGGAACCGGTGAGGGCGGTCCCGGTTACCGCTACGCCGACGAGTTGCCGACCGGCCTGCCGCCGGCGCCGACCGATCCCACGGGGGAACGCAAGGTTTACGCCCGTGGGGTGCTGGCCATGGCGAATGCTGGGCCGGACACCAACGGCAGTCAATTCTTCCTGGTGTATGGCAACTCGGCGCTGCGGCCGAACTACACCATTTTCGGCAGCGTGGCTCCGCGTGGCCTGACCACGCTGGATCGAGTAGCAGCCGCCGGTGTGACGCCGACCCCGGAGGACCCGGCGCCGCTGGACGGCCCGCCGGCCCTGCGTACCGTGATCAAGAAGGCAACCGTCACGCATTGATCACGTGGGCGGGGCCGCCGCGGTGGATCAGCGGGGGACAAGGCCCAGGTCTGCGGTGCGGGCGGCGAGGTCATGGGCGAGGCGTAGCAGGGTGGCCTCGGTGTGACGGGGGCCGACCAGTTGCATGGCCAGCGGGGCGTCGGTGGTGGTGCGGGCGACCGGGAGGGTGATCGCCGGTAGGCCGAGGAAGCTGGCTATTGGGGTGTAGCCGATGTCCCGGTCGTAGCTGCTCTGGTCGGCGGTCGGGATGGTCTTGTCGGGCGGGGGTGCGTCGGCGGGGCGGGGGAGGTCCGGGTCCAGGGGTAGCAGCCAGGCGTCGATCTGGTGGTCGGCGAATTGGGCGGCTGCCTCGATTCGGCTGCGGTGCTGGGCGGCGCGGATCTCGGCGAAGCGGCCGTCGCTGACGGTGCGGCCGGATTCCAGGGCCAGTCTCGTCGAGTCGGTGAGGTCGTCGCCGATCCAGGTGCGCCAGGTCTGGTATCCGTCCCAGGCCTCCCGGGAGCACATCTCCCAGGCCGCTGCCCGGTAGAGCCAGGCCGGGCCGATCCGGGCGGGGCCGACCTGGTGACCGGCCTCGGCCAGGGCGTCGGCGCTGCGGTGCAGGGCGGCGAGGATCTCCGGTTCGACGTCGTCGTCGAGGACCTCCTGGACGACGCCGATCCGCAGCCGGTACCGCGGTGGTGCGGGTGGCAGGCCGAGCAGGGGCCACAGCAGTGCCAGGTCGTCAGGGGTGCGGGCCATCCAGCCGACCGCGTCCATCGTGGAGGTCAAGGGGAAGATGCCGTTCAGCGTGGCCGGGTCGTGGGTGGCGCGCAGGCCGACCACACCGCAGCGGCCGGCCGGCCAGCGGGTGGAGCCGAGCACGTCGGTCGCCAGGGACAGGTCACAGATGCCCGCGGCGACCGCGACCCCGGAGCCGGTGCTCGACCCGGCCGGGTCGATGTGGGGGAAGTACGGGTTGCCGCAGCCGGAGCCGACCCCGATGTTCACCTCGGTGGTGACGACCTTCGCGGTGACCTGTGCGGGCAGTCCCGGGTCGTCGCCGAGGTGGTCCAGCGCCGCCGCCGTACGGTGCGGATAGTGACGGTGCCGGCGAAGGCCGAGCCGGGTGGGGAAGCCCGCGACGGCCACGGTGTCCTTCACCCCGATCCGGATCGGCGCGGTCGCCGGGCGCAGCTCGACGCAGGCCCGGTACCGCGCGTCGGCGTACCACGCCCACTCGTTGGCGGCGGCCGTCCACTCCTGCAGGTCCGCGTCGGTGCGCAGCCGCCGCAGCCGGGTGCGTAGCGAGTCGCTCAGCAGGCCGGGCGGCGGTGTCACGTGTTCGTCGCCGATTACGGCGGTGGCGGCGTAGGTGCGCAACGGGTCAGGCATGGACGATCTCCTCGCTCTCGTCGGGCACCGCGGCCGCGTACGCGCTGAGCAGGGTCCGGGCCTGTGCGGGGTTGAGTCGCGGATCGCAGGCGGTGCGGTAGCGAGGCAGGGCCGCCGTGGCCACCTCGGCGCGGGTCGCGACGCATTCGGTCACGTCGTCGGGCGACAGTTCCAGGTGCAGCCCACCGGGGTGGCTCCCGGCGGCGAGCAGAACCTCGGCGAACCCGGTCACCTCGTCGGCCATGTCGTCCACGACGCGGGTCTTGCGGCCGTCGCGCGTGCGGACGGTGTTGCCGTGCATGGGGTCGCTGAGCCATACCGGGCGGGCGCCGCTGCGGCGTACCGTCTCGGCCAGTGCGGGCAGCTTGCGGCGGATGTCATCGGCACCGAAACGGGCGATCAGGGTGAGCCGGCCGGGTGTCCGCGCCGGATCGAGCCGGTCGATGAGGACGGCCAGATCCGCCGGGGTCAGGCCGGGACCGAGCTTGACCGCGACCGGGTTGGCGATCCCGGCCAGCATCGAGATCTGCGGACCGTACGGATCCCGGGTCCGGTGTCCCGCCCAGAGCAGGTGGCCGGATGTGCCGTACCGGGCACCGGTCGCCGCGTCGTGCCGGATCAGCGGTTGCTCGTAGTCGGCGAGCAGCATCTCGTGGCTGGCGTACACGTCGCCGGGCAGTGCCGCGAGCACGTCCGCCGCCAGGTCGTACGCGGTGAGCATCCGCCAGGGGTCGGCGGTGCGTGACTCGATCGTCGGGGTCAGCGCGTTGACGGCGTCGCCCCGGTAGACCGGCAGCGGCTCTCCGTCCGGCCCGGGTTCGGTGGCGTGTGAGCGCGGCTTGGCGAACTGGCCGGCAATGCGTCCGATGTGGACGGCGCGACGTCCGGTCGACGCGGTGAGCGCGGCACCCAGCGCGATGAGCTGCTCGGCCTTGCGGCGGGTGCTCGCCGCCGACATGTCGGTGAACATCTCCGCGCAGTCGCCGCCCTGCACCACGACGGCCCGGCCCTCGGCGACCTCGGCCAGTTCGTCGTGCAGCGCGCGGCACCGTTCGTATCCCACCAGCGGCGCCCGCTGCTCGAGCAGGGCGACGACGGCATCCGGGTCGGAGGTGGCAGGCCAGGTGGGCACGGTACCGGTCACGTCGTCACCTCGATCGAGATACCGGCCCGGCAGCGTCGTTCGAGCTCGTCGAGGCCGGTGACGGTGGCCGCGTCGATGACGAACATGGCGGCCCGGTCCGAGGACTCGCGGGTCGCGCCGAGGTAGGTGCCGGGAGCTTTGAGAGCGACTACGCACCGTACGGTCGGCGGGTCCTGAAAGCCGCGCCCGGTCAGCTGGGCTTTGAGTCGCGCGGGGTCGAACGTGTCCGCATCGACGCCCAGGGTGGGGTCCACCCGCAGGCCGGCGAGGACTCCGGTGGGCGAGGGCACGTACACCTGACGGGCGTGCCGGTCCGGCGCCGGCACGGTCACGTCCTCGCCGACGGCCAGGGCCACGAAGGCGTCCTCCAGCGCGGCCCCGGTGGCGAGCCAGTGCAGGGCCAGGATGCTGTCACCGGGCGGGCGCGCCGCGATCTCGATGATCATCGGCTCGCCGCCGGGTGTCATCCGGTACTCCGCGTGGGCCATGCCGGTGCCGAATGCGAGGCGCCGCAGGACTTCCGCGTGGGTGTCGAGCAGCCGCTGCCGGTCCGCGGGGCTCAGCGGTGCGGGGGTGCTGTGCCCCATCTCGACGAAGTATTCCGAGGTGTCCTCGGTGGTGCGTTTGGCGGTGACCTCCGCATAACGCAGGTCACCGTGGTGGCTCAGCGACTCGACCGAGAATTCCGGGCCCGGCGCCCGCTGCTCGAACAGCAGGGTCTCGTCCGGGTCGTACCCGTCGAGGCTCTGCCGCAGTGTCGCCACGTCCTCGATGAGCAGCACGCCCGAACTGGCCAGCCTTCCGGTCGGTTTGATCACCAGGGGGTACGCGGTCCAGCCGTCGGCCACCGCCGTCCGTTGCCCGGGCGGGACCAGCGCGGATGCGGGACTCCACGCGGCCAGATAGCGCCGTTGCAGGTATTTGTCGCGGCAGACCGTCGAGGCCCGTAGCCCCGGTCCGGGCAGGTCCAGCAGATCGGCGACGGCCGCGGCGGCGACGACGTAGTCCTCACGCAGCGCGCACACGCCGCGCAGGTCGTAGCGCGGTGACCAGGACGCCACCTGGTCCACGATGGCGGTGACGGCGTCGGCGCTCAGCAGCTCGACCTCGGCGGGGCAGGTCGAGGACTCGGCGCCGGTGCGCCAGTCGTCCAGCAGCCCGGCGACGTGCCCGCCGTCGGCGTCGATGATCAGGACGGTCAGGCCACGGTCGGCGCAGGCCTTGAGATAGCGCTGGTTCCAGGCGACGGCGAAGCCGCCGAGCAGGACGAGCGCCGGTGGTCGGGCGGTCATGGTCAGCTCCGTTCCGAGGAAACGACAGGGGCCGGTGCCGGGTCGGCGGGGGCGAGGGGGTACGCGGCGAGGTCCGGGTCGGTCGGCGGTGTGGAGGCCTCCGGGCGGCGGAACGCGGTGATCGTGACGATGATGCCGAGCACGGCGAGAGCGGCGCCGCCGGCCGCGTACACGCCGCGCAGGGCGGCGGTCGAGGCGAAGATGGCGAGGATTCCGTACACCACGAGGCGGCACATGCCGACGCTCATGATCAGCAGGGCCATCACCCGGCCCTGCAACCCGACCGGGACCTGCTCCTGGACCCGGGTCCGGAAGATGTAGAACGACTGGAAGCAGACCCCCGCGGCGGCGTACAGCAGCATCGGGACGGCGAGTCCGGAGGAACCGCCGAGGGCGATCAGGGCGATCCCCATCCCGATGACCCCGAGCGCGGCTATCCGGTCCCGGTTGAGGCGGGCGGTGAACAGTGGCAGCAGCACCCCACCGGCGATCGCGCCGATGGCGAACATCGCGTCGATGAAACCGAGGCCGCTCGCGCCGACGTCGAGCACGTTCTCCGCGAACGGGGCCAGCAGCGTGTTGAGCAGGTAGAGCGTGGCGAAGAGGACGAGCAGCATGCCGTACGACGGCAGCATCTTGGGGTGTGATCGCAGGTAGTCCAGGCCCTTGGCGGCGCTGCGGATCGATTCCTTCCACCCGGCGCCGCCGTCGCGTTCGATACGCCGCGCGGTGCGGACCCCGATGATCAGCACCGCGGAGAGCACGAACGACACCATGTTGAGTACCAGCACCCCGGCGACCGAGCTGACCGCGATGATGATGCCGCCGGCCGCGGCGCCGATGACGTTGCCGATCTGGACCGCGACGCCGGTGGTCGCGTTCGCCGAGAGCAGCCGGTCGACCGGGATGATCTCGCGGACCAGGGCGGTGCCGGTCGGTACGGACGTTGACTCGCTGAGGGCCAGCAGGAACACGGCCGTGAACAGGTGCCACGTCTCCAGCCGGTGGGTCAGGTAGAGCGTCACGGTGACGGCCAGGACGAGGGCCGCGAAGATGTCGGAGGTGGCGAAGACCAGCCGGCGGGCGTACCTGTCCATCAGCACGCCGATGATCGGGCCGAAGAACACGCCGGGCAGTGCGGTGGTGAGCAGCACCAGGGAGACGGCGCGGGGGCTGTCGGTGAGCTGGAGGACCAGCCACACGTTCGCGATGAACTGGGCGCCGTTGCCGAGGTTGGTGACCAGCATCGCGCCGGCCACCCGCCGGTAGCCGGGCGGGCGCAGCGCCTCGGCCCGTTCGGCGGCCAGGGCGGCGAGCTTGGCGCGCAGGGCGTTCACGCCGCCACCTCGGTGCGTACGTCGGTGTGGACCTCGATCGCCGCGGTGCAGCGGGCCTCGATGGCGTCGAGCTCCCCGGCCGTGGCGGCATCGATCACGTACATGCTGGAGCGGTCCCCGGACTGGCGGATCTCGGCGAGCGCGGTGCCCGCCGGCCGTCCGGCCATGATCATCTGAATGCGGGCCGGGGCCCCGGCCGGGGACGGCTGCACGGGCGGCCACATCCACCGCTCGTCGAGCCACGTCACCGGGGTGCCGAGACCGTCCGCGGTGACGTCCCGCAGGATCCCGGGCCGGTGCGGCAGGTAGACCTGGCGCGCGTACCGGCGTACGGGGGGATAGGTGGTGGGCTCACCGAGCGCGATGCCGAGCAGTGCGGTCTCCATCGGTACGCCGGTGGCCAGGTGGTACAGCATGAGGATGCTGTCGCCGGCGGCCCGGGCGGCGATCTCCATCAGTACGGGTGTCCCGTCGGCGCCGATCCGGTACTCGGCGTGGGCGATCCCGTCGCGGAAGTCGAGCCGGCGCAGCACCCGGGTGTTGGTCTCGAGCACCGCCGCGGTGGTGGCCGCGTCGAGTTCCGGGTCGGGTGCGGTGTGTCCCATCTCGACGAAGAAGTCGCCGCCGTGCTCGTTGGTGCGCTTGCCGGTCGGCGACGAGAAGATCACCTCGCCGTGCTGCACGAGCGCCTCGACCGAGATCTCGTGCCCCTCGACGAGTTGCTCGACCAGGACGGGCTCGCCCGGTTCGTATTCGCTGAGCGCCGCCCGTAGTTCCGCCGGGCCGGCCACCCTGATCACCCCGGAACTGGCCTGGCGTGCGACCGGCTTGACCACCGCGGGGAACGTGTCCCATCCGGGGTCGCCGCCGGCGCGTTCCTCGGCGCTGAGCAGCCGCGACAGAGGGCTGACCTCGCTCAGCATGCGCCGTTGCAGCAGCTTGTTGCGACAGACCCGGGCGGCCCGCAGCCCGGGGGACGGCACCCCGAGATAGTCGGCGACGGTCGCGGCCGGCTCGACGAAGTCCTCGCCGAGCGCGATCACCGCACGGACCCGGTGCTGCCGGCCCCACTCGATGACCTGTTCCAGCAGCTGTTCCGGGCGTTCGGCGTCGATCCAGGCGAGCTGGTCGAGCCCGGCCAGCGGGTGCCCGGCGTCGGTGCGCCGGGCCCGGTCGACGAGTTCCTTGCCGGGGCTGCGGGCGTCGACACCGAGAACGGTCAGGCCGCGGGCGACGGCTCCCGCGACGAGGTGGGGATAGCGGGTGCCGAACAGGGCACCGAACACGACGACGGCGTCACCGCGGCCATCAGGCATGGGGTTTCCTTCCGAGTTCTTCGAGGAGCGCGCCGGCGGCCAGCAGGACGTGTTCGGCGCCGGGTGCGGCCAGTAGTTGCACCCCGAGCGGGGACCTGCGGCTGGACAGGGTCAACGGCAGGGCGAGGACGGGGAGCCGGGCGAAGTTGGCGATCAGGGTCAGGCTCACGCCGTCCGATCCGCCCAGGGGCGGCAGGGCGCCCGTGTCCGGTGGCGGGCCGGCGGGCACGGCGGGGTCGGGCAGCCCGGTTTCCAGCGGCATGACCAGGACGTCGTACGGTCCGCTGAGCAACGCGGCGAGCCGCTGGGCCGCGTGGTCCTGGCGTTCGCGCAGCTCGGCGTAGCGGGCGTCACCGATCCCCGCGCCGTGGGCGATGGCGGCGCGGGTATCCGCGCCGAGGGCAGCCGAGGGGTCGCCGGCGAGCGCGGCGAACGTGTCGTGCGCCTCCCGGGCCAGCAGTTCGGCTGCCGGGCCGCGCTCCTGCCAGACCTGCGGCAGGCCGGCGCGTTCGGCGTGGTGCCCGGCGGCGGTGAGCGCGGCTAAGGTCCGGGCGATCAGCGCGCTGATCTCGGGATGGATGGACTCCGCGCCGGGCAGCGAGACGACGAACCGGATCCGGTCGGGGGCGGGCACGTCCGACCGTGCGACGCAGGCCAGGTCGTGCCGCCGCCACAGCCAGGTCAGGTCGGCGACCGTACGGGTGATCAGCCCGGTCGACTCCATGCTCGGCGCGACCGCGTGCACCCCGCGCAGCAGGTCCGCCCGGGGTGTCAGCCGCAGCGCGGTCACCCCGCAGTAGACGGCCGGCCAGCGCAACGAGCCGCCGGAGTCGCTGCCCACCGAGGCGTCGCAGAAGCCGGCCGCGACCGATACCGCGGAGCCGGTGCTCGACCCCGCCGGGCTGACGTGCGGGTAGCACGGGTTGCGGCTGGGCTTGACGGTGCCGAGCGCGCATTCCGTCGTGGTGACCTTGCCGGTGCACACCCAGCCGCGGTCGCTGAGCGCGGCGACTATCCCGGCCGAGTGCCGTGCGGTGCCCGGCCGGCCGCCGCGCAGGCCCAGACCGGTGGGCAACCCGGCGACGTCGATGGTGTCCTTGACGGTGTACGACGGCGCGCCGGGAACCCGGTCGTCGTCCGGTGCCGGCGCGGACACGAACGCGGTGATCGCGGGTTCCAGGCCGGCGATGTGCGCGGCGAGGCGCCGCCGGTATGCGGCCGGGTCGAGGCGTCCGGACCGCAGTAACGCGTCCCGGCGGGCCAGCGACAGCGGGCGCGGGCCGCGGTGGAGCCGGGTCATGGCAGGTCCTCACGGATCAGCGCCGGGGTCTTGCCGGTCTGCGCGCTGGCGGACAGTGCGGTGACCGTTCGCACGACGAACGCCTCGTCGTCGCCGCGCAGGCCGAACCCCAGGTCCACGTGGGAGTTCAGCACCCGGTCGCGGATGACGGCGAGGTCGGGCCGCGCGCCCGGTTCGGTGACCACCCGGACCTGCATCACCTCGGTGCCGGGCCCGGACAGCACGGCGATCTGCGCGGCGGCCACGCCGGGGACCTGCCGGGCCTGCAGAGCCAGGTCCTGCGGGCTGACCAGGGTCCCGGCGAACTTGATCAGCGAACCCTCGCGGCCGAGCAGGCGCAGCGACCTGCCCGGCGTGCCGCACGGGCAGTCGACGGGCTCGGCGCGGTCGCCGATCCGGTAGCGGATCACCGGACTCACCGCCTCCGGGTGCAGAGTGGTGACCAGCACGACGTCGTCGACGAGGTCGACGTGCTGATAGGGCAGCAGGTGGAACGTGTCCGCGGGGCAACCCGGCGCGTTGTGGCCGATGACCCACGTCTCCGTCGACCCGTAGTTGCCCCACAGCCCGAACTGCGGTGCGTAGGCGTCGCGGGCCTCGAGGAGCTCCGGCTCGCAGGGCTCGCCGAACCACAGACCGGCGCGCAGCCGGCTCAGCACGGGGTGCCGGTTCCTTACCGCGTACGACAGCAGCTTGAGCAGTTGCGACGGTGTGCCTGCCACCGCGGTGGTGCCGTTGGCGTGCAGGAAGTCGAGCCAGCGTCCCCACTCGTCGTCGTCGATGTTGCCCAGCCCGATGACCCCGGCCCCGGCGTGCTCGGCGACCCGGTTGTAGCAGTAGTGCGCGGACCACAGCCGTCCGGGCATCGCCAGGTTCGCGAGTACGTCGGTGGCCCGCAACGGCTGCCAATGCGTCAGCAGCTCGGGCAGGTGCATCGCGCAGGGAATCCACGCCAGCTTGGGTTCGGCAGTGCTCCCGCCGCTGGTGAACAGGTAAGCGGGTCCGGTGCGCAGGCCGCTCGCCAGCACCTCGGCGGCGCAGGTGGTGATGTCGTCACGGGTCATCGGCGGCACCGTGGCCAGATCGAAGTCGTCGTCCAGGTCGATGTCGCGGTACTTGTCGGCCAGCAGGGGAAGGGCCGCCGAGCGGCGGATCAGCGTGCGTATCGCCGCACTGGTGTTCGTGGACCGCGGTGTGACGATCGGGGTCATGGCGTCTCCTCGGTGAAGGCCTCGACGGCCCGGGGCCGGAGTCCGGCGGGCAGGGCGCGGCTGTGGTCGCGGACGGCGGCGAGGACCGCCGGGTCGGCGGTGTGCGCCACGACGGTGAACCACTCGCCGCGCAGCGGGTCCCGGTGCGCCCGGGCGGTGAGCCGGGTGCCGGGCGCTGCCGGGGCGAGCCGGGCCAGCACGTCGTCCAGTTCGATCCGGCGGCCGTTGACCTTGACGATTTCGCCCCGGCGGCCGAGCCACCGGAACGTCCGGGGCCCGGTGACCGCCACGACGTCGCCGGTGCGCCAGTGCCGGGGACGGGCGTGGCCGGACTGCCGGGCCAGCCGGGGGCTCCGCACGCTCAGCGGTCCCGGCGTGCCGTCGGCCGGATCGGTGAACGTGACGTCCGGGGCGAGCTGCCAGGTGGTGCCGGCGGGGTCGTCGCGGGTGGCGATGAGCCCGGTCTCGGTGGAGCCGAACAGTTCCACGAAACGGGTTTCGACGGGCAGCGCGGCCAGGACCGCGGCGGCTCCGGACGGCAGTGCCGCACTGCTGTGCACCAGGACCAGCCGGTCCAGCGCGGTCAGTGCCGGGTGTGAGCGGGCCAGGTGTGCGAACGTGGCGGGCAGGGCGGCGATCAACGGCCGGTGCAGGCCTGTGAGCGCGTCGGCGGGCGACGACAGCAGGTCGGTGGTGCGTACCGGCACCCGCAGGTGCTCGGGCAGGGCGACGCCCATCAGGTATCCGTAGAGGTGCTCGCGTGGGGCGTACGTGACCACACCGTCGATGCCCCCGGACGCGCAGAGGCGGGCCAGCAGGCGGGTCTCGGCGTCCACCTGGTCGCGGGTCCGCAGCCAGCTGATCGGGGCTCCGGTGGAGCCCGACGTCGCGAACGCGAGTTCGTCGAGGGTGTCGGCGGTGCTCACAGCAGCGCCTGCAGCACGCTCTGGTCGCGGCGTTTGCGGCCGATGAGGGCGGCGATCGCGGCGACGCTCGCGAACGTGCTCCGCAGGTCGTCGCTGACCAGGTCGATCTCGACGTCGAAGCGCTCCTCGACCAGCCCGACGCAGTCGAGCACGCCGAGGCTGTCGTAGCGGCCGGGGGCCAGTCCGGCCAGCGGTGAGTCGTCCTGCTCTGCGGTGAGAACCTGCTCCAGCAGGCCGGAAACGGTGTCCCGGACCGCGTTGCGGAGCTCGGTGTCGGTCATCGTGGTGCCTCCAGAACGGGTGTCTCGGGTATCCAATTCGGCACGTGCGGTCCGAAGTGGTCGGTGGGATCGGTGGGGTGGAACGACAGGAACACGGCCTGTGCGGGCAGGTCCGGGGTGAGCGCGTCCCGGACGGCGTGGGCGTACTCGCGGCGGAACTGCGCGGTGCGATCGGCGGCGACGACGCAGGTGACCAGGGCGAACGGGCCGGGCAGGGGGAAGGGTCCGCTGTAGAGGGCCGGGGCCGGGCGGAAGACCGTCAGCACGTGGTTGACGTCGACGCCGTGGCGGCGCCACCAGAAGGTCAGGCGCTTGGCGATGCGGCGCTGCACCGGCGTGTCGAGGGGTGTGGACTCGATGGTCGTGGTGGGCATGGACGCTCACAGGTTCAGGCGGGGCAGCACGGGCAGGCGCCCGTCGGCCGTCGCGGTCAGCAGGGCGCCCAGGCAGTTGGCGAGCGGGCCGGCGGGGTCGCGGCTGAGCGGGCTCCACGCGTACCCGTCACCGGTTCTGAGCTTGCGCAACAAGCGGCGCAGCGCCGCCAGGTCCGTGAAGGCACCGCAGACCTGCGTGGTCAGGACGCCTTGATACGTGCTGAGCAGGTCGGGGATGCCGCGCGGGGTGGCGGAGTACCCGCCGAGCGGGCCGGCCCAGCCGGACATCGTCGCGGCGAGACCTGCCGCTTGCGTGGTGGCGCCGAGCAGGGCCAGCGCCCGGGCGATCTGTGCCGTGCCGGTCAGCGTCACCGGCTGCCGGGCCCGCTCGGCGTCGACGAACCGGCGCAGGGCGGCCAGGTCGATCGTGGTGGCGGCGTCGATCCCCGCCGTCTCGGCGAGTTCCAGGGCTGACACGGTGGACGTCAGGTCGGAGCCGCGCCCGTGCCAGTACCCGAACCCGCCGTCGACGTTCTGCAGCGTGCGCAGCCAGCGCCGCAGCCGGGACAGGTCCAGGTGCCGGTCGTGGGCGGCCAGGGCCGCCGCCGCCCACAGTGTGCAGCGGATCTCGGCGCCGCGGCCGGGCATGTACATGACGCCGTCCTCGTACGGCAACTGGGCAGCCCTCAGCCATCCGACCAGCGACCCGGCGCGGGCGTCGCCGGCGGGAAGGCTCAGCAGGGCCGCCGCGGTGGCCAGGCTGTCACCGGCGGCACCGGGGTCGCGGTAGGTGAAGCCGCTCCCGGGCTGCTGGAAGCCGCGGACGAGCTCGACCGTGGCGGGGTCGTCGCCGACGCAGCCGTCGAGAACCTCGAGGGTGCCGGCGACCGTGAAGCAGGACCAGACGTCGGCGCTGCCGTAGCCGTCCCACCGTTCGTAGCCCCCGCCGGGCAGCCGCCGGGCGGCCAGCCAGCGGCGCAAGGCGTCCGGGCCGGCAACCGTGGCGCCGAGCGCGTTCAAGGCGCGGACGGCCCTGAACGCCGCCCAGGTGCACGACTCGGCCCCCGGCGTGAAGCCCATCCCGCCGTCGGGTCCCTGCCGGTCCCGCAGCCAGCGCACCGCACCGTCGCGGTGCAGCGGGACCGGGGCGTCCCCGGCCACCGCCCGCCAGGCGTTCGCGGCGTAGTAGCCGGCCCGCACGTCGGGCTGGTCGCTGCCGGGCTGCCAGCCCACGCCCGCACCGTCGTGCTGGCAGGACGCCAGCCACCGGCCCAGGCCGGGCAGGTCGGGCACCGGCAGGCCGAGGATCTCCGTGCTGGTCCGGGCCGCGTAGTAGGTGGCCCACACATCGGCGGGACGGCCTGGCGACATGCCGAAACCGCCGTCGCTGCGCAGCTCGGGCAGCCACGCGGTGAGCGCGTCGCGATGCGGCACCGGCCGGCCGAGGTCCCGCAACGTCTGGGTGCAGTAGTAGGTGGCCCAGATGTCCGAGGGCAGACCACGCTGCCAGGCGAAGCCCCCGTCGGCGTTCTGCCGGGACGCCATGAACGTCGCGACCGCGTCCGGGTC
Source organism: Winogradskya consettensis (assembly GCF_018332715.1). Taxonomy (GTDB): domain Bacteria; phylum Actinomycetota; class Actinomycetes; order Mycobacteriales; family Micromonosporaceae; genus Actinoplanes; species Actinoplanes consettensis. Next base: position 169,629 of record NZ_BOQP01000050.1, on the reverse strand, counting down.
GGCCGGGACCGCGCCGAGCCAGTGCAGTCCGCGGACCGCGGCGTAGCTGCACCACAGGTCCGCCTCGGGCACCCGGGCGCCGCCGTCGGTGGTGAACAGCGTCATCGTGCCGGCCGTCGCGGTGGTCATGACACCGTCACCAGGTTCGTCCTCTTCCAGTTCTTCTGGCTGCCGCCGGACTTGCTGGTCGCCGGGAGCTGGTGCACTACCACGATGTCGTCCCAGTCGATCCCGGCCTCGGTGAACCGCTTGGCGGCGGCCGTGATCAGGTCCTCGTCCGGGTCGGTGACATCGACGTCGCGTTCCAGGACGAGCCGGCCGCGGCCGCCGTCGGCACGTAGCTGGATCAGGTAGCCGGTGAGCCGGTGGTCGTCGTAGACCACGGTGCCGACGCGCTGCTCGGTGAGCACCTGGCCGTGCAGCGAGACCTGGTCGGTGGCCCGGCCGCGGACCGCGATCGAGGGCAGCGGCAGCCCGCACCGGCACGGCTCGGCCGCCACGTCGACGTGGTCGCCGGTGCCGTAGCGCAGCAGCGGCCGGGCGACGTTGTTGAGCGTCGTGGTGACCAGCTCGCCGCCGGCGCCGGGTGCCGCCGGGCCGACGGTGCCGTCGCTGTCACGGATCTCGACGATGTGCCCGTGCTCGAGCAGGTGCATCGACCCGTGCTCGCAGGCCGCGGCGATGGTGCCGGTCTCGGTGCTGCCGTACGACACGTCGAACACGTCGGCGTCCCAGTCGCGGGCGAGTTTGGCGCGTTGGCCCGCGAGGCAGACCTCGCCGAGCAGCAGGATGGTGCCGACGCTCGCCCTGACGTCGGACAGGGTTCCGCGGGTCTTGAGCAGCCGGGTCCACTGCGACAGCACGCCGGGTGCGGCGAAGACGGCCCGTGGCCGGAAACCGGTGAACAGCGCGGCGAGCCGATCGAAGTCGCACATGCCGGTACTGAACGGGTACGCCCGCAGCAGTTGATGCCCGAGGTATTCGCACGCGGCGGCGGCGAAGTCCCCGACCGGCACGACATCGGACGGCAGCATCGACACGATTCCCGCGGGTTCGGTGCCCAGCAGCCGCCGCCACAGGGGGCTGACCCCGATGACGTTCGCGATCACGTCGCGGGCCAGCCGCGGCGTGGGGGTGGGGTTGCCGGTGGAGCCGGAACTCTCGTAGTACTTGAGCGTCCCGGTGAGCCCGGGCGGGCAGAAGTCCATCGGCCGGGCCTTGACCACGTCCTTACCGGTGACCGGCAGGGTGGCGAGGTCACGTGCGGCGAAGCCGGGAAGGTCGCGGTAGTAGGGCACCGCGGCGGCCCGGTCCCAGAGCTCGGCGAGCTTCTGCCGCTGGATGCGGGCCACGGTCGCGGGGGCGAACCCGTCGGCCTCCAGTTGCGCGCGTTGCCGGTCGGCGGTGTCGAAGGCGGCTCGGGCGCTCGGGTCGTTCCACCACATGGCGGGTCCGTCCTTCAGGAGTGGGCGCTGAGCGCCGGGGTCAGGTCGTCACCGGTCGCGGTCAGCCAGTGCCGGCGGCCGGACTCGGGAAGGGTGTGCAGCGGGTCGTAGTAGTGGCAGGCCTGCTCGGGGGTGCCGGCGGCCGTCGTGTCGAAGCTGGGTGTCCAGCGGGAGATGCCGGTCTCCCGGTCGTAGTCGGTGACCTGGTGCACCCATCGTTTGCCGGCGTACGGCACGTCGCAGACCAGCCGGGGGGTCGCGAAGCCGGGCAGGTAACCCATGATCGAGTCCTGCAGTCGCTGGGCCTCGGCGAGCGACAGCCGCCAGTGCTCGGACTGCGGGATCATGTCGCAGAGATAGAAGTAGTACGGCGTGATGCCGGCGCCATCGAGCAGCCCGAAACACAGGTCGAGCAACGCCTGGCGGGTGGCGTTGACGCCGTCCATCAGCACGCCCTGGTTCCGGACGTCGCGCACCCCGGCCTCGAGCATCGCCCGGGCCGCCTCGGCGACCAGCGGGGTCACCTGCTGGACGGCGTTGACGTGGGTGTGCACCGCCAGGCCGACACCGCGGCGGCGGGCCACCCCGGCGACCCGGGCCATGCCGGCGCGGACGTCGTCGCCGAGCCAGTGCTGGGGCAGCCCGGCGAGGGCCTTGCTGGCCAGCCGGATGTCACGCACCGAGTCGATCTCGAGGAGCCGGTCGAGGAACTCCTCGAGCCGGGGCCAGGGCAGGTTGGCCACGTCACCGCCGGAGACCACCACGTCGCGTACGCCCGGAGTGGCCCGCAGGTACTCGATCATCCCGGTGAGCCGGTCGGCGGGTTTGAGGGCGAACCGGTACTTCGTGACCTGCGGTGTCGAGGGGCCGACCAGGTCCATCCGGGTGCAGTGCCCGCAGTACTGGGGGCAGGTCGACACCACCTCGGCCAGGACCTTGGTCGGGTAGCGGTGGGTCAGCCCCTCCCGGACCCACATCTCCGCCTCGTGCAGGGAGTCGCGGGTGGCGTACGGGTGGCTCGGCCAGCGGGGATGGCGGTCGGAGGCGACCGGCAGCATGTACCGGCGAACGGGGTCGGCATACAGGCGGTCGGTGTCCCAGACGTGGTCCGGGACCATGGTGTTGAGGATGTGCGGAGGCAGGAGCAGGGACATCGTCGCGCTGCGTTCCTGGTCGAGGGTCAGGTCGGCGAAGAACGCGTCGTCGAGCAGGTCGCCGGTCGTGGCCCGCAGCTGCCGCACGTTCTTCACGCAGTGGGCGCGCTGCCACTGTGGATCCCGCCATTGTGCGGCTGTCACGTCCCACCAGCCCGGGAACCGGCGCCAGTCCGGTTCGACCGGTTCGCGGTACCGGTAGTCGTAACGCTGTCTCTGCTCGGACATGTGCCTTCGGTCCTCCGCCCCACTCGCGATGTCGGCACCGGACGACGCCGGGACCTCGATCAGCATCGGCACCGGCAGGTCTTCCGGTCACGCGTAGCCGCTACCCGTATTTGTGGGTAGCGATCACCGAGCGTGTTGACGGATGCCGGACCCTCCGGAGGTGACGGCTCGGAAACTTCTGCATAAACATCGTTTTGCCTGCTCTTCCCGCCCTGATACCAGGGGACGCGAAAATGGGTAGACCCGGTGATAACCGCAGCGCTGCGTAACCGGTTGTCCGATTCGCGACGGCCCAGGATCGTGGGTTGCGCCCGCTTCGCCCGGCCCGTTACCGTCGGCCGTCCCTTTCGGAATGTGACCCAGAGGAGCTTCGCCGCATGCGCAACGTGATCGTCACCGGTGGTGCCACCGGCATCGGATACGCCGTCGCCGAGGCCTTCGCCACCGCCGGTGACCAGGTCGTCATCACCGGCCGGCGCAAGGAGGTGCTCGAGGCGGCGGCCACCCGGCTCGGACCGGCGGTACGGGCCGTGAGCTTCGACGCCGCCGACCCGATCGCGGTCTCGAACGCACTCGCCGACCTGCCCGGGACCGTTGACGTGCTGGTCAACAACGCCGGCGGCAACACCGACTTCCTCGCCCCCGACGACGACAGCCTGGCCGCGCTCGCCGCGAGCTACCGCGCCAACCTGGACGCCAACCTGCTCTCCGCGGTCCTGGTCACGGCGGCGCTGCAGCCCCGCTTCCCGGACGGCGCCCGGATCGTCACGATCGGTTCGATCGCCGCGGCCAACGGCGCCGGCAGCTACGGCGCGGCCAAGGCCGCGGTGGAGTCGTGGAGCGTCTCGGTCGCCACCGAGCTCGGACCGCGGGGCATCACCTCGAACGTAGTGTCACCCGGACTGGTCACGGAGACCGAGTTCTTCCGGGGCCGCCTCACCGACGAGCGCACCGCCCGGCTGGTGGCCACCACCCTCAACAAGCGGCCCGGCGCGCCCACCGACATCGCCGCAACCGTCACCTTCCTCGCCTCACCCGGCGCGGGCCACCTCACCGGGCAGGTATTGCACGTCAACGGCGGCGCCTACCGCTCGCATTGAGTCGGCGTCACGCACCGAACGGGCACCCACGTCGCCGAGCGCATCGCGGCCCGCCACCCCGGTCTTGGTGATGAGGCTCGCGACGTGTTTCTCGGCCGTCCGCGGGGAGATGTGCAGCCGGGCCGCGATGGACCGGTTGCCCAGGCGCTGGGCGAGAAGCATCAAGACCTCGTACTCGCGGACGGTGACGCCCAGCGCCCGCATCGGCGCCGGCACCCGGGTCGAACCCGACCGGCGCTGGCGGACCGGCGCACCCGCCTGCCGCAGCAGGGCCCGGCAGGCACCGGCCACGATCGACATCCCGGCGCCGTGGAAGTAGTCCTCCGCCTCCCGCAGCCAGGCCTCCGGGTCGCCCCACCCGTCCCGCAGGGCTGCCTCCGCGACCAGCCGCCTGCACAGATGCAACGCAGTCGGATACCGCCCGGCCGCCCGCTCCGCCGCCGCCATCGCCCGGCCCGCGTCTGCCTGCGCCAGCACGGCTCCACCCGCCCGGCCCGCTCGGATGGCGTCCGCGAACAGGGCGAACGCCCGGTTCCAGGGGGTGGCGAGGGCCGAGGCCGTCGCCGGGCCCGGGTCGTCGCCGTCCAGGACCGCCAGCAGCCGTGCCATGCCCTGCCAGCCGCCCTCCGGCGCGTCACCGGCCGCCCGGGCCCGCTCCACCTGCTGCAGCGCCCGTTCCCGGTTCTCGTCGAGCAGGGCCAGAAACACACCCGCCATGCCGTGCAACAGCGGTGCGTTGCGGGGATGATCCGCCTTGTGGCCCCCCTCGCGCAGCCGCACGAGCGCGTCCTCGAGATCCCGGCCCCGGCCCCGGTGGGCGGCCAGCACCGCGGTGACGACGCGCAGTTCCCGGACCGCGTGGCCCAGGCCCAGCTTCTCCGCACCGGCCAGTGCCGCGTCCAGGCGCACGCTCGCCGCCGTGGTGTCACCGGCCCGCACCTCGTGCAGCGCCAGCATCGCGTCCGCGTGGTAGCGGACCACCGCCGCACCGGTGTGGTCGGCGTGCTCCAGGACGCGGCGCAGAGGGACGTCGTCCTCGGTGGCCGTGGACGCCTCCGTCGCCAGCAGCAATTGGGTGAACACCCGCCATCGTGATGTGCGGCCGTCGGGAGCCAGCCGGCGCATCCGGGCGAAGCAGATCGCGGCTTCGGTGGGCTCGCGTCCGCGCAGGACCGTGCCGAGCACGTACCAGGCTTGGCACGCCACGTCCGCCGTACCCTCCTGCGGGGTGGCCTCCTGCGGGTCGTGCAGTGCCGCCAGTGCCCGCCGTGCGCTGGTCTCCGCCGCGGCGAACGCGTCCCCGGTGCCGCCCTGCAACTGCAAATTGGCTTCGGCCGCGTCGATCGCCGCCGTCGCCGCGGGGGTCGCGCCCTGGCCCAGCAGGGTGCGTGCGGTGGCAAGATGGGTCAGGCCGAGCGAATACCGTCCCGCGACAAGGGCAGACCATGCCTGGCGTACGCACAACCGCGCGCGGTCCTCGGCCGAGAAGTCCCCGTCGGTCTCGCCGGCCCCGAGCGCCAGCGCCTGCCGCACCCGGCCGGAGTCGGTGAGCGCCTGCAGCAGCGCCTCCAGGGCCCGCAGCCGCGCCGCGTCATCAGGGTCGTCGCGCAGGAGTTGCCGAGCCCGTTCCAACCTGTCCACCGCGGCGTGCGGGCCCATGTCCTGCAATATGCGTACGCCCGCCTCGGTGAGCAACCGACCGGCGGCCGGCCGATCGCCGGTCTGCAGCCGTAACCCGGCGACCAGCTCGCACCACTCGCCGGGCAGACCCGGCCGGCGGGCCTCGATCTCCTCGGCGGCGCGGCGGGCCAGCTCCACCCGGGCCTTCGGCAGCAGCCTGTTCTGCAGCACCCCGGCTGCGAAGGGGTGCACGAACGCATACCACCCGGTGTTGTCCATCCGCAGCAACCGCTGGTCCACCGCCGCCCGGGCGTATTGCTCCGCCTGATGGTCGTTCACCCCGGCGACGACCCGGGCGACGGCCAGAGGGAACCGCTCGCCGATCACCGCACCGGCCGACAGCACCTGCAGCCCCAGTGGGCCGAGGCGCCCGGCGTCCGCGGCGACGCGCCGGGCGGCGGAGGCCGGGACGGGACGGCTCACCAGCGGCCCGTGCACCTGCCAGCCACTCTCCTCGGCGACCAGCGTCCCCGACGAGACCATGGCCGAGAGAAATTCCTCGGCGAGCAGGGGATTGCCGGCGCTGTCCACCCACAACCGGTCCAGCACGGAGTCCGGCACGGCCGTAGGGTCTGCGCCGAGCACGGACGCGGCCATGCGCCGCAGGTCAGGGCGGTTGAACGGTGACAACCGCACCAACGTGCCCGTCGCGCGCCGGCAACTGCTCTCGGCGAGGTCCGTCGCCGCCCCGGGCTCGTCGCGCACGGTGCAGATCAACAGGACCGGCTGCCCGGCGAGGTTGTCGATCAGGTACTCGACCACGGCCAGGGTCTGGGGGTCCGCGTCCTGCAGGTCGTCGAGCAGCAGCAGGCAACCCTGGCCCCTCCCGGCCAGCGCGGCGAACCGCAGGATGGCCTCGGCGAGCACGATGACCGAGGTTCCGTCACTGCCGGGGTGCTGCGTCGCGGGATCGTCGCGCCAGTGCGGTACCAGCCGTCCCAGCACCGACAGGTACGGGCCGAGTTCGGTGAGTCCGGGCGGCGCGGGTTCTCGCAACCCGGAGAACAGCGCCTCGGTGAAGGCCCGCAGCGGCGCGTCGGGGCCGATCCTGCTACCCCTGCCGCGCAGCACCTGGATCCCGGCGGCACCGGCACGCCGGTGAACCTCGGCGGCCAGGCGGGTCCGCCCGATGCCCGTCTCGCCCAACAGGAAAACGGCCGCGCCCCGACCCGCCGCGACATTCGCGAGCGACTCGTCGAGAAGCCTGAGTTCCATACTGCGACCGATGAGCGACGCCGCCCGGGTATTCATGACAACGCACATTAGCGGAATGGTCCCTATGCTGCGTGTCCGATTTTGTCCATTTGCTGACCGCAATGGGGGATGGGGTAGTACGAACGGTGGATGTACCTATCCACCACTCTTCGCGGGTGACGCAGCGCTGGTATGAGAGCTACCCCCCGTGGTCGTCAACTAGATCAAATAGGTTTAATATGGAGCTTCTGGCAGAGGCTCGATCCATTGATGCGCATTGACGAATTGCCAGGTCGCCCGGCTTCTGTTAATCGTCTCGACATGCCGAGGACGACCCGGCGCCATTTATCTCCAGCGGTGAACTCCGTCTTGCCGGCCGAGTCGACAAGGGCCTTTGGTCCTTTTCACCGCCTGGTCGAATTCGACCGTCCACTTCGGCCGGACCGGGCGCGGCCGTCGCGCACCACCAGGGGTCAGGAGTTGTAGGCCTCCGCGGTCACGGTCAGGCCGCGGGGACGGCCCAGTCGCTTCGGCCACGTGAAGGCGACCTTGCGGCTCTCGTCGGGCAGGAGCCAGAAGTAGTTGTCGTCGTAGGTGGCCGGCAGGACCCGGTTGCCCTTGCCGTCGCGCAGTGCCAGCCGAACCAGGGGCGCCACCACAGACCCGCGGTTGGTCACGGTGGCGACGGAGGAAGCGTCAAAGGAAACAGTCAGCCGGGTACGCGGCATCCTCGTCAACGCACGCATGTCGGCCGGGGTGGCGTAGCGCCAGTACGTGTTCTCGGAGATGAGCTGCTTGCGGTTGTCGCGCAGCTCCAGGCGTACGAGATGAAGTGCTGAACCGGCGACGGCTTGGACCTGGAACGCGGGTGTGGTTGAGGAGGGCGCGACGGTGAGCTTCTGGGTCTGGGTCCGGCCGAGCTGCCGGCCGGAGAGGTCGTAGCAGCGGGCGGTGACCGTGACCGCGGACAGCGCCGCCGGGGTGTGGTTGACCGCGCGGACCTGCCAGGTGCCGGGGTCGGCCTGGATGTGCCGGGGCGCGTCTGGTGAACTCGTCCAGGGAGCCCGCGACGCCGAGCCGGTCCTCGATGGCCTTCTGGTAGCGGTCGACGTGCTGGTTACCCTTCCAGGCCCAGTCGTGGTACGCCCAGACCTCGCTGATCGGCCACTCCGGCTCGTCACCCACGAGGTTGCGTATGGTCTCGGCGTGCGGGATGACCGGCATGCCGATCTCGGTGTGGAAGCCCAGCACGCCGGCCTTGTAGAGGTCCGGGTCGGTGTACGTGGCCGGTTCCCCCCAGTGCCACGGGCCGGAGCCGCTGACGACACCCCCGTTCGACGACGGGACGTACGCGATCTCCGGGTCCTCGGCCGCGATCGCCGCCCGCAGACCCGCGTCGATCGCGGCGGGCGGGAATTCCTCTACGTGGGCAATCCCGCCCAGGCGATGTACGAGAAGCACGGCTACCGCTACTACGACCTCACCTCGTCAGGCGGCTCTGCGGTACGCCGCGGGTGAGACACCCATCGCCCGTTTGAAGGCCACGCTCAGCGCGCTCTCCGAACCGTATCCGATGTCGCGGGCGATGACGGCGACGGTGTCGCGGTCGTGGCGCAACCGGTTCGCGGCCAGTTCGATGCGCCAGCCGGTGAGATATTCGTACGGGCCCTGACCGACAACCTCCCGGAACCGGGCAGCCATGGTGGAGCGGGACACCGCGGCCACCCGGGCCAGCTCGGCGACCGTCCAGGGGTGGGCCGGGTCGGCGTGCACCGCGCGTAGGGCCGGCCCCGCCACCGGGTCTGCGAGGCCGGCCAGCCAGCCGTTCGGGGTGACCGGCTGCAGTCGCAGGATCTGGATGAGCATGACGACGGCGAGGTGCTCGACGACCAGCCCGGCACCCAGGCGGCGATCGTTCAGCTCGTCGCCGATTCGTTCCACCGCCCAGCTCACGGCGGTGGCTTCCGGGCTCCCGGCCCGCGAGAGTATGACGGGAGGAAGGGCGTCCAGGAGCAGTGCGCGGGCCCGGTCGCCGAAGGTGAACCCACCGCCGATCAGGTCGACATCCTCACCGGTGCCGGCCCGGGCGACACCGCCGCCGGCGAAGATCTGTTCGGCGGGTACGGCTGTCGCGTCCGGGTCGCTCGACAGCCGGAATGCCCGCGGCTGGGTGAGCAGGAAGCAGTCGCCGGCGGTGAGCTCGATCGTGCCGTCGACGCCGTCCACGCTCAGCCGGCATCGGCCGCGGCGGACGGCGTTGAACTTGACGCCGGCCGGTGGCGGGAAGCTCACCGCCCACGAGCCGCCGCCCACCATGCCGGCCGAGAGGTAGCTCGTCGTACCGAGCAGCGACAGCACGTCCTGCAGAGGGTCCATATCTGGACTATCCCACAAGTTTTGTGGACTTGAAAACAGGGATTGTCCAGCACGAGGGATCTACCGTTCTCGTATGACCTTCACCGCACGCACCACAGCCACCGAGATCCTGGACGGCGTCGACCTGACCGGGCGCCGCATCATCGTGACCGGCGGCGCCACCGGTCTCGGCGCCGAGACCGCCCGCGTCCTGGCCGACGCCGGTGCTGATGTCACCGTCGCAGTCCGGCATCCGGAGGCTGCCCGCACGCCGTTCCGGACCGCCGCGCTGGACCTGTCCGACCTCGATTCCGTCGCCGCCTTCGTCCGGGGCTGGACCGGCCCGCTGGACGCCCTCATCGCCAACGCCGGCGTCATGGCCATTCCCGAGCGGCAGGTCAACCCTCAGGGCTGGGAGATGCAGCTCGCCACCAATTACCTGGGCCACTTCGCCCTCGCCCTGGGCCTGCACGACAACCTGGCCGCGTCCGGTGCGGGACGGCTCGTCGTGGTCAGCTCGGGCGCGCACCGCGACGCCCCGTTCGACTTCGACGACCCGCAGTTCGAGCGCCGCCCGTACGACCGCTGGCAGGCCTACGGTCAGTCCAAGACAGCCGACGTGCTACTGGCCGTCGGCGCAGCCCGCCGCTGGGCCGCCGACGGCATCACCGCCAACGCGCTCAACCCGGGCTGGATCATGACCGGCCTGCAACGCCACGTCGACGACGACACCATGAAGGCAATGGGCGCGATGGACGACAACGGGGTGATCATCGAGCAGCCGTACTCCAAGACACTCTCGGAGGGTGCCGCCACCTCGGTCCTGCTGGCCGGGTCACCACTGGTGGCAGGAGTCACCGGCAAATACTTCGAGGACAACGCGATCGCCGGCCCCGACCAGGCCGCAGCGCACGCCCTGGACCCGGCGACGGCCGACCGGCTCTGGGCGTACGCGTCCGAGTCGGTCACCGCGTCGCCGGCCCGACGCTGATAGCGGCAACTCATTCGCTGCGAGGAGGTCGCCCAGCTCGTCGGTGTCAGCATCGCGTAATACACCCGGCGACCGTGTCGGCCCACTTATTCGATCTGGTCCGGTCGGTCACCGGCCCTCGGCGAGCTCCCCGTGCCAAGCCCGAGGCCCGCGTCTAAGCGCCTGCCAAAATTTCTGTACGTAACTCACTCGGGAAGAGGGACGTAGCGACGTAAAAAACCTCGTCGTGGGTTCGGATCGAGTTACCACACACGACCGAAACCCCCGACGAGGTCAACGCCAGTATGCGCCCTGCGCACGTCTACGCCCGCAACACACCGAACGGCGGCACCCACCTGTCCGGCATCACGACCTCACCCTGGCTACCCCCCACTCGCGGGATGTTGGAGCTGTGGCGGTCGTCGGCGGGGACTGAGATCGCGTCCGGGGTTCTCCCGTGGGTTCTGCAGGGTCGTGGCTCTACTGAGAATGCAGTAGGGGCCGTGGTGCTTACTGCGTTCGCAGTAGCCGTTTCTGTCGGTAGTTGCACGACGACGGCAAGGGGTCTGAGCAGCCACGATTGGAGTGATTCCGAGATCAGATGTGGAGATTCCCGCTGTGGCTGCTTTTCTGTATCGACTGGGCCGTTGGGCCTTCCGGTGGCGCTGGCGTGTGGTGCTGCTGTGGGTGGTGGTGCTGGGTGCGCTCGGCGGTTTGAGCATGGTGTCGTCGCCGGGACCGGAGAGTTCGGCGTCGATTCCGGGCACCGAGTCGCAGGACGCCTTCGACCTGATCACCGAACGTTTTCCCGGTGCCGATGTCACCGGCGGCAGTGGCGCCAACGCGAAGATCGTGTTCGTCGCACCGCAGGGGCAGAAACTCAGCGATACCGCGAACAAGGCGACCATCGAACAGGTTGTCGAGCAGGCCGGTCAAGGCGCTCAGGTAGCCGGTGCGGGCAAGCCGGTCACGTCGGCGGACGGCTCGACGGCTTACGCGACGATCACCTACACGGTGAAGGCCAAGGAGCTCACGGACGCCACCAAGCAGGCCTTGGAAGCCTCCGTCCGCACCGGGCAGGACGCTGGGCTGACAATTGATGTCGGCGGCAACGCACTGGCGGCGCAACCGTCCGGCGGGTTCACCGAGATCATCGGCATTGTCATTGCCGCTGTCGTGTTGTTGGTGACGTTCGGGTCGCTGGTTGCCGCCGGGATGCCGCTGCTGAGCGCGCTGATCGGTGTCGGTGTCGCCCTGTCGGCGATCCTCTGCCTGGCAAGCACCTTGGGTTTGTCGACGGCGACCAGCACCCTTGCCCTGATGCTCGGGCTGGCGGTCGGCATCGACTATGCGGTGTTCATCGTCTCGCGCTACCGCGAGGAGCGGGCCCGGGGACGCGAGCCGGAGGAAGCCGCCGGTCTGGCCGTCGGGACCGCCGGTTCGGCTGTCGTGTTCGCGGGCCTGACCGTGGTGATCGGCTTGGCCGGTCTGTCCGTGGTCGGGATTCCCACGCTGACCCAGATCGGTCTTGCCGCCGCCGGAGCGGTGCTGGTCTCGGTGATCGTGGCGTTGACGCTGGTGCCCGCTCTGCTGGGTACGGCGCCCCGTCTGGTCCTGGCCCGCTCGGTGCGCCGAGGTGCTGCGGCCACCACTTGGTGGACACGGCTGGCACGGCGCCGTAGCCGGACGGTCGTGGACCGGCCCAATCGGGGAAGCCGCTGGGCCCGGTTGGTGCTGCGCCATCCGCTGCCGATCCTGCTCCTCGCCGTCGTAGGTCTAGCCGTGATCGCCTTGCCCGCCACGAAGATCCACCTCGGCATGGCCGGAGACGAGTCGAAACCCACGTCGACCGGGGAACGGCGCGCCTACGACGACCTCGCGAACGGGTTCGGAGCCGGCTTCAACGGCCCGCTGACCATCGTCGTCGACGCCCAGGGTGCCACCGACCCGAAAGCCGCGGTGGCCGCGACCGCGGAGCGTATCGCCGCTACCACTGGCATCGTGTCGGTCTCGCCAGCCAGCTTCAACCAGGCCGGCGACACCGCCCTGTTCACCGCCGTACCGTTCACCGCCCCGAACGACGACCGGACCGTTGACCTGATCCACGTTCTACGCGACGAACGGCCCGCGATCGATGCCGCGACCGGGACGACGTTCTTCGTCACCGGCGCCACGGCGGGCAACATCGACAGCTCCCAGAAGGTCCTCGGGGCGCTGGTGCCGTACCTGGGAATCGTGGTGGGTCTGGCATTCCTGCTCTTGATGGTCGTCTTCCGGTCGGTGCTGGTCCCGCTCAAGGCGGCGCTGGGTTTCCTGCTGTCGGTGCTCGCGGCGCTCGGCGCAGTGGTCGCGGTGTTCCAGTGGGGCTGGCTCGCCGCCCTGATCGGTGTACAGCAGACCGGTCCGATCATGAACACCATGCCGATCGTGATGGTCGGTATCGTGTTTGGTCTGGCGATGGATTACGAGGTCTTCCTCGTCGCCCGGATCCGCGAAGCCCACACGCACGGTGAGAACCCTCGCGACGCGATCGTCTCGGGCTTCAATCACAGCGCCCGGGTCGTGGTCGCCGCCGCCCTGATCATGATCGCGGTCTTCTCCGGCTTCGTCGGCGCCGGTGAGACGTTCATCAAGACGATCGGCTTCGGTATGGCCATCGCCGTGCTCTTCGACGCCTTTGTCGTACGCATGACCATTGTGCCGGCTGCGCTCGCGCTGCTCGGTGAGCGTGCGTGGTGGCTGCCGCGCTGGCTCGACCGGATCCTGCCGCACGTCGACATCGAAGGCCAAACCCTCACCGGCCTGACTGCCGCCTCGACACACACCGGTGCGGACGACGCGGCCCGGATGGTGACGCCGGCCCGCTGACCGATGCACCGGTGGAACCGCTCGAGAGTGATATGAGCGGTCCCACCGGTGCATCGTCCGGACGTCATTCACCATGGTCACAACAGGCGCGGCAGGAAGGCCCGATGATCAGCATTTGGCAGCAGCAACTCAGGCGGCATCCTCGCGCCCTGGACTTTGTCGGCGCGGCACTGTTGTGGCTCGCCTCGGTCCCCGGCACTACCATCAGCGCAGGTGGCGCACCCCAGCCGCCGAGGTGGTGGCCCGGCGTCGTGCTGACCGGTGTCTCGTGCGCAGCACTGTTGTGGCGCCGGCACCACCCGCGGGCAACCGTCCTGGTCGCAGCCGGTGTGGCCATGGCCACGGCCGCGCTGGGGTACACGCTGACGGTGCTGTTGTTGGCGCCGTTGATGGCAGCGTTGTTCACGCTCGCCGACCGCACCGATCGCAGCACCACCACGCGGTTCACCGGGGTTGTGGTCGTTCTGGTCGTGGTGACGGCCCTGATCGCCGGGCCCGCCGACGAACCGGTGGCGTTCAAGGCGATCAGCCCTGTGGCCTGGCTGCTGCTGCCGGCCGCCTTGGGCTCCACCGCCCGGTTCCGCCGCGCCTACCTGGAATCGATGCGGGCCCGCGCCGAGTACGCCGAACGTGCCCGCGACCAGGAGGCCCGGCACCGGGTGATGGAGGAACGCATGCGCATTGCCCGTGAACTGCACGACGTCGTCGCCCACCACCTGGCCCTGGCCAACGCCCAGGCCGGCACGGTCGCCCACCTCGTCCGGACCCGCCCCGAGCAGGCCGAGAAGATGGTCACCGAGCTGGCCGGCACCACCTCCGCCGCTCTACGCGAGATGAAAGCCACCGTCGGGCTGCTACGCCAGGCCGACGACCCGGACACCCCGCTGGACCCGGCCCCCGGCCTCGACCGGCTCGGCGAGCTGACCGCATCGTTCGCCGCCGCGGGTCTCACCGTCACCGTCGAGGTGGAGGGCCGGCCCCGGCCGCTGGCCGCGGGAGCCGACCTGACCGCATACCGCATCGTGCAGGAAGCCCTCACCAACGTCACCAAGCACGCTGGCACCCCAACCGCGGAGGTACTGCTCCGCTACTCCCATAACCGGGTCACCATCAGCATCACCAACGATGTCGCCGGCCCGTCATCGGCAAGCATCGCGGACAGCTCAGGCTTTGGGCTGATCGGCATGCGTGAACGCGCACTGTCCGCCGGAGGTCTGCTGCGCGCCGGCAACCGACCGGCGGGCGGGTTCGAGGTCATCACCGAATTACCCCTGCCGGATCAACCACTCACTGGGGATCGTGCGTCATGACCATCCGCGTGCTGCTCGCCGACGACCAGGAACTGCTGCGGTCCACGTTCCGCATCTTGATCGATTCCTGTGACGACATGGAGGTCGTCGCCGAAGCTGCCGACGGAGCCGAGGCCGTCGAGCTCACCCGCAATCATCGGCCTGACGTCGTCGTCATGGACATCCGCATGCCCGGCACCGACGGCCTCGCCGCGACCGCTGCTATCTGCGGCGACCCCGAGCTCGCAGGCACCCGGATCCTCATCCTTACTACCTTCGAGATCGACGAGTACGTCGCCCAGGCACTGCGTTCCGGCGCCAGCGGATTCCTCGGCAAGGACGTCAGCACCAGCACACTGCTGGCGGGTATCCGCACCGTCGCGGCGGGGGAGGCCCTGCTGTCCCCGCAAGCCACCCGCACACTCATCACCCGGTTCCTGAACACTCCGGAGCCCGGCACGCCGGACCTGGATGCTGTCCAGCGGGTTCCGGTCGATCTCGCCGCACTGACCGGACGGGAACGCGAAGTCATGATTCTCGTCGCCGAAGGCCTGTCCAACGCTCAGATCGCGGAAAAGCTGTTCGTCAGCCCGCTCACCGCCCGCACCCACGTGCACCGAGCCATGGCGAAATTAGAAGCACGCGACCGTGCACAGTTGGTGGTGATCGCCTACCGGACCGGCCTGGTCTCGTGGTGATGTCGCCGGGCTCGGATCAGCGTACAGCGGCGCTGACGGTGCGTGGAAGCCCTGGACATAGGGCAGAGGCGGCCGACCCGCTCGAGCCGACCGCCAATATTGGACTCTATTGATCTGGCGTGTCGGTCACCGTTCCGACGGCCCCGCCCACTTCAGAGCTGAACTGCAGGGACACCACCTCGGGTCCCTCTACGACGGTGTCGGTCACCGTGGGTATATCGATGTCGGCGCTGAGCTCGCCGCCGTAAACGTAGGTGTAAGCGACAGCGCCGGTCTGTGACAGCGGCCGTTCCGGCTCAGGGCGTTCGGCGGAGTTCTCCAAGAGCCAGTCAGGATCGACGTCCAGGGTCGACAGCTCTGTGCCCTCGGCGGGCGCCTCGACCGTGCCAATCACCAGGATCGCCGTCTCGGCCTCGGTGGACAGCGTTGCCCGCCAGCTCAGCGTGCCGCCCTCGGCAACTGTGTCCGCGACCGGAGTGAGGCTGATCTGTGGTGCCGGATCGTCGTTGCGGACCTCGACCGTGCCCTGGTAGTCACCGACGACCAGGCCTCGCTCCGCCTTAGCGAGCAGCCGGATCTCCTCACCTTCGCCGTACAGGGTGTCGCCCGTGACCTCGACCGGCACCTCGATGAGGCGCTGGCCCGGCGCGACGGTCTCGGTCCAGGAGGTGCTCTCGAGGGTGGATGTGTCGAGCAGCGTCAACTGCACGCGCCCGCCTCCGTTGCCGGTCACCCGCACCGGCAGTTCGTAGGCGCGGCTGCCCGAGTCGCCTTCGGTCACCGAGATGTCCCCGAGGTCGATCCGTGGCAGCGAGCTCGTCCGCGGATCGGGCGTTCCCGGCCGGTAGCCCCAGGCGTCCAGCAGCCACGCTTGACCGTTCGCGGTGCGTGGGGTCAGTTCGAGGCTTGCCAGTTCACCGTGGAGTCCGCGCAGTGGCACCCGCACTTCCTGCGCCCAGAGCCCGACGGTCTGCCCGGTGCCGGGCAGCCCGTCGACGCGGACCTCGCCGATTGATGTCCGTTTTCCGGAGCGGTTCACCACGCTGACCCCGAACCGGGTGCCGGTCGAGTTCGGTGGCACGATCAGCCGTAACGCGAGATCCTGGTAGCCGGCGAGCGCTACCGGCTGCGCGGGGGTGAGGGTCAGCGGCGTGCCTGCTGCCGACCAGTGCATCTCGGCGGCGTAGCGGCCCGGTTCCGGGATCACCTGGCGGAACGTGGTGAAGTGCACCGCCCAGTTCCGGCCGGCCATCGACTTGACGCAGTAGTCAGCGGGTTCGTAGGTGATCTGCTCGCAGATCCGGGCCCCACCACCGGTGCGGATCGTCGGATCCGGTAGTAGCGCGGCCTTGCGGGCGCCGCCGAGGGCGTGACTGAGCACGTGCGCCGGGTCCGCCGACGGTGCGCGGACGCCGCTGCCATCCAGCAGCGGCAGCATCCGGTCGTCGCCGGTGAACAGCCGGGCGGCTGCCGCGATGTAGGTCGCGCCGACGTCCTGCTGCTGCTCCGCGGTCAGCCGGGTGGGTGCCGCCGTGCCGCACACCGCGTCGTTCGGGTCGGTGAATTCCCAGTCGTCGAAGGAGAACGCCGCCGCCTGACCGGGAGTCCATTCGGTGTTGAAGAAGTTGTGGTTGGCGCCGACGACGTACAGGGAACTGTGCAGGGCGGTGCCGGCGCTGACTCCGCGGGTCTCGTCGATGAACATCTGGCCCTGCAGGTTCGTGACGTCGCCGTCGCAGCCGGGCAGGATCGTGACCGACGGGACGTCCGGGACCGGGTTCTGCCCGAAGATCGTGGGCCCGATCAGCAGCATCCCGCGGATCGTCCAGCGGGTGGTGACGGGGTCTCCGGCCGGTGGGCTCAGCGAATCCATCGCCGCGCGGCTGACGCCCTCACCGCCTCGCGAGTGTCCCATCAGGAAGACGTTGCTCAGGTCAGCACGAGGCGCGGATCGCACGATCGCGGGCGCGGTGGCCCGGCCCGCCCCGGCCCAGTCCGCCCAGCGTGCGAGATGCTGGCGCACCAGTAATGACCGGCCCTGCGCCCCACCGTCGTCCAGTAAGTCGTCCTGCCCGTTGATGCCGTTCGCCGAGATCGACACGGTGATCCAGCCCTGCGAAGCGAGCAGCCGCTGCGCCTGCAGGTAGCCACGGTCGCTAGGGATCGGCTGGGTGCCACCGGGGCACGGCCACTCCATGAACCAGTCGTCGCCGCTGTAACAAGTCGCGTGCCGCCCGTGCAGGAACAACGCCAGGGGCCGCTTGCCCGGGGCGTTCTCCGGGGCGACAACGACAGCCTGCATCTCGACCGGTTCCGCATAGTCGGCCAGGGTGATCGCGGGGAGCTGGTACTCGCCTTCGACCGTCTTGTAGCGCCCTTTGACCCCCGGGTCGACGTTGCTCGCCGGGAGCACTGGGGGTGGGCTGACTGCTTGCTTCGCCTTGGCCTGCGGTACCGGTTCCGTCTGGTCGAGGCGTCGGCCCGCGGCACGTACGGAAAGATCGGTCAGGCTCGGTACCTGGCTGAGGCCGAGCCGGAAGGTCGTGTGATCGGGGGTGAATCGCGGCACGCCGAGCCGGCGCTCCCCGGAGAAGAATTCCACCGCGGAGTCCCCGGCCGGCACCTGCCGTCCAGCCCGCCAGACCAGCTGTCCCTGCTCGATGGACCAGCCGCCGGGCAGGACCGCCTGCGCTACCGGCGGGCCCGGCTCGGGCGCCGCCACGGCCTGCGTTCCACCGCCGAATACGAGCGCCCCAGCGAGCGCCGCAGCAAACAATCTCTGGATGCGCATGCCCCTCTTTATAGTCGCCGACGCCGATTCCGGCCCGGCCGGAATCAGCCGGGTTCAGCCGGTGCCGGCTGCACGTCTTGCCAAATCCACGTCATGAGGAGTTGTATGACGCCAGGAATCGGTAATCACCAGAATTTGTTCGCGAGGGCGCCAGGCGGAGACAGAATAGCCGTCTCGTATCATCGGGCAATGACGATAATTCCCGTTCGATTAGTTGGCGATCCGGTACTGCGGGAGCCGGCCAAGCCCGTAGTCGACTTCGATGCGGAACTGAAGAATCTGGTCGCGGATCTGCGCGAGACGCTCGCCGATAAAAACGGTGCCGGTCTCGCCGCGCCCCAGCTCGGAGTGAGCCTGCGCGTCTTCGTGTTCGCACCTCAGTTGCACGAGGGTGATCTCGACCATCTGATCAACCCGCAACTCGAGTTCCCCGATGAGGAAGAACAATTCGGCCCCGAAGGCTGCCTTTCCATCCCGGGAATCTATCTGGACACCAAGCGCCGGAAGAATGTGGTTGCCAAAGGCTTCACCGAGAAGGGCGACCCGGTTCAGGTCGTGGGTGAAGGCTTACTGGCCCGCTGTATCCAGCATGAGACGGACCATCTCGACGGCGTTCTCTTCGTCGACCGGCAAGACCCCGAGCAGCAGAAGCGGCTGATCACCACGCTGCGGGCCGCGGCCTGGTGGCAAGGCGAAGACACCCCGATTATCAAGGTCAGTCCGCACTGACGCTACGGCGCAGCAGCGCGATCAACCGAGGAGGTAGATCGCGCTGCTGCTGGCCCGCGGTCGCTGGGCGCCGCTGTCAGTCGTTGCCGCTGCCTGCGATGATGCTGCTGTCATCCGATCGCCGAGCGGAGCTACCAAGCCAGTCCATGGCCGTGGGAGCCGTGGCCGCGTTCTTCCGAGGGTCGTCCTCGCCATGGAAACCGGCGAGGAAGCCGCGCCAGGCTCCTCGGAAAACGAGGGGGGCGAGGAAGGCAGCAACTATGCCGCCGAGGAGAAGAAGAGCGATCTGCATCTTCCTAGTGTGCTGGACCGTTGGTGGTACCGGCACCACGTCTCGTCGTCGGAACCGGCCGGGTACAGCCGGATTCAGCCGGACCCGCACCTGTGGCTGACGTGTGCGCGGGTTCGGCAGCCGAGTTCTATAGAGTGCGGATGTCCTGGCAAGCCGCGGGCGGCGCACCGCGGGTGGACAGCAGGTTCTCGATGACAACGCGGTCGGGCAGGTTCTGCGTCGAAGCATAGGACAGCGCCGCCTGCCACATCGCCTGTGCCGCCGGCAGGTCGCCGAGCGTTGTCAGCGCCTGTCCGAGCAGAATACGCAGCCGCATCGCCGGGAGACGGGATCCTGAGCGGTGATGCTCTGCCAGTGCGGCCAGACCCGTCGTCAGTGCAGCGCGAGGACGCGCGGCGGCCAGGTGCGCTTCCACCATTGCGGCGTGGGCCCAGTCGTCGCCGATATAGCTGCACATGCCGCGGTCGAGCAGATCGCTGAGCAGCGCCGACCAGGTCGCCGCCTCGTCGTGGCGTCCGGTTCGTGCGCAGACCAGGACGAGACCGGCCAGTACGTCGTACCGGTCGATGTCACTTCCGGTTTCTTCTGCCGCCGCGAGGGCAGATCGCAGCAGGGGCTCAGCGAGCTCCGGTTCACCGAGCACGACATGGGTCATCGCCATCGTCACCTCGGCATTGGCGACCAGAAGCGGGTCGCCTCCGTGTACCGCTATCGCGTGATAGGTCGCGGCCTGCTGCTGCGCGTCGGCATACTCGCCGCGGATACGCCGCACGGTGGCAAGGTTGCCGTGCTCGCTGCCATCCCTCTCTGCTGAGGTGGTCTCGTCAGCGACGATGTCCTCGAAGACGCGCGTTGCCTTCGTGATGTCGCCGGTGCGGATGCAGATGTCGCCGAGGTTGTTCGACGCGATCATCGCGCTGCGGACGTCACCGGCCCGCAGATACTGTTCCCGGGCCGCGGTGAAGTCGGCGATTGGTGCGTCCGAGTTGCGCAGCCTGGTGCTGGCCAGGGCGAGCGACAGGTGACAGTTGGCGCGGCCGAGGGGGTCGTCGGCTGCCTCGGCGGTGCGGATCCCGGCCTTGGCCATGTCCATCATGGTGGACAGGCCCGCGCCGGCTCGGCTGTACAGGAACCAGCTGAGGCTGTGGACGAGGTGCCAGGCGAACGGTGCCAGGTTGTTCTCGGCTGCTCGGGACACGACGGCAGTCATGTTGGTCATCTCAAGGGTCAGCCAGGCGGCTGCGGCCGGGGCATCGGCGCACCGGTGTGGTTCTCCGGTCAGCGCCAGGGCGGTCCGGTCCCGGACGGATCGGCCGGGGAACAGCACTTCCGTCGCGGCATCTGCGCTCAGCAGATACCAGGAGAACAGCCTGAGCATGGCTTCCGGTTCGTCACCGGCCCGGTGGCGGGCGTACCGGGCAAGCAGATCGTGGGTGCGGTACCGGCCCGGCATGACTTCGAACAGGAGATGGGCGGCGAGCAGTTCCTCGATCTCCGGGACCGGGTCGATCGGCGGCCGGCCGAGCAGGACCGCGGCCGCCTCCTGGCCGATCTCCGGGCCGGGTACGAGCCCGAGAAGCCGGAACAGTCGCTGCGCAGAGTCTGGCAGCGCGTGGTAGGACACGTCGAATGCGGCCGCGACGGCACTCTCCGGGTCGCCGACCACCCTGAGACGATCGAGTGGGTCCGCATTGCGAAGCTCGCGGACGGTGGCGTCGAGAGTATGGCCGCAACGAGCCGACACGTTGGCGGCCACGATCCGCAGCGCTAGCGGCAGGTGTGCGCACAAGTGAGCCAGCTGCGCCGCGGCGTCGGGTTCCGCCCGTACCCGTGTCGCACCGAGGTGCACGGTGAGCAGGTCCCTCGACTCCGCCGGATCGAAGAGGTCCAGTGTGATCCGGGCTGCCCCTTCGCGGACGACCAGACCGGTGAGGGCGTGACGACTCGTGATCAGCGCGTGGCAGCCCCGTCCGCCCGGCAGCAGGGGGCGTACGTCGATGGTGTCGATGACGTTGTCCAGCACGACCAGCACGCGGCGGGTGGCCAGCAGAGACCGGTAGAGACCGATTTGCAGGGCGAACTGCGGCGGCACCCGGTCGACGGGCACACCGAGCGACTGCAGGAGAAGGGGTAACGCCTCTTCGGGCGAGATCGTGGGGTCGCTGGAGTATCCGCGCAGGTCGAGATAGAGCTGACCGTCCGGGAAGCGGTCGGCGATGTGGTGCGCGGCGTGGACGGCCAGCGTGGTTTTCCCGACGCCTGCGGTGCCGGTGATGACGGTCGCCGATGCGTCCTCGATGGCGGTGAGCACTTCGGTCAGGGCCGTCTGACGGCCGGTGAAGCCGGCGACGTCCGACGGGAGCTGACGGGGGATCCAAGCGTCCAGCTCGCCGGCCGCATCCGTGGGTGTCGTCGGCTCAGCAGTCCTGAGGTGCTCGAACAGGGTCCGCCATGCCTGTTCCCAGCGGGCTGTCTCCGTGGAGTCGGCGCCGCAGGCCTGCACCAGCGAGCGGACGATGTCGAGTGGTGGAAGCCGCCGGCGCTGGGTGTTCAGCGCATCCGACAGCGTGCTGCTGGCGATCCCGGTACGCCGTCGTAGCTCCTCCAGCGAGGGATTGCCACCCCACACCTTGGCATCGCGCAGGGCACGCACGAACTCGGCGACGCCGCTCGGTTCGTACGGTACCGGGAATTTCCGATCCGCTTCGATCTGCACGCGCGTGAGTGCAGGACCTGGTTCGCTGTTCACCCCGTCGGCCGCTACTGCTCGTCGACGGTCACGCTACGCAGAATCAACCCACCGCCGGTGCCCTCGGGGACGGTCGCGCCGAGGACAATCCTGCCCTCGGCCGGTCCGGTGCTGGGGAGCGCAGCCCTGATCACGCCCACGTCGTTGTCGAAGACGAAAGCTTCTGCGCCGCGCAACTCGACCCGTAGATCCTGGTCGGTCCCGGCGTCCCAGCCCAACTGCTCTGCAGTGCCCAGCTCGGTCGTCACACCGCCGGCGACGAACGACAGTGTCATGCCCTCCTCGCAGGCGGTCAGCTCGTAACGGGCGCTCTTCACCCAGCGGAACCGCAGAAGGAAGCACGCTTGCGCTCCGACCAGTCGCACCTCGGCGGCTATGTCCTGGTCCCCGGAGAACGCCGTCGTGGGGCCGTCGCAGGCGTACGAGGTCGAGTTCTTGTTGACCACCTCGAGGCCGTCCACACCCCACGCGCATCGGCCCTGATTGTCGTCGGTCTCCTTCCACGATCGAAGGTTCGTCGTCTTCGGCTGTGCGGCTCGCGGGCCCGCCACCGGCACTACCGACCCGTCGAACTCCATCAGTGCCTGGTCACTGTGCACCTCGCTGTTCGTCAAGGCATGAGTTCCCATGTCGGCAACGACGACCGCTAACCCCAGGGCGGCGACGGCCCTGATGGCGTACGTGGCACGAGAGGTTCGCCGTTTCACCGGCGGGCGCCGGACGGCCTGGGCCGCCTGGCGTAGTTCGGGCCGTTCGGCGAGGGCCGCGGGCTGGCTGGCCTCGCCCGAGAGCAGCATCTCCAGCAACTGCTGGGCGGTGGGACGCTCGCGCGGGTCTTTGGCGAGGGTACGGGCGACGATCAGTTTGAGCTGTTCGGGCAGCCCGCCGAGCTCGGGTGGCTGGGTGAGGATCTTCGCCGCGGTGACGGCGGGGGTGTCACCGGCGAACGGGGTCCTGCCCGTGCCTGCGTAGGAGATGACGGCACCCCACGCGAACACGTCGGCGGCGGGCCCGGTCAGGGAGCCGTCGGAGTCGAAGCGTTCCGGTGCCATGTAGGCGACGGTGCCGACCATCTGATCAGTCTTGGTGTGTTTGCTGGTGATCTCGACGGCGCGAGCGATGCCGAAGTCGATGACCTTCGGATTTCCCAGCGAGAACAGCACGTTGCGTGGCTTGAGGTCGCGGTGGATGACCCCGGCGCCGTGGATCGCGGCGATGGCGGTGGCGATCCCGACGGCCACACTGTAGAGGTTGCCGCCGGTCAGCGGGCCGTTCTCCTCGACGACCTCGGTCAGGCTGGGGCCGTCGACGTACTCGACGACCAGGTACGGCGTCTCGTGCTCGGGGTCGGCGTCGAGCACCGCTGCCGTGCAGAAGGGCGGGACCTGGCGTGCACGGTTGACCTCGCTGCGGAATCGTCCGCGGAACTCGGCATCGGCGGCGTACTCGGAGCGGATGACTTTGATCGCCGCGAACCGGCCGCTGTCGTCGCGGCCGAGGAATACCGCCCCCATGCCTCCTTCGCCGAGCCGCGACAGCAGGGTGTAGCCACCGAGACGGTGAGGATCTCGGGGGCGTAGCGGAGTGGACATGGCGCGGATCCTAACGTCAGACGACCAATCCGTGGAGCGGTGAACGAGTGGCTCGGCGGCCTCTCGCCGGGTAGACATGACTGCTGCCCGCACCGCTGCGCCGCAGGTGGCGAAGGGACAAACCGGCTCCCTCATCTCCCTCCGCCCCCTCTGAAGACACGTGGGTACGCGACCGATTCCAGCCGGCCGGATCCAGCCGGATTCAGCCGGATCCCGCCGTCAGGGCGGACAACTCGGATTCGATGCGAATGCCATCGGGCAGATTTTGTTCCTTCGCGTAGCCGAGGGCCTCGTCCCAGAAGGCACGGGCAGCCGTCGAGTTCCCGAGCTTCACCTGGGCTCGGCCGAGCCGGATGCGTAACCGCATCGCGGGCAGCCGGTACCCCGCTCGTTCGTTCTCTGTGAGCGCTGGCTCGCCGATGGCCAAGGCTTCCTCGGGGCGGCCCGCTGCCAAGTGGGCCTCGACAAGCGCGGTATGCGCCCAGTCGTCACCGCTGTAGCTGCAGATGCCCCGCTCCAGCAACGCCTCCAGGTCGGCTGCCCAGTCCGCGGCTTCGTCGTGCCGCCCGGTCCGTGCGCAGACCAGGAGGAGCCCGGCGACCGTGTCGTACAGATCGATGTCGCTGCTCGTCTCGCGCACCGTGGCGTAAGCCGATCGGAGAAGAGGCTCGGCCGCAGCCGGCTCGCCCAGCTCGAGATGGGTCATGGCGAGGCCGACTTTGGCGGGTGCGGCCAGCCGCAGGTTGCCATCGCGGATCGCGAGTTGCTGGCCGATCTTTTCCAGCCGTTGTGCGTCCGTGTAATCGCCGCGGATCCGCCGTGTCATGGCCAGATTGCTGTACTCGTTGCCGCCTACCCATTGCTGGACCCGGGGATCGGCGATGATTTTCTCGAGAAGCTGTTCGGCCCAGTCGATCTCGCCGAGCCGGACCAGGAGGTCGCCCAGATTGTTGGACGCGGCGAGGGCGCTGCGGGGATCGTCGGCGCGCCGATACTGCTCCCGGGCGGCTGCCAAGTCCTTCGCCGCCGCGCGCAGATCGCGCAGTTGCGTGTTCGCCAGCGACATCGTCATGTGGCCGTTCGCCCGGCCGAAAGCGTTGTCGACGGACTCCGCTGCGCGCAACCCGGCGCGGGCTACGGAAAGCAGGGCCACGGTGTCGCCGCGGGAGTAGAGAAACCCGGCGAGGGTATGGGCCAGGTACCAGGCGAACGGAGCAGGACCGTGCTGTGCGGCATGGGACGCGGCCGCCGTCAGGTTGGCGAGTTCTGTCCTGAGCCACGCCTGCGCTTCCGGCGGCCCGGAGAAGCGGTGTGCTTCGCCGATGCAAACCAGGTCAGCATGCTTCTGCTGCCACCAGGCGGCGGGGATGAGTATCTCGACCGCGGCCTCGGAACTCAGTAAATACCAGGAGAAGAGTCTGTCGAGTGCTTTCTCGCGGACGTCGTCCGGCTCGGCGCCAGCTTGTCGGCGAGCGTACAACGCGAGCAGATCGTGACTGCGAAAACGGTTCGGTGTGGCCTCGGCGATCAGATGCGCGGCCAGTAACTCGTCCAGCTCGGGCACCGGGTCGTCGAGGTCGCGGTCGAGTAGCACCGCAGCCGTCTCCCGGCTGATCTCGGGGCCGGGCACCAGGCCGATGAGCCGGAACAATCGCTGCGTCTCGCCCGGTAGAGCCCGGTATGACACATCGAAGGCGGCGGTCACCGCGATCTCTGGATCACCGATGACCTGCAACCGGCCCAGCAGGTCGGTCTTGTGCAGGTCCTGCACCGCACCGGCGATACTCTGGCGGGGCCGGGCGGCAAGGTTAGCGGCGACGATGCGCAGGGCCAGCGGCAGGTGCGCGCACAGGGTTGCCAGTTCGATCGCCGTGCCAGGCTCCGCCTCCACCCGTGCCCGGCCGAGCTGACGGATGAGCAGCTCCACCGACTCTGCGGCGTCCAGCGTTTCAAGGGTGATCCGCGCGGCGCTCTCGCGGACCACCAGACCGGTCAAGGCATTCCGGCTGGTTATCAGCGCGTGGCAGCCCGCGCCGCCGGGCAGCAACGGGCGTACGTGCGCGGTGTCGACGACGTTGTCCAGGATCACCAGGACCCGCCGGTCGGCCAGCAGCGAGCGGTAGAGACCGGTCTGCAGCGACAGTTCAGCCGGGACCTTTTCCGCCGGTACGCCCAACGACTGCAGCAGCAGCGACAGCGCCTCGACGGGGGAGATTGTCTGGTCGCTGGAGTGCCCGCGTAGGTCGAGATAGAGCTGACCGTCGGGATAGCGATCGGCGATGTGGTGTGCCCAATGCACAGCAAGTGTGGTCTTGCCGACGCCGGCGGTGCCCGCGATGATCGTGGCGGGTGTTCGCGGGTGCGTGGCGCGCAAGGCTTCCATGCTCTGGCGTCGGCCGGTGAAACCCGCAACGTCGGGCGGTAGTTGCCGAGGCACCGCGACTTTTCCCGTGCCGATGCCGGAGGTGGGGTCGGTGGTCTTCCCCGCATCAATCCGTTCCGCGAGTGCACGCCAGGCCCGTTCCCAGGCGACGACATCGGGCGGCCCACCGCCGCAGGCGCGGATCACCGCCCGCACGATGTCCAGTGACGGTATGCGACGGCGCCGCGAACTGAACGCATCCGACAGCGTGCTGCTGGCCACCCCCGTGCGTCGGCGTAATTCCTCCAGTGACGGATTGCCGGCCCATACCTTCACGTTGTGCAGAGCCGCGACGAAACCGGCTACATCCATCGCATTACCCGGTAACGGGAAGTCCGTTTCCATCGCATCCCCTTGGTCTGACTGAAAGCCTCGCCGCGGTTCGCCTTCGCCGCTCATGCAGGGCCGACGTAGCGGGACTGACCGACAAGCAAGTGCACCGTCCGAAGCTAGGCGAGTGAGTGTGAGGATACACTCACAATGTGAGTCCTCGATCTGGCCCCGGGCTTGGCCGGGCGTGCCGATCTCGACGACCTCACCACTGATTTCACGCCGGCCCGCTCCGGGGCGGTGACCCACCCGCCTGCCGCCGCAGGCGCGGATCACCACCGCACAAGGCTGGATGACGACAAGCGACCGCACTGCGACCGGACGCAAGACGTACCCCCGAGCCGAGTTCGTCGGGAACCGGCCGGTTCTGGCCGGATTCAGCCGGAGATCTGGCCGAACGCAACTACGGACGGTTGCATATGCCGTCGGGGCCAGCGCGTTCAGAGTAAGCCGGCCTTCTGTACCTAGCTCCGAGGGGCTCGCGTGTTACCCATGACCCAAATCAATGAGGGAGCCTCCGCGGTCCTCGCGGTACGACCGGCCGCAGCGTTCGTCGTCGGCTCGGCCGACCGTATCCAGGCTCTGTCATGACAGCGCAGGACATCGATAGAAGTGCGCCGGTCATTGTGCGCGACGCCATCCATGTTGATGCGCCGTTGGCGGATGTGTGGACGTTGCACACCGACATCAACAACTGGACCGCATGGCGTGCGGATGTGACTGTCGCCCGGCTCGACGGTCCGTTCGTGACCGGCGCGTTGTTTCATTGGGAGACCGGTGGGCTGTCCATCAACTCCAGAATCCACGCTGTCGAGCCGCAGCGTCGCACATTATGGGGCGGACCAGCAGCGGGTATCGAGGGCATGCACATGTGGACGTTCACCCGCGACGGTGGCGGCACCCGGGTCGTGACTGAGGAGAGCTGGGCCGGTCCAGTGGTGATCGCCGACTCCGATCGGGCACGGGCGATGCTGACCGCTTCCATTCGGATCTGGCTGGAAGGCCTCGCTGCTACTGCGGTTCGCTCGCAGCGTTCATGAACGACCGATGAAGCGGGCCTGACGAACAAACGAGAGTCCCGTCCGTGGTTTGCCGACGGACAGGTCCGGAAAAATGTGAGTGTGAGGACATACTCACAAAAAGGAGAAGCAGTGGACTACAAGCCGTACATCCGTGACCATTACGTGCCTGTGCCAGACGAGATCGACGCCACCGACCTCGCCGTCACCGGCGTTCTTCCGCCCGAGCTGAACGGGCGCTACCTACGTAATGGCCACAACCCGAAGCCCGGCATCACGCCGACGCACTGGTTCAAGGGCAGCGGCATGCTGCACGGGGTTGAGCTCGCCGGAGGCCGGGCACGGTGGTATCGCAACCGCTGGGTACGCACCCCCGCGCTGGACGGCGCCCCGGAGATGCGCCCCGACGGGTCGATGGACCTGACCGCAAGCGTCGCCGGCACGCACATCATCGAGCACGGCGGACGACTGCTCGCCCTGCAGGAGGCCAACCTGCCGTTCGAGGTCACACCCGGGCTCGACACCGTCGGCCCGTTCGACTTCGCCGGCAAGCTGACCTCGGCGATGACCGCGCACCCCAAGGAGGACCCGGTCACCGGCAACCTCTATTTCTTCAGCTACTCGCCGTTCCCGCCGTACCTGACCTACCTGGTGGCCGACGCCGCTGGAACACTGGTGCGCAGCGAGGTCGTCGAGGGCTCCGGACCCAGCCTCATGCACGACTTCGCGATCACCGAGACCAAGGTGATCTGGCTCGACCTGCCGGTCGTGTTCGACCTGTCGGAGACCTCCGGCATCCCGTACCGGTGGCACGACGACTACCCGGCCCGCATCGGGGTGATGCCCCGTGACGGCTCTACGGAGGTCACCTGGATCCCGGTCGAGCCGGCTGCGGTGCTGCACACGACGAATGCGTATGACGGGCCGGGCGGCACGGTCGTCCTCGAGGGGCCACGCTACGACCGGGCCGGCTGGGAAACGTCGTGGAAGTGGTGGAGCGGCGCACCCGGATGCCCCGACGTGCCAGTGACCGGAGCGACTGCGACTCGCTGGATCCTCGACCCGGCCCGGGGGTCAGCCCGGCGTACCGATCTCGATGATCTGACCACCGACTTCCCGACGATCAACCCCGAGCGGCTCGGCCGGCACAGTGACCTGAGCTACCACGCCGCGTTCCCCGGCGCGGGCCTGCACGAGTATGCCCTGGTCAAGCTCGACACCGCGGCCGGGACCCGGATCGTCAGCCCAGCCGGGCCGGGCCGCCAGCCAGGGGAAGCGGTATTCGTCCCCGCCGAGCACGGGGTCGCCGAGGACGATGGCTGGTTGCTCACCATCGTCAGCGACCTGCGCGAGGACGCCTCCGAACTGCTCGTCCTCGACGCCCACGACCTGTCGGTGACCGCGTCGGTCGTGCTGCCCCGGCGGGTGCCCAGCGGCATCCACGGATCCTGGATCCCCGACTCCCGGCTCGGCTGAGTGATGACCGACGTACGCGTGGCCACCGGACGCAAAGCCTGGACAGCACTGGGGTTCCTCGCCGCCGCCCAGTTCCTCGTCGTGCTGAGCACCTCGATCGTGAACATCGCGTTACCCCAGCTCCGGGACGGGCTGCACCTGTCGCCGTCCGGCCTGGCGTGGGTGGTCAACGCGTACGTCCTGGTCTTCGGTGCACTGCTGCTGCCCGGCGGCCGGATCGCCGACCTGGCCGGGCGCCGCCGGGTCTTCCTCGGCGGCCTCACCCTGTTCATCGTCGCGGTGACCGTCGCGGGCGTGGCCAACTCAGGCGTCCTGCTGATCATCGCGCGCGCCGTCCAAGGCATCGCCGCGGCACTGGTCGCCCCTGCGGCGCTCGCCCTGGTGCTGGCCGCGTTCCCGCCGGGCCGCGAACGCGGCCGGGCACTCGGGATCTGGGGCGCCGTATCCGGTGCCGGAGGCGCCGCCGGGGTCCTGCTCGGCGGTGTCCTCACCCAGCTGTGGGGTTGGCGAGGGATCTTCCTGGCCACGGTGCCGCTCGGACTGGCCGTTCTCCTCGGCGCCGCCCGCGCGGTGCGGCCGGACAAACCGGAACCTGGACGCCGCCTCGATGTGCCGGGCACCGTTCTGCTCACCGCCGGGTTGCTCTCGTTCACGTACGGGGCAGGTGGGTTACCCAACTCCGGGCCGGTTGTCGCCCTTCTCGGCGGCGCCGTGCTGCTCGCCGCGTTCGTGTGGTGGCAGACCCGGGCGACGCAACCCCTGATCTCACCGACGCTGATCAAGATCCGTGACGTGGCCGTCGCGAACCTGACGATGCTGCTGCTGGGTGCCATCTGGATCGGACTGTTCTACCTCTTGCCGCTCTACCAGCAGCAGGTCCTGCACTACTCACCGCTGCATGCGGGACTGACCCAGCTTCCCCTTGCCGTCATGATCATGATCAGCTCCTCCGTGGCGCCCCGGATCGCGCTCCGGGCCGGCGCCACGAGCACACTGATCGGCGGGTTCGCCGTGCTCGCCGCAGGACTCCTCTGGCTCTCGCGCACCCCCGCTGATGCCGACCTGCTGCTCGACCTGGTCGCGCCGACCATTCTGGTAGGCCTCGGCCTGGGCGCGGTCTTCGTCCAGCTCACCGGCCTGTCCGCGAACGGCGTGCCCGCTGCTGACTCGGGCACGGCCGGGGGACTCATCAATGCCACCCGCCAGATCGGTGGCGCGCTCGGCCTCGCCGCCCTCACCACGTTGAACGGCTACACCCTACCCTTCGTGATCATGGCGGCCCTGAGCGTGATTGCTTTGCTGGTCATCGCCGCATCCCGGCGACATCCGCACGAGCGGCTACCCTGAGTCATGTGCCCTCCAGTAACCGATCCACCGCCGCCGCCCGCCGCCAGGAGGTCCTCGATGCTGCGGTCTCCGTCTTCGCCGAACGCGGCTACCACGGTGCGAGCGTGCAGGAGGTGGCGCGGCGAGCGGCGATCTCCGAGCCGTACGTCTATCGGCTTTTCGGCAACCGGGAACAGCTCTTCACCGCGGCTATCGAGCAGGCCTTCGAACTGATCAGCCACGCCCTCGGCGAGGCGTCCCAGCGTCGTGGGGACGCCTCGCCGCAGCAACTGCTGGACGCCATGGCGGAGCGCTACATCGAGCTGATCGCTGATGGGCGGCTGCTCCGCGTCCAGTTGCACGCGCAAGCCGCCGCAGCCGCCGAACCCGCCATCCAGACCGTCGTACGGGCCGCGTACCGGGGCCTGGTCACCGACGTCAGTCGCTGGTCCGGCGCGGCTGACGGCCCGGTCCAGATGTTCTTCGCCCGTGGCATGCTGTGCCACCTGGTCGTGTCGATCGGTGTCGAGGACGACCAGGCGCCCTGGGTGCACACTCTCGCCGCAGGCATCCGGCACTGACGACCCGCACCCCACGAGGGGTTACTCGGTACGAAGGTTGCCCGGGCTGGTGAGGCTTCTCAGCAGTGGCAACCCGGCGGCAGTAGTACCGAGTACGACGAGCACGCCGATGCCGGACGTCGTGCCGATCCCGAGCCAGTCGACGCGGAGCGGAGCGCTGACGGCCAGCTGGAGCATCGCCGCAAGTCCGGTGCCGACCGTGATGGCTAGCAGCATGCCGAGAGCGACAGGAACGGTGACCTGATACAGGATCGAGGCGCGCAGGGTTCGGTGCGGCGTGCCGAAGGCGGCGAGGACTGCGAGGGCTCTGCGGCGTTCCCGGAGCTGCTCCGCGATGTTGATGATCATGCTCGCACCGATGAGGAGCAAGAGGGCGGTCGTGCCCGCCAGCAGGGTGTCGCGTAGGCCGGCCAAGGCGTTCCGGGCGGCGTCGTTGTTGGTGGTCCACACGTACGCCTGCGGGTCGAGGCCTGCGGCGGTGTTGCGGAGCTGCTCCATGGCCACCGGATCGCCGGGGTCGAGGGCCACGGAGAGGTGACGCCCTTCGGTGACTTCACGGACGCCGGGGGTGGCGGCGAGGGCGCGGGCCCAAACGCCGGT
The DNA here is from genome assembly GCF_018332715.1 of Winogradskya consettensis. Lineage (GTDB taxonomy): Bacteria > Actinomycetota > Actinomycetes > Mycobacteriales > Micromonosporaceae > Actinoplanes > Actinoplanes consettensis. The sequence continues at coordinate 138,741 of NZ_BOQP01000050.1, read as the reverse complement.
GGGCAGGGTGGTCTCGGGAAAGATCTCGGCGTCGTATCGTACGGCGGCGGTAGTCGAGGGCTCGGTGACCTGGGACTCGATGCCGGTCACGAGGCCCTGCATGGCGAGCACTCCGGCCACGGAGACGGCGATCCCCGAGACTGCCCGGACCGCTGTGCCGCTGTCGAGCTGCAGGCGTCGTACGGCCAGTTCCCACGCGGGACTACCGCCCCGGAGCCGGTCGACGACCGCTTCGACCAGCCAGGGCAGCAGCAGCGCCACACCGATCAGCAACAGGGCCATGCCGCCGGCGATCTGGAATTCCACACCGGAGGAGCCACCCTCGAACAGCGGCCACAGCAGCACTATGCCCAGAGCTGAGGGGAGCAGGCGCCACCAGAACCGGCGGCGAGTCGGGGTACTCATCCGCGTCACGCCGAGCGGCTCGGCGACGACCCGGCGCATCGCCGTGAGGGTCACCAGCACAGCCGCGACGGGCACTGCGACCACGATTGCCGCCGCGAGCAGGGGTACGGGGCGCAGATCGGCGGGATAGAAACTGAGCGGGCCGGTACCGTACCTGTGGGCCAGCAGAATGCCGCCCGCCCAGAGCAACCCGCCGACCAGCAACCCGAGCAGGGCACCGATGAGGGTCTCACCCGCAGCGATACGGCGGGTCATCGCAATGTCGGAACCGGCCAGGCGCAGTGCGGCCAGTCGCCGGTTTCGCGTCCGGTCACCGAACCGGACGGCTCCGGCCATGAAGACCAGCACCGGGATCAACAGCACGACCATGCCCGCCAGGATCAGCAGGACAGCCATCGGCACAGCCTCATGGGCGCCCGATGTCCCGAACTCATCGATCCGGCCGGCGCCCGGCGGAGAAAGCTTGTCGGTGCCCAGATAGAAGAAGAGCTCGGCGGGACCGGACAGGCCCTCGGCGCCGATGACGCCGACCACCTCGGCATCCCAGCGCTCGCGCAGCAAACCCGAGCCCGGCTCCGCCAGCATCCGGGCCAGCGCGGGGGAGGCCACCATCTGCCCCGGTCCTGGCAGCCGCGACACCCCGGGCGGCAGCGGCGGGTGCGAACCTTCCGGCCGCAGCAACTCCCCGCTGATCGAGGTGCCTTCGTAGGTGGTGGTCACGTGACCGGTGAGCAAGGTGTCATCGGCAGCCGGCAAATCGTGGGAAGTCTCGATGACACGGGTATCGATCCTCGCGTTGCTCGCGCCCAGGGCGGCCGGGACCGTGGCCGCGCCCAGCAGCACGGCGACACCCAGGCCCACTCCGGCCGCGATCAGGCTGAGTCTGACCCAGCCGGCGCCGCCCCCGGCCACGCTCATCCGCGCGCCGAGGGCCAGCTCGAACAGCCATCGGCGTGGTGTGACGCTCATCGAGCCAGCTCCCGCTCACGGATCCGGCCGTCACGGACCACCACTTCGCGATCGCCGTACGCGGCCACGCGCACCTCGTGCGTCACCAGCACGACGGCGGCGCCCGTCTCCCGTACGGCCGACACGAGCAGCTTCAGCACCAGCTCGCCGTTGAGTGAGTCCAGGGCGCCGGTCGGCTCGTCGGCGAAGATCACCTTGGGACGGGTGACCAGGGCACGGGCTACCGCGACGCGCTGACCCTGACCGCCGGATACCTGCCCCGGTCGTTTGCCGGCGACGTCAGCGACCTCGAGGCGTTCCAGCCAGACGGCGGCCTTGCGGTGCGCTTCCCGGCGTCGGGTGCCGGCAAGGCGCAAGGGCAGCGCGACGTTCTCGGCGCAGGTCAGCTCCGGGACGAGCTGTCCGAACTGGAATACGAAACCGAACTCGCCGCGTCGCAGCGCACTGCGGCAGGAGTCGGTCATCTGGGCCAGGTCACGATCGCCGTAGCGGACGCTGCCCGCGTCGGGTGCCAGGATGCCGGCGAGGCAGTGCAGAAGGCTGGACTTGCCGGAGCCCGACGGGCCCATCAGCGCCACGATCTCGCCGGCGTACACCTGCAGCGAAGCGCCTTGCAGTGCTCTGGTCTCACCGAAACTCAGGTGGACGTCGTCGGCGGCGAGCAGGGGTTGATCGGCCATGGGGAGTTGCTCCCTGGGGGTGGGGGTCACGGGCGGAGGGTGGTGGCGAGGCGGTCGAGGCGGGCTGCGGCGAGCTCCAGCCAGCGCAGGTCGGCTTCGAGGTGGAACAGGGCGTGGTCGCAGATCAGCTCGTCGGCGAAGTCGCCTTCGGTCTTGCGTTTCGTCAGCACCCGCATCAGCCGTAAATGCTCGGCGCGCTGGGTGTCCAGCACCTCTGCGGCATCACGGCCGGTCATGAGCGCCAGCACGACTTTGGTGTACAACGTGCTCTGCAGGTAGGGCTCGGGCTTCTCCGGCCGGGCAAGCCATTCGCGCACGTCGGTGACCCCTGCGTCGGTGATCGCGTAGCGCTTGCGCTCGGGGCCCTCGCCCGGCTCGGACTCCACCTCGACGAACCCGTTCTTCAGCAGCCGGGCCATCGTCGTATAGACCTGGCCGTAGTGCAGCGCCCGGTCCCGGCCGAACGCCTTGTCGTAGGAGCGCTTGAGGTCGTAACCGTGGCGCGGGCCGTTCTCCAGGAGCCCCAGCAGGGCGAAACCGACTGACATGCGAAGCACTATACACACTGTGTATACATCCTGTTTATATCCGAGGAAGAGCCCGCGATGCCGAAGAGGTAGACGACACACAGGCCTGGGTGCACACTCCTGCGGCCGGTATCCGGCATTGACTTAGAATTTGCCTTTGGCAACGTCGGCAAGTTGGACGCGGGTCACGGTGTATCGGGTGTCGGAGATGCCAACGTTGGTCAGCCGGATCGGCGTGCCGGTGCCGGCGCTGACAGTCAAGATCTCGGTTTCACCCAGGGTGGCCGGCGTGGCCCCGGTCAGCGTGAGAACAGCGTCCCCGCTGAGGGTGCCTTCAGCAACCTTGACCTCGGGCATCTGATCCAGCAACCGCAGCACCCCCGCCCGGACCGCCGGGTCACTGCTGCCCAGAGTCAAGGCATCCAGCGAGTTATGCCATACCCAGTTGTCGGTCACGTTGACCGACAACCGATCCCTTACCTCCTTGGGCAGTTTCGCCGAGACAGAGGGGATAAGGCCCGGGGGTTCGAGGGTGGGCTCCACCAACGGGTCGTCCGGCGCGAAGGCGAGTGCCATCCGTTTGCGAGCTTCGTCCAGGTCACCTTCAGCGGCGAAAGTCGCCGCCGCGAGCGCATTCTTGCGGCCCTTCGCATCCGCTTCTTCCAGCTGGTTGTGCTTGCCCCTTACCTGCGCAGGGAGGGCGCCACGGGACTGGGCGAAGTAATATTCGCCGCTGTCGGCCTGCAGGTCCCAGATTTTGACCCGTTCCCCATGTCTACCCTTCTGGTCCCGCAGCGTCAGCGTCGCGTCCCCAGCCGCTTTCTCAGTCGTGGACAGCGCGCCAACCAGCCGCAAGAGTGGTGACTGGACTGCCGCTGGCCCGGTGCTCGCTGTGGGACTCGGCACGGCGAGAATCGCGCTTGGGCCAGGATCGCCGCTGCCGCCCAGCGTCAGCGCGGTGACGGTGACCGCGGCGATGATTCCAGCTCCGGCGCCTGCGCGCATGGCCGAGCGGCGGCGCTTCAGCTGCTGCCCACGGCTCTCGATCCGGGCAAAGTCAGGCGTGTATGGCCGATGTTCGTTGATGTTGTGCAGTTCCGTGCTCAGGAGGACTTCGGTGTCGTACGCCATGGCTAGTGGTCTCCTCGGTTGAGCACAGACTTGAGTTTGAGCAACGCCCGGCTGGTCTGGCTCCGAACGGTGCCCTCGGAGCACCCGAGGGCTGCAGCGGTCTCCGGCCCGCTGAGTCCCTCGACGAAACGCAGGACCACGGTCGCCCGTTGTCGAGCTGGCAACGATTGCAACGCTTGCAGCAGATCAGCGCGGTCTACCACGCCGTCGGACAGGTCTGGGACGGTGGTCTCGGCGTGGCCGGCCTGCGCGGGGGAGTGCCGACGCCAGTGGCGACGCGACTCATTGATCAGGATGCGACGCACGTAGGCGGCGGGGTTGTCGGCCTGGCGAACCTTGCGCCAGTGGCTATAGGTCCTGGCCAGCGCCTCCTGAACCAGGTCGTCGGCCAGATGCCAGTCCCCGCACAGCAGGAACGCCGTGCGGTGCAGCGAGGTGCTCATCTCAAGGACGAAAGACCGAAACTCGGGTTCCACGCCGCCCGCCGTCCCGGTCGATCGATGCTTCATCACGGTCGTCACACCCAGCAAGACCCTCGCACAGCCAGAATCGATGTCAGAGAAACTCAACGCCGTTCCGGCTGAGTTCGTCAGCGCCTTGAGACACCTGTCAGACGTCCGGCCAGGACGTCCCCGTCCTGGCCGGAAACAGCCGGGGTCAGCCGGATTCAGCTACTCGTCTGGCATGTGGGAAGACCGTGCGCTTATCTCCGCCGGGCCCGATTCACTCCGAGCCGTGGCAGTCCATGGGCCGCAGTGTCGGCGACCTCGATCGGCTCATCACCCCAGCCGCAGCAGATCCCGATCAGCGCTGGCGCCGCGCCGTACTCGCGCAGGACACCGCGATAGCCCTGGTCGTGCCGATGGACGCGGCCAAACTCATCGCCAACTGGTTCGCCTTCCCCAGGAGACGCTCACGATCGCTGCGTTCAGCCCCTGGCCGAATACTCCACGCATCCGGGGTGGACCGCACTCACGTGGTCTCGGCCCGTAGGTAGACGGTTACCTCGCCGGGCTGGTCGAGGTCGAACATCATCATGCGGGGGTAAGTTCCCGGTTTGGCATCGGTGTATTCGTCGATGCCGGACACCGTGACGGCCGCTTTGGGGTCCAAGCCGTCGCGGGCGGTGAACGAGTCGGCGGCCGTCCGTAGGCCGGGGACGGGCTTCGGTAGTTTTCCGTCGCTGAGGAACCCATCGAGTGCGGTCGTAGGCAAGCGGAACACCGCCCAGAGATCAGTGTCCGCGAAGCCGGCAGACTCGGCGTAAAGCAGCTTGGTTCCCGATGGCAGGTGAACTCCTCCTACGTGTTCGACCTCGGCCGCATCGGCGGGCTGACGCTTCGACGCGCCGACAGGATCCGGGTCATCCGAACAACCCATTGTCGTGGCCAGCGCTGCCGTCGCGAAGAGTGCAGCCAGGATTCTTCTCATGCACGCGATGGTAGGGGGACCGTCAATGGCCGGGTCGGTGCCGGCGACCAGCCGCGAAGGCCTCGCCGCCATTAGAAAGTTCGCGACCTCATTCAAGAGCCTGCCAGGTGTCCGCGCGTTCCCGATCCTCGTCCGTCATCGACGAAGAGTGGGAAACGTGTCCGTCAGGGTCACCGATCGACCCTATGGGCAGCGCCGGGGCAGTCTATTGGTGGCCCTGACCATATTCGACTGCCGCGCTCGCCAGATCAGAACCACTTCGAACCCATTGTGAGCACTCGCCGGATCACTCGGGCAGCTGGTAGAAATCGTAATGGGCCACGGTCCGGAAGCCGATCTTCTCGTAGACCGCGAGCCCGGCACCGCTGGACTGGAGGGTGGCGAAGTGCCGGCCGGTTTTGCGGATGATCCGCAACGCCTCCAAGGTCAGCGCGGTCGCGATACCGCGCCGGCGATAGTCGGGATCAGTGGTGATGGTGTAGAGGCCGCCGACGTCTGCGGTGCCGAGGGACAGCGTGCACGTACCCACGGTCCTGCCGTCGACGACGCCCGCGAGACGCACCATGTCGGGGTAGAAGTTCAGCTCCCGCTCGACGACGATGCCGAGGTTGCCGGTGACGCCGAGCGGCCCGGCCCATGCCTCGACATAGCGCTGGATCTCGGCCGGTTCTGCGGCGGCGCGGATGCTCAGGCCTTTGGGGACCACCGGCTCGGCAACCGTGGTGACGTCCACTGCCATGATCGGCGTGTGGCCGACCTGCTCGGCGCCATGGGAAAGCAGGCGCTCAGCCGTACCTTCGTCGCTGTCCCGCTGCACCCACCAGCTCCAGGCGGAACCGGTCAGCCGGTTCTTGGCCTCCTCGATCGCGTCCCCGATCGGCAGGTTGCGGACACGGAGGACCCCGTTCAGCAGGGGATGCGGGATGTCGGTTCGATAGATCGGCAGATCGTCATCCGGTGCGGCGCCGGCCCAGCCGCACCAGTAGCGGCGGTTGGCGGCAAGTTGTGGCTCCAGGTCGCGTATGGAGTTCATCGTCATACCCTCAAGAGTCGCTGGGACCGGAGAAAGTTCGATCGTCCGGATCGGTAGTTCGCCGGCTCCACGGCGGCCCGGTTGACCGCGCGCCCGCGGCCTAGCCGAGATTTCCCGGAAGGGGCCGGCCGTGCCGGATGGCAGCGGCGCGGCCCCTGCTGACGCGGCAGGGTCAGAGCTTCGTGCGGGCCTGGGTGCGGCGTACCTTGCCGCTGGTTGTCACCGGGATGGCTCCGGTCGCTACGAACTCGATCCGGGCGATCTCGACGTCGTGCTCCACCCGGACTGCTTCACGAATCGCCACTTCGATGAACACCCGTTGCTCGGGGTCGAGGGGAAGGGGCAACCGGATCTCGGCGAGTACGGCGAGCCGATCACCGCCGGCGCCGTAGGGGACGACCGCGCAGCGGCGGCCGTTCAGGGCCGGGGTGCTGCGCTCGATGGTGAACTCGATGTCCTCGGGTTGCAGACAGCGGCCGTTCTGCTCGATCACGTCGGCGGCACGCCCGATCACGAACAGCTCGTCCCGGTACAGGAAACCGAGGTCGCCCGTCCGTACATAAGGCCGGTCGTCGAATCCCGCGATCCGTGCCCCGAACGTGTCCGCCGAGCGCTCATCGCGCCAGTAGCCACCGGACAGATTCGGGCCGTGCAACCAGATCTCACCGATGCAGCCGGGGGTACGCTCGACGCCGGTTGACGGGTCGACGATCCGCGCACTGAGTCCTTCGACGCGGCGGCCACAACCGACCAGCAGCGGCCCCGCCACCGGGTTCTCGACGGCTGTCCCCGTCTGCAGGGCCCGCCGGTCGAAGCGCACCGTGCTGGGCGGGCCACCGTTGCGTACTCCGCTGACGAGCACGGTGGCCTCGGCCAGGCCGTAGGTCGGTGCCATGGCCTCCACGGGGAAACCGGCGGCCGCGAAGTGCCCGGCGAACCGGTCCACGGTTTCGGCGCGTACCGGCTCGGCCGCGTTGAGGACGACCGCCAGTGAGCTGAGGTCGAGCTCGGCGACCTTCGCCGCGGGCACGCGGCGGGTGCACATGTCGAAGGCGAAGTTCGGCGCTGCGGTGAACTGGCCCCGGACCTCGCTGATGGTCCGCAGCCACACCCCCGGGTCCTTGAGGAACGACAGCGGCGGGATGATCGTTGCCGTGCCGCCCTGCCATGCGGCGAACAACAGGAACGCCAGCCCCATGTCGTGGAAGTGGGGCAGCCAGCTGACCACCTGTGAGACCTCGACATCCGGTGAGAAGGCACGTACGAGGTCCGCCGCCATCCGCATGTTGTGCAGATAGTTCCGGTGGGTGATCACCACGCCTTTCGGCGTGCCGGTCGAGCCCGAGGTGTACTGCAGCAGTGCGACATCGTGGCCGGCCCGCCCGGGGGAGTGCGTCAAACCGAGCGCCATCGCCCGCCCGACGGTCAGGCCGCGGTCACCCAGGCGTTCCACATGGTCTTCGATGGTCACGATCATCGTGGGTTCGGCGTGTTGAACGGCTTTCTCCCCGGCCCGCCCTGGTGGCACCGGCACCGCCACGGTGCCCGCATACCAGCAGCCGAACAGCGCTGGGAGAAAATCGGCGTCAGTCGGGAACTGCAAGGCGACGCGGTCGCCCGGTTCGCTGCACTTCGCGAGCACGCCGGCCACCGAGCTCGCGCGCTCGTCAACCTCACTCCAGGTCAGCCCCGGTTGCCCGGCCACCCGCACGGCGATCCGGTCAGGGTGCTCGCCTGCATTGCGCCGCAGCAGCTGCACGAGATCCGCTGGATTCTGAAACTCCTTGTCGGTCATTACGACCACGATAGGTTCGGGAGCTGGACAGCGACTTGATCAAATATGCATTCGCGGGCCGACCGGATCGTTACTTAAAAATGCTCACTCATCGCCAGGCGCAGGAGCGGGCGCAGCCATGAAGTTCTTGTCCACGCGGGGTCAAGTTGCCTTGTTTACCGTTCCTTGAACGTACGTAGGTGACAAGGAAGGAATGAACCATGAGGATGAAACCAGTTATCGCGGCGGCGGTCGCTGCTGTGGGTGTGATTGCCGGGATGTTCGCCGTACCGGTGGCGGCCAGTGCGGCGACGTGCACGGCAGGGAAATTCTGTGTCTGGATGGACAACGACTACCTCGGGCCGACCAAGGCCATCGCCAATACGCAGGTCCCCAGCTTCGACTCGACTTGGAAATTCAGTGATGGCTCGTTCATCAACGATAATATCTCGTCGTTCTACAACAACACCGGACACGACATCGTCGTATGTGCTGACGTGAACTACAAGGGCGCGAAGGGTGTCATCAGGGCCGGCATGTCCTACGCAAGTATCGGTGAGTTCAACGACACTATTACGTCGTTCACGTCGGCTGGGTAGGACAGCGCGAGTTCATTCATAGAACAGGCTGATCGAGGTGATCACCGTCCGGATCGAGGCCCGGCCGGACGGTGATCATCAGGGGTGGGAAGGACGACCCACCCGTCGTCGGCGAAGCCAGGCTAGTGCCCTGACCACAAACGTTGGCCGGGTTGGGTGACACACCGGGCCGGGTCCGCCTCGCGGACCCGGTATCGGTCGAGGCTGTGCGGGTGGCAGAACCCGTTCGAGTGCGCCGATTAAGTGATCAAGAAGGTCAGAAGCTACAACGACTCGTGCGTCGTGGTACCGGTTCGACAGTGCGGTTGCGTCGGGCGATGGTCGTGCTGGCCTCCGCCGGCGGCAACACCGTGCCGGTCATCGCTCGGCTGGTCCAGGCCGACGAAGACTCCGTCCGCGGTGTCATCCACCGGTTCAACGAGATGGGGATGCCCAGCCTGGACCCTCAGTGGGCGGGTGGCCGTCCCCGCCAGATCAGTCCTGACGACGAGCAGTTCATCGTCACGACGGCCAACACCCGCCCTACCGCACTCGGCCGGCCGTTCACCCGCTGGAGCATCCGCAAACTCGCCGACCACCTCGCCGCCAACCCCACCCGGACAGTGCTGGTCGGCCGCGAACGGCTACGCCAGTTGCTGCGCAAACACGAGATCACCTTCCAGCGAACCAAGACCTGGAAGGAGTCGAACGACCCGCAACGGGAAGCGAAACTCTCCCGTATCGAGCACGTCACCACTCACTTCCCGCAGCGGGTCTTCGCGTTCGACGAGTTCGGACCTTTGACGATCCGCCCGCAGGCCGGATCCGGCTGGCAGCCGAAGAACTGTCTCGCCCCGGGTTTGATGGAGACATCGAAACCTGGGAGAAGATTTAGCTATGCCGGCACCGAAGAAGTACCCCGATGAGTTGCGTGAGCGTGCGACCCGGTTGGCGGTCGAGGCCCGCCGGGACCCGGCGTCTGCGGTCGGGGCGATCCGCAGGGTCGCCGATCAACTCGGGATCCATCCAGAAGCGTTGCGGGGCTGGGTGAAGAAGGCCGAAGTCGACGCCGGGGACCGGCCGGGCACGACCAGCAGCGACGCGGAACACCTGGCCGTCCTTGAACGGGAGAATCGTGAGCTGCGCCGGGCGAATCAGATCCTGAAGTCCGCGGCGTCTTTCTTCGCGGCGGAGCTGGACCGTCCGTCGCGATGAAGGTCGCCTTCGTCGACTCCCAGAAGGCCGAACACGGTGTCCAGCCGGTCCTGCAGGCGCTTGAACACACGCCGGCGCAGATCGCACCGTCGACCTACTACGCCACGAAAACCCGCCCCGCCTCGGCCCGATCACGACGCGACGAACAGCTGACCGCGACGATCGAGCAGATCCACGAGGACAACTACAGCGTCTACGGCGCCCGCAAGGTCTGGCACGAGCTGCACCGCCAAGGCGCGCCGGCGGCCCGGTGCACCGTCGAACGGCTCATGCGCGCAGCCGGGTTACGCGGGCTGCTACGGGACAGATCACCGCGCACGACCCGGCCCGCGCCGGAGACCGGACGACCTCATGACCTGGTCAAACGTGACTTCACCGCAGAGCATCCGAACCAGTTGTGGGTCGCCGATCTGACCTACGTGCGCACGAGCGTGGGCTGGGTCTATGCCGCGTTCGTGCTCGACGTGTACTCCCGGTTAATCGTCGGCTGGCAAGTCGCCACCAGCCTCTACACGGATCTGGCACTCGACGCGTTGAAGATGGCTATCTGGCGCCGCCAGAACCAGGGCGCTGACCTGCGGAAACTAGTCCATCATTCCGATCGGGGAGTCCAATATCGAGCGATTCGCTACAGCCAGCGCCTCGCCGAGGCCGGCGCGGTCGCCTCGGTCGGTTCGAAGGGCGACTCGTTCGACAACGCGATGGCGGAGGCGTTCAACTCCCTTTACAAGGCCGAACTCGTCCGTAATAAGGGTCCCTGGCGCGGTCTCGACGACCTCGAGATGGCCACCGTCGAGTACATCGACTGGTACAACAACCGCCGCCTGCACGGCGAACTCGGACATGTCCCACCCGCCGAACACGAAGCACTACACGCGATGACCCACCCGGTCACCGCAACCCTGGAAACCAGCTAACCAACTCTCCATCAAACCCGGGGCTTGACAAACCATCCCGACCGGCTGCCCGCGAACTACCACAAGCTGCACGGCGTCCGGCAGTTCCACGGCTGCTACTCGTTCGGCGACGACACCCTGTGGGGCGTCGTCCACCAGCAGAAATCGGCCGCGAACAGCCTCGCCGCGTTGAAATCAATCCGGGCGAAGCGGCCGGACGGCGCGCCGATCTACGTCATCCTCGACAACTTGTCCGCCCATAAGGGCACCGCGATCAGGCAATGGGCGGTCCGGAACAAAGTCGAGCTGTGTTTCACACCGACCTACGCATCCTGGGCCAACCCGATCGAGGCCCACTTCGGGCCGCTACGCACCTTCGTCATCGCCGGATCCGACCACCAAAACCATGTCGCCCTCGGCCGCCACCTGCATCAATACCTGCGCTGGCGCAACGCCAACGCCCGCCACCCCGACGTCCTGGCAGCCCAACGCCGCGAACGCGCACGCGTCCGCAGCGAACGACAACAACGCTGGGGCGGCCAAACCGCGCAAGCCGCCTAACCAACCCGGCCAACGTTTGTGGTCACGGCACTAGCGGGGGTGGAGAAAACTTCGCGTAGATGATCGAACTTCTCCGTCATGAGCGGCATCCACCTGTCGGAACCAGGTGGCACCGGGGGTGGTGCGCACGATGACGGGGGTGTGGATGAACGGGCGAACGGGTGTAGCGGAAAGGTCCGGTCGCGTTGCTGTCACCGGTTTGAAGCACTCGACCGGTAGCACGGATGGGAGGTCACGGGGGAGGACCCGGCCAGTGATCCATCCGGATCCGGTGAAGGCGGAGGCGTTGCGCCTGACGGTTCTGGGCCCGCTGCGGATCTGGCGCGGCGATGTCGAACTGGAGGCGGGTCCACGGCAGCAACGGTGCCTGCTGGCGTTGCTACTTGCTCGGGTTGGTTCTCCGACCAGCACGGCCGCTCTCGTCGACCTGATGTGGGGCCACGATGCTCCGGTCAGCGCGGTCAACATCATCCATAAGTACGTCGGGGCGCTGCGACGGCTGCTCGAGCCCGGGCTGGTGCCGAGGTCCTCCGGGTCGTACATCCTGAAGCACGGTAACGGTTACCTGCTCTCGGCCGGCGAGGATGTTCTCGATCTGCCGGCTTTCCGTGAGCTCGTTGCCTCGGCGAGGGAGGCTTCCGGGACCGGCCGCGACGAGGAGGCGCTCGACTCCTACCTCGACGCGCTGCGGATGTGGCGTGGACCGGTGGGTGAGGCGCTGGCCGACGGTTCGGCGGCGGCGACCTTCGCGGCCGTTGACCACGAATTCCTCGACGCCGTCGTCGACGCCGCCAGGATCGCCACGGGGCTGGGGCGTGCCGCCGACATGCTCGCGCCGCTGCGACTGGCGGTCAGGATGAGCCCTCTGAACGAATTGGTGCACGCCGGACTCATCACTGTGCTCGCCGCTTCGGGACACCAGGCCGAGGCGCTTGCTCTGCACCAGGTCATCCGGGAGCGCCTTGCCGAAGAACTCGGGATCGACCCGGGCAGCGATCTGCAGAAGGCGTACCACGGCGTTCTCACCCAGAGCGTGTGGCTCGACAGCGATTCCACAGCAGCACAGGTCCCACCCGCACCGCAGCTTCACAGGCCTGGCATGCACGTCCGTCCGGCCCAGCTGCCGCCGGATCAGCCGCTCTTCACCGGCCGTACCGGGGAGATGGCTGTCCTGACCCAGATGATGGAGGGGACGCATGAGCAGCGGCGGACCAGCCCGCTGGTGGTGGCGATGGACGGTATGGGTGGGGTGGGCAAGACAGCCCTGGCGGTGCATTTTGCGCATCGGGTCGCCGACGGTTTCACCGACGGTCAGCTCTATCTCGATCTGCGGGGTGACCGGAACGAGGACGAAAGCCTCTCGGCCGGTGACGCCCTGGCAGCCATGCTCTACGCGCTCGGTGTTGCCGTCTCCGAGATTCCGGACACCTTCGACGAGCGGGCCGGCACCTTCAGGAGTCTGACCGCGGGTAAACGGATCCTGATTCTGCTGGACAACGTCCGGAACGCCGCTCAGGTCCGCTCGCTGGTGCCGAACTCCGCCGGCAGTCTGGTGCTGGTGACCAGCCGATCTCCGCTGCTCGGCCTGGCGGCGTTCGACGGCGCCCATCTGCTGCGCGTTGACGTGCCCGAACTCGGCGCCGCCCGGGCGTTGTTCAACCGCCGGCTCGCCGGCCGGGTTGATGACTCGGCGACGCCGGAGATGGTGGACGATGTCATCGAGCTGTGCGGCCGGTTGCCTCTCGCCCTGGCGGTTCTGGCCGCTCGCCTCACAGCGCGGCCGGTTGTTTCGCTGGACACCGTGCATGCCCAGTTGTGTGAGGGTGGCGACCGGCTCGACGCGTTGTCCGGCGGCGGGGACGTGTGCGATCCCCGATCGGCTTTTTCGTCGTCGTACCGGCGGCTGAGCGAGGAATCCGCGCGGCTGTTCCGATTGATGTCGGCGGGGATGGGCCCGGATCTGACAGCCGAGGCATGCGTCAGCCTTGCCGACAGGGCCGCGCCGGCCGTTCACGCGGCGCTGTCCGAGCTCACCGCAGCAGCGCTGATCACCGAGGAGGATGGCGGCCGCTATTCGACACACATCCTGGTCCGGACGTACGCCGAAGAACTGCTCATCGTGACCGAGACGCCGGTCGAGCGCGCGGCGGCGGTCAACCGGATGCTTCAGCACCAGACTGCCGCCACAACGCGAGGACGGGAACTGGTTGGAGGACCTTCATTGCGCGTAACTGAAGCGACACTCCGCTACCCGGCCCTGCTTCTCGCGCAGCAGCCAGACGGCCGATGGGGGGCATTGTCGCGGCGTATCCGGCGGACAGACGAACTCCGCTGTCCAGATCGTGGTTCCCGGCGCGGCGACCACGTCGTTCAGCTTGTACGTCACGCCACGTTCGTAGTCGCGGCGGAACACCTCGAACAGCCGGTCAAAACCTACCGTCCGTTCGCCACCCGGCCAGAACCAGACAAGATCGTCCGCCCATCGCCGGTGGGCCGCGGCCAGTGGCGCGAGCCGGCGGGGTGCCGCGAGGATCTCCGCTGCTTCCTCCCGGCGGTTGAGAGTCAGCGCCTCGGTATCGCTGTGTGGCTCGCCGGTCGCCTGCGGGAGTGAGGCGGCGAGTTGGCGGCGCGCTTCGCTGAGGCGGCTGCGTACGGTACCGACAGGTGTTCCACAGGCGGTGGCGATTTCCTCGTACGAACTCCGGTCGGTGAAGTACCGCAGCATCGCCACCAGCTGGGTGGCGGGGGTCAGCTGCCCCATGGCGTGCCACACCCAGTCTCTGTTCGCGTTACGGTCGATGACGGCTTCCGGGTTTTCGGCTTCCGGCGCGACCAGATCCTGCCCGGCCAGCCCGACCGGCACCGGGCGACGGGCCCGCAACAGCATCTTGCAGCTGTTGCGCACGATGCTGTGGAGCCACGCACGGGCAGCTTCCGGGTCACGCAGGTCGCCGATGCGGACCATCGCGATGATCGCCGCGTCCTGGCAGGCGTCCTCGGCGTCGGGCGCGCCGCCGAGCAACCGGATCGCAACTCCGCGCATCCCCGCGTAGTGCCGGGCGTAGAGGGCCGCGAAGCTCTCCAACTCACCCCGTTGAGCGGCCCGGACCAACTCGGCGTCGTCGGGCAGTGCGCCGAAGGACTGCGTACGTAGCAACATGGAGACCCAGGCTACCGCCACATCGGTGAACGAACTCTTGATCGCTTCGAGGATCCGCCATCACACGCTGCATGCTCTGAACGGCAGCGTCAAGCGTCGCTGGCGGCGTGCCGGTGAGCGTCGAGGTAGCGGGGTGCCGCTGAAAGCGTCCGTCGCCCAGGTCGCCGATCATGTGGAACACATCCGGTCCGTGGCCGGGTTGGAGCACATCGGCCTCGGCGGCGACCACGACGGCTGTGACCGGATGCCGATCGGGCTTGAGAACGTCGCCGGATACCCGCGGCTCCCCGACGAACTGGCGGCACGCGGCTGGACCCAGGCCGATCTCGAGAAGCTGACCGGCCGCAACATTCTGCGCGTGCTACGACTCGCCGAGGAGGCCGCCGCCGAACCGCTCTGGCCCCGTACCCTGATCGCACGTCAGAGGGAACCTCAGTAACCGCCGGCACCCGCCGGCCGATGGACCGGGGTGAGCTCGCAACCGATCGCTCGTTCGCGGCACCTGCTGGCCGGCGTCGCCGTCGTGGCCGACGTGACCGCAGTGGTCACCCTCTTCGCCCTGGATTCCCTGACGCTGATCACCGTGACCGCTGCACTGTTGCTGCTCACCGGCGCCTACCTGCTGGTGCGAGGCTGGGATGAGAACTTCGGGCGCCGGCTCCTGATAGGCATCGCCGGAACCGTCCTGGGCGCGTCAACGCTCACCGCCGTGCTCGTTCCGAAGATCACCGCATCGGGCGAGCCATCATCGGCCGCAACGCCCTCGATATCCGCGGCCTCCACGCCAACCGCATCGACGAAACCTGCCGGCGAACCGGCGATCGAGGTCAAACTCGAGGAAAGCAGGGGAATCGACCTCGAAACCGACCGCCCCACGGTCATCACCACCGACGGCGCGAACGGTGCCGTCGACCTTTTCCTGGCAGCCGGGATCGTCGTCCCCGAATTGCATGCCAACAACAGCGACTTCGCTTTCGTCGACACCAACGAGAAGGAAGCGCGCAACCGCTGCACGGGCCTGATGGACCAGTTGTACGAGACGATCAACGGCGTGACGGTGCTGTACGCCGACGCCGTGTCCCCAGGCGACCAGTTCTGCTTCTACACGTCGCAGCGCGAGGTCGCGTGGGCCCGTGTGAACGACACCAACGGCCGGCGCATCGTCCTCAACGTCAAACTCTGGCGGTAGGTGGGCAGGCGAGCGGTCAGCGCTGGGCTGCCGGCCGGACGATGATCTCGTTGACGTCGACGCCGGCGGGTTCGCCGACCGCGTACGAGATGGCGCGTGCGATAGCGTCCGCTGGGATCGAGTTGGCGCGGTAGACCCGCATCTCGTCGCGGGCCACCGGGTCGCTGATCGACTCGGCGAGCTCGGACTCGACGACGCCCGGGGTCACCGTGGTGACGCGGATGGCCGGGTCGAGTTCCTGGCGCAGGCCCTCGGTGATCGCCCAGGCGGCGTACTTGGTGGCGCAATAGACCGCGGCAGTGGGGGAGACCTGGTGCGCGCCGATGGAGGCGACAGTCACGAAATGACCTGTGCCCTGCTGCTGGAAGTGGGGCAGGGCTGCGGCGATACCGTGCAGCAGGCCGCGGACGTTGACGTCGATCATGCGGTCCCATTCGTCGACCAGGAGGGCATCGAGGCGGGACAGCGGCATCACGCCGGCGTTGTTGATCAGCACGTCGATGCGGCCGTGGGTGCGTACGGCGGTGTCGACGAACCGCGCCATGTCCGCGCGGTCAGTGACGTCGAGCCGGTCGACGTACACGTCACCGCCCTCGGCGCGGATGGCCTCGAGCCGGTCGGTGCGCCGCGCGCCGAGCACGACGGTGTGTCCCTCGGCCGCGAGGCGCCGCGCGGTGGCCGCCCCGATGCCGCTGCTGGCGCCGGTGATCAGAATGGTCTTGGAATCGGTCATGTCTCCACCCTGGGCCGCGGCCGGTGCGGCAACCAGGGTGAACCGCACCCAGGGTGAGGCGCATAGCTCGGGTCAGGTCAGGTGTCACCGGTCCAGCATCGGTTCGGGGCGCCGGGTTGGACATGGCGTGTCGATGCCCGCGTCCGGCGACGGGGGCGGGCATCGGATCGGGTGGATCAGTTCTTAGGAAGTCGCTGCATAACATCTGTCTACTGGCCGCCTTCCGCGCTGCCGCCATCCTCGCCGCATGGGGACTGCTCTATCTGCTCGTCGGCATCGCCTGGTGGCCGGCGGCCCAGATCGGCGTATCGGTCACCCTGACCGCGTGGTGGCGGATGCGCCGCGACGTCGCGGCGCTCGCCGACCTGGCCCACGCCGCGGTGGACCTCTACGGCAGCTCGCCCGCGCGCTCGGCCTGGCCGGTGAGTGCGACGAACTCACCACGGAGCTCGGCGCGCGCATCACGGCCCGCCTGCGCAAAGGCGGCTGACGGATCTTGGCGAAGGGTGAGCACGGTGCTGACCGACGCGGCCGGTCCTGATGGCCATGGCGTAGCGCGCTCGAGCGCGATGGGCCCGCTCTCGGAAGCCGGCGCGGGCATAAGGCGTCTCCATGGTGTGGTCCAGGTCACTGTTCATGATTGGCGACGGGAGGGGCCGGGCGGCAACAAGGGGGTGTGATGTCCGAACAAGGCGCGCCGCCCGCCGCCGACCAGACGCCGAACGATGCGACGTTGCGCGACGCTGTCCTAGCCGGAGATCGGACTGCCTTCACCGAGTTGTACGAGCAGCACAGCGAGAGGGTGTGGAACTACGCGTACCGGCTGACCGGCTCGTGGACCGAGGCTGACGAACTGCTCTCCGTCGTCTTCCTCACCGCGTGGCGGCGTCGGCAGGATCTGCGGCTGGTGAGCGGCAGTGCCCTGCCCTGGCTCTACGTCGTCACCGGCAATGTCTGCCGCAGCGAACGCCGCCGGGTGGCGCGATTCGTCAAGGCCCTGCCCCGGCTGCTCGGCAGGGAAGCGTCCGACCACGCCGAGCGGGTGGTGGAACGGGACGCCGCGGCCGCCCGTCTGGTCCGGGTGCTCGCCGCCGTCGACCAATTGCCCCGCGCGCTGCGGGAGGCCGTCCAGTTGTGTCTGCTCGGTGGCACCTCGGCCGAGGACGCCGCCCAGATCCTGGGGATCACCGTCCACAGCGTCCAGTCCCGGCTCAGCCGGGCCCGCGCGCGTCTACACCGAAGCGTTCCGGAGGAACAGTGATGTTCGACCTCAACGACCTTCCCCCGCCGCGCAAGCTGCCCCTGGGTGTCCGGGCCGAGGCCCGCCGGCGGCTGGCCGTGGGCATCAGCGACCGGCCCGCCCGCCCTGCCCGTACGGGCATGGTCGTCGCCGTGGCGGCGGCCGCGGTTGCCGTCACGGCGGTGGGCATCCCGATGCTGACGGGCGCCTCGCCCGGTCCCGGTCCGGGCGGCGGCCCTGTGCCCAGCAGCCACCCGGTCGAACAGGACGCGCCCGAGTCGCCTTCCGCCCCGGCGCCGCGGTACGACCAGCGCGACAGCGCGACCGCCGAGGACACGGAGCGCTGCGCGGCGGACGGCTGGAAGCCGCTGTTCACCTCGTCGTCCGGCGGCGTCACCCTGGTCACTCTGCGCTCCGGCGACAAGCTGAGATTCTGCGAGCTGACCCCGGAGACGGCGGCGCTGTCCGCCCCGGCCGGTCGGCCCGCGTCCGGCGCGCGCGTCACCTATGTGTCGGCCAACGGCACCGTCGCGGGCGTTGTCGCCGACGGCGAGAAGTACCTGTCCGTCAAGGACCCGAAGATGACCACCGACGCGTACGGCTCCGAGATCCCGGCAGAGATCCGCGACGGCGCGTTCGTCATCCCCAACGGTGTGACGGCGCGACCGCCCGAGCTGGAGTTGCTGCTAGGCATGAACCCCACTGCTGGGAAGTCCGGAACGCTTCCCGCCGTGGTGGCCCCCCGCAAGGACCGCCCGCAGCCGACGCGGACCGGCCTCACCTCGTGCGGGGCCGAGGCCGGCAGCCCGCCGCTGGTCGACGCGCACGCCTGGCAGGCCGCCGCCCCCGTCACGCTCACCGCCACTGAGCGCGTGCAGACCGCCCGGTACGCCGGACTGCTCGCGTTCTGCCTGGTCGACGACGAGCAGGGCACCGCCCGGTTGCTGGTGACCGACGGGCGCACCCCGGTCTCGCCGGCGGCGCGTGAGGCCGGCCCCAACCCGTACGTGATCACCTCTGGCGCCTTCTACCACTTCGTGACCGACGAGCAGGGTCAGCGGGGCAGCAGCACGGAGCTGATCTGCGGCCTGGTCCTCGACGACCGCGTGGACCGCGTCACCCTGCAGGGCGGCGACCAGCCGATCTCCGCCGCGGTCACCGACGGAATGTTCGTCCTGCCGGGAATCACCGGCCCACACCGATACGTCCTCACCCTGACATCGTCGGACGGCGCCACTGTCGCCACCGTCGCGATCGGAGGGTGAGAAGCATCTGAGAAAGCTCTACCAGCACCGGCACCATCGACCAAGCCACGCGGTTCACGCAGAACGACCTCCGGGCCGCCGGGGAGCGCTGTGCTCGTGGCGGTCGACCACGTCGTCGCGGACTCGGACCTCGCTTGCTGGTCCGCGGAGCAGGTGGACGACATCAGGGCATTCAGCGTGGTCAGCTGTCGGGTGCCGGGTGCCTTAATGACATCGCCATGAGCGCTACATCGTCGTCGAGCCGCTCGAAAGTCGCCAGGACTCCGGTCAAGGCCTCGACGGCTGCGGGGGCGGTGCTCGGCGTCGACCGGGCGAGAAAGGCTTCCAGTGCGTCTTCGCCATAGCGGTCAGTACTTGGGTCGATACGGGCCTCGAGCAGGCCGTCGCTGTAGAGGATCAGCGTGTCGCCGGCCGTGAGGGAGAAGGTTCGCGTTGCGACGTTCGGTGTCCGGAGGCTGCCGATGAGGGTTCCGCCGACGTCCTGCGCCTCGACGGTGCCGTCGGCGCGCAGCAGCATGGGGGCGGGGTGGCCGCCACCGGCGATGGTGACCGAGTAACCGGCTGAGGTGGGGGTGAGGATGCCGAAGACGACCGTGCAGTGGCGGTGGGATGGACTGTCATAGTTCTGGTACAGGGCGCTGTTGAGGTGAGTCAGTACCAGGGTGGGATCGGGTTCGTAGGCCGCGGCGGTGCGCAGGGTGTAGCGGGCGGCTGCGGTGGTGGCAGCTGCGGCGAGGCCTTTGCCGCACACGTCGCCTAGGAAGAAACCCCACCGGTCGGCTGTCAGCGGGAACAGGTCGTAGAAGTCTCCGCCGATCCGGTCGGCGGAGGCCATGTGGTAGTACGCGCTGACCTGCATGCGAGGCGGTGCCGGCAACATGTCCGGCAGCAGGCTGTGCTGCAGCCCAGCGACCAGGCCCTGCAGACGTTCCCGGTCGGCGTCGGCTTCCTGGCGGGCGTGCAGGAGCTCTTTTTCGTACGCGCGGCGTTCACGGGCGTCGAAGATGGTGGTGCGGATCAGCAGGGGCTGGCCGTCGCCGCCGGTTTTGACCGCCGAGGTGACCAGCACGGGGAGCCGGGACCCGTCCGCGCATCGGAGCTCGAGAGCGATGCCGTTGACCTCACCCTGCATCTGCAGCAGCGGTGCGAAGTGGGTCTCGTGATAGAGCCGGCCACCGACGGTGAGGAGATCGCTGAAGCGTCTCCGGCCGACGAGTTCGTCACGGCTGTAGCCCAGCCAGCCGAGCAGCGTCGCGTTGACCTTGGCGATCGTGCCGTCCAGCAAGGTCGACAGGTTGCCGCACGGTGCGGTGTCGTACAGATCGTCGATGTTGTCCTCCAGCATGGCCGGAAACGCCGACTCATGCACCGCCTCGCAGCGCGATCCGGCGCCCGGCGAAGGGTCGGTCACCGGCATTCGGCCACGAATGACGCGATGGCCTGCGCGGTCGCCTGTGGCGCACTCAACTGCGGGCAATGCCCGGTAGCGTCCAGGGTAACCAGCCGACTACCCGGAATATGAGCATTTACGTAGGCGCCCACCTCGCGCGGCGCGATCGCGTCCTGTGCCGACTGCAGCACCAGCGTGGGCACGCTCACCCGGGGCAGGTCGGCGCGCTGATCGGACAGGAACGTCACCCTGGCGAACGCCTTCGCAATGGTGGGGTCGGTGCGGCAGAAACTGGCGGTCAGTTCCTGGCCCAGCTCCGGCCGGTCAGGATTTCCCATGATCACCGGTGCCATGGTGGCGGACCAGCCGAGATAGTTGCTGTCCAGCGAGTCCAGCAACTCGTCGATGTCGTCGCGGCTGAACCCGCCCCGGTAGTCGTCCTGGTCGATGTAACAGGGTGAGGGCGTGACCAGGACCAGGCCGGCGAAGCGATCCGCCTCCTCGGCCACCGCGAGCACCCCGATCATCGCGCTGACAGAATGCCCGACGAAGATCACATCCCGCAGATCAAGGTCCCGGCAGATCTCCAGGACGTCCTGGGCGTAGCCGTCGAGGGTCGCGTACCGGTCCGGATCCCACGCTGAAGGGTCGGAGCGCCCCGCCCCCACATGGTCGAAGAGCAACACCCGCGACTGCTCACCGAGCCGGGCTGTGATCTGCCGCCACATGTTCTGGTCGCATCCGAAGCCGTGGGCAAGCATGACTACCGGACCGTCGTCACGGCCCGTAAAGGTGATGTTGCTACGCACCCGAACATCCACTCCCGCATTCTGCCATCACCAGCAGCCACTCCCGCATAACGGTTGATCGCTGTCGTCGAACATGCCTGCGTTCACGGAGAGTGGTTGTTCCGTGGTATCCGCTTCTCAGTGACAGCGATGTGTCGTTCGGGGACGGGTGATCTGGTGAAGGACTTCGTGATGCAGCCGAAGGACGAAGGCATCGGCGCGTTGGAGACGGTGCACACCTTCGACGACGGGCCGATGCTGACGGGGGTTAGCGTGTCGGCGACGGGGCGGGTTTTCGTCAATTTCCCGAAGTGGGGTGACGAGGTGGCCTTCACCGTCGCGGAGATCCGCGACGGTGGACCGGTCGCATTTCCGGACCAGGCGTGGAACAGCCCGTCGGGTGATGACGATGCCACGGCGTTCGTCTCCGTGCAGAGCATCGTGGTTGATCCGGACGACCGGCTCTGGGTCCTCGACACCGGTGCGCCGATGTTCCAGGAGACGAAGCCCGGTGGTCCCAAACTCGTCTGTGTCGACCTGGGCACGGACACCGTCGTGCAGACCATCACGTTCAGCGCGGACGTGGCGCTGCCGACCACCTATCTCAATGATGTGCGGTTCGATCTGCGCAAGGGTGAAGCCGGCGTCGCCTACATCACCGACTCGTCGGACCAGGGCCCCAACGCGCTCATCGTTGTGGATCTCGCGACTGGTGAGGCGTGGCGGCGGCTGCACGAGCATCCCTCCACGAAGGCGGTCGAGCCCCCGGATTTCCTGCCGATCGTCGAGGGCGCCGTCTTCATGGAACGCCCCGCCGACGGCCCGGCGAAACCGGTGCTGATGGGCGCGGACGGCATCGCCATCGCCGCTGACGGCTCCCGCGTCTACTACTGCCCGCTCGCCTCCCGCCGCTGGTACAGCGTCGACGCCGACGCGCTCGCCGACCGGGACGTCAGCGATGACGAGGTCGCCGCGACGGTGATCGACGAAGGCGACAAAGGCGGCGCGTCCGACGGGTTGGAAACCGATGACCGGGGGCGGCTGTACCTCACCAGTGGCGAGCACAATGCGATCCTTCGCCGGTTGCCCGACGGCACGTTCGAGACCGTGGTGCATGATCCGAGGCTGTTGTGGCCGGACACCATGTCGGTCGCAGACGGCTATGTGTACGTGACCGCGAACCAGTTGTACCGGCAGGACAAGTACCAGCTCGGCAAGGACCTGCGCCGTTACCCGTACTCGTTGTTCCGGGTCGCGATCGATGCCGGTCCGGTCCGGCTGCGGCGCTGAGCCAGACGTTCGAGCCACCGGGGACCGGGTGGCGGGACGGGAGTCAGCGCTGCTCAGGGCAGCTTCACAGCCCGTAGTGTACGAACGAGACCCAGGTGCTCGGATGGTTCGGGGACTCGTGTCGTTCGGTGAGCGCTGCCTGGTGCAAGGCTGCGGCGCTGAGGGTGTGCACGACGATCTGACCGACGATGATGTGTTCGTAGATCCGCTTCGTTATGCGGGCCGTGGGCGCGTCGGCGACGGGCCAGAGTGTGCCGACGACGGCGGGGAAGCCGGCGTTCATCAGTGCCGCGGTGAGGCTGATCCATTCGTCGTAGACCTGGTCGCCGCCCGCGGCCGTCGCGCATGCGGCGAGGAATGCGAACTCGGCCTGGGTCGCGGGCAGGTCGGCGAGGGCGGCGATCGTCAGTGGCTGGTCGTGCAGGGTGAGCCGGCTCAGGAGGGGGTTTCGCAGGTCCTGGACGGCGTGGCAGTCGAAGTGGACCCACGAGTGGTCGGTCAGGTCCTGCAGAACCTGGTTGAGGGTTGCTTCGGGGCCGGCGCGTACGGTCGCCGGTGGCGCTTGAAACAGGTTGTCGAGCAGTGCCCGCGTCCGGGCGGCGCCCGGCAGTTCCGATGGCTGCGGCATGACGAGAAGGAGCCTGGGGTCACGGGCCCGGACGCGGGAGGATCGAGCTCGCAGGAGATCTCGCAGGGTCGGAGTGTAGGAAGACACCGCCTCGTCGAGGACGGCACCGGCGGCGTGCAGCGGCAGCGTGGTGAGTGCGCCGGTGGGCACCCACCAGATACGCCGGTTCGGGCGTGGCTGGGGCAGGCCGGCCAGGACGGGCTCGCCGACGGCACGCCAGAGCCAGGCGAGGATGCCGGCGACCTGATCTTCGCGGGCCCGGCCGGTGCCGTGTGTCATCGCCTCGAGGTAACGCCGCGCCTGGCGGTCGACTGCGGTAGCGGTGAGGCGAGGCAGCGGGACGAGGTCCGGCAGCGTGCGGTCGGCGCGGACGATCAGGGCGTCACAACGCCAGGGGCTCACGTTGACGTACACCACGGGACCCTCACGCGCTGCTTCGCGTAGGTCGTCGTACGGCATGTCTGCCACGCCGAGGTTGGACAGCGGCGTCCTCCCGGCCAGTTCGGCGTAGCGCATGGTCAGTACATCCAGCGGGTTGGCGCGGTCGGCCCGTTCGTCAGCCGGCGCGAAGATCATGCGGTCATCTCCGCCCGGGGTGTAGGGCTGAGGTTTCAGCGCCGCCGCCGTACGCTCCAGTTCAGCGGCGACGTCGGGGTACGTTTCGGCGACGACGTCCCGCGCCTCGCGGCTGTGCATGTGCTGCCACCACAGCATGGCGCGCCCGTTGTCGAGCAGTTCCACAGCGCGGGGGAGATCACCGGCGCTGATCGCCGCCGCTGCGGCTTCACCCGCCAGCCCCGGGAAGTCCGCGAGGATCTGCAGCATCTGTTCGCGCGCGCCGATCAGCGCCGAGGGCAGGAGGCCCACGGCGGTGTCGAGCAGCGGGAACCCGGCCGCCGGACCGTGGTCGTTGGCGGCGGCCCGGCCGCTGTCCCGTGCGGCTCGGATCCGGATCACGATCGGGACGCCGGGGGTTTCGGCGACCTGCCGCTGCAGCGCGGGGTTGAGGTCTTCGCGCCGGGCCTGCGCCAGGTGGGTCAGGATGCGGGCGTGGACGCGGCTGCCCGGCTCGGCCATCCGGTATCCCTGTTCGAGGATGCGGCAGGCGAGGTCGAGGTCGGCGGCCCGGCCGTCCAGCCGGAACCGGTCCAGCAGGGCGACGCCGAGATTGTTGAGCAGCGCCGGGTCGACGGCACGTCCTCGCCGCCGGACCCGGTCGAGCCGGATGATGCAGTCGTCGAGGAACAGGCGGTCGTCCTCGCGGGTGAACCGCCGGTGGGCTCGCATGGCGAGGCGTACGTCTTCGCTGTCCTCCACGGATTCCACGGCCGCGCCCGGTTTCGCCGCCGCGGGCGCCTGCTTCTGCTGTTGCTGTTGTGTGCGCCGTTTTTCCGGTTCCTCGTAGAACATCACGTAGCTCACGGACTCCACCTCCTCTGGATGGTGACCGCGAGCGCGGCCCCGGCGGTAGCGCAGGCCCACGTCACGGCGGCCGGGAGGCCGGCGCCGGTGCAGACGGCCACCGCGAGCCAGGCGAGTGTGGCGCCGATGCCGGCCGCGGCGCCGCGCAGCAACAGCGACGACCACCGGCGATCCGGGGCCACGGCGCGCAGCACGACGAACGCCGCGAGCAGGGCCAATGCGCCCAGAGCCGCGACAACAGCGGGTTTGACCGGCCCCGGCAGCGGCACCTGGTATTCCAGCGACTGCACGGCGGCCAGGCTCATCAGGATCGCGCCGATCACCCCGGTGAGCCCAAGGTTGATCACCTGTTGCCGGCGTTGCAGGGCTCGCTCGACGAACTGGTCGGCCAGCGCGCCTGTCCGTTCCGCGCGATGTGAGGCGGCATCCAGGTAGGTGGTCTCGTCGTCGAGTCGCTGTTCGAGCCATTCGGCGAGGGCTTGGTCGTCGGTGAAGGGCCCGCCCAGGGCCGGGTCGCCGAGCTGGGTCAGGTTCACCGCGGCGATCCGAACGGTACGGGCCATCTCCCGGTTCCGCGTCGACCGGTCCGTCAGCCCGCGCTCCCGGGCCTGCAGATCCAGCACGACGTGTCCGGCAGCGATCAGTTCGGACAGTGGCCCGGCGCCCCGCTCCGCCACGGTGATCCGCTCCAGCAGCGTACCGATCGCCGTGTCCGTCCTGGAGCGCAACGAGCCGATCGGCTCGGACGCGCTCCACACACGCAGCTGGTACCGCAACTTCGCGGCATGCAACAGGTACCTGGCGAGCGGAGGCAGGCCGCGCTCGCGGGTTGTCCACACCCACGCCGTCAGCGCGGGGTCCTGGTCATGCCCCGCGACGACCACGAGGCGACGCTCGGCCCGGGCGTCGTCGGCCGCGGACATCTCCCACACCGAGAGACCGGGTGGGACGGTGATACCGCCCCGCCACCACCCGGCGGGCGCCTCGGGGTCGGCGGGCGCCATGCGGATGGACTCAGCCGTCGCCTCGCCCAGCGCCAGGAACAACCGGGCCGCACCCAGCAACCCATGATCGTCATGACCGAGCACTTCGGACCAACGAGCGTCGAGCCGTCTCCAGTCCGACGCCTCGGGTTGCATCAGGGCTGACAGGCAAACAGCGTCGCGCTCGCGGCGCAGCGCCACCTGCGACAGGCCCGGCCCCGAGCCCGTACGGGCGGCAAGCAGTCCCAGGGCCGGCCCGTCGGCGGGGAAGTCCGCGCCCACTCCGGTGCCGGGTACCGCCTCGGTCATCCCCAGATCGTTCCCGCAGTCCTCCCACACCCGGGCCAGGTGTGCGAGCGCCTCGTCGTGCCGATCGCCGCCGCTGGGGGCGAACAGGTGCACCACGAGGGCACTACGTGCCAGCATCGCTGTCCCGCTCCGCGCTGCGCCCGGTCTCCCGCGATTGCCCGGCTGCCCGCTGCGCCGACGGCACGGGCGGGCCCAGGGTGTGGATCAGCTCGTTGATCCGTTCGCGCACCTCGCGTGGCGCGGGTAACCGTCCGGCGTCCTCCAGGCCGGAGACCCGGTGCGGCCCGGCAACTTCGAGGTCCGCGACGGCGTCGCGCTGCCTGCGGTCGTCACCGGCGTCACAGGCGCGTCGCAGCCTGCGTAGGCCATACCCGACCTCGGTCCACTGCGTGACGGTCAGGTCCCACAGCAGTGCGTCCTGAAGGACCTGCAGGGCACGTTCCCGTACGCCGGGTTCCATGCCGACCACGGTAAGCCATCTCATCAATGGTCACCAACGACGGATGTCGGAACCTGGGCACACGCGTGGCGGCCCGTCCGCCGGTCAGCGCAACCGGCCTCCCCCGCGGGGGAGGCCGTCTACTGCGGAACACCGTGCGATCGGCATTGAACACCGATCCTCAACCTGGGCTCTCCTGCGTCAGTTGCCGGGCCGTAGCGCGAGCATCGCGGTCTCGGCCGTGGTCAGAAGCCGAGTCAGGTTCTGAGCGTTCTCTTGGACATCGGTCAGAGCCTTCCTGGCGGCCGCGACGGTGGGAGCGTTCTGGTCGATCGAGCCGGGCTCCGGGGTGAGGTTCCCTGCGGCGAACTCGTCCTCGAGATAGTGCGTGAGCTGGGTCGCGGTCTGCTCCAGGTCCCCGGCCATCCGGTTCAGCGCGGCCAGCACGTCCTCGACGTCATCGGTGCCGGTCAGACCCGGATACCCGACTTCCGGTCCGGTCGCGTCGCTCAGCAGCCCGACCGATCTGGCTGCAACGGTCGCCAATGCAGGCGCGTCCTCATCGATCGGTGAACTCATATTCAGCCCATACCCAGAGCAGGGGCCGCGCATGCATCCCGGTGATCATCGATAACGCTGTCCCGGGTGAGGGCCGGTACGAGGCCTGCGCCGCCATCGGACGGCGACGCAGGCCTCGCACCTCGGGCCGGTCAGGCGATCGCGGCCGGGAACCGTTCCCAGACCCGGTGTGCGCCCAGCAGCTGCTGCACCTCGGCGAACGTCTCCACGCCGGTCCCGCCGCTGACAACGCCGGGGGTGCCGGCGATGCCCGATCCCTGCAGCACGGTGGTGCCGGCGCCCCAGGCGCCCAGGGTCTTGGCATGCCGCCAGCACTCGTCGGCCAGCAGCAGCACCCGCGGATCGATCGCGCGCGTGACGGTCGCGGTGCCGGCCTTGGCGTCACGGCCGGGCAGCGCGTCCGGGGCGGGGACCGGAGCCCCCGCGAACAGGACCGCGTCGAACTCCACGGACCGGGCCGTGGCGAACGTTCGCTGCACGGGCAGGCCACCGACCAGGCCGCCGTGCGGGGCGATCAGCAGTGGCACCATGCCGGCGGCGGACACCGCTCGCTGGAGTTCACCGAGACCGTCGAGGTCGCCGTCGGGGTCGACGACGATGCCGATGGTGCGGCCGTCGCCCGGCCAGGTGTGGCCGAGCTGGGACAGTGCGGGGCTGGGCTCGACGTCGGGCAGTGCGATGGTGGGCTCGGGGGTCGGCAGGCCCAGGCCGGTGGCGACCTGCTGGCAGAGCACGGGGTCGATGTTCGCCAGGCTCCGCAGCTGGCGTTCCTTGATCGCCTGTTCGTAGCACTTGTTGAGCTCGAAGGTGTAGGCGTTGATGATGTGCTGCTTCTCGACCGGCGTCATGCTCAACCAGAACAGCCGGACCTGGCTGTAGTGGTCATCGAACGAGGCCGGGTTCGCGCGGATCTTGGGTGCTTCGGTGACGGTGACAGGCACGTCCAGGAACGCGTTCTCGGCGTCGCCGGCGAGGAAGGGGTTGCCGCCGTCGAGCGAGTTCGGCCGGTACGGTGCCACGCCGGCGTGCACGGCGTGCTGGTGGAAGCCGTCACGCAGCATGTCGTTGACGGGGGCGTGCGGGCGGTTGATCGGGATCTGCGGGAAGTTGGGACCGGCGAGCCGGGTCAGCTGGGTGTCGACATAGGAGAAGAGGCGGCCCTGCAGCAGCGGGTCGTTGGTGACGTCGATGCCCGGCGGCAGGTTGCCGAGGTGGAAGGCGACCTGCTCGGTCTCGGCGAAGAAGTTGGTCGGTGTCCGGTTGAGGACCAGCTTGCCGACCGGCTGCACCGGGGCGAGTTCCTCGGGGACGATCTTCGTGGGGTCGAGCAGGTCGATGCCGGCGAAGGTCTCCTCGGCGTTGTCCGGGAAGATCTGCAGACCGAGCTCCCACTCGGGGAAGGCGCCCGCCTCGATCGCGTCGTAGAGGTCGCGGCGGTGGAAATCGGGGTCGACACCGCTCAGCAGCTGGGCTTCCTCCCAGGTCAGGGAGTGGACGCCGAGTTTGGGCTTCCAGTGGAACTTGACCAGCGCCGTCTCCCCGGCCGCGTTGATCATCCGGAAGGTGTGGACGCCGAAGCCCTCCATCGTGCGGTACGAGCGGGGGATGCCGCGGTCGGACATGTTCCACATGGTGTGGTGCTGAGCCTCGGTGTGCAGGGAGACGAAGTCCCAGAACGAGTCGTGGGCGCTCTGTGCCTGCGGGATCTCGCGGTCGGGGTGGGGTTTGCCCGCGTGGATGATGTCCGGGAACTTGATGGCGTCCTGGATGAAGAACACCGGGATGTTGTTGCCGACCAGGTCGAAGGTGCCCTCGTCGGTGTAGAACTTGGTCGCGAAGCCACGGGTGTCGCGGACGGTGTCGGCCGAGCCGCGGGAGCCGAGGACGGTGGAGAAGCGTACGAACACCGGGGTTTCCTTGCCCTTGGCCAGGAAACCGGCCCGGGTGACCGCCGCGCCGGTGCCGTAGCTGGTGAAGACGCCGTGGGCGCCGGTCCCGCGGGCATGGACCACCCGCTCGGGGATGCGCTCGTGATCGAAGTGGGTGATCTTCTCGCGGAAGTGGTGGTCCTGCATCAGCAGGGGGCCCCGCGGTCCGGCTTTCAGCGAGTGGTCGGTGTCGCGCAGCCGGACGCCGTGCGCCGTGGTGAGGGAGGCGCCCTGCTGGCCGACGGCGGGGGCGGGGACATCGGTGGCTGCGCCGGTGGGCGTACGCCTGTCCGGACTGCCCTGCTCCGCCTTGGGCGGCAACGGGCTTTGCGGGGTGGTCGGCTCCTCGACAGTGGGTGTGCCGCTGCCGGGCGACCCCGGGACGTCCGGGGTGAGGGCGTCACTGACCTTGGTCGCGGCGGCCTCGACGATGTCCTTGACAATCTCTACGGGCTTGTGCGGATCCATGCTGCGCGAGTTCCCTTCAAAGCTGTTCGGACTTTGAGCGGCTACCCGGCATCAGTCCGGACAAACGTCAGGATTCGGCGGACAGATACCAGCGGACGACCGTGAACTGCTCGCCGGTGACGAAGGAGGGGTTGGCTGCTTGCGGCTGGCGTAACACCTCCAGCTCTGCCAGCGCGGCGTTGGCCCGGATCGTCTGCCTGCTCACCCAGGCGGTGGGTGGTGCGATGGTCAGGTCCAGGGACGCTTTCCACCGGCCGTCGTCCGGATCCTGCCGGGCCGGGCCGGTCAGGACACCGAGCCCCCAGATTCCGTACGCCAGGTCTCGTCGCCGGCTGCCGCTGGCCCAGAACAGCACGGGCTGACCGGCCTGCATGAGCCGGGCGCGGTAACCGGGCTGGACGCACCATCGGGTCACCCGCGGATCGGCGGCGAACCGCCCGGCCAGGTCGGCCTGATCGGCGTTGCCCTTGATCAGCCAGGCTCCGAGGCCGGCGGTCGTCACCCGGGGTGCGGTCGCAGGCTTTGTCATGCTGTCTCCGGTCGCGCGTGCAGAGGCAGTTCGATGGTGTGTCCGCGTTCGATCGGCTGGATGCCGGTCAGCCCTTCGGCACGGGCCAGGGTCAGGACCGAGCCCATGACATCGGGAAGAAGCCTGTCGACGACACCGGGACCGTGCCGCCCGGGAACGGCGGTGACCCGCAGCCGTTCCCGGCCGCGGCTCCACTCGTGTCGGTGAGCAGGGTGAAGCTGCCCAGTTCCAGAACAGTGGTGGCGTTACCGACGAAGGTCACCTGAGCCCGCATGCAGCCCTCCCGGGTGGTGGTCAGAGGATCGGTTTGCCGCCGGTCACCGGGAGCACAGCGCCGGAGATGTAGCTGGCTTCGTCGGAGGCCAGCAGCACGTACGCCGGGGCGAACTCGGCGACCTGCTCCGGCGGCATCGTGGACGGGATGAGCGGGGTCCAGATCGGGCCGAAAACCGGCAAGAACCGCAACCATCCCGACCTGATCGCCGCTGACGGCGACATCGAGACGGAGGTGGCCCGGCTGCTGGCGCTGGGCGCAACCCGTGCGGACGTCGGCCAGAACGGCGACGAGGGCTTCACGGTGCTCGCCGGCCCCGAAGGCAACGAATTCTGCCTGCTGCACCGGCGATGACCGAGCCTGATCGGCCTCGGCCACCTGTTCCGCTCGACGTAACAGGAGGCAAGAAATGTGCCCCGAGCCGTCATCGTCAGGCTGTCCGAAGCGGACGGATCCCGGCGGGAGGACAGGTGTCTTACCTGCCAGTTCGTCGAGGGCCTGGTCGCCGGCCGTTGTGCGCAGGCCTCGAGCTGCGGCCTCGGGTCACCTGATCAGAGGGGCCATCCACGGCACCGGGACTGGAGAACGTCACCGTGGGCGCGGCAGGCCGGGAGGAGATCGGTACCGGCCACTGCGACGCCACGATCTGCGCCCCTGTGATCGACACCGGAGGTGAGATGCCGTCGAGCAGGCGCTGCGCCAGATCGGCGTTGATCTCGAGGTCAGCGTTGATGCGGACTTCGGCAGCGGTCGCCAGGTCCACGATGTCGTCGATGGTGAACTCATCGCCTCCGAGGGTGCTGAGCCGCCGGGCGAATTCCTGAACGTTGATCATCTGCAGCCGCTCCTCGGGTTGCTGTTGACCCAGCGTAACCGCCGCCCCTGATCGGTGTTGCCGGTGCCCACCGATGGCAGCCGGGGAGTCGCCGTGCTCCGCATTGCGGCGGCCTGCGCGGTGACCGGTTTGTGTTGCGGTGTCACTATGGGTGGCATGCCGCGGTGGGGTGCAGTAGCCATCGTCGGTGGGCTGTTGGCGTGGACCGCGTTGGCGACTCCGCTGAACGTCGCTGTCGGTGAGTACCTCGCCTACTACGACCCGCAGTCGGATCCGCAACGGCTGGAGTATCACCGTGACCTGGCGGTGCACGTCTACACAGCCGGACATTGGTTCGGGCAACTCGTCGCGGCGGTCACCGGGGCCTGGTTGGTCTCACCCGCTCGGGAGCCTACCGCCCCGCGACGGCCGTCCAGGCGGTCCTGACCGGCGTGGTGCTCGGTGTCGGCAACGAGATGGTGGCGATCGTCGCCGGCATACGCGCCATGCGTACCCATGGATACCCGAGTGTGGCACCCGACCCGACCATGCTGTCCGATCACGCGGTGCTCTGGTGTTTAGGGGCGAGCCTCGCCTGTTTCCCGCTATGGGCACTCATCGGGACGGCGATCGGACAGCTTGTTCGCAGAGGCGCATTGCTGACCGCCGTCGTGACCATTGTTTTCCAGCCCGCCACATTCATCCTGACGGTGGGGCTGGCCGCGCCGCCGTCGAGTCACCCGCTGGCTGTAGCGGTGATTGCCGACGCCGGCCCGGCCGCGATGCTGATGCCGGCGATCCTGCTCGGCTGGGCGACGGTGGCCACAGCCACGGCGATCCTCGTGAACCGGCACCGGATCAACAGAGGCCGGCGATCAACTGCTTGACGGGTGCACCGGCCTCGCCGTCCCTTTCTCCGGGTGGTCGGTCGCCTTTCTCCGGGTGGTCGGTCGCCTTTCTCCGGGTGGTCGGTCGTCGGCGGAGGGTTTTCATTGGACGGAGGTCAAGCCCGGCGTCCGCGCCGTGCCCGTAGTATCGTCGCGGCGATGATTGGTATCGCGGACGGCAGCCGGACGCGGGTCCGA
Source organism: Winogradskya consettensis (assembly GCF_018332715.1). Taxonomy (GTDB): domain Bacteria; phylum Actinomycetota; class Actinomycetes; order Mycobacteriales; family Micromonosporaceae; genus Actinoplanes; species Actinoplanes consettensis. Next base: position 107,028 of record NZ_BOQP01000050.1, on the reverse strand, counting down.
TGAAGACTCCGCTGCGGCCCTCCGATCCTCGGGTTCTTGGCGATTACCGCCTTTCCGCGCGCCTCGGGCAGGGCGGCATGGGCACGGTCTATCTCGGTCACGGGCCGCAGGGACGACCGGTTGCGATCAAGGTCGTCAAACCTGAGCTCGCGTACGAGGACGAGTTCCGTGCCCGCTTCCGCAGTGAGGTCAACCGTGCTCGCCAGGTGCCTCCGTTCTGCACGGCTGAGCTGCTGGACGCGGATTTCGACCACGAGTTGCCCTACCTGGTCACGGAGTTCGTGGATGGGCCCAGCCTGCAGGAGATCGTCGCCGGTCAGGGGCCACTGAGCGGGGGAAGCCTGCACAGCGTGGCGGTCGGCGTGGCCACCGCGCTGGCCGCGATCCATGGTGCCGGGGTGATCCACCGCGATCTCAAGCCGGCCAACGTACTCTTCGCCCTGGGCAACCCGAAGGTGATCGATTTCGGAATCGCGCGGGCATTCGAGGCCACCAGCCAGCACACGGGCACCGACCAGATGGTCGGCACGGTCGCGTACATGGCGCCGGAGCGGTTCGACGCGGACTCGAGCCGGATCGGGCCCGCAGCGGACGTGTTCGCGTGGGGTGTCGTCGTCACCTATGCGGGTACGGGTCGTACGCCGTTCGGAGGTGACACGGCCGCGGCGACGGCGGGCGCGATCCTGACCCGGCCGCCGAAGCTGGACGGTCTGCCGCAACCACTTCATGATCTGGTCGCGCGTGCTCTGGCGAAGGAGCCGGAACGGCGGCCTACCGCCTTCGAACTGCTGGAGGAACTGGTCGCCGCGGGCGCTGCCACGACGGTTTCCGGGACCGGCCGGCCAGAACTGCAGCAGGCGGCCCGGGCGGCGCTGCGTACCGGACATGATCAAGCAGGAGATCGCCGGACCGGGACTGTCTCGAGGTGGCTCGCGCCCCTGTTGTCCGTGCTCGGTGTGCTCGCCGTCGCCTCCGTCGTGTTCGCCTTCACTCCGGCGCGCGATCTCGTCCTGGGCGAGGAGCCGGCCTCGGCGCCCGGGCCCGCGCCTTCGGCGTCCGGACCAAGCTCGACCGATGACGATGCGGGTCTGGTTGAGGCACCAGCGGTGAGCAGGACACCGGCGGCCCCGAAGTGCCGCGACACCGACATTTCGGTCTCGGTCACCGCGCAGGGCGAGAACCCGGCGGCGCTCGGCACGCAGAAGGGCCTCGTGTCGATCAAGAACACCTCGAACGCCGCCTGCCGTGTCGACGGGCGCATACATCTCAGCCTCTACGACCCCACCGACTCGCGCATCGACGTGCCGACCAGCTCTGTCAACGAGCCCGGCGAGCCGGTCGAGATCCTGCTCAAGCCGGGCACCGGCGCGTTCCAGGGCATCAAGTGGCAGGCGTGCGACCGTAACGAATGCGCGGCCGGTAACACCATGCGTGGCAGCCTCGAGCCCTCCGACCGGGGCGAGGTCGTCACGTTGGAGGGTTTCCCGGACCCCAACCGCCCCGACATCGCCATGTCGTCGCTGAAACTGGGCACCATGCAGCCCAGCCGCCAAGGCATCGTCGCCTGGTAGTCCCGCAACAGCCGCCCTTCCCGGGTACAGGAGCGTGACCTGAGGTTTCAGCGGCGTGAAACTACTCACGATCGCTGCGATGCCGCCGAACAGGGTGGTGATGTTGACGTGGATCCGGACCGGTCCGGCGGCCGCCGCGGGGGTGCTCGCCTGCGCGGTCCTGCTCGTCGTGCAACAGGCCTGGTTTCTCGGGGGATGGGGCGGGCCCGAGGTCAGCACACTGGTCACCGACGCCACGTACATCCCGCTGGCGGTCGTCTTTACCGTGCTGGCCGTCCGGGTGGCGTGGTCGAAACGGCAGGAACCTCGGACCCGGCGGGCCTGGCGGGTGATCACCGTGGCCTTCGCCTGTCAGCTGGCAGCGCATTGTTCCTGGTTCATCCAGAGCCACGTCACCCATGTCTCCGGCTACCCGACGACCGCCGACTACTGCTTCCTGCTGTTCTCACCGCTCATGTTCGCCGGCCTGTTGATGCTGCCCGGTCAGTATCGGCGCCGCCGGGATCGACAGCGGCTGGCGCTGGATGCGCTGATCGTCGGCGCCGGCGGTTTCATCGCCATCTGGTATCTGCTGCTCGGCCCGATACTCGTCGCGCCCGGCATGACGCTTTGGGAGCGCTCGTTCACCGCTGCGCTGCCGATCGGCGATCTGCTGCTCGTGCTGGCCATGTCGACCGCCCTGCTGCGCCGCCATCAGCCGGAGGTGCCCGCGCCGGTCCGGTTGCTCGCCGGGTCGATCGCGCTGACCGTGGCCGCCGATGTGTCGTACAGCTGGATCCAGTTGCACGGCGGTTTCTCCGGTGGCTCCTGGCCTGACCTATTGTGGCTGGCCGGCTGCTTCCTGTTGGTGGTGGCGGCCGATCGGCAGTATCGCCGGCCACGACGTCCGGCGCCGAGACGCCGCGACCGCAACGCGGTGTTCATTCTTCCGTACGCGGCCAGCGTCGCCGCGTACCTGCTGCTTGCCGAGCAGTCGTCGCACCTGCCGCTCGACCCGTACGGTGGCATGATTCTCGGTGCTGCCGTGCTCACTCTGCTGGTGATGGCCCGCCAGATGCACACGCTGCGTGACAACCGGGAAATGGCGGTGACCGACGGGCTGACCGGTCTGGCCAACCGCACCCTGGTCAGCGAGCGCCTGGATCAGGTCGCGGGCCAGCCGATCCGTCCGGGGCGGCACACCGCGATCATGCTCGTCGACCTCGACCGGTTCAAACCCATCAACGACACGTTCGGCCATGAAGCGGGCGACGCCGTGCTGGTCGCCGCAGCCGACGTCATGCGGGCCGTGCTGCGCGGCGGTGACCTGGCCGGGCGTCTCGGTGGCGACGAGTTCACCGTCATCGTGCAAGATCTGCCGTCCCCGCAGACCGCGGGCGTGGTCGCTGATCGCCTGCTGGAGCAGTTGCGGACGCCGGTCATCTTCGGTGAACACGTGCTCATGGTCGGGGCGAGCATCGGCGTGGTGGTGCGCGACGACCCCTACGCCTCCGGTGAGACGCTGCTGCAACAGGCCGACACCGCCCTGTACGCGGCGAAACGCGCCGGCCGGGGCCGCTTCGAATACTACTCGGATGTGTTGGACACCAAGGCGCGCGAGACCGAGTTGCGCCACGCGGTGGCCAACGACGAGCTGGTGGTGTACTTCCAGCCCGCGGTAGCCCTGACCACCGGCGTCCTGCGCGGCGCCGAGGCACTGGTCCGCTGGAACCATCCGACCCGTGGGCTGCTGGGCCCCGGCGCGTTCATCGATCTGGCTGAGGAGACGGGCGCGGTCGTGCCGCTGGGCACGTGGGTGCTGCGGGCGGCCTGCCGGGAAGCCTCCGCCTGGCGTGCGGCGATCCCCGGCGCCGGCGCGTTGCGGATGTCGGTGAACCTGTCACCGAAGCAGGTGGCTCAGGCCGACCTGGTGCAGACCGTCGAGGACATCCTGGCCGAGACCGGTTTCCCGGCCGACCGGCTCACCCTCGAGATAACCGAGAGTGTCATCCTTCAGCCTGACCCGCCGACCATCAGCCGCTTGCAGGCTCTGCGTGATCTTGGCATCGAGTTGGCGGTCGACGACTTCGGCACCGGCTTCTCGGCCTTGAGCTACCTGCGCAGCCTGCCGGTCACCGTACTGAAGATCGACCGCTCGTTCGTGACCGGCATCGCCGACGACGCCGAGGCCCGCTCGGTGTGCGAGGCGGTGGTTCACCTGGGTGGAGCGTTCAAGATGTCCGTCGTGGCCGAGGGTATCGAGACGGCCGCTCAGGCGGCGGCCCTGATCGACATGGGTTGCACGGTGGGTCAGGGCTTCTACTTCTATCGGCCGCTGCCTCCGGCCGAGGCCACAGCCCTGGTCCATCGCCAATTCTCGATGGTGCGCTGAGTGCGCCGGCCAGGCGTAGGGTCGGATCCATGCGGTACGCGATCAATCTGCCGGTGATCGGTGAGTACGCCGACCCGCGTGTGCTGGTGGAGCTGGCGCAGGACGCCGAGCGGGCGGGCTGGGACGCCGTGTTCGTGTGGGACTCGTTGGTCTTCGACGTGCGGACCCAGCCTCCGGTGACGGATCCGTGGATCGTGCTGGCCGCGATCGCGGCGACAACCGAGCGGGTCAGGATCGGGACCATGGTCGCCCAGCTCGCACGCCGGCGGCCCTGGAAGGTTGCGCGCGAGGTCGTCGCTCTCGATCACCTCTCGGGAGGCCGGATGATCCTCGGCGCCGGTCTCGGCTTCTCCGGGGAAGCGGAGTTCGAGCAGTTCGGCGAGGACGGCGACGCCCGGGTGCGGGCCGGCAAGCTCGACGAGTGCCTGAGCATCGTGCGTGGTCTCTGCACCGGCGAGCCTTTCGCGTTCACCGGTGAGCACTACAACGTGCGGGAGACCACGTTCCTGCCGCGACCGGTGCAGGATCACATCCCGGTGTGGATAGCCGGTTACTGGCCGAACAAGCGGCCGTTCCGCCGGGCCGCGCGGTGGGACGGTGCCGCACCCGTCGAGATGGACCTGCGTGATGACGGCTTCTCTATTCTTCCCTCCTCACCGCAGTCCGCGCGCACGATGATCGACTACATCAGCCGGCATCGTACGAGCGACGGGCCGTATGACGTCATCGTCAGCCGGGCGCTGCCGCGCGAGCGCACCGAGCTGGTTTCCGCGTACGAATCGGCCGGGGTGACGTGGATCCTGCGCGACATGCTGCCGTGGGAGACGCCGCTGGAAGAGGCCGTGCGCATCGTTCGCGCCGGGCCGCTCGGAGAGGGCTGACCGGCGGCGGAGTCTCAGCCTCGTTCCCACACGGCGACGGCATCCCCGTCGGGTTGCGGCACCCAGCCCAGGGCTTCGGGTCGTGCGGGGGTGCCGGTGAAGGTCAGGGTGAGCGAGGCGGTGCCGCCGCCGAACCGTACGGGCTTGCTCTGCTGTGCTTGGTTCTCCCAGCCCTCGGCGTCGTAGAGGGTGAACATCGCCGGGTCGACGATGATCGGGCGTGTGGCGGTGACCGTGAGGACGGCCGTGGCGGAGTGGGCCGACCAGGTGGCCGAGGCGAGCGTCACGGTGGCCACCGGGGTGGACTTGCGGGTGACGGTGACGATGCGGCCGTCCTGCCCGTACGTGAGGGACGGGTCGCTGTCCTTGATCGCCGGAGGTGCTTGCACGGTGACGCTCGCAACCGCCGTGGAGGCGACCACAGCCGGAACGGGCTGCTGATCCGCGGCCGCGACCCCGATGGAGTTGAGCGACGCGGCAGCCCCGAGGCCGATGACGACGACCGCGACGACGAGGGGCTTTTTCATGGCCCCATCCTATCGGGATCGGCTCGGGAGCGGCAGAACGGCGCCGTGGGCGGGCCCGATCGTGCGGGCCCGCCCACGGCGGTTCATGGCCGGAAGTGCTGGTGACCTACGGGAAGTTGACCAGGTAGGAGTTGTTGTTGCTGGAGTTGGCGGCAGCGCCGGTGTCGTTGACGATGTGCGAGATGGTGCCGATACCGCCGAGCGACACGGCCGCCATGTCGTGCAGCTTCACTCCGGCAACCGTGGGTACCTCGAAGGCGCGCGCCGAGGACACCGCGTTGTTGACGTTGAAGAAGCAGTAGCTGCCGAGTCCCCAGCCTTCGAAGGTGCTGACTCCGGCGGCGACCTTGAGTGCCGGGTAACCGTTCTGTGAGCCGTTCATCCAGCTGGCCTGGTTCGGCGGGTCGTAGGGCATCTCGTTCTGGAAGAAGACGACCCTGCCGTTGGCGCCGTTCCAGACGACTTCGTTCTTCTGGTAGTGCTCGACGAACAGCCCCGTCGCGAGCACGTTGTCACCGTTGACGGTGAGCCCGTTGTCCGCGGTGTTCACCGTCCAGCCGATGCCGGCGCCGTGATCGGCACGCCAGGCCCAGGTGTGGTCGACGATCGTGTTGTTGGTGTTGACGACCAGGCTGTTGGTGGCCTTACCGGCCACCATGCCGCCGATGCGGAAGAACACGTCCTGCACGGTGGTGGGGTTGCCGGCGTGCGAGGTGCCCGACTTGGTGAGGCCCACCTTGAGCAGTGTGTCGCTGTTGGTGGTCCCGGCGTCGAAAAGCAATCCCTTGAGTCGTACGCCGTCGACGTCAGCGACGTCCATGGCGTTGACCCCGTTGTCCGGGATGATGGTCGGGTAGCCGATACCGAGCACCACCGTGTTCGCCTTGGTCACGTGCAGGGTCTGGTTGACGTGGTAGATGCCCGGGGTGAAGAACAGGTTGCACCCGCTGGCCAGCGCCGTGTTGATCGTGGCCGCCGAGTCACCGGGGCGCGCCACGTAGAAGTTGCTCATCGGCAGGGAGCTGCCCGGGGTGCTTCCGCTCGCCCAGCTCGGACCCGAGGCGTTGGTGCGCAGGGCGGGCAGGAACACCCGGTACTTGCCCGCGGAGTCGATGTAGAAGTAGGGCACGTCACGCGACACCGGTGTGGTGGCCAGCGTCGTGTAGCGGGGACCGGCCGCGGCGGTGTTGAAGTTGGTCGCGGGGGCGCCGTTGGTGCCCGAGAACACCATGTTCCAGTTGGAGCCGCTCCAGGCTCCCAGCGTGCTGTCCTTGGTGTAGAACTGCTGCTGCGAGGCGGATTCGGCGGTCCCGTCGACCTTCGTGTCGGAGATGTAGCCGCCACTGGCCCAGCCGTAGCTGGCCGGGTAGAGGTCGAGCCCGCCGATGACGTGCATCCGGCGGAACGGGGCGGCCTGGGCAACGGCCCAGCGGTCGGCGCCGCCGAGGGTGTTGATCGACATGTTCTCCGCGGAGCGCCAGAAGTTCTGGGTCGCGTTGCCGGCGTCGCTGGCGTTGAACGCGTCGACGGTGACGGCACCGTTGATGCGTACGTCATCGGGGTTCTGCCCGGCACCGAGGATCGAGGTGTTGAAGCCGATGTTCGCGCCGACGTTGTACGGCGTGGTGCTCGGCTTGAAGATCTCCGCGTCGCGACGGGTGCCGAATTGCGCCGAGTTCGTATCTTTCTGCGCGTTGAAAATGCTGTCCAGCGACGACTGAATGGCGGCGTCGGACATCGAATGGTCGTAGAAGTGCACGTTCGGGCCTAGATCCGGCGTGTCGGAATACGTCGGGCACGTTCCCGGGTTGGCCGTCCCCGCGGTGAGGGTGAAAACCTGGGCGGCACTACCGTTGCAGTCCCAGATCTGCAGACGCGTGCCGTTGGCGGTGGCACCGGACGGCGCGTCCACGCAGCGGTTCGACTGCGTGTTCTTCAGGGCGCCGTTGGTCTGCTGGACCCACTGCTGCGCGCCGGTGCCGTTGCAGTCCCAGAGCTGCAGCTGCGTGCCGTTGCCGGTGCCACCGCTGGCCACGTCCAGGCAGCGGCCGAGCGTGGTGAGTGCGGTGCCGTTGAGGGTCCAGTGCTGGTCGACGCTGGTGGTCTGACAGTCCCAGAGCTGGACCGCCGTGCCGTTGGCGCCGGTGTCGTCGCCACTGACGTCGACGCACTTGCCGCCCGGCCCGGCGATGGTGTTACCCGTGACGGTGGCGGCCGAGGCGAACTGATTGGCGCCGGCCACACCGAGCGACGCGACTACGACCAGCACCATCGCCGCGAGCATGCCGCGGCGGCGCCGTCGAGAGACAGCTTTCATTGCCGTCCTACCTTCTTCTCTGATGCCTGCCCGAATGACGAGGGGATGGGCAGGGGGAACGCAGCTGGATAGTGGGGGAGTGAGCTTTACCCGGTTCGCAGACATTGAGAAGAGAGCGCTCTCACCACAAGTTTCGTCAGTGTTTCCCCCGGCAATCTTTCCTGTCAAGATCTGGATCGATACCTGCCCGAGAACCCCGTCAACCCCGTCCGCCGGGCCTACTAGGGTGGGGCTCCGGTCATCGATCACCGCTCGGAGTCAGGAGGATTCGTACGTGCTGCAGGCGCTGGCCATCCTGGCCGCCGGTTTCTGGGCCGGCATGATCAATGTGGTCGTCGGCTCCGGCACGCTGGTCACGTTCCCGGTGTTGTTGCTGTTCGGCTATTCGCCCCTGGTCGCGAACGTCTCCAACAACATCGGCCTGGTCGGTGGCGGCATCACCGGCACCCTCGGCTACCGCTCCGAGCTGGCCGGTCGTGCGGCCACCCTCAAGCGCCTGCTGCCCGCCTCGGCCCTCGGCGGCATCTCCGGCGCCCTGCTACTTCTGGTCCTCCCTGCCGGGGCCTTCCAGGCCATCGTTCCCGTCCTGATCGTCGTGGGCCTGGTCATGGTCGTCTGGGGTCCGGCCATCCAGCGGGCCGCGCGTCGTCGACGCACCGGCCTCCCCGCCGTCGCGACGACGGCCGACCCGCTGGAAGCGGCCGGTCCGGGGCCGCACTACCGGGCCGCGATCGTCGCCGGGGTGTACGTGCTCGGGATCTACGGGGGCTACTTCGGGGCGGCGCAGGGGGTCCTGCTGGTCGGGTTGCTCAGCGTGCTCACCACCGCCACCCTGCAGTCGATCACGGGGCTGAAGAACCTGCTCACCACCGTCGTCAACGCGGTAGCCGCCATCACCTTCATGGCGGTCTCGTGGCACTCGGTGAACTGGACGGTCGTCCTGCTCATCTCGGTCGGCTCCGCCCTGGGCGGCGTCGCCGGCGCCCGGGTCGGGCGACGCCTCTCCCCCCTGCTGCTGCGCACGATCATCGTGATCGTGGGGCTGGCGGCGCTGGTCCGCCTGCTCTTCTTCTCCTGACCCGGTGGTTCGAGTCACCGGGTCAGGTCTTGTGCCGTGAGCTCGTCAGCGTCCACAGAAAGGCGAGCAGGCCACCGGCGACCGCCACGGCGACGGCCGCGCGCAGGCCGAGCCATTGACCGGCGAATCCGCCGAGCAGCGCGCCGAGCGGCCGCACACCGTGGCTGATCGCCTGGTAGGCGCCCCGCACCGGGGAACGCATCGGCTCCGGCACCGTTGTCATGAAGATCGCGGCAACGCTGATGTCCTGGAGCGCCCGCCCGATCCCGGACCCGAACGACCCTGCGACCAGGACCGTCACCGTCACCGCCGGGCTCCCGTGGGACAACGGAAAGACCAGCAGTGGTACTCCCATCGCCAGGCTCCCGACCATCAGGCTGCGTAGCCGGCCCAGCCGATCGGCGATGGCCGGGGTGAAAGCCGAACCGAGAAACGCTCCGGCCGCTTCGGCGGCGAACACCAGACCCGTGACTGCCGGCGACAGGCGCAGCGTACGGGTGAGGAAGAGCACCAGCAGAGCGTGGAACATGAGGTTGAAGAAGTTCGCCGTGGTGGTGACGCCCAGCGCGGCTCGCAGGGGTGGAGTGGCCAGCAGGAAACGCATACCGGCCGCCGAGATCCTCGAAGGGGGCGGCCCGACCGGTACCGATCGCGGGCGCCCTACCCGTGCCAGCATGACGGCCGACCAGAGGTACGACAACGCGTCCGCGGCGGCCACGAGCGGCGCCGCCACCAGGGACACCAGCAGGCCACCCGCTCCCGATCCCGCTGTATTGGCCACGGTGCGCGCGCCGTAGACCAGCGATTGGCCGGCGACGACCCGGCCCTCGGCGACGATGGCCGGAAACACTGCCGCGTCCGCCACGGAGAAGAACACCGACGCGGTGGCGACGACCAGCGTGACCACGCTGAGCAGGGTAAGGCTCAAGGCTCCCGTCGACCAGGCCACGGGAATGCTCGCGATTGCCGCGCAGCGAACCAGATCGGCACTGATCATCGGCGCCAGCGGTTGACGGTGGTGGCGGGCGACCCAGTTGCCGGCCGGGATGGCGAACAGCACGCTCGGCACCCAGGTCAGCGCCGTCAGCCAGCCCATCTGCGCCGGATCGGCTCGCAGCAGGAGTGCTGCGGCCATCGGTACCGCAACCGACGACACGCCGTCGCCGCCGGCCGAAACACTCCCGGCGGACCAGTAGCGGCGAAACCTGGCGTCGCCGAGCAGAACTGAGAACCTCGTGACCAATGGTGCTCATTCTCCCGGCTCGCGCTGTGGCGTGCCCCTGGCCCGCCGATGCGGGCCAGGGGCACAGTGTCCGGCTGCTCGCCGTTTACTCCTTCCAGTCAGCGATCTTCATCAGGCACCTCCCTACCGTTGTCCAGCGGAGATCCGGCGAACCGCACCGTCGCCGGAAGGTTCGGCTCTTATGCCGGCCGGCGCGCGACGACGAATCGCTTCCGATGCGCTTCGTCATCGGCGGTTTCCTGCAATTCGCCCCGTTGGAGGCCATGGACCGCGAGCGGTTCGAGACCGGCTTCCCGCAACAAGCGGTCGACCGTCTCCGGTGCGAAATAGGAGAATGAATGCCGCTGGCTTGTGCGCCGCCATGTCACGCCGTCGTCCGTGGTGAATTGATCGAGCAGATAGTCGGCGCCGCGGGGATCCTGCCGGGGCTCCGCTCCGCGGATGACGGTGACCCGGTCAGCTGTCTCGTCGACCGCCACGTACGTGCGGTAACGGCGGCAGAAGCCCGCCGTGACCAGGTCGAAGATGAGCAGACCACCGGCCGCCAGCAGGCGCGCGACACCGCGAAGCGCCGCGGCCAGTTCGGTTTCCCCGACCAGGTAGACGAACGGTTCACCCAGCGCCACTGCTACGTCGAACGTTCCGAGGTCGGGCAGCTCGCGCAGGTCGGTGACGACGAACTGAACCGCGTCGGCGCCTGGTTTGGCCCGCGCCTGGCGCAGCATCTCGGCGGAGATGTCCACGGCGGTGACCGCGAAGCCCGCTTCCGCCAGCCGGATGGATGCCTGACCGGTGCCGGCCCCGATGTCGAGCAGCCGTTCACCCGGCGCGCCGTGCCGCTCGATGAGACCGGCGTAGAGACCAACCCATTCATCGTAGTCGTTGTGACGGGTTATCTGGTCGTACTCGTCCGCGACCGCGTCGTAAAGGTCGCGAACCGACGTCACTTCGGCATTCGAGGTGGTCAAGAATCCTCCTCCACGGCAATAGTGAATGGCTTTACTGTTGTGTCATGACTATGGTCGGCAAGCGATCCGGAATTCAAGGTGCAGATCATCACAAGGTTTTATCGGAGCCGGATTGAACTTCGCGGATTTCGCCTGGTCGTAGCATTTTGAGGGGGTATTCGAACCCGATTTGCGGCTCTTTCAACCGTGGCGGCCGTGGGCGGCGATCGATGCTCCGCCCCACAGTGAGCCGGGATTGGCGCGGTTCGGGTATCGGTCCAGCATCGCGCCGTACAGTTGCTCGGCCGTGGTCGTCTGCTTCTCGAGTGTGTTGAAGTCCCGCAGGTAGGTCGCGGTCTCGTCGAGGATGGACGGATCGTCCGGCAGTTCGGCCACCGTGCTGCCCATCGCCGTGGCCCTCCGGCGCGAGCTGCCGCAGGTCCTCGCCGCGCAGTGACATGGGCAGTCGAGTGACTTAGGACCGGGCCGCCGATCGGACGCACGAAGGCTCCAGTCGCCAGAACCACAACCTGGTCGCCAGAACCACAGCCTGGTCGCCAGAACCACAGCCTGGTCGCCAGAACCACAGCCTGGTCGCCAGAACCACGACCCCGTCGTCAGAACCACAACCTGGAGGAGTTTTCATGACCATCACCACGACCGGCGCCGGCAAGCCCACGATCGTTCTCGTGCACGGCGCCTTCGCCGAATCGGCCAGCTGGGACGGTGTCATCGCCCGGCTGCTGGACGACGGTTATCCCGCGGTGGCGGTGGCCAACCCGCTGCGCGGCGTACGGCAGGACGCGGACTACCTGGGTACGGTGCTCAGCGCGATCGACGGTGACATCGTGCTGGTCGACCACTCGTACGGCGGCATGGTGATCTCGAACGTCGCCGTGGCCGGCACGAACGTCACCGGCCTGGTCTTCGTCGGGGCGTTCGCCCCCGTGGCGGGCGAGAGCGCCGCCGAGCTGTCCGGGAAGTTCCCCGGCAGCTCGCTGGGGGAGGCGTTGGCACCGGTCAAGCTGCCCGACGGCGGCACCGACCTTTACATCCAGCAGGGCCGTTACCACCACCAGTTCGCGGCCGACTCGTCACCGGAGCGCGCGGCCGTCATGGCGGGGACCCAGCGGCCGATCACCGACGCCGCCCTCAACGAGGCGTCCGGCGAGCCGGCCTGGTAGTCGCTGCCGTCCTGGTTCCTGTTCGGCAGCGAGGACCTGAACATCCCGGTCGCCGCCCACCGGTTCATGGCCGAACGGGCCGGGTCCCGCCGCACGGTGGAACTGGCCGGCGGCTCCCGCACCGTCGCCATCCCGGAGGCGGCCACGCTCGTCGACCTCATCCGCGAGGCCGCCGGATCCCACTGAGCACCGGCACCCCCTCGCTCGGCCTACGTTCCGGGCCATTCTCGGCAGCCGTAGGCCGAGTGGGGGATATCGAGGGGCCGTCCCACGCGGACCCGCATCGGGGCCGCGTCCGGCTCTCGTGCCGTTAGGTCGGTCAGACGGTCCCGTCGGTGCGTGGGTCGCCCTGGACCAGGGGGGCGGTGAGGCCGGCGCTGAGTACGGCCACGAGGTCGTCGATGAGGACGTTGATCGGGGCGGGCAGGGACGCTCGTTTGCGCTGGGCGGCGTGGTAGCGCGCCAGGGCGTGGACGGCGCTGGTCAGGGTCACCCACCAGCGTTCCTCGAGGACCGCGGCGGGGATGTCGGGGATGAGCCGGCTCACGACCGTTCGCAGCGTGATGACCGATGCGCCGGTGTGGACGTTCCCCAGCCCTTCGTAACCGCCCTCCTCGGTGATGTAGAGCGACAGGAAAGCCAGGTAGTAGTTGTCGGGCTCGATGTGGATGGCGAGCGGCCGGACGAAGGCGGCGACCACGTCGACGACGGTGGGTGGGGTCACGCCGAGCATCAGGCCGGCCACGAGGTCCACGCGACTGGCCTCGCTCTGGGCGCCGCGGAATTCCATGATGGCTTTGACGACCTCGTCGCGTTCGCCGAAGTGGTACTGGACGGCGGCGTGGTTGCGTTGCCCGGCGGCGACGCCGATGTCCCTGAGGGGTACCACCGAGATGCCGTTCTCGGCGAACAGGCGCTCGGCGGCGGTGAGGATCCGCTGGCGAGTCGCTTCGCCCCGGATGTTCTTGCGCTCACCGCCGGTCCGCGAGGTGCCGGTGCGCGTTGCTCGTTCGGGCGGGGTCGGGGACATAGCCTAAGAATCTATCGGTACGGCGGCGTCGAGCGGCGCAAGCTCGATGCCCGCGGCGTACACGCTGCCGAAGACCTCGACCCCCGCCTCGGTGAGGCTCGGTAGCAGAGCCTGCCAGCGCAGTGATCTGTCCCGTTCTTCCGGTTCGCTGGGCGGCAGTGACGCGATGGTGAGGCGGTTGTCACCCACCGCGATGCTGATGCTGCCGCCGTCGGGGCCGAGGTCCAGTCGCAGCCCGGAAAGGGTGACGTCGAGAGCACCGTGATGGGCGATGAAACGGACGCCGCCGGCGAAGTTCAGCTCCCACCGCCCGCCGGCCCGGGCGGCGGCGAGCAGTGGGAACTCGATCACCTCGCCCGGGTGCAGCTCGGCGCCGCCGGAGGTCTCGCAGGTGCCGGCGGCGAGCACCCGGACGTAGCGGACGAACGACTGCTTCACCGCCCAGCGCAGCGCCCCGGGCTGCCGGCTCAACCGGCCCGCCGGTGGTCGTCGGGGAATCCGGTCAGGCCCTCGTCGAGCTGGAGGCCGAGCACGGTGAACGCGGTGCAGTGCATGTCGTACGTACCGACGGTGAAGGTGAAGTCGATGAGTTGTTCCCGGGTGAACTGGGCCTCGAGTTCACTCCAGGTGGCGTCGGAGACGTTCTTCACCGTGCACATCTCGTCGACGGCCCGCACCACCGCGGCGTCGGCCGGCGACCACTCGGCGGCGTCCGGGCCTTCGGAGAGGGCGGCGATCTCGTTCTCCGTCAGGTATCCGGCCGCCTTGCTCATCCAGACGTGTTGCGCCCATTCGTACTCGCCGTAACCTAGCCACGTCGTCCGCAGGATCGCCATCTCGCGTACCCGATCGGGCAGTGTCGAGTGGCGCAGGTGGTCGGAGAAGGGCATCCAGCCCCGGACGAAGCCGGGATGCCAGGCGTAGATGCCGAGGATGTTGGCCTTCGGACGTTGCGGCGGGCCGCTCTGGTCGCCGGGTGCGTGGGCGCGAAGCACCGCGAAGGCGTCGTCGACCTCAGCGGTCCAGTCGTCGGTGGGGCGGGGCGTGATGCGAGGCTTGGTCATGGATCACCCTATGAAGGAGCCGCCGTTGACGCTGACGGTCTGGCCGGTCACGTACGAGGCCTCGTCGGCGACGAGGTAGGAAACAGCTGCTGCGATGTCGTGCCCGGTGCCCGTACGCCCGACGGGGATGAACGTGGCCATCTGCTCGGCCGACGGCATCTTCCCGGCATCGCGCTTCTTCTGGACGCTCGGCGTGTCGATCGCGGAGGGGGCGACGGTGTTGACGGTGACCCCGCTTCTGCCGAACTCCATGGCGAGAGCCTTGGTCAGCGCCATCTGGCCGCCCTTGGAGGCGGCGTAGTGCGCCATGTTCGGGGCGCCCCGCTGAGCACTCGAGGACGAGATCAGCACGACCCGTCCCCAGCCCGCATCGACGAGGTCGGGCAGCGCGGACTGGACCACGTTGAACGTGCCGGTGAGGTTGATCGCCAGCGTGCTGTTCCACTGCTCGAGGGTCATCTGCAGGAACGGTTGTTGCAGGGCGACGGCGGCGTTGGCGACGACGACGCTCAGCGACCCGAGCTCGGAGCGGGCCGCTGCCAGTGCGGCGTCGACCTGCTCGCGGTCGCTGACGTCGGCGCGCAGTCCGAGGGCGACACCGCCGGCTGCGGTGATCTGCGCGGCCGCGTCCTCGGCCGCGCCCTCGACGATGTCGAGAACCGCTACCTTGAACCCGTCCGCGGCCAGGCGCTCAGCGATCGACCGGCCGATGCCGGCCGCTCCTCCCGTGACCACCGCGACGCGTCCGGCTCCCGCCATGGGGGCATCCACCTCTCCCAGCTGTTGCATGCAACAGAACGGATGTTCCGTTGCAAGGCGCACTCAGAATCTCGTGGCGCCGAAGTGATGTCAAGTAACACGGTCGCAACCCCGTAGAACTCTCATTGACACCCGATATTGCTCTTGACAATATTGATCCGGCGTTGCGTTGTACCGGTTTTTCGTTCTCTTCAATGGAAGACTGCAGCCATCGTCGTGCCGAACCGTCGCTGACAGAAGGGTCAGAGCCCATGACCGACGCCACCCCTGACCGTCATGTCGTCATCGTCGGTGCCTCCCTGGCCGGCACCCGGACCGCCCAGGGACTTCGCACCCTCGGGCACACCGGCCGTGTCACCCTCATCGGTGCCGAGAGCGGGCTGCCGTACGATCGGCCGCCGCTGTCGAAAGCCCTGCTCACGAGCGACTGGACGCCATCCGCAATCGACGAGGTCCGGCTTGTTGCCGCCACGGAGCTCGAGGACCTCGCCATCGAGTACCGCTCGGGCACCGCTGCGATCGGCCTGGACACCGCGGCCAAGCTCGTCCGCCTCGCCGACGGCTCCGAGGTCGGTTATGACGTGCTGGTCATCGCGACGGGCGCCGCGGCGCGGCCCTCGCCCTGGGACCCCGGATCCGGCGTCCACCAGCTGCGGACCCTGGACGACGCGCGCATGATCGCCGGTCGCCTGGCGCTGAAGGAGCCCGTGGTCGTCGTGGGCGGTGGTTTCATCGGCACTGAGATCGCCGCGGCCGCGGTCCACTACGGATGCCCGGTGGTCGTCGTGGACCCGGTCCCGGAGCCGATGGCAAGGCTGGTCGGGCCGGAGATCGCCGGCAGCCTGGTCGGCCTGCACCTGCGAAACGGTGTGCAGACACGGTTCGGGGCTGGCGTCGTCGGGATCGAGGGCCGCGCGGGTGACCTCCGCGTCGAGCTGAGCACCGGCGAGCACCTCGAGGCCTCCACCGCCGTGGTGGGTATCGGTTCGGTCCCGGCGACCGCATGGCTGGCCGGCTCGGGGCTCACACTCGACAACGGCGTCGTGACCGACGAGTTCCTGCGGGCTGTCGGCGCCGCCGACGTGTACGCCATCGGCGATGTCGCCCGCTGGCCGCATGCCGGGCGTGCCCAGGCGGTCCGGGCCGAGCACTGGACCAACGCCGGCGATCAGGCGCGCTACGTCGCCACTGCGATCGCGCGGGGGACCGCTGCAGCCTACGCATCGTCCGACTACGTCTGGTCCGACCAGTACGACTGGAAGGTCAACGCGGTGGGCTGGCGCGACCCCCGGGGCACGTCGGTCGTCGTCGGGGACCTCGAGGAGTCCGGCAGGACCGCCGTCGTCCACCTGGACGCCGAGGGTGCGGCATGCGGCGTGGTCACGGTGAACTGGGTACGCGCGCTGAATCAGGCGCGTCGCCGGCTCCTGGCCGGGGAGCCGGGCACGGTCATCGTCGGGGCCTTGCGGCAACTGCTCTGACGATGGGTCGGGGGCTGCGCACCTCGTTGTGCACAACCCCCGGGTCTTGCGGCAGTCGTGAGCCGTTCTCAGGCGACCCGCTCGGCGAGCGAGTCGGCGAACACCACCCGGTCCGCGATCATCGACTCGACCTCGGACTCCGCGAACCCCAGCTCGCTGATCAGGATGCTGGCCGTGTCGGCGCCGAGCGACGGCGGATAGGCCGGCGCGGCGGTGGGCGTACCCACGAACCGGATGGGTGTCGCGACGTTCTCGAACGACGCCTCGTCGCTCGTCACCTCGACCAGGGTGCCGTCACCGGCAGCGCGGGCATCGGTGAGCGCCTCGAGGACGTTCTTCACCGGTGCGGCCGGAACCGAGGCCGCGGAGAGCGCGTCGACCCACTCGGCCGCGGGCCGCCGGGCGAACTGAGCCTCCAGGACGGCCCACAACGCCACTTTGTTCCGCAGCCGGCTCGCCGCGTCCACGAAACGAGGGTCGGTGATGAGCTCCTCGACGCCGAGAACCCGGCAGAGGCCTTCCCACATGCGTGGCGTGTTGGCAGTGACCACGAGTTCACGGCCGTCGCCGGCCCGGAAGGACCGGTAGGTGGCGATCGAGTCGTGGCCGGCGCCCTGGGGTTCGGGGGCCACGCCGTTGAGGCTGGTGTACAGCGCTTGATAGGACAGCATCGCGAGCTGCCCGCGCAGCATCGACACATCGATGATCCGGCCGCGGCCACTCTGATGGCGCGCTTGCAGGGCGGCGAGCACACCGATCACGGCGTACAGGCCGGCTACCACGTCCCCGGCCGGGATCCCGAGCCGCGCGGCCGGTGCTCCCGGGTGCCCGTTGAGGCTCATCACGCCACTCATCGCCTGCACGATCATGTCGTAGGCCGGGCGGTCGCGCAGTTCGCCCTCCTGACCGAAGCCGCTGATCGACGCCCAGACCAGGCGCGGGTGCTCCGCGAGGACGGCTTCGGGGTCCAGGCCCAGTCGTGCCGTCACACCCGGCCGGAAGTTCTCGATGACGACGTCGGCCCCGGCGATGAGGCGCTTGAGGACCTCGAGCCCGCGGGGCGCCTTCAGATTGAGCGCGATGCTGCGCTTGTTGCGGTTGTTGGCCAGGAAGTAGGCGCTCTCGCCGAGAACGGTCGGACCCACGATCGCGCGGCTGGAGTCGCCGTCCAGGGACTCGACCTTGATGACGTCGGCACCGAGGTCGCCGAGCAACTGGGTCGCGGAGGGCCCCGACAGAAACGTGGTCAGGTCGACGACCCGGACCCCGGCCAGGGGCGGCTGGTCGTTCATGCCGCCTCGAAGATGTGCACCGTGCATGCGCCGTGGTCCAGGCCCGCGGTGCCGCCGCCGGTGACGTGGGTCGCCGCCCATCGCGCATCCGGGATCTGGCGAGCCCCTGCCTGCCCGGTGACCTGCCAGAACGCTTCGGCGACCTGGGCAACGCCGCTGGCGCCGACCGGGTGGCCCTTGGCGAGCAGGCCGCCGCTGGGGTTGACCACGACGTCGCCGCCGAACGTGGTGCGGCCGTCGCGCAGCAGGCTGACGGCGCTCTGCTTCTCGGTGAGCCCGAAAGCCTCGTAGTACACGAGTTCGGCGATCGAGAATGCGTCGTGGAACTCGATCATGTCGAGGTCCCACGGCTCGATGCCGGCTTCGGCGTACGCGTCGCGGACCGACTGGTACGTGATCTCCGGCTTGGTCATGTCGCGGTAACCCTCCGCGACCTGGCCGGAGTGCAGCACCGACGCGGCCACACGAGCGGACTTCCCGGCGCCGAGGCGATTGCGGGCGCGTTCGGAGGCGAGCACGACGACCGCCGCGCCGTCGCCGGTCGGGCAGCACATCAGCAGGGTGAGAGGATCGGCGACCGGGCGGGCGGCCAGCACCTCCTCGACGGTGACCTCCTTGCGGAACTGCGCGAACGGGTTGAGGGCGCCGTGGCGGCGGGCTTTCACGCTGACCAGCGCCAGGTCCTCGACGGTGGCGTCGTTCTCGTACAGATACCGGGTGGCGCGCATCGCGTACACCGCGGGCATCACGATGCCCTGTCTGACCTCGCGGTCCTCCGGGGAGAGCGGGAGCGTTCCACCGCCGAACTGGGTGAGTTTCTCCACGCCGATGACCACGGCGACGTCGATGAGGCCCTGGGCGATCGCCGTCGCGGCCTCGTGCACCGCCGTCGCCCCACTCGAGCAGGCGTTGTCGACGTTGACGGTCGGGACCGTGCCCAGACCGATCTCCTTGGTGATCCGCTGGCCGGTCATCATGCCGCCGTAGGAGTGACCCACGTAGACCGCATCGACATCGGACTTCTGGACGCCCGCTCGCTGGAGGGCGTCGATGAGCGGCGACACGGCCAGGCCCACGTACGAGGAGCTGCGGTACTTGCCGAACGGGATCATCGAGGCGGAGATGACGAACGCGTCTTCAGCCATGGGTGGAATTCCTTTGTCTAGGCGCCGGTTGCCGGCGTGAAGAACCAGTCATCGCCGTCGAACCCGAGCTCGACGGGGACGTCCGGCCGCAGCGGGATCGAGTCCTCACGGAGGTCCGCCAGGGTGCGGACGTTGTCGTCGAGGTCGACGTAGCCGACCGCGCGGACTGCTTCGCCCTTGAGGTGCAGCCGGGTGAACGAGTAGAGGACGCCGGTGGCGGGCAGCGGGACGCGGGAGACGTCGCGGGAGACGCACGCGCTGCAGACGACGCGGTCGCCGATCATCGTCTGGCCGCAGTCGGCGCACCGGGTGCCGACCAGACGCCGGCCTTCGGGGAAGGCGCCCAGCAGATCGTCGTTCTCCAGGTCGGCGATCGGCACGGAGACCGGGGCTTCGGGCGTGACGCTCACTTCACTCCTTCGGATGTCGTGCCGGCCGTGACGCGTGCGATCGACCGGGTCGGGCACACGCCGATGGCCATGTCGATCTTGTCGTCGCTGTCGCCGTGGGAATTGATCACGATCGCGACGCTGATGTCGTCGAGATCGAACGTGTTCGGGGCGTAGAAGGTGCATTGACCCGAGCCCATGCAGCGGTCCCGGTCGACGGTGAGGTCCCCCGCTGCGGGGTCGCCGGCCGTCACTGCGCCCCCCGCGCGGTGTATTCGAGGTACAGATGGGTGTGGCCACGGAACTTGTAGCTCTCCATCAGGTCCCAGTGGCGATCGCCCGCGGGTCCGTGATGCTTCTCGGAGACCCGGATGCTCTCGGTCCGTTCCAGGAACCGCTGGATGGAGTAGACGGCCTCGGCTCGGGCCAGTGGCGCGCCCGGGCAGGTGTGGATCCCCCGGCCGAACGCCAGGTGCTGGCGCGCGTTCGCGCGGGTGACGTCGAACTGGCCGGGGTTGTCGAAGACCCGTGCGTCGCGTCCGGCGGCGCCGTGGAGCAGCAGGACGACCGTGCCCGGCGCCAGGTCGAGACCGCCGATGCTGGTGGCGACCTTCGTGAGCCGGAACGAGCCCCGGATCGGGGCCTCGATGCGCAGGACCTCCTCGATGAACTTCGGGATCAGCGCGGGCTCGCGCCGCAGCAGATCCTGCAGCTCGGGGTCCTCGGCGATCCGGGTCAGCGAGATGCCCAGCAGCTGAACCGTCGTCTCGTTGCCGGCCGCGAAGAGGTTGGACGCGATCCGGGCGACCTGGATCGGCTCCGGCAGAGTCCCATCGGGGAACGTGGCCGCGGCCATGCCGGTCAGCAGGTCACCGGCGGGGTGCTCGCGACGCTCCTGGATCTTCCCCACGAAGTAGTCGTAGAGCCGTTCCAGGCTGTTGTGGCCGGTCTTCTTCAGCTCGAGGTTGCCCAGCATCGGGGCCTCGGTCGCCAGCAGCTCGATGAGCATCGGACGGTCCGCCTCCGGCACGCCCAGCAGATCCGCGACTGCGAGGATGGCGTAGCGCTTGGCGTACTCCCAGATGAACTCGCATTTCCCGGCGGGGAGCAACTCGTCGAGGAAGCGGTCGGCGGTCGCCTTGAGGAAGTCCTCGTTCTCCTTCAACCGCTTCGGGGTGATCAGTCCCATCAGCAGGGCACGGTGATCGGTGTGCATCGGCGGGTCGAACGTGACGATCTGGTCGTTGGTCGGGAAGTACTGCCTATGCTGCTCGAGGAGATCGGTCAGGTCGTCGCCGGCGAGTTCGACGGGCAGGTCGAGGACCGGGCCGCCGGTCCGGTTGATCGAGGAGTACACCTCGGGCTGGTGGTAGACCTGCAGCGCTTCCTCGTAGCCGGTGACGATGACGACCCCGTACTTCGACTCGCGCCACACCGGGTGGTTGGCCAGCATGTAGTCGAAATAGGGGGCCGAGTCCGCCGCGATCCCGGCGTCGGTGAAGTAGTCGATCCGCTCCGGGTCGATCTCCACGGTGCTCATCTCTGCCCCTCTCCTTGGCTGCTCTCGGCGCAAGGGAACGTCATCGACGCCCATGTGTTGCGAAGCCAGGTGTTTCATTGTAGAGAACATGCGTCCTGTTGTGCAGCATGACCAGGATGGTCCGCCTTTCGCGTCGCTGTCAAGCATGGAGAGCAGCATTGACAGGCCCCGGACCGCGATGCAGACTGCCGAATCTATTGCGTTGTACAACTTACGCGTTTTGTTGTACGGAACATTCCAGCGAAGGGATTCAACGATGGCCGATGACCTCGGGCCGGACCGGCTCGCCCCCTGGGTGCGCGAGATCGCCGCGAAGCACGACGCCGCGCGTCATGGCGACGGCACGCAATGCCGCGGTTCGGTCGCTCTGATCGACGAGGCGGCTCGCCTTCGCGGCGTGGCCGAGGTCCGGCTGGGCAGGGCCATCTCCCTCGAGCGCGAGGTCGAGACCCGGCCCGCCCAGCTCGCCGCTCTGGCCGAGGCCGCGGCCGAGGAGAAACGGCAGTGGCAGGAGCTGGCCCAGGCGGAACTGCCCGACGGTCACGGTTCGGTCGAGCTCACGGTGAAGGTGGGCCTGTACGGCCGCGCCGTCCACGGCGGCGACGTCATCTCCTACGACGCCCACGGCGTCCACAACACCCACCTCGACGGCCTCGCCCATCTCGGGGCGGACGCGTCCTGGCACGGCCCCATCCCGGCGGCGAACTCCGAGACCGACGAGGACACGATCGTCAACTGGGCCCAGCACGGCATCGCGACCCGGGGCGTGCTGCTCGACATCCCGGCGACCCGCGGGGTCGAATGGGTGACCGCGGACCGGCCCGTCACCGGCGAGGACCTGGACGCCGCACTCGCGGCCACCGGCGTGACGCGCGAGCCCGGCGACGCTCTGCTGATCTATCAGGGCCGCGACCGCTTCGAGGCGGCCGGCAATCGCTACACCCCCGGCGCCGTGTTCCAGGCACGCCCGGGCATCGGCGAAAGCGGCGCGAAGTGGATCGCCGCCCACGACCCCGGCCTGGTGCTGTGGGATTTCCACGACGCGCGCAGCAACCCGGCGTTCGCCCTGGAGGTCCACAACCTGATCTTCGCGATCGGCCTCTGCCTGATCGACAACAGTCTCCTCGGCCCCGCGGCAGCCGCGCTCCGGGCCGCCGGGACATCGACCGGTCTGCTCGTCGCCGCACCGACGGCGATCCACCGGTCGACGGGTGTGCTGATCAATCCCCTCCTGTTGTACTGAACCACCGCCGCTTGTATCCGTCCTGTGAAGGAGCAAGTCCGACGATGCTCATCGGAGTCCCTCGCGAGCCCAAGGGGGAGACGCGGGTAGCCGCCACCCCCGTGACCGTCAAACAGCTCATCGCCCTGGGGTACGACGTCGTCCTGGAGACCGGCGCGGGGGAGGCCGCCAGCTTCGCCGACGAGGCGTACGCCGGGGCGGGCGCCCGTATCGGAGCTGCCGAACAGGCCTGGGGCGCCGACGTCGTCCTGCGGCTCAACGGGCCCAGCATGCCGGAGACGGACCTGCCGAAGAGCGGTTCCGTTCTCGTCTGCATGCTGGCACCGGCGCTCAACCCGGAACTGGTCGACGCGCTGACCGCGCGGACGATCACCGTCCTGGCCATGGACGCCGTGCCGCGGATCAGCCGGGCGCAGTCGCTGGACGTGCTCTCGTCCATGGCGAACATCGCGGGTTACCGCGCCGTCATCGAGGCCGCACACCACTTCGGCCGGTTCTTCACCGGCCAGGTCACCGCCGCGGGCAAGGTCCCGCCGGCCAAGGTCCTGGTCGCCGGCGCCGGTGTGGCCGGGCTGGCGGCCATCGCCACCGCTGCCAGTCTCGGCGCCGTTGTGCGCGCCACCGATCCCCGCCCCGAGGTCGCCGACCAGGTCAGGAGCCTGGGCGGAACCTACCTGCCGGTCGAGGCCGGCGAGCGGATGGACTCCTCCGACGGTTACGCGAAGGCGACCTCCGAGGCCTACGACGCGGCTGCCGCCCGGCTCTACGCCGAGCAGTCCGCCGACGTCGACATCGTCATCACCACGGCGCTCATACCCGGGCGGCCCGCGCCGCGGCTGCTGACCGCGGCCGACGTGGCCGCGATGCGCCCGGGCTCGGTCATCGTGGACATGGCCACGGCCCAGGGCGGCAACGTGGAGGGCTCGGTCACCGGCGAGGTGATCACCACCGGCCACGGCGTGACGATCATCGGCTACACCGACCTCGCCGGCCGGCTGGCAGCCCAGGCCAGCCAGCTCTACGGCACCAACCTGGTCAACCTGATGAAGCTGCTCACGCCGGACAGGGACGGAACGCTGACCCTCGATCTCGGCGATGTCGTCCAGCGCGGTATCACCGTGACCAGGGGCGGCGAGAAGTTGTGGCCGCCACCACCGGTGCAGGTCTCGGCGGCAACCGCGCCCGCGGCCGCGGCGATCGCGCAACCGGTCGTGACCCGGCGCCCGTTCCCCGTGGCCGCCAAGCTCACGCTGACCGGGCTGGGAGTCGCCGCCCTGTTCGCCGTCAACGCGTTCGCCCCCGAACCGATCCCGCGGCACTTCACCGTGCTCGTCCTGGCGGTGGTCATCGGCTACTACGTCATCGGCAAGGTGCACCATGCCCTGCACACGCCGCTGATGTCGGTGACCAACGCGATCTCGGGTGTCATCCTCGTCGGCGCCATGTTCCAGATCGGTGTGCACGACGTCGTCGTCCGCACCCTCGCGACTGTCGCCGTCCTGCTCGCCTCGATCAACGTCTTCGGTGGTTTCGCCGTGACGCGCCGCATGCTGGCCATGTTCCAGAAGGGCACCTGACGATGACCGCCTCCTCGATCGCCTTCGCCGCCGGCCTGGTCGCCTCCCTGCTGTTCATCCTCTCGCTGGCGGGGCTCTCGAAGCACGAGACCGCCAAGCAGGGCTGGACGTACGGCGTCGCCGGCATGGTCGTAGCCCTCGCGGCCACCGCCGGCCTGGTCGTCGACGGCGACCCCGGCATCGGCCTGCCGCTGCTGATCGCGGGTGTCGTGGCCGGCGGCGCCATCGGGCTGTGGCGTGCCCGGGCCGTCGCGATGACCGGCATGCCGGAGCTGATCGCTCTGCTGCACAGTTTCGTCGGGCTTGCCGCCGTTCTGGTGGGATGGAACGGCTATCGCGAAGCGGCCCGGGGTCTCATCTCGTTCCCGCCCGGCAGCCTGGAGCGGATCCACCACGGCGAGGTCTTCGTCGGGGTCTTCATCGGCGCGGTTACCTTCACCGGTTCGATCGTGGCGTTCCTCAAGCTCAGCGCCCGGATGAAGTCGGCCCCGCTGGTGCTGCCGGGAAAGAACGCGCTCAACCTCGGCGCGCTGGTGCTCTTCGGCGCCCTCACGGTGTGGTTCGTGATCAGCCCGTCGCTGTGGCTGCTCGTGGCTGTCACGGCCCTGGCGTTCGTGCTGGGCTGGCATCTGGTCGCGTCGATCGGCGGCGGTGACATGCCGGTGGTCGTCTCGATGCTCAACAGCTACTCCGGCTGGGCGGCCGCAGCCTCGGGCTTCCTGCTCGACCAGGACGTTCTGATCGTCACCGGTGCGCTTGTCGGGTCCTCGGGCGCCTACCTCTCGTACGTGATGTGCCGGGCGATGAACCGCTCGTTCCTGTCCGTCATCGCCGGCGGGTTCGGCATCGAGGCCGGCCCGGCGGCCGATGCCGACTACGGCGAGCATCGTGAGATCCTCGCCGAGGACGTCGCCGAGCTGCTCACCTCAGCCGCATCGGTCGTCATCACGCCTGGTTACGGCATGGCCGTCGCCCAGGCGCAGTATCCGGTCGCCGAGCTCACCCGGCTGCTGCGCGACAGGGGCGTCGAGGTCAGGTTCGGCATCCATCCCGTGGCCGGCCGCCTTCCCGGCCACATGAACGTCCTGCTGGCCGAGGCGAAGGTGCCCTACGACATCGTGCTGGAGATGGACGAGATCAACGACGACTTCCCGGGTACGGATGTCGTGCTGGTCATCGGCGCGAACGACACCGTGAATCCGGCCGCGGACGAGGACCCGGGCAGCCCCATCGCCGGCATGCCCGTGCTCACGGTCTGGAAGGCCCGCGACGTCATCGTCTTCAAGCGGTCGATGGCGGCGGGGTACGCCGGGGTGCAGAATCCGCTGTTCTTCCGGGACAACTCGCACATGCTGTTCGGTGACGCGAAGGACCGGGTGGAGGAGATCGTCCGGGCGCTGTCCCGCGTGCCGGTCTGAGCGGCGGCTGCGGTGAGGTGCGGGCCTCACCGCAGCCGCCGCTCAGGCGCCGGGGTAGAGGTGCGACATGAAGCGGGCGCCCCAGTCCATGGTGCCCGTGGGCACGTAGTAGCCCTTCTCGTCGACGATCTCGTCCCAATGGGCGGCGACGTCCTCGACGGCCGGCACGCCGTCGCCCGCGTCGAGCCATCCGGGGGTGAAACCGAGGAACCAGCGGCCGAATCGCCTCGCGCCGGCGACCAGGATCTCGCCGTTGACCGCGCACGACTCGTGTGCGAGATAGGCGACCATCGGTGCGACGTTCTCGGTCGCCATCGCCGCCGCGCGGGCCTCGTCCATCCGGTTCGCCGTCACCACGTTCGGCTTGCTCGCCGACTCACTCGGCCGGGTCACCGAGTTGGGGGCGACACAGTTGACGAGGATCCCCTTCGCCGCGCTGGAGAAGGCGAGGCTGCGGGTGAAACCGATCAGGGCGCCCTTCGCAGTTGCATACGCCAGGTTGTCGGCCAGCCCCAGCATCCCGGTGGAAGCAGTGGTGATCACCCGGCCGTAGCCCTGTCGCTCCATGTGGGGCCACGCGGCACGGGTGGTGTGCCACGTGCCGCGCAGGTGCACGTCGAGAGTCAGCTCCAGATTCTCCGCGTCGGCCTCGGGCAGCGCCGCCCACCGAGAGATCCCCGCATTGTTGACCACGATGTCGACCCGGCCGAATTGGCGCACGGTGCCCTCGACCAGGGCCTGGCAGCCGCCCTCCGTGCCGACCGTGTTGGTGTCCGCGACGGCGATCCCGCCGGCGGCGACGATCTCGTCGACGACGTCGTTCGCCGGCCCGGCGTCGCTGCCCGTGCCCTCCTTCGAGCCGCCGAAATCGTTCACTACGACCTTGGCGCCCCGGGCGGCCAGCAGCAGGGCGTGCGCCCGGCCGAGTCCGCGTCCGGCGCCGGTCACGATGGCCACGCGGTCATCGAATCGAAGTTCAGGGGTGGCGTCCATCGGTCTCCTCGCGTGAGCGTCGCTTTATTTCCTCAACCCTGCTCAGATGTTACAACGCGATCTACATCGAAACATGCACCAGAACAGCCAGATCTATTCTACTTTTGAGCACATCGGCTTATATTCGATCGCAGGATGCTGCTGCGGCAGCCAGGACCGAGCGGGAGTGAGCTGATGGCGGAGCAGGCCAACGACGACATCGATGTCGAGGTGCTGGTGATCGGTGCCGGAGTCGTCGGCATCTACGCGCTCTACCGGGCGATCGACGCCGGGTTCTCGGCGCGCACGCTCGAAGCCGGTGACGGTGTCGGTGGAGTCTGGTACTTCAACCGCTACCCGCAAGCGCGCTTCGACTCGGAGAGCTACACCTACGGCTACATCTTCTCCAAGGAACTCTTCCACGAGTGGCAGTGGAAGGAGGAGTTCGCCACCCAGCCCGAGATCGAGAGCTACCTCAACCACGTCGTCGACCGCTTCGATCTGCGCAGGCACATCCACACGGGCCAGAAGGTCACCTCCGCCGTGTACGACGAGGCGGGCAACGCCTGGGTGGTGACGACCGGCACGGGCACCGTCGTCCGGGCACGCTGGGTCATCTCGGCGACAGGGGGGCTCTCGGTGCCGCATTACCCGGAGCTCGACGGCCTGGACGACTTCGCGGGGCAGGCGTATCACACCGGAGCCTGGCCGCACACCCCCGTGGACTTCGCCGGCAAGCGCGTCGCCATCATCGGCAACGGGCCCAGCGGCGCCCAGCTGCTCCCGGCAATCGTCGACACGGTGGAGGCGGTGGACCTCTACCAGCGCACGCCGACCTGGACCACCCCGCTGAACAACGGCCCGCTCACCGACGAGCGCCACCAATGGCTCGGCGACAACTGGGACACCGTCGTCAACGTGCTGACCACCTCGCCGTCCGGCTTCCTGCACGAGCCGTCCGGGAAGTTCTCCACCGTCGACACACCCGAGCAGCGCCAGGCCTTCTACGAGACGATGTGGAACGCGCCCGGATTCGGCAAGCTCACGATGAACTACTACGACATGACGACGAACCGGGAACTGAATCTCGAGTTCTGCGATTTCCTCGCCCGTAAGGTCCGCTCGATCGTCAAGGACCCGGTCACCGCGGAGCGGCTCATCCCGAAGGACCATCTCTTCGGTGCGAAGCGGCCGCCGTTCGTGGCCAACTACTACGAGTCCTTCAACAAGCCGAACGCATCACTGATCGCCCTGAAGGAGACGCCGATCGTCCGCGTCGACGCGACGGGGATCGAGACCACCGAGAAGCACCGCGACTACGACATCATCGTGTACGCGACGGGCTTCGACTTCGGTACCGGCGCTCTGACCCGCATGGGGGTGAGGGGGCGCGGCGGGCTCGACCTGAGCAAGGACTGGGAGGACGGGCCGGCGGACTTCGGCGGCTTCAGCGCGTACCTGCTGCCGAACTTCTTCTTCCCCGGCGGGCCGCACGGTGCCGGCGGCGGCAACTATCCGCGCTATTCCCAGGACCAGGTCGACTGGATCACCACGACCCTGATCCACGCACGCGAGCACGGCTTCGACGTCTTCGAGCCCACCGAGGCGCAGCAGGATGCGTGGATGACGATGATCGAAACTTTGGCTCCCCGGTCGATCTTCTCGGCCGAGCACAGTCATTACTACGGCGCCAACGTCGAGGGGAAGGTCCGCAAGTTTCTCCTCAACCCCGGCGGACGGGCCAAGCTGCACGAAATGCTCGACGAGATGTCCTCGACCGAGAACTACACCGGCGCATTCAGGAAGGCCTCGAACGATGTCCTCATCTGACCCCACGAAGCAACGCGAAGCGCTGCTGGCCCTCAGCAACCCGGTCGACGGCAAGGAGGAGGAATTCCGCGAGTGGTACTGGGGAACCCACATTCCCGAGCTGCTCGCACTTCCCGGTTTCGTGGCGGCCCACCGCTACCAGGTCCCGGAGTCCGTCACCCTCGGCGTGCCGCACCGCTATGCGACGCTCTACGAGGTCGAGGGCTCGGCCGACGAGGCCCGGACCCTGTTGTACACCTCGAACCTCAGCTCGAGCGACTCGCTCGACGTGACGACCGCGGTCGTCCTGCCCATCGTCATGGCGGGCTGAACGACCACACAGGACCGGAAAACCGGCACGGGCCCAGCCTTCAGGAAGGCTGGGCCCGTGCCGG
Organism: Winogradskya consettensis; assembly: GCF_018332715.1. Lineage (GTDB taxonomy): Bacteria > Actinomycetota > Actinomycetes > Mycobacteriales > Micromonosporaceae > Actinoplanes > Actinoplanes consettensis. The sequence goes on along the minus strand of NZ_BOQP01000050.1, from coordinate 78,795 downwards.
TGATGTTTCAGGCGCCGATGTGCGCCGGCTCGAGCCGGGCACCGGTGAACCGGTGCGTGAGCAGCGCCGCGGATTCCTTGACCAGCTCGGTCAGCTCGGTGGTCTTGGTGGCGTTGAAGCGCGTCTCGGGAATGGTGATGCCGACGTCCCCGATCACGACCTCGGCCGGCCCCTTCACCGGTGCGGCGATGGCGATCGCACCGTCGATGCGCTCCCCGTGGGACAGGGCGTAGCCGTCGCGGCGGATCTGGGCCAGCCGCTCAGCGAGTTTCCCGGCGTCGACCAGCGTGCGCTCCGTGAGGGCTTCGAGGGCGCCGTGGGCGATCTCGTCCTGCACCTTCTCCGGCAGGAACGCGAGGATCGCCAGCCCGCTCGCGCCCGCGTGCAGAGGCAGCCAGACGCCCTGGGGCACCGTATAGCGCAGCGGATGCGGGGACTCGACCGAGACCGCGAACATCAACCGGCGACGTTGCTCGTTGTAGACGGCGAAGAAGGACGACTCGCCACTCTGGTCGCTCAGCTCGGCCAGCACATCGTTGGCCGCCTCGCGGATCGGGAAGCGGGCGCTGGCAGTCCAGGCCAGGCGCAGGAACTCCATCCCGAGGCGGTAGTTGCCCGCCGGGGTCCGGGAGACCATCCCCAGTTCCTCAAGATCACCTAGCAGCCGGTGGGCCGTGCTGGCGCTGACCCCGAGGCGGGTCCCGAGATCACGGACGCCGTAGGACTGCTCGCCGCTCTCGACCATCAGAGTGATGATCTCGATGCCGCGGGCGAGGGGGTGCCGCTGGCGGTCGGAGGGGGTCGCCGCCGCGTTTGCCTGCGTGTTCACGCCATGCTCCCGCACAGTCGAATGACAGTTCTCTTAAACAAAACACTAGCAGGCATACACGAAGGCCCACCCGCTGGTCAGCGGGCGGGCCTCGGGCGGGGTACCGGAGTCAACTGGCCGGAGTGCCCCCGACCCCGGCGGCCGTCAGCATGAGCTCCCGGTCGTACAGCTTGACGCGGTCGCGTCCGTGTTCCGCGCCCAGCCGCGCCTCGGCGGCCTCGATGAGCTGCCAGCGGTGCCAGTCGATCACCGTCACCCCGCGCGCCTGCAGGAGGGTGTCGATCGGCTCGTCCGGCCGGTCGCGCTCCAGCAGGGTCGCGGCGTCCTCCAGGACGGCGGCGACGGTCTCACTTGCGCACAGGCGGTTCGTGCCGATCACGCCGCTGGGGCCGCGCTTGGCCCATCCGACGACGTACAGGCCGCTGACCTGGGCATCGCGGTCCAGAACGCGGGAGTCGCGATGGGGGATCGTGCCGGACGAGTCGTCGAAGGGGACGCCGCTGAGTGCGGTGCTCCGGTAACCCACCGCGGGTAGGATCAGGCCGGTGTCCAGGTCCTCGACGATCGTGGGATCGGTGGTACGGGCCAGCCGCGCCGCCGTGACGGTGGTGTCGCCCAAGAACTCGACGGGGGTCCGGTCGAAGAGGAACCGGATGCGCCGATCCCGGCCGTACGGTTCCCGGCCGGCGATCTTCTGCAAGGACGCCAGGAGCCGCTTGACGGCGGGCTGTGCTGCCACCCTGGCCTGCTCGGCCTCGGGCAGCAGCAGTTCCTCGGGGGCGACGATGACGTCGGCGCTGTCGACGGCCGCCAGCTCGACGAGTTCCTTGTTGGTGAACTTGGCGAACTGGGGTCCCCGCCGCCCGACGACGAGCATCTCGCGGACGGCGTGACCGGCCAGAACCTCGATGACGTGCTCGGGTACGTCGGTCCGGCGTAGTTCGTCCGGCGTGCGGACGAGCATGCGTGCCACATCGAGCGCCACGTTGCCCACGCCGATGACCATGGCCCGCTCCACGTCGAGCAGCGAGGTGTCGAAGTCCGCGTCCGGGTGCCCGCTGTACCAGGAGACGAAGTTGCGCGCCGCGAGGACGCCGGTCAGGTCCTCACCCGCAACTCCGAGCCGGCGGTCCAGCGGCGCGCCGGAGGCCAGCACGACGGCGTCGTAGCGCGCGCGCAATTCCTCGATCGTGACGTCGGAGCCGACGGTCACGTTGCCGAGAAACCGCACCCGGGGGGACTCGAACGTCTCGGCCAGGGAGGCGACGATCGATTTGATCTTCTGATGGTCGGGTGCGACGCCGTACCGCACCAGGCCGAAGGGGGTGGGGAGGCGTTCGAACACGTCCACCGTGACATCGCGGTCAGCGTCCTCGGTCAGGATCTGGGCACAGTACAGTCCGGCCGGACCGGAGCCGACGACGGCGACGCGGAGCCGGCGTGCCATCAGCCCGCCTGGTGGGGGAGCTGGGCGACGTAGTCGACGTCGTGATCTATCTTCCCGAGCTTACGGCCGCCCTTGAGCGGCCCGGTCGCCTCGAAGAACTCGGCGTTGAGGTCGAGGAACTTCTCGTCCTCACCCACCAGGTCGCCGTCGAACCGGATCGCCGACATGGGGCACACCTCTTCACAGGCGCCGCAGTCGATGCACTGGTCGGGGTTGATGTACATCATCCGGGCGCCCTCGTAGATGCAGTCGGCCGGGCAGACCTGGACGCAGCTCTTGTCCTGGACGTCGACGCAACCCTGCGTCACCACGAATGTCATCGGTTCTCCTCGGGGTTGGGCGCTGAGTTCCGTTCAACGGAACGTATTTTCTTTACAGCGATACATGGCACGTGATGGCCGACGGCTATTCGGCGAGCGAGAGGGCGCGGCCGGGGCACACGTTGACGGCTTCCCTGGCCCGGGCGACCTCGTCGTCGGAATGTGGCTCGGAATGGATGAGGACGACGAGTCCGTCGGAATCGTCCTGATCGAAGGCGTCCGGGTCGACCAGAACGCACTGGCCGGCTCCGACGCACCGGTCGCGGTTGGCGATGATGCGCGTGCTCACCAGGCCACCTCCAGCTTGTTGACTCCGTAGTTGGGTCCGTTCTCCTTGAAGGAGATCTCGTCGAACGGGACCGCGAGCCGCAGCGTCGGCATGCGCCGCAGCACGGTCGCCAGCACGATCTCGAGCTCGAGCCGCGCGAGGTTCTGGCCGAGGCACTGGTGCGGGCCGAACCCGAAGGCGAGGTGGTTGCGGGCCAGCCGGGTGAAGTCGAGGTCGTCGGGGTCGGGGAAGACCTCGGCGTCGCGGTTGGCCGTGTTGGCGAGCCCGAAGACGGTCTCGCCCTCCTTGATGAGGACGCCGCCGAGCTCGATGTCCGCGAGGGCGAGGCGCTGATGGCCGACCTCGGCGATGGTGAAGTACCGCAGCAGTTCCTCCACCGCGCCGACGGTGATGGCGGGGTCGTTGCGGACGGCTTCCAGCTTCTCGCGCTTGTCCAGCAGGGTGGCGATCGACAGTGAGATCATGTTCGCGGTCGTCTCGTGACCGGCTATGAGCAGCAGGAATCCGATCGGGCCGAGGTCCTCGGGCTTGACGCCGGCGGCGAGCTGGCGGCTGAGCAGGTCGTTGCCGGGCTCCTTGACCTTCTGCTGGACGAGATCCGCGATGTAGTTCCGCAGGTTCGCGACGGCCGCCCCCTTCTGCTCGGGGGTCGTGTCGATGCGCGAGAAATCGGCGCTGTTCCGCTGGAAGAAGTCATGGTCGGCGTACGGCACGCCGAGCATCTCGGAGATGACCATCGAGGGGATCGGCAGCGACAGCGCCTCGACCAGGTCGGTCTCGGGCGGCCCTGCGAGCATCGCGTCGATCGCCTCGTCGACCATCTCCTGGATCCGCGGCCGCCAGGCGCTCAGTCGCGACACGGTGAACTCGCCGATCAGCGAGCGCCGCAACGCGGTGTGGGCCGGTGGATCCATCTCGATGAGGCCCGGTCTGTAGTCCGGGCCCATGTGCGCCATGTGCGCGGGATGCCGGGGATCCCGGCGGTCCGAGCTGAACCGGGTGTCCATGAGCATGGTCCGGACGTCCTCGTGCCGGGTGACGACCCAGAGCTTGCGACCGTCGGGCCGCTGGACCCGGCTGATCGGAGCCTCAGCCTGCAGCCGGACGTGGTCGGCCGGTGGCCGGTACGGGTCCGTGCGGGTGAAGGAGATCGTCGGTGGCGTCATTGCGTACTCCTGGGCGCGGATAGGCTGTAAGCGGAAGGCCGTCGTCCGGTCATCACTGCGAGGCTAGTCACAAGATGTCGCCTTAGGCCATACTTTTCGAAACGAGAACTTAAAAAAGTGGTGTTAGAACCCGAGTTGCGGGCCGACGCCCGCCGGAACCTTCGTCAGATCATCGCGACGGCCCGGGAGATCTTCGTCGAGTCCGGTCTCGACGTGCCGATGGAGGCGATCGCCCGTCGCGCCGGTGTCGGGGTCGGCACGCTGTACCGGCGCTTTCCCGACCGCGGCGGGCTGATCGCCGCCGTTGCCGCGTCCACCTTCCGTGCGGTGCTGGTCGATCTCCGTGCCGCCGTCGACGCCACGGCGAGCGCCTGGGATGCGTTCATCAGGCTTGCGACGACGTCGGAGAACCTGGTCCTCACCGTGCATCTCGCCTTCCCGTCTCCGCAGGTCTGGACGCCGGTCCACGCCGCTGAGGAGTCCCGCGACGTCTACCGCGAGATGATGACCGCGCTCGACCGGCTCGTGCGGGACGCGCAGCGCGAGGGCTCGTTGCGTGCGGACGTGGGCTCCGGTGACGTGCTGGGCCTGGTGTCGTTCGTGCTCGAACGGCTTCCACCCGTCTCCGATCCCGCCGGGCGTCTTCGTGCGCAACGCTCGCTCTGGCTGGTGCTCGACGGGCTCGGTGCGAGACCGGGAAGCCGGCTGCCGGGGAGCCCGGTCTCGCTGGCGGAGCTGGGCGGCGAGGGCTGACACCCCTCACCGCCCCCCGCTTAATTGAGCACATGTGCTGAATTATTGGAGGGACCGGCGACGGTCGGGCCGATTCAGGCGGAGAGGTGGGTCAGTTGGCCCTTGGACTCCGCGAGTGCCTCCAGATCCTCGCCGGCTCCACCGACCATCCCCTTGCGGATGAACAGCGCCACGCCGAAGGCCAGCACCGAGCAGACGGCGATGATCGTGAACAGTGTGTTGTAGCTGGCGTGTGTGCTGAACGGGGTGCCCCGCACCAGGTGCTGCGACAGGATCGTCGTGCCGATGGACGTGCCCACGGCCGAGAAGGCGTTCTGGGTGACCATGTAGAAACCGGACACCTCGCTGGTGTTCTCGCCCTGCACACCCTCGACCACGAGGTTCGGTAGCGAGCTGAGCATGAAGCCCGTGGCGCAGGTCAGGACGAGCTGCGACACGATCCACCCCGCGACCGTCCCGAGCAGCAGCGCGGAGAGGACCGCGGCGGCCAGGCCGAACGCGCATCCAACCAGGAAGGCGTTGCGGGAACGGCCGCCCCGCGAGATGCGACCGCTGAGCGGTGCGATGGCGAAGCCGAGCAGGGAGCAGAAGAAGGAGATGTCGCCCGCGGTGCCGGCGCTGAGGCCGAGGCCGACCGGGGCGATCTTCGGCATCTGCATGACCAGCTGGCCGAGGAAGCCCGAGATCCCGAGGGTGCCGAAGGAGACCAGCATGGTGGCGATCAGGGTCAGACCGATCTTGCGCGAGGCGAAGTAGCGGACGTTGAGCAACGGGTGGTCGGTGACGAACTCCCAGGTCACCCAGGCGGCCAGAACCACGATGCCGCCGGCGACGAACGCCCAGGTCCTGCCGCTGCTCCAGCCCCACTCGCTGCTCTTGTTGATGCCGTACATGGCGAGGGCGATACCGGGCGCGAAGAGGATGCCGCCGAGCCAGTCGACCTTGACGAAGCCGGTCCGGCTGACCGCCGGTGGCAGCAGGACGGCGCCGGCAGCCGTGACCAGGGCCAGCGCGAGCGAGACCACGAAGATGTAGTGCCAGCCCCAGGCGTCGTAGATGTTGCCGGCGACGATGTTGCCGGCCGCGCCGCCGCACATGGCCGCACCCGCGACGACGGCGACGGCCACGGGCAGGTTCTTCCTGGGCAGGTTCTCCCGCAGGATGCCGACGCACAGAGGTACCAGTCCGCCGGCGAATCCCTGGATCGATCGGCCGATGATGAGGACGGCCAGGCTGTGTGCGGAAAGGCTGACGACCGAGCCGACGACCGACAGCAGCAGCACGGCGATCAGGACGTTGCGGCGCCCGAACGCGTCACCCAGGCGCCCGCTGATGGCAGCCGACGCGGCGCCGACCAGCAGGAACCCGGTGAGAATCCATCCGGCGGAGCCGGCCGTGGAGTGGAACTGCTCGATGATCCCGGGCAGTGCGGTGTACATCATCGTCGCTTCGAAGGAGCTGACGACCGCGGCAAGGATCAGGATCGTGATGATCAGCGCCGCGGAGCGCTGCGGCCGTGACGCCGTCGCTGGATCGGTGGTAGCTGGCATGTTCGCCTCTTTCATGCGGCCTCATGGCCGTCCTCGTTCGGTGCGTTGCGGTACCTCGGTGAGCACGGTTTTCCGAGCGGAAGGGGACCCTGCAGCTAGCGTTCTGTTGTACGGAACGCCTGCTCGCTACAACGTGGTCCGAGTGTGTTGGAGGTAACAAACGCTGTCAAGAACGTGTTACGAGAAACGACCTACAAAGCCGATGTTCTTGACAGTGGCGGTCGAGAGTCAGATGCTGTTCGTGTTTACAATGAAACAGTTGTTCTTTTGTAGGGAACGGTGTCTGCAGAGAACAGCGTGCCGCCGTCAGCTCGCGCTGCGGTGGCGGTGAACGGAGGATCAGATGTCCAGTCAGCTCGGCGTCGATCGGCCGGTAGGGGACGGGCACTTCGCCGCCCGGGAAGCCGGTGTGCCGCTGCGGCACCCGGACCGGTTCTTCATCGACGGGCGGTGGGTGGCGCCGTTGTCGGCATCCAGCTTCGCCATCGTGGATCCCGCCACGGAAGAGCTCTACTACACCGTGTCCCTGGCCGGCGAGGCGGACATGTCGCACGCCATCGCCGCTGCCCGCACCGCATTCGATCGGACCGGATGGTCGCTGCTGGAGCCCGCCGAGCGCGCCGAATGGGTCCATAAGCTCGCCGAGGGTCTGCGGCGGCGCGCGGATGATGCGGGACTGCTCTGGACGCGGCAGGTCGGTGTCCTGCACACGATGGCCTCCGCCGCCATGGCCCGCGTCGGCGCGACCTATGACTTCTACGCCGACCTGGCCGCGGACTTCGAGTGGCAGGTGCGACACTCGCCGATGCAGGGCGGGTTCGGTGTGGTGGTCCGCGAGGCGGTCGGCGTCGTCGGTGCCATCGTGGCCTGGAACACCCCCGCGTCCCTGATCGCCTACAAGGTCGCCCCCGCTCTGGTCGCCGGGTGCACGGTCGTGGTCAAGGCGCCGCCCGAGGCTCCCGGCGAGGCCTACGTGCTGGCCGAGGTCGCCGAGGAGATCGGCCTGCCCGCCGGGGTGCTCAACGTGGTGACCGCCGATCGGGACGCCTCGGAGCTGCTCGTCACCGATCCCCGCGTGGACAAGATTGCCTTCACCGGCTCCAGCGCGGTGGGCAAGCGGATCGCGAGTATCTGCGGCAGCCGCATGGCCCGATACACGCTGGAGCTCGGCGGCAAGTCCCCGGCGATCATCTTCGACGACTACGACCTCGACGCGGCAGCGAAGTCGCTCGCCGCCGCCGAGTGCACGCTCAACGGCCAGGTGTGTGCCTCGCTCACCCGGGTGATCGTCGGCCGGGACCGCCACGACGAGTTCGCGGAAGCCCTGGCCGGCTACTTCACCGCTGCCAGGATCGGGGACCCGTTCGACTCCTCCGCGCAGATCGGGCCGCTGGCCATGGAACGCCAGCGCGAGCGCGTCGAGAGCTACATCCAGAAGGGTCTGGCCGAAGGCGCCCGGCTCGTCGGCGGCGGCGGCCGGCCGAAGGACTTCGACCGTGGTTTCTATATCGAGCCGACCGTGTTCGCCGGCGTCGACAACCAGTCCACGATCGCTCAGGAGGAGATCTTCGGTCCCGTCCTCAGCGTCATCCCGGCCGACAGCGAGCAGCACGCGATCGAGCTGGCCAACCAGACCGTCTTCGGGCTGAACGCCTCGGTCTTCACCAACGACATCGACCGCGCCTATCACGCCGCGCGACGCATCAGGTCGGGCACCGTGGGCCACAACGGCTTCCGCAGCGATCCCCGGATGGGGGTCGGCGGCTTCAAGCAGTCCGGGTTCGGGCGCGAGGGAAACCGCGACGGCCTGCTGCCCTACCTGGAGCCCAAGAGCGTGATCCTCGACGAGATCCCCGCCGGCTACGGCCCCCTCAACTGAAGAACCGACTAGCGCAGGAGACAGTTATGTCAGGACGTCTGGACGGCAAGGTCGCCTTCATCACGGGTGCCGCGCGCGGGCAGGGTCGCAGCCACGCGGTCCGCCTGGCTCGGGAGGGCGCCGACATCATCGCGGTCGACCTCCTCGACGGCATGGACACCGTGCCGTACCCGCTCGCGACCAAGGACGACCTCGAGGAAACGGTGCGTCAGGTCGAGGCGCTCGGCCGTCGCATCGTCGCCCGGCAGGGCGACGTCCGGCTGGTGGCCGATCTCGAGGCCGCTGTCGAGGCCGGTGTGGCCGAGTTCGGGCGGCTGGACATCGTCGTGGCCAACGCGGGCATCCTGACGATGGGCAACGACACGCCGAAGGCGTTCCTCGACGTGGTCAACGTGAACCTGGTCGGTGTGTTCAACACCGTCGCGGCCGCGGAGCCGCACCTGCAGCCGGGTGCGTCGATCATCCTCACCGGGTCGACGGCCGCGCTGCTCGTCGGCACGGTCGATCGGGGCGGCGCCGGCGGTCTCGGCTACGCGCACGCCAAGCGGCACGTCGCGCGGCTCGGCCACGATCTTTCCCGGGTCTTCGCGAGCCGCCGGATCCGGGTCAACGTGGTGCACCCGACCAACGTCCACTCCGGAATGATGGACAACGACTTCATGTACCACGCGTTCCGGCCGGATCTCGAGAACCCGACCAAGGAAGAAATGATCCCGTCGCTGGAGACCAAGTCGCCGATGGGCGTGCCGTGGCTCGAGCCGAGTGAGGTGTCCGAGGCGGTCATGTACTTCGCCTCTGACGAGGCGAAGTGGGTCACCGGCCAGCAGCTGAAGCTCGACGGCGGGCAGCTCGGTCCGGTCACGGATCCCGGGGTGCCCGCCTGACGGCGGGCGCGGCGGGCGGACAGACGCCGGGGCGGATCTCGTCCCGGCTTTTGTCCGATCCAGTTATGGCACCTGGTGCCAAAATGACGTACGTTGCTGAGGACGAGAGGGGACGAGCGCGATGGCGAGCACCCGGGACTGGTTCGAGAGTGTTGCCGAGGCTCAGCGGCGGGCGAAGAAGCGCCTGCCGAGGGGCGTCTATCTGGCCCTGGTCGCGGGCGCCGAGGCCGGCGTGACGATGGACGACAACGTCGCCGCGTTCGGCGAGCTGCGCTTCCGCCCGCACATCGCCGACCTGCCGGGCGAGCGGAAACTGGCCACCACCGTGATGGGCCAGGACGTGAGCATGCCGGTGCTCATCTCGCCGACCGGTGTGCAGGCGGTCCACCCCGACGGTGAACTGGCCGTGGCGCGGGCCGCCCGCGACGCCGGCACGGCCATGGGGCTCTCCTCGTTCGCGTCCAAGCCGGTCGAGGAGGTCGGCAAGGAGAACGACAAGCTGCTGTTCCAGTCGTACTGGGTGGGCTCGCGCGACGACATCCTGGCCCGCGCCGAGCGGGCCCGGGCGGCCGGCGCCAAAGGCCTGATCGTGACCGTGGACTGGGTCTTCGGGTACCGCCGCGACTGGGGCAGCCCGTGGATCCCGGAACAGATCAACCTCCACGCCATGATGCGGTACGCCCCCCAGGTCGCCCACAAGCCCGGTTACCTGTGGACGTGGCTGCGCAGCGGCCACCTGCCCGACCTCGGCGTGCCCAACCTGGGTGCCCGTGACGCGGCAGTGCCGACGTTCTTCGGCGCCTACGGGCAGTGGATGGGCTCGTCCCAGCCGACCTGGGAGGACCTCGCCTGGCTGCGCGAGCAGTGGGGTGGGCCCTTCATGATCAAGGGCATCAGCCGGGCCGACGACGCCCGCCGCGCCGTGGACATCGGCGCCTCCGCGATCTCCGTCTCGAACCACGGCGGCAACAACCTGGACTCCACACCCGCCAGCATCCGTAACCTGCCCGGCGTGGTGGACGCCGTCGGCGATCAGATCGAGGTGCTGCTCGACGGCGGCATCCGCCGTGGCGGCGATGTCGTCAAGGCCCTGGCCCTGGGCGCGAAGGCCGTCATGATCGGCCGTGCGTATCTGTGGGGCATGGCCGCGGGCGGCCAGCGCGGCGTCACCAACGTCCTCGAGATCATGCGCCAGGGCATCGACGAGACCCTGCTGGGCCTCGGCAGGTCCTCGGTGCACGACGTCACCCGCGACGACATCATCGTTCCTGACGGGTTCGCTCTCGGCTTCAAGGCCTGAGGACCGCGGGGTCGCCCCCATCGGCACGCAGCCGGCGTATGCGAGGATCAGCGTACGGGTGCGACCGATGGAGGGACGAGGACGTGACGGAGCCTGCGGTCCGGAGCGGCCGGCCACGGGTCGCGTCGCGGGCCGAGCTCGAACGCGTCGGGTTCGCGCTGTTCGAAGGCCAGGGCTTCGACCGGACCACCATCGACGACATCGCCGCGTCGGCCGGCATCGGCCGGCGCACCTTCTTCCGGTACTTCGCCTCCAAGAACGACCTCGTCTGGGGAGACTTCGAGGAGCAACTGGTCCGGCTGCGGTCGTTGCTGGCGTCCGCGCCGCCCGGGATGCCGCTCATGGACGCGCTCCGCGACGCCGTGATCGAGTTCAACCGGTTCGACACCCATGTGGTGCCCTGGCACCGCCGCCGCATGGAACTCATCCTGACTGTGCCCGCGCTGCGCGCCGACTCCACACTGCGGTATCGCTCCTGGCGTGCGCTGATCACCGAGTTCGTGGCCGAGCGCACCGGGCAGCCGGTGACCGCGCCGGAGCCGCGGTTGATCGGTCACCTCGCGCTGGCGACCAGCATCACCGCTTACGAGCTGTGGCTCGATGACGATTCGGCCGACATCGCCACGCTGCTCGACTCCTTGTTCCGGCGGCTGGCGACCGGTTTCCGCGACGAGCCTGGACGCCGCAGCTGAGGCAGCAACGCCGCCGCCGACCGTCCCCGGAAGGCTGACAACCACACCCCGGCGCCGTAGGCGATGTCGTCGAGGCGGTGAGCGAGCCAGTAGCGGGGCGGGTCGAGCTCGATCCGGCCGCCGGTCGCGTACTCCAGCACGACGTCAGCCACGGCGGCCACCACCGTCGCGCGGCGTACCCGCCGGGAGACCAGGCAGCCGATGGCGGCGGCCGGCCACCAGTGCCGGGTGATGAGGGCTCCGGTCTGCAGCAGTGTGCCGGCCGCGCCGCCGGCGGTGAGCCGGACCCCGAGCGCGGCCGACCCCTCGACGTCGAGTTTGCGGGAGATCCGGACCGCGGTCACGCCGCAGATCGCCGCCGCCACGGGCACCGACCAGCGGCGTTGAGCGAGCAGGGCTACGGTCATGGCGGCACTCCACGGCGCCATGATCGCCGGGGCCACCGACTTCGGGTGGCGTACGGCCAGCGGGTGTGCCCCCGTGCCGTACTCGAGCTTGCGCACGAACCAGGTGCCGAACCGGGCCCGGTGCTCGTGCGCTGCGGCGACCGACGGCTCGAACCGCACCCGCCAGCCGTCGGCGACCACCCTCCAGCCGAAGTCGACGTCCTCGGCGACACGCATGCTCTCATCGAACCCGTCGCCGATCGCGGCCACCCGGGCGACGGAGCACGCGGTCGAGGCCCAGGAGACGTACGACCCGGGCCTGACCGACGCGGGGCGCGCACCGAGGTCCAGCGAGCCCCGCGAATTCTCGAAGCGGCCGACCCACGTCTGCGACGCCGCCGTCCGCAGCCCGGTGATGCGCGGGACCGCCACGGCCGTACGCGGATCGGTGAAGTGTCTGAGCAGGGTGGGAACCGTGTCCGGGGCCAGCACGATGTCGGAGTCCACGAACGCGGCGAACGGTGTGCGCACCTGCCGGAGCCCGGCGTTGCGCGCGCCGGCCGGGCCGACGTTGACCGGCAGGACGATCAGGCGGGCGCCGTGCCGAGCGGCCACTGCGGCGATGCCCGCCCGATCGGCCGACGCGTCGTCCACCACGATGACCTCGTTACCCGGGCCGATGCTGGCCAGCAGCCGGTCGAGCGGCTGGGGCCGGTCGTGCACGGGGATGACGTAGGTGCACCGGGGATCGGCGAGCGGGGGCAGCTCGTCGACGAGGGGATGCGCGAGGGCGAGGTCGAGCAGCCGGTCGGCGAGCTTGGCACCGGCGGCGTCGCGCACCCGCAGCGTGCGGCCGGTGAACAGGGCGCGGGCCCTGGGAGTCAGCCGCAGCAGGTGCGTGGTGGGCGCCCCGCCCAGCAGGGCACGCCCGCCGTCGACGACCCGGGTGCGGGGGTCGAGGACGACGACGAAGCCCTGCGGGACGGTGCCGGCGGGGTCGGGTCCGGTCATACGCCTGCCTCCTGGGCGGCCGTCAGCCTTCCCCGGGCGTCCGGGGTGAACGCGGTGATCCGCCGGACCGTCTCGCCGATCAGCGCGCCCAGCAGCGTCCGCCCCTCGGCCGCTGACGCCCCGGTGGGGTCGCCGAGCACACCGTTCGCGGCCACGGACCGCACGCCACCGTCGATGAGCAGGGGCATCAGCTCGGCCAAGGGGCGGGTGTCACCGGCGGCGGCGGCCTCCCGGCGTACCTCCTGCGGGACGAGGTGGAGCATCACCGAGGTCTCGGTCCGGCCGGCGTGGGCATCGCCGCCCGGAAAGACGCACGGTGTCCAGGCGACGTCGTGGCCCTCGGCCCGCAGCGACGCGACCGCGTCGTCGAGGGTGCGGACGTTGCCGCCGTGACCGTTGACGAAGACCACGCGCCGGGCCCACAGCGCCAGCGAGCGCATGGTCTCGATGAGCACGAACCTCAGCGCCTCGTGCCCGATGGAGATCGTGCCGGGGAAGCCCGCGTGTTCGCCGCTGTTGCCGAACGCGATCGCCGGCGCGACCAGGGTGCCGGGCAGCCGTTCGGCCGCACCGCCGGCGACGGCCCGGGCGATGACGGTGTCCGTCGTGAACGGCAGGTGCGGGCCGTGCTGTTCGGTGGACCCCACGGGGACCAGGACCAGCGCACCGGTCGCGGGAACCCGCGGCCACACCGTGCGTGCCAGGTCGTTCATAGCGGTGCCGTCCCCGGGCTGCGGGTGAAGCCGTCCGGGATCACCAGGTCGTCCGGGCTCAGGGCGGCGGGCGTGGCGTGGCCCAGGCCGAGGACCGCCGAGTCGAGGCCGCCGCGCAGGATGTCGAGGACGTTCTCGACGCCGGCCTGGCCGTTCGCCGCGAGGCCCCACAGATACGCCCGGCCGATCAGCACCGCGCGGGCACCGAGCGCCAGGGCCTTGGCCACGTCGCCACCGCGGCGGATCCCGCCGTCGAGCAGTACCTCGATCTGATCTCCCACCGCCGCGGCGATCGAGGGCAGCAGCCGGATCGTCGCCGGGGTCGTGTCGAGGTTGTTGCCGCCGTGGTTGGAGACGGACACCGCGGTCACGCCGGCGTCGACCGCGCGCCGGGCGTCGTCGACGCGACTCACGCCCTTGAGCAGCAGAGGTCCATCCCATTGCCGTACGAGCCAGCCGATGTCCTCCCAGGTGGGTGGGATCGACTCCCTCCACTCCCGGTAGGCACCGAAGAACGTGGGTACGCCGCCGTCGGGCCGGCGCATGTTGGGCGTGGTCAGGTCCGGGATTCGCCCGGCCCGCGCGAACCGCCACAGCCAGCCGGGGTGCGGCAGGACGTCGGGGGTCATCCGCAGCATGGTTCTCAGATCGACCCGGTCCGGGATCGCAGGGCTGCCCCAGTCCCGGCCTTCGGAGAACGACCAGTCGAGGGTGACGATGAGGGCTCTGCAGCCGGCGGCCCGGGCCCGCTCCATGCGCTGCACGATCGTGTCGCGCCCGCCGCTCCAGTAGATCTGGAACGCGGTGTTCGGGTTGGCGGCAACGATCGTCTCGACGGGTTGCGAGGCGAACGAGCTCAAACCCATGATCAATCCCCGGGCGGCCGCCGCCCGGGCCACGGCGAGTTCCCCGTCGGGATGGACCGCCTGCACCCCGGTCGGCGAGATCAGCACGGGCAGGGCCGAGTCCATCCCCAGAACAGAAGTGCGCAGATCTCGTACGGCGTGATGCCCGGCGACGCGGGGTGCGAACCCGAGCTCGGCGAACGCACCGACGTTGTCCGCCACGGTGCTGCCGCGTTCCGAGCCGGCCAGCAGCGCGCCGTACACGGCGTACGGAAGGCGTTTCCTGGCGCGGCGTTGCGCCTCGGCAATCGTCTCGAACCACGGGTTGCGTGGCATCAGCGCAGGTTTCCACCGGCCAGCGGTGACTCCTCACAGAAACTGACCGGAGGGCGTGCCAGGTCGGCGCGGCGGGCGATGGTGACACTCACCGGCCGCTTCGCCGGCTCGGTGCGGTGGGAGTGGTCGCCGGAGGGCCGCGGGACCGCGCCCCGGTCCGCGAGCAGCGTCTCGCCGTACCCCTGCACGCATTCCGGGTCCGGTCCGTCGAGGGGCAGCCCGGTGAAGAACTTGGCCGCCATGCACCCGCCCTTGCAGGTGTCGAAGAACTGGCAGGAGCTGCACGCCCCGCCCTGCTGCGGCTCGCGCAGGCTCAGGAACAGCGGGGAGTGGCGCCACACCTCGGCGAAGCCACCTCCGTCGAGGACGTTTCCGGCCAGGAACTCGTCGTGGATGGCGAAGGGACAGGCGTACACGTCGCCGACCGGGTCGATCAGGCACACCACCCGGCCGGCGCCGCACAGGTTGAGCCCCGGCAGGGCGTCACCGAATGCGGACAGGTGGAAGAACGAGTCACCCGTCAGGACGTTGTCGCCGTGGGCGACCAGCCAGTCGTACAACTCGCGTTGCTGGGCCGGCAACGGGTGCAGGTCGTCCCACACGTCGGCCCCCCGGCCGGACGGGCGCAGCCGGGTCAGTCGCAGCTGGGCACCGTATCGGTCGGCGATCTCCTTGAAGGAGTCCAGTTGCGAGATGTTGTGCCGGGTGCAGACCACGGACAGCTTGAAGTTCGTCATGCCCGCGTCGTGCAGGTTGGCCATCGCGTGCAGCGCCATGTCGTACGAGCCGCGGCCCCGGACGGCGTCGTTCACCTCGGCGGTCGCGCCGTCCAGCGAGATCTGCACGTCGACGTAGTCGTTGGCAGCCAGACGGCGGGCGACCTCCGGGGTGATCCGGACGCCGTTGGTGGAGAACTTGACGCCCACGTGGTGCTCGGTGGCGTAGTCGAGCAGCTCCCAGAAGTCGGAGCGTACGGTCGGCTCACCGCCACCGATGTTGACGTAGAAGACCTGCATGGCCTCCAGCTCGTCGATGACCGCCTTGGCCTGCGCGGTGCTCAGCTCGCGCGGGTCCCGGCGCCCCGAGCTGGACAGGCAGTGCGAGCAGGACAGGTTGCAGGCGTACGTGAGCTCCCAGGTCAGGCAGATCGGCGCGTCGAGGCCGAGTTCGAACAGGTCCACGAGGCGTTCCGCGCGGGCCGGGGGCCTCTGCAGCTCAATGGTCATCGGCCGGGCTCCTTTCGAGCAGCATTGACGACCGGGCGAGCACGGTGAGTGCTCGCGCGTAGCGGGGGATGTCGTCGGCGCTCGCGCCGGCGGCCAGGCAGGCGGCCCGGGCGGTCGGCGCCGTGGCGAGGGCCTGCACGATGCGGAGCAGCCCGGGGTCCTTCAGGAAGGACAACTTGCGGGTGCCGAAGTGGTACAGCAGCGCGCCGAAGGGCTCGGGCCGCACCGAGACCTGCGGGTGCAGGTCCCAGGCGCGGTCGATGTCGAGAACTGTTGCGGTGGCCATGCGGGGGTCTAGTAGACGCCGCACATGCCGTCGATGGAGACCTCTTCAACGAGGTCGTCCGCCTCGACGAGGTTCTCGGTCGGAACCTGCTCGGCGGCGGTGTCGGCCGGGTCGGCGACAACGGTCTTCTCGTCCATGATTTCCTCCTCTGCCAGGGCGAACTCTGCTGAGTCGCGCGGTGTGGCGCAGTCCCGACGGTAGTGGGGTGCCGTTCTCCGCGGGGTGGCTTGAGAGTAATGGCATGCGGTGCCAAAATGGAAGGGTGGAGGAGTCCGAACCTGCCGACGTCGTCGTGATCGGTGCCGGTGGCGCCGGTGCCGCCCTGGCGGCACGGCTCAGCGAGGACCACGACCGCAGCGTGGTCCTCCTCGAGGCCGGCCCTCTGCACCTGGACGCGGACGTGCTGGACGCCCGCCGCGTCCCCGGGGCCCTACCCGGACATCCGGCCACGGTCAGCTATCCGGTGACCCTGACAGCCGGGCGGCGCTGGGACGTTCCGCGCGGCCGGATCCTCGGCGGCTCGACGACGGTCAACGGCGGCTACTTTATCCGGGCCCGCCCCGAGGACTTCGCCCGCTGGGCCGGGCGCGGCAACTCTGCCTGGGCGTACGACAGTGTGCTGCCGTTCCTGCGGCGCATGGAGACGGATCTCGACTACCCGCAGAGCCCGCTGCACGGCCACAACGGGCCGATCCTGATCCGCCGGACCGGCCCGGAGCACCCCGCGACAGCGGCGTTCCTCGAGGCCGCCGAGACTCTCGGATTCTCGCCGGACCCGGACAAGAACGGCGACGCGCCGCCAGGGTTCGGGCCGGTGCCCAGCAACGTCGAGGCCGGGATCCGGCGCAACACCGGCCTCAGCTACCTCACGACCGACGTGCGCGCGCGACCCAACCTGACCGTCATCGGTGGCTGCCGGGCAACGCGGATCCTCGTCGAGCACGGCCGCGCCGCCGGCGTCGTCACCACGCGCGGCATCGTCCCCGCCCGCTCGGTCGTGCTCTGCGCCGGCGCGTTCGCCACGGCGCACCTGCTGCTGCTGTCCGGCATCGGGCCCCGGGCCGACCTCGAACGCCTCGCCATCCCGGTCGTCCGCGACGCCCCGGCGGTCGGCCGCCGGTTCAGCGACCACCCGCAGCTCGTGCTGGAGTGGCAGCCCCGCCACGACACCGGAGATCCGGGTGGCTCCTGGCTCGGTGGCTGTCTGCACCTGAACTCCACCGGCGCGACCGGCAACGACGGTGACCTGGAAATCCTGCAGTCATTGGTCCCGCTGGGCTCGCTGGCCGACGGCATCGTCCGACCCGGCGCCGCCTTGGCGTTCCTGATCGCCGATCAGGCGCCTAGCCCCACCGGCACGCTCCGACTGCGCTCGGCCGGCCCGGAGCAGCACCCGGCCATCGACTACGGCTACCTCAGTGACCCGGCGAGCTTCGTCCGGCTCCGCGAGGCAGTGCGGGTCACCGCCGGCATCGTGAGCTCTCCGCCGATGGCCGGACGCCTGCTCGGTCCGGCCCCCGCGATCCTCCGCGACGACCGGGCCCTGGACGACTGGATCCGCGACAACCTCGCCACGGCGCAGCACACCTGCGGCACCGCTGCGATGGGTTACCCCGACGACCCTGCCCGCAGCGTCGCCGACCAGTACGGCCGGGTCCACGGCGTACCCGGACTGCGCGTCGCCGACACGTCGTTGCTGCCGGACGCCCCGCAGCGTGGCCCGGCCGCCACCGCCGTGCTCGTCGGCGAAACGATCGCCGACGCCATCCGGCACGACCGGGCGTGACCCGCTTCAGTAGCGGAAGCGCGAGACCACCATCTTGAGCTGAGATGCCGTCGACGCCATCTCGTCCGCGGCGGCCCTGGTCTCGCCGACGGTGGCCGTCGTGCGCCGGGTCGCGGCGGAGACACCGCCGATGGTGGCCGCGATCTCGCCCGCACCCGAGGCCGCGCCGACGAGCGTACGGTTCATCTCCTGAGTGGTCGCGGTCTGCTCCTCGACCGCCGAGGCGATCGTCAGCTGGATGCTGTTGATCCGCTCGATGATGCCCGAGATCTCGCCGATCGCGGTCACCGCGCCGCCGGTGTCCGACTGGATGGCCTGCACCCGGCGGGCGATGTCCTCGGTGGCCTTGGCGGTCTCCTGAGCCAGATCCTTGACCTCCCCGGCGACCACCGCGAAGCCCTTGCCCGACTCGCCCGCCCGGGCCGCCTCGATCGTCGCGTTGAGCGCCAGCAGGTTCGTCTGCTCGGCGATCGACGTGATCACCTTGACCACCGTAGCGATCTCGGTCGACGACTCACCCAGACGCGCCACGATCGCGTTGGTCTGCGCGGCCATCTGCACGGCCTGGACCGCGACCTCGGACGCCTCACTGGTCGACACGCTGATGTCGCGGATCGCCGAACCCATCTCCTGCGCGCCCGCGGTCACGACCTGCAGGTTGGTGGACACCTGGTCAGCAGCGCTGGCCACTGCCCCGGCCTGCCCCGACGCGTCGGAGGCAGCCTGATCGACGTCGCCCGACACGACGGTGAGCCGTCCCGCGGTGGCATCCAGGGTGGTGGCGTTGCCGGCGAGGCTGATGATGTCCGCGCGCAGGCGCCCGACGGCCCGGTCGAGCGCCCCCGCCATCTGCCCGACCTCGTCGCGGTTGGTGACACCCGAGGTGCGGGTGAGGTCACCGTCGGCCAGCCCCTCGGCCAGGTGCGCGACACCGCGCACCGCGGACCGGATCTGGAACGCAACGCGGAACCCGACCAGCAGACTCGCCACCACCCCGGCGCCGAGCAGGACCGCGATGATCCAGGTCGCCCGGCGCACCGTGCTCTGCGCGGCGGCGACATTACGCGCACCGTTCTCGGCGGCGGCGGTCTGCATCAGGCCCTCGTCGGCGTGCAGTGCGCCGTAGACCTTGTTGTACTCCTCGCCCAGCGCGGCGAGCTGAGCCTTGGTCCAGTGGCTGCGGTCAACGGCCAGGAAATCCTTGAAAGCCTTCCAGTCCTGCTCTGCCTGCGCGACCGCGGCCGAGCCGGACGGATTGTCCTTCAGCTGTGTCTGCATGACGTTCAGCGCGTCGACGACGGCCTTGTCATCGGTCTTGAGCAACTCAGTGATGCTGGCAGCCGAGCCGGGGGTCGACCGTAGCGCCGTAATGCTGCCGAGGTAGGCCTCGACGTTCGTGCCGAAAGCACCCGCCGCGGCCTCGACAGCTATCTCCTGGCGCTGATCGGCGGCCTCGTCGCCGTTGAGCCGATGCATCGTGGTCATCGCCACGACCCCCACGATCACGCCGGCGGCCGTGGCGGTCACCGTGGCCGCACCGATCTTGCTCAGCAGCGATAGGTTGTCGAACGCCCGGCCAACACCCATGTGCGTACCGTTTCCTTCGGCGATTGCGAAGTAACAATCGGCAGCGGGCAGAAAATAATGAGATAGCCGTCACTCTTTCTGGCACATCGGCCGGTCCGGGTACGGCCACCCGTGCAGATCGGCCTACTGCGTCCGGAGTACTCGCCGCCCGGTCCAGGCTGCGAAAATAGGCCTGTGACCCGTCCCGATACTGCGCCGCCCCGGTTTCCCGTCAGCCCGTTCCCGGGGCGTCACGATGCCGGGCAGCCCGATGACCGTCGCGCTGGACGGGAACCCCGACGTGTCGCTCACCCTGAGCCCCGACGGCACTGCGGGCCCGGTCGCGCCGCGTGGCGGGGCGCTGTTCGACCGGCTCGGGTACGGTACGGCGCGGCTCTGTCCATCGGCTTTTACCAGCGCGAATACGATCTTGACAGGCCTTCCTTGGTGCGGCGTTGTATGTAGTCGCGGGTGCGATGGGTCCCAGCGCAGGCGGCAGAGCACGACCCGGTAGAGGACGGCGTTGGCCTGGCGGTCGCCGCCGCCGTTGAGCCGGTGTCGGTTGGTCTTGCCGGAGCTGGCGGGGATCGGGGCGACACCGCAGAGCATGGCGAAGGCCGCCTCGGAGGCGAGTCGTTCGTGGTTCTCGCCTGCGGTGACCAGCAGCTGCCCGGCGACGTCGGTGCCGACGCCGTTGGCGGTGAGCAGACCGGGGTTGAGGGCGGCGACGAGGGGTTCGAGGACCTCGTCCAGGTCGGTGATCTCGGCGGACAGCTGTTGGTGGCGACGGGCCAAGGACCGCAGGGTGATTTTGACGGCGGTTACGGGGGTTGCGGCTTCGGCCCGGTCAGGTCGCATGCTCGCGCAGGCGGTGATCAGCTTCTTGACGGTCAGGCCGCGTAGCTGGGCGCGTAGCTCGTCGGGGCGGTGACGATCAGTGTCTTGACCTGGCGTTGGGTGTCGGCGCGCAGTTCTAAGGCGCTGCGCCGGGCCACCCATAGGTTCCGCCGGGCTTCGACGCGGCCGTCGCGCTGCTTGGGGATGCCGGTGCGTTCGCCGGCCAGGGCGGGCCTTGGCCGCTTGGATCGCGTCGATCGGGTCGGACTTGCCCTGGAACCGGCGGGTCTTGCGGTCGGGCCGGTCGACCTCGGTCACCTCGAGGTGTTCGTCGCGCAGCCGGTGGGCGAGTCCGGCCCCGTAGGCGCCGGTCCCCTCGATCCCGACTCGGCCCAGCCGGCCGCACCCGCGCATCCAGGCCAACACCGCGGTGTAGCCGGAAGCGCGAGACCACCCGTGGCCCTTTCCAGCACACCCGCTGGTCCGGGTACAGCCACCCGCGCGGACCGGCCTACTGCGTCCGGAGTACTCGCCGCCCGGCCCGGGCTGCGAAAATACGACCTGTGACCCTGCCCGACACCGCGCCGCACCGGTTTCCCGTCCGTCCGTTCTCGGGGGCGTCACGGGTGCTCGCGGTTGCGGGATACACGGTGATCGGGCTTAGCGCGGCGGTCGAGTTCCGCACGATCGCCGTCGCCGGGTACGACATCGGTGCGCTGCTGTCACTCGCGTCGACCGTCGCAGCGGTCGTGGTCCTGCGCCGGTTCCGGGTGGCGTCGCTGCTGCTTTTCGCCGCGGGACCACTGGCCGCCGGGCTGCTCGGGCACAATCCGACCGCGCTCTGGTCGATCGCCGTGTTCGGAGCGTTCCTGCTGGCGCTGCGCGGCCTGCCGGGGTTGCTGATCGCCGCGGTGACCGGGGCGGCGAACCTGGCGGCGGTGGGGTTCTACTACGGCTCGGTGGGTGTTTCCACCGATCCCTCCGCGTCGATCGCCGCGTTCGCCGCGCTGGTGGCCGCTTCGGCCGGCAGCGCCGTGCGTACCCATCAGCAGTATCGTGACGAGCTCGAGGGCCGCGCCCGTGCCGCGCTGGAGAGCCGGGAAGCTGCCGTCCGGCAAGGCCTCGCGGAGGAGCGGGTACGCATCGCCCGGGATCTGCACGACAGCGTGGGCCACCAGATCGCCGTGGTCAGCATGCACCTCGGCGCGGCGGAGGTCCGGCTGGCCGGCGACCCGCAGAGCGCCGCCGCCGACCTCGGTGCCGCGCGGGTGGCAGTGCAGGCCGTCCTTCTGGAGACCCAGCAGATCCTGCGCGTGCTCCGCATCGGCGGTGACAATGCGCCGCCGGCTCCGACGCCCAGCCACGAGCGTATCGGCGACCTGGTGGCAGGGTTCCGCGCGGCCGGGATGACCGTGGAAGCCGTCCTGCCCGACCTGACCCGTCCGCTCGCGGCGCACGTCAGCCAGGCGGCCTACCGCATCGCGCAGGAAGCGCTGACCAACGCGCAGCGCCACGGCACCGGAGCGGTGTCACTGCGGGTCGCCTTCCTGCCGGAGGACACCCTGACCCTCGAGGTCGTCAACGTCAGCGCCGGGTCACCGGGCGCCGGTCACCACGGCGGTAACGGCATCGTCGGCATGCGCGAGCGCGCGCAGGCGGCCGGCGGGTCCCTCGACGCACGTGGTGACGACAACCTGTTCCGGGTGTACGCCCGCCTGCCGGCCACCCGGTAACAGCGCCGCCATCACCTCAGGGCCCGGGCCGGATGCCCGCCTGGAACGCCCGCGTCACGAGCTGGGCCCGGTCTCGCGCACCCACCTTGGCCATCGCGCGGTTGGCGTGGGTCTTGACGGTGAACGGCGACACGTGCAGCCGCCCCGCGATCGCGGCGTTGTCGAGACCTTGCACGATCATCGTGACCACCTCGGCCTCCCTCGCGGTGAGCCCGGCGAACCGCTCGGCCGCCCCGGCATCGACCGGCACGCCCCGGTCCTCGGCGACATGACCGACAAGGGCGTCGACCGCGGCCGGTGACAAGGCATTGCGGCCCGACGCCACGCGCAGGATGCCGGCGGTCAGCTCCACCGGCCCGGTGCCCTTGTTGAAGAACCCGTCGGCGCCGGCCCGCAGCGCGGCGACGACGTTCTGATCCTGGTCGAACGTGGTGAGCACCAGAATCCGGACCTGCTCAGCCGGGTACGCGGCACGGATACGGCGGGTCGTCTCCACCCCGTCGATGCCGGGCATCCGGATGTCCATCAGGACCACGTCCGGCACGGCCGACGCGAGCAGCCGCAGGGCTTCGAACCCGTCCGCGGCCTCGGCGATCACCGAGAGGCCGGGATGAGCGTCGATGATCGTACGCAGACCCGCCCGGATGATCTCCTGATCGTCGACGATCATCACCTGGGTCATGCGCGTGGACGTCCCGCGACGGCGGATGGTGTGGTCACGGCCTGATCATCGCACCGCCCGCCGGACCGCACGTAGTGCGATCGCAGTACGTCCGACAGGTTCACCGAGACGATTCGCCGCCGCCCGCGCCGGGTCAATATCGGTGTCATCCGATGCGGCGAAACGAGAGGAACACACCATGACCGAGCAGGCAATCGCCGGCACGACCGGTTTCGTGGCCTACGAGTACCGGACGATCCGCGCCGACCGCGAGCTGGAATCGCTGTGGCGCGACAGCCTCCACAACTTCGGCTGGATCGTCGAGAGCGCCGCGACACCGATCTCGCGGACCACCGTGGTGATGCTCAAGGTGAAGCGTGACCGCCGGATCAAGAACCGGCCGATGGTGCTCGAACTGGAACGCAAGTGCGAGAGCGCACTGTCCGCCATCGCCCGCATGGAGAAGTCCAAGAACACCACGGCGACGGCGGTAGCGGCGACGATCGCGGTGCTGGGCTCGGCCTCGCTGGCCGGCTCCATCTTCACGCTGAACGCCGGCAACCAGCTGGTGTCGATCGTGCTGGGCGCCATCGGGCTGCTGGCCTGGGTGGCCGGTTACCTCGCGTACGGCGGCGTGAAGGGCAGCCGGACCGCCGCCCTGGCACCGCGCATCGACCACGAATACTCCGTCGTGCACGAGACCGGCGAACAGGGCGCCCGGCTCCTGTCCTGAACGGCACCGGTATCCGTCCGCCCCCACCCCGAGAGCCCGAGAATCGCATGACGACAACACCATCGCGCCGGACCCGGCTGGTGCAGCGGTCGAGCTCATTGCTCGTACGCTGCCGGACACGAATCCGGAATCACGTCGAGGCCCACCGTGCCGGCACCCCGCAGAGCATCCAGCGCAGCATCGCCATCGCCCGGTTCTCGGTGTACGGCAACCTCGCGATGTCCGCCTGGAAACTGGGCCTCACGGTGGTGTCCCCGTCGCTGTTCCTGTTCGTCAACGGGTTCTTCACCGTTGGGCTCGCCGGCGCGAAGGTCCTGGCGATCAGGGCACGGCCGGTCACGCCGAACCGCCGTCCCGCCGCCGTCCGAGAGTGATCCGCGGACGGCGGCGCCGGTGGAACGACGCGCGTACCGCACGATCGGGTGGGTGGTGCTGGGTTTGTCATTGGGCTACGTCGTCACGTGCGTGCCACTGATGCTCGACCGGAGCCAGCTCAGCCACTACGACAGCAACGTCGCCATCGGCATCGCCACCGTCGCCTTCACGGAACTCGCACTTGCCATCCAGGGAGTGATCTCCGCCCGGCGTACGCGGGCCGTCGTGGTCGAGGCGATCCGGCTGACCAACCTGGCCGGGGCCTTCATCCTGCTGGTCCTCACCCAGGCCGCGCTGCTGTCGATCAGCGACGACGGCGCATCCACCCACTACACGGGCCTGACCGGCGTCATCCTGGGCGCCGCGGCCGCGCTCACCGGCATCTACATGGTCCAGCACCGGCCGGGTCACCCGCGATGAGTCGCGTGTGGCCTGGCGCCCCGGCCGCACCGTCCCGCCGGGAGGCTCAACGGGACGATGTGTGGCTCACCAGCCTCGTGAGAGGGTTGCGGGGTGGCCGAGCTGGATCTGCGACACCTCGAATATCTGATCGCCGTGGCGGAGACCGGGAGTATCACCCGGGCGGCGCACCGGCTGATGATGACTCAGCCGGCGCTGTCGCGGGCGCTGCAGACCTTGGAGCGTACGGCCGGGGCCCCGTTGCTGGTGCGTGGCAGGCAGGCCACCACGCTCACCGCGGCCGGGACGGCATTGCTCGCTGACGCGTACGACCTGGTGGAACGTTCCCGAGTGGCGCTCGAGCGGGTGCGGGGCGTGCGGACGCTGACGGTCAGCGCGCCGGCGTGTGACGTGCTGGCGGTGGCGGCGGCGAGCCGGGCGTTCGAGGCCGAGCATGGCGAGGTCCGGGTGAGCATCGTGCCGCGGGACTGGCTGGCGCCGGAGGTGCTGCGGGCAGGCGGCGCGGATGTGGCGATCCTGCGCGACTCGTTCGATCGGTACGGGCTGGCCGTGGAGCCCCTGATGGAGGAGCCGCGGCAGGTGTTGCTCGGCGCCGGTCATCCGCTGGCGGGACGGGCGCGGCTGACGGTCTCGGATCTGCGGGACGAGACGTTCACCTACTGGTCGGGGATGTCCGCGGCGGAGGCCGCCCACTGGACCGGCGCCGACGTCGATCGCCGGCCGCGCCGGCAGACCCTGCGGATCGGCTCGGTGCCGGAGGTGCTGGCCGTTGTGGCGCTGGGCCAGGCTGTGGTGTACGCCCACGGGTCGACGTTGCCGGAGCATCTGCCGGGCATGTCCGTACGGCCGGTCGAGGGGCTGTCAGCGAGCCGGCTGGAGATCGGCACGCCGGCACGCGCCGCGCATCCGCTGGCCGGGCGGTTCGTGGAGCACGTCCGGCGCTGGCATGCCGGACAGGCATGACCGCTGCTGCGCGATCGGCATTACCGGGCGGGGCCGGTTCGCTGGTGCAATGACCGGATGCAAGATCAAGACATTGTGGTGGTTACGGGGGCGAGCTCGGGGATCGGGCTCGCCGCCGCCGAGCAGTTCGCGGCCCGCGGCTCTCAGGTCGTGGTGGTCGGGCGCAGCGAGCAGCGGCTGGCGGTGGCGCAGGACCGGGTCCGCGCGGCCGGGCAGGGCCGGGAGCCGGGCCTGTTCCGCGCCGACTTCGAACGGCTGGCCGACGTCCGGGCGCTGGCACAGCACCTGCGGGACACGTACCCGAAGATTGATGTGCTGGTCAACAATGCCGGTCAGCGCGTACCGGCGTACCGGCGCACCGTGGACGGCAATGAGGCCACGATGCAGGCCAACCACCTGGGGCATTTCCTGCTCAGCGGGCTGCTGCGCGAGCAGTTGCGCGGCGGCCGGATCACCACCACCGCCGTACGGCCGGCGCCCAACGTGCGCCTCGACCCGGACGACCTGACCGGCTCGCCGCAGCGTTATCGCAGCGTGCCGGCCTATCAGTCGACCAAGGCGGCGAACGTGCTGTTCGCGATGGAGGCAGCCCGGCGCTGGCCGGACATCCTCAGCGTGAGCTTCCACCCGGGCCTGGTACGCACGAACATCGGCGCCGACACCCCGCTGCGCTACTTCTTCCGCTACGCGCCGTTCCTGACCGGCCCGCACACCTCGGCCGCCCGGCTGCTGCGGCTGGCCACCGCCGCGCCCGGCACGCTGCACAACGGCGGTTTCTACAGCGACGCCGGCACCCGCCACCAGCGGCTGCCGGCCCTGTTCACCGCGGACAACGCCGCGCGGCTCTGGGCCGCTTCGGAGCAGGCCGTGCACTGACGAGCCTGCACGGCAGCGATCCTGCCGCTCCAGCCGGCCATGACCATGGCCCGCTCCTCACCGCAGTCTATCGGCCGAGGTGGCCGGATGGTGTCTCGTTGCCGAGGGCTCCCGGGTGGGCAGAGATCAGCAGGTCGTTGCCGTCCGGGGCCTTCGGGGTGAGCTGGACCTTGACCCGGTGGGTGCGGCGGCGGCCGCCGCCGGCTTCGGTTTCCGCGGTGACCACCCAGGCCTTGAAGCCGACCTTGGCCTTGGCGTCGGCGCGCAGCTCGACCTCGAACTCCATGTCGATCGGGCCGACCGTGAACGCGATGTCCTCGCCCGCACCGCGCTGGGCCGCTTCGAGCAACTCCTCGCGGATGGCCGCGACCGCATCAGCCAGTTCGATGTCCATCGTTCTCCTTCGGTATCAGCCGCGCAGCTCGGTTCGCATGCGGAGCAGGGTCACTATCGCCACCTCGGGCACGTCGTTCAAGGATCGGGTCAGCTGGAGGGCCTCGTCGGCCGAGCGTAGTCCGTCCTGGCGCATCCCCAGGCCGCCGAAGATCATTGTCTGGAGCACCAGGGTTCGCAGCAGGGCTGGTCCGTCACGGGTCTGGCGGCAGATTGCCGTGGCTTCGCCGATGAGCGTGCGCGCCTCTGGCAGACGAGCGGCTGCGGCGTGCAGTTTGGCCGCCGAGATCAGGATCTCTACGTGCAGGGGCAGGTTGATGACGGGTTCGGCCGCTGCCAGTTCCCGGTAGAGGGGGACCGCTTCCGCCGCGTTGTCCGCGGCCTGGTCCCTGTGTCCGGCGGTTTCCAGGAGGACAGCGAGCACCAGCAGCGACTGGGCGAGGTCTTTGCGGAATGCTGCCGGGCGTTGGTCCGCCAGAACGCGGCGGATGGCGACCGCCTCCCGGATCATTGCCAGCGCCTGCTCGCCGTGGCCGGCTTCGGACTGGTAGCGGGCGAGGTTGTTGAGCGCCATGGCGAGCAGCGGCGCGATCGCGTCGGGCCGGCCCGTACGGAGCCGGCGGTAGATCGTCACCGACTCCTCGCCGGCCGCCAGTGCCTCGCGGAGGTGCCCAAGATCGTGCAGTTGCAGGGACAGCGTGTTCAATGACATAGCGAGATTCGGCAGGTACGCGTCCGGCTCGTCCTCGCAGAGCCGGCGGCGGATGGCGACCGCCTCCCGCACCACGACCAGGGCCTCGGCCCGCCGGTCTCGTCTGCCGAGCTGGAAGCCGAGGTTGCTCAACGCCATCGCCAGCTCGGGGAGATGCCCGCCGGGATTTCGTCCGGCGAGAGTGCGCCGCAGGGCCACGACTTCGGTGATGGTCGCCAGCGCCTCGTCGTGCCGGCCGACCTCGGTCAGCCTGATGGCGAGGTTGTTGAGGGTCGTGGCCAGCGCCTCGTCGTCCTGCAGTCCGCGCCGGATCTGGACCGCTGCCTTCACCGCTTCGACCGAATCCATCCGGCGGCCGAGATGGCCTAGTTGGAGGGAGCGCACGCTGAGTGCGGCGGCCAGGTCACCGCGGTACTTGTCCGGCCATACGTCCGCGAGGCCCTGGATCACCGTGATCGTTTCCTCGGCGGATGCCAGGGCCTCGTCATACCGGCCCACTTCCATGAGCCGCAGGGTCAGCCGGTTCAGGCTTCCCGAGATCTCGTAGAGGTACGTCTCGGTGTCCTGCTCGGAGTCGGCCGCGGCGCGGTCCGCGGCCACGAGGCGCTGGGAGGCGTCGACCGCCCATCCGGCGAGCGTGTGGGTGGACAACGGAACGTGGAAGACCAGTGCGGCGAGCTGGTCGCGGGTCACCTGCGGGTCATCGGCCACCTTCCGCAGCGCGGTGATCAGCGGGCCGGGGCTCTCGACGCGGGTGGCGGCCCCGATGGCGGGCAGGGCGAGCCAGGCGGCTTGGCGTACGCACAGCTCGGTCAGGGGTTCGTCGAGTTGCCCGTCGAACGCGGCCTGGTGTGCCGCGCGGGCGAACACGGTGAGGAGCCGGTCGCGTTGAGGTACGGAGCTGGCGGACAGCAGCGGGTCGACGAGCCGTTGGTCCTTGAGGAGCCGGGTGCCGGCAAAGCGTTCCGCCAGCCGGTCCGGCTGCAGAGCGCCCCATGGCCGCGCGTCGGGCGGTGGGTACAGATGCGCGAGCCAGCGGTGGACCGTCTCGAGCAGGCTCTCAGGCCGGTCGCGCAGCACCTCCAACGAATCCAGCAGGGCTTCGGCTTCGGCCGGATTGTCGGCGCCGAGCAGGAACGTCGCGGCGAGCGTGTCCTGGAGCGACCCCTCGGGCAGCGCCGTGCGCAGGCCGAAGCCGTCCGCCGTCCGGTACCAGTGCCGTCGCTCATGGTGCAGGACACGGTCCTCGACCGGCATCGCCGTGTCCTCCCGCTGCCAGTCGACGCCGTACGCGGCGTCGAGGAGATCGGCGAGCGCGGTCATGTGCAGGGTCAATGCCGATGCGGGGCGTCCGGCGTCCACGTAGGGCGGGGTGTCCACCAGCAGCGCAGGGTCGATGTCGAGCTGGGACGTCAGGGCGGCAGCCAGGTCGGTGAGCGCATCCTGGTACGCGTCGGCGCGCCCGGCTGCCTCGGTTTCCAGTTCCAGCAGCCGGACGACGGGTGCGTCCTCGAGTAACTCGGTGGCGTACGGGCTCTCGGCCTGCAGTGTCTCCCACCAGTCACCGACCGAACGGGCCAGCAGCAGCATCCGCACCGGTGAGGTACCGGCGTGGCGGGCGCAGGCCCGGAGCACCTCGGCGACCTGGCCGAGCTGGGACTCCGCGTAGTCCACGATGACCAGCAGTGGTACGGCGACGTGCCCGATCACCTCCAGGGCGGGCACGGGGGCGCCGGGCCGCAACCACAGCACCGCCCACCGCTGGTCGCGCAGCCGCCGCCCCAGCTCGTGGGCGACGCGGGTCTTGCCCTGACCGCCGGGTCCGTGCAGCAACCAGGCCCGGAACCCCGCCGGCCCGGCCCAGGCGATCAGGTCGTCCATGAGCGTGCGCCGGCCGCGGAATCTGACCAGGTTCCGCTTGGCGATCAGCAGCGCCGCGGGGCTCCGGCCGTATCTCACCAGCTCGGCCAGGTCGTCGAGCTCGACGCCGTCGAGGGCGGGTCCGGCGGCGCCGTGCCGCCGCAGGATCGCGACGAACTCCGGGTCGTGGGCCAGCACATATCCGGGTACGGCGTCGAGGTGCGCATGTCCGCCACCGGCGAGGTCGGCAGCGATGACCCCGGTGAGCAGCCGGCCGCAGAAGAGGGCGGCCCCGGAGAGCCCCGCCCACGGCGACGCGCCCCGCGGTGGATGGTCGGACAGGCTGAGCACGTACCGGTCGGCGACGACGCGGTTGCCGGCGTTGATCGTGCCCGCCGGATGCCAGGTCTCCGGCGGTGACCCGGGGCGCTGTGCCCAGATCGGGAATCCCCAGGTCTCGGCGGGGATGCCGGACCGGTTGGTGACGATGCGGCCCCAGCGCACGGCGTCGCCGTCCCACCCCGGGTCTTCCGCCCCCAGCTCGAGCAGCGCGGCGTCGTCGCGGCCGCCCGGCGTGCCCCGCCACACGACGGTCGCGGGGAGCCGGGCCGCTGCGGTGGCGGCCCGTACCTCGACCTGGGCGCCGACCTGCGGGACGACGTGGGCTGAGGTCAGGACCAGTCGGCGGGCGATGGCGTAACCCGAGCCGTGACCGGCCGGTGCGTGAACGACGACAACCCGGCCGAGCTCCATCGACATCCGCCTCTCGCCCTTCGAGGCTCCACATTAGCTGCCAGGGAACAGGGAGCGGCGGTCGATGATCGAGGCCCCGCCCATCATGGCTACCCTGGCCGCGGCTGAGCGGGCCGAGTTCGGCTTCGTCCGGGACATGGCCGGGCTCAGTGACTCGACTCTGCCGGCCCGGGAGAGCGTCCGGGCCGGCGTCAGAGCAGGCGCAGGCGGCGGTCCGCGACGCCGACGGAGATGCGCTGGCCCCAGGCGAGCTGCAGGGCGTCGGACTCGAGGCCGTCGGCGAAGGCGACCAGGCGTTCGGACTCGCTGCTCAGCTCCAGGGTCTGGCCGGTGTGCAGCCGGCCGGCGACCTGCGTGACGCCGGTGGCGGGGGAGGGCCAGGCTTCCCGGACATACCAGCAGAGGGCCGCCTCGGCCGGGCCCGGCATCGCCGGGGCGGTGGCCCGTTCCCGGGCGATCGACGCGCACCAGCCGGTCGCGCCGGTGCCGGTGCCCACGATGACGCCGGACGACGACTGCCGTTCGCGGTCGCCGCCGGGGCCGGTGAGCACGTAGCGGGCGGACTGATGCCCCGGGTGTCCGAGGTAGATCTCGTTGAGGCCGTGCAGGGTCTGGCCGTCGTCCAACCGGGCGACGACCATGGCTCGCTCCTCGCCGTCGCCGCGGGCGTGCAGCAGGCCGGGGACCGCGGCGACGGGGTGCCGGACCAGGACGCCCGGGTTGCGGCCGGGCTCCGGGTCGACGCCGATGACGGGCTGGCCGTCGAGATATTTGGCCACGTTGGCGACCAGGCCGTCCTGGCCGACGGCGATCACCACGTCCTCGGGGGCGAACAGGAACCGGGGCAGGTCGGCGCGGTCGACGTGGCCGCGCCGCCAGTCCGCCGGGATCGCACTGCCCACCTCGGTGAGGGCGGCGGTCAGCGCGTCGTGCCGGGCGCTCACCTCGGCCAGGTCGCGGCCGCGTTCGCGCAGGAAGAAGGCGGCGGCACCGCGGGTGCTGTGCCGGGCGAGCAGTTCGTCGAGCTCGCTGCGCCGCGACACGATCACCACGCGCGGGGCGAGCGTGCTCATCCGAGCCGCCCGGCGAGCTTGCTGAGCAGGTCCGGGGTGATGGTCAGCTCACCGATGGCGGGGAGGTGTCCGGCGAGTTCCTTCAGGGCGAGGGCTTGGACCACCGCCGGCGGCAGGTCACGGTAGGCCGCGAGGCGCGCGGCTTCCGCCTCCGCTTCGGCCAGCCCGACCAGCCGGGTACCGGTGGCGCGCGCTTCGTCGCGTACCCGATCAGCATCTGCTTCTGCTGTTGCCGTGGTGCGCAACCGATCCGCGGAGGCCGCGTTGGCAACCAGCTGGGACTCGGCGTCCAGCTCGGCCCCGCGGCGGGTGTTGGCGCCACGCTGCTCGACCAGCAGCTGCTCCCGGCGAGCGAGCTCGATCTGGCTCTGCAGCTCGTTCTCCGCGATCGTGCGCTCCTGCTCGACGGCCTGGGCCCGCCGCGCGTACGTGGCACGGTCGGCCTCCTGCTGCACCTGCTCGCGGGTCGGTGTCTGCAGGGCGCGTTCCATGTCGGGCTCCGGACGAATCGCCACCACGCGGGCGCTGACCACGCTGACGCCGGTCTCGGTGAGCCGGGTGTCGTGGGCGAGCGCGTCCGCGACGGACTGCCGGACCGGGGCGATCCCCGTGGTCAGCGCCTCCGCGAGCGGCAGCCGGGCCAGCAGGTCCAGGGCGGGCTGCTGGGCCAGCTCGGCGAGCAGGCCGGCGACCTGGTCGAGCGGCTGCCCGCGCCAGCTGCCCCGGTAGGGGTCGATCGAGAAGTCCAGGCGAGTCGAGGCCGCGGCCGGATCGCTGACCCGGTACGTCACCGTGGCCTGCACCGTGACGTCGGCGAAGTCCTCGGTACGGGCGTGGAACAGCAGCGGTAGCTCGCGGTCGTCGACCGGAACCTCGGACAGCACTGCGGTCAGCGGCCGGTACCAGAAGGACAGGCCGGTTCCTGCGCGCTTCGCCTTGCCGCCGGCGGTGTAGCTGATCCAGCTGGTCGGGGTGCCGCGCAGGTGTCGCAGGTTGAATCGCCGGGTTACGTGGGCCATGGTCCCTCACTCCTTATTTCGTCATGCTGACGATAAACCGGCATGGGTATTATCGTCAACATGACGATTGCGGTGGACCTGGTGCTGCTGACCATCCGGCAGTCCCGCCTGCAGGTGCTGCTGATCCGCCGCGGCATCCCGCCGTACGAGGGGCAGTGGGCGCTACCGGGTGGCTTCGTCCTGCCCGACGAGGATCTCGAGGAGGCGGCCCGGCGGGAACTGCGCGAGGAGACCGGCCTCGATCCGGCGGCCGGGCACCTCGAACAACTCGCCACGTACGGCGCCCCGGGCCGTGACCCGCGTGGTCGGGTGGTCGCCGTCGCCTACCTGGCTCTGCTGCCCGACCTGCCGATTCCGGTCGCCGGCAGCGACGCAGCCGGGGCGGCCTGGCGGCCCTGCGACGAGCTGACCCGCGGCGAACTGGCCTTCGACCACGACCAAATCCTCGCCGATGGGCTTGAACGGGCCCGGGCCAAACTCGAATACACGCCGCTCGCGACCGCGTTCTGCCCGCCGGAGTTCACCATCGCCGACCTGCGCGAGGTCTACGAGAGGGTGTGGCGCACCACCATCGACCCCCGCAATTTCCACCGCAAGGTCACCGGAGCGGACGGCTTCGTCGAACCGGTCGGCCGCAGTGTGGCACGGGACCGGGGCCGCCCGGCCCAGCTGTTCCGCAGGGGGCCGGCGCGGCTGCTGCACCCGCCGTTGCTGCGCCCGCGCGACGGCGACCAGCCTTGACGGACGCCTCCATCGCGGATAACAACTTTGGCGCAGAACTGTCCGATCAGGCCGAGGTTCTTAGCGGCGATTTAAGTCTTTCCGAGGGGCCGCCGGGTGCGTTTCGTGCGCGGTTAGTTTCGGATCCATGTCACCTGTACGTAACCGGCGGCGCGTCCTCGCCGTCACCGTTTCCGGGATCGTGGTCGCCGCTCTCGGCGTGCTGGGCGTAACGAACGCGATGGCCGCCGATGCCGGGCCGATCACCGGGATCGGCGGTAAGTGCGTCGATGTGTCCGGCGCCGATCCGGCCAACGGCACTGCCGTGCAACTGTGGGACTGCAACGGCACGAACGCGCAGCGGTGGGCCCTCGACGGCGGTGCCGTGAAGGCACTGGGGAAATGCCTCGATGTGGCGGCGGCCTCGGTGGCCGATGGTGCGAAGGTGCAGGTGTACGAATGCAACGGCACCGGCGCCCAGAAGTGGACAGCCCGTAGCGGCGCTCTGGTCAACACCGGCTCCGGCAAGTGCCTCGACGCCGCCGGCACCCGTCTGCAGATCTGGTCATGCACCGGCGCCACCAACCAGGCCTGGAATCTGCCCGGCTCCACCACCGCGCCGACCACGGCGCCCACAGCTGCTCCTACGACGGCGCCCACGAGCGTTCCGCCCGCCGTGGGCAAGAAGGGCGTCAGCACGTGGCAGTTCCCCGGCCTGTCCGGCGCGGTCAAGGACGTCGGCGCGAAGTGGTACTACAACTGGGGCACGAACAACGACGACATGCCCGCGAACGCCGAGTTCGTCCCGATGATCTGGGATGAGAACGTAGACACGCCGGCGAACCTGGCGAAGGTCAAGACCGAGGGCAGCACACTGCTCGGGTTCAATGAGCCGGACATGGCCGGTCAGGCCGACATGACCGTGGAACAGGCGCTCAACCTGTGGCCCGATCTGCAGGGCACCGGCATGCGCCTGGGCAGCCCCGCGGTCGCGTACGGCGGTGACACCGCCGGTGGCTGGCTGGACCGCTTCATGACCGGGGCGAAGCAGCGCGGCCTGCGGGTCGACTTCATCACGGTGCACTGGTACGGCTCGGACTTCAGCGACGCGGCGGTCGGCCAGTTCATGGGGTACG
This sequence comes from Winogradskya consettensis, assembly GCF_018332715.1. Taxonomy (GTDB): domain Bacteria; phylum Actinomycetota; class Actinomycetes; order Mycobacteriales; family Micromonosporaceae; genus Actinoplanes; species Actinoplanes consettensis. Next base: position 45,267 of record NZ_BOQP01000050.1, on the reverse strand, counting down.
TCAAGGCCGTGCACGACCGCTACAACCTGCCGGTCTGGGTGACCGAGTACGGCCTGATGAACTTCACCGGCACGCCGCGGTTCCCGAACACGCAGCAGATCACCGCGTTCATCACGAACTCCACCCGCCAGCTCGAGGCCGCGTCGTATGTCGAGCGGTACGCCTGGTTCTCACTCCCGGCGGTCGGCGACTCGGTCGACTACGGGCTGTACCGCGACGCCACCACGCCGACCGAGGCGGGCAAGGCGTACCGGGCGGCTGGCAGTTGACCACCCGCGTTCACCGGACCGGCCGGGCCGGCGACAAGCTCGGCGTCATCCACCAATCCTTATGAACCGGTGACGAATCGCCGAGAGTCATATCCTCGGCGACGGTCGAACCCTATGGTCGGGTGCTGTGAACCTCGTACCCGTTGGCAGCGCCGGTTTCGTCGATCTGTCGTCGACCGCGCGGTGAGTGTCGTGACCGGCCCCCGCCGCCTGCGCCCAGCGCGCACCCTCCTGCTCGTCACCCTCGGGCCGCTGCTGCTTGCCCTCGCCGGACTGATCCACCCGCACGGGCTGTCCGCCGCCACCTCGCACCGCTGGGTGCAGTTGCACATCGTCCTGCTCCCCGTCTTCCCTCTGCTCGCCGTCGGGTTCTTCGTGTTGCTGCGCGAACGGCCACGCGCCGATCTGCCCGGAGTGGCGACGATCGTGGCCTGGGTGTGCGCCTGTGTCTACGCGGCCGGCTACACCGGCCTGGACGCCGTGGCCGGAATCGCGGCGGGCACGGTCGCGGGCCAGCCTGGGGACCCGGTCGAGCTGCGCCGGCTGGTGCTGGCGCTGTACGACACCGCCGACCGCCTGGGCCACGTCGCCGTGTACGCGTTCCTCGTCGCTGTGCTCGCCGGCACCATAGCCCTGGTCAGCCGGCACGGCCCGCGGGTGATGCCCGGTACCGTCGTCCTGCTCCTGGCCGGCTACTCCTTCATCGACAGCCACATCTTCTCGCCGCGCGGTGTGCAGACCATGCTGGCTATCGGTGCCGGGTTCGCCCTGTGGACCTGGGCCGCTTCCCCGAAGCGCGGGTGACCGAGCTGGTCGCAGACCGGCGGCGGCGAGGCTGAAACAGCTCATGAGCGTGGCCCGGCATCCGGCCACAGCCGCGATCCCGGCGCCTCCGACAGATCAGCGTCCTTGAGCCGCGGAATCGCTGTGAGTGATCCGCAGGTAGTAACCGTCGGGGTCAGCGAGCCGGAAGTCATGCAGCCCCCACGGCCGCAACCCCCACTCCTCACTGATCGCCGCCCGCTGCTGGCAGCGCTCATAAAGCGCCCGCAGCTCGTCCAGGCCATCGACCTCCAGCACGATCTCGACACCGGCGCCCTTGCCGCCGGTGAGCCGTTGTCTGGTGAATCCCCGGCCTTCCGCCTGCTCGGGCAACTTCGCCACAGGCCCGAGTCCGAGCACGACCTGGCCTCGACGCAGACTCACGTAGTCCTCCGCGCGTCGGTCCACCTCGAACCCGAGCACATCACAGTAGAAATCGACGCTGACGTCCACATCGTCGACAAACAATTCCATCCGAAGCCGCATTTGCCGATGATCCATCACTCTGCCGGCCATCCGCCACGATGCTGCCATGTGCGCACGCCGGCGTCATCGAGTCAGCCAGCCCATGGCCGACGCGACCGACGCACCCACGAGAAGGGAAGTAGGCACACCGGACAGGGACGGGCCTGCGAGACCGGTGCGATCAGCAGGGCCGAACCGAGCAGCAGCAGACGGCTGCCGGAGATGTCGTTCACGGCGTGCAGGTGAGCAGAGCAGAGCCGATGAGCGGGTAGCTGCTTGCGTAGAAGATCGACGCGCCGGTCATGTTGGCGGCCAGTCCGGCGGCGAGCAGAAACCACGGCAGGCGCGCGGATGGTCGGTGCCGCCGTACCCCGACGATGACCGCCGCGATGGCGACCAGGTTGGCGACGGTACCTGCCATGATCACCGGCACCGTGGCCACCTGCGACAGCTGCGTGGTCATGAACAGCAGCGCTGCGGCAAAGCCGAGGATGGCCGTGCGCAGAGCCGTCACCATTGCAACGCTAGAGGCGCGTGACAGTTCGTACCCGCCGTTCGCAGGATTCGGCCCGGCACCCACCAGATCCTCAGCGAGGCCGGCTGCCCGCGTCGGGTCAGGCCTCGACGGGGCCACCCCAGCGGGCGATGTCCTCGTCGGTGACGGCGGAAGGCTGTTCGGCCGGCTGGGTGACGCGGATATGGTTGCCGAACGGGTCGCGGAAGGCGCAGTCGATGCCGTAAGGCTGCACCTCAACACCTTGGGTGAACTCCACGCCTTGGCCCTTGAGCGTGTCGTAGACGTTCTGGCAGTCGTCGGTGGTGAGGATCGCCGACGTGCCGAGGGCGCCCTTGGTGAGCAGGTCACGCACCTGCGCGGCGGACTCCTCGCTCATCGCGGGCGGCCCGGGAACCTCCAGCAGCAGCTGCCGGCCAGGGTCGGACGGAAGAGAAACCGTCAGCCAGCGCATGAACCCCATGTCGACATCAGCGTCGATCGTGAAACCCAGTTTGCCGACGTAGAAGTCCAGAGCCTCGTCCTGGTCGAGCACCCGGACCGTGGTAATCGTGATCGCCTTGAACATGCTTTCACGGTACGGGCGCTCCGGACGTGGGCGCTTCGCCAAAACTGATCGGTCGCAGCCAAGTTTTCACGAAGCACACCGGCGCGTTGGCAACCAGTCCTCGCCCGCGGTACTGCGACGGCGACACGCCGACGACGGCCCGGAACGCCCGGCTGAACGCTCCGAGGCTTTCGAAGCCGACCCGCAGCCCGACCTCGGTCACCGAGCTTGCCGGGTCGCGCAACAACGACATGGCCCGCTCGATGCGGCGGCGCTGCAGATAGCGGTGCGGGGTTTCCCCGAAGGTGCCGCGGAAGCTGCGGCTGAAGTGTCCCTGCGACATGTGTGCCAGCTTGGCGAGCGCGGGCAGGTCGAGCCGGTCGGCGAAGTCACGGTCCATCGCATCCCGTGCGCGAAGCAGTCGCCTGTTCTGGTCCTCGGTCGGCGACCACCCCGTTCTCGGCACGCCGACGATCGTAGTATCCGTCGTCCCGCACCCTCCGTGTACGAGGCGGGCGGTGACGTCGCTGGGCTGCGGCGCGCGCCTGCTCCACCTGCCGTCCTCGGCCGCAGCGGGGTGAGGCGCGTTTCGCGGCAGCCACGTGGTGTGTGCGAGTGTCCATCGGGGTGTTCCTGGTTGCGCCCGGGCAGCTTGCGGGTAGTCATGGATCATGGACAACTTCGTGCGCGTCCGGGGTGCCGGGGAGCACAACCTGCGGGACATCGACGTCGACATCCCGCGGGACGCGATGGTGGCCTTCACCGGGGTGTCCGGGTCGGGTAAGTCGTCGCTGGCGTTCGGCACGCTGTACGCCGAGGCGCAGCGACGGTACTTCGAGTCCGTGGCCCCGTACGCCCGGCGGCTGTTGCAGCAGGTCGGCGCGCCGCGCGTACGGGAAATCTCCGGTCTGCCGCCTGCGGTGGCGCTGCAGCAACGCCGGGGCGCACCCAGCTCGCGCTCGACCGTCGGCACCCTGACCACGTTGTCGAACCTGTTGCGGATGTTGTACTCGCGGGCCGGGACCTATCCGCCGGGGGCGGGACGGCTGGAGGCCGAGGCGTTCTCGCCCAATACCCCGGCCGGGGCCTGCCCGCACTGCCACGGCCTGGGGGTCGTGCACGACGTCGCCGAGGACCTGCTCGTGCCTGATCCTTCGCTGAGCATCCGCGACGGGGCGATCGCCGCCTGGCCGGGGGCGTGGCAGGGCGCCAACCTGCGCAGCATCGTCACCGGGCTCGGCATCGACATCGACAAGCCGTGGCACAAACTGCCGCGGAAGAAACGTGAGTGGCTGCTCTACACCGACGAGCAGCCGTCCGTGCTGATCAAGCCCGAGCGGGACCGGATCGACTACGGGTACATGGGCATGTTCTGGAGCGCCCGCAAACACGTCATGCACACCCTTGCCGACTCCAAGAGCGAGCGGATGCGCGACCGGGCCTTACGGTTCGTACGCAGTGTGCCCTGCCCCGACTGCCACGGCAGCGGCCTGCGCCCGGAGGCTCTCGCGGTGACCTTCCGCGGCAGGTCACTGGCTGACGTCAACACCATGCCGTTCTCTGAGCTGGTCACCGTGCTGCAACCGGTGGCCGGAGCAGGCGAAGCAGCCGTACGACTGTGCGCGGACCTCGTCGCCCGGATCGAGGTGCTGCTCGACCTGGGTCTGGGTTACCTGAGCACCGGGCGCAGCTCGACGACGCTGTCACCGGGGGAGGCCCAGCGCCTGCGGATCGCGACGCAGCTGCGCTCGGGGCTGTTCGGGGTCGTCTACGTGCTCGACGAGCCGTCGGCGGGGCTGCACCCGGCCGATGCCGAGCCGTTGCTCGACGTCCTCGACCGGCTCAAGGCGGCGGGTAACTCGCTGTTCGTGGTCGAGCACGACCTGGATGTCGTACGCCGTGCGGACTGGATCGTCGACATCGGTCCCGGTGCGGGCGAGGCCGGCGGGCGGGTGCTGTACAGCGGCCCGGTCGCGGGCCTCGAGCAGGTCCCGGAGTCGGCGACAGGTACGTACCTGTTCGGGCGGGCGGAACCCTTCGAGCACGTCACCCGTACGCCGCAGGGGTGGCTGCACCTCGGCGGCATCTCCCGGCACAATCTGCGCGACGTGTCCGTGGACCTTCCCCGGGGTGTGCTGACCGCGGTCACCGGGGTGTCCGGGTCGGGCAAGTCGACGCTGCTCGCGGAGACGGCGCTGCTGTCCGGGGAGTTCGACCGGCTGGTTCTGGTCGATCAGCAGCCGATCGGGCGTACGCCGCGCTCGAACCTGGCCACGTACACCGGGATGTTCGACGCGGTCCGCAAGCTCTACGCGGCGCAGTCGGGGTACAGCGCCGGCCGGTTCTCCTTCAACGTCGCCGAGGGCCGGTGCGAGACCTGCCAGGGGGAGGGCTTCGTCGCGGTCGAGCTGTTGTTCCTGCCCGGCACGTACGCGCCCTGCCCCAGCTGTCACGGCAAGCGGTACAACGCCGAGACCCTCGAGGTCACCTACCGCGGCCGGAGCATCGCGGACGTGCTGGCGATGTCCGTCGACGAGGCCGCCGCGTTCCTGACCGACGTGCCGGCCGCCGCCCGCGGGCTGGCGACGCTGCGCGAGGTGGGGCTCGGCTACCTGCGGCTCGGGCAGCCGGCGACCGAGCTCAGCGGCGGCGAGGCCCAGCGCATCAAGCTCGCGACCGAGCTGCAACGGGTCCGCCGCGGGCACGCGCTCTACCTGCTCGACGAGCCGACCGCCGGGCTGCACCCCGCGGACATCAGGCTGCTGTTGCGTCAGCTGCACCGCCTCGTCGACGCCGGCAACACGGTCGTACTGGTCGAGCACGACCTGGACACGATCGCCACCGCCGACTGGGTGATCGACCTCGGCCCGGGCGGCGGTGACGCGGGCGGCCGGGTCGTCGCGGCCGGCACCCCCGCCGACGTCGCCCAGGTCGCTGACAGCGCGACAGCCCGGTTCCTGGCGCCCCGGCTCGCGTCGGATAGGTAGTTCCTGCCGACGCGAGCCGCCCTTTCGCGAAACAAGATGGCCTCGTGCGAAAAACAACAACAGCTGTTCATCTGGCCGTGGTTATGACCACGGCACTGGCAATGCCATCTGCGGCCTCCGCGCACGCCAGGCACCACGAGGTGTGCGGAGGCGTGACGGTCGACGTGGGCGCGCCGGTGATCGCCAGAGCGAGTGCCTTCGTCGAGGCACCCGTGTGGCGGGCCTGGCAGTTGCACACCGGCATCGACGAATGGGACACCTGGATCCCGGAGATCACCCCGGCTCGCAAGCGCACCCCGGGTCCGCTGAGGCCGGGCTCGGTGTTCGACTGGTCTCCGCAGGGCATGAAGGTCACGTCGACGGTCACCGCCGTCGAGTCGCTGCGGTGCACTGCATGGGCGGCCCCGGTCGGCGGCATCGACGGCGTGCACCTGTGGACCTTCAAGAAGGTCCGGGGCGGCACGATCGTCACTACCGAGGAGTCCTGGTCCGGGCCGCCCGTCGAGGTCGATGTTCCCGGCAACCAGGCGAGCCTGGACGCGGGCCTGCGCGACTGGGTACAGCGGCTCGAGGAAACCGCCGAGGCCTAACGCTGGCAGGTGGCCTTTTCGGCTGTGGTGGTGAGCTCGGTGAGCCAGGCTTCGAGGCCGGCGCCGAGGTAGGCGGTGGAGGTGGGGATGTCCGCCTCGACCTGGGCGCCGTTCCAGGTTTCCTCGGTGCGGACCAGGACGCCGCCCCTGACCTCGGTGAAGTTCCAGACGTGGGTGCCCTTGTCGATGGTCAGGCCGTCGCCGGTCGCGGGGCCGGTCCAGCGGAGGCATTGGTGCTGCTTGAGCTGCTGGACGGTGGAGGTGATCACCAGGGTGGTGGCGGGGGTGGTGGCTGTCTCGGGGACCGGGGTTGTCCAGCGGAACTGCGAGCCCGGGCGCAGTTTGCCCTTGGTCAGGAGTTTGCTGCTGGTCACCGCCTGCTGCCAGGCCGGCCACCGTTCGACGTCGGTCTGCAGGTTCCAGATGGTGTCCAGGGGTGCGTTGATCACCGTTTCGGTGCGGTAACGGATTTTCGCGGACGGGTCGACGCCTTGTCCGGCGCAGGTCAACGACGACGCGGGTGCGGGCCGGCCGGTGGGGGCTGCGGCAGCGGGTGAGGCGGCACTGACAGCCACCGTGGTGGCGAGCAGAGCGGTAACAAGTCCTGCGGGCATGGTGCGTCTCCTTGGTCGTGGGGTCTTGACCCCCACGACTCTGCCGCGATGCCCGTTTGTGCCGCGTCGGTATGCATTGCCTACCTTCGGCTACCGTTGCCGCTGTGTGGACACCGGGCCTCAAGTCCGACCCGCTGGTCGGCAGGCGTGCTGAGCAGCGGCGAGTGGGCGAGCTGATCGGGGCCGCCGGTGCGGGCCGGGGCGTGGCACTGGTCCTGACCGGTGAGGCCGGCATCGGTAAGAGCGCGTTGCTGGAGTACGCGCTGCGGGAGGCGTCCGGCCTCGAGGTCGTCCGCTCGGCCGGGTCGGAGTTCGAGCAGGAGTTGCCGTTCGCGGCGCTGCACCAGTTGTGCGTACCGATCCTGCGGCATCTGCCTGAGCTGTCGGGCCGGCACCGGGCGGCCCTGCAGGTCGCGTTCGGCCTGGGCGACGGGACGCCGGACCTGTTCCACATCGGGTTGGCGGTGCTGGAGCTGATGGCGGTGGCGGCTCAGGACCGCCCGCTGCTCTGCCTCGTGGATGACGTCCAGTGGGTGGATGCGGCGTCGTTGACCGTGCTGGCCTTCCTCGCCCGCCGGATGGGCGCGGACCGGATCTCCATGATCTTCGCGGTCCGGACGCCCGCCGTGCCGAGCGAGCTGGGCACGGTGGAATCGCTCGCCGTCGCCCGGTTGAGCGATGAGGACGCGCGGGAGTTGCTGGCGCGGCGGAGCCCGTTGGTGCTGGACGAGCGGGTGCGGGACAGCCTGGTCGCCGAGGCGCGGGGTAATCCGCTGGCGTTGGTGGAGCTGCCGCGCGCGGGCGGGTTTCTGCTGCCCGCGACGCCGTCGACGCCGACCCGGATCGAGGAGATCTTTCAGTCCCGGCTGCGGGCGTTGCCGCCCGGGGCCCGGTTGCTGCTGATCGTGGCGAGCGCCGACCCGACGGGTGATCCGGGGCTGCTGTGGCCGGCCGCTCAGCAGCTGGGGCTGGACGTGACGCGGGCCGCGGCGGAGGCGGCCGGCTCCGGTCTGGCGGAGTTCGACGCCCGGATCCGGTTCTGCCACCCGCTCGCCCGGTCGGCCGTCTACCGAGCGGCAGCCGTGGAGGAGCGTCGCGCTGCGCACGCCGCACTGGCCGAGATCGTCGACCCGGTCGTGGCCCCCGACCGGCGGGTCTGGCATCGCGCGCAGGCCAGCAGCGGACCGGACGACGACGTCGCCGCGGACCTGGAGCGGTGTGCGTCCCGTGCGCAGGCTCGCGGTGGCGTTGCCGCCGCCGCCGCGTTCCTCGAGCGCTCGGTGGCGCTGACCATGGACCCCGCCCTGCGTGTCGAACGAACCCTGGCGTCGGTGCAGGCCACCCTTGACGCGGGCGGCGCCGATCCGGCCGCGGATCTGCTCGCGACCGTCGACGTCGCGGCACTCGACGGGTATCAGCGGGCCCGGGTCGACGTGCTCGGTGGCAGGATCGCTTTCACCAGGCACGGCGACGGCACCGGCCCGATGCTGATGGTGAGCGCCGCACGGCGGCTCGCGACGCTGGACGTGCAGCGCTCGCGGGACTGTTTCCTCGACGGCATCGAGATGGCGTTGTCGGTGGGCCGCGCCCGTGGGGTCATCGACGAGGTGCTGGCCGCGGCCCGGATCGACGCGCCGCCGGTGGCGTCCCCGGACATCCTGGATGTTCTGATCATGCTGGGTGCGCAGGGGCCACGCGGCGCGGTTCCGTTGCTCGCCGGGTTGCCGGGCGACGACGACCCGTGGTGGGCGTCGCGGCCCGCACTGGCGACGATGATCGCCGCGGAGTTCTGGGACTTCGACACCCATGCCGCCATCGCCGACCGGCTGGAGAAGTCGGGCCGCGAGTCGGGCTCGCCCGCGCTGCTCCGGCTCGGTCTCGGGCAGAAGGCGTGCGAGGCCGTCCTGGTCGGGGACGTCAGCCGGGCGATCACGGCGATCGCCGAGGAGGAAGCGATCGCCGACGCGGTCGGTGACTCGCCCCTGATGTATCCCCGGTTGCTTCTTGCCGCCTGGCGCGGACGGCGTACCGAAGCCCTCGCGCTCTTCCGCAGCGCCACCGAGGCGGAAGCCGGGCGAGCCGGCGGCCAGGTCACCAACCTGACCTGGACGTCAGCGACGCTGCACAACGGGCTGGGCAACTATCCGGCCGCGCTGGACGCCGCCCGCAAGGTCGTGGACGACGAGCTCTTCCACGTCGGGGGTGCCCTGCTCGAACTGATCGAGGCGGCGACCCGGTGCGGCGAACCCGCTCTCGCAGCCCGGGCCCTCGCATCGCTGACCGACCACACCCGGGCCGGTGGCACACCCTCCGCCCTCGGCGTCGCGGCGTCCGCGCGAGCGCTGGTGACCGGCGTCGAGGACCACTACCGCGAAGCGCTCGGCCATCTCGGCGAGAGCCCGCTCAAACCCTACCGGGGCCGCGCCCACCTGCTGTACGGCGAATGGCTGCGCCGCCAGGGCCGCCGCCGGGACAGCGTCCAGCACCTGCGAACGGCCCACGACCTGCTGTCAACGTCCGGAGCCGAGGGGTTCGCCCGGCGTGCCGCGGGTGAACTGCGCGCGGCGGGGGAGAAGGTCAACCGCCCGTCCGAGCAGACCCCCGGCACGCTCACCGCGCAGGAGATCGCGGTCGCCGGGCTGGTCGCCGCGGGCGCCACGTCCCCCGAGGTCGCCGTCCAGCTCTTCATCAGCAAACGCACGGTCGACGCCCACCTGCGCAACATCTTCCGCAAACTGGGCGTCACCTCACGCCGGCAGCTCAAGGATCAACGCTTCACCCTCGGGTGACGCTCCCGCGGCGTCAGAACACCTCCAGGACAGCCAGTTCCGCATTGCCCGTACGCCAGCGCGGCACCGCCACCGCCACGTACCGCGCCTCCGTCCGGACAGCAAGGTCATCGTTCCGGGTCGGGCGCGGGATCCGGACCAGATCGGCGTACTGCGTCCCGTCCGTCGACGACTGCACCACCACCGGCACCCGCGGGCCGCTCGACCAGGCGAGCCGCAGGCGCGTGAGGCTGCGTACCGTGCCGAGGTCGACGACCATCCGCCCGGCGGGACCGGGACGCCAGGCCGTGGCGGGGTCGCCGTCGACGGCCCGGGCGGGTGCACCCATGCCCTCGGGCAGCGGCGAGGTGGGGAATGTCATGCGGCCGCGCGCCAGATCAGCCGCCGGAGTGACCGGTCCACCGGGGACGGTCAGCGAACGGCTACGCCCGCGCGGCAGGTCGACGCGCGCCGACCAGTGCCCGGCGCGCACGGTGATCCCCACCCGTTCACCCGGCGGGGCAGTGACGGTGACGTGATGCGAGTCGGTGACCTCGAACCGGGTCCCTGCCGGCGACCGGCCGTCGACGGTGAAGCGAGGCGCTTCGACAACGGCCGATCCGGCGGCGAGCGAGGCGAACCAGTCGAGGCCGTCGCCGACGGCGATCTGGACTCCCCGGTAGAGCCGCCGCGCCGACGGCAGGCCGATCGGTGCGCCGGTCACGGCAACGGCCGTGAGGTTGAAGACGCTCAGGAAGCCGTCGACGTCGTCGGCGCGCAGGCCGGACGGCGCGGTCACCGCCGGTCGGGCGGCGATGCGGGCCAGCCCGGACAGGTCGCCGGCGTAGCCTTCCAGCAACGTCGGTGCGGCGGGGCCGGGTGCCGCCACGACGCTGGTCGCGGTGACAGCGATCGCGCGTGCCGGGTCGCGGTTGACGATTCCGGCGCGGCCGTCGATGTCGATCCAGCCACCTTCGACCGTACGCGTATCAGGCACCGCAACCGCATCGGCCCAGCTGTCCCCGTCCACGGAGGTCTGCACCACGTATGCGCCGGCGTACGCGGCCTCCCAGGACAGTCGCACCCCGGAAACGACCTGGTCAGCACCCAGATCGACGGCGAGCCAGCTGTCCGCGCGGGCACGTTCCTCCCGCGCGACCGCCCAGCGGGTCAGCTCGTTGCCGTCGACGGCGTGCGCGGCGGGATGGGCCGGGTCCTGCGACGAGGCGGTCGGCGTCGCCTGCCGGGCCAGGTCCGTTCCGGCCTGGTCGAGCACCGCGAACGTCCACAGCGAGTAGCCGTACTGGGTGGCGGGCCGCCGTCCGAGCATCCGCACGAAACGCGCGCTCCGGGCAGGGAAGGACACTTCCTGCGTACCGCCGATGCTCTGGGGTGCAAGCGTGACCGTCCCCTGCGCGCCGGTGAACGTCCTGGTCCCGGTGAGACCGGGGACACCGGGCATGGACAGCGCGAAGAGGGTCAACGAGCCCTCGTCCGGGCCGACGCCGGTGGACGCGTACACGACGCTGCCGGTCGGCAGGGTCACGAAACCGGCGTAGCCGGAGTTGACCGCGAGAACCGTCGCGGTCGCGTCGAAACTGTCCCGGATGGTCTCGTACGCGGTGCTCGATCGCGCCGTTGCCGTGGCCCCGGCGGGCAGGAACCCCGGGCCGCGGGTGTCGATCAGCCAGTGGTCGTGACGCGGCTGCCAGAGGAAGCGGACGAAGCCGGGCTTGGTCACCGCCGCCGCGAATCCGTCCTCGGCCTGCTGCGCGGTCAGGCCGACGTCCGCCCCGAAGTCGCGCGTACCGGCCGCCCGCCGGAAGAACTCCCGTGCCGGTAAGGGTGCGACGGGCCGGCCCCGATGCCGGTGGAACAGGTAGGCGATCGCCAGCTCGGCGCGTGCCTCCGGCTCGTACTTGTCCTCGCCGCTGAACTTGGTGAGCTGGTACTGCGGAGCGTAGGTGAGGTAGGGCATCATCCGGGCGGCCAGATCGGCCTCCGCGCGGGCCGCGTCCCGGTCACCCTGGACCTGGGCGAGGAACGCGAGCGGGAGGATGTCCCGCCCATACAGGTGATAGCGGTCCGCCACCATCGGCATCACCGGTTCACCGGCGTCCGTGGCGAGCAGCCGCAACGTACGCCAGAGTTGCTCGCCGTTCGGCTGATGTGTCAGCACTTGCGGCAACGGGCGCCCGGCGACGAGGAAATGGATCGCCGCCCGGCCCGCGGTGCGCCACAGTTCCGCCTGGTAGTGGGGGTTGGCCGAGCCGTGGTTCTCCACGATGAACGTGTCGTACAGGTTGCCGGCCGTGTTGTCGCTGACCCGCCGGCCGTCGACCAGCGCCGGGTTCGCCGCGTCGGCCGCCGGCAGGCCACTGGCGTTCATCGCCCACAGGTCGAAGCGCTCACGCCACGCCGGGTCGCCGGTCCACGCGACCCCGGGGGCGAGCGCCTGGGCGTAGACACCCATCTCCTCCAGCTTGGTGTCACCGATCCGGCCGCCGGTCGTGCCGTGCGGTGTCCAGTCGCCGCTGAGCGGGTCGTCGGCGGTGCCCAGCCCGTACGCGTATGCGGCCTGCCCCTCGGCGATGGCCGTGACGTTGCTCCGGGTCGCGTCGTCGAGGTCGTCCCAGAGGATGCGCGCCGCCAGTACGAAGTAGAGCTCGAAGGTGGAGTCCCAGAACAGCCGTCGCCCCCACTCGGTGCCGCCGGCCAGCACGTTCGTGGCAGCGAACCGCCGGATCGTCGCCAGCGTCCGGGACCGCAGCGTCTCCCGATCGACCCCGGCGAGCTCCGCGTCGTAGCCCTCGACGCCGAGCAGCACGGCGTTGCCGAGAACGGCCGCGAACCGGAAGTCCGCAGCCCGATACGCGCCGATGGCCGCATCCCACTGCTGCTCGACCCAGCGGGTGTGCACGTGCAGCAGCTCGCGATAGATGTCCGCCACGGCGTCCCTGGCCTGCACCGGCCAGGGCGGATCCGGTGTGACCAGAGTGGCGCCCGCGATGCCGGGCAGAGCGAGGAACCCGCGACGAGAGATCGACATGTCTCCACCTTGCGCCCGGCCGGAGCGGTCGTCAAAGCCCGTCGCCGATAGGTAGGTGATTTGTGCCGACGCGGACGGGCGTCGTCCGGCCGCATCGTGGTGCGATGTTCGGAACCTTGATTCTCGTCGATGCGGTGCTGGCTGTGCTGGTGCTGCTCGCTGCTCCCGTGGCGGGCGTACGCCGGTCGGCTCGTTGGCTCTACCTGCTTGCGGCCCTGGTCGCCGCGCGTCTGGTCGTGGTCTGTGTGCTCGCGACCGGCGGCTGGATCCTTGCCGACTCGCGACTGATCGCGCAGGTTCCGCTGGCGGTCCTGCCGGTGGCGTGGGCCGTGTGGCGGCCGGGCCGGGCCGCCGTCCACGTCGCGGTGGCCGGTGCGCTGCTGTCCGTCTGGTGGCTGCTCGTGCCGTTCGCGCCGGGCGACGCGACCCTGGTGCTTGCCGGGTCGCTGGCTTCGCTGGCCCTGGTCGCCGGCGTGTCGCTGGGTGTCACCCGCTGGCGTACCGGAGGAACCCGGGTCGCCCGGATGCCGTGGCTGGCCGCTGTCGCACTGCTGATCCCGGCCGTCACGCTCGGGGTCGCAGCGCGGGCGAACGCCGCCGCGGAGAGCCACGACCACTCCGCACCGGCGCCGCTCAGCGTCGACCAGCTCACCGGCCCGAGGGACCAGACCCCCGACGTGCGGGTCACGCTGACCGCTGCACGCGGCACGGTACGGCTGACTTCCGGGCGTACGGTCGAAGCGCTGACTTTCAACGGCATGTCCCCGGGCCCCGAGATCCGGGCCGTGCAGGGGCAGCTGATCGAGGTCACGCTCGTCAACACCGACGTCGCCGAGGGCGTCACCCTGCACTGGCACGGCGTCGACGTGCCCAACGCGGAGGACGGCGTTCCCGGGGTGACGCAGGACGCGGTTCTGCCCGGGCAACGGCACGTCTACCGGTTCGTGCCCACCCGGGCCGGCACGTTCTGGTACCACACGCATCAGGACGGCGCGCTCAACGTGCAGAAGGGCCTGTTCGGGGCCCTGATCGTCGACGGGGCCACCGCGTTCGACGGGTACGAGCGCACGGTGTTCACCCACTCCTGGTCCGAAGGGCTTCCCGCATTCGACCGCGCCGACACACCCGGACGGGCGGCCGTCACGGACCGCGAAGTGCTGCTGCGACTGATCAACAGCTCCGAACGGCCGCAGCGCGTACGCGTCGACGGGGTTGCTTTCCGGGTCGCTGCCCTCGACGGCAACACCATCGACGGGGGCGGGGCCGTCCCGTCAGGGACCGCACTGCTGATCGCCGCCGGCGGCCGGTACGACGTGACGTTCACGATGCCGGCCAGCCCGGTGACCGTCGCGCTGGACGGGAACCCCGACGTGTCGCTCACCCTGAGCCCCGACGGCAGTGCGGGTCCGGTCGCGCCGCGCGGCGGGGCACTGTTCGACCGGCTCGGGTACGGCACCGGCGCGGCTCCGTCCATCGGCGTTTACCAGCGCGAATACGATCTGCGGCTCGACGACGGGTTCGGGTTCAGCCAGGGCCGGTTCTCCTACGTCACCAGCCTGATCAACGGTCGCCTGTACCCGGCCGTACCGTCCCTCACCGTCACCCGCGGCGATCGGGTCAAGGTCCGCATCGCCAACCGCGGCATGTCCGACCACCCGTTCCACCTGCACGGCCACCGCGTCCGCGTGCTGTCCCGAAACGGCGACCCCGTCACCGGCAGTCCGTGGTGGACGGACACCCTCAACGTCGGCTCCGGTGAGGTGTACGAACTCGCATTCGTCGCCGACAACCCCGGCATCTGGATGGACCACTGTCACAACTTCCGCCACGGCGCCAACGGCATGATCCTCCACGTCGCGTACACCGGCGTCACCACGCCGTACTCCTCCGAGGACGCCCCCGAATGACCCACTCGGGTGAGGCGGCCGGCCCGCAGCTGGGGGCTATCCGAATGCGATGTCGCTCTGGGTGACGAGCCCGCTGTGTCGCCGTTGTAATCTTGGAATCACCGGGTCAGGCTCCACGGCTCTCGATCGTCGTTGGTTGCATCGTGACCACCTCGTATCCACGGCCGCGTCGGCAGCATGGTGCCGCCTTTTGCGCGTACCTATCGCTGGGTCTGTTCGTGATGGCGCGTTTCGTGGTGGATCCGGATGGCGTGATCACGACGCAGGTGCCCGGGGATCAGACGTGGTTCCAATGGTTGCTGGTCCACGCCGAATACAGCGTGCGGCATTTCAGCGATCCCTTTTTCAGTACGCGGCAGAATGCCCCGGACGGCGTGAACATGATGGCGAATACGTCGGTGCTGGGTGTGACGGTTCCGCTCGTACCGCTGACGGCGTGGTTCGGTCCCCGGGTCGTTTACGTGGTGTGGATGGTGGGGGCGCTGGCGGGCACGGCTGCGACTGCGTACTGGGTGCTGCAGCGTCATCTTGTGCGGTCGCGGCCGGCGGCGTTCGTCGGGGGACTGTTCGCCGGCTTCGCGCCCGGAGTCGTTCATCATGCCAATGGGCAGCCCAATCACGTCTCGAACTTTCTCATTCCGCTGATCGTCGCGCGGGTTCTGCGGCTTGGCGGGTGCGGGCGGTGGGTGCGGGACGGTCTGCTACTTGCTGGGCTGGTTACGTGGCAGGTGTTCATCAACGAGGAGACTCTGCTGATCGCTGCCTTGGCGTGCGGGGTGGCGATGATCGCGTATGTCGTGGCGGAGCCTCGGCGGGTACGTGAGCGTGGCGCGCGGTTCCTTGGTGCGCTGACCGTTACCGGGGTCGTGACCGGTGCGCTGTGTGCGTACCCGCTGTGGTTCCAATTCGTTGGGCCTCTTACTTTCACGGGGGTGCCGCTGTTCGCGACCTGGGGTGAGGATCCGGCGGCATGGCTGGCCTTCGCCCGGGACACGATCGGCGGGGGCGATGACGCCGTGGACCGTACGCTGGGTATCACGGAGCAGAACGGCTGGTTCGGGTGGCCGCTCGTGCTCCTGACGCCGGTGCTGGCTGCGATGTTGCGGCGGACCACCGCCGGGCTGGTGGCCGGGATGACCGGGGTGGTGTTCGCGCTGGCGTCGCTGGGGCCGGTGATCCGCTTCGCCGGGCAGGAGACCGCGTGGCCGGGGCCATTGTTCTTCGTCACCGCTGAGACCCCGTTGCTGAACCTGATGACGCCGGGCCGGTTCGCGTACGCGGTGGTCGGGTGTGTCGCTGTCCTGTTGGCTCTGGGCTGGGATCGGCTTCGTGTGCCGCGTCCTGGGTTGTGGCGGCTGGCGATCGTGGCGGCGTTGTATCCGTTGCTGCCGACTCCGCTGCTGGCTCAGGTGGACTCGCCGCCGCCGGTGTTCATCTCTTCGGGGGCGTGGCGGCCGTACGTTCGGCCGGGCCACACGATGGTTCCGGTTCCGTTGCCCAGCGGGTGGAGCGGGCGGGACACGCTGAGCTGGAGTGCGGCGACGGGGCAGGAGTTCGCGGTCCCGGAGGGCTACTTCCTGGGCCCGTCCGACAGCGGGGAGGCGCAGCTGGGCGCGTCCGGTAGCCGGCTGTCCTACCTGGTCTGGCGTGCCTTGTCCGACGGCCGGGCACCGGAGATCACCGCCGACGACGTCGCGGTGATCGACCGGGAGATCCAGCGCTGGAACGGCTCAGTCGTGGTGATGCGTGCGGGGTACGAGCCACTGCGCGAGCTTCTCGACTCGGTTCTCGGCTCGGGCAATGCGGTGCAGGACGTGTGGTTGTGGGATCTGCGCGCAGTGGAGAGCGGTCGATCGTGAGGATCGGGATGGCTGGCGGGGCCCCGCCTCGACGTCCGTGCGGACGATCGGGTCAGGCCTGCCAGCCCCCGCGGGCGACCTTCCAGGACGGGGACCGGGCTGACCGACATCCCGGTCGACGTTCGCCGTGGCAGGGAGATCATCGGCCTGAGCGACTACCTGACGTCATGAAGCACGCTCCGCACCAGGTCCCGCAGTCCGGCGTGGACGTCTGTCTCCGGATGGCCGCGCAGGTGTTCCACCAGGTCACTGCGTACCGCGGCGAGTAGGGCGTGTGCCAGGAAGTCGGCGGGTGCGTCCGGCCGCGCGATGGTGATGAGCCTGGCGAGTTCTGCGTGCCATCGGTCGTAGCCCGCATTGGCGTACGGGCTGCCGTGCCCCGCTCGCTCGAATGCCAGCCCGAGCACCCGGTGGCGCTCCTTGAACTGCCATGTCCCGGTCAGCAGTTCCAGGGCGAGCTCCGCGGGATCCCCGTCGTCGCCGGCCGGCCGCGTGGCGAACTCGTGCGCTGACCGCTCCTCGTAGAGCGCCCGCATCAGCCCGAGCCGGTCGCCGAAGCCCCGGAACAGCGTGCCTTTGCCTACCCCGGCAGCCGCGGCGACGGCATCCATGGACACCTCGTCGGGGTCGTTCGCGGCGTCGAACAACCGCCCCGCCGCGGCCAGCACGATTTCCCGGTTGCGTGCCTTGTCGGACCGCACGGCATTGCCCCCTCATCGAAACGGACCGGTAGTCCGCTACAGTGAAAGCGGACCGGCAGTCCGCAGTCTAACTTCCAGGAGGAACCATGTCCGACAGCCCTACGCACGTGCTGCGGCGCGCGCTCGACCACCTGCTCGCCCACGATATGGCGGCGTTCATCGAGCTCTATGCGGAAGATGCCGTCATGGAATTCCCGTTCGCCCCGCCAGGCAGGCCGCAGCGCCTGGACGGACGGCCCGAGGTCGAGGCGTACCTCGCCAGCTACACCGATCTGCTCGACATCCAGCGCATTGACGACGTCGAGGTGCACGAGACCACCGACCCGGCCGTCATCATCGGGGAGTTCGCCGCCAGTGGGCTGGTCGTCGCGACAGGCGAGCCCTACACCGCGCGTTACATCGCCGTCCTGACAATTGTCGACGGCCGCATCCGGCGTTACCGGGATTACTGGAACCCCCTCGCCCTGGGGGACATCCCGGTGGGAACAGGTGTGGCGGCATGACCGTGCTGGTCCTCGGTGCGAGCGGCACCACCGGCAGCCGGCTCGTGCGGCAACTGCTCGAGCACGATATTTCCGTACGCCGTGCCGGCCGCTCGCCGTCCGCCCCATCCGTTCACGGTCGTGGAGCGGGAGCTGTGGCCGACGTCCGCTTCGACTGGACCGACCCGGCCACGTTCGCCCCGGCGGTCCGCGACGTCCATGCGGTCTACGTGGTTGCGCCGCCCGGTGTGGCCGACCCGGAACCGATCATGATCCCGTTCCTGGTGGAGGCCCAGCGTGCCGGTGTGCAGCGGGTCGCCCTGCTCAGCTCGTCGGCGATTCCGGTGGGTGGCATCGGTGCCCGGCTGGCGGACTTCGTGCCCGGCTGGACGATTCTGCGCCCGACGTGGTTCGCCAGCAACTTCACCGGCGACCACCTGCACGCCCGGTCCGCGCGCGCCGATGGAGAGATCGTCAGCGCTACCGAGGACGGCCGGGTGCCGTTCATCGACCCGGATGACATAGCCGCCGTTGCCCGGCATGTCCTCGCCGGGCCCGAAGCGCCCTGCGGCGATCTTGTCCTCACCGGCCCCGAGCCGCTGACCTTCGACGACGTCGCGGCCCAGCTCAGTGCGCACACCGGCCGGACCGTCCGCCACCGGCGGATCTCCGTCACGGATCTGTCCGCCCGACTTCGGGGGGACGGCATTCCGGGGGCGTTCGCGGACCTGCTCGCCGGTATGGACGCCGCGATCGCGCAGGGGGCCGAGGACCGGACGACAAGCGTGGTCGAGGAGATCACCGGCCGGCCGGCGCGCTCGTTCCGGAGCTTCCTGAGCCGCTGAAGCAGGCCAGGACAGCACTGGGCCGTACGTGATGGCGGCCACGATCGCCGGATCGTCGTGCCGTCGGGTGATCGGGCGAGCGCACGGGGCTATGTTTGGGGTCATGCACTTCGGCATGCTCGGGTCACTGGCGGCGTGGACGTCTGCGGGTCACCTCGTCGAGGTTGCGCAGCCGAAGGTCAGGGGTCTGCTGGCCGCGCTGCTGCTGGCCGGCGGTCGTGTCGTGTCGATCGATCGGCTGGCCGACGAGCTGTGGGGTGCACGCCTCCCGGCGAATCCCGACCGGGCGTTGCACACCAAGGTCTGGCAGCTCCGCCAGGCACTGGAGAAAGCGGAGCCGGGCGCCGGGGTGCTCGTCGTGGCTCGCCGGCCCGGCTATCTTCTCGCCGCCGAGCCGGACATGGTGGACGCACATCGCTTCGCGGTGCTCAGGGAGTCGGCGCGGCGCAGTGCTGACCCGCGGGAGCGGGCCACGCTGCTGACCGAGGCGCTCGGGCTGTGGCGTGGTGACGTGCTCGGCGACTTCGCCGACCGGGACTTCGCTGCCGCCGTGGTCACCCGGCTCGAGGAGCAGCGGCTCGACGCCGTCGAGAGCCGCGCCGAGGCGCTGCTGGAGCTCGGCGAGCACGCCGAGCTCACCGGAGAGCTCGCGGAGATCGTCCATCGCCATCCGCTGCGGGAACGCCTGCGCGGGGCGTACATCCGGGCGTTGTACCGCAGCGGCCGGCAGAGCGAGGCGCTGCGGAACTTCGACGAGCTGCGGGTCCTGCTCGCCGAGCAGCTCGGCGTGGACCCCGGCCCGGAGCTCGACGCCTTACGCCAGGCGATCCTCGAGCAGCGTCCGGAGCTCTCCCCGGCCACCCCGGCCTCCCTGGCGGTCCCCTCCGTGGCCAGGCCCCGGACCAACCTGCCCGCCCAGCTCACCGAGCTGATCGGCCGTGACCGGGCCGGGGAGCAGGTGCGGGGTCTGCTGGCCAGCAGCAGGCTCGTGACGCTGGGCGGGATCGGCGGGGTCGGCAAGACCAGGCTGGCGCTGGCTGTCGCGGCGGCAGTGGCGCCCGCGTACGCCGACGGCGTCTGGCTCGTCGAACTCGGCCGGCTGGGACCTGCCTCGCCGTCGGAGGCCCCCGACGGCAGCGTGGTCGAGCTGGTCGCGCAGGTTCTGGGCGTACGGGACGCGCTGAGCACTCCGGACCTGCCACCGGAGCCGCGCCACGCCGGCAGGGAGGGGCTCGCGGGCCGATTGGTGGACGCGGTGCACGCCAAGCGGATGCTGCTGGTGCTGGACAACTGCGAGCACGTGGTGTGGCCCGCTGCGCAGCTGGCCGAGATGCTGCTCAAGGCCGCACCGGAGCTGCACATCCTGGCCACCAGCCGCGAACCGCTCGGGGTGACCGGTGAGCGCATGTTCCCGCTTGCCCCGCTCGACCTGCCGGCCGCCGGCACGCCGGTCGACGCCGCCACCCTGGCGCGGTCCAGTGCGGTGGCGCTGTTCGTGGCCCGGACGTCCGAAGTGGTGCCCGGGTTCACCCTCGACGACAGCAAGGCCGCGGCGGTACACACCATCTGCAGCCGTCTCGACGGCATCCCCTTCGCGCTCGAACTCGCCGCCACCCGCGTGCGAACGCTCGGGGTGCAGGAGGTCGCGGACCGCCTCGACGACCGGTTCCGGCTGCTCACGACCGGTGCGCGGGACGCGCCGCGTCGGCACCAGACGTTGCGCGCCACCATAGATTGGAGCTGGGACCTGCTCAGCGATGCGGAGCGGGTGATCCTGCGCCGGGTGTCGGTGACCCGCGGTGGCTGCAGCCTGGCGGCGATCGAGAGCATCTGCGCCGATGAGCAGGTGGATCACGACGACGTCGTCGACATCGTGGCCCGGCTGGTGGACCGATCACTGATAGCGATGACCGACGGGCCCGCCGGTGCCCGCTATCACCTGCTGGAATCGGTCCACGCGTACAGCGCCGAACGGCTCGCCGAAGCCGGGGAGACCGTGTCGATCCAGCGCCAGCATCTGCGGTACTTCGTGGACTTCGCCGAACGTGCGCACGGGTTCCTGCACGGTCCGCAGCAGCAGGACTGGCTCGCGCGCCTCGACGCGGAGCTGGCCAACATGCGCTGTGGACTGGAGTACGCCGTCCAGCTGGGCGCTGCCACATCGGCGTTGCGACTGGTCAACGCGTCCGCGTGGTATTGGTTCCTGCGGGGACGCCTCGGTGAGGCCAACCGCGCCATCGCCGCCGCCCTGGCGATCGAGCCCGGCACCACCAGCGTCGAGCGGGTGCGGGCCACGGCGTGGTACGCGGGCTTCGCCCTGCGCGCCGGGGATCGCTCTTATTCGCTGGCCCGGTGCGAGGCGGCGCTGCGCGAGTTCGAGACGGTGGACGACGCACCGGGTGCTGCGCTGGCGTCCTGGTTCCTGGGTTACGCCCAGACGGGATTCGGGGAACACCCCGCCAGCGCCGAGCTGGCCAATCGTAGTCTCGCCGAGTTCACCCGCCGTGGCGACCGGTGGGGGATGGCGGTGGCCCTGGGCACACTGGCCACCCTCGCGGTGCTGCAGGGTGATCTCGCCGCAGTGGAGAGCCACGGCAAGCGCAGCGTCGCCCTGTTCGAGGCGCTGGGGGACGGCTGGGGTCTGCTGCACGCCACCGGCCCGCTCGCGCAGCTCGCCGAAGCCCGCGGCGACTACGAGCGGGCGGCTGACCTGCACCGCGCTGGGCTGCTCCGCGCCCAGCAGGGCGGACTGTGGACCGAGGTCTCGGTGAAGCTGTCCGGGCTCGGGAGGATCGCGTTGCTGACCGGCGACTACGTTTGTGCGGGTGAACTGCACGCCGACGCCGCCCGGCTCGCCGCGGACCTCGGCTACACGTTCGGGGTGCAGTTCGCGGAGGTCGGGCTCGCCCTCGGGTTCCGGCGCCAGGGCGATCTGGACGCTGCCGAGCCGTACCTGTGGAAGTGGCTGGAATGGTGTCGGCGCCTCGAGGGGAACATCGGGTCGGCACTGATCCTCGCCGAACTCGGTTTTCTCGCGGAGCTCCGCGACGATGCGGAGACGGCGACGCGGCTGCACGACGAAGGGTTCGCGGCCGCCACCAGCTCCGGAGACCCCCGGGCGATCGCCCTGGCCCTGGAGGGCTCCGCCGGCGCCCAGAGCATCGCCGGTAACCCCCAGCATGCCGCGCTGCTGCTCGGTGCCGCGGCGAGCCTGCGCGACTCGGTGGGTGCGACCCTGCCCGCGGGCGAACGCGGCGACGTCGACCGGATCTCCGCGAGAACCGCTGCCGCTCTCGGCGCGCGTGACCACGACCGGGCGTACACCCGCGGTCGTGGCCTCGACCCCGATGCGGCCCGCCGCCTGACCCGGCTGGCGCCCACGGTCACATCGCGCTGATCTGCCCGGACGACCTCACCGAGATCTCACCGGATTCTCACGCGACGGTCATCGCCACCAAGTGAGCGCGCGATGACCGTTGCCCTCCCGGTGCTGCGCTATATCTGTTCCCAGAGATGCGGCGCCGCGGTTCTTCAATTGCTCCTCCGGGCCGCTCTCGGCACTGCTGAAACGCAGACGTGCGATGCCGGTCATCGATGCCCGGCCGGCCGCACCTATCGGAAAGCTCAGCATTCACCGCATGGTGAAAGGGGAGTCGTGACCGTTATCGATGTTCAGAAGAGCGATGTTCTCGGGGCTGTCCGGGACATCGTCCCGGCGTTACGCGACAATGCGAGGGCCTCGGAGGAGAGGCGCTGGATCCTCGACGAGAACATTCAGATGCTGCAGGACGCGGGCGTGTTCCGGATCGCCACACCCGAGCGTTTCGGCGGTCTCGACCTGCCGCTGGCGAGCCAGGGCGAAGTGATCGCCGAGATCGCCCGCGGCTGCGGGTCCACCGGCTGGGCTGCCATGGTCTGGGTGTCCAATGCCTGGTGCGCCACCCTGTACCCGGACGAGGTCCAGAAGGAGGTCTTCACGACTCCGGACGTCCGGATCTCCGGTGGTTTCACGCCCTCGGGCCGGCTGGTCGCCACCGAGGGCGGATACGTCCTCAACGGATCATGGCGGTTCAACTCGGCGTGCCGCGGTTCCGCCTGGAATCTTGCCGCCGCGCTGCTGGAGGGTGCGGACGGCGAGGTGGAGGAGGTCGTCGCGCTGGTCCCGATGGACCAGTTCACCATTGCCGACGACTGGGACACCTTCGCCGCCAAGGGCACGGGTAGTTCCACCACGACCGCCAAGGACGTGTTCGTCCCCGCGCGCCGGGTCGTCACGTTCGAGCAGGCGCTCGTCGACAACGCACCCGGACGCGACCACGTCCACGACAGCCCTCGTCGCTACGGGCTGTTCCCCATCGTCATGGTCGAGTGCGCGGCTGCGTGCCTCGGCATCGCCCGTGGTGCTCTCGACGTGTTCCTGCAGCGGGTGCCGAACCGGCCGATCACGTACACCAACTGGACCGATCAGCGGCAGCACCCGCTGACCCAGATCCAGGTCGCCACCGCGGTCAACAAGATCGCAGCCGCGGAGGCGCTCATCGCGGTGTGGACCACCCGGGCGCAGGAGCGGGCCGACGCCGCCAGCGAACTGAGCGTCGAGGAACGCGCCTACCTGCGGGGGCAGACCGCCTACGCCATCAAACTCGCGCGGGAGGCGGTGGAGATCCTCTACGGCGCCAGCGGCGCGTCGGTGATCCAGCACAGCGTCGCGATCCAGCGGTCGTTCCGCGACATCGAGGGCTTCGGCCAGCACGCGCTGCTGCTCGCCGAGACCAACCTCGAGGTGCAGGGCCGGGTCCTGCTGGGGCTCGACCCCGACACCCCGTTCCTGTGAGCACCACCTTCGTACATCCCTTGTCTCGTCTATCAGGTTGAGGAAAGAAATGAGTCGACCCGACACCAGCGCCTCGGGGGAGCCGCGCGTCGGTACCAACATCGGCCGCCGTACCCTTCTCAAAGCCTTCGGCGCGACCGCCGTGGCCGGAGCCGCAGCGACGACGCTGGGTGCCCGCCCCGCTTCGGCGGAAACGTCCTACGACGTGATCGTGATCGGCGCCGGGTTCGCCGGCGTGACCGCGGCCCGCGAACTGCGTGCCGCCGGCCGGCGCCCGCTGATCCTGGAGGCCCGCAACCGCATCGGCGGCCGCACCTGGACCACCACGTTCGCCGGCAAGCAGATCGAGCTCGGCGGCCAGTGGCTGTACCCGACCCAGGTCAACGCCCAGGCCGAGCTGACCCGGTACGGCATCGACCTGGTCCCCGGGGAGATCGCCCCCAACCAGGCGTTCTACCCCACACCCGCCGGCCAGGCAGCGTTCGAGATCGGCGCCGCCACCACGCAGTTCAACGCGCTGATGTCCACGCTCTTCGCGGACTCCCGGCAGCTGTTCCCGAGGCCCTACGAACCGCTGTCGGCGCGCTCGGCCGTGTCCCAGGCCGACACGTTGTCGCTACGAACGAAGATCAACTCCCTGCCGATCACCGCGCAGGACAAGATGTGGCTGCTGAGCCTGGCCGCGTCCTACTCGGGCGGTTCCAGCGACCGCGGTGGGTTCACGTCCATGGCCCAGTGGTGGGCACTGGCCGGGCACACCCCGGCAGGCTGGGAGAGCCTGACCTCGTACCGCCCGGTCGGCGGCATGGTGGCCCTGCTCACCCGCATCCTGCTCGACGCCCAGGCGCAGTTGGTGCTCAACTCCCCGGTGACGAGGATCGTCGACAGCGGCAGCTCCGTGACCGTGACGACCACCACCGCGACCTACACCGCGCCGCGCGTCGTGGTCGCGGTGCCGGCGAACGTGTGGCGCACGATCTCCTTCTCACCCGGGCTGCCCGCCGCGCATGCCGCGGCGACCCAGGCCGGCCTGGGGGTCCCGAACGTCACCAAGATGTGGCTGCGGGTCAGCGGGCCGTCCGCGCAGGCGCTGACCAACGGGGCCGAGGGGGAGCAGATCTCGCTCATCCTGCCGCAGAACCAGTTGTCCAACGGCGACATCCTCGCGGTGGGCTTCAGCGAGAATCCCTCGCTGGACGTCACCAACCTCAGCCAGGTCCAGGCAGCGGCGCAGCGGGTGGCGCCGGGGATCCAGGTGAAGTCGGTCATCTCGCAGCCATGGGGCCGGGACCCGTACTCACTCGGTGCGTGGGGCATGCGGGGCCCGAACCAGTTGCTGCAGCAGCTGCCGGCTGTGCAGCAGCCGTCCGGCCGGCTCGCGTTCGCCACCGCCGACATCGCCTCCGGGTGGAACGGGGCGTTCATCGACGGCGCGATCGAGTCCGGGCGTACGGCGGCGCGACAGACCCTGGCCACGTCGTGACCTGAGGTCCGCACATCGGCCGGTGACGGCCGCAGGCCCGGCGAGGCGCCCGGCGGGGGACATCCCCCCGCCGGGCGCTTTCGTGTGCGGCGCTGACCTGCCTTCGTGAGGTTTTCGAGAGATTCCGGAGAGTTGTCCCGCCTAGCGTCGTTATCGGCTGCCACCCACGTGGTCAGGCTCCCGATCATCAAGCAGGAGGAAATACGTTGAGCAAGTTCGCTGGCAAGAAAGCGGTCGTCTCCGGCGGCACCCATGGCATGGGACTCGCCGTGGTGAAGGCTCTGCTCGACGGCGGCGCCGAGGTGCTGCTCACCGGCAGGGCCGGTGCCAACCTCGAGGCAGCGCGCAAGGAACTCGGTGACAACGCCCACGTCGTCGCGTGCGACGTGTCGAACCTGGCCGACATCCGCGCCCTGGCCGACACGGTGAAGCAGACGCTCGGCGAGGTCGATCTCGTTCACGTCAACGCCGGCTACGCCAAGCTGTTCCCGGCCTCGCTGGTCACCGAGGAGATGTACGACCAGACGTTCGACATCAACACCAAGGGCGCGTTCTTCACCGCGCAGCTGCTGGCGCCGCTGGTCCGCAAGGGCGGCGGCATCGTGTTCACCACGTCGATCGCCAACACGACGGGCACCGCCGGGATGAGCGTCTACGCCGGTGCCAAGGCCGCGGTCCGCTCGTTCGTCAAGGTGCTCGCCGCGGAGCTGCTGCCCGGCGGCATCCGGGTCAACGCGGTCAGCCCCGGGTTCATCGACACCCCGAGCATGGGCGTCGACGCGTCCACCGAGGAGCGCGAGCAGTTCCACAAGCTCGGTGACGAGCTGACCCCGATGAAGCGGCACGGAACCCCCGAGGAGGTCGCCGCCGCAGTGCTGTTCCTGGGCTTCGACGCCACGTTCACCACCGGCGAGGAACTCGTCGTCGACGGCGGTCTCGTCGTCATCGGCTGAGACCCGGTCCCGGGGTCTCAGAGCGATCGACCCGGTCTGCCGCATGCCGGTGGGCCGGGTTCTCCGTATGCGCCGCCGGTCGGCCCACGCCGCACGGCGCGAACTCCACCGATCAAGGAGGGTACGGCTATGCCGGTCCGGCAGTACGTGTGCGGCCTCGACGCCGCCGTGGACATCATCGGCGGTAAGTGGCGGGTGCTGATCGTCTGGGCACTGCAGGACCACAGCCTGCGTTTCGGTGAGCTGAAGCGGGCGGTCGGCGGGGTCAGCGAGAAGGTGCTCGTCGAACAGCTGCGTGATCTCGAAGCGAACGGCGTGGTGAGCCGCGAGGTCTACGACGAGGCGCGGCCGCGCGTCGAGTACTCGCTGACTCCGCTGGGTCATGACCTCAATCGGGCGCTCGTGCCGCTCGGTGCCTGGGGAAACGCCCGGCTGCGCCGCTGACCGGCCGGCGGTGTGCCGCTCATCGCCGATCCATCGGATGCTCACCGGGCGGACCGCCACGACGGATACCGCCGTGTTACCGGTGGGGTGCTGCACTATCTGCGGTCGTGGATCCGTACGCCGAAGGAGTCCTCCTTGTCCGTATCGAGTGTCGAAACGGTTGCCGGCCTGCGGATCGACCGCCGGGCCACGGCCGCGGAGATCGCCGCGCTGACGGTGGTCCTGGTGGCCGCGCGCCGTGCCGCCGCGGTGAATTCTCCTGGGTTCAGCGCGCCACGCCGTCGTGGCTGCGGTTGGGCTTGCCCGGGGCGCGCGACCGGAGCCTGTACGCGGGACGGCCGTTGCCGGGCGCCCGCATTGTCGTAGGCCGGCCCCCTCCGGTGGCCGGCGATCAGCTGAGCGAGGGGTGCAGAGATGCGAAAAGTACTGGTCGCCAATCGTGGTGAGATCGCGGTCCGGGTCATCCGTGCCTGCCGCGACGCGGGTCTCACCTCCGTGGCCGTGTATGCCCAACCGGACCGCGACGCACCACATGTGACACTGGCCGACGAGGCCTACGCCCTGGGCGGCACGACACCGGCGACCAGCTATCTGGATGCCGACGCGGTGCTGCGGGCGGCAGCCGGCTCCGGAGCCGACGCCGTCCATCCCGGCTACGGCTTCCTGTCCGAGAACGCCGGCTTCGCCCAGCGGGTGATCGACGCGGGCCTGACCTGGATCGGGCCGCCGCCGGCGGCGATCCGGGCGCTGGGCGACAAGGTTGCGGCACGGGCGATCGCCCGGCGTGCCGGTGCCCCGCTCGTCCCGGGTACCGCGGGCACCGTGGCGTCCGCCGCCGAGGTCACGGCGTTCGCGGTCGAGCACGGGCTGCCGATCGCGATCAAGGCGGCATTCGGCGGCGGGGGCAGGGGGATGAAGGTGGCCCGGACCCTGCAGGAGATCCCCGAGCTGTACGACTCGGCGACCCGGGAGTCCGTCGCGGCCTTCGGGCGGGGGGAGTGTTTCGTCGAGCGCTATCTCGACCGCCCCCGGCACGTCGAGACCCAGTGCCTCGCTGACCGGTACGGCAACGTGGTCGTGGTGTCCACCCGGGACTGTTCGTTGCAACGCCGGCATCAGAAGCTGGTGGAGGAGGCGCCCGCGCCCTTCCTGAGCGCGGCGCAGGTCGAGGAGCTGCGCCGCGCGTCGAAGGCGATCCTGCGTGAGGCCGGCTATGTCAGTGCGGGGACCTGCGAGTTCCTGATCGGTACGGACGGCACGATCTCGTTTCTCGAGGTGAACACGCGCTTGCAGGTCGAGCATCCGGTGACCGAGGAGGTGACCGGGATCGACCTCGTCCGGGAGATGTTCCGGATCGCCGACGGGGAGCCGCTCGGCTACGACGACCCGGTGCCCTCGGGCCACTCGATCGAGTTCCGGATCAACGGGGAGGATCCGGCGCGCGGGTTCCTGCCGGGGCCGGGCACCGTCACCGGGTTCGTCCCGCCCGCCGGACCCGGTGTGCGGGTGGATGCCGGGGTTCGGGCCGGCACCGTGGTCGGCCCGGCGTGGGACTCGCTGCTCGCCAAGTTGATCGTGACCGGGCGTACCCGCACCGAGGCGTTGCGCCGTGCGGCACGCGCGCTCGCCGAGTTCGAGGTCAGCGGCCTGGCGACGGTGCTGCCGTTTCACCGCGCCGTGGTCACCGATCCCGCGTTCGCCCCGGAGCTGAACGGGTCCACGGAACCGTTTACCGTGCACACCCGCTGGATCGAGACGGAGTTCGATCAGGTCCTCGTGCCGTTCGCCGCGACCGGTTCCGGCGTGGCCGACGCTTCGGAGGAGCCGTGGCAGGACATCGCGGTCGAGGTGGACGGCAGGCGTCTCACGGTATCCCTGAGTCCGGCCTTCGCAGGCCAGGTGTCGTCCGCGGTCGCCGCTCCAACGGTCGTCGCCCGCCGCCGGCCGGTGTCGCGGGCCGTGCGTGGCGGGCCCGACGTGACGGACGCGGCGTTGACGGCACCGATGACCGGCACGGTCGTCACCGTTCTCGCGGGGGAGGGCACGACGGTGCGGGCGGGGGATCCGGTGATCGTGCTGGAGGCGATGAAGATGGAGCAACCCGTCACTGCCCACCGCGCCGGTGTGGTGCGCGACGTCCGGGTCCGCGTGGGTGTGGCGGTCAACAACGGCGAAACATTGTGCAACATCGATGAAATATCGAAATAACATGATCATGTAAATGGCTGCATTCTCCACCTTTCCGGTGGGCTCGATCTGATATTTACGCCTTGTGCTCCGCGTCACATTTGTCCGACCGTAAATGACCGGGAGTGATTCGATGATCGTCATGATTCGCTGACCGTGAGCTTTTTGTTGCCTCGATGTGTGCAATCCGTGACAAGGTCCGCAGATGTCGACCCACCACTTACCTGACCGTAAGTGGTTGATTATGAGCGGTTCGTAGCAGAGGCTGAGAGGCGAGAGCAGTCTTGTCCCATTGTCCGGGAATGGCTACGCGCGGGGAATCAGGGCCCACGCGCCACGCGCTCGTCTCCGGCCTCTCTCGGACGATCCGGCGGATTTGCATCGAGCGACAAGCGGGCGGGCATGCCCGTGAATCGGATACGAGACGGGAAGAGAATGCGTTTTCGTGTACTGGGGCCGATGGAAGTCGAGTACGAGGGTCAGGTCGTTCGCCTGGCAGGAATCAAGCAAAGAGCGACTCTGGCGTTCCTGTTGCTGCAACCGAACAGGGTGGTCGCCACCAGCCAGCTGGTCCGGGCGCTCTGGCCGGTCGAGGACCCGCCTGCGTCAGCTCGCAAGATCCTGCAGAACGCGGTGTGGGGACTGCGGGGACTGCTGGCACCATTCGCCGACGCCGGCCGTCCGGTGGCACTGCTCACCCGGTCTCCGGGATACATGCTGCGGGCCGCCCCTGAAGACATTGATATTCATCAGTTTCACAGCCGTCTTCAGCGGGGCCGTGCGGAACTGGCGGCCGGTTCCCCGGAGAAGGCCACGACCACCTTGCGCGACGCGCTCGACCTGTGGCGCGGCCCGGTCCTGACCGACCTGGTCGAGGCGGGCATCGTGTGGCCCGAGGCCGTGTCGGCGCAGAACGCCCGGCTCGTGGCCACCGAGGAGTACTACGAGGCCGAACTGGCCTGCGGGCGCCACCATGCGATCCTCGGTGCACTGGAAGCGGCCGTGGAGGCCGAGCCTGTCCGGGAACGGCTCTGCGGGCAGCTCATGCTCGCGTTGTACCGCTGCGGGCGCCAGGCGGACGCGCTCGGGGTCTACTCCCGGGTCAGGTCGGCGCTCGTCGAGGACCTGGGGCTCGAGCCCGGGCACGGTCTGCGTACGTTGCACCAGGCGATCCTGACCCACGAGACCGCACTGACCGTGACCGCCGAGCCCGCACCGGTCGTCGCCATCCCCCTACGCCCACAGCCCCGGCCGGAACGCCTGCCCGGCGCGGCAGGCCCGGGGCCCGCACCGACCCGCCGCGAACGCGTCGTCGTGATGATGATCCGGACCCGGCTCGACCCGGCGTCACGCATCGAGGCAGCAGCCGGCGACCTGGTGCTGGACCAGGCGGCCGGCGTGATCTCCGAGGAGGTGGAAGCGGCCGGCGGGATCATGGCGGCCGCGCTCGGCGCGGTGTCGCTCGCGCTGTTCGAGATAGCCGGCGATCACGGCGACACTGCCTACCGGGCCGTATCGGCGGCGTTGGCCGTGCGGCAGCGACTCGGGGGCCCCGGCCTGACGGGGCACTCCACCGGCATCACGCACAGCGTGGTCGTCGGTACCGGTGAAGCGGTGCTGCGCCGTCCCGCCGAGGGCGGTCCGGGCCCGACCTGGGTCAGCGGGCCCCTGCTGGAGGCGTGCTGCTCCGTCCTCGACAGCCTGCCCGCCGGGAGCGTCCACGTCTGCACCGACACCTACCGCCTGACCTCGGCAAATGTGATCTACCACCGCTCCGGCGAGTACACCCGGGGCTGGCTCGCCGAGCGCCTGCGGGAGGACTCCGCCGAGCAGTACACCACGGTCCCGGTCGTCGATCGCGACCGTGAACTCGACCTGGTCCGGGGGCTGCTGGACCGGGCACGGCACCGCTCCACCCCACACCTGGTCACGGTTTTCGGGGAGGCGGGCATCGGCAAGACGCGCTTCGCCCTGGAGATCGGGCGCCGGTGCGCCGGAGCGGACAACGTGTCGTTCACGTTCGGCGGCATCCCCGCGTTTGGCGCCGACCGGTCCCTGGCCGTGGCCGGTGAGATCACCGCGGGCTGTGCGGGGATCACCACGGAGGACGCGCCCGCGACAGCCCGCGGCAAGTTCACCGCGATGCTCACGGACCTGCGGATCGACGACGAGCAGGCCGCCGCCCTGACCCGGCACCTGGCCCCGCTCGTCGACCGTGGCCCCGCCCCGCAGGACGGCACGGACGTCGGTGCGGTCTTGGATGCCCTGCGTACGGTGCTGGAGCGAGGCGCCGCCCGGCAGGCCCTCATCATGGTGATCGACGACCTGCACCGGGCCGACGACCGGTTGCTCGAGTTCGTCGAGGATCTCGCGGAGACCGCCGGACCGGTACCGCTGCTGGTGGTCGCCACTGCCCGCCCGGCCCTGCTGGAACGACGGCCGTCCTGGGGCGGGGGACAACGGCACTCCGCCTCGATCACCCTCGACCCGCTGTCCGACGCGGCCATTGACCGGCTGCTCGACTTCCTCGAGCTCAGCGCCGACATCGACGCACAGAGCCCGTCGACGTCAGGGTTCCGGACACTGCTCGACAGCCTCGGTGACGGGCCCGCCGCCCGCCGCCGCTCGATGCGTCGCGCGCTCACCGCACCGTCCGCGATCCCGCAGTGCCGAAGCGGCGCGTCCGCCGCCTGACCGTCCCGTGAGGTAGCCGGACCCGGTGGATCGGCTACCTCACGAGTGGTCACCGCCAAGCCGGCGACGGGCTCACAGCTGCGCGAGCCGGTCGCCGTCACCGGCTCGCAACAGGGCGCAGACTGCACGCAACCCGGCCTGCAAACGCGTGATCTCGGCGTCGGTGATCTGCACCGACGGCTCGAAACGCAGCGTGGTGACGTTGCTGGCGGTCGGGAACACCCGCAGGTCGTGCTCACGCAACAGGTAACCTGCGAGCAGGTAGCCCAGGAGCGGTGCGTTCTCGCGCAGCACCGCCGAGGAGGAACGTTCCTGGGCGGTGAACTGCATGCCCAGCATCAGACCCGTACCGCGCACCTCCTCGATCACGTCGGGGAACTCCGCCCGGACCGCGGACAGCATCTCCTTGACACGGCGGCCCCGTTCGGCCGCGACCCGGTACACCCGGCCGTCGTCGGCCTCCAGCAGGTCCAGCACTTTCAGCGCGATACCACACGAGTAGCCGTCCTTGGCGAATGTCGAGCTGTGCAGGAACTCGAAATCGGGGCGGTAGCGGCTCTCGCGTACCAGCAGGACCGAGGTTTTCGCCAGACCGCCGCCGAGACTCTTGGCCAGGGTGTAATAGTCCCCGCGCAGACCCGACAATGAACTGGCCAGGAACGCGCCCGTCCGGCCCATGCCGCTCTGGATCTCGTCAACGATCAAGGGCGCCCCGAGAGTCGTGCAGGCCTCCCGCAGCCCGGCGGCGTACCCGGAACTGACCGGCCTGATCCCGCCCTCGCCCTGCACGGGCTCGACCAGCACGGCGGTGACGACCGGCGCGGCCCGCTCCGCGAGTTCCACCAGGCCGCCGCGCACCACCACGTCCAGAAGTGCGACCTGAGCGTCGAGCGTCGCGGCCGTCAACGCCTCGCGGTCGTTCAACGGCAGGAAACGGCTCTGCACCCCGAGCGCGGAGAACGGCGTGCGGTAGCCCTCGTTGAAGGTCAGCTGGACGCTGCCCATGAGCTTGCCGTGGAAGGAACCCTCCAGCGCGAACAACAGCGGGGGACGGGCCACGACCTCACTGTTGTACGCCCGCACCCGCTCTGCCACCGCCTCGAACCCGGCCACCGGGCCGGCTGCGGCGTCGATGTCCAGCCGCAGCAGGACCGCCGGGTTCACCCGGGCACCCACGTCGATCGCGGTACGCGCGGCGGCGATACCGGCGTCCACGGCTTCCAGCTCCGCCCTCATCCGCAGAACCCGGTCGAGCTCGGCGTGCTTGACCCCCGCCTCGATCGCTTCCGCGCCGGTGTTGGCGAAGATCGCCAGGAACGCCTCCGCGGTGCCGAGCTCGCGCCGCAGGATCGCGTTGAGCCGGTTCGCCACCGCATTCGCGTAGGGATGCCGGGAGAACTGGGCATGGACGGGTGTGTCCGCGTCCAGCAGGCGGTGGGCCTCCGCGACCAGCTCCGGATGGTTGTGGCCGAGGATGAGGGATCCGTATCCGCCGACGAGGTCGGTGACGGCGCGCTCGGTGCCGTCACCGTCCACCCGGTACAACGTGATGCCCTTCGCCCGGACGTAGTCGACGTCCAGGCCCATCGTCGAGAGCCACCCCAGCAGGGCGGGTTCCGCCAATTCCGGTGATGCCGAAACGGTGGTCATCGTCATCTCTTTCCTGCTCGTCGGAGAATCCGAATTCTGAACGCGCGCGGTCATGACCGGGTCACCGCGCGGCCACCGCGGTGCATTCCCCGGCGATTACGTAGGAATGAATGAGCGCACCCATGCTGTGACGAAGATCGATACGACAGGCAGTTCGACGAAGGGATGCGATGTGTCCAGCACCGGGCAACCGGCCGACCTCCTGGCCCCCCGAGCAGTCCCGGACCCGGCGACCGGTGTACCGGCGTCGCTGCGTGAGGTGATGGGGCAGTTCGCCACCGGCGTCGTCCTGCTCACCGTGGGCGGGGCGAACGTGCACGGCATGACGGCCAACGCGTTCAGCGCGGTGTCGCTCGACCCGCCGCAAATCCTCTGCTGCGTCGCACACACAGCGGTGATGCATCGGGCCCTCACGGCGGAACGCGGTTTCGGCGTCTCCATCATGGGCGGCGCACAGGAGGACACCGCCCGCTACTTCGCCGACAAGAACCGGGTGCTGGGCCCCGCACAGTTCGACGCCATCGACTGCCGGACGGGCCCGCTCACCCGCGCTCCGCTGCTCAACGGCGCCCTTGCCTGGCTCGAATGCGAGGTGGTCGACGCTCACGTCAGCGGCGACCACTCCATCTTCGTCGGCGAGGTGCTGTCGTCGACGCGGGGCAGCGGCGATGCGGCGCTGCTGTTCTTCGACGGCGCGTTCCAGTCGTCCCTCTCCATCAAGACGCTGAAGGAAGGCATCGCATGAGCGAACACAGCGACCGGCTCGTCGACGTCCTCGACGGCCCTGCGGAAGTCCGCCGCCCCCGGCCGCCCCTCGCGGCGCCCACGATGACCGCACTGCGCGAACGGCGTGACGAACTGCGAGACCGGATCATGAACTCGGGGGCCGTCGAACGGCAGCGGTCGCTCGGCAAGCTCTCCGCCCGTCAGCGGCTGGAAGCACTGCTCGACGAGGGAACGTTCCTCGAGTTCGACATGTACCGCAGGCGGCCCGGCGCCCCGGGTGACCCGGCGGCCCAGGGCCCGCACACCGACGGTGTCATCGCCGGGTTCGGCTCCATCGAGGGCCGGCAGGTGTGCGTCTACGCCCAGGACTTCAGCATCGCCGGTGGTTCCCTCGGCGAGGCGCACGCGGCGAAGATCCACAAGGTGATGGATCTCGCGCTGTCGACCGGTTCGCCGATCATCGGGCTCAACGACAGCGGTGGCGCCCGCATTCAGGAAGGCGTGATGGCGCTGAACGGGTACGGCGGGATCTTCCGCCGTCAGGTCCAGGCGTCGGGAGTCGTACCGCAGATCAGCGTCGTGCTGGGGCCTTGTGCCGGCGGCGCCGCGTACTCGCCGGCGCTGGCCGATTTCACGTTCATGGTCCGCGACATCGCCAAGATGTACCTGACCGGCCCGGACGTGGTGGCGGCAGTCAGCGGGGAACAGGTCAGCCACGAGCAGCTCGGCGGGGCGCGTGTCCACGGCGAGCTGTCCGGGGTCGCGACGTTTGTCAGCGACGACGAGCAGAGCTGCCTGGAGGACGTCCGGTACCTGGTCTCCATGCTGCCGCGCAACAACCTCGAACAGCCGCCGCGGCTCGCCCCGCGCGGCGCGGCCACCGACAGCCGCCCGGCGCTCGCCGGCATCGTGCCGTCCGCGTCCAACAAGCCGTACGACATGCGGCAGGTCATCGCGGAGGTGGTCGACGACGGTGCCTACCTCGAGGTGCACGAGGGATGGGCACCCAACGTCGTCTGTGCTCTGGCCCGCATCGACGGCGACGTCGTCGGGCTGGTCGGCAACCAGCCGACGTCCTCCGCCGGGGTGCTGGACACGGTCGCGTCGCAGAAGGCCGCGCGTTTTGTGCGCTTCTGCGACGCCTTCAACATCGCCCTGGTCACGCTGGTCGACGTGCCGGGGTTCCTGCCCGGCACGGAGCAGGAACACGGCGGTGCGATCCGGCACGGCGCCAAGCTCATGTACGCGTACTGCGAGGCGAGTGTGCCGCGGGTGCAGGTGATCGTGCGCAAGGCGTACGGCGGCGCGTACATCGTCATGGACTCGCGATCCATCGGCACCGACATCTCGCTCGCGTGGCCGACCAACGAGATCGCGGTGATGGGCGCCGACGGTGCCGTCAACATCATCCACCGTAAGCAGATGGCGGCGGCGGACGATCCGGAGGCCCTGCGCGAACAGCTCGTCGGGCGCTACAAGGACGAGCTCATGCACTCCTACTATGCCGCTGAGCGGGGTCTTGTGGATGAAGTGATCGATCCCGCCCAGACCCGCGCCGTGGTTGCCCGGAGTCTGGCCCTGCTGCGCGACAAGCATCGCCCGGTGCCGCAGCGCAAGCACGGCAACATCCCTTTGTAGCCGCGACACCAAAAAGTCCTCCCCCGGCGCATCGCCGGGGGAGGACTTTCGTTCGGGCTGCCGCCGGCTCAGATCGGCTGCGGCAGCGAGTCGGCGACGGGCCGGTCGATGGCCATCATCCACTTGCCGTCCGCGCCGAGGCGCAGCACGTCGGTGCATGTGCCCTGGATCCGTACCCGCTTGCCGTCCTCGTCGGAGAGCACGAGGTCGTAGTCGACGATGATCAGGGAGGTGTCGGACGTGGAGTACGCGTGCTTGACCGTCGACTTGAGAGTCGGGCCGGTGGCCAGGAAGGCCTTGATGGCCGCGGTCCGCTCGGCACCGGTCAGCGGGCCACCCGAGAGGTTCGAGATGGCGTCGTCGCGGTAGAGCGAGTCGAAGATCGCGCCGTCGCCCGAGTTGAACGCGGCCAGGAAGACGTCGTTCTGGACGTCGGGGTCGCCGGTCAGGTCGAGGTTCTGCAGGTCGATGGTGCTGGTCATGGATCAGGCTCCGATCTCAAGGAGGGCAGCGCCGACGCTAACAGCGGCGCCGAATCGGTCGTTCATCTGGCGGTAATCGCGTCCCGGCCGGGCCGTTAATTGTCAGGACCCCGGCACGCGCGGGGGTTCGCATGCCGAGGTCCTGACGCCGCGGCAGATCAGGGCATCGTCGTACCGCGGCTTTCGGGGTGGGCGGAGAGCCAGCCGATGTATTCGGGCGCTGCGCTCATCCGATTGTGGCCGCAGTGCCCGTTCCGGGCAATTACTTACTTCGAAGTGGGTGGGTGCCGGAAATGGTTCAGCTCTCTTCGCCGAACGGGTTGTCGATCGCGTAACGCCACTTGCCGTCGGGGCCCAGGCGCAGCACGTCGAGGCCGACCCCGGCCAGTTCCTGCTTCTCGCCGGAGGCCTCCTCGGTGGTGATCGTCCAGTCCACCACCAGCAGCGTGGTGTCCCCGGTGACGTACGAGTGCCGCACGGTCGCGGCCATGACCGGCCGCTGGGCGAGGAACTCGGCGAGCGCGTCCCGGTGTGCCTGCCCGGTCAGCGGGCGGCCCGGCTCCCAGATCGACACGGCGTCGTCGGTGTAGAGCTGATTGAGCTTCCCGGCGTCACCGGCGTTGAACGCCCGCACGTAGATCTCGGTCTGCTTCGCGGCGTCGGAGGTCAATTCGATATCGGGTGTGCTGGTGGTCATGGCGCTCCTGACTCACGGTCGTCACGGTCTTTTCGAGGGTATTGCGATGCCTTCATTCATCGATCATCTTCGAGTAATCAGGTGACCTCGGCGCCGTTGACCATGCGTATACCGAGCCATTACTGCGGGGTTTTGGGTGCGGCTCGGATCCTGCTAGGAATGGAACACGGGAACGATTTACCGCTCAAGGGAAGGCGACGGAAGTCGATGACCAAGAAGCATTCTCCGGACCGGACCGCACCACTCGAGGACCGGACCGAGGCGATCGCGGTCGTCGGCATGTCCTGCAGACTGCCCCGGACCCCGGACCTTGCCGCGTTCTGGGAGCTGGTGCGCGAGGGCAGCGACGTCATCGGCGAGGCACCGCAGGACCGGATCCCGGCGGCACACTCGGCGCCGGACACCACCCCCGGTACGCGCTCCGGTGGCTTCCTCGACGACGTGGCCGGATTCGATGCCGCCTTCTTCGGCATCTCGCCCCGCGAGGCCGCCACCATGGACCCGCAGCAGCGCCTGGTTCTCGAGCTCGCCTCGGAAGCGCTCGAGGACGCGGGCATCCCCGCCGGGCGACTTCGCGGCACCCGGACCGCGGTGCTGGTAGGCACCCTGCGCGACGACTACGCGACCCTGCTCTACGGGCACGGCCCGGCCGCCATCACCCAGCACACCGCCGTCGGCCTGCAACGCGGCATCATCGCCAACCGGGTCTCCTACGCGTTCGGTCTGCACGGGGCAAGCCTCACCGTCGACACCGCGCAGTCCTCCTCACTGGTGGCCGTCCACCTCGCGTGCGCCGGGCTGCGCTCCGGCGAGTCCACCGCGGCGATCGTGGCCGGCGTCAACCTCAACCTGCTGCCCGAAGGGGCCATCAGCGCCGAGCGTTTCGGCGGCCTGTCGGCGTCCGGGCGTTGCTACACCTTCGACGATCGCGCGGACGGCTACGTCCGGGGCGAGGGCGGCGCGGTCGTCGTGCTCAAGACACTGCGCCAGGCGCTCGCCGACGGCGACCGCGTGCACGGCGTGATCGCCGGCAGTGCCGTCAACAACGACGGCTCCACGGCCGGGCTCACCGTGCCCAGCGCCGAAGCTCAGCAACGGGTGCTGCGGCAGGCCTACGACCAGGCCGGCGTCGACCCCGCCGCCGTGCAGTACGTCGAACTGCACGGCACCGGCACACCCGTCGGGGACCCGATCGAGGCGGCCGCGCTCGGCGCCGTCCTCGGCGCCGCCCGCGCGCCGGGCGACCCGCTTCCCGTCGGCTCGGTCAAGACCAACGTCGGTCATCTCGAAGGTGCCGCCGGGCTGGTCGGGCTGATCAAGACCCTGCTCGCCATCGGCCACCGGGAGATCCCGCCGAGCATCAACTTCGAGCGGGTCAACCCCCGGATCCCGCTCGAGGAGCTCAACCTGACGGTGCAGCGGACCGTGACCGCCTGGCCGGACCCCTCCCGTCCGCTGCTCGCCGGCGTCAGCTCGTTCGGGATGGGGGGCACCAACTGCCACGTGGTGGTCGCCGAGAGCCCGGCCCCCGCGTCCGGCCCCGAATCGGCCGGACGGCCCGCTGCCCCCGGGTTGCCGGTCCCGTGGGTGGTGACCGCGCGCAGCGAGACCGCCCTGCGTGCCCAGGTCGCGCGGCTCGCGGAGCGCGTCCGGGCCGACGACACCCTGTCGGCGGCCGACGTCGGCCGGTCGCTCACCGGCCGGTCCTGGCACGAGCACCGGGCGGTGATCCTCGGGGACCGTGCCCAGCTGCTGGCCGGCCTCGACAAGGTGCGCGACCTCGGTGACGGCGCCGGTGTGACCACGGGCGTCGCAGCCAGTCCCGCAGGCACGACCGCACTGCTGTTCACCGGGCAGGGCGCCCAGCGACCCGGAATGGGAAGCGAGCTGGCCGCTGCGTTCCCCGTCTTCGCCGCAGCCCTGGACGAGATCTGCGCGCTGGCCGACCCCCTGCTGGACCGCCCGCTGCGCACGGTGCTGACCGCCGCTGCCGGAACCCCCGATGCCGCCCTGCTGGAACGCACCCGCTACACGCAGATCGCGCTGTTCGCCGTCGAGGTCGCCACCGCCCGGCTGCTGTCCTCCCTCGGCGTCCGTCCCGACATTCTCGCCGGTCATTCCGTGGGTGAGATCGCCGCCGCGCACGTCGCCGGGGTCCTCTCCCTCGCCGACGCCGTACGGCTGGTCGTGGCGCGTGGCTCCCTCATGGACGCCTTGCCGAGCGGAGCGATGCTGGCCGTACGAGCCACCGAGCAGGACGTCACCGTGCTGCTGGAGCGGCTGGACAGCCCGGCCGGGATCGCCGCCGTCAACGGCCCCCACTCGGTGGTGGTGTCCGGCGAGCACGACGCCGTCGACGAGGTCGCCGCCGCCTGCACGGAGAACGGATGGCAGGCCCGGCCGTTGACGGTCTCGCACGCGTTCCACTCGCCGATGATGGAGCCGATGCTCGACGACTTCGCCCGCGTCGTCGCGAGCCTCGAGTTCCATGCTCCGGCCATCACGATCGTCTCGACCGTCACCGGCGGCACGCTGCCCGACGAACGGTGGACCTCGGTGCGGTACTGGACGGAGCAGGCAGTCCTGCCCGTACGGTTCGCCGACGCGGTCGCGACCCTGGACGCCGCCGGTGTCACCATGTTCGTGGAGGCCGGCCCCGGCAGCGTACTGTCCGGACTGGTCCGTGGCTGTCTCCCCGACGAGCCGCAACGGACCGTGGTGGCGGCCCTGCGCGACCAGCGGTCCGAACCCGCCGCCGTCATGGCCGCTTTGGCCATCCTGTTCGTCAACGGCGCCACCGTCGACTGGGCCGAGGTGTACGCCGGCACCACCGCACGCCGCGTGGACCTGCCCACCTACGCCTTCCAACGCGAGCGGTACTGGTTCGACGACACGACCCCCGCCCGCCCTGTCCGCCCGGCCGCCGTACGCCCGGCCGACGCCCGCCGTACGCCGAGCACATCCCTGGTGACCGAGCACGTTGCGGCGGTTCTGGAGTACCCGGCCGACCGGCGGGTGGAGCTGCGCCTGCCGTTCCGGGACCTCGGCTTCGACTCGCTGATGTCCGTCGAACTGCGCGACCGCCTGGCCGTGGCGACCGGCCTGCGGCTTCCCGGCAGCCTGCTGTTCGACCACCCCACGCCGTGGGCGCTGGCACAGCACCTCGAGGAGCTGCTCGACGGTACCGGCGCCGCCGCGACCGGCACCACGGTGGCCGAGGTGGCCACCGACGCGGAACCCATCGCGATCGTCGCCATGGCGTGCCGCTATCCCGGCGACGTCCGGTCCCCCGAGGACCTGTGGGACCTCGTCGCGGCCGGCGGCGATGCCATCAGCGAATTCCCCGCGGACCGTGGCTGGCCGGAGGACCTGGTCGACGCCGACGCGGCCAGGTCCGGGCGCAGCTACGTACGCCACGGCGGCTTCCTGCACGACGCCGCCGCGTTCGACGCCGCGTTCTTCGGCATCTCGCCGCGCGAGGCCCTCGCCATGGACCCGCAGCAACGGCAGCTGCTGGAGACCGCGTGGGAGGCGGTCGAACGCGCCGGGCTGCGCCCCGACGACCTGGCCGGAACCCGCACCGGCGTCTTCGTCGGCGCGACGTCGCTGGACTACGGCCCGCGGATGCACGAAGCCCCCGGCAATGTCGAGGGCAACGTGCTGACCGGGGGCGCGCCCAGCGTGATCTCCGGCCGGGTCGCGTACGAACTCGGCCTGGTCGGCCCCGCCCTCACCGTGGACACCGCCTGCTCCTCATCGCTGGTCGCCGTGCACCTGGCGGCACAGTCGCTGCGCTCCGGGGAGAGCACCCTGGCGCTCGCCGGCGGCGTCACCGTCATGGCCGCACCCGGCATGTTCGTCGAGTTCTCCCGCCAGCGCGGGCTGGCACCGGACGGACGGTGCAAACCGTTCTCGGCCGGAGCCGACGGCACCGGCTGGTCCGAAGGCGTGGGCGTGCTCGTGCTCGAGCGGCTCAGCGACGCCGAGCGCCTCGGTCACCAGGTCCTCGCCGTCGTCCGCGGTTCGGCGATCAACCAGGACGGTGCCTCCAACGGCCTCACCGCACCCCACGGCCCTTCCCAGCAGCGGGTGATCCGCCAGGCGCTCGCGAACGCCGGTCTGACCGGTACCGACATCGACGTCGTCGAGGCGCACGGCACCGGCACCCCGCTCGGCGACCCGATCGAGGCCGAGGCGATCATCGCCACCTACGGCGCCGGCCGCGACGACGCCGACCCTCTCCTGCTGGGCTCGGTCAAGGCCAACATCGGCCACACCCAGGCCGCCGCGGGTGTCGCCGGGATCATCACGATGGTGCAGGCCATGCGGCACCGGGCGGTACCGAACCCACCGCATCCCGGCACCCCCACCCCGCACGTCGACTGGTCGTCCGGGACGGTGTCACTGGTCACCGCGGCGACGCCCTGGCCGCACCGGGACCGGCCGTTGCGCGCCGCGATCTCCTCGTTCGGCATCAGCGGCACCAACGCCCACCTGATCGTCGAATCCGTCGAGCCCACCGCCGTCGTCGAGCGCGAGGCAGTCGAGCGCGAGGCAGTAGCGGTGCCCTGGATCATCGCCGCTCGCAGCGGGACCGCCCTGCGGGCACAGGCCACGCGGTTGCACGCCTGGCTCGCGGAGCGGCCGGACCTCGCCCCCGCCGACGTCGGTCTCTCCCTCGCCCGCAACCGGGCCGCGTTCGATCACCGGGCTGCCGTCGTCGGCGAGAACCGCGCGGAACTGCTGGCCGGCCTGACCGCCGTAGCCGAAGGAGCAACCGCAAC
This sequence comes from Winogradskya consettensis, assembly GCF_018332715.1. Classification (GTDB taxonomy): domain Bacteria; phylum Actinomycetota; class Actinomycetes; order Mycobacteriales; family Micromonosporaceae; genus Actinoplanes; species Actinoplanes consettensis. The sequence goes on along the minus strand of NZ_BOQP01000050.1, from coordinate 4,276 downwards.
CGGCGTCCGCTCCGGTACGCGCACCGCCGTGCTGTTCACCGGCCAGGGGTCGCAACGCCTCGCGATGGGCCGGGACCTCGCCGCCACCGTGCCGGCGTTCGCCGCGGCGTTCGACGAGGCGGTGTCGGCACTCGACGTCCACCTCGACCGGCCACTGCGAGACGTACTGTTCGCCGCCCCGGGTACGCCCGACGCTGCCCTGCTGGACCACACCCGCTACACCCAGCCCGCCCTGTTCGCCGTGGAGGTCGCCCTCTTCCGGCTGGCCGAACGGCACGGACTCGGGGCCGACCTCGTCGCCGGGCACTCGATCGGTGAGCTGGCCGCCGCGCACGTGGCGGGTGTGCTGTCGCTGCCGGACGCCGCCGAACTGGTCGCCGCCCGGGGCCGTCTCATGCAGACAGCACCCGGGGGCGGCGCGATGATCGCGGTCCGGGCCACCGAGGACGAGATGCGCGCCGCCCTGGCCGGACTCGAGGACCAGGTGTCACTCGCCGCGATCAACGGTCCCACGGCGGTGGTCATCTCCGGCGATGCCCCGGCCGTCGAACGGGTGGCGGACGCATGGAAACAGCGGGGACGGGGGGTACGCCGGCTCCCGGTGAGCCACGCGTTCCACTCCGCGCACATGGATCCCGTACTGGACGAATTCCGCAGGGTCGCCGCCGGGGTCACATTCCACGAACCGGTCATCCCGCTGGTCTCCACCGTGACCGGGACGATCGCCACAACCGAGGAACTCGCCACCCCCGATTACTGGGTACGCCAGCTGCGCGGCACAGTCCGCTTCCACGACGTCCTCACGACCCTGCACGCCGAGCAGGTCACCGTCGTCGTGGAAGCCGGCCCGGACGCCGTCCTCGCTGCGATGGCGCAGGAATCGGCACCCGCCGGCCAGCTGACCGCCGTCGCACTGCTGCGTGCCGGTCAGGACGAGCGCCGGGCGTTCACCACCGCACTGGCGCGGGCGTTCGCGGGCGGCGCCCCGGTCGACCTCGCCGCGTTCTTCCCCGGTGCCCGCACGGTCGACCTGCCCACGTACGCGTTCCAGCACGAGCGTCTCTGGCTCGCGGCGCAACCCCCCGCGGACCCCCGTAGCCTCGGGTTCGACCCGGCCGCCCATCCGCTGCTCGCCGGGTCCGTCGAGATCGCCGATCGCGACGAGACGGTGTTCAGCAACCGGCTCTCGCTGCGATCGCATCCGTGGCTCGCCGACCATGCCATCGGCGACACCGTGCTGCTGCCGGCCACCGCGATGCTCGAACTGGCCATGACCGTCGGCGACCGCGCCGGACTGCCCCAGGTCGCCGATCTCACGCTGGAGGCGCCCCTGATACTCGCCGCCACCGGCCCGCGACGGCTGCAGATCGTCGTCGGCGCCGCCGCAACGGACGGGGCGCGGGCGTTCACCGTGCACTCCCGGGCCGAGCACGACAGCAAGGCCCCGGACGTCGCGCAGGAGTGGACCCGGCACGCATCAGGCAGGCTCACCGCCGCGACCGCTACGGTGCCCGACGACGTCCTCACCGGACCATGGCCGCCGGCGGGGGCCGAGCCGCTCCCGCTCGCCGATCTGTATCCCCGGCTGGCCGACCTCGGCTACCGCTACGGGCCTGCGTTCCAGGGACTCACCGCTGCCTGGCGTCACGACGGCGATCTGCTCGCCGAGGTACGCCTGCCGGAGCCCCTGCTGTCCACGGCCCCAGGATTCGGTATCCACCCGGCGCTGTTCGACGCCGTGCTGCACGCCCTGGTCCTCGACGCCGCAGGGCGCAGCGAGCCCGGGGAGATCCGGCTCCCGTTCTCCGTCACCGGGGCCCGGTTGTCCGCGGTCGGCGCCACCGCAATGCGCGCCCGCCTGACCCCGGCCGGCGCCGACACGGTCACGGTGACACTCGCCGACCCGGCCGGTGAGCCGGTGGCTACCGTCGACAGCCTGTCGTTGCGGCCCGTCCCGCTCGACCGGATCGCCGCGCAGACCCGCCCGCCGGTGTACGCGGTCGCCTGGCAACCGGTGCCGCACCCCGAGCCCGCCACGTTGCCGTGGGTGGACCTGACGGACGCTGACGACCTGACGTCCGCGGAGGGCGACCACCTTCCCCGGTTCCTCGTCGAGGGACCTGATAACGGTGATGATCCCGCGCAGGCTCTCGCGCTCACCGCCCGGGTCCTGCGTCTGGTGCAGCGATGGCTGGCTTCCGCCGGGCCCGACGGGTCCCGGCTTCTCGTCGCCACGACCGGGGCGGTCGCGGCCGATCCCGGCGATACCGTACCCGGCCTGGCCCAGGCTCCACTGTGGGGACTGCTGCGGACGGTCGCCTCCGAGCACCCCGGCCGGATCCAGGTCGTGGATCTCGAACCGGGTGCCGGCACCGGCCTGCTCGCCGTCGCCGCCGCGACCGGCGAACAGCAACTGGCGGTCCGCGACGGCAAGCTCTTCGCACCCCGGCTGACCCGCAGCCGCCACGGCGGGAACCCCGTCACCCTCGACAGCAACGGCACCGTTCTGATCACCGGCGGTACCGCGGGCCTCGGCGCTCTGCTGGCCCGGCATCTGGTGACCCGGCACGGGATCCGGCACCTGCTGCTCAGCAGCCGCCGTGGTCCCGCCGCCCCCGGTGCCGAGGCGCTCGCCGCCGAACTCACCGGGCTCGGCGCCGATGTCACGATCGCGGCCTGCGATGCCACGGACCGTGACGCTCTCGGGTCCCTGCTGGCCACTGTCCCCGCCGAGCATCCGCTGACGGCTGTCGTGCACACCGCCGGCGTCCTCAGCGACGCCGTCGTCACGTCGCTCACCGAGGACCAGCTCGGCACCGTGATGCGCCCCAAGACCGAGGCCGCGTGGCACCTGCACGAGCTGACCCGCGACCTGCCGCTCACCGCGTTCGTCCTGTTCTCCTCGATCTCCGGCCTGCTCGGCACCCCGGGGCAGGCCAACTACGCCGCCGCCAACAGCTACCTCGACGCGCTCGCGTCCCGCCGGTCCGCCGAAGGGCTGCCCGCCACGTCGCTGGCCTGGGGGCTGTGGGACAGCACCCACGGCATGGGCGCCACGCTCTCCGCCGCGGATCTGTCCCGCTGGGCCCGCAGCGGCGTGCTGCCCCTGACCCCTGAACAGGGCCTCGCGATGTTCGACGCCGCGCTCGACGACACCGCGGCTCTGCTCGTACCGGTCGCACTCGATCAGGCCCGGCTCATCACCGGCGACGACCAGACCGCCGGGATGCTGCGGGGCCTTGCCACCACCCGCCCCCGGCGCACCGCAGTCACGGCCGGTGGGGGCGCCGTACCGGCCTGGGTCGCGCAGATCGGCAGGCTGCCCCGCACCGGCTGGTACGACGCGGTGCTGCTGCGCGTCCGCGAGGTAGCCGCAGCAGTGCTGGGCCACAGCGACGCCCGCGCGATGGACGCCCAGCGCTCCTTCCGCGACGCGGGTTTCGACTCGCTGGCCGCCGTGGAGCTGCGCAACCGGCTCACCGCCGCCACGGGGATCACCCTGTCCACCACCGTCGTGTTCGACCACCCGTCTCCTGGCGCCATGGCCCGGCACCTCGTGGAGCACCTGGCCGGCCCGGGCGACGCTGCCGAGACCGTCGCGGCCACCGGCGTCGCACATGACGACGACCCGATTGTGATCGTGGGAATGGCGTGCCGCTACCCGGGCGGCGTCGCGTCCCCCGACGATCTGTGGCGCCTCGTGGCGACCGGCACGGACGCCGTCAGCGGGTTCCCGGACAACCGTGGCTGGGACCTCGACGCGCTCTACGACCCGGACCCGGCGCGGACCGGCACCTCGTACACCCGCGAGGGCGGATTCCTGCACGACGCCGGCCGCTTCGACCGGGAGTTCTTCGACATGTCCCCGCGCGAGGCGACCGCCACCGATCCCCAGCAGCGGCTGTTGCTGGAGACCACGTGGGAGACGTTCGAGAACGCCGCGATCGACCCGGCGACCGTCCGCGGCAGCCGCACCGGGGTGTTCGTCGGCGCGATGTACGACGACTACGCGTCCCGGCTCCGGCAGGCACCGGAGGAATTCGAGGGATTCCTGCTCGCGGGCAACACCTCCAGCGTCGTCTCCGGGCGCATCTCCTACACGTTCGGCCTCGAGGGCCCTGCGGTGACCGTGGACACCGCGTGCTCGTCGTCGCTGGTCGCCCTGCACCTGGCTGCGAACGCGTTGCGGTCGGGGGAGTGTGATCTGGCCCTCGCCGGCGGCGTCACGGTCATGGCAGGTCCCGGCACGTTCGTGGAGTTCGCCCGCCAGCGGGGC
>NZ_BOQP01000049.1 GCF_018332715.1 Winogradskya consettensis | reverse complement strand
CCAGCCAGGACCGGGCCAGCCGGAACCGGGCCAGCCGGAACCGAGCTCGGCTGAGCGGGGTGGCCAGCTGAGCGGGATGGCGGCTGAGCGGGATGGCGGCTCAGGTGGGCGGCCGCTGAGCGGGGTGGCGGCTCAGGTGGGTAGGCGGGCGGCGGTGGCGGGGCCGGGCTGGGTGGGGATCAGGGCGGCGAGGCGGTGGACCGGGACCGGTTGGCCGAACAGGTAGCCCTGGCCGAGGTCGCAGCCCAGTGCAGCGAGGGCCTGGGCCCGCGCCGGCGTCTCGATGCCCTCAGCGACGACGACGATGTCGAGGTCCCCGCAGATTCGCACGACCGAGCGGCACAACGCGGCAGCCCGCTCCGGGGCGACGTCCACATCGGTCAGTGAGGAGTCGAGTTTTGCGATGTCGACCGGTAGCGAGTGCAGTTGGGCGAGGGCGTTGAAGCCGCTGCCGAAGTCGTCCAGCGCGATCCGGATGCCCTGTCGGCGCAGGGTTTCGGCGACCTCGACCGCGCGGGGCAAATCGGGGATGCGGCGGGTCTCGGTGATCTCCACGACGAGGCGGGAGGCGGGGACGCCGTGCCGGGCCAGGGCGTCGAAGATTCCCTCGGCCAGGCCCTGCTGGCCGAGCCGGGCGGCCGAGACGTTCACGTGGACGTCGATCGGGCGACCGTAGGTCTCGGCCAGGGCCGTCGCGTCGGCGCAGGCGCGGTCCAGCACGAAGTCGTCGATCGCCGCGACCAGGCCGGTGCGTTCGGCGACCGTGACGAAGACGTCCGGGTCGACCGGGCCGGCCACCGGGTCGGTCCAGCGGGCCAGCGCCTCGACCGCGACGACGCCACCGTCGGCGAAGCTCACGATCGGCTGGTAGTGGACCGCGAAGCCGTAGTCGGTCGGTGTCTCGGCGAGTGCGCGCATGAGCAGGTGCGGCAGGTCGGCGTTGAGCCCGCCGTCGCCGGTGCCCGAATAGCGGACCAGGCCGTTCTTGCCGCGGCGCTTGCTGGCGTACATGGCGGCGTCCGCGCGGCGCAGCAGGATGTCGGCGGAGATCTCGGTGTCGCCCGGGTCGGGCAGGACCAGGCCGAGGCTGGCGCTGATGGCGACGGTGTGCCCGTCGATCACGAACGGCTCGCGCAGCGCGGCGAGGATGGCGTGCGCGATCGGGTCGGCGTCGTCGACCCGCTTCTCCAGCAGCACCGCGAACTCGTCACCGCCGAGCCGGGCCACCAGGTCGTCGCCGCCGACGCAGCCGACGAGCCGGTCGCCGATCGCGCGCAGCAGCCGGTCGCCCATCGCGTGGCCGAAGCTGTCGTTGATCAGCTTGAAGTCGTCGAGGTCGGCGAAGACCAGCGCCACCCGCACCCCGCGCCGGCGGTAGGCGTCGAGCGCCAGCACCATCCGCTCGCGGAACAGCGCCCGGTTGGCCAGGCCGGTCAGCGGATCGTGGTAGGCCTGATGGTGCAGCCGCGCCTGGCCCTCGGAGACCCGGGCGAGCAGCATCGTGTTGTCGACGATGGTGAACATCTGCCGCGCCACCACGAGACCCAGACCGAGCCAACCCAGATACGCCTCGTACGACGTGAGCTGCCCACCCGCCCCCGTCCGCACCCCGATCACGACGCCGGTCGCGATCACCGGCACGTACGGCAGGATCAGGTGCAGCCAGTCGGATTCGGGTGCCCTGACCACGGGCAGCGCCGCCGGCGCGGGGTTGGTCGTCGCCGCGATCGCGAGCAGAGCCGGGCCGAGCAGATATCCGGCCGCCCCGACCGGGCCCAGCACCCCGCCGCCGAGGTGGAGCAGCCGGACCGCGTCGGAGCACCCGAAGGCGAGGACCCCGGCGACCACCAGCCACAGCGTGCCGCGGGCCGGTCCCCACATCGGGCGCATGAGCAGCAGCAGGACTGCCATGACGACGAGCAGCAGATCCGCGACCGGGTACGCCGCGGCGACGCCGGCCGCCCACGGATCGCGCACCAGCTCGTCGAAGATCCGGGCGGGCAACGCGGACCAGGCCAGCGCCACCAGCGACCCGGTGATCAGGAAGCTGTCGATGACCAGCACGACGTTGTCGCGGGGCAGCGACGCGCGCGCCGCCCGCGGCAGCCACGCCGACATCGCCAGCAGGCTCAGGAACACGCACACCGGCAGCACGACGAAGCCGATGTCCGCGACCCCGGCCACCGCGGCCCGCTGCGGCTCGAGGACGTCGCGCACGATCCACCACAGCCGGCACACCGCCCACCCGGCGAGACCGACGCCGAGCACGAGCCGCCAGCGCGCCCGCAGCCCGGTGTGATCGCGGGCCGCCGCGAAACAGGCGAACGCCGCGAGCACGCCCGCGGCGAACTGCGCGGCGTCGTCGTAGAGCCGCTGACCCGCACCGGCCGGGACGACGAGGACCCCGGCGGCCGTCACGAGGGCCGCAACGATGACGGCAAGCGTCAGCGTCACGGGAGCTCGTCCGGACAGCCGTCCCGTAGTCATCACCACCCACGCACGGTTTCGCAGTTCAGGATGCGCAGTAAGGTACCGCAGCCCGCGCCGCCGTAAGCACCCCGTGCCGGAGGGCTCACGACGTGCTCAGTCCCGCAGGGTCAGATCGGCGACGATCACCGTGATGTTGTCCGGGCCGCCGCCCTGCAGCGCGAGGTCGATCAGCCGCTCGGCGCAGGCCCGCGGGTCGGGGATGGCGAGCATCTCCGCCTCGATGTGCTCCGCCGAGACGACACCGGTCAGCCCGTCGCTGCAGAGCAGCCAGCGGTCGCCCTCCTCGGGCTCCACGATGACGTACGACGGGCTCACCGGCTCGCCCTGCAACGCCTGGGTGACGACGGCGCGCCGGGGATGGCTGCCGGCCTCCTCGGGGCGGATCAGGCCCTGGTCGACGAGCATCTGGACGTACGTGTCGTCCTTGGTGAGCTGGTTGAGGCGGCCGTCGCGCAACAGGTAGGCGCGGCTGTCACCGACGTGCGCGAGCGCGGCGCGATCCTCGGAGAAGATCACGGCGGTCAGCGTGGTGCCCATGCCCTGCAGGGCCTGGTCGCCCGCGACGACCTCGGCGATCCGCCCGTTGGCGACCTCCAGCCCCTTGTGCAGGGCATCCATCTGATGCTCGTTGTCGATCGGCACGTCGAGCGATGCCATGGCCTCGATGGCGGTGCGGCTCGCGACGTCTCCGGCGGCCATGCCGCCCATCCCGTCGGCGACGACCAGCAACCGGTCTCCGGCGTAGTGACAGTCCTGGTTGTTGCTGCGCACGTGGCCTCTATCGGTGACGGCCGCCCACCGCAGGTGCAAGGTCATGGCGTGCAGCCTGCCAGGTCGGCTCCACCCTGTCTGCACGCGGTCTGCGGCGCGCCGCAACAAAGCCCCGTCACCTGCGCAAAAAGGATACTCATCGCGGAAATTCAGTCTTGGAGTGGCCGGCCGAGGCACCGCGGGTCCACCTCGCCGGTGACGGGACGGGTCGGCGCGGCCCACTCCAGCGCCGATTCGTCGATCGCCCAGCCACGTACGGTGATCCGGCTGTGCTGCGGTCGTACGGGTTCCGGGCACAGGGTCTTGGACCGCACGAGACCGTTCGCGATGAAGACGACGTCGCCGCCGCGTTGCAGCACGGTGGTGGCCGTGTCGTCGACGGTGATCAGCTGCCCGCGTACCACCCTTGCCGGTGTGCCCTGCTCTTGAACCTCGACCGCGCTGTTGGGCAGCACCGGCGCACGCAGGAAGACCGCGCCCACCACGATCGGCGCCACCACGGTCGCGGCGACCGCGGGCCAGTGGGTCGCGAGCCGCGCCGCCCGCGGCGGGACCGGACCGGTCAGCAGCCACCCCAGCAGCGGTGGCACGAGCAGCAGCAGCGCCGTGCCGGTCTCTCCCGCCCGGAACGCACCGCGGATGCCGGGCCACACCCAGAGCAGCTCGAGCAGCCCGAGCACGACCGGCACCACGAGCGTGGCCACGACCAGCATCCGGCGCTCGCCGGGATAGCGCTGCACGGCGGTCAGCCCGAGGATCGCGACGATGAGCATCAGCAGGGTCGGCAGCATCCGCATCTGCCACGTGAAGCCGGCGAGACCCGCGGCCAGCACGACCACCCAGTCGGGCATCCGCAGGGCCGTGAGCGCGAGCAGGGACCGCCGGGCGGCCTCGTTCTGATCGGGCGAGCTGATGAGCAGAATGCCGCCGAGCGTCCGCAGCACGAGCACCACCGCCGGCACGGTCCAGATCAGCGTGATGATCAGGGCGCTGATCATGCCGAGCGGGCTGATGTACTGCACCAGCAGCAGCATCGTGGGCAGATCCTGACGGCTGAGATACCAGAGCCGCAGCACGAGCAGCACCAGCGGGAACGCCGGCAGCGCGGTGAGCAGCCAGTTCAGCTGGCCCCGCCGCAGCCGCGGGCGCCGGTCGACGATCAGCGTCCGCGGGGGCATCATCTCGGGGGTCATCGGGTCGGGTCCTCCCACGGCAGCTCCCGCACCTTCGGCCGCGGCGTGAACGGCTGCTCCGTCAGTGCCAGCGGGGTGATCGTGCTGGTGTCGGCGCCGGTCCCGATGTTGCGCTGCAACGGGGCCTCCTCGGCGATCGTGTCGGCGTAGGCCTCCTCCCACCGCGAGTCCCCGGGGTCGGCGTACGACCGGTAGAGGGTGATGTTGACCAGGTCCTTCAGGGCCTCGTTCGCGCCGACGCTGACGCCCCACGCCTCGGTCACGTCCAGCCCGAGATCCCAGTGGTCGTACTTCGCCTGGTTGAGGGCCTTGAAGCCGCCGAGGATCGCGGCGTCGGTGGTGATCGCGTCGACGGTCCCGTTGTCGAGGAGGGCAAAACACTCGGAGACCCGGTTGCGTCGGACGAGCGTGGCGCCGGCCTTCTCGGCCTGGCTGGCGCTGGTGGAGGCGGAGAGGGTGCAGACCTTCTGGCCCCGGAACTCCTCGAGGCTGGCCACTTTGCGGTGCCCGTGCAGGGTGATCACCGACTGCTCGGTGTGCAGGTACGAATCGGAGAACATGACGTTGGGCATGTCCTCGCGCTCCTTGGTGATGCTGTAACTCGCGATCACCATCTTCACCGGCACCGGCTCGTTCTTCAGGTCGACCGCCTCCATCCGCGCCCGGTCCTCGCTCTCGATGCCGTAGAACTGCACCTCCTGGCGGCGGAACCCGAGATCTTCGGCGATCATGTAGGCGATGTCGATGTCGAAACCGCTCCACACGCCCGTTCCCGGGTCCCGGTAGGCCACGCCGGGCTGGTCGTCCTTGACGCCGATCGGAAGCGTCAGCCACTCGTCCACCCCGGCCGCGCGGCGCAGGTCCTCGACGGACGGTGCACCCACGTGGAAGAGCCGCACCCACGAGAACCCGAGCACGAGGACGAGCACCACCCCGATCGCCGCGAGTCGCCACGGCGCCAGCGAGGCACCGAACTCACGGGCGGTCAGCTCCCGCCGGGTGAAGGAGCGCTGCAGCCCCTCCAGCGCCCGCCTGCCGCGCCGCACCCGGGCGGTAGCGGGCAGCCCGGACGCCACCCGTTGCCGTGGCGGGCGGCGCAGCACCACCTTGCGCACCCGGATCGGCTCCTGCTCGTCATCCCTGGTCGGCACCGCGCCCCCGTCCCGTGTCGAAGCGACCATCCTCCTGGAGAAATGTCACGGAACCGGGTCCGCCGTCCCGAACGGGACACCCGGCCGACACCGGATCAGCCGTCCGGCCGTCAGCCGCAGGCCCTTACGGCTGCCGTGCCGGCCGACGGCCTCGAGCCCGTAGGCACTGCACGTCGGCGTGAACCGGCACCGCGTGGGCAGGCGCGGCGAGATCCTGCGATAGACACGGATCACCGTCAGCACCGCCCGGTCGCTCGACTCCCCCATGCCGCCCATCGTGGCGCATGGGTGCGACAAGTTCGGGTACCCGCCAGCCATGAGGGTCGGGCGAGCTCTACTCCAGTGCCGGTCAGGGGCGGTGGTCGCGGCACGTGGCGGTGCTACGGCGGGACTTCGGCGGGACCTGCGGGACGATCACCGCGTACCGAACAGGCAGTGGCCAGAAGGTCCATCTCAGCGTGAGCGGCGATCCGACCTCGACACCCCTGGGGCGTACGTTCGATTCCGTCATCGCCGCAGCGGAGAGTGACAACGCCCGGCTGCTGCTGCGCGACGGAGCCGGGGCCCCGATCGGCCGGGTGCGCTTCGGACAGCTCACGCCCATGACGACCGACGCGGCGCCGGCGTTCGACCCGATCCGCAACGCCCCACGTGACCTGCACCCGAGCGGAACCATCCACGGCACCCGCGCGTTCGCCTACCGCCTCGGCCAGCGGTGGCGTGGTGCGCGCCCGGCGAACCCCGATCCGGGGGCCGTGACGCGCACCGCCACCCTCAGTTAGCGGGCGTAGAGGACCACGGCTGTCTCGGGCGGGAGCTCGACACGGTCGCGTTGCAGGACGACGCCCGGCTCGGTGGCCAGGAGCACCTTGGTCGGGACCGAGCGCAGGCTCACCGTCTGCGGCACCGGGGCAAGGTTCGCTGCCACGATGCAGCGGCCGCGGCGCATCACGACGTACTGGTCGCCGTGCCAGACCTCGATCTTGTCCAGTCTCGGGTCGGAGAGCTCGGCGTGCTCGCGGCGCAGGGCGATCAGCCGCTTGTGCAGTTCGAGGATCTCCGCGTGGCCGGGCTTCCCGGGCTCGGACCAGTCGAGCTTGGAGCGCTCGAACGTTGCGGGGTCCTGCGGGTCCGGGACCTCGGCCTCGGCCCAGCCGTGCGAGCCGAACTCGCGGCGCCGGCCCGTGCGGACCGCCTCGGCGAGCTCGGGCTCGGGGTGGCTGGTGAAGAACTGCCAGGGGCTGCTCGCCGCCCATTCCTCGCCCATGAACAGCATCGGCGTGAACGGCGCGGTGAACAGCAGGGTCGCGCCGACCTTCAGCAGGCCCGGGGAGAGGGTCGCCGAGATCCGGTCGCCGATCGCGCGGTTACCGATCTGATCATGATTCTGCAGGTACGCGACAAAGCGGTGACCCGGCACCCGCGTGCGGTCGACGGGGCGGCCGTGGTGGCGCCGCCGGAACGAGGACCACGTGTTCGCGTGGAAGAAGGCGCCGGTCAGCACCGTCTCCAGGCAGTCGAGCGAGCCGAAGTCGCCGTAGTAGCCCTGCCGCTCGCCGGTGAGCAACGTGTGCAGCGCGTGGTGCACGTCGTCGTCCCACTGCGCCTGCAGGCCGGTGCCGCCGGCCTCGCGCGGGGTGATCAGCGTCGGGTCGTTCAGGTCGGACTCGGCGATCAGCGAGAGCGGCCGGCCCAGGTGCGTCGACAGGCTCTCCACCTCGATCGCGAGCTGCTCGAGCAGGTGCACGGCGTTGTGATCGACCAGTGCGTGCACGGCGTCGAGCCGCAGGCCGTCCACGTGGTAGTCCCGCAGCCAGGCGAGCACGCTGTCGGTGATGTAGCGGCGGACCTCGTCGGAGTCGGGGCCGTCGAGGTTGACCGAGGCGCCCCACGGGTTGGCGCCGGCGAAACTGAGGTAGGGCGCGAACATCGGGGCGTACGCGCCGGACGGGCCGAAGTGGTTGTAGACCACGTCCAGCACCACGCCGAGGCCCTTGCTGTGGGCCGCGTCGACGAACCGCTTCAGGCCGTCGGGGCCGCCGTAGAACTCGTGCGGCGCGAACCAGCACACGCCGTCGTAGCCCCAGTTGTACTCGCCGTTGAACGCGTTGACCGGGAGCAGCTCCACGAGGTCCACACCGAGCTCGACGAGATGATCGAGGCGTTCGATGGCCGCGTCGAACGTACCTTCCGGGGTGAAGGTGCCGACGTGCAGCTCGTAGAGGACGGAACCCGGAAGCTGACGTCCGGTCCAAGCGCCGTCCGACCACGTGAAAGCCGCATGGTCGTACACCCGGCTGGGGCCGTGCACCCCGTCAGGCTGCCACCTGGAACGCGGGTCGGGAAGCGGACTGTCGTGTTCTGGCAGCACGTAGGAATAGTCGGTGCCCGGCCCGGCCCCGGGCACGTCGAGGCGCCACCAGCCGTCGTCGCCGCGCTCCATCACGCGATCATCCCCGTCGATGCGTAGGGCGACGGTCTTCTCGGGAACCCAAACCTCGAAGAAGGTCATCTTCTTTACCCCTTCACCAGCAGGGCCACCGGGTACGTGTGCAAGAGATCGGCCACGGCCAGCTGACTGCCGCCGTAGCTGGTGTTCGTGAAGACTTCCGTCCACGTGTTGCCGTCGAGTGACAGCGTGGTGTCGTGCCAGCCGCCGTGCCGTGACAATCCGACCGGCAGCCGGGTGGCAACAGCAACCACTCCACCGCGGTCGTACGCGAGGACGTGCTCGGCGACCCGTCCCTCGGCGAAGATCGGGCGGTACGAGGCGAACAGCTCCGGACGCTGCCGGCGCAGCCGCAGGATCCGGCTGGTGACCAGCAGCTTCGCCGCGCCGCTCTCGTCGACCGGTGGCTGCCACCCGTCGTCGACCCGGGCCAGCAGCTCGCGGCGCAGTGCGAAGTCGACCGGCCGCCGGTTGTCCGGGTCGACCAGCGACAGGTCCCAGAGCTCGGTGCCCTGGTAGACGTCGGGCACGCCGGGCGAGGTCAGCTGCACCAGCTTCTGCCCCAGCGAATTGGACCAGCCGGGCCGGGTGATCGAGCCCGCGAACTCCGCGACCTCGCTGTTGAGCGCCGGGTCGTCGTAGATCGCGTCGACCATGCGGCGCAGCGCCGACTCGAACTGCTCGTTCGGCCTGGTCCAGGTGGTGCCGACCCCACCCTCACGAGCGGACTTCAGCGCGTACGCCTGAAGTCGCTCTCTCTCGATCGGCCACGCACCCACCGCGGCCTGCCATACGAGGTGGGCCAGGGCCGGATCGGGCAGCGGGTTGACCCGCACCCAGCGGCGCACGACCTCGGTCCAGTCACCGGGCAGCTCGGCGAGCACGGCGAGCCGGGCCCGGACGTCCTCGCTGCGCTTGGTGTCGTGCGTCGACAGCGACGTCATGCTCTGCGGCCAGTGCCGCTGCCGTTCGGTGGCCTTGTCGTGGAACTCGTCGGGCGTGACGCCGAACTCCGACGGGTCGTTGCCGACCTCGTTGCGGGCGGTGAACCGGGTCCAGCGGTAGAACGCGGTGTCCTCGACGCCCTTGGCCATCACCGCGCCCGTGTACTGCTGGAAGCGGATCGCCAGCTCGTCCTGCGGGTTGCGCAGCCGAGCGGTGAGCTGGTCGAGCACCGGGATCAGCCCCGGGCGCCGGCGCCCGGCCTCCGAACGGGCTTTGGCGAGGTGCCGGGCACCGTACGGCAGGTAGGAGCGGTAGACCGGGAAGCAGGCGGCGAGCTCGGCCAGGGCGCGCGGCGCCGCCTCGATCTCGGGCACGAGCCGGCACATCCGGGCCAGTTCGGCGGCGAGCGCCGTGGTGGCCAGCGTGTACTTCGTCTCGTGGACGAGGTCCTGCCAACTGGTCTCGGCGCCGGTCAGGTGGCGGTCGAGGGTGTCGAAGAACGCCTCGGTGGTGGAGTCGACGAAGACCCCGCAGATCTCGGCGAGCGCGTCGTATCCGGTGGTCCCCGCGACCGGCCAGTCCGGCATCTCCTCGCCCGGCTCCAGGATCTTCTCCACCACGAGCCACGCGTCCGGCGCCGCCTCGTGCAGCCGGGTCAGATACTCACCCGGGTCACGCAGGCCGTCCGGGTGGTCGACGCGGATGCCCTGGACCGCGCCCTCGGCGTACCACCTGAGGATCTCGCGATGGGTGGCCTCGAAGACCTCGGGGTCCTCGACGCGCAACCCGGCGAGCTCGACGATGGCGAAGAACCGGCGGTAGTTGAGCTCCGCGTCGCCTCGGGTCCAGTTGACCAGCTCGTAGTGCTGCCGGTCGTGGACCTCCTGCGGGGTGCCCTCGCCGGTGCCGTCGGCGATCGGGTAACGCTTGTCGTAGTAGTGCAGCTCACCGTCCTCGACCCGGAGCTGGTCGAGGGCATCCGGCTCGTCGGCGAGCACCGGCAGCAGGAGCCGGCCGCGGGACCAGTCGATGTCGTAGAACTTCGCGTACTGCGACGACTCGCCGTTCCTCAGGACGTCCCACCACGTCGGGTTCGCGGCCGGCACGCCCACCCCGGCGTGGTTGGGCACGATGTCGACGACCAGCCCCAGCCCCGCCGCGTCCAGTGCCGCCCGCAGGGCCAGCCGGCCCTCCTCGCCACCGATCGCCGGGCTGACCCGGGTGTGGTCGACGACGTCGTAGCCGTGCTCGGAGCCCGGCGCGGCGGTGAGCAGCGGGGCTGTGTAGAGGTGACTGACGCCCAGATCGGCGAGGTAGTCGGCGAGCTCCGCGGTGGCCTTGAGGGGGAAATCAGGGCGGACCTGAACACGATAGGTACCGGAGGGGGGCATTAAACCGTCCTGTCCAACACGATGAGCGAGCGGTCGGGCACGAGGATCGAGGAGCCTGCCTCGACGACGTTGGGAAGGTCGGGCGACGGTTCGGCCGTCTCGATGACCTTCTCCCACTTCTCGCCGTACTCCGACGGCGGCGTGGAGAACTCGATGGGCGCGTCGTGGGCGTTGAAGAACAGCAGGAACGAGCTGTCCACGTGGCGCTGGCCGTACTGACCGCGCTCGCGGATGCCCTCGCCGTTCACGAACAGCGCCACCGCCCGGCCGAAGTCGTTGCCCCAGTCGTCGCCGGCCATCTGCCGGCCGTCCGGGGTGAACCATTCGAGGTCGGGCAGTGGGTCGCCGCCGCCACGCGCGGTGACCGGCAGGCCGGTGAAGAACCGCCGGCGCTGGAACACCTGGTGCCGGTGGCGGAACGCGGTCAGCTTGCGGGTGAACTCGAGCAGCGACTCGTCGGCGTTCTCCCAGTCGATCCAGCTGATCTCGTCGTCCTGGCAGTACGCGTTGTTGTTGCCCTGCTGGGTGCGGCCCAGCTCGTCGCCGTGCGAGATCATCGGCACGCCCTGGCTCAGCATCAGCGTGGCCAGGAAATTGCGCTTCTGACGGGCTCGCAGCGTCAGGACCGCCTTGTCGTCGGTCGGGCCCTCCGTGCCGGAATTCCAGGAGCGGTTGTGGCTCTCGCCGTCCCTGTTCTCCTCGTGGTTGGCCTCGTTGTGCTTGTCGTTGTACGAGACCAGGTCGTTGAGGGTGAACCCGTCGTGCGCGGTGACGAAGTTGATCGAGTGGAACGGTTTGCGGCCGTCGTCCTGGTAGAGGTCGGCGGAGCCGGTGATCCGGCTCGCGAACTCGGCGAGGGTCGCGGGCTCGCCACGCCAGAAGTCGCGGACCGTGTCGCGGTACTTGCCGTTCCACTCGGTCCAGTTGGGCGGGAAGTTGCCGACCTGGTAGCCGCCCGGGCCGACGTCCCACGGCTCGGCGATCAGCTTCACCTGCCCGACGACCGGGTCCTGCTGCACGACCTCGAAGAACGTGGAGAGCCGGTCGACGTCGTAGAACTCGCGGGCCAGCGTGGACGCCAGGTCGAAGCGGAAACCGTCGACGTGCATCTCGGTGACCCAGTAGCGCAGCGAATCCATGATCAGCTGGAGGCTCTGCGGGCTGCGCACGTTGAGGCTGTTACCCGTACCCGTGTAGTCCATGTAGAAGTTGGGCTGGTCATCCACGAGCCGGTAGTAGGTCCGGTTGTCGATGCCCTTGAGGCTCATCGTCGGGCCCAGGTGATTGCCCTCCGCCGTGTGGTTGTAGACGACGTCGAGGATCACCTCCATGCCGGCCGCGTGCAGCGCCTTGACCATGCCGCGGAACTCCTGGGTCTGCTGACCGAGCGAGCCCATCGCGGAATAGCCGTGGTACGGCGCGAAGAAGCCCAGCGTGTTGTAGCCCCAGTAGTTGCGCAGGCCCAGGTCGGCGAGGCGGTTGTCGTGCACGAACTGGTGCACCGGCATCAGCTCGACCGCGGTCACGCCCAGCTTCGCGAGGTGGTCGATCACCGCGGGATGACCGATCGCGGCGTACGTCCCGCGCATGTCCCGGGGCACCTCGGGGTGACGCTCGGTCAGACCCTTGACATGCGTCTCGTAGATCACCGAGTGGTGGTACGGGATGTCCGGGCGGCGGTCGTTGCCCCAGTCGAAGTACGGGTTGACCACCACGCCCTTCGCCATGTGCTGCGCCGAGTCCAGGTCGGACATCTCGTCGGGGTTGTCGAAGTCGTACGCGTACAGCGACGGGTGCCAGTCGATGTCCGAGTCGACCGCCCGCGCGTACGGGTCGAGCAGGAGTTTGTGCGGGTTGCACCGCAACCCCCGCGACGGGTCGTAGGGCCCGTAGACGCGGTAGCCGTACCGCTGACCGGGCTCCACCCCGGGCAGGTATGCGTGCCAGACGAACGCGTCCTGCTCGTGCAGCTGGACCTTGCGCTCGTTGCCGGACGCGTCGAACAGGCACAGCTCCACGGCTTCGGCGATCTCCGAGAAGATCGCGAAGTTGGTGCCCGTACCGTCGTATGTCGCGCCCAGTGGATACCGGTGACCCGGCCACACCTGCATCTGTTGCTCCCACCCTCGACCGTCTCTGCTCGCGGTCGCGAGGAAATCTCGGGGCCGCGGGCGGGCCACTCGTGCCCCGCCGCGCTCCGGGTTAATCCTGTGCGGCCGCGTCAGCGGTCATTCTCACCGATGGGGCTGATAACGTCTCCGCGACGGTCCGGTTACCAGCGGATAGTTATCGCAACCTGGACAGATAGATTGTGGCCGTCATCACATCGGGCGAAGGTTTGGCGGTAACCATATTGAGTAAACAGGGTGGTGTGCCCCTGAACCCCCGCTCCCTCGCCCGAGGTGGCATGCGTCGCATCCTGATGCTGAGCTGGGGATACCCGCCGCTGCTCGACAGCGGCCCGGGCCGTCATGTGTACGCCCTGGCGACCGCGCTCGTCGCGGCCGGCCATGAGGTAACCGTCGTCACCCGGCACACCGAAGGCACCCCCCGGGAGGAGTACGCCGACGGCGTACACATTGTCCGCGCACCGCACGACGCGCCGGAGCATGCCGACCTGGTGGGCTGGATCACCGCGTTCAACCACTCCCTGACCCGGTCGGCCCTGCGCGCCGCCCGCACGGGTGGTTACGACGTGGTGCACGCCCACGACTGGCTCGTGGCCCACGCCGCGATGACCCTGCGCGAGCACCTCGACGTGCCGCTGGTCGCCACGCTGCACTCCACTGAGTCCGGTCGTTACGAGGGTCAGCTCCCCGAGGAGTACCACCACACGATCGACGACATCGAGCGCTGGCTGGCGACCGAGGCCGACCGCATCATCGCGTGCTCCGACTCCATGCGCCGCGAGGTCACCAGCCTGTTCGACGTCCCCGCGGCGAAGGTCGACGTGATCCGCGACGGCGTGGACATGCTCCGCTGGTACGCCCGTCCCCGCGAGATCGCCACCGCCCGGCGCGACCACGCCGGCACCGGCCCCCTGATCACGTTCGCCGGTCGCCTGGTCGCCGAGAAAGGTGCACAGGATCTGCTCGCCGCGCTCCCCGGGCTCACCCGCGAGTTCCCCGGCCTGCGCCTCGTGATCGCCGGCGACGGCCCGCTCCGCCCGGAGCTGGAGTCCCTGGCCGGCCCCGAGGTGACCTTCACCGGCCAGCTCGACGGTCACGACCTCGCCGGGCTGATGGGCGCGTCCGACTGCCACGTGATCCCCAGCACCTACGAGCCCTCCGGCATGATGGCCCTGAAAGCCGCCGCCGCCGGTGCCCCGGTCGCGGTCGCGACCACGGGCGGCCTGGCCGAGGTCATCGAGAACGGCGCCACCGGCGTCACCTTCACCCCGAGCGACCCGCAGTCACTCGCCGCAGCGGTGTCCTCCGTGCTCGCCGACCGCGACTACGCCCGCGCCCTGTCCCGCAGCGCCCGCCGCCGGGTCCGCGAGGACTTCGCCTGGACAACCGCCGCCGCCAAGACCCTCGCCGTGTACGCCTCCGCGGCCCGCACCGCCGAGCACATCGCCCGCGAAGCCGAGCAGGCCCTCGCCGACGGCAGCCTCACCGGGTCCCGCCTGACCGTCATCCCCGGCGACGACCTGTCGCTCTCCGCGTGAAGGCACTGGTCCTCGGCGGCGGTGGCATCACCGGCATCGCCTGGGAGCTAGGCCTCCTCGCAGGCCTGCGCCACCTCGGCACCGACCTCTCCACCGCGGACGTCATCGTCGGCACCTCCGCCGGCGCCTACGTCGGAGCGCTGATCGCCACCGGCATCGACCTGGACGAGGCCATCATCACGGCCTCAGGCATCCGCATCGAGCTCTCCCCCCGCGTCGACCCGGGCTTCATGGGCCGAGCCTTCGCCGCCCTGACCTCCGGCAACCTCACCGCCGCCCAGGGCCGCGCCCACCTCGGCGCCCTAGCCCGCGAAGCACCCCTGGGCGACGACGCCGCCCACGTGGCCCAGTTCGCCGCCCACCTCCCGGTACACACCTGGCCGGTCGAGCCCCGCCTGATCGTCACCGGGGTCGACACCGCCACCGGCGAACTCACCGCCTGGGACGCAACCTCGGGCGTGCCGCTGCCCGCCGCCGTCGCCGCAAGCTGCGCCCTGCCCGGCGTCTTCCCCCCGGTCCACATCGGCGACAACTGGTTCATGGACGGCGGCGTCCGCTCGGTCACCAACACCGACCTCGCCACCGGCGCCGACTCCGTCATCGTGATCACCCCGAGCAGCGGCATGTTCCGCACACCCCCAGCCACCGAACTCGAATCCCTCAACGCCACCCGCAGCCTCCTCATCGCCCCGGACGGCCCCGCCCTCACCGCCATCGGCCCGAACATCCTCGACCCGTCCCGCCTCGCCCCGGCCCTCCAGGCCGGCGCCATCCAGGCCACCACCGTCGCCGAGGCCGTCGCCAAGACCTGGCTCTGAGCCCCGCCTTGCAGGGTGTGAGGCGGCTAGACGCGGTCAGTCGTTGACCGGGTGTCAGTGCTCGGGTAGGGATTCGGTGTTGCGGCTGCTGAGGCCGTCGAGGGAGATGCGCAGCAGGCGGCGCCACTGACCCGGGCGGCTGTCGGCGGTGGTCAGGACGGCCTGACTCAGGGAGCCGCTGAGCAGGAACAGGTCCTCGGTGGTGACGCCGGGGCGCAGAATGCCGGCGTCCACGCAGCGGGTGCGCAGCTCATCGATGATGGAGTAGCAGCGCTGGATGCAGGAGTCGCTGGGGCCACCGGTGGCGGTGAAGCTCTCGACGACGGCGCGGTTGCGTGCCTGGGTGCTGAGCGTCTGCTCGAAGAAGCCGGCAAGTGCCCGCCAGGGATCCTCGGTGGCCATGGCCTGCTGGTGGGCGTCGGTGAGCCAAGCGTTGAACTGCCGCTCCAGGACGGTGGCGAGCAACTCGTCCTTGGTCGGGAAATGGCGGTAGAGCGTGCCCATGCCGACACCGCTGCGCCGGGCGATCTCCCGGACGTCCACGCCGCCGCCGCACTCGGCGAAGACCTCACCGGCAGCCTCGATGATCACCGCCCGGTTGCGCTCGGCGTCGGCGCGACGGCCGGGCCTGGGCGCGGGACTGGGGTGGTCGGCGAGCGTCACGGTGCCCAGCGTACGACATGCACGACCTTCCGGAGCGCTTGCTCCGTTTGTGACTCGCACAACAGGAGCAGACGCTCCGTTTAATGCTAGCTTCAAGCGGAGCACGTGCTCCGCTTGGTCGGGTCGGTGGCCCCTCACGCCATCCTGACCCGGCTTCCGCGCCACCGGCGGACGACCCGTCCGCGAGATGAGGAGACCCTTCATGGCAACACTCGGCATCATCGGCGCCGGCGCCATCGGCACCAGACTCGCCCGGCAGGCAACCGCAGCGGACATCGATGTCGTCCTGGCCAACTCCCGCGGCCCGGAAACCCTCACCGCGACAGTGGCGCAACTCGGCGCACGGGCCCGTGCCGCGACCCCCGAGGCAGCCGCCCAAGCCGGCGACTGGGTGGTGGTGAGCATCCCGCTCGCCGCGTACAAGCACCTCCCCGCCGCCGCACTGGCCGGCAAGGTGGTGCTCGACACGAGCAACTACTACGCGACGCGCGACGGCCACCTCCCCGCCCTCGACGCGGGTGAGATCACCACCAGCGAACTCGTCCAACGGCATCTGGCCGGCGCCAAGCTCGTCAAGGCCTTCAACAACATCAGCGACCACCACATCACGGCCTTGGCGCGCCCGGCCGGCGCGGCCGACCGCACCGCGCTCCCCATCGCAGGCGACGACCCGGAGGCCAAGGCCAGCGCCGCCGAGCTGATCAGCCGGCTCGGGTTCGACACCGTCGACGCCGGTCCCCTGGCCGAAAGCTGGCGCTTCGAACCCGAGACCGACCCCTACACCGTGCCCTACTGCACCGATCCCGACGCGATCAGGGCAGCTTGGGCACAGCTCGCGGAAGCTCTGCGCTCCGGCAACATCCCGCAGCTGCCCGCCCCCGACCCGGGCGCCCCGCTACCCGCGGCCCGGCTGCGCACCCTGCTCGCAGGCACGTCCCGCAAGCTCACCGCCGACCGCATGATCGCCTGACGAACAGCACGACCATCTGCCGGCTCGCCCGTCAGGAGCCCAGGCGTGCCTGATAGACCGCCAGGTTGACCCGCGCGGCGTGGAGCAGGGGCACCGGGACGCCGAGGTTGTCCGCGCGGGTGACCAGGTCGGCCACGATGGTGTCTGCCTCGACGGGAGCGCCGGACACCAGGTCGCGGTACATCGACGTGGTGGTCGGGGAGCCCTTGGCCGTGATCGATGTGCGTAGGAAGGCCTCCTGGGGCGACCGGGAGCGGTGGCCCGCTGCCTCGGCGACGGCCAGGGCCTCGTCCACGACGGCATTGGCTAGGGCGGCGCCGCCGGGAGCCGCCTCGACCTCGCCGATGGTGCCGCGCATCAGGACGTTGACGATGCCTGTGCTGGCGAGGAAGACCCATTTTTCCCACATCTCCTGGACGATGTCGTCCGAGGAGCGGGATTCGAAGTCTGCGCCCGAGAGGGCGTCGGTGACCGCGGCGAGCCGGTTGTCGGTGCCGGCGAGGGGGCCGTAGGTCAGTTTGTGCATGCCGGACATCTGGACGACGTCGCCCTCGTCGTTCAGGGTGCCGGCGATCATGCACACGCCGCCGTACACGTGTGTGGGGCCGAGTGCTTCGAGCAGGGTGTCGATGTGGCGCATGCCGTTGAGCAGCGGGACTACGACCGTTGTGGGGCCGATTGCCGGTTTGAGGTCGGCGAGGGCCTGGTGGAGGGCGAAGCTTTTCACGGCGAGGACGATCAGGTCGTACGGGCCGTCGAGGGTGGGGGCGGTGACCGTGCGGGGGTGGATGGTGGTCTCGCCGGTGGGGGAATGGATGCGCAGGCCGCGGCGGGCGAGGGCCGCGGCGCGGGCCGGGCGGACCAGGAAGGTGATGTCCTTGCCGCGCTCGGCCAGGCGGCCACCGAAGTAGCCGCCTGTCGCGCCCGCGCCGGCGAAGAGGGTTCGCATGTCAGGCGCCCAGCAGGTCGTCCACGAAGCACCACTTCCAGTTCTCGCTCGGTTCGTACGAGCGCATCGCGGGGTGGCCGGTCTCGTCGTGGTGCGCCGACATGTGCCGGCGCGGTGACGAGTCACAGCAGCCGACGTAGCCGCAGTCCAGGCAGAGGCGCAGGTGCACCCAGTCCTGGTGGCCGGCGTGGACGCATTCGGGGCAGCCGCCGCCGTACGGTGCCAGGGGGGTTGGTTCGGTCGCTTCCTTGAGGTGCACGCAGGTCAATCGTCGCTCCGGGTCAGCTGGGACTCTTCCAGGTCTAGCTCGCGCTGGGCGCGGTTGAGCACCTCTTCGGAGATGCGCCCCTCGTTACGGGCGATCTTGAAGACGTGCCGCTCGGCGGTAATCATCTCCCGCCGGAGCCTGCCGTATGCAGCCGACGGGGTCTCCATCTGCTGATTACCCAGCCGTTCCCAGGCTCCGTTGGATCGGCTGTCGGTCAGCGCGCGCAGCCGGTCGACCACCGAACCGGGAGCGCCGTCGGCGTGGGCCTCGAGTCGTTCCCGGGCGGCGCGGCTGGCGGCGTGCTGCACGTTGGCCTCGGCGAGAGCGTCCTCGGTGCTGGTGTCCTCGCTCACACCGAGCCGCCGGGACAGCGCCGGCAGGGTCATGCCCTGCAGCAGCAGTGTCAGCACGATGATCGCGAACGCGACGAAGACGAACAGGTCACGCGGGTAGTCGCCGCCGACCACGTCAGCGCTCGGCGGCAGGGTCAGCGCGGCGGCGAGGGTGACCACGCCGCGCATCCCGGCCCAGGCCAGGACCGTGGGCACGGCGATCGGTGGCCGCTCCTCGTTGGCGCGGATGTGCGGGATGAGCCGGGCCAGATAGGTGGCCGGATACATCCAGACGAACCGGACGGCGACCAGGACCACGAAGACGATGAGGGTGACCCGGACCGTCGTGGCCATGTCGGTCTCGATGTTCTCGATCAGCTCGCGCAACTGCAGGCCGACCAGCAGGAAGACGACGCCCTCCAGCAGGAAGTTGACGAGCTTCCAGACGGCGTCCATCTGCAGCCGGGACGTGGCCGAGAGCAGGTAGGGGATGCGGTGGCCCAGGTAGAGCCCGGCCACCACGACCGCGACGACGCTGGACGACTGCAGCTCCTCGGCGATGATCACGACCACGAACGGCGTGAGCAGCGACACCGCGTCGTCGAGCAGCGGGTCGGTGATCCGTTTGTGCAGCCACGCGGCGCCGACCGCGAGCACGAGGCCGAGCAGCACGCCGACCCCGGCCTTGAGCGCGACCTGCCCGGTGATCTCCCAGAACCCGACCGCCACGCCGGACAGCGCACTGACCGCGATCCGGACCGTGACCAGTGCGGTGGCGTCGTTGAGCAGGCTCTCGCCCTCCAGGATGGTGACCATCCGCCGGGGCAGGCCGATGCGCCGGGCGATCGCTGTCGCCGACACCGCGTCGGGTGGGGCCACGATCGCGCCGAGCGCCACGCAGGCCGCGAACGGCACGTCCGGCAGCAGGGCGTGCATGACGAGCCCGATCACGAACGAGCTCAGCAGCACCAGCCCGACGGCGAGCAGCAGGATCGGGCGCAGCGCACGCCGGAACGCGACCAGGTTGGTCTGCAGGGCTGCCACGTAGAGCAGCGGGGGCAGGATGCCGATCAGCACCAGCTCGGGCTCGAGGTGGACCTCGGGGATACCGGGAACGTACGACAGCGCGAGCCCGCCGACCAGCAGGACCAGGGGCGCGATGAAGCCGAGTCTGCGGGCGAAGGCCGCGCCGAGCACGGATATCGCTACGAGCACGACCGTCTCGACGATGCTTTCCATGCCGCAGAGCTTAGAGAACTCTGAGAACCGCCGCCTGTGGCGCAACCCACCCTCGAAAATAGGTCGCCCTACTCAAGCCATCGGCGCGGCGGTCCAGCAAGCTTTCGGCCATGAACCTGACCGTGCCCAGGGTCGGCATCACCGCCGCCGCGAGCTTCCTGCCCCCGCGGGAGGTGACCACCGACGAGCTCCAGGCCCGGGTGGCGGCCGCGAGCCGGCTGCCGCTGCCCACCGGGATGATGGCCCGGGCGACCGGCATCGAGCGCCGCCGGGTGGCCGCCGATGACGAGTACGCCTCCGGCCTGGCGATCGCCTCCGCCCGTACCGTGCTGGCCGAGGCCGACCTCGACCCGCTCGACATCGACCTGCTGCTCTTCGCCTCCGCCACCCGCGACATGGTCGAGCCGGCCACCGCGCACGTCGTGCAGGCGGCGCTGGGCAGCCGAGCGCATGCCCTCGACGTCACGAACGCCTGCAACAGCTTCCTGAACGGCATCGACCTGGCCCGGGCGATGATCCTGGCCGGGCGGGCGCGGCGGGCGCTGGTCGTCACCGGGGAGACGCCGACGAGGGCGATGCGGCCCCGGCTCGACGGGATGGCCCAGGCCCGGACGGCGCTGGCCGGGTACACGTTCGGGGACGCGGGTGCCGCGGTGCTGGTCGAGCCGGTCGCCACGGGCGGGATCGTGGACGTCGACAGCGAGACGCACTCCGAGCACTGGGCGGTCGGCGGCATCTTCGGCGGCGGCTCCCGGCATCCGCGCGGCGACGAGCACACCTACTTCACCGGCGACGGCGCCAAGCTGAGCGGCGTGTTCGAGAAGATCGGCGCGGGACTGCTGGAACGGGTCGCGCACCGCACCGGCCTGGGCTGGGACGACTACGCGGCCGTGCTCGTACACCAGGTGACCGTGCCTTATCTGCGGCGGTTCGTGGAGATCGTCGGCGTACCGGAGGAGAAGCTGGTGATCACAGTGCCGGAGCTGGGAAATGTGGCCAGCGCCACCCTCGGGGTGCAGCTCGACCGGGTCCGCCCCCGGCTGACCGGCGGCGACAAGGTGCTGATGGTCGGGCTCGGCGGTGGCGTCAGCCTGATGACCATGGTCTGGGAGGTGTCCGCGTGACGGCGCTGTGGGTGATCGTGCCGGCCTACAACGAGGCGGCCCGGATCCGGCAGACCCTCGACGCGCTCGCCGCGCAGACCGACACCGGCTTCGAGCTGCTGGTGGTGGACAACGGCTCGACCGACGGCACGGCGGAGATCGCCCGTGGCTTCTCCGCGCTCTTCCCGACGCACGTCGTGATCGAGCGGGAGAAGGGCGTCGGCTGTGCGGTTGACACCGGATTCCGGTACGCGATGGAGCGCGGGGCGACGCTGCTTGCGCGTACGGATGCCGACTGTCTCCCCCGCCCCGGCTGGCTCGCCGCGGCCCGATCGGAGCTGACCACCGGCGCGGGCCTGGTCTGCGGCCGCATCACCGCCCGCCGCGACGAGCACGGCCTCGCCGGCCGGGCAATGTTCCGGGTACTGGTCGCCCTGGCCGCGTTCTTCGGACGGCTGCGCCCGGCCCACCGGTCCGGGGAGTTCCACGCGCCCTACCGGATGCACGCCGGCAACAACATGGCGATCACCGCCGAGCTCTATCGTGCCTGCGGCGGCATGCCCCGGCGCCCCTCCCCGACCGACCGCACCTTCCTGAACCGGGTACGCCGGACCACCTCGGCGATCCGGCACAGCCGCACGATGGTCGTGGAGAATTCAACCCGCAGGCTCGCCGCGTACGGCATCCGCGGCACCGCCAAGTGGTACCTGGACCGGGGCAGCGGCGCACTGACGGCGGACCCCCGATGATCGGCGAGCTGATCGCCGGCCTGCGCACGGGCGACAATCGGCCGGCCATCATCGCGGGACGGCGCCCGCCTGCTTCCCGCGGCGACCTGGCCGACCTGGTGACCGGGTATGCCGCCGCCCTGCACGCCGAAGGCCTGGCAGCCGGGGACACGGTCGGTTTCGCCGTGCGCCCGGGACCTCGCTCGCTGGCAACGATGCTGGCGGCGTACCACCTGGGTCTGCGGGTCGCCGTGCTGGACCCGACCGCCGGCCCGGACGTTCTCCTGGCCCGCTTGCGGCTCGCCGACCCGAGGCTGGTCCTCGCCGACTCGGCAGCGCAGGCCGTCGCCGGCTGGGCCGCTCCCCTGGCCCGCCGCGCCCGCCTCGCCCTGCCCGACTTCGCGGAGCTGGCCCCGACCCGGACGATCGGCCGCCGCCTGCCCGGCAGCGCGCCCGTCCTCGCACCCGCCGCCGGGCCGCGCCCACCGGGACACGACGGCGACGGGGACGCGGTGATCGTGTTCACGTCGGGAACCACCAGCAGTCCCCGCGCGGTGGTGCACACCAGGGCGAGCATCACCGCCGGGATGCGCGTGGTCCACGACCTCGTCCGCCCCGGCCCCGGTCGCCCGGTGCTCGGTGGCACGTTCTTCGTCCTCGTGCCCTCGCTCGCCGGGGAGGCACCCGTCGCGCTGCCCGCCCGGCGCCCTGCCGCATTGGCCCGGCAGCTCTCCACGCTCAACCCGCAGGCGACCTATCTGACACCGCCGCAGCTGCGGGCCGCCCTCGCCGCCGGTGCCCGCTTCACCGGCCGGGTCTACAGCGGATCCGCACCGGTCAGCGCCACCCTGCTGGAACGGGTCCGGGCGTCCGGCGCCGACCGGGCGTGGGGCGTCTACGCGCTGACCGAGGTCTTCCCCGCCGCAGTCGTGGAAGCCACGGCGAAGTCCGCCTTCACCGGCGACGGCGACCTGGTCGGCGATCTGCTGCCGGGCGTCCGGGCGCGGATCGGCGACGACGGGCAGGTGCAGCTCGCCGGCCCGAACGCCGCGGACCGCTACCTGGGCTCGGCACCCGCGGAATGGATCACCACCGGCGACATCGGGCGTCTCGACGCGGGCCGGCTCGTGCTCGGCGGCCGCGCCAAGGACATGATCCTGCGCGGCGCCGAGAACATCTACCCCGGCCTGTACGAGCCGGCCCTGCACGTCCCTGGCGTCGAACTCGCCGTCATCGTCGGAGTCCCCGCGGGTGACGGCGACGAACGCGTGGTCGCCATCGTGCAACCGGCGGCCGGAGCCGTGCCCGCGCAGGTCCGGGCAGCGTTGCGCGAGCCGCTGCGCAGGATGGGATCGGCCCGCCCCGACGCGGTGCTGCTGGCGGACATCCCGCTGGCCGGCCGCTCCCGCAAACCCGACCGGGCAGCAGCGGCCCGGCTGGCGGCGGGGTCATGAGGCCGCTCGCCGTCATCGTGCCCGCGTTCGACGAGGCCCGGTTGCTGCCGGGCCTGCTCGACGCGCTCGCCGCCCAGACCGACACCGACTTCACCCTGGTCGTCGTGGACAACGCCTCGTCGGACGGCACGGCCAGGATCGCGGCCGGCTTCACCGGCGAGGTCGTTGTGCTCACCGAGCCCGCGCCGGGTGCGGGAACTGCCGCCGACACCGGATTCAGGTACGCACTGGAGCACGGCGCGACGAAGCTTCTGCGTACCGACGCGGACTGTCTCCCTGCCCGCAACTGGGCCGCGACCGGCCGCACCCTGCTGGACCACGTCGACCTGGCCTGCGGCCGCAGCATCCCCCGCAGCGACGAAAATCCCACCTGGGCCCAACGGCACCTCTACCCGGCCGTCGTGCGCGCCGCCGCGCACGCGGGCCGATGGCTGCACCGCGACCCGGCCGCGCGCACGCCGTACGTGCTGATCCACGGTCACAACCTCGCCATCACCGCCGAGCTCTACCACCGCTGCGGCGGCACGCCCCGCGAGGAACTGCGCGCCGGCTCGGAGGACGTCACCCTGCTCAACCGCGCCCGCCGGCACAGTTCCCGGATCGTCCGCGCGGAGAACCTCGTCGTCGAGACCAGCCTGCGCCGCCTGCGCGCCTGGGGCCCCCGCCGGACCCTGCTCTGGAGCTGGGACCGCCGCTACCGCCCCGCCCCGCACCAGGTCCACGTCCGATGAGGGCGTACTCACCGGCCCGCACCCGCGACCGCCGGGTCTACCTGGGCAGCCATCCGGTGCTGTTCGCCCTGCTCGCGGCCACCCGCCGACGACGCGCGCTGCGGCTGGGCGGCACCGTGCTCGTCCATGACCGGGAGGCTTTTGTCGCCGCGCTGACCCGGATCCCGCTGGACCGGACCGCACCGGGCACTACCGGCGGCGCGGCGGGCCGGCTCACCGGCGGCGACCTGCTCTTCGACCAGCAGGGCGACACCCACCGCCGGTCCCGCCGCGACACCGCGGAGCTGCTCGGGGCCGCGGGAGTCGCCCGCCTGCGTCCGATCTGGACCGAGCTGTTCGAGCAACGCCTACGTCCGCTGGCCCACGGCCACCCGTTGGACCTCGTTCCGATCGCCGCGGAGGTCGCCGGAGCCACCGCCACCGCCCTGCTCGAACTCGACATCGACCCGCTGCGACTCGCCGCCGCCACCCAGGAGGCCGCCGCCGCTGCCGCCCGGGCCCACCTTCCCGGCCCCCGAGCACCTGGCACCGGCCGCCGGGCTGAAGAAGCTGCTGCCCGGTTGTCGACGCTGGTTGCGCGCGAGGGCGGGGCGGGGGCCGGGCTTGCGGTGATGCTCGCGGTGGCCGCGATCACGACGACGGTTGCCGCGCTGCCGCGAGCCGCTGCCTGGGCCGCGGATGCAAACCTCTGGGGGTACGCCGACAGCCCCGCCCTCGCCGACGAACTGCTCCGGGTCACCGCGCCCACCCCGCTGCTGCCCCGGGTCGCGGCGGCGGACGGTGAGCTGCCCGGGGGCTGCCCGGTGCGGGCCGGGGATCGGATGTTGCTGGTCGCCCGGCATGCGCTCGACGCACACTGTCGCGATCCCGACCCGGCTCGGCCCGCTTCCGCGCAGATCGCCCAGCTGGCTTTCGGGGTCGGGACGCACGCCTGTCCGGGGGCGCGGCTCGCGCGTACCCAGCTCGGGGATTTCCTGCGGGCTCTGGCGGTCCACGAGCCGCGGGTGGTGCGGGCCCGGGCGGATCGCAAGGCCGCGCTGCCCGCCTGGCGATCGTTGATCATCGAGGCCGGACCCACCCGTGCGGGCGGCCAAGGCTTGAGGGCGGCCAAGGCTTGAGGGCGGGCAGAGCATGAGGACAGCCAGGGCACGAGGGCGGGCAGGGCTTGAGGGCGGGCAAGGCTTGAGGGCGCACAGGGCGGGCAGGGCGTGAGGGTCGCGGTGACGGGGGCATCGGGGTTCTGTGGTGCGGCGGTGGCACGGCTCGCGGACGCCGGTGGGCACGACGTGGTTTGTCTGGGGCGGCGTCCCGGGCCGGTGGGCGTGCACGTGTCCTGGGATGCGAGCCGCGAGCAGCCGGTGATCGAGGGGGTCGACGCCGTGTTGCATCTGGCGGCTGCTGTGGGTGATCCGCGGGCCGGGCGCGAGATCGAGGCCGCGTACCGGGCGGTGAATGTCGACGGGACCGAGCGGCTGTTCGCGGCTGCTGCGGGGATTCCTGTCGTGTGGGTGAGCAGCGCGAGTGTCTACCGGCCGGGGCCTTACGCCGGCGCGGTGGGTGAGGGGCATCCGAGGGATGGGCAGCTCAGCGCGTACGGAAGGACGAAAGCCGCCGGGGAGAGGCTGGCGCTGGCGGCAGGGGCTGTGGTTCTGCGGCCTCGGGCGGTCTACGGCGACGGTGATCGGCATCTGCTGCCGCGGCTGCGCAGGGTGGTGCGGGCGGGGCGGGCCTGGTTGCCCGGGCCGGATGTCGCGATGAGCCTGACGGCGGTGGAGAATCTCGCGGCGGCCTGTCTGGCGGCGTTGACCTGGCCCGGAGGCGCCTACAACATCGCGGACGCGGAGCCCTACCGGCGTGATGACGTGATCGGGCGGGCTCTGGGCGTACCCGTGAGGCATCTTCCTGCCGGGGTGGTCCGGGGCCTCGCTCAGGTCTCCCCGACGCTGAGCCGCTATGCCGTTGATCAGTTGACCGACGGCATGGTCCTCGATATCGGCAGGGCCCGCGCCCAGGGTTACCGGCCGGAGGTCACTTGGTCCTGATCACGCCGGAACGGAAGAGCGTGCCGGCGTGGGTGCCGTCGCCGCTGCGGCGGACCACGACGCCGTCCAGGGAGAAGACGTAGTTGGTGGTGCGGTCGAGGCCGGTGATGGTGGCGGTCATCGGGCCGCAGGCGGTCGAGGGCTTGACGACCTTCCAGCCGACGTCGCGCTGGGGGCCGTGGACGAGGTCCTGGCTGATCGCGGTGAGGCGGTATTCGACGAGGTTGTAGCCGCCGACGTCGTACCAGGTCGCGGTCGCGCTGGTGGTGCCCGGCACGACGGTGAGCGAGTTGATCCGGGAGAAGTTGACGGTGTCCAGGCCGCAGGTGGGGGTCGGGGTGACCCGGGCGCCGCCACCGGTGATCGGGAGGAAGCCCGTTGCCGTGGGGATCGGGTAGGGCGGGACGCCGCTGCTCGGGGTGGGGGTCGGCGTGGCGCTGCCCCGGGCGATGACCAGGAAGGGCTGGCCGGGGTTGGTGCTCCCGGATGCGCTGCCGGTCGTGCCGCTGCCCGGCGTGGTGGCCGACGAGCCGGTCAGCACGCCGCAGCCGGTGAGCAGCAGGGGTGCCAGGAGCAGCAGCCAGCGCTTGCGGTGCGTCATTCCTGTCTCCCCGCGGTAGGTGGATCCCGTCCGTTACCCGGGACCCATCGACCGTCGGAGGGGACTCTTTAGGCGGGGCTGTAGAGCTGCCGGGTGCGAGTGGCGAGGTCTTTGGTTGCCGCCGAGTTGACCCAGGTGCCGAGGATCACCGCGGCGCCGGGGATCACCTTGGCGAACATCCGCTTGACCGCGCGGACGCCGGCCATCTGGGCGAGTTTGACGCTCAGTTTGACCATCATGCCGGTGAGCGGGCGGGCCGCGGTGTCGGCGAAGAGCCTGCTGGCTCGTTCCCGGCCCGCGGCGACGCCGAGGGCGAGCCGCGCGGTCGTGGCGAGCTTGTGCACCTTCTGCAGGATGAGCAGGTCGGTGGCGCGCTCCGGATCGGCAGGGTCGATGCCGTACGCCGCGGCGATGTGCAGCACCATCCGCGACTGGGTCCAGGCGAGGACCCCGACGTCGACGACCGCGCCGGGCAGACCGGTGGCGCCGGAGACGGCACCGGAGAGGCGGGCGTGGTTGATGAAACGGCGGGCGGCCTGCTGGGCCAGGGCGTCGGGGGTGACGTCCGGGTGCTCCAGGCGGGCATGGTCGGCCCAGTGCTGGGCCTCGGGGCCGAGGCGGCGGACCGCTTCGAGGGCGAGGTGCTCGGGGGCGTACTGGGGATCGGCTTTCATCCTGGTCCAGAGGGACCCGGGTGGGCCGGTGTCGTCGTCGGACATGGTCGGTGACGGGGGTACGGCGGAATCGTTCACCAGATCGCTCCGAGGGACGAAGAGTGGACCTGATCACCATTGTGCCTTGCAGATGCACGTGCACGGCAACGTGGTGGCGTACAGAACTTTGTGCAGCAGGGCCGTGACTCACCGGAACCCTCACCGGTCCGCCCAGTTCCGAGCGGGTCGCACCTTTAGTGGAAGATCATCGTCATTACGGAATGAACCCGGACGGCCGGTTGTTGCAGAGACAATGCCCGCGTCCAACGGGCATTGTCATGAGGAGGTCCGCAGCGTGCTCGACCCACACGGGCTCTACGAGTTGGCCGACGACCTGCCTGACCTGGACGGCGTGGTGCTCGTCCAGGCTCTCACCGGGTTCGTCGACGCCGGCAGCGCCATCCAGCTGTCCCGCGAACACCTGCTGGAGCACTTCGAGAACGAGGTCGTCGCGACCTTCGACCTCGACCAGCTCCTCGACTACCGGTCGCGGCGGCCCCCGATGATCTTCGTCGAGGACCACTGGGAGAGCTACGAGCAGCCCAGCCTCGCCCTCCACCTGGTCAAGGACCTCACCGGCACGAGCTTTCTGCTGCTCGCCGGCCCGGAGCCCGACCTGCAGTGGGAACGGTTCATCAAGGCCGTGCAAACCCTGATCGAGCATTTCGGGGTCAGCGTCACCGTCGGGCTCAACGCGATCCCGATGGCGGTGCCGCACACCCGCCCGGTCAGCGTCACCGCGCACGCCACCGAGAAGCGTCTCCTCGGCGAGCACGAGTCCTGGCTGCAGCGGGTCCAGGTCCCGGCCAGCGTCGGCAGCCTGCTCGAGTTCCGGCTCGGCGAGGCCGGTCACGACGCCATGGGCTACGCCGCCCACGTCCCGCACTACCTCGCCCAGACCACGTATCCCGCCGCGGCCGAGCTGCTGATCGAGTCGGTGGCCAACACCACCGGGCTGGTCCTGCCGACCGCCGCCCTGCACGAGGCGGCGGACGAGGTCCGCGACGAGGTCGACAAGCAGGTCGCCGATGACGAGCAGGCCAGTCGGCTGGTCACGTCGCTGGAGGCTCAGTACGACGCGTTCCTGCGCGGCCGGGACGCCAGCCTGCTCGCCGAGCCGGGCAGCAGCCTGCCGAGCGCGGACGAGCTGGGTGCCGAGCTGGAGCGCTTCCTCGCCGAGCAGAGCCGCGACAGTGAGTAGCGCTAGTTCACGTAGGTGAACCTGAGTCCGTTGCTCCTGCCGCCGGCCGACGTCGCCTGGATGGTGACGGCCCCGGCGGCGTGGCGGACCAGCGTCACCGTCATCTTCGTGTCGTTGACGCGCTTGAAGCTGGTGCGCTTGCCCGCCGAGGTGACGACGGTGACCTTGCTCAGGTAACGCCCGGTCACCGTCGTGGTGGTCATGCCCTTCGTGCTGCCCGTCGTGCGGCTGAGCGAGCTCATCACGGGGGCGACGCTGGTGGCGTACGTGAAGGATTTGCCGGCGCTGGTGCCGCCCGGCCCGACCACGACGACGTTGACCTTGCCTGCGCGGCGCGCAGGGGCGGTGAAGCGCAGCTGAGTGGCGGACAGCCGGGTGAAGGACAGCGCCCTGCCGCCGAGCGAGAGTCGCGTCGCGCCGGTGAAGCCGGAGCCGTTGACGGTGACCACGGTCGACGTGGTGGTCAGGCCGGTGGCGGGGCTGAGCGAGCTGATCGCCGGGCGCGTCGGGGTGACCGCGGTCCAGGGCAGCGCGTTGCTCGTGCCCGCGGCGGTCGTCACGACCAGGGACGCCGCGCCGGAGGGCCGGGCCTTCACGAAGATCTTCAGCGAGGTGGAGCTGACCACGGTGTAGCTGAGCGTGGTCGTACCCAGCTTCACCGATCGGATGTTGCTGAGGTTGGTGCCGGTGACGACGACGATCGTGGTCGCCGTGCTGGCCCCCGAACTCGGCGTCAGCGTGGTGATCGTGGGGACGCTGCCGGCGACGAACGTGAGGTAGCGGGCGCTGCTGGTGCCGCCGCTCGTGGTGACCGTGACCGGGACGTT
This sequence comes from Winogradskya consettensis, assembly GCF_018332715.1. Classification (GTDB taxonomy): domain Bacteria; phylum Actinomycetota; class Actinomycetes; order Mycobacteriales; family Micromonosporaceae; genus Actinoplanes; species Actinoplanes consettensis. The sequence goes on along the minus strand of NZ_BOQP01000049.1, from coordinate 112,115 downwards.
GCCCGTGGTCCGCGCCGGGGCGACGAACGTGATGCTGGTGTCGGTCACGGAGCCCGGCGTGACCACCGTCGTGCCGACCTTCACCGTCGCGCCGCTCAGGTTGGCGCCGGTCAGCGTGATGGTCGCGCCGCCCGCCTGACTCGTGGTGCTGGGCGCGATCCCGGACAGCGTCGGCGGCGACTGGGTGAACGTGAAGTCGTCGCCCGTCCCGCTCGAGTCGCTGGTACCGGTCGGGTTCGTGACGGTGACATCGGCAGGACCGCCGGCGTGTACGGGTGCCGTGGCCAGCAGCCGCGTGACGCCGTTCGTGGTGCTCCTGGAGAACGTCGCCGAGGTGCCGCCGAAGCGGACCGCGGTCGCCTTGACCAGACCGCCACCGGTGATGGTCACGGAGGTGCCGGCCGGGCCCTTGCTCGTCGAGAGCGCGGTGACCTGCGGGGTCACGCCGATCGGGCTGGAGGGCGTGGAGACCCCGGAGATGGTGTACGCGCCGGAGACCACCGTCTCGATGAAGCTCCACGAGACGTGGGCATCACCGTCGTTGCCCCAGCCGGTTCCCCACTGGTTGCGCAGGTAGACGCCGTCCGCGTCGTAGCCGAACGCGGTGACCATGTGGCCGCCGAGGCTGGTGCCGCTCGTGGTGCTGTAGAGGCTGTGCGCCCCGAGATCCATGAAGTCCTGGAACACCGAGAAGCCGATGGCGACCGGGGTGCCGGCGGCCAGCGCCTGCTGGACGGCGGTCTGCGCGTTGGCGCCCTGGTTCGCGCCGCTCCACAGCCGGGTCCAGCCGGTCACGCGGTAGTTCGTGGCGTTCGAGATCTGCGACGACGTCGGGGCCACCTTGTAGTTGCTGGTGCCCTGGAAGTAGTCGTCCTGGCTGTCGACGCCGTTCGCCTGCACGTTGGCGAGCACCGTGTCCGGGTTGAGGCCGCGGTTCGGAGCGCCGCCGGCGGTGACGTTGCGCATGTAGAGGAAGAGCGGGGCGTACGGGGTGTCGACGCCACCGCTGCGGCCGGCGTAGTAACCCATGAGGTTGCGCGAGATCGTCCATGCGACGCACTGGCCGACGGAACCCTGATCGCCGACCGCGGGAGCGTACGGCCGCAGGTCGACGCTCGCGGGAACGCCCTGCGCCGTGCCGGGGGTGGCGGCCTGCAGCTCGGTGCTGGCGATGTAACCGCCGACGTGGGGCTGGGTGTCGGCGATCTCCTCGGGCTCGTCCCCGGCCGCGGCGAACCCCGGATGGGCACCCGTCAACAGCGTTATCAGGGCGACGAGCAGGACCGCGAAGGTCGTCGTCGTCGCTCGGGCGGCGGCGCGCGGCATCCTGCACTCCATTCCTCGGCACTGCTGCGGTGTCAACGCAACAGATCGGTCTTTTGCCGCGCCGGTTGAGGGGTAGCGCCCGGGTTCTGGCATTCCGCCGTCCGCAACGTCCTTCCTGTCCGATGATGTGGGAACGCGAACGCGTTTCGAGTGACAGGAGTTCGTGGTGGTCTCATTCCGGTCGAGGTCGGCCGCAAGCAAGGTCGACCAGACGCGTGCCATTCCGCGGGACGTCGAGAGCCTCGAGAAGCTGATCATGGATCTCGGCGCGGCCGAGGACGAGCAGGCTGCCTGGCAGATCACCGTCGACAGCACGGTCAGCTCGCACAACTTCAGCTACGGCGCGGTCTGGCTGCCCACCGGCAACGGCCAGATGACGGTGACGTACGAGACCGGCACGCTGATCCGCGAGATGCAGAACGTCATCCAGGGCAAGCCGGTGCCGGCCGACGCGGGACTGGTCGGGCGCGCGGTCCGCACCAAGCAGTCGGTCTACGTCGACGACATGACCCGGTGCGAGGACTGCCAGCGCTGCCAGGCCGCGTCGAAACACGGCATGCACGCCGCCATCATCAGCCCCGTGCTGCGCGACAACAAGATCATCGCGGTGCTCGAGTACTACTCCGCCGAGCCGCTCTACATCGACGGCCCCCGCAGCGAGAAATGGGCCTCGATCGCCCGCATCGCCGAGCAGGCCCGGTTCACCGCCCTCGCCTCCGCCGAGCTGCGCCAGGTCGCCGATGACCGGCTCGCCGTCACGAGCGTCGTCACCGCGCTGGGCGAGGCCGTCGACTCCGCATCGACACTGCGGATCGCCCTCGAGTCGGTCCGCACGGCGTTCGGCTGGGCGTACGGATCATTCTGGGAGATCGACGAGGACGACAACGTCCTCAAGTTCAAGGTCGAGTCGGGCTCCGCCGGTGACGAGTTCCGCAAGGTCACCCTCGCCGCGACGTTCGCGGAGGGCGTCGGACTTTCCGGACGCGCGTGGCGGGCGAAGGACCTGGTCTTCGTACGCGACATCGGCGAGCTCACGGACTGCGTACGCGCACCCGCCGCGCAGCGGGCCGGCGTACGTTCCGGCGTCTGTTTCCCGATCCTCAGCCACGGCAAGATCATCGGCACGATGGACTTCTTCACCACCAACTTCATCGAGCTCTCGGACTCCCGCGCCTCCGCGCTGCGCAACGTCCAGCAGCTCGTGTCGCAGCGGCTCGACATCGTCCGCGGCAACGAGATCTCCTCAGCCAACTCCCGCGACCTGCTCGACACCGTCTCCCGCCTGCGCGCGGCCAGCGACGACGCGACCCGGGTCGCCCAGGACGCCGTCGCCCGCGCCTCCGACATGACCCAGGAGGTCGAAGCCCTCGGCCAGGCCTCCACCGCGATCGGCGACGTCATCAAAATCATCTCGTCGATCGCCGACCAGACCAACCTGCTCGCCCTGAACGCCACCATCGAGGCCGCCCGGGCGGGTGAGGTCGGCCGGGGCTTCGCGGTCGTCGCCGGCGAGGTCAAGGACCTGGCACGGGAGACCGCCGAGGCCACCCAGCGCGTCGCCGAACAGATCACCGGCATTCAGAACAGCGCGCGTACGGTCTCCGCCGGCATCCTTACCACCAGCGACACGATCGGGCAGATGGACGCTGTCCAGGCACGCATGAACGACGTCCTGGAGGAGCAAGCCAAGATGGCCTCGGCGCTGCAGTTCTAACGCTTGATCGGTAACCGGTCGAGCACCTGCTGGATCTGCGTGTCCCAGTAGCCCCACTCGTGCTCACCCGGCCCGAACTCCGCGTCGATCTCGACTCCGCCGCTCCGCGCCGCCTCGACGAACCGCTCGTTGTGGACCAGCAGGTGATCCTCTGTCCCGCACCGCAGCAACAGCTGCGGCAGGTCTTTCGGCGCGGCCTTGACCAGGTCCAGCAAGTCGTCCCCCTCACCCGGCCTGCCACCGAAAACCCGTTCCATCAGTACGGTGATGTGCGCGCGCTTGTCATGCTCATACATGTACGCCGTATCGAGCGCCCCCGACAGGCTGGCCGCCGCCGCGAACCGCTCGGGCTGCCGGAGCGCCCACTTGAAAGCGCCGTAGCCACCCATCGAGAGCCCCGCCACGAACGTGTCCTCCCGCGCCGTCGACACGTTGAAGAAGGACTTCACCACGGCGGGCAGCTCCTCCGACAGGAACGTCCAGAACTTCATGCCGTGCCGCTCATCGGCGTAGAAACTGCGATGCACCTGCGGCATGACCACGGCGAGCCCCTTGGCGGCGGCGTACCGCTCAATGCTGGTGTATCGGGTCCAGGCGGTGTCGTCATCGGTCAGCCCGTGCAGCAGATAGAGCACCGGCGGCGCGGCGTCGCCCGCGTGGCCCTCGATGCCGATCTGGCTACGGGCCTGCCCAGGGAGCAGCACGGTCATGGAGGTGCTCACCTCGAGCGCCTCGGAGTAGAAGTCACATCGGATCAAAGCCATAAATCACCCCTTCAAATCGGCGTTCCACCAGCCGGGCCTGGTCTCGGTCCAGGCGATCTCCCGCTCCACGCCCCACACCTCGGCGAGGATCTCGCGGAACTCCCGCTCGGCCTCCTCGAACGGCGCATCAGGCGGGGTGCCGGCCAACCCGCCGCAGGCCATCCCACCCGGCCCGGCGACGGTGGTCCGCCACCGCTCCGGAGTCCGATACAGGATCAGGAAGTGGACATCCTCGGCCTTCATGAAGCCCATCATCCCGGCCGACGGTTCCCGGTCCGCCTCCGGACGGTGGATAATGCCCGGGTGAGCATCAACCAGACGCTGGCCAGGACCGGGCAGATGGCGGGCCGAATCCCGGCCTGGGAAGAGTTCACCGGTCCGGCGGCCGGAGTTGTCGCGTTGCCCAATCGGTTGTCCTGGTCGGGCCGGTCCTCGTTCGATGTAAGTGACCAGCACGAACGACTGACCCTGTACACGACGCTGCTCGGCGAAGGTCGGCGCGAGGACCTCGCCCGGTGGGTGCATACCCAGCATCTTGTAGCCGACTGGCCCAGCATCCGGCGTCTGACGGCGCGAAATCTGATCAGCGTCTGGGAGTCGCGCCTTCCTGCGCTTGCCGCGGCCTGACCAGGTGGACCGGTTACACGAGCAGTTGGCCCGGATCGCCTTCAACACGGGTGATGAGCTTGGCCTGGTCCTCGCCGGCGGCTACGCCATCAGCGCACACCGGCTCACCGAACGCCCGTCACGCGACTTGGACCTGGCCACCGCGTCCCCATTACCGCTCGGCGACATCACCGATCGGCTCGCTGACGCGTACCGGGCCGAGGGCTTCACCGTCGCTGTCGTGGAATCGTCTCCGCTGATGGCTCGGCTCGAGGTCACCACCGGCGGCGAGATGTGTGAGGTCGATCTGCTGAAAGAAGCCATCGGACCCCCGGTCCTGCTGGACATCGGTCCAGTGCTTGCCCTCGATGACGCCGTTGGCTTGAAGGTCGGTGCGCTGCACGACCGGGCCATGCACCGGGACTTCATCGACGTCTACGCCGCTCACATCCGCGGCGGATATTCCCTCAGAGATCTGGAACGCCTCGGCGCCGCGCACCTACCAGAATTCTCTCTGGCTGACCTCATGGACCGTCTTGGCGCGGCCGAGCTGCGCGCCGATGCCCGGTTCTTCGACTACGGCCTGTCCGAGAACGAGTTGCACGAGCTTCGGATGTGGGCAGCCGGTTGGGTGGACGACCTCCGGGAGAGGACCGCGGGCGAGAACGCAGCACCCGGTTCCCACGAGACCGGCCCCGACTGGGACAAGTATCTCGAAGGGTGATTCCGGCCCCGGACCGCCGCCCACCACGGCATGCAGCATTCGCGAGAACGCGACACCCAGTTGATCACCACACCTCTGTGGAATGTCGTACCCGTCGATTAGAATGTGTGTACTAAAAGGGCTACTGACCTGCGGGGAGATCATCGTGACAACGCCCGTTTTGTCCACCCTTCCGCCGTACGCAACGATGTTGGGCTTCACCCGCTATGTCGCCCGCACCGGGCCTGCCAAGGCGACGTTCGTCGGTGGCCTGCGCCGCCAGCGCGAACGCCGCACCGGCTTCAACCCGCACAGCCAGCTCGTCAAGGCCCTCAAGGCGGACATCGCCTTCCGCACCGGCGGCACCTACCTCAACGGCGTGACCGACCTCGTCAAGCCCCGCTGGAAGCCGCTCTACGAAGCGGTGAGCACCGGCGCCCTGACCTACCTCCATTCCCTCGGCGACCCCACCGACGTCGGCCTCGCCCAAACCCGCGAAGCCCTGGCCTCCGTCGGCCCCTTGGCCGTAAAGATCAACCCCCACTTCGGCCTCAGGTACGCCGACAACCGCCGCGAAGCCGTCCGCCTCCACTTCGACGAAGAACCCCCCACCCCCGAAGTCATCACCGCCACCCTCCACCTCATGACCCGCCACATGGACCAGATCCTCCCCAACGCGGAGCCGGTCCTCATCGACATCCGCCGAGCCCAGATCCACCGCCCCGCCCCCACCACAAAAACCGCCGACGTCGAACGCTGGCTGGCCGGCGAAGCAGCCGCCTTCACCAGCATGTGGGGCACCGGCGCCGCCTGACCGATCCCCTCACCCACCCTCCCCGGCCCGGCACGGGAGCCTTCCCCCTCCCACCCGAGCCGCCAGCGACGCGCCGTCCCCCGGCCCGCCGCGGGTGGGTGAGGCCGGGCTCGGCTCGGCTGGGCTGGCCTTTGCCGGGCTTGGCTGAGCCGAGCTGTCGGGCCGTCGGGCTGTCGGGCTGACTGGGCCGTCGGATTGGCCGGGCCGCCGGGCTGGCCGGGCCGCCGGGCTATCGGGCTGGCCGGGCTGGCCGGGCCGCCGGGCTGGCCGGGCTATCGGGCTGGCCGAGCTGGCCGAGCTGGCCGGGCCGCCGGGCTGGCCGGGCTATCGGGCTGGCCGAGCTGGCCGAGCTGGCCGAGCTGGCCTGGGTCGAGCCGAGCTGGCCTGGGTCGAGCCGAGCTGGACTGGGTCGAGCCGAGCTGGACTGGGTCGAGCCGAGCTGGACTGGGTCGAGCCGAGCTGGACCGCAGGCCAGGGCCGCGAGGTGGGCATCGGGTCGGCACGAGGAAGGGATGACTCGGCGCGGCGTCACCGCCATGGCGTCGCGCCGACCGCCTGGCTTCAACGCAACGGCTGCCACCACGCCCCGCGGCCTCGCACTATGCGCCCCCGCGACACGCACCCTCGCGCCACCGCCTGCCCACGAGCCTCGCGCCACGCCGCCTTGTGCCACCCACCTGCTCATGAGCCCCGCGCCACGCCGCCTCGCCCCACCCGCCGCGCACCGCACCTGCCGCGCACCGCACCCGCCGCGCACCGCACCCGCCGCGCACCGCACCCGCCGCGCACCGCACCCGCCGCGCGCCGCACCCGCCGCGCACCGCACCCGCCGCGCGCCGCGCCGCCCACGCCGCTGCGTGTGTTCGGTGGCCGCCGGTCGGGTGACCGAGCAGCACCAACCCAACGCCAGAAACTCCGCTCACCCGCAGCCGACGCCCACGGTCAGCCGTTCGGTGTCGTCCGGGCGGGGTGCGGGAGTGGCTGAAAGGTGGGGATTTGCTTTGGTTTCGGTCGCGGAAGTTCTTAGGTGCAGGCTGGTTGCGACGATGTCTGCGATGTAGGTGGGTACGGCGTCGGGGGGCGTGGGGAATGCGGGTTGGTCGGTTGGTCGCGGTTCTGGTGGCGGGGGTTGCCGGGGCTGGAGTTGGTGCGGCCGGATTTGGTGGGGCGGGAGCGGCCGGAGCTGGCGCGGCGGCTGCAGGAGGCAAAATGCCTGCCGGCCGGAGCGGGGTCTCGGCTGTCGGGAACAGCGCCGCGGTTGATAGTGCGCGGGCGCTCAAGACGTTGGTTGCTTACGTGCGGGACGGGAGCGTGTTCGTCAGCAGGGGAAAGGCTGAGGTCAGGGTGGCCGGCGGGCGGGGGTGGTCACGGCCGCGGTGGTCTCCTGACGGGGAGTTGATCGCTGCGCTGAAGGGGTCTCAGTTGTGGACCATGAAGGCTGATGGGACGGGTAAGCGCCGGGTGACCAGCCGGGCTGCTTCGGGGCCGAGTTGGGCGCCTGATGGGGAGTCGATCGCGTTTTCGTCGGTTTCGTGTTCCGGTGGGCCGGGGGTCTATGCGATCTCGGCCACCGAGCGTGGTGCGGTTCCTGAGGTGTTGTTTCCCAGTTACTGCCGGGGTGAGCAATTGCCGCCGGAGCCTGTGGTAGCCGCCAAGACCGGGGGGTCGGTCAAGGAGCGGCTGCGGGTTGATGACGCTGTTGCCTGGTCGCCCGACGGGAGCAAGGTCGCTTTTCGGGGCGGGGACTGCGAATCGGTGTACGACTCCTGCCTCAGCGTCGGGGATGTTGCCTCCGGCGGGGAGAGGACCGTCGCGGCGTACGGCGGTGGGGGGTTGGAGAATGCTGGGTTTGCTGTGGTGCCCAGTTGGCGTGGTGATGGGGGGCGGCTGGCTTGGACCGCGTATGAGAGGGGGAAACGGGCGTTGCATGTGGTCGAGTACGACACCGTGAGCGGGGTTCGGCGGGATGTCGGGGTGGCGCAGGACCGGGAGTTCGCGTATCTGGATGAGTCGCGGGGTGTTGTCACCGGGAGTTTCAAGGGTGGGTCCTGGGTGATGATCGTGGACCTCGACGGGGGCGGCCGGGTCGCGTTCCACCGGGGGTCGCAGCCGAGCGTGCAGCCCGGGAAGTAACAGCACGGGAAGTAGGCGCTCGGGCGGCCCGAGGGGTAGGCACTATCGTTGGCGCTCTGATGAGTGAGACGACTGCTGAACGGCATATCCGGACCTTTCATCCCCGGCGGGGGCGGATGGGGAATCGGCATGCTGATGCGTTTGCCGAGTTGTGGCCCACGCTGGGGATCACGATCGAGGACGGGGACCGGACTCCGATCGATCTGACGGAACTGTTCGGGAGGCGGGCTCCGGGCGTACTCGAGATTGGTTTCGGGATGGGTGAGGGGACCGCGATGATGGCGGCGGCCGATCCTGGGCGGGATTATCTCGGGGTTGAGGTGCATACGCCGGGGATCGGGAATCTGCTGGCCCTTGTCGGGGAGCAGGGGCTGACGAATGTGCGGGTGGCGCATGGTGACGCCATCGAGTTGGTGCGCCGGATCGCGCCGGGCAGTCTCGACGCCGTTCATTCCTTCTTTCCTGATCCGTGGCCGAAGGCGCGGCATCACAAGCGGCGGCTCATTCAGCCCGCCTATGTCGCGCTGTTGCGGGAGCGGCTGCGGCCGGGTGGCACGCTGCATTGCGCGACGGATTGGGCGCATTACGCCGAGGCGATGGCGGAGACCTTGGACGCCGATCCCGGCCTGGAGAACACCTTCGACGGGTACGCTCCCCGCCCGCAGCATCGGCCGGTCACGAAGTTCGAGCAGCGTGGCGTACAAGCCGGCCGTGAGATCTTTGATCTTGTCTACCGACGGCGCTGAAGCCCCGCACTGAGACCCCGCGCTGAGGCCCCGCACGACTAGGCGATTTGCCTGTTTTATCGCTTTCGTTCCCGTAGGCTGGGATGCGGAGGTCGGAGCATGCCACGAAGCGATCTTGACCTCGAGCGCATCTCGTCCCGCGAAAGCGCCGAGGCACGCACCACCGCCGACGAACGCGGCACCGACGCGCGAAAACCGGAGCACAGCGCGCAAAAGCCGGAGCACAGCCCGAAGTTGCATCGCGGCGTTCTGACCAGCGGCGCGGCAGATCACCTCGCCGCCCTGCTCGCCCGCTCCGTCCAGGCCCGCTGCGGCCTCGTGCATTTTGTGGAGGGTGACCGCCTGCGGCTGTACGGCGAGTACGGCCTGGAGACCCCGCGCGAGGTCATCGCCGACATCCCCATCGCGAACAGCCTCTCCGGCCTGGTGGTCACGCTGGGCCGCGAAGTGGTCATCGACGATCTCGCGGCCGACCCGCGCGGCTCGGTGATGCTGCCGAAGGGCGCGAGCCGCCGCCCCGGCGCGTTCCTGGGCCGCCCGATCCTCGACGACCAGGGCACCGTCCTCGGCGTGTGCTGCGCCTTCGAGGCCGGCCCCCGCCGATGGAGCGCCGAGGACCTGGCCGCCGTCGACGAGGCCGCCAAGGTCGGGACGTTGCTCATCACCGAGCAGCTGGCGCGTTACGAGGTCGACCGGCAGCGGCGTTTTCTCGACGCGGTGCTCGACAGCCTGCACGACGGGGTCACCGCCTGCGACGCGGACGGCAAGATCGTGCTGGTCAACCGGCGGATGCACAAGCTGTGGGGCGATGCGCGGGTGCCCCAGAACCTCGGCGAGAACGCGACCGTGGCGGGGCTCACGGATGCGCAGGGCGAGCCGCTCGGGCATGACGACATCACATTGCTGCGGGCTTTGCGGGGCGAGAAGCTGCGCGGGGACGAACTGATCGTGCATGGCCGGGGCCGGCCCGCACGCCACTACATCGTTGACGCCCAGCCGATCATCGGACCCGATGGACGTACGCTCGGAGCAGTCCAGGCCGTGCAGGACGTCACCCGCCGCAAGCGCGCGGAACGGTTCCGCACCTGTGAGCTCAGCGTCATCACCGCGCTGGCCGACGCGCCGGGCATCGAGGCGGCGGGCCCGCGCGTGCTGGAGGCCATCGTCCGCACCCTGGGCTGGACGCATGCCGAGTTGTGGCTGGTGGACGACTCCGCGTCGGAGGCCGCCGAGACCGCGGTGATCCGGTCGGCGGCGCAGTGGAGCGCCCCGGGCTGGGAGGCCGAGATCGAGGTCCCGGCCGAGCTTCCGTACGGTGTGGGCCTCGCCGGCCGCGCCTGGCAGGCCGGGAAACCGCTGTGGATCCGCGACGTCGGCAGCCCGCAGAGCCTGATCTCCCCCGAGACCGCCGCCGAGTCCCAGCTGCACGCCGCGCTGGCCATCCCGGTGCGGCACGGCCTGGAAGCGTTCGGCGTGCTCACCGTCTTCGCGGGCAGCGCCGAGAACGCCGACGACGAACTGGTCGCGCTGATGTCCGGGATAGTCGCGCACATCGGCCAGTTCGTCGAGCGCCGGCTCGTCGAGGACCTGCAGCGACAACTGACCCGGACGAAGAACGAGTATCTGGCCCTGATCGGCCACGAGCTGCGTACGCCCCTGACCTCGATCGGCGCCTACACGGAGCTGCTGCGCGAGGCGGACGCCCGCACGCTGGCCGAGGACGGCCCGGCCATGCTCGAGGTGATCGACCGCAACACCACCCAGCTGCGGCACATCATCACCGAGCTGCTCGAGCTCTCCGCGCTCGACACCGGCCACGCCAACGTGCACCTCACCCCCTTGGACCTGGCCGAGGTGGTGCAAGAAGCAGTTGACCGTACGCGGGAAGCTGTTGCAGGTGAGCCGCTGACGATCGCCACCGACCTCCCCACCGAGCTGATCCTCCCCGGCGACCGCAAACGACTCCGCCAGGTGGTCGACAACCTGCTCGGCAACGCGGTCAAATACAGCCCCGACGGCGGCCGCATCACGGTCACCCTCCGCGTGACGGGACGCTGCGCGGAACTGGCCGTCGCCGACACCGGCATCGGCGTCTCCCCCGACGAACGGGACAAAATGTTCACCGGCCTCTACCGTACGAGCAGAGCCCGCGACCGCGCCATCCCCGGCAGCGGCCTGGGCCTGACCCTGAGCCGCGCGGTCGTCCAACGCCACCACGGCACCGTCGAACTGGTCCCCCACGAGGGCCCCGGCACAACAGTCCTGGTCAAACTCCCCCTCGACGCCCGCTGAAAACCACCCGACGTCCTCGGCCCACGGCGCCGTCGCGCCGGCCCGCCTCCTGCAACACCCGGCGCGTGGACCAGAGCACCAACGATTCCCGTGCCCTTGCTCGCGCAGCCATCGAGCCTCCCGGCCTGCTCGCAGACGCCCGTCGCCATCATCGATCAGAACGAACACGTCGTGGCCCTCCTGAACAAAAACTGAGGGCTCGTTTTGTTGCGGATACGATCCCGGGCGGGCATGCCAGCAACCATGGTGACCGCATTCGAAAAACGAGGGTCGGTGAGTTCGTCGGGCAGAATGTCAACGCGGTGCGAAGCCTTCAGTGTTGTCCAAACGGTCCGAACGGCACGCTCACAAGGCCGGGCTCCTCGGCTCATCGTCGGGGAAGAGCGGGGCGTCGTCGTCCCACTCGTCGATCTCATCGGCCGGGTGCGGTGGGCCGAGCTCCTCCTGGAGACGGTCCGAGCCCTGGCCGTACCAGGAGGCCAGCTCTTGGATGCTGAGAACCTCACGCCGGTAGTCCTCGACTGCCCGGGTCATCAGGGCCTGCGGCGACCTGGGAGTCGATGAGTCCGTAGCGAGGCTGCGATATTGGCTGGCCCAGCCGAATGTCATCGCCAGGCTCGCCGCGGACCGTGCGCTCCAGATCGAATACGTGCCTGCATCGATCAGGTCGAGCCTGCGCAGTTGAGTCGCAGCCATGTGTGGCGACACTTCGAACTCCTGGACCAGGGCGGAAAGATCCGAGAGGGCAAGGCGGCTGCCGGAGGGAAATCGGCGCCGCACAGCGTTCAGCGGGAGGAGCAGATGACATGCGAGGTCGTCACGACCGCGATCACGACGCGACCGGTTACCGGGTCGCACATGGAGATGCCGTGTCCTGCGTCCGGCGCCTGCATGCTGATCACGTCGATGCCCTCGGTGACGTGCACGAACTCATACATGTCCTTGACGGGGCTGTCGCCCAGTCCACGTTCGGCCCGGATCTGATCAGCCGGCCGCAGAGCACGCTTCCCGTTTCCGCGCGGCTCCCCGGGAATTCCCTGGCCCGTCAGGTATGAGTCCAGCTCCAGATAGGCATAGAGACGTTCGCGCACTGTTGCCATAGACGCGTCCCCCTTCGCCCGAGCCGCGACTGAGGCACGCTCGCGCACCACGGCCAGCCCGGTGATCGCGGCCGCGCGAATACCGAAGCAGTCCGCGAGTCGAATGAGCTCGCCACCCTTCAGGGTCCGGGTCACCGTTCTCAATGCGGGAATAGGTCGGCTGAGAAACGCCGACGCAGTGCAGGCGTGTGGGGCCGCCGCAGACTCAAAGGAGACTCGCGGCGATCGAACTCGTCGGCACTGGATTCGTGACAGCTAGGCATAAGTCAAGTTTTCACATGCATTGCGTCGATGGCAACCCGGCCGTGGGCGCCCTCACCGTCGCTGCGGCGGTCTAGTGTCGCTTCGATGCGGGAGGACTCGGAGTTTGTCAGGGCGGCCGGGCAGTTGGGGCGGCCGTTGTTGCAGGGGTCGTTCGGGATGGCGGCGACTACCCACTGGGTGGCGACCGCGGTGGCGCAGGCGGTTCTCGAGCGTGGTGGGAACGCGTTCGATGCGGCGGTGGCGGCGGGGTTTGTCATGCATGTGGTCGAGCCGCATCTCAATGGGGCGGGCGGGGACATGGTGGCGATGGTCGCGCCTGCCGGGGCGGAGGTGGCTGTTGTCGGGGGGCAGGGGCCGGCGCCGCGGCGGGCGACGGTTGAGCACTATCTCGGGGAGGGGCTTTCGGCGGTTCCTGGGTCCGGGGCGTTGGCTGCGGCTGTGCCGGGGGCTGTTGAGGCGTGGCTGTGGATGTTGCGGGAGCACGGGAGCTGGGATGTCGCCGATGTGCTCGCGTATGCGATTCACTATGCCGAGGTGGGGCAGCCTCTCGGGCCGGCGGCGGCGCGGACCGTCGCGACGATGGCGGGCCATTTTCAGGAGCATTGGCCGAGTTCCGCGGCGACGTGGCTGGTCGACGGGGAGGTGCCGGCTGCCGGGGACGTGATGAAGCTTCCGGCCTACGCGCGGACGCTCCGGCGCCTGGTCGAGGCGGCCGGCGACGTGGCGACCGGCGGGAGGAGCGCCGACCCCGACGCGGGGAGGGCTGCGCGGATTGACGGGGTGCTGCGGGAGTGGAAGACGGGGTTCGTGGCGGATGCGGCGGCTGCGTTTGCGGGGCGGGTTCATCGGCATTCCGACGGTGGTGACTATGCCGGGGTGATCGAGGCGGCGGATTTTGCGGACTTTGTGGTCGTGACTGAGGAGCCGTTGGAGATCGAGTTTCGCGGGCACATCGTGGCCAAGGCCTCGTTCTGGGCGCAGGGGCCGGTTCTGCTTCAGGCGTTGGCGATTCTTGACACCTTTGGTGATGCCGAGCTTGATCCGTCGACGGAGATCGGGGTGCACAACGTCGTCGAGGCGCTCAAGCTCGCGATGGCCGACCGGGATGCGTACTACGGCGATGCCGCGGACAACCATGAACTGCTACGGCAACTTCTCACCCCTGAGTACGCCAGGTCGCGCGCTGCCCTGATCACCGGCGAGGCGTCCGGGGTGTGGCGGCCCGGCGTGATCCGGGGAGTCGAGCCGTACCGTCCGCCGTTGAGAAGTGCAGGAACCGGAGAGCCGGAGGGTACGGGCACGGGTGAGCCCACCGTACGGCCGACCGGTGTGACCAAGGGCGACACCTCGCACATCGACGTGGTGGACCGGCACGGCAACATGGTGTCGGCGACGCCGTCGGGTGGCTGGTTGCAGTCGAACCCGACGATCCCGGAGCTGGGGTTCTGTCTCGGGACCCGGTTGCAGATGACCTGGCTGGACCCGGCGAGCCCGTCCGCCCTCGCACCCGGCAGACGTCCGCGCACGACGTTGTCGCCGACGGTTCTCAGCAGGAACGGCGTGGCGGTCTCCGCGCTGGGGTCGCCCGGCGGGGATCAGCAGGACCAGTGGCAGCTCGTCTATCTGCTGCGCACGCTCGTGGGTGGATACGACCCGCAGGAGGCGATCGAGGCGCCGATGTTCCACACCACGGCCGTCGCCCAGTCGTTCTGGCCGCGGCACTGGACGCCGAAGGGCGTGGTCGTCGAGGACCGTCTGGGCGACGACGTGATCGAGGGTCTACGCCGGCGCGGGCATGACGTCACGGTTGCCGGGCCGTGGAGTCTGGGCCGGTTGTCCGCCGTCCTGCGCGACCCGGAGACCGGCCTGCTCTCCGCAGCCGCGAACCCCCGCGGGATGCAGGGCTACGCCGCCGGCAGGTAGACCGGAGCGGGGCCACGCCGGCCGAGAACGACCGGCTGGCAGGGCAGTTACGCAGGGCCCGGGACGCCGCGGCAAGGGCGCCCCGGGCAGGAACGTCAGCGCTGCGGCTTGACCACAGCGGCCGAGCCGCCACCGCGCCGCACCGGCTCGGCGGTGGCGATGACGCCGCCGTAGCCCGTGAACTCGATCGCGGTGGCAGCGCCCAGCTCGGCGACGTCAGGGCCGAACGTGTGGCCGAGGGCTTCGAGACCCGGGCCGTACTGCTGGTGGAAGGCGGGTTCGGCCTGGATGCCCGCACTGTTGCGCTGCGACGCGCGGGGCGCCGCCATGGCCTGCGGCAGGGTCAGGCCCAGGTCGACCCGGTTGATCAGGATCTGCAGGACCGTGGTGATGATGGTCGCGCCGCCGGGGGAGCCGAGGGCGAGGAACGGCTTGCCGTGCTTGAGGACGATGGTCGGGGACATCGAGCTGCGGGGACGCTTGTTCGGGCCGGGGAGGTTCGGGTCCGGTGCCGTGCCCTGCGTACCCGTGAAGTTGAAGTCGGTCAGTTCGTTGTTGAGCAGGAAGCCGCGGCCGGGGACGACCATGGCGTTGCCGCCGGTCTGCTCGATGGTGAGCGTGTATTCGACGATGTTGCCCCAGCGGTCGGTGACCGTGAGGTTCGTGGTGCTCTGGCCCTCCTCGACCGGGGCGCCGGCCTTCGCCGGGGTGCAGCCGGTGGCGTTGAGGTCACCCGGCGGGACGGGCTTGACGAGGGCGTGTGCCGGGTCGATCTGGCAGGCCCGCTGTCCGGCCCACCGGTCGCTCAGGAGCTTCTTCAGGACCGACTGCGAGGTGTACGCCCCCACGTACCGGTTCCGGTCGGCGAACGAGAGTGCGGTCGATTCGGCGTACTGATGCAGCGCCTGGGTGGTGGAGACCTTCGACAGGTCGGTCTTCTCGAGGATGTTGAGCGCCTCGCCGACCGTGGTGCCGCCGCTGGACGGGGTCGACATGCCGTAGACGGTGAGCCCGCGGTAGTCCGACCTGGTGGGCGCCGGGAAGTTCACCCTGTACTTCGCGAGGTCGGAAAGACGCAGGTCACCGGGGCGGATCGGGTACGCCCACGTGCCGACCGGCGTCGACGAGACCGGCGGATGCTGGACGGTACGCACGATGTCGGCGCCGACCGCACCCTTGTAGAAGACGTCGGTGCCGCGCTTGGCGATCAGCCGGTAGGTGTCCGCGAGGTCGGGATTGCGCTGGGTGCTGCCGACCACGGGCGGCGCGCCACCGGGCAGGTACAGCTTCTTGGTCGCGTCGAACTGCCCGAACGCGGCCGCGTTGTCGGTGATCTGCTGACGGAACGTCGCGTCGACCGGGAAGCCCTTGTCGGCCACCGCGGCGGCCGGCTGCAACAGGCTGCTCAGCGACCTGGTGCCCCACTTCTTCGCGGCGGCCTCCCAGGTGGCGAGGCTGCCGGGGGTGCCGACGGAGAGGCCGCTGACCCGGGCCTCCTGGAAGTCGTACGGCAACCCGTCCGCCGGATCGACGAAGATGTTCTCGGTCATCGTGGCGGGCCCGGACTCGCGCCCGTCGATGGTGCTGACCGTCTTGTGCTTGGCGTCGTAGTAGACGAAGAACCCGCCGCCGCCGATGCCCGCGGAGAACGGTTCGGTGACGCCGAGCGCCGCGGCGGTGGCAACGGCGGCGTCGACCGCGTTGCCGCCCTTGCGCAGCACCTCCAGGCCGACGGCGGTGGCCGTGGGATCGACCGTGGCGACGGCCCCGCCGTACCCGACGGCGGTGGAGGAGACGGCGGCCGCGGACGCAGCGGCGGGGAAGACGAAGGTCGCAGCAAGGGTGACAGTGGTGGCGAGCGCGAGGGTGAACCTCATCGGGCCTCCGGAAGGCTGGGTGGAGAGTGGACAGTCACCACCTGCCTACCGTCAGGAGCCGTCGGGCACAACCCGGGACACGCCCGATGACCAAGTCCGGTACATCTCGGCGTAGCGGCCGTCGGCGGCGACCAGGGCGGCGTGGCTGCCCGACTCGATGATGCCGAGGTCGTCGACGACGATGATCCGGTCGGCGCGCATGGCGGTGGAGAGCCGGTGCGCGACGAGGATCGCCGTGCGACCCTCGAGCAGCTGGTCCAGCGCGGCCTCGACCCGTAGCTCGCTGCGCAGGTCCAAGCTGGAGGTCGCCTCGTCCAGCACCACGACCCGGGGCTCGGCCAGGAACGCGCGGGCCAGCGCGAGCAGTTGCCGCTCCCCCGACGACACCGACTGGCCGCGTTCGTGCAGGGCGGTGAGCAGGCCGTCCGGGGAGCGTTCGACCAGCTCGCGCAGGCCTACGGCGTCGACGGCGGCCCACACCTGCGCGTCGGTGGCGTCCGGGCGGGCGAACGCGATGTTGTCCCGCAGGGTGCCGGCGAACAGGAACGGCTCCTGCGGGACGACGCCGATCTGCGCGCGCAGGGATTCCAGGGTGATGTCGCGCAGGTCGTGGCCGTCGATGAGGATGCGGCCGCCGGTCGGGTCGTAGAGCCGGGTGACCAGCTTCGCGAGCGTGGACTTGCCGGCGCCGGTGGGCCCGACGCAGGCGACCGTCTCGCCGGGTTCGATGCGCAGGTTGACGTGGCTGAGCACCGGGCGTCCGGGGAGATATTCGAACGTCACGTCGTCGAAGACGAGCTCACCGCGTACCGACGGAAGGGGGGTGGCTTGTGGGGCCGACCGGACCGACGGGGCCGTGGTGAGCAGGGTATTGATCTTGCCGACGGCGGCGCGGGCCTGCTGGTACTGCGTGTAGAGCTGGACGAGCTGCTGGACCGGCGCGAAGAACGCGTTGAGGTAGAGCACGAACGCGCTGAGCTCGCCGATGGTCAGCGACCCGCGCAGCACCATCCGGCCGCCGAGGAACAGCAGCGCGGCCATCCCGAGCAGGCCGACGACCGACGAGCCGGGGCCGTAGATCGCGTTGATCCGGCCGGTGAAGTCGTTCGCGTCGCGGTAGGCGCCGACCACCTCGCGGTGGGCGACGATGTTGCGGTCCTGCCGGTTGTGGGCGGTGACCACCCGCACGCCGTTGAGGCTCTCGGACAGGTCGGCGAACATCGTGGCGATCGCGTCGCGCTGCCGCTCGTAGCCCTTGTCGGCGGCCCGGCGGAACCACAGCGACAGCAGCAGCAGTGGCGGCACGACCAGCAGCAACGTGATGATCGCCAGCTCGGCGTTGTAGTGGAACAGCACGGCGGTGACCACGACCATGGTCAGCGCCTGGATGCCGAACTGCGCGAACCCGTCGCCGATCAGGCTCTGCAACGCCTCTACGTCCGAGGTCATCCGGGTCATCGTGACGCCGGCCTTCTCGGTGGTGTAGTAGTCGAGCGACATCCGCTGCAGGTGCGCGAAGATGCGGATCCGCAGGTCACGGGTGGTCGACGCGGCAAGCTTGCCGCTCTGGCGCATCCGGGCGGCGGTCGCCACGCCGGTGAGCAGCACGGCGGCGACGAAGGCCACAGTCGCGGCGATCAGGATCGGCATGTTGCGGCCGGTGATGCCGTGGTCGATGCCGATCTGCAGCAGGAACGGGCCGACCTGCAGCAGCAGCGTCTCCACGACGACGGCGACCGCGGCGGCGATCAGCAGCCGGGGCCGGCCGGCCAGCAGCCGCACGATGGCCACCCGGCCGCCGCGGTCGGCGACCGGGTCGAAGCTGACATCCGGGTCGCCGTGCTCCGGCTCGCGGCTCTCCAGCTTGGCCACGCCCTCGGCGAGCTCGGTGGGGATGCCGGAGAACGGGAGACCGTTGCCCTTCTTCCCGGCGGCGCCGACCGAGGAATGCCCACCGGCGTTGAAGCCACCGAACCCGCCGCCGAACATGCTCATGCTTCCGTCTTTTCAAAAACCGCGAGGACCCGGGCGTAGCGGGGCTCGGTGGCGAGCAGGGACTCGTGGGTGCCGTCGGCGATCACCCGGCCGCCCGCCATCAGCACGACGCGCTCGGCGAGGCCGATGGTGGAGAGGCGGTGCGCCACGATCAGGGTGGTGCGGCCCGCCATCCGCTGCGCCAGCGACTCGTGGATGGCCTGCTCCACGGTGACGTCGACGGCGCTGGTGGCGTCGTCGAGGACCAGGATCGGCGGATTGACCAGCAGCGCGCGGGCGATCGCGAGCCGCTGGCGCTGGCCGCCGGAGAGGGTGTAGCCGCGCTCGCCGACCACGGCGTCGTAGCCCTCCGGCAGCTTGCGGACGAAGTCGTCGGCGCCGGCCGCGCGGGCCGCCTCGATGACCTCGTCGCGGGTCGCAGCCGGGCGGCCATAGGCGATGTTGTCGTGGATCGAGAGGCTGAACAGGAACGGCTCGTCCGGCACGATGCCGACCTGCTCGCGCAGCGACGCCAGGCGCAGCTCCCGGACGTCGTGGCCGTCGATGGTGACGCTGCCGTCGGTGACGTCGTAGAAGCGGCCGAGCAGCCGGCCCAGGGTGGACTTGCCGCTGCCGGTCGCACCGACCACGGCCACCGTCTCTCCAGGGCGGATGTGCAGGTCCAGGCCGTCGAGCGCGGGCGTTCCATTGGGGTACGCGAACCGCACCCCCGTGAACCGCACATCACCCTTCAACGGCACGTCGAGCGGCTCGGGCCCGTCCACGATGTCACTGGGCGTGTCGAGGATCTCGTAGATGCGCCGCGCGGACGCCGATGCCCGCTGCCCCAGCATGATCATCATGCCGAGCAGCCGGAACGGCGGCTGGAGCATCAGCACGTAGGAGTTGAACGCCACGATCGTGCCGACCGTGGTGCCGCCGCGGATGACCATGATGCCGCCGACCAGCAGCACCAGCGCCAGGCCGAGCCGGGGCAGGTTGTCCAGCACCGGCGTCCACCGGCTGCGGATCCGCGCGTCCTGCAGATAGGCCCACCGGATCTTGTCCGCGGACTCCCCGAGCGAGCGCAGCTGGCGGCCCTCGGCGGCGAACGCCTTGACGATCCGCACCCCCTGGATGTTCTCGTCGACGATCGTGGCCATCCCGGCCAGCCGCGCCTGGATCAGCCAGGAGATCGGGAAGATCGCCTTGCGCATGCCGACGCCGAGGAATCCGATGATCGGCATGGTCGCCATCGCGACGATCGCCAGCGGCACGTCGATGGAGAGCATCAGCCCGAACGCCACCACCGCGATCAGACACTGGACCAGGATCGACGGGCCGAACGACAGGTACATCTGCACGGCCCGGATGTCGGAGCTGGACCGCGACATCAGCTCACCGGACTGGACCCGGTCGAAGAAGCCGAACGGCATCCGGACCAGGTGGCTGTAGACGATGTTGCGCAGGTCGTACTCGATCTCGTACGCGGTGCGCAGCAGGTAGAGCCGGGCCAGATAGTTGATCAGCCCCTGGAGCAGGGCGAGACCGGCGATCCACCACACATACGTGGAAAGCTGTGCGGTGCGGTCGACGATGGCCTTGTCGATGCCGATGCGTAGCAGGTTGGGGATCTGCACCTGCACGACCAGCCCGGCGAACGACAGCAGCAGCGAGGCGGCGAGAACTACGCGATGCGCCTTGACCAGCGGCAACGCGCGGCGCAGCCACGTCTTACGGGTATCGGGATCGATGGACGCCTTGGGCGCTCGGCGGCTCAACCACGCCCTCCTCCGGTGACCAGGTATTTAGCCTGGCTAACGATACCCCTCTCCTGCCCACGCCGGTGGCCGCCGGTTCCACACCCGGGCAGGCCGTGCCCGCAGCCGGGGTGCGCCCGGTCAGCAGATACCCATCCACCAGGGCATTCACGCACTTGCTGCGGCCGTAGGCGACGTGCCCCCACCCCTCGTACGTGACGAGCGTCGCAGCCGGGCCGAGCTGAGCGGCGACCCGCTCCGCCCAGACGTGCGGGGTGGCCGGGTCGTGCCGGGAGTTGATCAGCAGCACCCGGCCCCCGGTCCGGGCCGGGCTGAGCCGGCGCTGCGGGTTCGCCGTCGCGACCGGCGCGCCCAGGCAACCGGCGAGCGCGGTCATGGCGAGCGGGGACACGGGCATCTGCGGATGGGTGCTCGCCAGCCGCGCCAGGCGTACCCGCAGCTCGGTCCACCCGGAGACCCGCATCGTCCAGTCGGAGCAGAAGATCGCCGGGAAGCTGTTCTCGATCTCCACCACGGAGTGCCGGCCGCCCGGCTTCGGGACGGCGGCCGGTTCCTTCAAGGAGGTCGCTTCCTTCAGGTAGAGGGCGAGCGCGTGCCACTGCGGGTCGTAGAACGAGCTGAACGCAACGTCGAGCAGGTCGAGCACCCGGATCCGGTATTCCGGCTCGAACGGATCGAGCAGGGTGCCGAGCCGGGCCCGTTTCAGCAGCGCGGCCCAGACGCGCCGCACATCGCTGCCGTGCAGGGCGCACTCGGTGCTGCGGGCGCACCACTTTACGAACTCGTCGAAGGAATCCTGCGCTGTGGTGGTCTCGTCGGTCAGGAAGCCGCTGGTGGTGCCGCTGTGGTCCATCACGCTGTCCAGCACCAGGGCGCGGACCCGGGACGGGTAGCGCTCGGCGTACTGCTCGCCGAGCAGGGTGCCGTACGACGCGCCGTAGAAGCTGATCCGCCGCTCGCCGAGGGAAGCGCGGACCGCCTCCATGTCCTGGGTGACGCTCAGCATGTCGAGGTGGCCGAAGACGGGGCCGGTCCGCTTCGCGCAGTCCGCGGCGAGCCGGCGGTTGAACGCGACGTTGCGGTTGTAGCGGACCGCGTCGGAGAGAAACATCGGCGGCGCCGCGGCCATCAGCCCCGAGGAGCACACCACCGGGTTGCTGCGGGACACCCCGCGCGGGTCGAACCCGACGATGTCGAAACGCCGGCGCAGCTGCGCGCTGAAGAAGTAGTCGCTGTCCAGCGCGAAGTCGACGCCCGAGCCGCCTGGGCCGCCTGGATTGACGAGCAGCGTGCCGATCCGCGACTTCGGGTCGGTCGCCGGGCGGCGGGCCAGGGCGATCGTGGTCGAGGCGCCGTACGGGTCGGCCCAGTCGACGGGTACGCGCACCGTGGCGCACTGTGCGGTCCTGTCCTCCGGGCACGGCTTCCACGCCGGTTTCCTGGCGGCGTTCGCCGGCTGGATCCCCAGAGCCGCGCTCGCGACGACAAGGAACGCGGCCAGCAACGGCCGGGTGAATGCTCGCACCGAGATGTCTCCGCCCTGCACGACAGCCGCGCCGCGCGCCTCATGTCTAGACGAAGCGCGCGGCGCGGACTGCCGATTGGCGGATTCACCGCCCCCGGGTCACACCTTCAGGTGCTTCAGGGCCCGGCGGATCAGATCATCGCGCTGGGTGGCCGTCAGCGTCTCCAGGCCGAAGCCCGCATAGACGGTGTCGGCGGTGGCGATCGCGGCACCGGACTCGAACGCCTGCTGGCTGCGCTCCCAGTCGTTGCCGTTGGGCGAGGTGCCCTCCGGCGGACCCGCGACGCTCCAGCCACCGAGGTCGATCTCGAACGACGTCTGGTCGACGACCGTGGTGCCGGCCTCGATCCGGGGGCTGTCGACGAAGACGCCGAGCCCCTGGGTGCCCCAGTCCGTCATGTAGGAGATCGAGAGCTCGACCTTCTTGCCCGCGTACGCGGACAGGTCGGCATCGAACTCCTTCCATCCCCCACTGTTACCGCTCGCGGCGTTCCACGTACCGGTCGTGCCCGTGGAGGAGCAGTCCGCGCCCTGGTAGTGGGCGACGAACGGGTGCAGGCCGGCGATCCCCTCGGGGCAGCTGTCGCCGGTCGACGTGTCGGTCAGCCCGTTGGCATCCGGCAGCGTCGTCCAGTTGTCGGTGCCCACCTCGTGCGCCTCGACGAAGACGAAGTCCCAGGCCGCCTCTGTGTCGAACGACGTCTGGAACTTGAGCCGGCCGGCTGTCGCGGCGCTCAGATCGACCGTCTTGGTGAGCCGCTTGTACGACGCGTCCGCCTGACCGCTCCAGAGATACCAGGCACCGTCGTACGGCGAGTACGGCTGGGCGCCCGGCAGTTCGTACGCCAGCACCGGGACGCTGGCGAACTGCGGGAACTCCGCCGGCGGCAGGAAGCTGGCGGTGGACAGCAGCAGGGCGCTGTGCCCGGACTGCGTACCCTTGAAGCCGGTGAACCTGCCGTTGGTCCCGTTCACCGGGTGCGTGTCGGTGCCACCGTCGACGTAGGTGTTCACTCCCAGGTAGTACTGCTGGAAGTCGTTGACCAGCGGCAGACAGGCCGGGCTCGTCCGGTCGAGGCACTCCCCCGGGCCTTCGGGCTGGTAGAAGTACGACCCGTTGGTGCCCTCGGCGAGGCCGGCGTTCTGACCCGCGTAGAGCAGCTTGCCGCCCTCGTTGAGGTAGTCCCGCACGGCCAGCTCGGTCTGGACCGCGGCGCGGGACAGCGTGCCACCGGGCTGCCCCGTGCGGCGCGGGATGACGTCATCACCGGTTTCCCAGACGACGGCCTTGTAGTGCGAGAGCACACCGAGCGGGTGCGGTGCCTCGCCGCCATGGGTGTCGAGGTCGTAGACGTCCGCCTTCTTGCCGGCCTTGCGCAGCGACGCGACGTACTCGTCGGCGTAGCGGGCGCTGGTCGCACCGTCGGTCGAGGCCGGCGAGATGCCGGTGACGTCCTCGGCGGCGAGCACCAGCACGTCCCCGCCGATCTTGCGCTCGACCTGGTACTGGAAGCTCGCGGAGCTCGCCCTGCGGGCGGTGAACCAGACCTTCACCCGGTCGCCGGGCTTGGCGCTCACCGTGCCGCGCAGTTCGGCGAAGTACTTGTCCATACCGTCGCCGTAGCGCTCGCCGCCCCTCCACTCCTTGGTGCCGGTGGTCTTCGCGCGGCCGCCGTTGATCGAGTAGTGCAGGGTGACCGGGCCGAGGCTGCGCTTGGCCGTGACCGCGACCTGCTGCTTGGTGCCGTAGGAGACGGTGAACGGGTCGGCCTTCAGGTCCGGCGTCGTGCGCCCGACCGAGGAGACCGGGTTCGCCGGGTCCTTCGCCGACTTCGCGACCGAGAGCGCGAACGGGATGTTCTTCGCGAACTCGTCCTGGATCAGCTTCTCGTCGTCCGGGAACGTGAAGATGCTCTCGCAGTCGGCGGCGTTCCAGGCGTCGGCGGGGTCGAGATCCGACGCGGTCGAACAGGTGCTCATCTCCGGGGTGAAGGAGATGGTGCCGTACCGCACCTGCGCCTGCCCGTCGGTCTCGCCGTTGGTCGGGTACAGCTCGGCCGAGAGGTCGGGGTCGTACCCGGGGATCGCGGAGTGCGCGTCGTCGCCGGCCAGTGCCACCGAGATCTCGTCGTCCGGGCTCGGCGTGTCTACCTGCCATCCGACGCCGTAGAGCAGCAGCTCCGCGGCCGAGTGATAGTTGATCATGAACTCGAAGCCGACCCGCCTGAACAGCCCGTCGAAGGCCCGGGTCTCCGGCTCGGAGGCAGGCTTGGTGCCCCGGTAGGTCTCGCTCACCGGCTTGTCCGAGGAGCCCTCGTTGTCGTAACCCCACTTCTCGGGGAAGTTACGGTTGATGTCCACGCCGTCGCCGGTGGTGATGACACCGTCGCCGTTGTTGTCGCGCAGGTTCTTGCGCCACTGGCGATGGCCCGGCGTGAACGTGAAATCGTAACCGTCGACGTTCGAGACCGGGAAGAACCAGAGCTCGGTCGTGTCGACCAGCTTCGTGATCGTCTTGTCCTTGCCGTACCCGTCGATGAAGTAGTGCATCAGCCGGCGGGTCATCTCCGGGGTGATCCACTCACGCGCGTGCTGGGTGCCCATGTAGAGCACGGCAGGACGGCGGCCGTCCTTGACGGTACGGGCGTCCTTGGTGAGCTTGATGCCCTGGATCGGCACGCCGTTGACCGACTCGCCGATCGTCTCGAGCTTCGCGATCCGCGGGTTGGCGGCGGCCGTGGCCACCAGCTCCTCGCGGATGCCGCCCTTGGTGTTGTAGGGCCGGAAGACGGTCGGCCCGGCGGCTGCCTTGGCCTTGGCCTTCGCGCTGACCCGTTTGGCGGTCAGCGGCAGGCCACCCTTGATCAGTGCCTGGGCCTGGCTCGTGCCGAGGATCGCTTCCACGGTGAGTTTGCCGTCGGCGGCCGCGGTTACCGCGGTCTCCTCGGTGTCGATTCCGGAATCACGCAGTTTCTGGAACTGCGCGGCGTCGAAAGTACCGACATACACGCCCAGCGTGTCGTCGGTCGGGGCCGCGGCGGCCGGTGCGATCCCGGGCATGACCGCGGCGGCCGCGGTCACGATCGAGAGCGCGCAGGCGGTCGCCCAGCGGGCTGTTGTCATCTGTGGGGCCTCCATGGATGGGAAGGTCGTATGTGGACCATCCCGGCCTTGAAGAGACCGTGTCAAGCATTTCGATGCGGAGTACCGCGGTTCCCCTCCCGCTGACGGCTGCGGGAGGGGAACCGCGGTCTCACGCGCGGTTGTTGGGCGGCAGCAGCGGCAACTGGCTGATCACCGCCGCGTACTGGGCGATCTGCCTCCCGTTCGGCACCACGCCGACGCTGCGGAGCTGATCCTGAATGGCCCGCGAGATCGCATCCTCGGACTGGCCGCGATGCGTCTGCATGACCTTGTTGACGACATAGTCGACGCGAAGCTGCATCTGCCAGCCAGCCGGGCGCGGCGAGGCGCTGCTGGCGAGGCTCACTGAGGCGAGGGGTTCCATGCCCTGAGTATCGGAAGCACAGCCCCCTCACTGGAAGGTATGAGGAGGCTGTGCAACTGAGCTGCACCCGACCCGCACCGATCCATCCATCAAACGGCCGGGGCGGGTCACCGTTCAGGTGCCGGTAGGGGTCTCATCCGAGGTGCGCAGGTCCTCGTCGGTCGGCGGGACCGGCGGGCGCCACCACTGCCAGGCCAGGAAGACCCCGCCCAGCGCCAGCATCGCCAGCCCCATCCAGAGGTTGATGCGGACGCCCGAGGCCTTGTCGATCTCCGACTGGTTGTCGAAGATGCCGAGCAAAGTGACGATCACGCCGTACACGACGAACAGGGCACCGATCACCCGGCGGATGTCGAAGAGCTTGGCGGCCGCCGACCTCTTCTTCAGTTCCTCGTCTTCAGTCACGACAGCTCCTCTCACCAGACCGGGATGTACAGCAGGAGCGCGAGCACGACGGCGATGCCGCCGAGCAGCGCCGGGTTGCGCCACCAGACCTTGTCGGCGGCGAGCACCGCGTCACCCGAGGTGGAGGTGCCGGCGAGACCGTAGACCAGGCCGCGCAGGTCGTTCTCCGGCTTCGGCTTGGTGACCAGGGTGACCAGCACCGCGACCACGACGGCGGTGGTGAACGCCAGCCCGGCCCCCCAGAAGCTCTCCGACAGGTCGGAGTTGAACTTCACCACGTCGCCGAGATAGAGCAGGTAGAGCGTGAGGGAGGACAGCGTGCCCAGCAGCAGCGACCAGAAACCGGCCGGCGCGCTCATCCGCTTCCAGAACATGCCGACGATGAACGTCGCGAACAACGGGGCGTTGATCAGCGAGAACAGCGCCTGGATGTAGTTCATGATGTTGTCGTAGCCGGACGCGATGAACGCCGTACCGATGCTGATGATGATGCCGCCGACCGTGGCCCACCGGCCGACCCGCAGGTAGTACTCGTCAGAGCGGCCCTTGCGCACGTAGGTCTGCCACAGGTCGTACGTGAAGACCGTGTTGAACCCGCTGACGTTCGCGGCCATACCGGCCATGAACGAGGCCACCAGACCGGTGACCGCGACGCCGAGCACACCGTTGGGCAGCAGGTCCCGCATCAGCAGCGGGATCGAGTTGTTGTAGGTCAGGTCGCCGGAGGAGGCGCCCAGGCCCTTCACGGTGACCACGGCGACCAGGCCGGGGATGACCGTCACGGCCGGGATCAGCAGCTTCGGGAAGGCACCGATGATCGGGGTACGCCGAGCCGCGCTCATGTCCTTGGCCGAGAGCGCCCGCTGTACCTCGGCGAAGTTCGTCGTCCAGTACCCGAAGGAGAGCACGAAGCCCAGGCCGAAGACGATGCCGATCCAGTTGGCGCCCAGTGGGTTCCCGGAGTTCGCCGTCCCCTGCCACGTGTGCAGTGCGGCGTCGCCGAGGTCGCTGTTGCGGACCTTGTCGAACAGCCCGTCGATGCCGCCGACCTTGACCAGGCCGACGATGGTGAGCGGCAGCAGCCCCGCGAGGATCACGAAGAACTGCAGCACCTCGTTGTAGATCGCCGAGGAGAGCCCGCCGATGCTGATGTAGGTCAGCACGATCGCGGCGCCGATGACGATCGACAGCCAGAGCGGCCAGTTCAGCAGCGCGTCCAGGATCAGCGCGAGGGCGTAGAGGTTCACGCCGGCGATGAGGACCTGGGCGATCGCGAAGATGACCGCGTTGAGCAGGTGGGTCGGGGTGTTGAAGCGCCGCCGCAGGAACTCGGGGACGCTGCGGACCTTCGACCCGTAGTAGAAGGGCATCATCACGATGCCGAGGAAGACCATGGCCGGCACGGCGCCGATCCAGTAGTAGTGCAGGGTCATCAGGCCGTACTGGGCGCCGTTGGCGGCCATGCCGATGATCTCGAGCGCGCCCAGGTTGGCGGAGACGAAGGCGATGCCCGTCACCCAGGCCGGCATGGATCTGCCGGAGAGAAAGAAGTCGGAGCTTGATGTGATCGCTCTGCGAGCGGCGAATCCGATCCCCAGCACCGTCGCGAAGTAGATCGCGAGGATCAGGTAGTCGAATACGTCGAGATCGAGCCGTAGCCCGGGCCCTTCAGCCACGAGTCCGCCCATGGGCACCTCCTGTGCATGTCGGCTCGCCGCTTACCCGACGCGAAGATCCCTCACACCCACTTGTATCCATCAGGTAAAAATTGAGCCGCGGCTCACAGATTCGATCTATATCTGGTATCGAATGACGTGCATGTCTTCTGGCGCGCTCCGAGTCCTCATTGCGGCCTTAACATGCGTTTTGGTCGCTCCCTCCCCCGCCCATGCCTCGGACAAAAGACCTTATGTCCGAGGCGGGCAGACCGTCCCGACCTACAGCTATGCCGACGCGATCCACGAGAGCGTCTGGGTGCAGACCCCCGACGACGCCGACGAGGACGGCGTGCCGGACCGGGTCGCGGTCGATCTGGTCCGCCCCCGCACCGCACCCGGGGTCAAGGTCCCGGTGATCATGGACGCCTCGCCGTACTACGCGTGCTGCGGGCGGGGCAACGAGAGCGAGCTCAAGGAGTACGACGAGAACGGCGTGATCAGCAAGGAGCCGCTGTTCTACGACAACTACTTCGTGCCCCGCGGGTACGCGTTCGCCGGCGTCGACCTCACCGGCACGAACCGCTCCACCGGCTGCGAGGACGTCGGCGGCCCGCACGAGGTGGCCGGCGCGAAGGCGGCGATCGACTGGCTCAACGGCCGCGCGCGGGGCTTCGCCGCCGACGGCTCACCGGTCACCGCGAAGGCGTGGACCACCGGCAAGGTCGGCATGATCGGCAAGTCGTGGGACGGCTCGATCGCCAACGGCGTGGCCGCGACCGGCGTCAAGGGCCTGGAGACGATCGTGCCCATCTCGGCGATCTCCAGCTGGTACGACTACATGCGCTACAACGGCACCCTGCGCTCCACGGACTACCCGAACTACCTGCAGGGCGTCGTCAGCGACCGGATCGCGGAGTGCGCGGCGGTCACCGAGTCGCTCGCGAACGACAGCGCCGAGGACACCGCCGACTACAACGCGTTCTGGGCGGCCCGCGATTACCGGCCGTCGGCGTCGAGGGTGCACGCCAGCGTCTTCGTCGTGCACGGCGTGAACGACCTCAACGTCGCCACCCCGCAGTTCGCGAAGTGGTGGGACGAACTGGCCGACGCGGGCGTGCCGCGCAAGATCTGGCTGCACCAGACCGGGCACGTCGACCCGTTCGACCTGCGCCGCGCCGAGTGGGTGGACACCCTGCACGAGTGGTTCGACCGGTGGCTGCAGGGGCTGCACAACGGCGTGGACCACGAGCCGCGGGCGACGATCGAGACCGCTCCGGGCGTGTTCAGTCAGGCCCGGGACTGGCCGCTGCCGGGAACGCGGAATGTGACGGCGAAGCTGGGGACGGGCGTGGCGGCGTACACGGATCAGGGTCTTTCCGAAGCCGCGGCCGTGACCGACCCGGGAACACCGGTGGCCGGCCGGCTTGCCTTTCAGTACGGCCCCCTGACCAGGCCGTTGCGCATCTCAGGCTCGCCGTCGGTGCGGCTGCGCGTACGCGTGGACCAGCCGACCACGCAGCTCACGGCCAAGCTCGTCGACTACGGCACCGCGGCCCGCGTCCAGTACAACCGCGGTGAGGGCGTGCAGACGACGGGCACCGAGTCCTGCTGGGGAGAGTCGACCGCGGCGGACGACGCCTGCTACTTCGACGTCACCGAGCGCGTCGCCACCACGGACTACGCCGTGCTGACCCGCGGCTACCAGGACGCGGCACACCACGTGTCGCTACGCCTGACGACGCCGCTGCAGCCCGGCCGGTGGTACTCGATCACCGTGCCGGTCAACGCCTACGACGCGATCGTCCCGGCCGGGCACACGCTGGGCCTGGTCCTGACGCAGAGCGACAGCGCCACCGAGGCCCCGGACACGGGTGCCACCGTCGAGGTCGACCTGGCGCGCAGCACGCTGGTCCTGCCGGTCAGCGGCCCCGCGACCCTCACCCCGACCGCCGCGAAGCCGAGGACCACCAGCGGCCTCACCGGTGGCGTACGACCCGAACGGGAACGCCCCTGATCGATGATAATGAATGAATGCAGCTGCTCTCGATCATTCTGAGCCTGACCCTGACAGCTACGGTGCCAGCGCCGTTGCGAGAACCCGCGCCGTTGCGAGAACCCGGGAGCTGGTCCGTCACCGGGCCGGGTGGTGCCGTCACCGCCCGGCTCGGCCTCGACGACGCCGGGCGGCTCAGCTTCGGCGTCGACCGGCAGGGCGCGGTGGTGCTCGCGCCCGCCCCGATCGGCCTGACCACGACCGCCGCCGACCTCAGCGCCGGACTGAGCTTCCTCGGCCGCGGGAACCGTACGGTGCGGGAGCGCTACACCCGCACCACCGGCAAACAGCTCGAGCGCGACGTGACCCTCACGGAATCCACGTTCAGGTTCGACCGGGACGGCACCCGGCTCGACGTGGTCGTCCGCGTCTCCGGCGAGGGCGCCGCCTACCGCTACGTCCTGCCGGCGAGCGCGACGATCACCGGTGAGGCGTCGTCGTACTCGCTGCCGGTGGACGCCCCCGCGTGGCTGCTCCCCTACACGCCGAACTACGAGGAGTCCCGGGTCCCGACGACGGCGGGCCCCGCGGCCGCGGGTGACTACGGGTTCCCCTCGCTGTTCCGGGTCAGGAGCAACTACGCGTTGCTGACCGAGTCCGACGTGGATGGCCGCTACGACGGCGGGCGCCTGACGCATGCGCCGGGCTCCGGGGCGTACACAGTGAGCCTGGCCGACCCGCTCATAACCTCGGCCGGACCGCTCTCGACCCCGTGGCGGGTCGCCGTCGTCGGTGACCTCGCCACCGTGACCGGGTCGATGCTGGTGGACGATCTGGCCCCGGCATCGCGGCTCAGCGACACGTCCTGGGTGCGGCCCGGCATGGTCGCGTGGTCCTGGCTCTCGGAGCACAGCAGTCCCGCCGATCCCGACCGCCAGAAGCAGTACATCGACTTCGCCGCCCGCAACGGCTGGCCGTTCGTGCTGATCGACGAGGGCTGGAGCGACGCCTGGGTTCCGGAGGTCGTCCGTTACGCCCGCGCCCGCGGTGTCGACGTGCTGCTCTGGCTGCGCTGGACCGACCTCGACACCGAGCAGGAGCGCGCCACCCGGCTGCCGCAACTGCGCTCGTGGGGCGTCGCCGGCGTGAAGGTCGACTTCATGGACTCCGACAGCCAGGAACGGTTCCGCTGGTACGACGAGATCCTTGCCGCCACCGCGGCCCAGCACCTCATGGTCAACTTCCACGGCGCGACGATCCCCCGGGGCATCCAGCGCACCTGGCCGCACGTGATGACGATGGAGGCCGTGCGCGGCGCCGAGCAGTTCACGACCCGGGCAGCGACCAACACGATCTTCCCGTACACCCGCAATGTCCCGGGCGGCATGGACTACACCCCGGTGACCTGGGCGGTGACCGACAGGGACACGACCGACGCGCACGAGGTGGCGCTGGCGCTCGTCTACGAGTCCGGCTGGACGCATCTGGCCGACAAGCCGGAGACGTACGAGTCGCACCCGCTCGCGTTGCGGACCCTCAGCCGGCTGCCGACCACGTGGGACGAGTCCCGGCTGCTCTCCGGCGCTCCCGGGCAGGAGACGGTGATCGCCCGCCGGCACGGTGACCGGTGGTATGTCGGTGGCATCTCCGCGCTGCCCGCGCACACCGTCCCGGCGGGCCTCGGGATGCTCGGCGATGGACGCTATCTCGCCGAAACGCTGACCGACGGCGACCATGGGCTGGAACGGACAAGCCGGATCGTCCGGCGGGGCGACACCCTGAGCGTGCCGGTCGCGGGCAACGGCGGGTTCGTGACGGTGCTGTGCGCGTACACCGGGTCGGCGAGCTGCGACGAGCCGGTCCGACAGGTGCCCGCGACCACCCTCGCTCTTTCCGGAGGCCCGGAGAGTGTCAAGGCCGTCTTCACGCTTCCGGCCGGCGGTCCCCTTCGTTCGGTACGCCTGGAGCCGCGCGCACCGCGGGGATGGTCGACGACCGGCGCACCAGTGACGGCGGCGACCCTGCGCGGCGGCGAATCGATCACCGGCACCTGGACGTTCACCCCCGGCCCCGACGTCCCGCCCGGCCCGGTGGATCTCCCGATCGCGGCCACGTTCACCTTCGCCGGCGACCCGGGCTATCCCGACAGCCCCGGTGCCCAGCGCGTCCACGTCGAGCAGGTGGTGCACACCCTGGTCCCGCCGCCCGACCCGACCGGCACCCCGGACGTCAGCGCGCTGCCGTTCCTGACCGAGAGCAACGGCTACGGGCCGGTGGAACGCGACCGGTCGAACGGCGAGGCGGACGGCGGCGACGGCAATCCGCTCACCATGCGGGGAACGGTCTACGACACCGGGCTGGGCATGCACGCACCCGGCGAGGTGACCGTCTGGCTCGGCGGGGCGTGCGACGGCTTCTCGGCGCGGGTCGGCATCGACGACGAGGTGACATCCCCGGGCTCGGTCGACTTCCAGGTGCTCGGCGACGGCGTCCCGTTGGCGGCTTCCGGCGTTGTCCGCAGCGCTGATCCACCGGCAGCGCTGACCGCCGACGTCACCGGCGTCCGCATCCTGACCCTGCGCGCCACGGACGGCGGCGACGGCAAGAACTTCGACCACGCCGACTGGGCGCTCGCGCGGCTCAGCTGCGCTGCCTGATCAGCACCTCGACCCCGTCGAGGATGCGGGCCAGGCCGAACTCGAAGGCCTGGTCCGCACCGCCCTCGCCCATCGCCGCGATCAGGTGCGGGAACCGGTGACCGTGCACCCGGATGACCTCACCCATGGCGTCCACCATCCCCGCCTCGTCAACCATGGCGGCGGCCTGCTGTGCCAGCATCCGGCCGTGCCCGGCCAGAACCGCGATGGTGTCGAGCCGCTCCGCGCCCTGTAGGGGCAGCCCTTCCAGCCGGGCCAGTGCCTGCTCCATCCAGCCCATCTCGTACGGCCCGAGCGGCCGGCGCCCCGCGGTGGCCTCGACGGCCCAGGGGTGCTCGAGGAACCGGGCCAGCAGCTGCCGCGTCCACTGCTCCAGCGCGGGCCGCCAGTCATTTTCGGACATCGTCGGCGGCTCCCCGATCGCCCGCTCCACCATGACCGCGACCAGCTCCGCCTTGCCGGGCAGATAGCGGTAGAGCGACATCTTCGTGAAGCCGAGCTCCGCGGCGACCCGCTGCATCGAGACGGCGGCCAGCCCCTCGGCGTCGGCGACCTTCATCGCGGCGTCGGCGATGCCCTCCAGGGTCATGGTCGGCTTCGGGCCACGCTTCGGTGCCGGGCGCCCGCCCCACAGCCAGTCGATCGTCATCCTCTTGCACCTTTCGAAAACTGTGTCTACCGTACACGGAAGCAACTGATTCCACCGGACACAGTTTTGGAGACGTCATGCAGAAGACCGTTCTGATCTCGGGCGCCAGCATCGCCGGGCCGGCGCTCGCCTGGTGGCTCGACCACCACGGTTACCGGCCGACCGTTGTCGAGATCGCCCCGGCCTTACGGCCCGGCGGTGGCGCAGTCGACTACCGCGGCCCGGTCACGCAGGACCTGCTCGCACAGATGGGAGTGCTCGACCAGCTACGAGCGGTCCAGACCGGCGGCACGACGATGCGGTTCGTGGACGAACGCGGCGAGCGACTGATGGAGATGCCCTCGGACTTCGCGGGCGGTGACATCGAGGTGCCGCGCGGCGAGCTGTCCCGCATCCTCGCCGACGCTTCGGGCGACCGCACCGAGTGGATCTTCGGCGACACGATCACGGCGCTGCACGAGACGGACTCCGGTGTCGACGTGACGTTCCGCAGCGGCCTGCAGCGCACGTTCGACCTGGTCGTCGGCGCCGACGGGGTGCACTCGACGGTGCGGCGGCTGGCTTTCGGCCCGTCGTTCGTGAGCCATCTCGGCTATTACGTCGCGGGGTGGGAGATGCCGTCTTCCTCCCCGTCGGGAGTTTCGCTCAACTACAACGTGCCGGGGAAGCTCGCGGCGCTCGGCGACGGCGGGGCGTTCGTGGCGTTCTCCTGCGACGAGCTGTCCTACGACCGCCACGACCTCGACGCCGTACGAGCGATCCTGCGCTCCCGGTTCGCCGGGCTGGGCTGGGAGGTGCCGCGCATGCTCGCCGCGCTGGACACCGCCTCCGACCTGTACTTCGACCAGATCTGCCGGGTCGACATCAAGCCGTGGTCCCGGGGCCGGATCGCGCTGGTCGGCGACGCGGCGTGCGGGGCGACGATCGGTGGGATGGGCGCCAGCAACGCGCTGATCGGTGCCTACGCGCTGGCCGGCGCCCTCGCCACGAGCCCGGATCACACGACGGCCTTCAAGCGCTACGAGGAGCTGGTCGGACCGTTCGCCCGGCGCGCGCAGAAGGGCGGGGACATGGCCGGGCGGTTCCTGGCGCCCCGGACCGCCCGCGGGATCCGCATGCGGAACTGGATGAACAACCAGGAGTGGTTCATCCGGCTCAGCCTGCGGATCGCGAACGACCGGGGCGCGAAGATCGATCTCAGCCCAGTTTCCGCACAGCCTCGACCGTCAGCTCGTCAAGGTTCTTGATGACCAGGCTCGCGAGGGCCAGTGCGTCGTCCGCGGGCGGGTAGACGCCGTGCGGGACCGCGATGACCTTCAGGCCCGCCGCGCCGGCCGACCGCAGCCCGTTGCTGGAATCCTCGACGGCCGCGCAGACCTCCGGGGACAGCCCGAGGCGCTTCGTGGCCTCGAGGTAGACATCCGGCTCCGGCTTGCCACGCGGGACCTCCTCCGTCGACAGCGTCGTGCGGAAGAGACCGGTGATCCCTGCCGTCTCCAGGACCTGGTCGATGAGGAGGCGCGCCGAGGAGCTGGCCAGGGCGATCGGGAAGTCCGCGGCCAGCCGGCGGACCGCGTCGACCGAGCCCGGGATCAACGGCAGGTCCGCCCGGTAACGCTCGGCCATCCGGGCGAGCACGTCCGCGGCCACCTGCTCCGGCGCCCTGGGCACGCCCACCTCCGCGCTGAGGTGGGTGGACCACTCGCCGGTGCTCATGCCCATCATCCGGGTCTGGGTGTCGGGCAGGAACTCCCTGCCGTGCTCCGCGACGTAACCGCGGCGGACCTCCTCCCAGACCTCCTCGGTGTCGATGATGACGCCGTCCAGGTCGAAGACGACCGCCTCGATGCTCACAGGGCCTCGATCGCGGGCATGACCTCGGTCCGCAGGATCTCGATCTTGTTCAGGTCGCAGACCCCGGCGACCATCCCGTGGAAGACGGTGAAGCCGAGCCCGGCCAGCCGGGTGGCGTTGGCGATGAGCTCGTCGACCTTCTCGCCCTTCGCCCCGGGGTCGAGCGCGAGCGTGGCCGTCTTCTCGATGGCGTCGTAGTCGCGGCCCTCGTTCGTGCAGTGCTCGCGGAGCACGTCCAGCTTGCGGCCGATCTCCGGGCTGTCGAACAGGTTGCACGAGTCGGCGTACTTCGCGACGAACCGCAGCGTCTTCTTCTCGCCGCCGCCACCGATGAGGATCGGCGGGTGCGGCTTCGACAACGGCAGCGGCTGGTTCAGCAGGCGGCCCAGCTTGTAGTGCTTGCCGACGAACGGCCGCTCGTCGCCGTGGAACATCTGCAGACAGATCTGCAGCGTCTCCTCCAGGCGCTCGAAACGCTCGGCGGTGGGCGGGAAGAACAGGCCGAGCCCCCGGGACTCGTCCTCGTTCCAGGCGGCGCCGATGCCGAGCATCGCCCGGCCGCCGGAGAGCACGTCGAGCGTCGTGACCGCCTTGGCCAGCAGGCCGGGATCACGGTAGGTCACGCCGGTCACCAGCGTGAGCAGCTTCGCCCGCTTGGTGTGCGCGGCGATGAAGCCCAGCGCCGTGTACGCCTCGAGCATCTCGGCCTCGGGGTTGCCGAAGATCTGCCAGAGGTGGTCCATGACGCTGATCCGCTCGAAACCGGCCTCGTCGGCGGCGGTCACGATGTCGGCCAGTCGCGACCCGATCCCGGCCGATCCGTCGGGCCAGGTGAAGTCGGCGATGTGCAGACCCAGTTTCACGAGATTTCCTCTCCGTGGGATCCGTGGAAGATTCCCCCCAAAACCCTAGACCCGCTCGATGGGCCGGATCAGCCTAATAACCGTCCGTAGTGGATCGTGACCACGCCTGAACCGGTTAATCACAACGTGCCCGCGTGGTAGACCGAACGTAGTCGATTGGTAAGTTGTGTCCCGCCCCAGAAATCGCCCCGCCGCCGAGGAGCCACCGCCATGCCTCCCTCGTCGCGACGACCGCCCCCGTCGCACGCAAACTGGTCACCGAGCGTGACCGTTGTCATCCCGGCCCTCAACGAGGAACACAACCTGCCGCTCGTGCTCGAGAACCTCCCGGCCGTCGACGAGGTGATCGTGGTCGACGGCCGCTCGGACGACGACACCGTCGCGGTCGCCCGTGAGGTGCGCCCTGACGTGATCGTGGTCCGGCAGACCCGCAGCGGCAAAGGAAACGCCCTGGCCTGCGGTTTTGCCGCCGCCACCGGCGACATCGTGGTGACGCTCAACGCCGACGGGTCGGCCGACCCGGGCGAGATCCCGCGCTTCGTCGACGCCCTGCTCTCCGGCGCCGAGGCCGCACACGGCTCCCGGTTCCGGTCCGGCGGCGACCACCGGGACGCCCTGCCGGCCGAGCGCTTCGGGCACGCTGCGCTGAGCCGCGTGGTCAACATCCTGTTCCGCACCCGGTTCACCGACCTGAGCTGCGGTTACAACGCGTACTGGCGGGAGCTGCTGCCCGTGCTCGACCTGCCCGCTCCGGTGCAGCGCGGCCTCAAGCGCGGCCGCCCGGCCTGGGGCGACGGCGCCGAGATCGAAACCCTGATCACGGTCCGGATGGCGACCCGCGGGCTGCGCGTGGTCGAGGTCGCGACCGTCGGCTATCCCCGCATCCACGGCGACCGGCCCCGGCAGTTCTTCCCCGCGGCGCTGCGCGTGCTCCGCACGGTCCTGACCGAATACGCCCGCCGCTGGGGCAGCACCCCGAGCCGGGTCGTCCCCCGCGCCGCCGAGCTGCCGGAATCCCAGATCCAGCGCCCGCGCCGCACCGACTTCCCCCTCGCCGGCAGCGCAGAGCAGACCGGCCGGCACTCCGTCCCGCCGCCGTCGCGCCCTCGCCGCCGGGGAGACCTCAGGGTCATCCGTGGCGAGGGCGGCAGCGAGACGGGCTCCGGCTGGGAGGAGCCCCGGCGCCGCAGCGGCTAACGGTTGCGCAGCTTCGGGAGGATCTCCTCGCCGTAGACGCGCAGGAAACGGTCCTGGTCCGGACCGGGCGCGTGGAAGACGAGGTGCTTGAAGCCCATGTCGAGGTATTCGGCGACCTTCGCCACGTGCTCGTCCGGGTCCGAGGAGACGATCCAGCGGGTGACCGTACGGTCGACCGACAGCGCATCCGCGCGGCGCTGCATCTCGATCGGGTCCTCGACGCCGGTCTTCTCCTCCGGGGAGAGGGCCAGCGCACCCCAGTAGTGGGTGTCGTTGCGGGCCCGTTCGAGGTCGGGGTCGAAGGAGACCTTGACCTCGATCATCAGGTCCAGGTCGTCGAGCGAGCGGCCCGCCTTCTCCGCACCCTCCTTGACGGCCGGCAGCAGCGTGTCCGTGTAGAGCTCGTGGCCCTTTCCGCTGGTCGTGATGAAGCCGTCGGCGATACGACCGGCGAGCCGGGTGGCCGCCGGGCCGGAGGCGCCGATGTAGATCGGCACCGGCTGCTCCGGTTTGTCGTAGATCGTCGCGACCTCGGTTCGGTAGAAGTTGCCCTCGAACGTCACCCGGTCCTCGGACCACAGCTGCTTGATCAGCTGGACCGCCTCCTTGAGCCGGGCGAAGCGCTCCTTGCCGTCCGGCCAGGCCAGGCCGAGCGGCACCTCGTTGAGCGACTCCCCCGAGCCGACGCCGAGAACGACGCGACCGGGGGCGAGGCAGCCGAGGGTGGCGAACGCCTGGGCGACCACGGCGGGGTGGTAGCGGAACGTCGGGGTGAGCACGCTCGTGCCGATCAGCACCCGCTCGGTGCTGGTCGCGAGCGCGCCCAGCCAGGGCAGCGCGGCGGGCGCGTGCCCGCCGTCGTGCCGCCACGGCTGGAGGTGGTCGCTGACGAAGACGGAGTCGAATCCCTGCTGCTCCGCGTCGATGCCGTAGCGGAGCAACTCGCGCGGGGCGAACTGCTCCGCCGAGGCCTTGTAGCCGAACCGAATCATGAACCGACCCTATCCCGCGGCCTTGTACGCCTTACCGGCTTCCGTGGGGGTGCTCGCGTCCTTGTAGAGGCCGAAGTCGACGCTGTCCCCGACCGCGGGCAGGCCGAACCAGGCGTAGCGCTCGAGCCAGGACCGCGACTCCATGCCCTTCGTGCTGCCCTGGATGAACGCGACCTCCTGCGCGGCCGACGGGTACTTCGGGGAGCCGGAGAAGTTCATCAGGCCGTACTCCGTGACCCAGATCGGCAGGTCGTACTTCTTGTGCACCGCGTCGACGTAGCCGAGGAACTGGCCCACGGCGGCGTCGCTGAAGTCGGAGCCGTACCAGTGCAGGGTGATGAAGTCGACCCGCAGGTTCTTGTCCTTGGCGCCGGTCATGAACCGGTCGAGCCACCCGCCGTCGGTGTCCGCGCCGTAGGCGACCGCCGGGCTGCCCAGCCGCATCCCCGTGTCCTGCAGCTCGGGCCAGTCGGCGAGGGCGTCCTCGACGCTCATGTTCGCCTGCCCGCCCATGTCCGGCTCGTTGAAGCCGAGCAGAACGTCGCCCTCCTTCTTGACCTTGGCGAGGTCGGCGGTGGTGACGTTCGCCTTACCCCAGATCATGGGTACGAACTCCACGTCCGCGGGCCCCGGCATGCTGTCGTTGTTCGTCGACCAGTTGTAGTACCAGCCGGCGCCGACGTCGGCGAGCGCGCCCTTGGCACCGCTGAACTCCCAGCTGCCGACGCCCTTCTTGGCCGACGTCGCCGTGGCCGGCACCGGGGTGACCGCCTTGGTCTTCGTCTTCGTCTTACTGGGTGACGCCTTGACCGACGCTTTCGCTGAGGGCGACGTGCTCGGTGTCGCGGACGGGGGCAGCGTGAGCCGCGGGGTCGGTGAGGCAGCCGTGACGACCGCCGCGCTGTTCACCGGCTTGTCGTCGTGGGTGTAGACGACCGCCGCCGCGCCACCACCGGCGACCGCACCGGTCGCGAGCACCGCAGTCAGGACCCGCCGGCCGATGCCGACCGTGCCCTTGATCGCGATCTTGGTGGCGAGCGCCTTGCCGGAGCCGCCTGCCGCGTGGGCGGCGACCTGGCTCGTGGCCGTCGCACCGGCTCCGTAGCCGCCGAAGTGGGCGCCCAGCGACGCCGGGATCGGCACCAGCGCCATCCCGACCAGCAACCG
Organism: Winogradskya consettensis; assembly: GCF_018332715.1. Lineage (GTDB taxonomy): Bacteria > Actinomycetota > Actinomycetes > Mycobacteriales > Micromonosporaceae > Actinoplanes > Actinoplanes consettensis. The sequence continues at coordinate 73,630 of NZ_BOQP01000049.1, read as the reverse complement.
CTCGGCGGCGACGAGACCCGACCAGGCCGGGGAGCACTGGCGGCAGTCGCGGGTGTGCCGGGCGATGCGCTTGCGCCACAGCGGGCTCGGCCGCCGGTCCCACTCGGTCAGCACGAACGCCAGCTCCGCGCAGGGCGGGGTCGCGTCGAGCGCCCGCACGACCACCCGGGCCGTCTCGAGCTGGCCCTTCATCCGCTGGATCCGGACCGCGGCGTGCTGACGGGTCACCTCGATGGCGTCAACGATCTCGTCGCGGGTCAGCTCGCCGGAGGCCTCCAGCCACCAGAGCGAGAGCAGCTCGCGGTTGTCCTCGTCGAGCCAGCGGGTCGCCTCCGCGGTCTCCTTGCGCTGACCGGCCAGCTCGAGCCGGGTGATCGCGAGGTCGGTGAAGTCGGCGCCCGGGTCGCGCACGTCGTCGGGCAGCAGCGCGTCCGGCGTACCGCGGCGGACCCGGTAGCGCTCGCGGACCTGACGGACGGTGATCGCCACGAGCCAGGACCGGAACGCCTCGGGATCGCGCAGGTCACCGAGGTTGCGCAGGACCCGCAGCATCGTGTCCTGCACGACGTCGTCGACGTCCGCGTGCCCGTCGAGGGCCCGCCCGACGATCGTGTAGACGAGCGGCAGGTACCCGGCGACGAGGCGGTCGATCGCGGCCGCGTCGCCCTCCCGGGCGGCCACCACCGTCGCGGTGTCCGGTTGAAACGCCATCTGTGTGAGGACCTCTCCGTGGAGCATCGATCATTGCTCGCGGCAGCGGTTTTGCCGACCACGGATAGGGAGACTGCCCGGACGGCCTGCGATAACAGGAACTTCGGCGCGTTCTTTCGCAGCCTCGAGACCGCGATTGCCGCCACACCGGGGGTTAGCCGGTGCCCGGGGCGGGCACTCCACCGTCGTCAGCGATCGCGATCATACGAGCAGCGGAGGAGGTCGGCGCCATGCGTGTCTCGCTTCATCTGAACCTGCCGCGTGAGGTCGACAGCGTTCCCGCTGTCCGGCGGTTGCTCCGCTGCGCCCTGGCCGTCTTCCATGTCGACCGCGAGGTCGGCGAGGATCTGGAGATCGCCCTGACCGAGGCGTGCGCCAACGTCGTGCGGCACGCCGAGGGCGCCGACAGCCTCGAGGTGCGCCTCGACGTCGGCGAGGACCGCTGCGCCATCGACGTCAGCGACAACGGCGAGGGCTTCGACGCCGACGCCGTGGACGACCCGGTCCAGAGCTCCGAGCACGGGCGCGGACTGTTCCTCATCCGGGCGCTCAGCGAGAACGTGCGCATGCAGTCGACCCCGCGCCGGGGCAGCCTGATCCACTTCGAAAAGGCCTTCGCCGCCGCGCACTGATCGACTTCCCCGGTTCCGCCCCGGGGAAGAGCCGCACGCCTTCACCACGAGTAAAGACCGCGCGACCCCGCGCGGGGATCCCACGCGTCACCCCTATCATCTTTGCTCTACGGCAAATATTGCTATAGCTCACACAAAGGAAAGAGGCTGCACATTGTCCGACCGTCCGACACCCCTGGGAGTGCTGCTGCGTGCGGCGCCACCCGACCGGCTGCCCGAAGTGGTGGCCGAACACCTGCGCCGGCATCATGCCGCCGGCCGGGTAGAGGTGCTGCTCGGTGACCTCACCCTTACCGGCCTCTGGCCCCTGATCGACCCCGGCGTCCAGGACGTCAGCACCCTGGCCCCGCGCTGCTTCGGCAGCCAGCGCCCCGTTGTCGACATCACCCCTGAGCTCAACCGGGCGTACCTGCCGCTCAGCGTCTGGGGTGAACGGCTCGGCGTCCTCGTCGTGGAAACCTCGCTGCCGTCGGGCACCGGCCTGACCGAGCAGCTCTCGGCCGTCGCCGACGAACTGGCCATCGCGCTAAGGGCCGCCGACGTGGTCACCGACCGCTACCGGCAGGTGACCCGGCGCCAGCGTCTCACCATGGCCGCCGAGCTGCAGTGGGAGCTGCTGCCCGGCCGCTCCCTCGGTGACGACCGCTTCCTGATCGCCGGGCAGCTCGAACCCGCGTACGCGGTGTACGGCGACCACTTCGACTGGGAGCTCACCGGCAACCGCCTCACCGTCACGGTGCTCAACGGCTCCGGCGACGGCCTCGAAGCCTCGGTGCTCAGCACGGTCGCGGTCAACGCCATGCGCAACGCCCGCCGCTCCGGCGCCAACATCGTCGAGCAGGCCGAGCTGGCGTCCGACGCGATCTACGCGCGCTACGGCGGCGTCCTGCACACCGCGACGCTGCTGCTGGAAATCGACCTCGTCAGCGGGCAGGTGGCCGCGGTCGACGCCGGTTCACCGAAGGCCGTCATCGCCCGCGAACGCGAGATTCGGCCGGTCACGCTGGAGCAGCAACTGCCGCTGGGCATGTTCGGCGAGACGCGTTACGAGACCCAGCACTTCTCGCTCGAACCCGCTGACCGGCTGCTCATCGTCAGCGATGGCGTGCACGCGGCTGCGCCGGGTGGGCGTACCCCTTATGGTGAAGCAGCCCTGCTGACCGCACTGCGGAGGACGCGGCTGCAGCCCGCGACCGAGGCAGTGGGTACGGTGATGCGCGGCCTCCGGGATTACCACGCGGGTTCGGACCCCGACGACGACGCGGTCACCGTCTGCCTCGACTGGCGGCGATGACGCTTCAAACCCGGGGCGATCGGGTACGCAGGCACCGCAAGAGAAACCCCCAGTCCCCGAGTGCAGAGGACCGGCATGGAGCGCGTCACTGACGTCGCCGCGGCTGTGGAGTCGACGGTGGAGTCGATGCTGGGCGTCTTTGAGAGCGCCCGGCTCGCCCAGTCCCCGGCTGTCCCCCCGGCCCAGCTACGTGTCCTCACGATCATCTCGCGTAACGAGCACGTCAACATGAGCCGGCTGGCCGAGACTCTCGACGTCGTGCCGTCCTCCGCGAGCCGGCTCTGCGACCGCCTCGAGGCGACCGGCCTGCTGCGCCGCGTGCCCGACCCCCGGGACCGTCGCGAGGTGCGCCTGCTGCCCACCCCCGCGGCCCGCAGGCTGCTGGACGAGCTCCGCGGCAGGCGGCAGTCGGCGCTCGCGGAGGTCCTGGAACGGATGCCACCGGCCCGGCGCGCCGAACTGGTGCGGGCCCTCGCGGCCTTCGACGCCGCCGCGGGCTCGATCGCCGCGGGCTCGGCCGCCGAGGATGACAGCGACGGGCTACGTACGGCCTGATCAGCCCGGTGCCCGCCGTGCTGGGCCGGCGGTGCGATAGGTTCCCCCGATGCGTATCGGCATCGTCATCCTCCCCGACCAGCGCTGGTCCGAAGCGAGCCACCGCTGGCGGCGCGCGGAGGAGTACGGTTTCGACCACGCCTGGACCTACGACCACCTCGGCTGGCGCGACCTCGTCGACGGCCCATGGTTCGACGCCGTGCCGACGCTCACCGCAGCTGCGGGCGTGACCAGCCGGATCGGGCTGGGCACTTTCGTCGCCTCGCCGAACTTCCGGCACCCCGTGCATTTCGCCCGCGAGACCCTCGCCGTCGACGACATCTCGGGCGGCCGGCTGCTGCTCGGGGTCGGCGCGGGTGGCCTCGGCTTCGACTCCGACGTGCTCGGCGGGCCCGCGCTGACGCCGCGTGAGCGGGTGGACCGATTCGCCGAGTTCCTCGACCTGTTCGGGCGGCTGCTGACCGAGGACCACGTCTCGTATTCCGGCACCTACTACCAGGCGGTGGATGCGCGTACGCTCCCCGGCCCGCTCCAGCAGCCCCATCCCCCGCTGATCGTGGCGGCGAACGGGCCCCGGGCACTGCGCCTCGCGGCGCGGCACGGCGACGGCTGGGTGACCACCGGCGCCCAGGCGGTCGACGACGAGAACGCGTGGTGGCGCTCGGTGGCCGAGGTCAGCGAGCGTTTCGGCGCGGCGCTGGAGCAGGCCGGCCGCAGCGGTGTCGACCGTTACCTCAACCTCGACTCGTCGCCGGTCTTCTCGCTGAGCAGCCCGCAGGCATTCGAGGACGCGATCGGCCGGGCCCGCGAACTGGGTTTCACCGACGTTCTCGCGCACTGGCCGCGGGCATCGAGCTGGTATGCCGGTGATGAGAAGGTTCTCGAAACGGTCGCCGCCGCGCTGCCCGCGCTCCGCGAATCCTGAGCCACCGCCCGCGACGCACCGCAATCTTTCCGGCACGCAGCGACGATGAGCGATGCGTATCTCGGGAAAGTCCTAGCCTTTTCGCGTAGTACCCTGCGATCGCGCCGGCAACTTTCGGCGCGGGCCGATCCCCGCCTTTAGGCATGCGCTTCGGCGGCCTTTCCTGGGCCGGCCGCCCCTTTAGTCATCACTTGGGCATAGCCCGGAGCCCACGGACATCGCTTGCGGGCCGCCTTGATCACCATTTACGGGCGGTGCCGGGATCCGCGCCGGCCCTGGCCCGATCGCCATTGCCACCCGCCTGCTGATCACTTTCAGCATCCACGTCACCACAAAGAGCTAAACAGCCTGGCTCGTGCAGCCTCCGCCGCCGACAAGCCTGCCCCCGCAGCACACAGCATTGCGGCCGACCGGGTCACCGGTCGGCCGCGGCAATGCGGTTCGAAGGGGGATCAGCGACCGTGCGCGGCCCGGTAGGCGCTACTGACGCCCTGCGGGATGCGGCCACGCTCGGAGATCTGGTGCCCGTGCTCGGCCGCCCACTCGCGGATCAGCCGATTCTCGTCGCGGCTCCCAGCAGTGCGCACCGGTGCCGGCCGGCCCGCTGCCCGGGCCGCACCCGCGCGGCCGATTCGCGTGCCCGCGTTGATGAACGGATCCAGGGCCTTGCGCAACTTGCCGGCATTGGCCTCGGAAAGGTCGATGGTGTATGCCGTGCCGTCGAGGCTGAACTCGACCGTGCGATCGGCTGGCTTTCCATCGAGGTCGTCGATGAGGGTGGTGATTACCTGCCGCGCCATAACGACTCCTGAGAAGAATCCGAATAACGGGCTTAAGCATGGACTGTGAACCGCTGCACGCGCAACAGTTTCGCAGGATTTCACAGAATATCGCCGAGGCCGGGCAATTAACGGCGAGCGGGGCCACTAATTGCGCCACCACTATTGTCGGCGAATCGGTGGCCGGTGCGCGCCGATCCGCACGAGGCGCGCAAAACCCGGGTGGGCAGCGGCCAGGAGATGCCGTTAGGGTCGGGTCCATGGACGCAGGCGACGACCGTGCCACCTGGCGCGAGCAGCGCCGGCAGGCCGTCGACGGGCACGCGGCGGCGCTGGCCGCCGACCGGGCCGCCGAGGCGGAGAAGGCCGGCGCGCTGCTCGCGAGCTTCGTGCGCCGGGCCGCCGAGCAGGGCCTGGCACCGCACGCCCTGCGCGCGGTGGCCTTCGACGGCCGGTCCACGTTCCGCACTGCGCTGCGCGGCTGGTATCTGAAATCGAACCGCTCGGTGGCTGTCGGCGCAGACGGCGGCTACTACGTCCTGACCGTCCCGACCTCCCTTCGCGCACGCTTCACAGGCGCGACCGTGTCACCCAGCTCCCCCCGGCTGGTGGTCGGCGCGGGCGGCGGCGACGGCGAAACCATCCCCCTGGCGCAGCTGCTCGAGCGCCGCCTCACCGCAGGAGCCGTCTGGCCGTGATCCCTGGCGACACCACACCCACGACCCGGCGCCGCACCCTGGCGACGTTCTGCGCCCTCGCCCTCGGCGCCGGCGCCCTGTCCATCCCCACGCCCGCCTCGGCGTCTCCCTCAGCAGGGGCTCCGACGGGCGTTCTGCGAGCTGCTTCGGCCAAGGCCGAGGTGCCGTGCCCGAAGCCCGACGTGAAGCCGCCCGCCGGGCGACCTGCCCGGCCCGTCCCGCCCGCGGACGACCCGGTCCTGCGCGCGGTCGGCGGCGACGACCTCGCAACCGACGGGCTGATCGTCCCGCAGGGCGCCAAGCAGCCCCCGGCCCTGACCGCCACGAGCTGGCTGGTCGCCGATCTGGACACCGGCGAGGTGCTGGGCGGCTGCGGGCCGCACGTCTACGGCACCCCGGCCAGCGTGCAGAAGCTGCTGCTCGCCGCGACGGTGATGGACAAGCTCGACCCCAAGAAGACGATCACGGTCACCCAGGAAGACCTGAACATCGAGCCCGGCAGCTCGGCGGTCGGCCTGCTCAAGGGCGGGAAGTACACCATTGCCACGCTCTGGCTGGGCCTGCTGCTCAACTCGGGCAACGAGGCCGCGAATACGCTGGCCCGCCTCGGCGGCGGCGCGGACGGCGTGCAAGGCACGGTGACCGCGATGAATGCGGAAGCGAAACGGCTGGGTGCGTACCAAACCCATGCCGTGACCCCTTCCGGCCTGGACGGGCCGGGGCAGTTCACCAGTGCCTACGATCTGGCGCTGATCGCCCGCGACTGCTTCGCCACCGCCGACTTCGGCAGGTATGCCCTGACGAAGAACACCCAGATCCCGGCGCAGAAGCAGCTGAAGAAAGGCGGTTTTCAGATCCAGAACGAAAACCGCCTGATCTTCGACTACAAGGGTGCCCTCGGCGGCAAAACCGGCTTCACCAAGCTGGCCCGGCACAGCTACGTCGGCGCGGCCCAGCGCGGCGGCCGCCGCCTCGTCGCCACCCTGCTCGGCGCCGAGAACAACCCCCTGCGCGGGTACGAACAGGGCGAGGCACTGCTCGACTGGGGCTTCTCCCTGCCCAAGGACGCCTCGGTCGGCAAACTCGTCACCCCCGACGACACCGGCACAGCGACCGGCACGGCCACCGGGGAAAGCGGCGCCCCCGCCTCGCCGGATGCCACCAGACCCGCCCCCGCCGCGGCCCGTCCGGCCGACGACAACGGCTTCCCGCTCCTGGCAGCGGCCGGCGTGGCCATCGTCCTGGCAGCCACCCCACTCCTGCTGCTCCTCACCCAGCGCCGCCGCCGGGTGCGCCGCCGCCGCTCCCGCACCAGCGGCACCAGCGACCCGCAGGCTTTCTACTAGGGCACATCTGGTGGATCACGGCGAGTCTGCGGCGAGGTCCAGGTTTCGTCTCGCAAGACGTGACTCTCCGCTTCGGGACACCCACGGCCGCAAGGTCGTGATGCCTTACAGCCAGGAGGTTCTCCTTCGGGTCGCTGTCCTGGACGCGCTCTGGGCCCGGATCAGGCGAAGACCAGGCCGAATAGCCAGATGACGGCGACGCCCAGGGCCGCGGTGAATTCGACGAGGAGGGAGAGGCCGACCGCGGCCAGGGCCCGTTTCGTGGAGGGCCAGGCCTGACCCGAGCCGAGGCGGAGCTGTTCGGCCAGGAAGACGCCCAGGATGAAGCCGAGGACCAGGCCGACGAGTGGGATCACGAAGAAGCCGATCAGGCCGAGCACGCCACCCGCGAGCAGGGATGTGGTCGGTACGCCGGTGCTCTTCAGGCGTTTGCCCGGCCAGAGGTATTTGACGACGGTGCCGGCCAGGGCGATGACCGTGGCCAGGGCGAGGACGACCCAGCGGCCGGAGCCGGCGTCGCCGAGCAGGGACCAGAGCAGGACCGCACCCCAGCAGAGGAGCAGTCCGGGCAGGACCGGGATCACCACGCCGAGCACGCCCACCACCATCGCTATGCCGGCGATGAGGTTGACCGTCGTACCACTGTCGCTGAGGTCCATGTGTCAACACTGCCGTAGTCGCGCACAAGTCCTCAACCGGAGAGCCCCGCGACCGATGGACACTCAGCGCCGCCACCCCCGATGCGGCGCCCTGAGTCAGTCGCGGAGGTACCCACATGCGCCGACCGGGCCGTGAGTCTCTGGAGGGTGAGCTGTGACCCCGCGCAGCGTTCTCGCCGTTGGTGCGAATCCTGGTGATCTCGAGCTCGGCTGTGCCGGCACGCTCGCCGCGCACCGGGCCGCCGGTGATTTCGTCACGATGCTCGTGCTCAATTGTGACGGGCCCGACCATCCGTCGATCAAACGTACGGAGGCCGCCGCCAAGGCGCTGGACTGTCTGCTGCTCTGGGGCCCCGAGGCCGCCGAGCGCCGGCAGGCCACGGATCGGCGCCGCCGGGACCGCGGTGCCGAGGACCGCCGGGCCGGGGTCGGCCGCCCGCCCGCGACCGCCGCGATCGAGAACGTGCTCACCGGGGTCGACGCCGATGTCATCTACGTGCACGCACCCGAGGACGCGAACGACGATCGCCAGCAGGCCGCCGAGGCCACGGTCGTCGCGGCGCGGCACAGCAGCCGGGTGCTGCACTACGCCGGGGAGTCGACGCTGCGGTTCGACCCTTCGCTGTACGTCGACATCACGGCGTACCTCAAGGACAAGCTCGAGGTGTCCACCGACCCGGAGCTGACCAGTGCGACGGCCCGGCACTTCGGCGCCCAGGCCCGGGTCCGCTACGCCGAGGCGTTCGCTCCGGACCGCTTCGTATGGGACCTCATCCGTCGCTGAGACCCCTTCAATCGCAAGGGAAATCATCCGCCTCAGGAGGCTTGAGGAAAAGAGTCGAAGCAACCGGTACGCAACTCTGTGCGACCGGAACGCATACCCCACGTCACGGAAAGTTCTCCCTGTCAGCCGGTACCGCCCACTGCCGCGGGCTACCGACAACATCCGGGGGAAAAGACATGACGAGCACCATGACGACCGCTGCCGACCTCACCGCCGACGCCGCCGCCGTGACCGCCGTGCCGGCCCTGACCGCCGCCGAGCAGGAAGAGCTGATCCGCTCGCACATGCCGCTCGTCGGTCACCTGGTGCGCGACATGCTCACCCGCATCCCCAACCACATCCACCGCGACGACCTCACCAGCGCCGGCCTGCACGCGCTGGTGACCGCGAGCCGCGGCTGGGACCCGAACCGCGGCATCCCGTTCCACCGCTTCGCCACCACCCGCATCCGCGGCGCGATCCTCGACGAGCTGCGTTCGCTCGACTGGGCCACCCGCTCGGTGCGCTCGAAGGCGCGGACCACCGACACGACGCGGCAGAGCCTGACCACGACGCTGGGCCGTACGCCCACCAACGAGGAGCTCGCACAGGCGCTCGGCACCACGACGACCGACCTGACCCAGCGCGACAACGACGTGCAGCGCGCCACCGTGCTGTCGCTGCAGGGCTTCACCACCAGCAGCGCCGACGACCTGGTCACCGAGGCCGCCCCGGGCCCCGAGGACATGCTGATCCGCCGTGAGCAGATCGGCTACCTGCACCACGCGATCGAGTCGCTGCCCGAGCGCCTGCAGCTCGTCATCACCGAGTACTTCCTCAAGGAGCGCCCGATGGCGGACATCGCCGCCGACCTGGGTGTCACCGAGTCGCGGGTGTCGCAGCTGCGCGCCGAGGCGCTGTCGCTGCTCAAGGACGGCATGAACACCCACCTCGACCCCGACCTCGCCCCGGCCCCGGAGAACCCGGCCAGCATCACGGCACGTCGCCGCGCGTCCTACTACTCCACGATCGCCGGCAACACGAACCTGCACTCGCGGCTCGCGCTGACCAACGCGCACGGTCACTCGACCTTGAAGGTCGCCTGATTACCTGACACGAAAAAGACCGGCGTCGTCCCACGCCGGTCTTTTTCGTGTGTCCGGAACTGCAACGGTCACGCCAGGGCGGCGAGCTCCTTGGGCAGCTCGGCGGTGTGCAGAACACCGAGGCGCCGGGTGGCCCGGGTCACCGCGACGTAGAGATCACTGAGCCCGCGCGGGCTCTCGGCGATGATCTCGTCGGGCTGCACGACCACGACGCTGTCGAACTCGAGGCCCTTCGCCTGTTTCACCGTCATCAGCACGATGTGGTTCAGCAGGTCGGGCTGCTCCCCCACGGCCGCGCCGGGGACAGCGGCGGTCAGCTCGGCGCCCAGGGACTCTTCAAGAGCATCGGGTACGAGTACGCCGACCCGGCCGTCGGAAACCTGGGCGGACTCCGTGCGTACCGTCGAAATCAGTTGATCGGCGAGCTCGGCGGGCGGCACCCGGCGCGCCCACGGCTCGACGCCGGCCTCCCGGACCGAGCGGGGCGGCTGGAGTGACGGGTCGACGCCGGCCAGCACGTCCCCCGCGACCGCCATGATCTCGGCGGGGGTGCGGTAGTTGACGGTCAGCTCGGCCAGCCGCCAGCGCTGCGCGACGTAGGGCTCGAACGCCTGGTCCCAGCTCGTCGTGCCGGCCAGGTCACCGGTCTGCGCGACGTCGCCGACCACGGTCATCGACCGGCTCGGGCAGCGGCGCATCAGCAGGCGCCACGCCATCGGCGACAACTCCTGCGCCTCGTCCACGATCACGTGGCCGAAGACCCAGGTGCGGTCGGCCGCCGCACGCTCGGACGCCGTCCGCGTGTCGAGCACCTCGTGGCGCTCGACGAAAGCGCTGGCATCGACGACATCGATCGCGGAGAGCACCTCCTCCTCGCGGTCGTCCTCGAAGTCGAGCGAGCGGGAACCCTGGACGATCTCGAGCACACCCTCGGCATACTCGATCGCCTCGCGCCGCTCCTGCGCGACCGCCCGGGCCCGCAGCGTGTCGTCGACACCGAGCAGTTCGGCGAGCTCGTCGAGCAGCGGCACGTCGGCCGGGGTCCAGCGCGCGTCGTGGGCGCGCAGCAGCAGGCCGCGATCCTCCTCGCCGAGCCCGGCCGACTCCAGCCGGTCGGCGTCGCTGAGCAGGTCCCGCAGGACCTGGCGCGGCGTCAGCACCGGCCACAGGTCGAAGAGTGCCTGCTGCACGTCGATGTCCTCGCGCAGCTCGCGGCGGGTCTCGGCGAGGTCCGACTCCTCGAGCAGGTTCTCGCCGCCGAGCGGGTCGGCGCCGATGCGATCGGCGATCTGCTGCGACAGCGCGTGGATCGCCTCGGTGACGAAGAGCTGCCGGGCCACGTTGTGCGGGCGGCCGGAGCGCCGGGCGACCTCGCGGGCGTCCTCGCAGACGCCGCGCTCGATGCGCAGCGGGTAGCCGTCGTGGTCGACCTCGATGTAGTCGTCAGGCACGGTCTGCCGGTCGGCGACCGCCTGCGCGAGCACGTCGAGGATGCCGAGACCGCCCTTGACCGCGGCGGCCGCGGGGGCCTCGTCGGCGCGGGCGGTCACCCCGGGGAACATGTCACCGAGCGTCGCGAGCAGCACACCGGTCTCGGCCAGGGACGGGAGAACCTGCGAGATGTAGCGCAGGAACGTCGCGTTAGGACCGAGGATCAGCACGCCCTGCCGGGTCAACTGGGCGCGATGTGTGTAGAGAAGGTAGGCGGCGCGGTGCAGCGCGACAGCCGTCTTGCCGGTCCCGGGTCCACCCTGGACCACCATCACGCCGGCGAGCCCGGAGCGGATCACCTCGTCCTGCTCGGACTGGATCGTCTCGACGATGTCGCGCATCCGGCCGGTGCGCCCCGCGGTCAGCGCGGAGAGCAGGGCGGCCTCGCCGGTCACGTCCTCCCGGCCACCGGCACCGGCGGCGGCGAGATCGAGGACCTCGTCGTCGATGCCGGTCAGCTCGCGGCCCCTGGTGCGCAGGTGGCGCCGGCGGGTCACACCCTCCGGCGAGACGGCGGTCGCCAGGTAGAACGGGCGCGCGGCCGGGGCACGCCAGTCGACGAGCAGAGGATCCTGGTCCCGGTCCTCGGCGAAGAGCCCGAGGCGGCCGATGTAGCGGGGGTTGTCCGCGGCGAAGTCGAGCCGGCCGAAGCAGAGGCCGTTCTCGACCGCATTCATCTGCGCGACCTGCTCGGCCCAGTGGCTGCGGGTGGCCTCGCGCTGCGAGCGGCCCTGCGGGGTGCCGCCGGCCTCGAGCAGAATTGCCCGCAGCCTCTCGGCGGCCTGGTCGCGCAGCAGGTCAAGGCGCTCATAGAGAGCCGTGAGATAGGCCTGCTCGTCGGTGAGGAGATCGGCGTCGTTCCGCATCGTGTTCCTACCGTCGGCGGAGCTTGACAAAAGTGCTCCCTGTTGTGGTAACATTCGCCAGGTCAGCGGCCATTTGTGGTCGCTTTTTTCGTTTGTGCAGAAACGAAAAGAGTAGCCGACCCGCGTTCCCCGCGGCGACTCCGTGAGCGAAGTTACGACGTTCTCCCGGCCGGTGTCCGCAATCCGTCATCATGGGCGTGCCCGTTACGCCACGCCCGCCGTGCTGATTAACACTGTTATGACGCACAGCCAGCAGTTGCGACGTCGGCTCGGCGCCGCGGCCCTTCTGGTCGCCGCCCTCGTCACGAGCTCTGCCTGTTCGGGCGATGACCAGCCCGGACCGGCCGCCGCGGCCACACCCTCCGGCGAGCCGAAAACACTCGACGGCGCCAAGGCCGCGGCACAGACCGTCTTCGACCGGTTCAGCGGCGGTGACTTCGGCGGCGCGTGGGAGCTCTACACCGCCGCCGGCAAGGCCGCGATCACCAGGGCGGACTACATCAAGCTCAACGAGACCTGTGCCCGGCACGGCCTGCCCATCGAGCTGACCAGCGCCCGGCTGGACGGCCCCGGCAAGGCCGTCGTAATCGCCAGGCAAAAGGGCGCCGCGCAGTCGTACACGATGCGCTACGAGCACAACGCCTGGAAACTCGCACCGGCCAAACAGGGTCTGGCCTTGTACGCGAAGGGTGCGGACAAAGCCATCGCCCTGCAGAAGAAGGCCGGAACCTGTTAGCGGATCAGGCGGCGACGGGGACCGTCAGACCGTCCACTCCGGTCACCGCGAGCCGGTCGCGCAGGGTGCCGTGGGTCGCGATCTGCTCGTAGTACGCCGACCGGCGGCGAGCCACACAGCCGTCCTTCGAGTTGCCCGCCAGCGACGGCTCGAGGTGGGTGTTGAGACCGTCCTTGAGCAGTGACAAGGCCTCCGCCCGCAGCTGCGACACCCGCGACTCGGTGACCCCGAGCTCGGCGGCGATGGCCGCCATCGGGCGCTCCTCGAAGAAGTAGCCGGTGATCACCGCGCGCAGCCGGTCCGGCAGCACGTCGACCGCGTGACGCAGGTAACCCGTGCGCTCGCGGCGGATCAGCATCTCCTCGGGCCCGGCACTCGGCTCCGTCACCATGTCGTCGGCGCCGGCCGTCGCGAAGCCCTGCAGGCTGAAGACCACGGCACGCTGCACGTCGTCGTCGGCCGACTCGATGTCCTCGGGCGAACAGCCGAGCCGCTCGGCGACCTCGGCGATGGTGGGCGTACGGCCCAGCTCGGCGGTCAGCTCCTGGCGGGCGGTGTCGGTGCGGCGGGCCCGCTGGCGCACCGAACGGCTCGCCCAGTCCAGGCCGCGCAGCTCGTCGAGCAGGGCACCACGGACCCGGGCCGCGGCGAACCGTGCGAACGGCACACCCCGGGTGTCGTCGAACCCACGGGCCGCCGCCACCAGCGCCGCGTAACCGGCGGAGAGCAGGTCGTCGCGGTTCACGTGGGCGGGTACCCGGGCCAGCATCTCGCGCACCAGGTGGCCGACGAGAGGCATGTGCGACCGGACGACGTCCTCGCGACGACGATCGGTCTCGACAGCCCTCGCACCTAGACGGCGATCGGTCTCGACAACACCGCTCATGGAAGCTTCTCCTCGGGTACCAGCCGGATCGGGGGGAGAATTCCGGCGCTGAGGAGAACGGTGAGGTCCGTCGAGTGCAGAACGGGTCACGTTCGGGTGCAGCGGGGTTGCGGTGAGTAGGCGCGTACACTTGATCTCAGCCTTCAGGGTCGGCCACCACGAGCAGCGACTCACGCGCCACATCCTCAAGCGCGGTCCGCGCCGGGAGGAACCGACCCCTCAGACATACGGAGTTTCCACCTGATGACCTCGTTCACCGATCTCGGCGTGCCCGCTGAGCTCGCAACGGTCCTGTCCGGCTTCGGCATCAACGAGCCGTTCCCGATCCAGACCGCGACCCTGCCCGACTCCCTCGCCGGGCGCGACGTGCTCGGCCGCGGCCGCACCGGCTCCGGCAAGACGTATGCGTTCGTCCTCCCGGTCGTCGCCCGTCTCGCCGCCTCCGGCGCTCCCCGCAAGCCGGGCCGTCCCCGCGCGCTGATCCTGGCGCCCACCCGCGAGCTCGCCACCCAGATCGAGGCTGCGCTCTCGCCGCTGGCGACCAAGCTCGGCCTGCGCACCCTCACCGTCTTCGGCGGCGTCGGCGCGAACCCCCAGATCCGCGGGCTCAAGAACGGCGTCGACATCCTCGTCGCCTGCCCCGGCCGGCTCGACGACCACCTGCGCAACGGCCACGCGAGCCTCGACTCGATCGAGATCACCGTGCTGGACGAGGCCGACCACATGGCCGACCTCGGCTTCCTGCCGGTGGTCCGGCGGCTGATGGACCTCACCCCGCGCGAGGGCCAGCGGATGCTCTTCTCCGCCACGCTCGACGGCGGCGTCGACATCCTGGTCAAGCGGTTCATGCACAAGCCGGTCACGCACCACGTCGACTCGGCCTCCGAGGCGCCGATCCAGATGTCGCACCACGTCCTGCACGTGCGGCACGACGACCGCTTCCCGGTGCTGGTCGACCTGGTCGCGGCCCCCGGCCGTACGGTCGTGTTCACCCGCACCAAGCGCCGCGCCAAAACCCTGACCCGTCAGCTCATCCAGGCCGGCGTGCCCGCGGTCGAGCTGCACGGCAACCTGGCGCAGAACGCGCGTAACCGCAACCTCTCGGCGTTCTCGGACGGCAGCGCGGCGACCCTGGTCGCCACCGACATCGCCGCCCGTGGCATCCACGTCGACGACGTCGCACTGGTCATCCACGCCGACCCGCCGGTCGAGCACAAGGCCTACCTGCACCGCTCGGGCCGCACGGCACGGGCCGGCGCCCAGGGCACGGTCATCACCCTGATGACCGACGACCAGCAGGGCGACGTCCGCGACCTCACCCGCAAGGCCGGCATCAAGCCGACGACCACGCGCACCCGCCCGGGCGACGCGCTGCTCGCCGAGCTGGCCCCGGGCGAGCGCACCTACACCGAACCCGCCGCGTTCGACGCTGCCATGGCCGCTGCACAGCCCGCCGCGGGCCGCGACGGCGGCGACGGCGAGAACGCCGCGCCGCGCGCACGACGTGGTGGCTCGGGTGGCGGCGGTGGCACCGGCGGCGGACGTCGCCGTGGCGCCAGCCGCCCGACGACCGGTGCTGCCCACGAGGGTGGCGCTGCCGGCGGCCAGGGCGGTGCACGCTCGCAGGGCGGCACCCGCGGCGCACAGGGCGGCGGCTCCCGGGGCGGGGCGCAGGGCGCCCGGGCCACGACCGCCGGTGGCGGCACGGGCGGCCAGGCACGCGGCCGGCGTGGCACGGGTGGCGGCACGGGCTCCACGCCGGTGCACAGCACCCAGACCGGCGGCGGCAGCAGCACCGGCGGCGCAGCGGCGTTCTCCTCCGGCTCCCGCGTCGGCGGTCGCCGGGGTCGCTGACCCCAGCGAACTCCGGCAGCCGTTTCGGCGGCCGCCGGGGCTCAGCGACCCGGCCTTTCCCACGGCCGGCCCTTGAAACGACAGATCGGCGGTGCCCGGGCGGGCACCGCCGATTTTTTGCCTGACGATCAGGGAGCGCGGACCCCAATCGGGGTTGCGGACCCCGGTCAGGAGCGCGGACCCCGGTCAGGGGGTACGGACGGCGAGCTCCGTGGCGAGGCGGTAGCCGTCGCGCAGTTCGAGGTCGTCGCCGCTCCAGAAGCGGCCGGGGTCGTACCAGCTGGCCTTGCGGTCCCGGGGCAGCAGGCCCATGTCCTCGTAGGTGACCGCGACCACCTCGGCGCAGTAGGCCGTTTCGAGGTCACCCTCGGGCGCCTCGGTCTCCTGCCACGGCAGGCGCAGCTGCGGCACCCGGCCGCGGGCCCAGCGCCATGCGAGCTGGGCGCTCGACGGGAACGGTGTGCCGTCGAGGCGGGCGACCGTCTTGAGGGCGCGGTCCTCCATCTCCTTGGTGACCGGCTGTTCGAGCTGGCGCAGCCAGCCGCGCTGGCCGTAGCGGTGCGCCCAGACCGTCACCGCGTCGCGCAGGTCGTGCAGCTGCACCCCGCGCTGGAACGTGCCGGACCACATGTCGGGCAGGGAGCGGCCCAGCTCGGCGTGCCACATCAGCGGGGGCATGTCCTCGATCACGATCGACATGCCTACGTGGTTGACGGGGCTGTTCGTCATGGTCTGGATGGCGCGGTCCGGCCCGGATCGCCCCCGGAATATCCAGATATCGCCCGTGCGGGTCAGGTCGATGGCCTCTTCGAGGCTGATGTCGGCAACCACTTGTCTATCCTCGGCAGATGCGTTGGTGGAAAGTAGCGGGATTGGCAGGGCTGGCGGGAGTCGCCGCCACGGGTGCGGTGCTGGCACGACAGGAGCGCAAACGACGGGCGTACACGCCCGATGAGATCCGGGACCGGCTGCATGCCCGGGTCGCCGAGTCGGAGACGTCGAGGGACTCGGTCAGCGTCGACGACGACTGAGGCCCGTAACTAGGCGACATCGGAATCCCGGATCAGGGACCACAGGCCCGCGCCGTCCGGCGCGGAGAACCAGGTCTTGCCTCCGGAACCTACCGTCTCGGGGGTGCCGGCCGGGCCAGGAATGGCACCGGCCAGCACCGACTCCGTCGCGGACAGGCGGCGGATCGCGATGGCGGCGACGTTGTCCGGGTGCGCGTTGGCGAACTCCGAGTAGATCTCCTGGTCGTGCTGCCCGTCGTCGCCGATGAGCAGCCAGCGGATGTGCGGGAACTCGTTGGAGAGCCGGGCCAGGGTGTTGCGTTTATGCTCCCGGCCGCTGCGGAACCACCTGTCCGGGGTCGGACCCCAGTCGGTCAGCAGCAGTGGGCCGGCCGGGTAGAGGTGGCGCGACAGGAACCGGCTCAGGGTCGGGGCGACGTTCCACGCGCCGGTCGACAGGTAGAAGACCGGGGAGCCGGGGTTGGCCGTGACGAGCCGCTCGTAGAGCACCGCCATGCCGGGCACGGCGTTGCGCGCGTGCTCGTCCAGCACGAACGTGTTCCACGCCGCCAGCAACGGCCGGGGCAGCGCGGTCACCATGACCGTGTCGTCGATGTCGCTGATCACCCCGAACTTCATGGCGGGGTCCACCACCCGGATCGGGGCCTCCACGGGGGCCGCACCGTCGGTGCTGAGCCGGACGCTGCCCCATCCCGGTTCGAGGTCGCCCTTCACGCGGGTGTCGACGTATCCGCTGCGGTCGGTGCGGGTCTCGTGGATCCGGTCGCCGATCTGGATCTGCACGGCCGCGTTGTTCACCGGTGAGGTGGTGAAGCTGCGCCAGCCGCGTACCTTCTCCAGCCGTTTGCTCACCTGATTACGCCGGGTGAGCACCACCCGAGCCATCACACGGGCCCAGCCAGGGGCTCCGTACCCGGTGTACGCGGTGATCACCGGCTGCCAGCCGCGTTGCCGCAGCCTCCGCTCGATGACCTCGTGCACGGCGTCCTCGATGCGCGCGGCGCGATGCAGCCGCACGGCGGGCGTGCGGCCCGCCGGGGTCACTGACACGTCGGCCTCCTGCCGTTACTCGTCAACGCTGGGGCCCGGCGCAGGCCGTCGTGATCCACCAGCTGCGCCCTCAAGACGGTACCTGGCCTACCTGGAACTTGCTGTGCAACCTCTGCACTCAGTGGACGGCCAGGCGAGGCTGGGACGCGCGGGCGGCGGGGACCGGGGCGGGGCGGCGTTCGGCGACGACGCCGGAGCCTGCACGAATCTTCGCGGCCAGGGCCTCGGCGCGCAGACCACGGAGGGTGGCGGCGGCTTTCTCCGATTCCTGCCACGCCAAACGCTCACGCTCAGTAGCAGCCCGGTAGCCCGCGAACCGGTGCTCGCGGACGGCGGCGCGCAGGGCGGTTTCCTGGGCGACCGGGTGTTTGCGGGGGTTCCAGCCGTCGCGATGCGCCAGCACGACGTTGAGCTGGTCCATCGACAGCTCCCGGCGGCGGGTTGCGGCGAGGGCCTTGCGGTGCAGGAAACGCTCGCGGTCGGCGATCTCGGCGCGGGTGCGGCGCTGCTTGAAGACGGGAAAGACGGCCGCGGCCGCGCTGCGCCGGGCGATCCGGTCGGCCTCGTCGAACGCCGCCCACGCCGTTTCGGCCGCTTCCTGCGCCCGTTCCCAGACCTCGCGGCGGCTACGCGCGGTAACGGCGGCCCGCTCGGCGGCAACGGCCACCTCTTCGGCGTACCTGTCGGCTTCAGGACGGGCCACCAGCTTGCGCGGCCGGCCGCTCGGAGCCGGGCCGTCGATGTTGGGGTCGCGGCGGGGCACGGCGAAGATCGCTGTCGCGCCCGCGAAGACGAGCAGGAGGATCATCCAGATCAGGACGGCGGGTTCCACGGTTGGCACCGGCTTCTCTCATACGTCGGAAGTCACTCGCTGTGATTAAGGACCGGCCCGATTTGAGTACGCCGTGAGCGTCGCGAAAACGGGCAGTGCGAAGGATCAGGCGAGTGGCGGCGCGCGACCGGCAAATGCGTTCGGCCGCAGCCCACCGGGGATGACCGAGCCGGCGTCGATCGGAGAGACCTCGAGAACGTCCTCGTCGAGCGTGTCCGCGAGCGGCTCCGGCTGCACGACCCGGTCGGCGAGATCCGTGGTGGCCGTGGGCGCGTCGACCACCGTGACGACCGCCGGCGGCTCGGGGACCGTCGCGGGCGCGGTCAGCGTCGGGATGGCGAATGCCAGCGCGATGAGCGCTATCCCGGCTAAAAACTGCAGCAGGCGACGCCCGTCCCAGTAACGGGGAAGTAGGCGTGCAACGGCGGCCACATGCCTAACTTACCGTGGTCGGCGCCTCTATGCACAGATGGTATCGACTGAGTCCTTCGTCCCACTCAGCCGGGTGACCGACTGCCCTTGGGCTGAAGAGGGCCTGGTGAGGGACCATGGAAGGGTGGAATCAGTGGGTGAGTTGGCCGAGTGGGTGTCCGATGGCGGAGTGGTCGTGCTCAGCGGCGCCGGCCTGTCGACCGAGTCAGGGATCCCGGACTACCGAGGGCCGTCGGGCGTGGCGCGTGGCGCGACCCCGATGACCTACCAGGTCTTCACCCGGGACCCGATCGCCCGGCGCCGTTACTGGGCGCGCAGCCACCTCGGCTGGCGGACGATCGGCGACGCACGCGCCAACGACGGGCACCGGGCTGTCGCACGCCTGCAGGAGCTGGGCCGCCTCGACGGCATCATCACCCAGAACGTCGACGGGCTCCACCAGGCCGGCGGCGCCCACGGCGTGGTCGAGCTGCACGGCAACCTCGCCCGCGTCATCTGCCTGGCCTGCGGCGAGGTCACCGGGCGCGCCGAGCTGGAGGACCGACTCAACGCCGCCAACCCCGGATTCGCCGAGACGAGGACAATCGAGACGGTCAACCCGGACGGCGACGTGGACCTCGACGACGCCGAGCTGGACGGCTTCACGGTGGTCGACTGCACCGGCTGCGGCGGCATGCTCAAGCCCGACGTCGTCTACTTCGGCGAAACGGTGCCCGCCGCCCGGGTCAGCCGCAGCTTCGACCTCGTCGCCGGCGCCCGCACCCTTCTCGTGCTCGGCTCATCGCTGACGGTCATGTCGGGGCGGCGCTTCGTGCTCCGCGCCGCCAAGGACGGGATCCGGGTCGCCATCGTCAACCAGGGCGTGACCCGGGGCGAGCCGTATGCACAGTTGACTGTGGACGCCGCCCTCGGACAAGTGCTTCCGGCGTTGGTTCGGCACGTGGAAGGCGTACCCATCAGCAGTTGAGATCGCTGTGGCAGGCGGGAGAAGGCTGACGAGACGACGACCCGGAGCTTGTCGCGGCCCGTCGGCCGCGGGCCCCGTCGCGAGGCTGAATGGTTGCGCTCAACAGCTGCCATCGCCACCACTGCAAACGGATCAAAGACTGATCGGGTGGGGGCTGCTTCCTGCGCCGCTCGCGCCGACCAGGGCAGTGAGCTCCGTGAGGTCCTGGCCCATTGCCCGACGCCGTGACGACGCGATCGTGTCGACCAGGTCCCGGGCGTACCGCTGCTGCCGCATCCATGACGGCGCGGTCTTGCCGAGTTCGAGCAGCACCGCACCGGCCTTGGCGTTGCCTGCGCTGGTGCCGTCCGCCAGGTGTGCCCATGCCACGTCGAGACGGTGACGGTATCGGCAACTCGGCGTCGGCGCGGTGCTCGGCTCGACCAACGCCGCCAGGTCCAGCGCTCGAGACCAGTGCCGGAAGCACCTGCCCCGAGGGGAAGACGGGCCGTGATCGAGGCTCGGCGGGCATGGCAGGCGTACCCAGCAGGGGGTAGGACCGTTTTGCACGGTCTGGGCTGAAGCGCGAAGCCATTAACCGTTTCAGGTGTGGCTTGGTTATAGACCCGAAACCTAAATAAAGACTCCGACGCGTTGACGTGACCCGGCTCACGGGGGTTAACTGCCGGAACCGGTCCCGAAACCGGTTCCGAAACTGCGGTGTTACCGCGTGGACACAGTCGGAGGACGCGTGCCAATCACCATCGCCGACGTTGCGGCCAGGGCGAAGGTCAGTAAGACCACTGTGTCCCGGGTGCTCAACGGCAAGGGTGAGCTGGACGAGTCCACCGCCGCCCGGGTTCGGGCGGTCATCGATGAGCTCGGTTACGTGCCGAGCTCGCGGGCGGTCGGGCTGGCTCGCGGGCGGACCCGGGTTGTCGGCATGCTGGTGCCGTCGCTGACCTGGCCTTGGATCGGTGAGGTCTTGCAGGGTGCGGTCGACGTGCTGGAGACCGAGCGTTACGGGCTGCTGCTCTTCACCTGTAACCGTGGGGACGAGTCGATGCGGCAGTTCGGGGCGCAGGTTTCGGCCAAGAGCTTCGATGGGCTGCTAGTGATCGAGCCCGAGGGCACCCTCGACTACATCGCCGGCCTGCATGCCCGGGGCCTGCCGGTGGTGCTGATCGACGACCGGGACGTCAAGACCGAGCAGATCCCGAGCGTCGGCACCACCAACTTCACCGGCGCGGGCTCGGCGGCGAAGCACCTGCTGGAGATCGGGCGCACCAAGCCGCTCGTGGTCGCCGGCCCGGAGCGTTTCGGGTGCACGCAGCAGCGCCTCGACGGGTTCGGCACCGAGTTCGCGGAGGCCGGGCACGCGATCGCGGCCGACCACGTCCTGCCCGGCGACTTCACCATCGCTTCCGGCTTCGACGCGGTGAACTCGGCGATCGACGCCGGGCTCGAATTCGACGCGGTCTTCGCGCACAACGACCTGTCCGCGACGGGTGCGATGCAGGCCCTGCTCGACAGCGGGCGGCGCATCCCGCAGGACGTGGCGGTCGTCGGGTTCGACGATATCCCGATGGCGGCGCACACCCAGCCACCACTGACCACAGTGCACCAGCCGTTGCGGGAGATGGGCGAGGCCGCGGCCCGCACGCTGCTCGCGCACTTCGAGGGCTCACCCCTGCCCAACCGGCCGACCATAATCCCCGCGACCTTCACCGCCCGCGCCTCCACGGGCTCGTAGCACAAACACACACAGACCTTCGGCCCGGCCGCGAAAGCGACCGGCCGTTACCCGCCTGCACCCTGGGCACCCCTCTCACCCGATTTCGCTTCACCTCAAGGAGTTCAGAGATGCAGAGAAGGAAACTGTTCGCGGCCGCGCTCGCGGGCGTGCTCGCCACGGGCGGTCTCGCTGCCTGCAGCAGCGACTCGCCGAACGCGAATAGCAAGAACGGCTCCGGCGGCAGCACCTTCCTCTCCGTCGGCATGCCCAACGGCCCGCAGACCGAGAACCACAACCCGTTCGTCTCCACGTCGGCCGCCAACTCGCTGGGCTACCGCTGGGCGCTCTACGAGCCGCTGCTGATGTGGAACCCGGTCAAGCCCGCCGACCCGTCGAAGCCGTGGCTGGCCTCCGGCGTCGAGTGGACCCCGGACTTCAAGAAGGCCACGATCACGGTCCGCGACAACGCGACCTGGACGGACGGCCAGAAGGTCACCGGTGACGACGTCGCGTTCACCATGAACCTGCTGAAGAAGGTCGAGGCGTTCAACACCCTCGCCGCCCCGATCGGGGACGCCACCGCCGCGGGCAACGTGGTGACCGTGAACTTCACCGCGTCGATGTTCGTGCTGAAGGACAAGTTCCTCGGCCAGACCCCGATCGTGCCCAAGCACCAGTGGGAGTCCATCGCGGACCCGAGCAAGGACCCGATCAAGGACCCGATCGGCTCCGGCCCGTACAAGCTGAAGTCGTTCACCCCGCAGACCATCACGCTCAGCGTGAAGGACTCGGGTTACTGGCAGGACCTCCCGCAGGTCAAGGAGCTGCGCTACACGTCGTACACCGACAACAACGCGCAGACCACCGCGCTCGCGGACGGCTCCAACGAGTGGGCGTTCGTGTTCATCCCGAACTACAAGACGGTCTTCCTCGACAAGGACCCGGCGCACTACAAGGTCTGGGCTCCCCCGGTGCTCGGCATCCACGGTGTCTACATCAACACCACGATCAAGCCGTTCGACGACCCGAAGCTGCGCCAGGCGATGAACATGGTCGTCAACCGCGAGGACATCTTCAACCAGGCCGAGGCGGGCTACTTCCACCCGCAGGTCACCAACGTGACAGGTCTGCCCTCGCCGGCCGGTGACGCGTTCGTGACCGAGGCGTACAAGGGCAAGAACCTCACGGTCGACGTGCCCGGCGCCAAGGCGCTGCTGGAGTCGGCGGGCTACAAGCTCAACGGCACCACGCTGAACGACCCGAGCGGCAAGCCGGTCAAGCTCACCCTGACCGACCCCTCCGGCTGGTCGGACTACCAGACCTCGCTGGAGATCGTGAAGAGCAACCTCGCCGAGATCGGCATCACGGCGACGGTCGACAAGGCCAACCAGGACGCCTGGACGCGCAACGTCGAAGAGGGCAAGTTCGACGCCACGTTCCGCTGGACCAACGGTGGCTCCACGCCGTACGACATCTACCAGACGATCATGGACGGTACGGCGCTCAAGCCGGTCGGCACCGCCTCCCCGGGTGGCAACTTCGGCCGCTTCAACAGCCCCGAGGCGACCGCGGCGCTCAAGGCGTACGCCAACGCGTCCGACGACGCCGCCCGGACCACCGCGCTCGCCACGATCCAGAAGATCTTCGTCGAGCAGGTCCCGATGATCCCGGTCGGCGCGGACAACGTCGGCATGGCGTACAGCACGAAGAACTGGGTCGGCTGGCCCGACGACACCAACCCCTACGGTGCCGGTCAGCCCACGCAGGCCAACGCGCTCGACGTCATCCTGCACCTCAAGCCCGCCAACTCCTGATCCGTCGCGCCGCCCTGGGGACCTGGTCCCCGGGGCGGCTCCCCCTGTTTACCGAAGCAGAAGGAACCACGGCATGACGTTGACCCCCGACGCGCCGGCGCCCCCTACCGCGGTGGTGCTCGAGGCGACCGGCCTGACCAAGCACTTCCCGGTCCGCCGGAGCCTGCGCGACATCTTCAAGCGCACCCACGAAGCCGTGCACGCCGTCGACGACGTCCACCTCACGCTGCGGCGTGGCCAGGTGGTCGCCCTGGTCGGTGAGTCCGGCTCCGGCAAGTCCACGGTGGCGCGCCTGCTCGCGCAGCTCTACCCGCGCACGGACGGCGACATCCAGCTGCACGGGGAATCGAGCAGGGTCAAGGGCGGCAGGCAGTTCCGCGCGTACGCCAAAAAGGTCCAAATGATCTTCCAGGACCCCTTCGCCTCGCTGAACCCCGTCCACACGATCCGCTACCACCTGACCCGCGCGCTGAAGATCCACGGCAACGCCGGCGGCAACGCGCAGGAGCTGGAGCAGGCCCTGACCGAGCTCCTGAACCGGGTCAGCCTGACGCCACCCGAGCGGTACCTCGACAAGTTCCCCCACGAGCTCTCCGGCGGCCAGCGCCAGCGCGTGGCCATCGCCCGGGCCCTCGGCGCGAACCCGGAGGCGCTGCTCGCCGACGAGCCGGTGTCCATGCTGGACGTCTCCATCCGGCTCGGCGTGCTGAACCTGCTGCGTGACCTGAAGGAGCGGCTCAACCTCGCGATCCTCTACATCACCCACGACATCGCCTCGGCGCGCTACTTCGCCGACGAGACCCTGGTGATGTACGCCGGCCGCATGGTCGAGGGCGGCGACAGCGAGACGGTCACCCAGAACCCCGCGCACCCGTACACCCGGCTGCTGATCGATTCGGCGCCCGACCCGGACCGCATCGCGAACATGACGGCGGACACCGCGGACCGTGGCGACGGCGAGCCACCGAGCCTGATCCATCCGCCGACGGGCTGCCGGTTCCACCCACGCTGCCCGGTCGCCATGCCGCGGTGCAGCACCGATCTGCCCGTACGCCTCGAAATCAACGACAAGCCGGGCCACTGGGCAGCGTGCTGGCTGTATGACACCGAGCCGGAGGCCGCAAAGTGAAATACCTCCTGCAGCGGATCGCGTTCTACCTGTTCACCGCGTGGGCCGCGATCACGCTCAACTTCTTCATCCCCCGCATGATCCCCGGCGACCCGGTGAAGTCCCTGCTCTCCCGCTTCCAGGGGCAGATGAGCAGCCAGGCGATCGACTCGCTCTACGTGCTGTTCGGCCTCGACAAGAACGCCAGCATCTGGGAGCAGTACTTCGACTACTGGAAGCAGCTCTTCCACGGTGACCTGGGGCTGTCGTTCACAGCGTTCCCGTCGCCGGTGTCCGAGGTGATCGGCAGCGCGCTGCCGTGGACCCTCGCGCTGGTCGGCATCACCACGATCATCAGCTTCTTCCTCGGCACCGGGCTCGGCGTGCTCGCCGGCTGGCGCCGCGGCTCCTGGGTCGACGGGCTGCTGCCGGCCACGACGTTCCTGTCGTCGGTGCCGTACTTCTGGCTGGGCCTGCTCGCGATCTTCCTGCTCGCCGGGCCGAACAGCATCTTCCCGTCGGGCGGCGGCTACACGCCCGGCCTGATCCCGGCGTGGGACCAGTACTTCATCCCGAGCGCCATCCAGCACAGCCTGCTGCCCGCCCTGACGATCCTCATCTCGTCGGTGAGCGGCTGGATCCTGAGCATGCGCAACATGATGGTGACCGTGGCGGCCGAGGACTACATCACGGTCGCGCACGCCAAGGGCCTGTCGGAGAAGCGGGTGGCGCTGAGCTACGCGGCGCGCAACGCCCTGCTGCCGAACGTTTCCGGGTTCGCGTTGTCGCTCGGTTTCATCGTCGGCGGCACGCTGCTGGTGGAGATCGTCTTCTCGTACCCGGGGCTGGGCTTCCTGCTCTTCCGGGCGGTCACCGCCAAGGACTATCCGCTGATGCAGGGCATCTTCCTGGTCATCACCATCTCGGTGCTGGTGGCGAACCTGATCGCGGACATCGCGTACCTGCTGCTCGACCCGCGCACCCGCAAGGAGGGCTGAGCGATGACCATTCCGACCTCCAGCATCGAGCAGGTGATCCCCGAGCAGGGGGCGATGGCGCAGCCGGATGCCACCCCGCCGGGCAAGGCGAAGCGCAGCCGGTTCCGGTTCGTCTCCAGCGGCAAGGCCCTGACCGGCATCGTCATCCTGGGCATCTACATCCTCTTCGCGATCATCGGACCGTGGGTCGCGCCGTACGCCCCGGACGCCCGCAGCAAGGACCTGGTGTCGCCGCCGTCGGGCGCGCACTGGCTGGGCACCACCCACCTCGGTCAGGACGTCCTGAGCCAGCTCCTCGACGGCACCCGGACGGTCATGGTCGTCGGTCTCGCCGCCGGCGCGATGGCCACGATCCTGTCGGTGCTGATCGGTGTCACCGCCGGATACCTCGGTGGCGGCCTCGACGAGAGCCTGTCGGCGCTGTCCAACGTCTTCCTGGTCATCCCGGCCCTGCCGCTGGTCATCATCGTGACCGCCGCGGCACCCGGCGGCGGCGCGGTGCTGGTCGCCCTGATCATCGGTGCCACGTCGTGGGCCTGGAACGCACGGGTGCTGCGGGCACAGACGTTGTCGCTGCGGCGCCGGGACTACATCGAGGCGGCGCGGGCCACCGGGGAGAAAACCTGGCGGATCATCCTGTTCGAGATCATGCCGAACCTCACGGCGATCATCGCGTCCGGTTTCGTCGGCACGGTCATCTTCGCGGTGACCTCCGAGATCACGCTCGCGTTCATCGGCATCGGCGCCGACACCGGCTGGAACTGGGGCACGATCCTGTTCTGGGCGCAGAGCCAGCAGGCCC
The DNA here is from genome assembly GCF_018332715.1 of Winogradskya consettensis. Taxonomy (GTDB): domain Bacteria; phylum Actinomycetota; class Actinomycetes; order Mycobacteriales; family Micromonosporaceae; genus Actinoplanes; species Actinoplanes consettensis. The sequence continues at coordinate 47,581 of NZ_BOQP01000049.1, read as the reverse complement.
TCGCGCAGGGTGCGTGGTGGTGGTTCGTCCCGGCCGGTCTCGCGATCGCGTTCCTGGGCACCGCCCTCTCGCTGATCAACTTCGGCATCGACGAGTTCGTCAGCCCCCGCCTGCGCAGTGCCGGCAAGACCAAGATCAAAACCGCTTCCGGCCACACGGTACGCATGCGGGTCGGATTCACGCCGGTGCTCAAGAGCACCCCGGTAGTGCGAAGCAAGGAGGCGGCGAAGTGAGCGCTGAGCCCGTACTCGAGATCAAGAATTTGAATGTGGATTACGGCCTCGGCGACCAGGCCGTGCGCGCGGTCCGTGACGTCAGCCTGACCTTGCACCGCGGGGAGGTGCTCGGCCTGGCCGGCGAGTCCGGCTCCGGCAAATCCACCCTGGCGTACGGCCTGACCCGGCTCCTCCCCCCGCCCGGTGTCATCACCGGCGGCGAGGTGATCTACCACCCGGAGAAGGGCGACGCGTACGACGTCCTCGGCCTCTCCGACCGGGGACTGCGCGACTTCCGGTGGGCCGAGACCGCGATCGTGTTCCAGGGCGCGATGAACTCCCTGAACCCCGTGCACAAGATCTCGACCCAGCTCACCGACGTGCTCGCCGCCCACGAGCCGAAGATGTCCGCGCACAGCCGCACCGCCCGGGCCCGCGAGATGCTCAAGCTCGTCGGGATCTCGGCGGACCGGATGGACGCGTACCCGCATCAGCTCTCCGGCGGCATGCGTCAGCGCGTGATGATCGGCATGGCGCTGATCCTGCAGCCGCAGGTCGTCATCATGGACGAGCCCACCACCGCGCTGGACGTCGTCATGCAGCGCCAGATCCTGGGCCAGCTCATCGAGCTGCGCGAGCGGCTCGGCTTCTCGGTCATCTTCATCACCCACGACCTGTCGCTGCTGGTGGAATTCTCCAACCGGATCGCCATCATGTACGGCGGCCGGATCGTCGAGGAGGCCCAGGCGGCCACCCTGTACAAGGATTCGCTGCACCCGTACAGCGCCGGGCTGCTCGGCTCGTTCCCGGCCCTGCGCGGCCCGCGTCGCGAGCTCACCGGCATCCCCGGCTCCCCGCCCGACCTCAAGGGCATGCCGTCGGGCTGCTCGTTCCACCCGCGCTGCCCGAAGGCGTTCGACCCGTGCGCGGACACCATCCCGATCCTCGGCCACCCCGAGACCCCGGACGGGTCCGTCCGGACCGTGGCCTGCTGGCTGCACCCCGCAGCCGGATCCGCCGCCGCTCTGGCTTCCGCTAAGGAGCAGGTCTCTTGACATCCAACCCGGCGCCCGGCCTGCTGCTGCCCACCGCCGACTTCCCCCCGTCGTTCAAGTGGGGCGTCGCGACCTCGTCCTACCAGATCGAGGGCGCTGCCGCGGAGGACGGCCGGACACCGTCCATCTGGGACACGTTCTGCCGCGTACCCGGCGCCGTGGTGGGTGCCGACAACGGTGACGTGGCCTGCGACCACTACCACCGGATGCCACAGGACGTCGCGCTGATCAAGAGCCTGGGCGTGGACACGTACCGATTCTCGGTGGCGTGGCCCCGGGTCCAGCCGCACGGCCGCGGCCCGGTGAACCCGGCCGGGCTGGCGTTCTACGACCGGCTCACCGACGAACTGCTCGCGGCCGGCATCGACCCGTGGGTCACGCTCTACCACTGGGACCTCCCGCAGGAGCTCGAGGACGCCGGCGGCTGGCCCAACCGCGACACCGCGTACCGGTTCGCCGACTACTCGATGCTGGTCTTCGACAAGCTCAGCGATCGCGTCACGAACTGGACCACCCTCAACGAGCCGTGGTGCTCGGCGTGGCTGGGCTACAACGTCGGCGTCCACGCCCCCGGCCGCAAGGACTTCGACGCGGCGATCGCGGCGGTCCACCACCTGCTGCTCGGCCACGGCCTGGCCACCCAGCGGATGAAGGCCGCCGCCTCACCCGGGCACACCTTCGGGATCACCCTCAACATGGGTACGGCGGACCCGGCCACCGACACCGAAGCCGACCGCGACGCCGCCCGCCGGGCCGACGGCATGGGCCTGCGCATCTACCTCGACCCGCTGCGCAAGGGCGCCTACCCGCAGGACATGGTCGACGACCTGACCGCCCGGGGCTCGGCCTTCCCGGTCCAGGACGGCGACCTCGACATCATCTCCACCCCGTTCGAGGTCCTCGGCGTCAACTTCTACTTCGGACAGGACTTCTCGGGTACGGACGAGGCGGGCAACCCGCTCGACGAGGACGGCCACCCGGTCGTACGCGCGATCCCGCTGGACCGTCCGCGTACGGCGATGGACTGGCCGATCACCCCGGAGCGCTTCACCCAGCTCCTCGTCCGCCTGCACCGCGACTACCCCGGCCTCCCCCTGGTCATCACGGAGAACGGCGCCGCCTTCGACGACCAGCCCACCCCGGACGGCTTCGTCGCCGACGACAACCGCACCTCGTACCTCGCCGAGCACATCGCCGCGGTGGCGGCCGCCCGCGATCAGGGCGCCGACATCCGCGGTTACTTCGCCTGGTCGCTCATGGACAACTTCGAGTGGGCCGAGGGCTACGCCAAACGCTTCGGCATCGTCCACGTCGACTACCAGACCCAGAAACGTACGCCCAAGCAGTCCGCGCTGTGGTTCCGCGACAACATCGCCCGCCTGCGTTCCTAACGCGGTGACCCATCCCAGCCTGTTGCCCGGAGCCACGCTTCGAACGTCATCAGGCTGGGATGGATCTCCCGCAACGCGCTGACATCCCGGTCCAGCTCGCGCTCCTGGAAGAACCGGAACATGGCGGCGAGGTCTCTGGGGAAAGCTTCAACAGTCACCGGCTGGTACCGCGACGGCGTACCCGTCACCCGCTCGAAAGCAGCCGCGATCTCCGCCCCGCTCAGACTCTCACCGACAACCGCCAGATCCCCGATTTCCCAGTTCGCGAACAGGTGATCGGCGAACCAGGCGATGTCGTCGAGAGCGATCAACGGCCACTTACCCTCACCCAGCGGCAGCGCGAAAATGTGCCCGTCCTGCGGCGCCAGCGTGTAGAGATTCTCGAAGTACGGCGCCGTCGTCAGGATCCGGACGTGCTCGGAGAACCAGCCGTCCTCCTCCTGACGCATGAACTCCTCGGACCGCATCGTGTTGATGTGCGCAGCGACAGCGGCCTTGGCGTCATAGTGCGGAACCGGGATCTTTCCCCCGGTCAGCGCCGCCGCCCCGTCGAGTGACGACCAGATGAAGCGCTTCACGCCCGCGTCTCGCGCCGCCTCGAGCACCGCGATCCCCTGCCGGAACTCGCCGAGCACACTGCCCGTATTGAAGAAGTCGGTGTTGGCGAAGACGTGGTCGACGCCACTCAGGGCTTCCCGCAGGCTTTCCGGATCGTTGAGGTCACCCTTGACGGCGTTCTCCCGCTGTCCGGGACTGCGGGTGAGAACTTTGACGACGGCCTCGTCCCGCACCAGGCGGCGCACCACAGCGCCACCCATCGCACCGGTGCCGCCGATCACAAGAATCGTTTCCATGATCACGACGCTAGGACGGCCGCGGGTACCGATAGGTACCTTCGAACCATGAACGACTTGTGCCCGACCGGCTTCGTCTCCGACTGTCCCGCCCGGCTCGCGGTCGAGATCATGACCGACAAATGGGCCATCGTCACCCTCTGGGCCCTGCACCGCCGGCCCAGCCGCCACGGCGAACTCGTCAGCGCCATCGGCGGCATCTCCCGCAAGGTCCTCACCCAGACCCTGCGCCGCCTGCAGAACTACGGCCTCGTCGCGCACGACTCGGACTACCGCCTCACCGACCTGGGCCGCACCCTCATCGAGCCCATCACGGTCCTCACCGCGTGGTCCGTCCGCCACGGCGCCGCGGTCACCGACTTCCAGGAAGCAGCAGCCACCGCCTGAGACCACGCCGGGCTGCGGTTCCAGCTCAGCAAGCCGGGCCTAGCTGCGGTTTCGGCTCAGGGAGCGGCGGCTGGCGGCGCGGGAGAGCGGCGCCGGCCCCGAGGCGGGCGGCAGTCCACCCTCGGCGAGCAACTGGGCGATCGGCAGGGTGGCCGCGCCCATCGCGACGGCGTCCGGCCCGAGCTGGCACAGGTCGATCCGGGTTCGCGCGTACGGCTGCCGCAAAGCGTTTTGCGACGCTGCGTCGCGAATGTCAGGAAGAAAGCGCTCTCCCAGCGCCAAGCCAGCCGGCCCGCCGAGCACGATGCGCTCCGGGGAGAACAGGTTGATGAGGTTCGCGATCCCCGCGCCCAGGTAGCCGACCGTCTGCGTGATCACCTCGGTCACCTCCGGGGCGAGCGGCCCGTCCCCGTTCAGCACCCGGACGAGCAGATCCCGGGCGGGCTCCGCACCGGTGACGGCTGCGAGGCGAGCGGTGATCCGGCCCGCCCCGATGTACGCCTCGAGACAGCCTCGCGCCCCGCAGCGGCAGACGTCCCCGCCGTACACAATGGTGGTGTGGCCCCACTCGCCGGCGTTGTTGGCGGCGCCCTGATATCCGCGCCCGTCCATCACCACGGCAGCGCCGACGCCCGTGCCGACCATGACGATGACGGCGTCGCGCGCGCCACGGCCCGCGCCGAACCACATCTCGGCCTGGCCGACGGCCTTGGCGCCGTTCTCCACGTGGATCGGGATCTGGGTGCCGGCGCGCAGCATCTCGCCGAGCGCGGCGCCGTCCCAGCCGGTGGTCTGCGAGTGGACGACCGCGTCGGGGCCGCTGCGGTCGACGATCCCGGGGACGCCCACACCGAAGCCCAGCACCTCGGTGGCGCTGACCCCGGCCTCGGCGATCACGGCGTCGAGGCCCTCGAGCAGTTTCGCGGCGGCGGCCTCCGGGGCCATGCCGTCGCTGCCGAGGGAGTACTGCGCGAAGCCGAGGCGGGACATGGCGAGGTCGTACAACTCGACCGTCACGCGAGTCTCGCCGACGTCAGCGCCGGCAACGTACCCGAAGCCCGGGGCGACCCGCAGCAGCGCTCGTGGCCGGCCGCCGTCCGAGCCGACCAGGCCGGCCTCCTCGACGAGGCCTTCGTCGATCATCTCGCCGATCAGGTTGCTGACGCTGGCCTGGCTGAGCGCGGTGGTGTCACCGAGCTGCTGCCGGCTCTGCCTGCCGCCGTGGAAGAGATCCGTCAGCAGGCTGGCCCGGTTCGCGCGGCGCACGTCCCGCACTGTCGTACGCCTCTTCTCCAACCCGCACCAGCCTCTCGATCATCGATCTCCTCATTCAACGCTATCCCGGGTTAACAGTGCGACGCGGGCGCCCCGCATGGGCTACCGTCGCGCCGTGAACGACTATCTCGACGTCAACCGGGCCAACTGGGACGAACGAGCCCCGGCGCACGCAGCATCGGCCGACTACAACTTCGACGCCTTCGCGGCCGACCCCCAGCACATCAGCGATGGGGTCACGTTCGACCGGCCGCTGCTCGGGGACATCACCGGTCTGCGGGCGGTCCATCTGCAATGCCATATCGGTACGGACACCGTGTCGCTCGCACGCCTCGGCGCCACCATGACCGGCCTCGACTTCTCTGCCGTCTCCCTGACCGAGGCGCGCCGGCTCGCCACGCTGGCGAAGGCCGACATCGAGTTCGTCGAGTCGGATCTGTACAGCGCACCGGACGTCCTGGAGAACGCCGCCTTCGATCTCGTCTTCACGGGCATCGGCGCGATCGGCTGGCTGCCCGACATCCGGCGCTGGGCGAAGGTCGTCGCGACGCTGCTGCGCCCGGGCGGGCGGCTCTTCATCCGCGAGGGCCACCCCGTGCTGTGGTCGTTGCAGGACGGCCGCGACGACGACGTGCTGGCTCTCGACTTCGACTACTTCGAACACAAGGACCCGCTCGTCTGGGACGAGGGCGGCACCTACGTCGCCACCGACCACGAGTTCGTCCACACGGTCACCCACTCGTGGAACCACGGCATGGGCGAGATCGTGACCGCACTGCTCGAGGCCGGGATGACGATCACCGGCCTCGTCGAGCACGACACGGTCCCGTGGCTCGCGCTGCCGGGCAAGATGACGAAGGTGGCGAACGGTGAGTGGCAGGTCACCGATCGGCCGCGGCGCCTTCCGCACAGTTACACCCTGCAGGCCGTACGCAACGCCGTTTAGAGATCGCCGCAGGCGGGGTACATGATGCTCAGCCCACCCAGCTTTAGGAGCCCCGATGCGCGCAGGATCTATTGGCGGAGTCATTCTCCTCATCTGGCTCGTGCTCGGCGGTGTGGCCGCGTTCGAGCGCGGTTACTTCAAGGACAGCGGCGACACCAGCTGCGCGGAGGCCGGCACGGTCCTCGTCACCGTGGTGGCGGGCCCGCTCAACTGGCTCGGCGTCAACCCGAAGATCACCTGCGACATCCCCGAGCCCTCCAAGTAGACCTTCACCCCCGCCCCGGGGCTGCCCGGTCGCCTCACGGCGGCCGGGCAGCCCTCTTTTCACCGGGTCCACGCCGGCCGGATCACCTCGCCGCTGTCCAATGTGGCCTCCAATCCGACGCTGGTCGTCACCCACACGCTCGCCGGCCGCCCGGACACGTTGTCGATGCCGAACGTCGAGCCCGCCGGCACCATCGCCGCCTCCCCCGCCCGCAACGTGGCCGCCACCCCGTCGATGGTTGCGGTCAGCTCGCCGTCCAACAGGAGCAGCACTTCCTCCCGGCTGACCCGGTGCGGCACCCCGGTCGTCCCGGGCGCGACCTCGAGCCGCCACGCGCACAGCTCCCGGCTCCCGCTCGACGGCGAGAAGTACGAGTGGAACGTCGCCCCGTGCATCCGATGAACTTCCACGACACCTCCAGTTTCAGTAGAGCAGTTTTAGTCAAGCAGCTTGACTATATAGTCAACCAGCTTGTCGGATGTGTCAAACTCCTGCTCGTGAACCGTGAGCTCCTCGACGTACCGTTCCTGCTGCTCAGCGCGGCCCGGGCCCTGGTGGACGGCATCGACGCGGGGGTGCGCGCCCGCGGCTTCACCGACCTCCGCCCGGCCCACGGCTACGCCTTCGCCCGCCTCTCCGGCTCAGGCGCGACGGTCGTCCAGCTCGCCGAGCACCTCGACGTGACCAAGCAGGCCGCCAGCCAGATGGTCGACGAACTGGTGCGCAAGGGCTACGTCGAACGCCGCCCCCACCCCGACGACGCCCGCGCCAAACTCATCACCCTGACCGCCCGGGGCGTCGCCTGCACCCGCGCCGCCGAGGAAGCAGCCACCGAGGTCCTCGAACCCTGGGCCGCCCGCCTCGGCCCACAACGGCTCGCAGCGTTACGCGCCGACCTGACCGGCCTGGCTACCCCCGGCCGCCTTCGCCCGACCTGGTGACGGGGTCGGTGACCGGCTTGTTGTAGCGGCGGCGTTCCGCGCGGACGATCTTCCGCAGCCCCGTGACCACCAGCGCGGCCAGCACCACACCCGGCGTGTACTCCGGGATGACGATCTCCGCCCCCACCCCGGCCGCGACCGAGGGCGCGAGGAACAGCGCGGTGGACCGCAACCCCCGCCCGGCCGCGAGCAGACTCCGCTCGATCGGCCCCCGCCGGATCTCCACGGGCTGAAACTCCGGCGGGGGGACCATCGGCAGATCGGCGACAGCCTTACCCAAAGTCCGATGGGTACGCGCACCAAGTGCCTGTTGCAACCTTCCGTCGAACTCGTCGAGCCCGAGATGCCCGTCATGGACCGCCTGCTGCAACACCCGCGCGGCCCCCTCCCGGTCATCGTCCGACGCCGGCACCGGGGCGGCACCGGGTGCGGTCAGCAGTGCCTGCACGAGTTGCGCGGCGGTCGGCCGGTCGCCGGGTTCCTTACGCAGAGCCCACGCGACCAGGTCACGCAGCGGGCCGCTCAGCGAGCCGAGATCCGGTTCCACCGTGAGAATCCGCGCGGCCGTCACCGTCGGCGAGCCCCCACCGAACGGCGAGCTCCCGTTGGCCGCGTACGCGATGACGGCCCCCCAGGCGAACACATCGGCCGGCGCACCCGCGTCGTCGGCACGCTCGTCGAACCGCTCGGGCGCCATGTAATCGACGGTGCCGATCATCTGACCGGTACGGGTGTGCCGCGTCGTCGCCTCGAACGCCCGCGCGATCCCGAAATCGATGACCTTGGGACTGCCCAGCCCGAGCAGCACGTTGCCCGGCTTGAGATCACGGTGCACCACCCCGGCCCCGTGGATCGCGGTCAGCGCACCGGCAACCCCCAGCGCCAGCGCGTGCAGGTTCCCGCGGCGCAGCGGCCCGCCGTTCCGCACGACCTGACCGAGCGCGGGCCCGTCGACGTACTCCGTGACCAGGTAGGGCCGCTCACCGCGGACGTCGGCGTCGAGCACCTCGGCCGTGCAGAAAGCGGGCACCTGCCTGGCACGCTCGATCTCCTGCCGGAACCGCCCCCGGAACTCAGGCTCGGCGGAGAACTCGGGCCGCACACACTTCACGGCGACCGGCTCCCCGTCGGGCGCCTCGGCGAGATGGACCGTGCCCATCCCACCGGCACCGAGACGCCCCAGCAACCGGTACTTGCCGAGGGCGGCCGGGTCGGTGGGTGACAACGGTTCCAGCACGAGCAGGAATGCTACTTCGTCAATTCGTAAAGCTCATCCACCTGCGCCGGATCATCCCCGTAGCAGTACATGATCAGCTCATCCGCGCCGAAGTCCCGATAGGCGGCCACGACATCGGTGATCTGCGCCGGATCGCTGAGCGGTTCGCCCCAGTCTGTCCGCCCGGTGAAGGCGTAGTAACCGCCGATCGCCCGCCGCGCACGTTCGACGGTCTCGGCCGAGCCGACGGCGACATTCACCTGGCAAACCAACCGCGGACTGCCGCTCCGGCCCACTGCGGCCCATTCATCCTGGACCGTACGCACCAGAGGTCCTGCCCATCTGAGCGGCGCGGCACAGAGGAAACCGTCCCCGTGCCGCGCGACCCGCCGCAGCGCGACCGGCGCGAACGCCCCGATGAGGATCTTCGGCCCGCCCGGCGTGCTGGGCCGCGGCCCGATGTACTCACCGGCCCAGATGTCGCGCAACCCGGCAAGCTGCTCGTCCAGCAGGCGCCCCCGCGCGGTCAGCGGCACCCCGGCCGCGGCGAAGTCATCCTCGCGACCGCCGACCCCGATGCCGAGAACAAACCGTCCCCCGGACATCCGGTCGAGCGTGGCGACCTGCTTGGCCAGCAACGGCGTGGCCCGCAGCGGCCCGAGCAGCACCTCGGTCTGCAACCGGATCCGGCTGGTCGCCCCAGCCAGCACCGACAGCGCGACGAGGGGTTCAGGGTTGTCGTAGACGAGCCGGTCGAGCAGGCCGATCGTGTCGAAATTCAGCGCTTCCGCGCGGCGGGCCCAATCGACCAGCCGGCCGGCGTCGCTGATGGGCAATCCGAGGCCGAGATCCATGTCATCTCCGTGAAGTGGGCAGCAACCATCACTGTCGCCACCCCTCCCCGATCACGACGAGGCTCCGTGCCCACTTGCGACGCCGATCCAGAGCACAGAATTCGGGTTCCGCGGGCGACTTTACGCGCTCCCGCTACGATCCCGCGATGCATATCGCGGCCCTCGCCCAGCGGCTGAACCAGGCGATCGACCTCCCGGCCGCTTCGGACCTGGCGGAACTCCTGACCGAGCTCGGCTGGGGGCCACACCCGGTCCGTGAGCACACCTACACGGTGGGCGACCTCATGGCCTGGATCAACGCGGACCGGGCCACCACCTGCATGACGGTCCTGGTAGCTGACCTCGGCTGCCCTGAGGACGACTTCCGCGAGCGGCTCCACAGTGCCGCCGAGACGCTTGCCGAGGAGGTAGCCGCAGGGCTCGGCCTCGCCCCGGCCGACGAGTTCGCCGTCGACGAACTCGTCGACTACGGGAGCCGGATCAGGCTGCGAGCGGGGCACTGGGCCGTGACGGTGACCGGCGGCCAGTACGACGCCGACCTTCCGCTGCTGGTGGAGGTCGACTTCACGTACGGTGCCGATCTGTGCGGGCGACTGGCGCAACTCGCCACCCCGCGCGACCACCCGGAGCCGGTGGACTGGGGCACGGTGGCCGTCGACCTGCCCGCGGACTACCGCTGGCTGATGGAGCACTACGACCCCGCCCACTTCGCCGATCACCTGACGTTGACCCCGCCCGCGGCGCTCCCCGCACCGATGCCGGGCCCAACGGTCGGCATGCTGCGTTACCTCACACCGCCAACGCTGACGGTGGCCACCATGGTGGACGGTTCAACCGTGGCCTACGTGCTCAACCCGGACGAGCCCACCAGTCGATGGAGCCTGCGGATCACCGGCCCCGACCAACGATCCTGGGACCTGCCCCGCAACATCCTGTATCTCCTGACGATCCTGCTGACCGACGCCCGCACTCGCATCACCGGGCCGAGCTGACGGTCATGCTCGCATCACCGGGCCGGGCTGGCGGTCACGCGCGCGTCGACCGGCTGAGCTGACACCGGGAGGAGCCGGCCGCACCCGGGCCCGGCCTGATCGGCCGGGCCCGGGTGGTGGTCAGCCGCGTTCGATCAAGTGGCCGACGAGTTGCGGGCCCATGGGCATGGGTTCGCCGGAGCCGTCGCGGCGGGGGTCCGTGGCGGGGAGTTCGATCGGGTCGCCGTTGGTGCCGGCGGCGACGGGGCGGGGGCCGACCCAGGCGACCTCGAGCTGGGTTTCGCCCTTGAGGAAGCGCTGGACCCGGACGCCACCGGTGGCTCGGCCCTTGGCCGGGTAGAGCTCGAACGGCGTGACCTTCACCTGGGTGCCGGTCGAGGTGACCACCATGGGCTCGCCGTGCTGGTCGTCCTTGGTGTCGACCGCGTTGAACGAGAGCACCCGAGAGTCCTTGGTGACGTTGATGCCGGCCATGCCGCCGCCCTTGAGGCCCTGCGGGCGCACGAGTTTGGCGGGGAAGCGCAGCAGCGATGCGTCGGAGGTGACGAACACCAGGCTCTCGTCGCCGTCGGTGAGCCAGGTGGCCTGCAGGACCTCGTCACCGTCCTTGAGCGTGATGACCTCGAACTCGTCGGAGCGGACCGGCCACTCGGGGGCGCAGACCTTCACGACGCCCTGGCGGGTGCCCAGCGCCAGGCCGGGTGAGCCCTCCGGGTTGAGGGGTGCGAGGCCGACGACGCGTTCGCCCTTTTCCAGCGGGATGAGTTCCGAGGCGGACATGCCGCCGCGGATGGAGACCGTGCCGCTCTGCTCGGGCAGGACCGGCAATGGCAGGACGTCGGTCTTGAACGCGCGGCCGTGGCTGGTCACCAGCAGGATGCGGCCGCGGGCGGTCGCGTGCACGATGGACCGTACGGCGTCGTGCTTGACGCGGCCGCTGCGGCGACGGCCTTCCGTGGCCTCCTCGCTCTCCGCCGCGGTGCGTGCGATCAGGCCGGTGGCGGAGAGGATGATCTGGCACGGGTCGTCCGCGACCTCGAGCGGGCCGGCCGGGGCCGACGCCGCGAGGACCTCCTTGAGGTCGCCGTCGATGAGCGTGGTGCGCCGCGGGGCCCCGAACTCGGAGACCACCTCGGCCAGCTCGTCGGAGACCAGCTTCTTGAGGACGTCGTCGTTGTCGAGGATCCGGCTCAGCTCGGCGATCTCCTCGTTGAGCCGCTGCTGCTCGGTCTCCAGCTCGATGCGGTCGAAGCGGGTGAGCCGGCGCAGCGGGGTGTCCAGGATGTACGTCGCCTGGATGTCGGAGAGCCCGAACTCGCTCATCAGACCGGCCTTGGCGGCGGCCGCGTCGTCGCTGCCCCGGATGATCGCGACCACCCGGTCGATGTCGATCAGGGCGATGAGCAGGCCGTCGACCAGGTGCAGGCGGTCCTGGCGCTTGGTGCGGCGGTGCGTGGTGCGCCGGGTGACCACCTCGTAGCGGTGGGCCAGGAAGACCTCGAGGAGAGCCTTGAGGCCGAGCGTACGCGGCTGCCCGTCGACCAGGACCAGGTTGTTGATGCCGAACGACGTCTCCAGCGGGGTCAGCCGGTAGAGATCGGCGAGCAGGGCCTGCGGGTTGACGCCGACCTTGCACTCGATGACCAGCCGGGTGCCGTGCTCGCGGTCGGTGAGGTCCTTGACGTCCGAGATGCCCTGCAGCCGGGCGGCCTGACGCTGGCCCTTCTTCGGTCCGGAGACGTACAGCTTGCCCTTCACCTCTTCGGTGATGGCCTCGATGATCTTCTCGGTGCCGATGCCGTAGGGCAGCTCGACAACCGTGATCGCCTGCCGGCCCCGGCCACCCTCCAGCAGCCCGGTCTGCGCGCGCGCCCGCATCCGGACCACACCACGACCCGTCTCGTACGCCCGCCGCACCTCGTCCAGCCCGAGCAGCTGCCCACCGGTGGGCAGGTCCGGCCCGGGCACGAACCGCATGAGCTCGTCGAGGTCCGCCTCGGGGTTCGTGATCAGGTGCCGCGCCGCCGCGACGACTTCACCGAGGTTGTGCGGAATCATGTTGGTGGCCATGCCGACCGCGATGCCCGACGTCCCGTTGACCAGGAGGTTGGGGAACGCCGCCGGCAGCACCGTGGGCTCCAGCTCGGAGCCGTCGTAGTTGCCCTTGAAGTCGACGGTGCCCTCGCCGAGCTCCCCCACGAGCAGCATCGCTTCGCGCGACATCCGGGACTCCGTGTAACGGCTCGCTGCCGGTCCGTCGTCCGGGGACCCGAAGTTGCCGTGCCCGTCGACCAGCGGGACGTTGAGGGAGAAGTCCTGCGCGAGGCGCACCATCGCGTCGTAGATCGCCACATCGCCGTGCGGGTGGTAGCGGCCCATGACGTCGCCGACGACCCGGGCGGACTTCACGTAGGGGCGGTCGGGGCGGTGGCCCTGCTCGTGCATAGAGAACAGGATGCGGCGGTGGACGGGCTTGAGGCCGTCGCGGGCGTCCGGGAGGGCTCGGGAGTGGATGACCGAGTAGGCGTACTCCAGGTAGGAGTCTTCGACCTCGGTGGTGAGGGGGTTGTCGATGACCCGGGCACCGGCCTGGTCGAAGGCCGACAGGTCCACCCGGGTTTGCTCGGTTTTGCGGCGTGCCATGTCTGTTGACCCGTTCCTCAGGCGTCGATCGTGTCCTGGTCGATGCGGCCGGCGGCCTCGATGAGCCAGTTCTTGCGTGGCTCGACCCGCTCACCCATCAGGAGCTCCAGTGTGGCCTCGGCGCGTTCGGCGTCGTCGAGGGTGATGCGCCGCACCGTACGCGTGGCGGGGTTCATCGTGGTGTCCCACAGCTCGTCGGCGTCCATCTCGCCGAGGCCCTTGAAACGGGGCACCGGTTTGTTGACGGACTTGCCCGCCTTCTCGAAGCGGCCGACCGTGGTCTCCATCTCCTGCTGGGTGTAGGTGTAGATGACCTCGCCGTTGCGTCCCTTGGTGCTGACCTTGTGCAGCGGGGGCATGGCCGCGAAGAGCCGGCCGTCCTCGATGACGGGGCGCATGTACTTGGCGAACAGCGTGATCAGCAGCGTGCGGATGTGCGAGCCGTCGACGTCGGCGTCAGCCATGATCATGACGCGGCCGTAGCGCATCGTGGTCATGTCGAACGTGCGGCCGGAGCCGGCGCCGAGGACCTGGACGATGGCCGAGCACTCGGCGTTGTCGAGGACCTGCTGCAGACTCGCCTTCTGCACGTTGAGGATCTTGCCCCGGATCGGGAGGAGCGCCTGGTACTCGGAGCTGCGGGCCATCCGGGCGGTGCCGAGGGCGCTGTCACCCTCGACGATGTAGAGCTCGCTGCGGCCGATGCCGGTCGAGCGGCAGTCGACCAGCTTGGGCGGCATCGACGCGCCCTCGAGGGCGGTCTTGCGCCGGGCCGCGTCCTTCTGCTGCTTCTGGGTGAGCCGGACGCGCGCGGCGTCGACCACCTTCTGCAGGATGGTGCGGGCCTCGGCCTTGGTGCGCTTGTCGTCGATCCAGGCCTTGAGATGCTGCTCGACCAGGCCCTGCACCACGCGGGTGATGCCGGCGGTGGAGAGCTCGTCCTTGGTCTGCGAGGTGAACTGCGGCTCGGGGACACGGACGTGGATGACGGCGGTGAGGCCCTCGAGGTAGTCGTCGAGGACCGGCGGCTCCTCCTTGGCCTTGAGCAGCCCGCGGGTGTTGCGCACCGCGTCGGACAGGGCGCGGACCATCGCCCGCTCGAAGCCCTTGCGGTGGGTGCCGCCGTGCGCGTTGCGGATCGTGTTGGTGAAGCTCTCGACGGTGCGTTCGTAGCCGGTACCCCAGCGGAACGCGATCTCGATCTCGGCGATGCGCTCGACATTGGACTGCATCACGCCGTTGGCGTCGGCGGCGTTCTCCTTGTACTTACCCTCGCCGTTGACGATCAGGATGCCGGAGACCGGCTTGTCCGAGGCGGGGGTCAGGAACTCGACCATGTCGGCGAGGCCGTGCGGGAAGACGAACGTCTCCTCGACCGGCTCCTCACCGGTGAGGTCGGCGAGCGTGTACGCGACGCCGGGCACCAGGAACGCGGTGTTGCGCAGCTTGGCGCGCACCACGTCCACGTCGAGCTTCGCGCCGGTCTCGAAGTAGCGGGCGTCGTACCAGTAGCGGGTCGAGGTGCCGGAACGCTCGCCGCGCTTCATCCGGCGCACCACCCGCAGGCCGGGCTCGGGGGTGAACTTGGCGTTGGGGCCGTCGCCGGCGAAGACACCGGGCACGCCGCGCTGGAACGAGATCTCGTGGACCTTGCCCTCGCGCTTGACGGTGACGTCGTAGCGCAGCGACAGCGCGTTGACCGCGGACGCGCCGACGCCGTGCAGGCCGCCGGAGGTCTTGTAGCCCGAACCGCCGAACTTGCCGCCCGCGTGCAGCCGGGTGAGCACCAGCTCCACGCCGGAGAGCCCCGACTTGGCGTTGATGTCGGTGGGGATGCCGCGGCCGTCATCGTCGACCTGCACCGATCCGTCGGCGTGCAGGCAGACCGCGACGTTCTCGGCGTGGCCGGCAACGCCCTCGTCGGTCGCGTTGTCGATGATCTCGTTGGCGAGGTGGTTGACGCCCCGGCTGTCGGTCGAGCCGATATACATGCCGGGCCGCTTGCGCACCGCGTCGAGACCCTCGAGATGCGTGAGGTCATCGGCCCCGTAGAGGATCTCTTGTTGCGCAGTCACTAGGTACTACTCCCGAGCAGTCACAGCCGTCAACGACGCGGCGAGCCTACCGGGCTGGTACGACAGATTCCGCGAGGGAGGACCGTCAAGGTCACTCGTCGTGAGCCACGACACGGTTGCGGCCACCCTGTTTTGCCTCGTAGAGGCCCGCATCGGCCCGTCCGAGCAGGGCATCCGGCGTGTTGTCCTGCTGACGCAACCGGGAGAGCCCGACACTGATCGTCACCGGAATGTTGCCTGTCCGGGTCTCGATCGGCGAGCCGTCGACCGCGGCGCGCACCTTCTCGGCGATCGCGAAGCCGTCGTCGGCGACGCCGGGAAGCAGCACGGCGAACTCCTCGCCGCCGTAGCGTGCCACCAGCCCGTCGGACGGTACGCAGCTCAGCACCCGCGCGACCACGCCCTTGATGACGTCGTCACCGGTCTGGTGGCCGTGCGAGTCGTTGATCCGCTTGAAGTGGTCGATGTCGATCATCAGTGCGGTGATCGGGCGGCGCGCGTCCAGCGCCGCCGTCACGGAGCGTTCGGCCAGCTCGAAGAACCGCCGCCGGTTGGCCACTCCCGTGAGGCTGTCCGTGGTCGCCAGCTCGTTGATCCGGCTGAACAGGCGGGCGTTGTCATAGGCGACCATGCCCTGGCCGACGAGGGCGGCGGCGACGCCGAGCTCCGCGGCGGTGTAGATGCCGGCCTGCTCGGAGGCGAGCACGAGGACACCGACCATGCCCTCGCGGTCGTCGAGCGTCACGGTGAGCCAGCTGGCACCGGTGTAGTCGCCCAGCGCGGACGCCCAGGTGGGCACCCCGGCGGTGAGGTCGGCCTGCCGGTTCTCGAACAGCTTGCGCAGCTCGGGGTGCTCGTCGAGGACCACGCTGGACGGGCCCGCGGAGCCGCCGAGCACGGTGACCTCGTCCGATTCGGCGGTGCCGAGCAGCAGCCAGCCGCGTTCGCCGCCGGGGGTCTGCCGGGCGGTCAGCAGCAGCCGGCGCAGCACGAGCTCGGGGTCGAGCGTGCCGGTGAGGCGGGCCATCGCGCGGCGCAGCGTCTCCGCGAGGTCGCGCTGGCGGTTGGCCGCGGCGACCGCGACCTCGAGCTGGGCGGCCCGCGCGGTCTCCAGGCCGACGGCGATGTGGTGGGTGATCGCGGTGAGGACGTCCACGTCGTCGACGGTGAAGACGCCCTTGGCGACCCGGCTGTCCAGGTAGACGACGCCGAGCAGCCGGTCGTCCAGCTCGAGCGGGGCGACGAGCATGCTGCGCAGTCCGTACTGGACGACGCTCTCGGCGCCGAGCGCGGCGCCCTCCTCGGTGCCGGTGACCACGAGGGGCTCGCGGCTCTTGCGGACCTTGGTGACGACGGTGGTGCTGTACCCGCTGAGTTCGGCCAGGTCACGGCCGGAGGCGTCCCGCCCGACGTACGGCGTGAGCCGGCCCTTCGCCGAGTCGACGAGGAACAGCATGGCCCGTTCGGCGCCGAGCAGGCGTACGGTCTCGTCGAGCGCGACCCGGGTGAGCCGTTCGGGGTCGATGACCCGCGACGCGGCGTTGCTGAGCTGCTCCAGCGCGGCCCACCGTTGTCCTTCACGGCCCCGGGCGGCAGCCACGGGTACGCGGTTGCGGCGCCCCGCGTCGATGCGGAACTCGGCGGCGGCGCGCCGGGCGCGGTGCGGCCAGCCCCGGTCCTCGGCGATCCCCGCGGCGAGACGGGCCTGCCGCTCCGCTTCTCCGGACACTCCGGTGGCGGCGAGCGCTCTGGCGCGTACCAGTGCTGCTTCGAAGGCCGGGAGCGGCGCATCCACCGCACGCAGCAGGTCCTCGGCCTCGGCCAGGATGGCCAGCGCCTTGGGTGCGCCACCCGGCGTGAGCACCGTGAGCATCGCGCGGGCGATGTGGTGATGTGCTGTGATCAGCGGACGGCGGGTCATCCTGCCGAGGGCGGCGACGGCGGCGTGCGCGGCCTTCATCGCCCGGTCCTGCTCGGCGGGCGCGGCACGACGGGCCTGTTCGAGCCGGCCGTACGCCAGGTAGACGTAGAAACCGTGGTGCGCGGGCAGCAGGTCGCGCTGGTTCAGCCCGAGGCCCTCGAACTCGGCCACCGCGTCGTCGAACGGCGTGCCCAGGTCGTCGCGTTCGAGCGCGCTCAGCATCCGCACGATGATGGTGTCGACGACCTCGTTGACGCCCTTGGGCCCTTCGGCGGCCCGGCCGAGCTCGGCGATCGCCTCGCCGGCGCGCCCCCGCAGGGCGAGCACCCCGGCGTCGAGGGCGACCATCGTGGGCCGGTCGGCGTGCCCGACCGCGTCGAGCCACGGGCGCCGGGCGGCAGCGGCGGCCTCGGCCTCGACCAGCTCGCCGCGCAGCAGCCAGTCCCAGCCGAGTACGGCGTAGCAGTCCAGCACGAGGCCGACGTCGAGGAAGCGCTCGCGCTCGTGCAGCACCCGGCGGATCCGTTCGCCCGAGTCGGCGCCGGCGCCGTGCAGGCCCATCGCGTGCAGGAACTCGATCCGGGCGGTCATCGTGGGGTCGCCCAGCTCAGCGGCGAGCTTCAGCGAGTTGGTGGTGATCCGGTCGGCGAAGCGGCGCAGGCCCGCCATGCGCAGCGTCACGGCGAGCATGACCAGGTCACGGGCCCGTTCCGGGGAGCGGCCGAGCCGGTTGATGGGGTAGATGGTCCGCATCCCGTGCAGCAGGGCATGGTTCGGGCGCAGGTCCCGCAGGCTGCCCGAGACGCCGTAGTGGTGCAGGGTGGTCTCCAGCCGCAGCAGGTCACGGTGCTTGCCCCTGGCCGTGCCGTAGCCCAGGCCGGTGAACCGGCACAGACCGCCGATGATCAGGATCCAGAAACTGGTGAAGACCCGCATCGCCCGGCTGGCGGGCATGGTGCGGCCCAGCTCGGCCAGGCCCAGCTCGACGGCTTCGAGCTGCGCGGCGCCGTTCCAGTTGCTCTCGTGCACCCGGGCGAGCAGCAGCTGGATGCCGGCCCGCTCGATGTGGTCGGTGGTCTCCCCGAGCGCCTCGGTCAGGGTCGCGGCCGCTTCGTCGAGCCGGCCGTTCTGGTGGTACGCCGTGCCGAGCAGCTGCTTGAACCGGCTGCCCAGCCGGACCTCATCGGACTCGGCGGCGTCCCGGGCGAACTCCAGGTACGTCAGCGCGGTGTCCGGGGCGTGCTCGTCGAGGGCCCGGGCACCCGCCTCGGTGCAGGCGCGCAGCATCCGTTGCGGGTTGCTCGCCGGGTCGCCCAGCGAGCAGTGCCGGGCCAGCGCGTACACGTCGGAACTGGCCGTGGCGTCCAGCGCGTCGGCCACCTTGCCGTGCAGCTCGCGGGTGTCCTGCGCGGAGAGGCCCGCGAGCAGCGTGGTGCGGATGCTCTCGTGCAGGAAGCGGTACATGCCGTCGCGGGCCTCGACGATGCCCTGGCGGGCGGCGTCGGCGAGCGAGTCGGCCAGGACGCGTGGCTCGACCCCGGCCGCCTGGGCCACGATCGCGTCGTCGAAGGTCGTGCCGACCACCGCGGCGACGGCGAGCAGGCGCCGGGCCTCCACGTCGAGCCCGCCGAGGCGGCGCAGCACGAGTTCGGCGGAGTCGGAGGGCAGCGCCAGGTCCTGGATGCCGTCCGGGTCGATCTGCCACACGCCCCAGTCGGGGGTGAGCAGGCCGGCGTCCATCACGGCCCGGGCGTACCCGATGGTCACGAACGGGTTTCCGCCCGTGAGCATGGCGACCGCTTCGCCGCTGCGCTCGTTGATCCGGATGCCGCCGGACAGCATGGCGATCAGGTCGGCGACCTCCCGCGGGCCGAACGGCGCCAGGGTGATCTCCAGGACCTGGGCGGCGGCGAGCCGGGACAGCACCGGGGACGGCTTCGCGTCGTCCTGCCGGGCCGTCGCCACGATCAGCAGCGGCAGCTCACCCGCACGGGCGGCAAGCTGTTCCAGGACCCGCACGGTGCCCTCGTCGTACCACTGGGCGTCGTCGAGGTGCAGCAGGACCGGGCCCGCGGTGGCGGCCAGACCGGCGAACAGGTCGGCGACCGCCGCGGCGTGCCGGCCGAAGCCGACCTCGCCGCTGACCTGCGGAACCTCGAGGAGCTCGGCCAGGGCCGGGGACAGGCTGGTGACCAGGGCGGCGCTCTCCCCCGCCGCGGCACGCAGGGTCTCGGCGGCGCTCTCGCGGCCGCCCGGGGCACGCAGCAGGTCCTTCACGTACGCGTCCACAGCAGCCCGCAGCGGCCCCATCGGGCGCCGGTCACTGGACGACGCGCCGCCACGCAGCACGACGCCGCCGGAATCGCGGACGTGTCTGCCCAGCTCGGTGGCGAGCCGGGTCTTACCGGCGCCGGTGGGCCCGTGCAGCAGCACGAACCCGCCACTGCCCGCGATGGTCCTGTCCCAGTGCTCACGCAGCGTCTCGAACTCGGCGTCACGGCCGGTCATCGGGGCGTCGTGCGGCAATTCCGGAGCGTCATCGTCGCCGAGTGCGAAGACGGTGGCGGGGTCACCGGCGAGCCGGCGCAGATCGGCGAGCAGACCGGCGGCGCTCTGGTAGCGGTCGTCCGGGTCCTTGGCGAGCAGCCGGACGAGGACCGCGGCGAAGGTCGCGCCGAGCCCGGGTGCCAGGGCGCGGGGGTCCGGCACCGGGGCGGTCGCGTGCAGGTGCAGCAGCTCACCGACGTCGTCGGCCGCGAACGGCGGGGCACCGGTGACGCACTCGAACAGGACCGCGCCGAGGGCGTACAGGTCGGAGCGGGCGTCGACCGGGCGGTTGAGCATGCCGGCCTGCTCGGGCGAGCAGTACGTCAGCGTGCCGGCGATCGCGTCGTCGGGGCCGATCGCGCTGCCGGTGGCGCCGGAGGCCAGGCCGAAGTCGACCAGGAACGCCGTGCCCGCGGCGGTGACCAGGACGTTCTCGGGCTTGATGTCGCGGTGGATCAGGTCGTGGGCGTGGGCGGTACGCAGGGCCGTGGCCAGGTCGGCGCCGATCGTGATCGCGTCGCGCTCGTCGAGCGGGCCGCGCAGCAACCGCCGGGCGAGCGGCTCGCCGTCGATCAGATCCATGATCACGTAGGGGCGGCCACCCGACTCGCCGGCTTTGTGCACCCTCGGCAGGTTCGGGCTCGCGAACGACGCCAGCAGCGCGGCCTGGCGCCGGAACTCGCGGAGCCGCTCGGGCCTGAGGTCGTCCTGCAGCAGCGACTTCAGCGCGTACTCGGTGCCGTCCCGGCGGACCCGGTATACGACCGCCTGGGCGCCCCGCCCGATTTCGCCCAGCACTTCAAGCTCGGCGACGTCGCCGAGCTCCCACTGGACCGCTGCCGGCTCTGCCGGTACGGAAGGCGAAGCACCCACGACGCCTTTATCGGCGCGTCCGGGGCTCGCTGTAGGAATTGTCAGCCGCAGGCCTGCAACGTGAGGGCACTTACTGCCGCGTTGCGCGGGTGCAGGGCACGCCAGAGCTCCACCGGGGATTGCTTGCCGTGTACGGAAACCGGCGGTAGCTCCTGGTAGTCCACCGCGTCGGCGCTCGCCTGCTGAGTGGCGGCACAGACAACGACGGTGTCGTGCGGAGCGTACGCCTGCAGCCGTGAAGCCGTGGCCACAACGCTACCGCTGACCATGCCGTACCCGCCGTCACGGGCGGCCTCCAGATCGACCATCGCCGTGCCGGTCGCGAGCCCGACCCGGGTCTTGACGGCGTACCGGCCGGACAGGAGGCGCCCCCGCAGCGACTCCTGCACCAGCAGCCCCGCACGCACCGCGGCCGCGGCCGCGCACTGCACCTCGGCCGGCGTCCCAGCATCCGGACCGGCGGTCCCGAAGACGGCCATGACGGCGTCGCCGATGAACTTCTCCACGATGCCGCCGGCGGCCCGCACCACGGCCGAGACGGTCCCGAAGTAATCGCGTTGCAGGTCTCGCACGTCGGCGCAGTCGAGCTGGTCGACGAGACTGGTGAATCCGACGATGTCGACGAAGAGAATAGTTACTGTCTGTCGTCGGCAGATAACGTCGGCGGACGTCGCGTTCATGTCATCCGCTCCCTTCCCGGTAGGCGAAGAGAACGGTGCCAGCGGCTCGCGGACAACGGATCGTCAGAATGACGTATCTGCGACAGGCGCCCCGGCGTCCTGTCATTTGTGACGCAGAACAGTCCGAACCGCCGAGAGAGCACCGCGGTGCTTCCCACTAGGCTGCCACGCATGGCCAGCGAGGGGGACGACGCGCCACTTGTCGGACGTACCGGCACACTGACGTCGATTCAGGCCGACCTGGCCGCCATCGGTCCCGGTGGGACGGCGGCGGTTTTCGTCACCGGCGAGAGCGGCGTCGGCAAGACCCGGCTGTTGCGGGAAACAGCAGAAGCGATGCGCGAGGCCGGAGCCGCCGTGCTCTACGGAGCGTGTCTGGATATCGGTGACGCCTCGCCGCTGCACCCGGTCCTGCAGGCGCTGCGCCAGGCCGGCGCGCACCCCGGCCCGGGCTCGCCCGACGCGGCCGCCTCCGACGGCGCCGGCGCTCTGCTCGAACGCGTCTCGCATCAGCTGCAGACCCTCGCGCAGGGCCGTCAGCTCCTGCTGGTGCTCGACGATCTCCAGTGGGCCGATCGCAGCACCCGCCAGCTGCTGCTCTACCTGCTCGCCGGGCTTGGCGAGATCAACCTGTCGGTGCTGGCCGCGGTCCGCTCGGAGTCGCTGCACGGCTCCCATCCCCTGCGGCGGGTGCTGGCCGAGCTGCGGCGGCTGCGCAGCGTACGGGTGCTGGACCTGGCACCCCTCGACCGTGAGGCCACCGCCGAGCTGGTCGCCGCGATCGCCGGCAACGACGTCGTCTCCGAGGACGCCGACCGGGTCTTCAAGCGCAGCGGGGGCAACCCGTTCGTCGCCGAGGAGCTGGCCCGTGACCTGCGTGACGGCCGCGTGGAGCTGTCCGACACCCTGCGCGAGATCTTCCTGTCCCGCGTCGACGAGCTGCCCCCGCACGCGCACGAGGTGGTGCACGCGGTGGCCGCCGGGGTGGAGCCGGTCGAGCACGCGCTGTTGGCCCGGGTGCTGCCGCTGGGCGAGACGGAACTGATCGAGGCCATCCGTGCCGCGGTCGCGCACCGCTTCGTGACCAGCGCGAACGACGGCTACCGGCTGCGGCACCGGGTCGTGGCCGAGGTGCTGGAGCACGAGGTGCTGCCCGCCGAGCACGCCGCCCGGCACCGCCGTTACGCCGAGGCGATCGAGGCCGCGCCCGGCGACAACGACCACGCCCGGCTGGTCCGGCACTGGCAGCAGGCCGGTGAACCGGTCCGCGCGCTGCCTTCGGTGATCGCCGCCGCCCGCGCCGCGGAGGAGCTGTACGGCTTCACCGAGGCCTACCGCTACTGGGCGCTCGCGCTGAGCCTCACCCCCGAGGACGACTCCGCGCGCACCGCCCTGCTCGGATACACCGCCGAGTCGGCCCACCGGTGCGGCGAGCACCAGCGCGCGCTGACCACGCTGGAGCAGCTCGCGGCCCGCCCGGACGCCCCCGGCGAGTGCCAGCTCCACCTGCGGCGGGCCCGCTATCTGGCCGCGGCGGGCCGGGCGGCGACCGCCGAGACCGAATACGAGCTCGTTCTCGCCGCCGACGAGTGCACCCCTCGCGAGAAGGCCACCGCCGCCGCCAACCTGGCCGAGCTGCTCGTGCACCTCGGGCGGTACGCCGACGCCGGTGACCGGGCCCGCGAGGCCCTGGAGCTGGCCGACGGCACCGAGGACTCGACCGCCGACCTGGTCCGGGCCAGCGCCGCGCTCGGGTTCAGCCTCGCCTTCCTGCAGGACCCCGACGCCGGGCTCGCGATCGTCCGGCAGGCGGTGGAGATCGCCGAGCGCTCCGGGCACCCCGAGGACATCGGCGTGGCCTACCAGCACCTCGCCGAGCTGCTCACCAACCCGCTCAGCAGCGTGGAGGAGGGTGTCCTCGTGGCCCGGCGCGGCGCGGAGAAACTCGCCGCCATCGGGCAGGGCCGCAGCTACCAGACCCGGCTGCTCGCGATCGCCGCCAACGGTCTCTTCCGGGTCGGCCAGTGGGGTGAGGCCCGCAAGGTGCTCGACGACGCGATGCGGCACCGCCCGTCCGGCGCCGACGCGGTCGACATCCTGCTCGCGCGTTGCCGGCTCTGGGTCGGCTTCGGCGACATCGAGGCCGCCAACCGCGACCTGGACGCCGTCGCCACCATCCTGGCCGGCGGTGGTGCCCGGCACGTGCTGCCGATGCTGACGCTGCGCGCCGGGCTCGCCATGTGGCAGGGCCGGCACGCCGATGCCCGCGCCGCCGTGCAGCGCGGCCTCACCGAGACCCGCTCCGACGACCTCGTGCTGCTCGGCGTGCTCGCCTGGCACGGGCTGCGCGCCGAGGCGGAGGCCCAGGCCGGCGGCGAGGTGCCGGTCGACCCGGCCGCCGTCCGGCGGCTGCGCAGCATCGTCGAGCGGATGGCCCGCGGGGTCGGCGACGCTGCCCCGCAGGTCCGGGCGGTCGTCGACGCCTATCTCGACCTGTGCACCGCCGAGATCAGCCGCATCGAGCAGCGCAGCGACCCCGAGCTGTGGGCCCGCTCCGCGAGCGCGTGGGACCGGCGCGGACAGCCCTATCCGGCGGCCTACTCGCGGCTGCGTCAGGCCGAGGCCTCGTTCGCCCGGCGGGTCCGTAAGGCGGCCGCGACGATGGCCATCCGCGAGGCGTACGCGACAGCCCAGGCCATGGGCGCGAAACCCTTCGCCGCCGAGATCGTCCAGATCGCCGGCCGGGCCCGCGTCACCCTGGTCGAGGCGCCCGGCTCGGCCGTCGCGCCCGAGCGCGGCACCGACGAGCTCTCCCTGCTGACCGAGCGGGAGCGCGAGGTGCTGGCCGCGGTCGCCGAGGGTCTCACCAACCGCGAGATCGGCCAGGCGTTGTTCATCAGCGAACGCACCGTCGGCGTCCACGTCGGTCACATATTCGACAAGCTCCAGGTGCGCACCCGGGTCCAGGCCAGCCGGGTCTACCTGGGTGCGGCGTGACCCGCCCTCCCGTTACTCATTCGTTATCTACGTAGCAGGGATACGTAGTTCTACCGATCCGCGCGTAGGTGAGCGGTGAAAAGCTGAGGTCCGTTCGGGGGAGCACCGCCCGGCGGACCGCCCCGCACCACGGGGGCCATGGGTCGCCGGGCGGTGCTGGAACACTCCGCCCCGCAGTCCGCCGTGGAGGGATCGATGATCACCGAGTCGTCCGTGTGGGGACCCGTGCAACGGGACATGGCCGATGTGCTCGCCGGTCACCCTGACGACGTGCCCTCGGTCGTCGACCAGCTGACCCGCCTGCAGGACGTACTCACCCACGTGCCGCCGCTGATGGGCAGCAACCCGCTCGCCGACTTCAACAAGCTGTATCTCACGATCACCACGAGTGTGCTGGAGCGGCTCTACGCCGGCCAGTTCGCCGACCCCGCGTTCCTCTCCCGCCTCGACGTCGAGTTCGCGGCCCGCTACTTCGACGCCCTGCGCCAGTGGTCCGACATGAGCGCCGGCTGCCCCCGTTCCTGGATGGTGCTGTTCCACCGCATCCCCGGCCCGGACGCCCGTCCACTCCCGTCCGCCGCCGCCGGCATCAACGCGCACATCAACTACGACCTGCCGTTCGCCCTGGTCACCACGCTCGACTTCCAGGGCTGCGACCCGGTCGACGACAGCGACCAGCACCGCGACTACCTGCAGATCAACGACATCTTCGCCGAGCAGATCCCCGGTCTGCGGCGCGGTTTCCTCGAAAAGTGGCAGCTCCTCATCGACATGATGAACGGCGACCTCGACGACTGGTGGCAGGGCGAGGTCGTCGAGTACACCCGCAACGTCGCTTGGCGCAACGCCCAGCGTCTCTGGGCCGTACGCCACGACCTGCAGGCCGTCTCCCAGGAGCGCACCCGCCTCGACCGGGCCGCCGAGTCGCTCGGCAAGCTGCTGCTCTCGCCGATGGGCGCGATCCTGCAGTAACGACTTCACTGAGGGGGCGGGGCAGGGCCCGCGTTCGGTCGTCCGAGCGCGGGCCCTGCACCATTTACTTCACCCTGACCAGGCGCGCAACGGTGGCATCGCCGTCCTTGCGGCCCGCGACCCCGACCTCGGCGCCGGTCTTCAGCGTCCCCTGCACCTTGGCCTTGTCGCCCAGCGTCCAGGTCTGGGTGAACCCGTCGCTCGACTTGACGCTGAGGGTCTTCGCGTCGGTCGCCGTGACCGTGCCGCGCTGGACCACCACCGTCCTGGTTCCCTCCTTGACCTGCACGGTGATCTCGCCGTGCAGGGTGTTCTTACGCAGGTACGCCCGTCGCGGCTTCGCGGCCGCCGCCTCCGACGGCGAGGCCGAGGGGGCGTCCATCGCGGTGAGGGCGTAGGTCTCCGCGGCGACATCCGCGGTGGTGGGTGCGGCGCCGCAGCCCGCGAGCGCGAGCAGGCCGGCGAGTCCCAGAGAGAATGCGATGCGGGAACGTGTCATGCGGCCAGCTTCGGGCTCGCCTGCACGGAGGCGATCAGCGTTGTGTTCGGGTTGTGTAAGGGAGCGTGATCGAGAACATCGCTCCGCCTTCCGGGGCATGGCCGGCTTCGATGGTGCCGCCGAGCCGCGTGACGAGCCGGGCGGCGAGGGCAAGACCGAGGCCGCTGCCGGTTTTGCGTACGTGCCGGTAGCGCTGCTGCAACGCGCCGCGCTCGAACGCCACGGCCAGGTCCTCGTCGGTGAAACCCGGGCCACCGTCACGGACCTCGATGACGCCGCCGCGCTCCCCCGCTCGCACGGCGAGGATCAGGGGTGTGCCGGGTGACAGCACCCGCAGCGCGTTCTCGCAGAGTCCGTCGATCACCTGGCGGATCCGGCCGGGATCGGTGTCGACCAGGACCGGCGAGGCCGGCAGATCGACGGTGAGGGACGGGCCGTCCGGCGTACATCTCGGCGCCCACGCCTCGCCCGCCGCGCCTGTCAGGTCTGCAAGATCAACCGCGACTATGTGTACGGGCAGGTCAGCAGCTTCGAGCCGGGACAGCACCAGCAGATCCGAGATGAGCCGGTCGAGCCGATCCGCCTCGTTCAGCATCGTCTCGCCTGCCTTCGCCGCGCCGTCCGCTTCGACCACACCGTCGGCGAGGGCCTCGGCGTACCCGCGGATCGTGGCCAGCGGCGTACGCAACTCATGCGAGACCGACAGCAGGAATTCGCGTTCCCGGCCCTCACTGACCTGCAACGCCGCGCCCAACTGGTTGAGCGCGGTGGCGAGCTCGGCGGCCTCGACAGGTGGACGGACAGCCAGGCGCACCGTGCGGTCCCCCGCCGACAACCGGCCCGCGGCGAAGGCGGCCTGACGCAGCGGACGGGCGATGAAGTGGGCCAGCAGCGCCCCCGCGCCGACCCCGCCGAGCAGGCCCGCGAGCAGCGCGATCCAGACCCCGCCCAGCACCTTGCCGGCGGTGCCGGAGACGGCGCTCCGGGTCAGCACCACACCGGCGTTGTTGCCGCTGAGGGGGCTTCCTGCGATCAGCACCGCCTTACCGCCGACGACGCCGCGGGTGTTGACGACCTGACCTGCCGCGATCTGCGCGACGACCCGGGCGGGCAGCCCGGGGTGATCGGGGACGCCCCGCCGGACCAGGTAGAGGGCGATGCCGTCGTCGCGGAGCCGGGCGACGATCCGCTCGCGGGCAGCCGGGCGCTCGGTGGCGAGCAGCTCGACGGCGATCGCGGACTTCTCCACCAGGTCGGCGCGGGCCGCGTTGTTCGCCGAGCGTACGGCGATCGGCAGCGCCACCAGCGCCGTGATGATCACGGAGATGACGGCGGTGGCCGCGGTGACGAGCACAGCCCGCCCGGCAAAAGTCCTAGGCATCGGCGGTGTAGCCGACTCCGCGAACCGTGCGGATCAGACCGGCGGCGGCGCCGAGCTTGGCGCGGACCTGGGCCACGTGGACGTCGACCGTGCGGGTGCCGGCGTGGGAGGCGTACCCCCAGACCGCCGCCAGCAGCTCCTCGCGGGTGAAGACCCGGCCCGGGCGGCCCAGCAGATGCCCCAGCAGGTCGAACTCGGTGGGGGTGAGGGTCAGCGGATCGCCCTCAACGGTGACCCGGCGCCGCCCCGGGTCGAGGGTCAGCGGCCCGAGCGTCTTCACCCGCTCACCCTCGCCGGGCCCGGCCGCGCGGCGAAGCAGTGCCCGCACCCGGGCGACCAGCTCGCGCGGGCTGAACGGCTTGGTCAGGTAGTCGTCGCCACCCAGCTCCAGGCCGAGAATCCGGTCGACCTCGTCGTCGCGGGCGGTCAGGAACACCACGGGGGTCCAGTCACCGGCCTCGCGCAGCCGCCGGCAGATCTCGGTGCCCTCCATGCTTGGCAGCGCGATGTCCAGCACGCACACGACCGGGCGCATGCGACGCGCGGCGGCCAGCCCGGCGGCACCGTCGTGCTCGACGTGCACGCCGTACCCGTCCCGGCTCAGATAGAGCCTGACCAGGTCGGCGATGGGCCGCTCATCTTCCACGACCAGGACCAGCCCCTTGTCACTCACCCGATCATTGTGCCCAGAAATCAACCGGCGCGATGTTCGGGGAACGTACGGGCCGGGTGTGTTCAAAAGTGTCAGGGGTCGGGTGTTTCATAGATGGGTGAACCGACCCGTGATGCTGCTGGATCTTGACGGCGTGCTGAACCCGTTCGGTGCGTCCACCTGCCCGGAGGGCTACGTGGAGCACGAGTTCTACCCGGGTGAGGGCCCCCTGCGATATTGTCCCGCGCACGGCGAGTGGATCAGTGAGCTGGCCACCGCCGGGGAGTTGCGCTGGGCGACCGCCTGGGGTGACGACGCCAATACGCTGTTCGCGCCGATGCTGGGCATCGAGCCGTTGCCGTTCGTGCCGTTCCCGCCACTGCCGTTCCTGCCCGAGCAGAAGGTCCCGGCGATCGCCGAGGTCGTCCAGGACCGGCCGGCCGCCTGGATCGACGACAACCACACCGAGGCGGGTCGCCGCTGGGCGGCCGAGCGCGCGGCGCCGACCCTGCTCGTGCCGATCGACTCCGAGGTGGGCTGGACCCGCGACGACGTGGAGAAGGTCCTGGCCTGGGCCCGCGACCTGTAATTTTCCGGTGCCGCCCGGGCAACCTTTGCGGCCCGGGCGGCAACTTGAGCGCGTGAGCCAATCCCCTCTGCGCAAGATCCTGCTGACCGTGGCGACCGGCCTGGTGGCGGTGGCGGCCGGCGTCTACGGCCTCGAGAACGCCGACGCGGCGACCTACCCGAACCCGGGTGTCGTGACCGGGTCGACGTTCGCGCACGACCCGTCGATGGTGAAACGGCCGGCGGGCGGTTACCTGCTGGCGTACACAGCGCCCGGTATCGGTTTGAAGACCTCGGCCGACCGCACGGCCTTCGCCGACGCCGGGAAGGCGTTCCCCAACGGCACGCCGTGGGCGGACAAGTACACCGGCGGTGACACGAACCTGTGGGCGCCGGACATCTCATACCGGGGCGGGAAGTACATCATGTACTACTCCGCGTCGACCTTCGGGAAGAGCGTCTCGGGCATCTTCATGGCGACCAGCACGACCGGCGCGGCCGGGAGCTGGACCAACCAGGGGCTCGTCGTCGAGAGCACGGCGGCCAGCGGCTTCAACGCCATCGACCCGAACCTCGTCGTGACGTCGTCCGGTGAGTGGTGGATGACGTTCGGCTCGTTCTGGAGCGGCATCAAGATGGTCAAGCTCAACCCGTCGTCGGGCAAGCGGGCGGACACCACCATCCGGTCCATCGCCGAGCGGTTCACCACGGACAAGGCGATCGAAGCACCGTACGTCTACGAGCACGGCGGCTACTTCTACCTGTTCGTGGCGTTCGACGCGTGCTGCAGGGGTGCGGCGAGCACGTACCGCACGATGGTCGGCCGTTCCAAGAGCATCACCGGACCGTACGTCGACCGCGCGGGCACGGCGATGACGGCCGGCGGCGGCACCGAGATCCTGGCGAGCCACGGCAGCGTCTACGGCCCCGGCCACCCGGCGGTGTTCGCGGACGGCACCGACTCGGTGCTGGTCTACCACTACTACACCGCCGCGGGTGACGCCCGGCTCGGCATCAACCTGCTGGGCTTCGACTCCTCGGCGTGGCCCTACGCGTTCTGAGGGTGGGTGCCGCCCTCAGCCGAGGGCGGCACCCACTCCTAACTGCGATAGACCCCGAACTCCCACAACGAATATCCGTACGCCGTGGCGCGCCCTGTCGCGTTCACGCGCACGTAGCGGCCGGAGCCGTTGAGGTCCAGGTCGTCGAAGCCGCCGTTACCGGTCGTCGTCGTGTAGAGCGTGGACCAGGACGAACCGTCGTTGGAGACCTGCACGGTGTAGCCCTTGGCGTACGCCGCCTCCCACGCGAGCTGCACGTGGTTGAAGGACTGGACCGAGCCGAGATCCACCTGGGCCCACGCGGTGTCGACCCATTCGCTGGCCCAGCGGGTGCCGTAGTCGCCGTCCACGGCGTACGCCGGGAGCTGCGGCCCGTTCGTCCCGGTCGGCTGGTACGACGACGCGGTGACCGTTCTGCCCCGGGCCAGGTTGGTGCCCGGGATCGTGGGCGGGACGACCTTGAACGAGCGCTGTTCGATGCCGACGTTGCCCTGGCCGTCGTACGCGTAGACGTAGACCTTCCAGACGCCGAGCTGCTCGGGTGCGCGTACGGTGAAAGCGCCGTTGCCGTTGTCCGTGAAGACCACATTGGTCAGCCCGGTGTTTCCGGTGATGTGCTTGTCCGAGAACATCAGGTTGTAGCGGATCAGGTCGCCGTTCGGATCGCTGGCTGAGGCGTTCACGGTGAACGTGCCACCCGCCGGCACCGCCGTTTGGTTACCGACCGTCATCGCGGTGATCTCGGGCGGTGTGTTCGCCGAGGCCGTCCCGGTGTACGCCTGCTTCAGCGCGTGATATCCGAGCCGCCGCCACCCGCCGGTGAAGGTGTTCAGCCACACGCCGCCGAAGTCGTTCTCCAGCCCGTAGTGGAACTCGGTCGCCCCCAGCGCCACGCCCGGGTGCGCCTTGATCGCGTTCCAGCTCGCCGTGTATCCGGCGCGTTTCTGCAGGTCGGTGGGCTCGGTCGGCACCCCGTTCACGTCATTGGGCACCTCCCACTCGCCCGCCGGACCACCCTCCGTGACGATGTACGGCTTCGTGTACCCGCCGTTGATCCAGTCCTGCTTGACGTTGCCGATCGCGCCGTAGGAGTTCACGGCGAGCAGGTCCAGGTCGGGGGCGTACTGCTTGTAGTACGGCCACGCCCCCGTGTACGCGTCGGTGGAGGTCACGGGGTGGTTCGGGTCGGCCGCGTGGATGGCCTGGGCGAGCTCGTTGACGAATTTCGCGTACCCGATGCGCCGGGCCTCGACCTCGGCCGCGGACAGCCCGTGGTCCTGCATCGTCAGGATCACCTCGTTGCCGACGTCCCACAGCAGCACGCCCTGCCGGTTCTTCAGCGCGTTGACCCGGGCGACGATCTCGGCCTTCACCGAATTCTTGTATGCGGTGTCGTTGGCATAGTCGGCACCCTGGTTGAGCCAGTGCCCGACGACGACCTTCAGCCCCTGCTGCGCCGCCTTGTCCAGCAGCCCCGGCGTGTTGGCATCATCCACGCCCCAGATCCGGATCGTGTTGACGCCCATGCTCTTCAGATCCCGCAGGTAGCCATCCGCGGCTGCCTGCGGCGGGCCATAGGTCAAACCCTTGAGTGTGTACGCGGACCCGTTGACGTTGAGCTGCCAGTTCCCCTGCGAGCCCGTGACGCGTACGACGCTGGGCCCGGCCGGAGTAGCCGGATCGGTCATCGCCGCCGGGGTGGTCCCGGTCTTGCGGGCAACGCTCACCGAGTCGACGGAGAGCACCCCGCCGGAGGTCGTGGCCGCGGTCGGCGTGGTGTAACCCGCGACCGCGTTCGGCAGTGACCCGCCGATGGCCAGGTCGAGCCGCAGGAAGAAGCCGTGGTGGATCGCGGCCTGCCAGGCGGCGACCCCGACCTGTGATTCCTTGACCACCCAGGTCTGCCGTCCGTCGAGCGAGAAGCGGATCTCCTCGTCGGTCAGCGTCCGGTCGACGACCTGTGAGTACTCGTGGAACCCCGTCTGGCATCCGCTGCAGCTCGCGAATCCGCTGGCCCGGCCGTTGTACTCGGCGCACGGACCGTCGGGCGCGGACCCGCAGTGCAGCGTCTGCGACAGCTGGCTGCGACCGTTGACGTCGGTCATGATGTCCGTCTCGCCCACGCCCGGCCAGTTCGTGTAGTTGCCGCGGTAGGCGGCCCCGGTCGCGCGGAACCCTGGCCAGTACCCGGCGCCGTTCGCCACATCGGGCTGCTTGAGCACGGCGGTGAAGCGGGTCTGCTCGCCGGCCCGCGGCTCGAAGTCGGTGCGCTGCGTCTCGATCCGGCCCGAGGTCCAGGCGCCGGCGCCGTCCCGGATCGCCTTGATGTTCAGCTTGCCGGCGCCGTCGAGGGACACGTTCGCGGTCAAGGCGCTCGCGGTCTCCACCTCGCCGGTCCCCCAGTTGGCCGCGCCACCCGGATACTGCGTGCCGGTGCGCAGGATCCAGTTCGCGGCGCTCGGCGAGGTGCCCGCCGTACCGGTGAAGTCATCGGTCCAGACGGTCGACCAGTCGCCGCCACCGCCACCGGTGGCTGAGCCGTAGACCTTGAACTCCCACAGCGAGTAGCCGTAGCCGCTGCTGCGCTGCACACCCTGCATCCGCACATATCGCCCGGAGCCGGTCACCCCGAGCGTTTCGGTGCCGCCCGCGCCGGTGGTCGTGCTGTAGATGTCGGTCCAGGCGCTGCCATCGGCACTGGTCTGGATCTTGTACGCCTTCCCGTACGCGCCCTCCCACTGCAGCACGACCTGGGAGACGGTGAACGTGGAGCCGAGGTCGACCTGCAGCCACTGCGCGTCGGTGAACTGGCTGGACCAGCGCGTGCCGGTGTTGCCGTCCACGGCGTTGCCGGGGGTCACGTCGGCGCCCTCCTGCGAGGACGCGGTGGCGGGGCGGCCCTGGGAGATCAACGGATCGGCGGCCTGCGCCGGGCTCGGCACGCCGACGAGGGCGGCGACCATGAGCGCTATCAACAGGGGGATCTTGGATGGAAGCACGGGGGACTCCTGACGCTGGTGCTTGGAAAGCGCTCTCCGAAGCATGCGGGCAGTGTTACAACCATGTTGCCGACCGTCAATACCTGGCTAAGCCTTTGCCCAATTGACACAACAGTCGGTGACACGGAGACTCGCTGTGTGAATCGGCATTCCTCCCTCGCTTTTGTGACCGCATGGGCGCTTACCGCCGCGCTCGGCACAGCCGCGTGCGGGAGCGGTGACACCCCGGCGCCGCCCGCTTCCGCCGCCGCCACACCCGCGCCGTCGGCGGGCGGCGTGGGCTTCTTCGGCGGCACCGACCTCGCCTGGATCGAGATCAACATCGCGATGGACGAGGAGTTGCTCCCGCTGCTCGCCCTCGCGCCCGCCAACGGCTCGAGTCCGCAGGTCAAGGCGCTGGCCGCCGAGCTCACGACGTTTCACCAGGACGAGCTCTCCCAGCTCAGGGCGCTGCACGACGAGGCCAAACTGCCGTCCGAGAACCCGCACAAGGGCATGCCGATGCCGGGGATGGTGACGCCCGAGCAGGTCACCGCGGCGGCCCAGGTGCGGGGGACGGCGTTCGACAAGCTCCTCACCGAGGCACTGAAGGCCCACTTCGAGCAGGGCGTGAGTCTCGCCGGCTCCGAGGGGAAAGCGGGCCTTGAACCGCGTACCAAAGAACTCGCCGTAAAGGTGATCTCCACGCGCCAGAAATATCTCGAAGATCTCGGCTGAGTTTCTGTTATCCGCGTCCCGATAAAACGTCCGGGCCCCTATTGCGAGGGACCCGGACGTTTCTCGGCATTACGGGAGAACGTAGTTCTCGTTGAGCGCGGCGCCACGATCCGGCTTGTACTGGTCGAAGCCGCGCGGGTCACACTGCAGCCCGCCGTCGATGCAGTGGCTGACGAGTGCCGCGAGCGTCGGGGCGTCCCACGCGTTGTAGAAGTCGTAGTGGAACGAGTACGCCCGGCCGCTGGACAGCCGTACCGCGGACATGTTGCCACTGACCGGGAACGCCATCTTGAACTCGATCATCGGGACCGCGACCGGGTGGTCGGCGGGGCAGACCCCGACCGTCGGGTACGCCATGTGGCTCTTGTGGTCGGGCGTGTCCAGGTGGATGCCGTCCCAGCAGCTCGGCGCCTGGTAGCGGATGTTGAGCTGGCTGCCCGCGACACAGCTGGCCGGGAAGTCCCAGTTGCGGACGCTGTCCCCGCACTCCCAGCCCTCGACCGCGCCGGGCGAGTTACGGAACTCGTCGAGCGTCGCCGCCGGGCTGCCCACGACGTAGCGCAGGCCGGGCGGGGAGGGTCGCACGCTGCGGTAGTCGATGACGCCGCTCTTGTAGTAGATGACCTGCCGGCCGACCGGCTGCACCGCGGTGTCGCCGTTGAGCAGCGTCGGCATCCAGTAGCCGGTCTTGTCACCGGGCGTGATGCAGGACGTCTGGCCGGACTGCAGGCTGGTCAGCGTGGTCGCCGCGTTGGTCGTCGTGTTGCCCATGAACGTGTGCGAGTGCGAGGCGCCCGGCATGTTCGGGAACACGATCGGGTCGTCGGGCAGGTTCGAGCGGCTCACCGAGCAGTTCGCCTGGAACTCGTGATGGGTCGTGGGCGGGTTCGTCGCGGGTGGGGTGGCCGTTGACGGGGTGACGCCGGTTACGGGCGGGTTCGCGTACACATAGCCCGGTCCTTCGGAGGGCGGCGTGCCGGCGACGGAGCCGTAGACCTTGAACTCGATGAGCGAGTAGCCGTAGGTCGTGCCGCGCTGGGTGCCGTACATCCGCAGGTAGCGCCCGGAGCCGGTGACGTTGCGGGTCTCGGTGCCGCCGGTGCCGGTGGTCGTGCTGAAGATGTCGGTCCAGGCGGTGCCGTCCGGGCTGGTCTGGAGTTTGTACGCCTTCCCGTACGCGGTCTCCCACTGCAGCACCACCTGCGTGATCGTGGCGGTGCTGCCGAGGTCGACGCGCAGCCACTGGGGATCGGCCCACTGGCTGCCCCAGCGGGTCTCGGCGCGGCCGTCGACGGCGGCGGAGGCGGGTGACTCGCCGTTCTCCAGTGACGAGGCGATAGCGGGTCTGCCCTGCGACAACAGGGTGTCGGCGGCGTGTGCTTGCGGGATGCCGACCAGCAGCGCCGCACCCGCGAGCGCGGCGGCACCGATCGGGGCGACGAGACGTCTGAGCTTCGTTCTCATGGGATCTCCCGGGGATGTTCCCGCGCGGTGCACGGGAGGGGTCGCCTCCGGGCCGGGTTCGGGGTCCGGCGTCGGAGGCTTTGGAGAGCGCTTTCCGAAGTGTTACGCCCCGATTGCACGTACGTCAATATCTCGCACTGGTTCCGGAACTTCCCGCTGTTTTCGTGGCCTTGGAGCGCGATGCCGGAGAGCGCTCTCCGGGGTGTGCTATAAAGTCTGGTATGCAGACCGGGCGCATCGAACGCCTCCCGACCCTGGAGGACGTCGCCCGGGTCGCCGGCGTCTCCCGCGCGACCGTGTCCCGGGTCGTCAACGGCATCCGCAACGTCGACCCGCAGCTGCACGAGCTCGTCTGGGACGCCGTGGGCCGCACCGGCTACGTCCCCAACCGCCTCGCCCGGTCCCTGGTCACCCGGCGCACCGGCACGATCGCCCTGGTCGTCTCCGACTCCGAGGCGCACGACGACGACCCGTTCATGGGCCGCTTCTTCGCCGACCCCTACTTCGGCCGGGTCGTCGGCGGCCTGATGAGCGTCCTGCGCACTGCCGGCATCCAGCTCGCCCTGCAGATCGCCGGCACCGACGACCAGCGCACCCGCCTCGTCGGCGACCTGCGCCACGGCCAGGCGGACGGCGCGATCGTCCTGTCGCTGCCCGGCCGCGACCCCCTGCCCCGCATGCTCACCGACGCCGGCGTCCCCGCGGTGATGATCGGCCGCCCCGCCGACCCGGTCCCCATCAACTACGTCGACCTGGCCAACGACAGCGGCGCCGCCCTCGCCGCCGACCACCTCGTCGCCACGGGCCGACGCACGATCGTCATGATCGCCGGCCCACCCGAGGTCCCCGCCAGCAACGACCGCACCGCCGGCTTCCGCAACGCCATGGCCCGCCACGGCCACGGCTGGGTCCCGGTCGCGGCCGGCAACTTCACCCAGGAGAGCGGTGAGGCAGCCATGCGTACGCTCCTGGCCGGCAACCCCGCCCTCGACGGCGTCTTCGTCGCCAACGACGTCATGGCCCTGGGCGCCCTGCTCGCCCTGCGCGAAGCCGGCCGCGACGTCCCCGCCGACGTGTCCCTGGTCGGCTTTGACGACAGCAGCGCGGCAACCTCGGCCAGCCCACCCCTGACCACCATCCGCCACCCCCTCGAGGACATGGCAGCGGAGGCCGCAAAACTCCTGCTCGCCCGGATCGAGGACCCCGGCATGCGGGTCTCCGCGGTCATCTACGAGCCCATCCTGGTCACCCGCCGCTCAGCCTGAGACGGGGATCGATTTGGTGGCGGTTGTTAGCGTCGCCGGTACCGGCGTTGTGCCGGACGATCCCCCGGAGTGAACAAGATGAGTCTTACGCGCGTCCGAGCGTTTCTCGTGCTCGGTGTGCTGATGGTGTCCGCACTCGTCGTCGTCATCGTCGCCGTCACGAAGGACACCCAGAACGGACCGGTCGCCGACGCCTGCAAGGGCGCCGTCCTGGTCAACGTAACCCTCCCCCGCGGCACGTCCGACGTCACGGTGAAGGTGCTCAACGGCACGGGACGGCCGGGGCTCGCTGCCGCTCTCACGCAGGACATGAAGAACCGCGGCTTCACGACCCAGAAGCCCGCGGAGAGCAAGAAGCGCTTCACCGGCGTCGCGCTCGTCCAGTACGGCCCGAAAGGCCTGTCCTCGGCCTGGCTGATCCAGGCATTCTTCCTCAACGAATCAAAATCCGAATACGACCCGAAGCGTACGGACGCCACGGTCAACCTGGTCGTCGGCACCCTGTACCGCCAGCTCGCCACCCCGACCGAGGTCAACCAGTCCCTCTCGATCCTCGGCAGCCCGGTCGTCCCACCCGGCGCCTGCGCCGCCCCCCACGACCAGCTCCAGGCCGCCAAGTAGGCCTTATCTCAGCCCGGCCCCCGGTTGGAAGGGGCCGGGCTGAGCCGTTTCCAGAGACTGGCTGCTCCTCTCCTAGGGACTGGCGGCAAGGAACAGGAAGACGGCCAGCAACCCCAGGTGGATGCCGCCTTGCAGGACGTTGGCGCGGCCGGGGACCACCGTGAGTGTGCCGACTGCCACGGTCAGCGCGAGCAGGACCATCTGGGTGCCGCCGAGGCCGAGCAGGAGCGGGCCGTCCAGCCAGATCATGGCGATGGCGATGGCCGGGATGGTGAGGCCGATGCTGGCCATGGCGGAGCCGAGGGCCAGGTTGAGGCTGGTCTGGATCCGGTCGCGGGCGGCGGCGCGGACGGCGGCGATCGTCTCGGGGAGCAGCACCAGCAGCGCGATCACCACACCGACCACGGCCTGTGGCAGGCCGGCGCCGGCGACGGCGTCCTCGATCGCCGGGGAGACGCCCTTGGCCAGGCCGACGACGGCGATCAGCGCGACCAGGAGCAGGCCGAGGCTGACCTGCGCGGCGCGGGTCGAGGGCGGTTCGAGGTGTTCCTCGGCGTCGATCACTTTGCCGGCCGTGGTGATCGGCAGGAAGTAGTCGCGGTGCCGGCGGGTCTGGACGAGCACGAACAGCAGGTAGAGCCCGAGTGAGGCGACGGCGGCGAAGCCGAGCTGGGCGGGCGAGAACTGCGGGCCGGGCCGGCTCGTGGTGAAGCTCGGCAGGACCAGGCTGAGTGCGGCGATCGTGGCGACCGCGGCCAGGGCGCCGCCGGTGCCTTCGGGGTTGAACACCGCGACCCGCCGGCGCAACGCTCCGACCAGCAGGGACAGGCCGAGAATGCCGTTACAGGTGATCATCACGGCGGCGAAGACGGTGTCGCGGGCCAGGGCCTGGGCCTTCTCGCCGCCGCTGATCATCAGCGTGACGATGAGCGCGACCTCGATGATCGTGACGGCGACCGCGAGCACGAGCGAGCCGAACGGCTCACCGACGCGGTGTGCGACGACCTCGGCGTGGTGTACCGCGGCCAGCACGGCACCGGCGAGAAACAGCGCGCTGATGATCACCAGCGGCGGCGGAAGATCGCGGCCCCAGGTGAGGATGAGGGTCGCCACAGCGATCACTGGGACGTAGGTCGTCCAATGGGATAAATACGAACTGATTTTGGCAGCCATCAAACAACCCTGCCAGAAAGTGTCGTGATCAGCACGCGGAGTTGGGAGCAAGATGGGTGGATGCCTTACGTGTCAACAGCCGGTGAGTTCACCCGTGACCAGCGTTACATCGCCACCCGGATCACCGCCGACGGGCGGGACGGATACCCCGTCGAGCCCGGGCGATACCGGCTGATCGTGAGCCGCGCGTGCCCGTGGGCCAACCGGGCGATCATCGTGCGGCGGCTGCTGGGCCTCGAGGACGTGCTGTCGATGGGGATCGCCGGGCCGACCCATGACGAGCGGAGCTGGACGTTCGACCTGGATCCCGGGGCAAAGGATCCCGTGCTCGGCATCGAACGGCTGCAGGAGGCGTTCTTCAAGCGCTTCCCCGACTACGACAAGGGCATCACCGTGCCGGCGATGGTCGACATCCCGACTGGGCAGGTGGTGACGAACGACTTCGCTCAGATCACCCTCGACCTGTCGCTGGAATGGCGGCAGTATCACCGCGAGGGCGCCCCCGAGCTCTATCCCGAGGCGTTGCGGGAGCAGATCGACAAGGTGAACAAGTTCGTTTTCGCGGACGTCAACAACGGGGTCTACCGGGCCGGGTTCGCGGGGTCGCAGGAGGCGTACGAGAAGGCGTACCACCGGCTCTTCGATCGGCTTGATGCCCTGTCCGACCTGCTCACGGGGCAGCGATACCTCGCCGGCGACACGATCACCGAGGCGGACGTGCGCCTCTTCACGACGCTGGCGCGCTTCGATCCCGTGTATCACAGCCACTTCAAGTGCAACCGGTCGAAACTGTCGGAGATGCCGGTGCTCTGGGCGTACGCGCGGGATCTCTTCCAGACGCCCGGGTTCGGCGACACCATCGATTTCGTGCACATCAAGAAGCACTACTACGAGGTGCAGCGCGACATCAATCCGACCGGAATCGTGCCGGTCGGGCCGGATCTCGCCAACTGGCTCACCGAGCACGGGCGGGAGAAACTGGGCGGGCGTCCGTTCGGCGACGGCACCCCGCCGCCCCCGCCCGTGCCGGCGGAGGTTGTGCCCGCGGAGCACGGTGCCCGGGCCTGATCAGCGCAGGTCGGCGTTCTCCACGACGTGATCCGGGAAGCCGAGGCGGGCGGCCCGCAACATCGCCCGCCCGAGCCGGTCGGTCGTCGTCGTGTATTTCGGGACGTAGCGAACCAGCAGCGGCGTGACCGGTGCCATGAGCGTGTAGAGGAGCCGGTAGCTGCGGGTTTTCGACTGTGCGCCGTAGGTCGGCTGGATGAATCCGGGGCGGAACGCGTACCCATGGGGGAAGATTTTGATGATCTCGACCTCGGTCCGGCCCTTGATCCTGGCCCAGGCGGCGCGGCCGTCGACGTCGGTGCCCGCGCCGGAGACGTACACAAAGGCCATCTCGGGGTTGTGTTTCGCGAGGAGCCGGGCGGCGGCGACGGGGTAGTCGTAGGAGATCTTGGTGTACTGCTGCTCGCTCACGCCCGACGACGAGATGCCCAGGCAGTAGAAACACGCGTCGTAGCCGTCGAGCCGATCTTCCAGCGGCGCAAGATCACCGAGGTCGGTCACGGTGACTTCGGTCAACTTCGGGTGGTGTACGCCCAGAGCGCGCCGGCCGATCACCAGAACTTCCTCGACGTCGTCGGCCAGCAGGCTCTCCCGCAGTACGCCCTGGCCGACCATGCCGGACGCCCCGAAAACGATCACTTTCATCCGCCGTACCTCCGCGAAATTGTCGTACCCCGCTCCTACTGTCCTCTCCGTGCCCGTTGAACGATGGACCCCCGCTCAGGTCGACGCCGTCGCCCCCGATGCCAGCTCGCTGAAGGGCGCCCGGGGCGTCGGCACGCCTGCCAAGTGGCAGGAGTCCGGCCTGCTCGACGACGTGCTCTGGGGCTTGTGCAAGGGCAGCGGCAAGAATCCCTACCAGGTCTGTGTCGATCTTTCCGGTCCCGCCTACAAGTGTTCCTGCCCGAGCCGCAAGTTTCCGTGCAAACACGCACTCGGCCTGCTGCTCGTCTGGGCCGAGGGCGCCACGATCGAGGAGGCCGCCGAGGCTCCCGCCTTCGTCGCCGAGTGGCAGGCGAGCCGGTCGGCGCGGGCCACCCGGGCCGCCGCCCCCAGGACGACCGGCAGCGCCGATCCCGCGGCCGTGGAGAAACGGGCCCAGCAGCGCGCCGAGCGGGTCGCCGGTGGCATGGCCGAGCTGAGCCGCTGGCTGGACGACCAGGTGCAGCAGGGGCTCGCCACCGCCGAGCGCGCCGGGCACCAGCCCTACGAGACGATGGCCGCGCGCCTCGTCGACGCGCAGGCCCCGGGCGCCGCGTCCGCGGTGCGCCGCCTCGGCAGCGTCGCGGGCATCGGGCCGCACTGGGGTGACCGGCTCCTCGGTGACCTGGCGATGCTCCGGTTGCTGGTCGACGGGCACGACCGGCTCGACGAACTCTCCCCCGCGCTGGCCGCCACCGTCCGGTCCCGGATCGGTTTTGTGGTCCCGACCGAGGAGGTGCTCGCCGGGGAGGCGGTCCGCGATCACTGGCAGGTGCTCGGTCAGCACGACAGCGACGACGGCACGATCACCACCCGGCGCAGCTGGCTGCTCGGTGCGGGCACCGGCCGGTTCGCGCTGCACCTGTCGTTCGCCGCGCCCGGCCAGTCCCTCGCCGCCGACCTGGTGCCAGGCACGTCCTTCGACGGCGAGCTCTGCTTCTATCCCGGCGCCGTCCCGCTGCGGGCCCTGCTCAAGGACCGGCTCAGCCCGGTGCGGCCGCTGCCTGAGCCGGTGGGCGCGGTCGGGATCGGCGCGGCCCTGGCCGGGTGGACCGATGTCGTGGCCGCCGAGCCCTGGCGCACCGACGCCCCGATGCTGCTCGCGGCCGTCGTGCCCAGCGCCGATGGCTACCTCACCGACGCGGCCGGTGCGTCCCTACCGCTCGCGGCCGGTTACCGCGAGCCCTGGTGGCTGCTCGCCTTCTCCGGCGGCGCCCCGGCGACCGTCGCCGGCGAGTGGACCCCCGGCGGCCTGCGTCCCCTCGCCGCCTGGGTCAACGGCCGCTTCATCCCGGCCGGCCCGCCCATGCCGGGTGCGGGGGTGGCACGCTCCCCCGAGCTTCCCCCCGACCTGCTCGCCGCGGCGCTGGTCGGCACGGCCCGCCGCCCGTTCGCGGCGGCCGGCATCGACGTCGGCGACCGGTCCCTGCCGGTCTCCCGGTTGTCGCTGCTGGAAGCCGCTGCGACCGCCCTCATCTACGCCCGGGCGGGCGTCACTGCCGCCACCGACCGGCCCGGCGTGCCACCCGCGCCCGCCGAGACCGACCGTCCGTTGCCGGGTGCGGCGGGCATCCGACTGCGGCGCCTGCTTTCCGACGGCGGCACACCCGGCGGCACCCAGCAGGCCCAGGAGCTGCTCAGCCAGTGGCTGACCGCGGCCGCGTCCCACGGCGGGCACGTGCCGCCCGACACGCTTCCCGCGCTGCTCGACGCGGGCCGGCGCAACAGCGTGATCCGTCCCGCGATCGGCCGGGTGGGCGGCCGGCGCGGTCAATGGCTGGCCGCGATGAGGCCCGACTGGCGCTGGTTGCGCGACGAGTCCCCGGGCGAGACGGACCCTCTGACCTGGGACACGGGTACGCCCGGAGAGCGCCTCGAGCACCTCACCCGGCTCCGGAGGACCGACCCGGGCGCCGCGCTGTCCCTGCTCCGGGGCACGTGGAGATCCGAGGCGGCCGAGGATCGGGCCCGGTTCGTTGCGGCGCTGACACACGGGCTCTC
Organism: Winogradskya consettensis; assembly: GCF_018332715.1. Classification (GTDB taxonomy): domain Bacteria; phylum Actinomycetota; class Actinomycetes; order Mycobacteriales; family Micromonosporaceae; genus Actinoplanes; species Actinoplanes consettensis. The sequence goes on along the minus strand of NZ_BOQP01000049.1, from coordinate 6,312 downwards.
CACCGCCGACGACGCATTCCTCGACGCCGCGCTCGACGACCGGCGCAAGGAGGTCCGCGAGGCCGCCCTCGAGCTGCTGCAACGCCTGCCCGATTCGGGGCTGGGCCGGCGGATGGCCGAGCGGGCCCTCGCAGCGGTCGCTCTCCGAGGTGACCGGCTCGTGGTGGCCCCGCCCGCGGAGCTGACCCCGGAGCTACGCCGTGACGGGCTCGCCGCACAACCGGCGCGCGGCACCGGCGTGCAGGCCTGGTTACTGGAAGAGGTCATCGCCGGGACGCCGCTGACGACCTGGACATTCGCCTTCGGGCGGAGCCCCGCCGAGGTGATCGCCCTGGCCCGCGGCCACGACTGGGAGACGCCGCTCCTGCACGGGTTCGCCAAGGCCGCCATCGTCCAGCAGGCCCCGGAATGGGCCACGGAGCTGGTCCGCGACGAAGGCCTGCGCGAGGCCGTCCGCTGGGACCTGCACCTGCTGCTGCCACCCGCCGAGCTGGCCCGGATAGCCGCCGACTTCCTCCGGCGCGAGGACCACCTCGCCCATCGGCTGCTCGCCGTGCACCCCGGCGCGTGGCCCGACGAGCTGGCCGTCGCCGTCATCGAGACCGTCGCCCACCGCGCCCGTACCGACAAACACAGCTGGCAGCTCGCCGAGCTGTGCCGGGCCGCGGCGCTCGCCATGCCACCCCGCTACGCGCCCCACCTGTCCAAGCTCGCGGTCCAGCTGGACGAGGCCGCCGCCGATCCCTCGCGGGTTCGCCCGGTGGCCGAGCTGGCCCGCACCCTCACCTTCCGCCACGAGATGCTCCAGGAGTTCGAGTGACCGCTCTGCGCCCGCACGCCGAGGACCAGTATTCCGACGAGCTGGCCCTGCTCGCCGCCTCCGATGATCGCCCGCGCCCGCCGGGCTGGCGGCTCTCCCCGCAGGCCGTGGTGACCTACCTGCTCGGCGACGGCGCCAAGATCAGCCCGAAATACGTCGGCCCCCGCCGGCTCATGGAGGTCGCCGTCTCCACCCTGGTCACCGATCGCGCCCTGCTGCTGCTCGGCGTCCCCGGCACCGCCAAGACCTGGGTGTCCGAGCACCTCGCCGCGGCCATCAGCGGCGACTCCACGCTGCTGGTGCAGGGCACGGCCGGCACCGCCGAGGAGTCCATCCGCTACGGCTGGAACTACGCGCGCCTGCTCTCCGAAGGCCCTTCCGAGGCGGCGCTGACCCCCAGCCCGATCATGCGCGCGATGCAGACCGGCACGATCGCCCGCCTCGAGGAGCTCACCCGCGTCCCCTCCGACGTCCAGGACGCCCTGATCACCGTCCTGTCCGAGAAGACCCTGCCCGTCCCCGAGCTCAACACCGAGGTCCAGGCCCAGCGCGGCTTCAACCTCATCGCCACCGCCAACGACCGCGACCGCGGCGTCAACGAGCTCTCCAGCGCCCTGCGCCGCCGCTTCAACACGGTGGTCCTCCCGATGCCCGCCTCCGCCGACGACGAGGTCGAGATCGTGGCCCGGCGCGTCGCCCAGATGGGCCGCTCCCTCGACCTCCCCGAGATCCCCGCCGCCCTCGAAGAGATCCGCCGCGTCGTCACCGTCTTCCGCGAGCTCCGCAGCGGCATGACCGAGGACGGCCGCACCAAACTCAAATCCCCCACGGCCACCCTGTCCACCGCGGAAGCCATCTCCGTCCTCACCAACGGCCTCGCCCTCGCCGCCCACTTCGGCGACGGCACCCTCCAGCCCGCCGACCTCGCCTCAGGCATCGTCGGCGCCGTCATCAAAGACCCCGTCTCCGACACCGTGGTCTGGCGCGAATACCTGGAAACCGTCCTCCGCGAACGCCCCGACTGGCGCGACTTCTACCGAGCAGCCCGCAATGCCTGAACACCACTACGGCATCCGCCACCACGGCCCCGGCTCAGCCCGCGCCGTGGTCACCGAGCTGAACCGCCAGCAACCCACCATCCTCCTGGTCGAAGGCCCCCCCGAAGCCGACGACCTTGTCCGCTGGGCAGCCGACCCCGCCCTCCAACCCCCCGTAGCCCTCCTCGGCTACGCAACCGACGACCCCCGCCGCTCCGCCTTCTGGCCCTTCGCCATCTTCTCCCCCGAATGGCAAGCCATCCGCTGGGCCGTCACCAACAACATCCCGGTCCGCTTCTTCGACCTCCCCTACGCCTACCGCCTGACCAACACCCCTCCCGCCCCCGCCACACCTCTCACCGACGACTCCCCTGCGGACGCTCCGGCCACCGCTTCCCCTCCCGCCGGCGATCTCGCCACCGACGACTCCCCTGCCCCCGGCCCTGCAGCTGTCTCGTCTGCTGTTGTCTCGCCCACTGCCGTCTCGTCAGCTGCTGCCCTGGTGGCTGTGGGCCCGGCCGCTGTGGGCCCGGCCGCTGTGGGCCCGGCCGCTGTGGGCCCGGCCGCTGTGGGCCCGGCCGCTGTGGGCCCGGCCGCTGTGGGCCCGGCCGCTGTGGGCCCGGCCGCTGTGGGCCCGGCCGCTGTCACTTCCGCTGCTACCGAGCTTGCTGCTACCACTTCCGCTGCTGGTGAGCCTGCTCCTTTCGCTTCCGCTGCTGCCGATCCTTTTGCTGCTGCTTCTCCCGTTGTCGGCCCGGCTGCTGCCACTTCCGCTGTCTCTTCGGCCGGCGTCCTTACCGCTGACGGGCTCTCTGCTGACGGACTTTTCGCTGACGGTCAGTTCGCTTGCGAACCTTCGGCCGGCCGACTTTCTGCTGCCGGTCCTTCCCTCGGGACTGCTCCACCTAGCGGTTCTTCCCCTGACGGTTCCTCCTCTGGGAAGCCTTTCCCTGACGGTTCCTCCACTGGCAAGCCTTCCCCTGACGGTCCTTCCGCGGGCAAGCCTTCCCCCGACGGCTCCTTCGCTGGGAGGCCTTCCCCCGACGGCTCCTTCGCTGGCGAGCCTTCCCCTGGCGAGCCTTCCCCTGGCGAGCCTTCCGGTGGCGTCGGTGGGCTGGCGCCATGGCAGTCCGCATGCCCGGTGACTGTTCTGCCCTCAGCCGTGGTTACGTCCACCGCCATGCGCGAGGTGGTCACCACAGCACCGTCCGATGTAGATGGAGAGGTGCCGCCGGAGCGGTCCGGACGGGTTCGGCCGGTTGATCCGATCGGGGAGTTGGCGGCTGCGGCGGGGTATGACGATCCTGAGCGGTGGTGGGAGGACGTCGTGGAGCATCGGGGGATGCCGGCGTTCGTGGCTATTGCGGAGGCTATGGCTGCTATCCGGGAGGTGTCGCCCGAGGATCCTGAGGATCTGGTTCGGGAGGCCTACATGCGGACGGTGCTTCGGGAGGTTCGGCGTACCCATGAGAATGTGGCTGTGGTGTGTGGGGCCTGGCATGTGCCGGCGCTGAGCCGCAAAGTCTCGGCCAAGGATGATGCGGCGTTACTCAGGGGGCGCAAGAAGACCAAGGTGAGTTTTACCTGGGTTCCGTGGACCTACGGGCGGCTGGCGGCGTGGTCCGGTTATGGGGCGGGGGTGCAGTCACCGGGGTGGTATCACCACCTTTTCACCACCGCGGACGAGGTCGTTCCACGGTGGCTGGTCGATGCTGCCGGGGTGCTCCGGGCGGAAGGGGTGCCGACGTCGTCGGCGCACGTGATCGAGGCGACGCGGTTGGCGGAGGCGCTGGCGACGGTTCGGGGGCGGCCGCTTGCGGGGCTGGCTGAGGTGACCGAGGCGGCTGAGGCGGTCATGTGTGACGGGGAGCCGTTGCGGGTGGAGCTCATCGGGCGGCGGATGGTTGTCGGGGAGCGGCTCGGGGGTGTGCCTGAGGACATGCCGACCGTACCGTTGGCGAAAGATCTTGCGGTGCAGCAGCGGGCCGTACGGCTCAAGCCTGAGGCTTTGGAACGGGTTCTCGAGCTGGACCTTCGGAAGGATCTTGATCTGGGGCGCAGCCGGTTGCTGCACCGGATGCGGGCGATCGGGGTGCCGTGGGGTGAGGCTGAGGCCGCTCGGCGGGGCACCGGGACTTTCCGGGAGCAGTGGCGGTTGCGATGGTTGCCGGACTTCGAGGTTCAGCTGGTCGAGGGCAGCATGCACGGTACGACCGTGGCCGGCGCGGCGACCGCGAAGGTGACCGGAGCAGCGCGGGAGGCCGCGACGCTCGGTGAGGTGACCGCGCTGGTTGAGGTGTGCCTGCTCGCCGAGCTGGGTGACGCTTTCCCGGCGGTGCTCGCCGCGCTCGACACGCGTGCCGCGCTCGATGCGGACCTCAATCACCTGATGGCGGCGATTCCGGCGCTGGCTCGGACGCTGCGGTACGGCGATGTCCGGCGTACCGATGTGGCGGGGTTGGAGACTGTCACCTCGAGCCTGCTCACCCGGGTCTGTGTGGGGTTGCCCGCGGCGGCTGGGTCGTTGTCCGATGACGCGGCGAAGGAGTTGCGCGAGCATATCGACGGCGTGCATCAGGCGGTCGGGTTGCTCGACGACGACGCTACCCGCGAGCAGTGGCTGAACGCGCTCACCTCGGCGGCGGGGCGGAGCGACCTGCACGGGTTGCTTGCCGGGCGCCTGGCGCGGTTGCTGCTCGACGCGGGGCGGGTCGACGGCGCGGAGGTGCGGCGCCGGCTCGGGCTGTCGCTCACCATCGGTACGCCGCCCGCGCACGGTGCTGCCTGGGTGGAGGGATTCCTCTCCGGCGGCGGGCTGCTGCTCGTGCACGACGAGGCGCTGCTGGAGCTGCTCGACCAGTGGCTCGCCGACATTCCGGCGGATGCTTTCGACGACGTGCTGCCGCTGCTCCGGCGTACGTTCGGTGCTTTTGCCACCGGGGAACGCCGCGCGATCGGTGAGCGGGTCGCGGGTGGTGCGAGCCGCTCCGGTGGCGAACCGCTGGTGCTGGACCACGAACGCGCCGCGCGGGTGCTGCCCACGCTGCGTGCCCTGCTCGGCCGGGAGGTCGGATGACGGACAACACAGATCCTTCGAGGCGCGAACGCCTGCGCCGGTGGCGGCTCGTTCTGGGCGGTCCGGCAGAGACTTCGCTGGGTACGGCCGACGGGCGCGACGGACGCATGGACGCGGCGCTCGCGGCGCTCTACGACGGCGGCGGCGAGACCGAGGGCCAGAGCAGATCCCGCTCGGCCGGTCTCGGTGGCTCGGCGCCCAAGGTGGCCCGCTGGCTCGGCGACATCCGCGAATACTTCCCCAGCACCGTCGTCCAGGTCATGCAGTCCGACGCCATCGAACGCCTCGACCTGACCCGCCTCCTCCTCGAACCCGAGATGCTCGACGCCGTCGAACCCGACGTCAACCTGGTCGGCACGCTGCTCTCTCTGAACCGCGTGATGCCCGAGAAGACCAAAGACGCAGCCCGCCAGGTCGTCCGCAAGGTCGTCGACGAACTCGAGAAGCGCATCAGCCAGAAAACACGCACGGCGGTGAGCGGCGCCCTGAACCGCGCAGCCCGGATCAACCGCCCGAAACTCACCGACATCGACTGGGACCGTACGATCCGCGCGAACCTCAAGCACTACCAGGCCGAGCACCATACGGTGATCCCGGAACGCCTCATCGGCTACGGCCGCCGCACAACGGCAATCCAACGCGACGTCGTCCTCTGCGTCGACCAGTCCGGCTCGATGGCCGCCTCGGTGGTCTTCTCCGGCGTCTTCGCCGCGGTCCTGGCCTCGATGCGCTCCCTGAAAACCTCCCTCGTCGTCTTCGACACCGCCGTCGTCGACCTCACCGACCAGCTCACCGACCCGGTCGAGGTCCTCTTCGGCACCCAGCTCGGCGGCGGCACCGACATCAACCGCGCCATCGGCTACAGCCGCCAGCTCATCACCCGCCCCCGCGACAGCATCTTCATCCTGATCAGCGACCTGTACGAAGGCGGCGTCCGCGACCAGATGCTGCGCCGCGTCGCCGAGATGACCGCCGCTGGTGTCCAGGTGGTGGTGTTGCTCGCGCTCTCCGACGAGGGAGCACCCGCTTACGACCATGAGAACGCCGCTGCGCTGGCGGCCCTGGGAGTGCCGGCTTTCGCATGTACGCCCGACGCGTTCCCGGATCTCATGGCCGCCGCAATCGAACGAAGAGACCTCATGGCCTTCGCCAACCGCCTCGCAGACGGGTGACCGCACCAACGAGCCGGGGCGATGGGCCGAGGCCGGGCGGGGGAACGGGCCGAGGGCGACGGCCGAGGGTGACGGCTGAGGGTGACGGCTGAGGGCGACGGGCCGTGGGCGACGGGCCGTGGGCGACGGGCCGTGGGCGACGGGCCGTGGGCGACGGGCCGTGGGCGGGCCGGCCGAGAACGGGCGGGGAGCGGGCGGGGCGGGAGC
>NZ_BOQP01000048.1 GCF_018332715.1 Winogradskya consettensis | reverse complement strand
CACAACTAAATTGTGCACAACTGGTCTGGGTTGGGTGGGTCGAGCCAAGGTGCTCTGTCGCGGTGGGCGGTGACGTGAAATCTCGGCCGGCGGCCGAAGGCGGCAGGCCGAGCCGAGCCGAGCCGAGCCGAGCCGAGCCGAGCCGAGCCGAGCCGAGCCGAGCCGAGCCGAGCCGAGCCGAGCCGAGCCGAGCCGAGCCGAGCCGAGCCGAGCCGAGCCGAGCCGGGCCGAGCCGAGCCGAGCCGAGGGCTGGCCGAGGGCGGGGCGAGGGCGGGGCGTGGGCTGTGGGTCACGGACCGAGGAATGTGGGTCAAGGGTCGTGGTGTGGGGCCGGGTAGGTCCGTTCGGGGAGAGCTGTCGGATCAGCTCGGTGACAGCGGGTGGTCTCCGTCGTCGGCATCAGCTGTAGGCGGTTTACCGGGGTGTGAAGTTCGTCAGAAATTGCGTCGAGGCTCTAAATGCCGCAACTTTTGGCGCTAGCGGCTGTCAAATGTGGCGCAATCACGTCTGAGCACATCACATATACATTCTGGACATGGTGACCGATCGTGACGATGCCGGGAGCAGGCGCCAGGACCTGCTGCTCTGAATCGAGCGCGATCGGGCGGGGCCTGGGTGGAGCCGAGCCGAGTGCTCCACGGCCGTGGCTGCGATGACGGGACCAGCCGGGGGACGCCTCAGAGACGGGCGCGCTGTGCGATGTGTGACGGCGTCTCGATGCCGGCCGGGAGGGCGGGGTCCGGCACCGGGTCCTGCCAGACGGAGCGGAGGGGGAGCTCGCCTGCCCACAGGCCCAGGGCGGCGTCGGGGGAGTCGGCGTCGTCGGGTGGGCCGCTGCGCGTTTTTACCGAGGCTTCGGCGAGGGGGATGGCCAGCATTGTGGTTGCGGCCAGTTCCTTGGTGCTGGGGCGGCGGGCGTAGTTCCACTGGCCGGGGGTGACGTGCTCCGTGACGATGCGGAGGGCGTCTAGTTTGTCCCAGGGGTCGACCAGGATCTGGGGGACGCCGTAGATCATGGCGCTGCGGTAGTTGATCGAGTGTTCGAAGAGGGAGCGGGCCAGGACGAGGCCGTCGACCACGGTTACGGTGACGCAGACCGTGGTGGCGGGCTGGGTCAGGGAGCGGCTGGCTACTGAGCCGTGCAGGTAGAGGTGGTCGTCGTCGAAGCCGTAGACGGTGGGGACGACCATGGGGGTGCCGTCGACGATGATGCCGAGGTGGCAGATGAAGGCGGCGCGGAGGACGGCGTACAGATGGGACCGGTCCTCGCGGCCTTTGTCCTTGGAGCGTCGCAGTTTGGTGCGCTCGGTTGAGGACAAGGCGGTCATGGCCGTCTCCAGGTGGTCTTGGGGTTCAGGTCCATGCGCAGCGCGTGCTCGGCGGCGAGGCGTTTGGGGACCGCCATGCACCAGGCGTCGAAGACGAGCTCGCGCAGCTCGGTGTCGTCGAGCTGCGCGAGCCTTGCCTGCACCCAGTTGTAACGCTCGTCGGACTTCGACGGTGGGAAGAACTTCAGCGGGTCGGCGGTGACGAGGTGGTCGCGTTCCTCTTTCGGGTACGCGATGCCCATCGTCGTCTCGTCCCGGGAAAGAGCCACATAGACGATCCTGCCGACGCGGAACTTCACCCGGTCGCGGATCAGGTGTTCCTCCGTGCGGGGGAGCTCCAGGGCGGCGGCCCGGATCTCGTGGATGCTCACCACAGCGCCGGACCTCCCTGTCTACGCCAGCTGGACCCACTCTAACGATGCCGCCGACGGTGCGTTCAGGACGGCCGTGCGGTAGCCCGCGATCATCGGGGGGACCACCGCGTCGAACTGTGAGAGCCACTCGGCTGTCTCGTACATCGCGCCGGACGTGGTGACCCGGTCCTGTTCGGACCGGAACGCGCGGACCAGGCACCAGGCGTTGTCGTCGTTGAGCATCGGACCGTACGCCACGACGGTGATGCCGCAGCGGCGCATGAGCGGGACCGTGCCCTCGTGGCTGATGCGGTGGAACTCGTCGCGGGTGCCGGGGTGCAGGTCGAAGAAGCGGATCTCGAGCAGGGCGTTCTCCATCGTGGCCTCCTGGGCGCTCACTTGACTCGGCGGCCGGCCTTCCAGACGCCGGTGACGTGGTCGGGCTTCGCGATGACGTCGGGGTCGGCGACCGGGTCGGCGTCGAGGGTGATGACGTCGGCGTCGTAGCCGGCGAGGAGCTGACCGGACTGCGGTGCCTGGAGGCCGAGTGTTGCCGGGCCGGTGGCGGTGGCGGCCTCGATCGCCTGCAGCGGGGTCAGGCCGATGCTCACGAGCAGCGGCACCTCGCGCCCGTTGCGGCCCCACGAGTCGGGCAGCTCGGCGCCGGTCATCGCGACGTCGGTGCCGGCGGCGATCGTGACGCCCTTCTGCTGGGCGAGCAGGATGCCCTGCGCGTGCTGGTCGACGATGGCCTCGAGTTTGGCCTGGGCGTAGCCGGGCAGGATGCGGGCGTCGATCAGCTCCTGGAAGATCGTCCGGGTGGTGACCAGGATGGCGCCGGTCTCGCGCATCGCGGCGGCGGTCTCCTCGTCCATGAACGTGCCGTGCTCGATCGTGAGGACGCCTGCCTCCAGCGCGGCCATCATTCCCGGCTTGCCGTGGCAGTGCGCGGCGACGGCACGCTCGGCCATCCCGGCGACCTCCACCATGGCCCGCATCTCGGCGACCGTGAACTGCTGGTGGATCGGGTGGTCCACCTCGGACAGCACCCCGCCCGACGCGTAGATCTTGATGACCCGGGCGTTGCGGCGCAGCTGCTCCCGGACCGCCCGGGCGCACTCGGCGGGCCCGTCGGCGATCCGCAGCTCCCCGCCGTGCTGGCCGAACTCCCGGACCCAGCCGATCGGGTAGCCGTGCAGGTCACCGTGGCCACCGGTGGTCGAGATCGCCGAACCGGCCGCGTAGACGTTCGGGCCCTCGACGGTGCCCTCCTCGACCGCCTTGGCCAGGTCGACGCCGAGCCCGCCTACCTCGCGTACCGACGTGAAGCCGGCGTCGAGCGCTGCCCGCAGATCGGAGACGCCGCGGGCGGCGCGGACGGCGATCGTCTCGACCGGGAGCAGGGACGTGTCGGCCGTACGCAAGCCCATGAAGTGCACGTGGGCGTCCCACAGGCCCGGCATCACGGTCTGGGCGTGCGAGACGGTGGCCTCGGGGGTGTCCGGGGCGCCGGCGGCCGGGCCCGCGTACGAGATGCTGCCGCCGTCGAGCACGACGACACCGTTCTCGATGGGCGTGCCCCGGCCGGGAATCAACTGGTCCGCTTCGATGCGTTCAATCATGGCGGCCACCGTCGCAGAATTCCGCCGCTGTTTCGCCGTCCCGCACGCCTATCCGGACAGATGTCAGCGATCGGCGTAAGCGCAGTTCTTCAATTGCGCTCCCCGGCAATTACTGCCCTTGCCGCGCGCTTCCCGGCCCCGATTTGCTGGCGGTCGCCGAACTGAATCAGCCCCGGCGGAAAACCAACGTGGAGGATCCATGCCCAGCCTGACCCGAGCCGAGGCGCAGCGGCGCAGTTCACTGCTCACCGTTCACTCGTACGACGTCGACCTGGACCTGAGCGGGGACGGTGAGGTCTACCGGTCGGTCACCACCGTGCACTTCGCGGCGGCCGAGCCGGGATCGCGAACCTTCCTCGACGTCAAGGCGCGGGACCTGCACAGCGTGCGGCTCAACGGCCGCGAGCTCGACCACACCGGCTGGGCGGACGGCCGGCTCCCGCTGACGGGGCTCGCGGCCGACAACCGGCTCGAAGTGGTCGCCGACATGCGGTACTCCCGGGAGGGGGAGGGGCTGCACCGCTACACGGACCCCGCGGACGGGCTCACCTACCTCTATGCCTTTGTGTACGCCGACCACGCGCCCCGCGTCTTCGCCTGCTTCGACCAGCCCGACCTCAAGGCGCCCTACCGGTTCACGGTCACCACCCCGGCGGACTGGACGGTGCTCGGCACCAGCCCCGCCACCCAAATCGCACCCGGGCGGTGGCGGCTCGCTGAGTCCGCGCCCCAGGCCACGTATCTGACGACGATCGTGGCCGGGCCGTACCGCTCGTTCACGACCGAGCATGACGGCATCCCGCTCGGCGTGCACTGCCGGGCCTCGCTCGCCGGGAAGCTCGCGCCGCACACCACGGAGATCTTCGACGTCACGGCCCGCTGCCTCGACGAGTACCGGGACACGTTCGGGGCCCGCTACCCGTTCGACGCGTTCCACCAGGTCTTCGTCCCCGAGTTCAGCGTCCTCTCCCTCGACCACCCCGGCTGCGTCCTGCTCCGCGAGCTCTACCTCGACCCGGCCACCGAGAGCGAACGCGAGACCCGTGCGGTCGTCCTCGCGCACGGCATCTCGCTGATGTGGCTGGCCGCCCTCGTGACCCACCGGTGGTGGGACGAGTTCTGGCTGAGTCAGGCGTTCGCCGACTACATGGCGCACCGGGTCACCGCGAAGGTCACCCGGTTCAGCGGACCGCCGGTCACGTTCTCGGTGCGGCGCAAGGCCCAGGCGTACGTCGCGGATCAGCGCCCGTCCACGCACCCGGTCGGCGTCGAGGGTGACGACGTGCAGTCGGTGTTGCTGGAGATGGACCGGATCACGTATTTCAAGGGCCACTCGGTGCTGCGGCAGCTCGTCGCCCGGGTCGGCGAGGACGGCCTGCGCGAGGGCCTGCGGATCTACTTCACCCGTCACCGGTACGGCACCGCGACCTACGACGACTTCCTCGAAGCCCTGGCCGAGGCGATCGGCGAGGACCTGTCCGGCTGGGGCCGCGAATGGTTCGGCCGGGCCGGTGTCAACACCCTGGAACCCGAGCTGGAGATCGCCGGCGGCCGGATCGTGTCAGCCGCCGTCCGGCAGAGCGAACCATCGCGCACCCACACCCTCAACGTCGGCCTGTACGGGGACACGATCAAGGTCGAGCGGATGACCGTACGCGGTGGGCGTACCGAGATGACCGGTCTGGTGGGAGCCCCGGCCCCCGACCTGCTGGTGGTCAACGACGGCGACCACACCTACGCCAAGATCCGGTTTGATCCCCGCTCGCGGGCGGCCCTGCCGTCCTGGCTGCCGCGGCTGTCCGCGCAGAACCGGGCCATGATCTGGTGCGCCGTCCTGCTGGCCGTGCAGGACGGCGAGTTCCCAGCGCCGGCGTACCTGTCCATGGTGGGCGACCTGGTCCGGGCCGAACCGGAACCCACCATCCTCGCCGAGGTCCTCGAACAGACCCGCAACGACGTGCTCGACCGCTTCCTCACCCCGTCGCGCCGCCCGGCCGCCATGGCCGGGCTCGCCGCCGCGCTGGACGAGCGGCTCGCGTCGGCCGGAACGGCGATCTCGCTGGTGCGCGCCCGGATCGACGCCGAACAGGACACCGCCACCCTGCGCGGCTGGCTCGACGGCGACAAACTGCCGGGCGCTGTCGGCCTCGACGACGACCTCGGCTGGCGGCTGCGGTACCGGCTGGCCGTGCTGGGCGGGCTCTCCGCGGCGGAGATCGCCGATGCGGTGCTGGTGAACCCGGGGCTCGACGCCGACCAGTGGGCCGCGAAATGCCGTGCCGCGCGTCCCGACCCGGTGACCAAGGCGGAGGTCTGGCGCACGATCATGACCGACCCGGAGATCTCCAGCTATCAGCTGTGGGCGCTCGCCGAGGGCTTCTGGCAGCCCGAACAGAACGACCTGACCGATGGGTACGTCGACCGCTTCTTCGCCGAGATCCCGGCGGCCGCGGCCCGGCGTGGCGACCTCGTCACCGAGCTGCTCCTGCGCTTCCTCTACCCGCGGTACGCCGCGCAGCCGCGGACGTTGCTGCTGGCCCAGCACCTGCTCGGCGGGTCGGAACTGCCACCCCCGCTGCGCCGCGCTGTCGCCGACCACACCGACGACCTGCGCCGGGTGGTTCGCGCCCGGCAGCTCGGCTAGGGGGCCCGCATGCGCATCGCCATCGTGGGTGCCGGGCTCGCCGGCACGCTGCTGGCCTGGCGGCTGCACCAGCTCAGCCCCGGCCTGACCGTCACCGTGCACACGCTGCCGTCCGCGGGCGGGGACGCCACCGCGGCGTCGGGCGGCCTGGTCCGGGGCTTCGAACCCGACGGCCTCAGCGCGGAGGTCGCCGCCGAGAGCCTCGCCGAGTTGTACGCGGACCCGGCCCTGCGGGAGACCGCCGGGTACACGGAGATCGGCTCGGTGTACGTCCTCGAACCGGGCGCGGAGATCGCCGACCCGCTCAAGGTGGTCGACGACCGGCTGCCCGGCTCGGCGACGGTTCTCGACCGGTTCGCACTGCACCGGCTCGGGTTGCGGGGGCTGCCGCCGGGGACGGTCGGCGTGCAGGAGAGCCGGGCCGGTTATCTGTCCCCGGCCCGGCTGCGGGACGGGGTGCTCGCCCGGCTCACCACCCCGGTCCTGCGGACACCGGTCACGGCGGTCGGGCCCGATGCCGCACTCACGCTCGCCGACGGCCGGCACCTCCGGTACGACGCCGTCGTCCTCGCCGCCGGCGCCTGGACACCGCGCCTGCTGAACGGCTCGGGCGGCCCGAACGGCTCGGGTGAGGGGGCGTTGCGGACCAGGCGGATCCAGTACACGATCTGTCTGTCCGGGCTGCCGCGGATCGGGTCGTTCGTCGACGAGACGAGCGGGCTCTACGGCCGGCCGCTGTCCCCGGAGATCATGCTGCTCGGCGTGCCCACCACCGGCTGGGACGTCGACCCGGACCGCGTCGGCGTCGACACCACCGTGATCGCCGTGCTGCGGGAGACGGTCCGGCAACGCTTCGGCGAGGCGGTGACGCCGGTGCGTTCCGTCGCGGCGGCCGACTGCTACACCGAGCCGGCGGGGCTGCTCCTGCGCGCGGCCGGCCAGGGCCTGTTCACGTTCACCGGCGGCAGCGGGGGTGCGGCGAAAGCCGTCCTGGCAGCCAGTCGCCGCGCGGCAGCGGCGCTCCTGGACGCGGTCGGGGACTAGACCCGGTTGCTGCTGCCTGCCAGTATGGCGCGCGATGATCGAGCTAATCGAACTGACGAAGGCCTACGGGCGGGTCCGTGCCGTCGACGGGGTGACGTTCTCCGCGGTGCCCGGGCGGGTGACGGGATTCCTGGGGCTCAACGGCTCCGGGAAGACCACCACGTTGCGGATGTTGCTCGGCCTGAGCCGTCCGACGTCCGGCCGGGCACTGATCAACAAGGTGCGGTTCCAGGACCTGACCGACCCGGCCAGGCAGGTCGGTGCCGTGCTGGAGCAGGGCATCAGCCACCCGGGACAGAGCGGCCGCGCCCACCTCACGACGCAGGCGCTGCTCATCGGCGTCGACCGCGCCCGGGTGGAGGTGCTGCTGGAGCAGGTGGGCCTGGCCGGCGCCGCGGAGCAGCGCTGCGGCGACTATTCGCTCGGCATGCGGCAGCGGCTGTCGGTGGCGACGGCGCTGCTGGGTGACCCGCAGGTGCTGATCCTCGACGAGCCGGCGAACGGGCTCGACCCGGAGGGCATCGCCTGGCTGCGGGAACTGCTGCGCGATCACGCCCGCTCCGGTGGCACCGTGCTGATCTCCAGCCATCTGCTGGCGGAGCTGGCCCAGCTCATCGATGACGTCGTCATCATCGCCGAGGGCACCGTGCGGTATGCGGCGCCGCTGTCCGAGCTGTACGGTTCGGCCTCCGCGCGGCTGCGGATCCGCGGCCGGGATCCGCAACGGCTGTGGCGCGCGTTCGAGGAGGCCGGGGCCACGGTCGACACCGACGGGTACGCCCTGGAGGTCATCGGTCTGACCCCGGAGGACGCGGGCGACATCGCGTTCGAGGCCGGTGTGCCGCTCTACGAGCTGGCCTCCGACGCCCCGAACCTCGAACAGATCTTCCTCAACCTCGTCGCCGGCGACGCGCCCGCGCCCACCCCGGTCACCGCCCCCGCCCCTGACCCCGGCTCGCCACCGGCCGCCGAGCTCTTCCCCGCACCCGCGCACCTCATCCCGATCCCCTCCGAAACCCCGATCCCTTCCGAAGCCCAGCCCTCTTCCGAAGCCCCGCCCTCTTCCGAAGGCCCGCCCTCTTCCGAAGGCCCGCTCCTCTCCGAAGCCGCCGCATCGCCCGAGCGCGCCGCATCCCCGGGGACTGACGCATTCTCCGAGAGCGCCGCCGTGCCGGAGAGCGCTGCGACGATGACGACGACTCAGGAGGGCGACCGATGATCGCCGTGGTGCGCAGTGAGCTGTACCGGCTGTCGACGATCCGGTCCAGCGCGTTCTCGATCGCGGTCTTCGCGGCATTCGGCATCATCTTCAGCGTGATGAGCGCCGACATGTGGGCGCTGCTGGCGGGCGTGAGCGCGTTCGGCTTCGGGGTCACCGGCATCACGCAGCACTATCAGCACCGTACGGCCGTGCTGCTCTACCTGGCCCGGCCCAAGCGGCTCCAGGTGCTGCTCGCCCAGCTGCTGACCACCGTGATCGTGTCCCTCGGGTTCGCCGCGGTCAGCGGGGTCGTTGTGCTCTTCAGCGGCGACGTCGACGTCTTTCTGCGTACCCTGACGGTCGTCCCGATCATGGGGCTGCTCGGTGCGGCGATGGCGACCGTCGTGCGCCGGGCCACGCCGCTGGTGGTCGGGTTCGCGGTGTGGGTCATCTTCATCGAGGCCATGTACTTCCGGATGGAGCAGCCGCTGCCGTTCTCAGCGTACCTCGACGCCGCCGGTGGCAACGGCCGGGCGCTGCTGCAGTTCCTGGGCTGGGCCCTCGCCGCGGTCGTCGCCGCGGGCTTCTCGGTACGCCGTGACGTGAACGTCGACTGACCGCCGCGACGTGAACGTCGACTGATCGTCCCGAGGTGAACGTCGACTGATCGTCCCGAGGTGAACGTCGGCTGAGGGCTCGAAAACGCCGAACCACGCACGAAAAAGGGCCAAAACGCGCAAAATCGGAGGCAGTTCTGTCTCCGAGACGCGGAAGGATGCCCTGCGATGGCGAGGCTCGCGCGACGTTTCCTTGCGGGCCTCGGCGGGTTGGTGCTGCTGGGCCTGCTGGCGGTGCTTGCGGAGCTGGCCACGGACGCGTCGGCCGCCACCAGGACCCACGCCGCCAGGACCTATGACGCGGTGCCGCTGAGCGCGGAGCCGGGCACCCTGATCGCCGCTTCCGGCAACATCGCGTGCGGGCACACCACCACCGCGTTCAACGGCGGGAAGGGTACGGCGGTCGGGTGCGCGATGGGGCGTACCTCGGACATGATCCTGAGGGCCGGTGACGCCGTCGCCACCGTCCTCGCCGTGGGGGACCTGCAGTACGAGCACGGCGCGTGGGAGGACCTGCAGGTGTCCTTCGACCCGACGTGGGGGCGGCTGCGCGACAAGATCCATCCCGTGCCGGGCAGCCACGAGTACTCGATCTCCGGCGCGCCCGACTACTACCGCTACTGGGGCGAGCAGGCGCACCCCGACCGCAAGAGCAACTACAGCTTCGAGGTCGACGGTTGGAAGATCTACGCGCTCAGCTCGGCCTGCTCGACGAAGGCGTGCTCGCCCGGCGGCGAGATGTACGAATGGCTCAAGGGCGAGCTCGCCGGCCAGTCACCGGACCAGTGCCAGCTGGCGTACTGGCATCATCCGATCATCTCCATCGGCCAGTTCGGCAACAACCCGAACATGCCACCGATGGCCCGGCTGCTCTACGACGCCGGCGTGGACGTCATCGTGAACGCGCACGACCACAACTACCAGCGGTGGTCGCGGATCACCCCGGATTCGACCGTCGACAACGACAACGGCTACCGCAACTTCATCGTCGGGACCGGCGGCATCAACCACCACCGTTTCTACGCGATCGACCCGGTCCGGCACGCGGGTTTCGAGACCGGCACGGACAAGGAGTTCGGCGTTCTCTTCCTGAAGCTCAATCCTCTGGGGTACGCGTGGGAGTACCGCACCCTCGGCGGCATCTACACCGACGCGGGCAAGGAGACCTGTCACCGCGAGCCGGGCACCGCCCGCGTTCCGGTGCCCGCCAGCGCGCCGCGGCCCACCCCGAAGGGTCAGCCGATCCCGGGTAACAAGTCGACGCTCCCGTACCCGCCGGTGGTGACCCCGTCCGGCAGCGGCGCGACCCTGACGACGGCCTGGCTCCCGCCGACCAAGCCGGGCACGTCCGGGCCGGTCGACCAGTACAGGATCAGCGTCTACGGCAGCGAACCCGGCCACCCCACCGAGGTCGTGCCGATCGCCCAGCGAACGATCGACGGGACCGCCACGTCCATCGACTACGACATGTCCGGCAACCCGGGCTGGTCACACCGGGTCACCGTGGAGGCGCACAACCCCGGCGGCTGGGGCAATCCCGCGGTGCTGTCCAGCGCGGTCGACGCCCCCGGTGCCGCGGCCACGTCGGACGGCACGGTCCCGGCCGGCTGGACCGCGCTCGCCTCGGACTATCCGCTGCCGCCGATCTCGCATCCGGGTTCGCCGCGCGGGGTCAAGGTGGAGGCCGGCAACGCCGCGGCGACCGTGACCTGGCGGGCACCGACCACGGACGGCGGGTCACCGATGACCGGCTATGACGTGTACGCGAACCCGGGCGGCCTGGTCGCGTCTGTTGGCGCCGCGGCCACCACCGCGACGGTCAGCGACCTCGTCAACGGCGACAGCTACACGTTCCAGGTCGTGGCGATCAACGACGTGGCCGAGTCGGGGCCGACGAACGAGTCCGCGGCGGTCGTACCGTCGAAGGCAGCGGAGGCACCGGTCGCCACCGTGACGGTGCCGGGGGTGCCGCTGCAGGTGAACGCCCAGCCCGGCAACGGTGCGGCGACCGTGACGTGGACCGCTCCCACCTCGGACGGCGGCAGCCCGGTCACGTCGTACTCCATCGCCTCGGAGCCGGGGTCGCACCTCGCGACGGTGGACGGCGCGCTGCGCTCGGGGCGGGTGGACGGGCTCAAGGCCGGCACCTCGTACACGTTCACGGTCACCGCGAAGAACTCCGCCGGCAGCTCCGCGGCGAGCGCGGTCAGCAGCGCCATCACCATCGCCGCGGTGACCTCGCCCGCGTCCTCTCCGGCAACCCCGGGCGTTCCGGTGGACAAAACGGTCCCCGGCAACCCGCGGCTGCCGGTCGCCCTCGCGGGATCGCGCTCCGCCGACGTCACGTGGGC
Source organism: Winogradskya consettensis (assembly GCF_018332715.1). GTDB lineage: Bacteria > Actinomycetota > Actinomycetes > Mycobacteriales > Micromonosporaceae > Actinoplanes > Actinoplanes consettensis. The sequence goes on along the minus strand of NZ_BOQP01000048.1, from coordinate 70,310 downwards.
GGCGCCGAGCACCGACGGCGGTTCCCCGATCACCGGTTACATCGTGACGATGCAGCCGTCGGGGCTGACGCAGACGATCCCGGCGGGGAACCGCAAGGCCACGTTCAGCGAGCTCACCGCGGGTACGTCGTACCGCTTCACCGTCTTCGCCCTCAACCGGATCGGCAGGTCGGCCCAGAGCGACGAGACCCGCCCGGTGATCCCCCGCGACCCGATCACGGCCCCGGCCCCGCCCCGCTTCGTGATCGCCGCGGCCGGCGACGGCTACGCGAAGGTGGCCTGGACCGCCCCGGTCAGCGACGGCGGTTCCCCCGTCCTCGGCTACTCGATCGTCGGCCCGTCCCCGGACATCGCCGCGCACACCCTCGCCACCGACCGCCTGGAGGCAACGGTCACCGGCCTGCACAACGGCACCAAGTACACGTTCACGGTCCTCGCCGAGAACAAGGCCGGCCTCTCGGCAAAGTCGGCCGCGACGGCCGTGGTGACCCCGCAACTGGGCCTCGCCGAACCCGCCATGCCGGTCTCGGTGGACACGACCAGGACCAAGAACGGCGAGGACGAGGAGGAGGAAGACGAGGGCAGCATTCAAGACCTGTTCGAGGACGCCTTCCTGGAACCCGACGAGGATCCCGTTCAGACCGCCCAGGTCTGGGGCGTCCTGCTGCTGCTCATCGGCGGGGGAGTCGCCTTCTGGCGCCACCGCCGCAAGAAGTCCGTCAAGAAGCCGGAATGATCGCGGTCAGCGCTTGAGGTTGTGCCGGCGGTGGGTCAGCTTCTCGACCAGGGTGGCGGGGACGATACGGCGCAGGCCGAAGACCAGCGGAGCGTTGCTGCCCACCGCATAGAGCGGCTTCGGCGGGTTCGCCTCGACCGCCTTGACGATGGTGGCGGCGACGCGTCCGGCGGTGATGCCCGCGCGTTCGTTGCGGTCGAGGGCGGCCAGCATCGTCTCGAAGTCGTCCTGGTGCGGGGAGTCCGCGGCGACGTACTTGGTGCGGCGGTCACTGATGCCGGTGGCGATGGAGCCCGGCTCGACAGTGGTCAGCCAGACCCCGAACGGCGAGAGCTCCTGGCGGCCGGCGTCGGCGAAACCCTTCAGCGCCGCCTTCGAGGCCACGTAGGACGACCGGTAGGCGAGCGGGAACGACGCCAGCATCGACCCGACCATGATCACCCGGCCGTAGCCGCGCTCCCGCATGCCGGGCAGGGCGAGCTGGGTGAGCCGCAGCGCCCCGAAGACGTTGACGCGGAAGAGCCTTTCCACCGCCTCCGCCGGGAGTTCCTCCAGCGGTCCGCTCTGGCTCTCGCCGGCGTTGTTGATCAGTACGTCGACCGCGCCCAGTTGCGCCGCCATCCCCTCGACCGAAGCCGGGTCCGCGAGATCGAGCGCGACGTAGTCGACCCCCGCGACCGGGTCCGTGATCCGCCCGGGTGACCTGCTCGTCCCGATGACCCGGTAACCGCGTTCCATCAGGGCGGCCGCGGTCGCCTTCCCGATACCGGACGAAGCACCCGTCACCAGCGCCGTACGTGTCATCGGACCTGCTCTCTGCTCTGCCCGGGAGGGCTCAGTTCCCGGCAAGGGATTCGCCGAGATCACTGCGGTAGTACAGGATGCTCCGTCCGTACCGGGCGCTGTTGAGCAGCCCTCCGCGTTGGAGGACCCGCAGGTGCTGGTTGACGGCGGACGGGGTGACGCCGAGCCGGAGCGCCAGGTCGGTCGAGGAGGCGGGCTCGCCCAGCGCCGCGAGCAGGGTCGCGCGGGTGCTGCCCAGCAGGTCGCGGATGGCGCCGGTGTCGGGCCGGTCCGCCGTGGACCACATCGCGCCCTGCCCGCGCGCCGGGTAGACGATCACCGGGGGGAGATTCTCGTCCGCCGGGGTGGAGGACCGCCCGACGAACATGGACGGTACGAGAGTCACGCCCTCGCCGCGGATCGGGCGGACCCGCGCGATCGGGCTCGCCAGCCGGATGTCGATGTTGCGGCCGTCGAAGCTGATCGAGCTGGAGAGGCCACCCAGCATCGTGCCGATCCCGGCCTGCGCCGCGACCCGTCCCCGGTAGGTGATGTCGGCCTCCAGCACAGCCCGCATGCGTTTCCAGTACGGCACGAAGCACAGCTCCCACGCCTGGGTCAGCGCCGCGACCAGGCGGGCGACCACCTCGCCGTGCGGCCCGTCGAACACCGGGGGGACTTCGCCGTGGACGTGCACGAGATCGCCGCGGAGCCGTTCCGGGGTGATCCGGGCGAGTTCGGCGATCTCCTGGCCGAAGTCGGTGAGCGGTGACCCGGGCCGCGGGTTGGTGAAGTCGGCGACCCAGCGCCGGTCGTTGACGAGCCCGAGCAGCACCTCGGTGTCGAGCAGCGGCCGCACCGGGGCGATGCGGTCGAGCCAGGGGCGCTGCAGGGGGAACGCGTCCGGGACACGCAGCGCGCGGAGCCCGAGGCTGACCTCGCCCAGCGGCGAGATGCCGAAGCGGACGGCGGAGACGTCCGCGGACTCCAGCTCGTACCGAATCATGAAGCCATATCCTAAATCTGTTGGCCGTGGCACCGTATGTTGGCATAACCGACGGGTGCCTGTTGCCGAAGCCCCCGTCCCGCTCCGCGTTCTCCTCCGCGACGATGCCGTTCTGCGGCGCCTGCTCACCGTCACCCTCGTCGACACCGTCGGGCGCGGGGCGTTCTTCACCCTGACCTCGCTGTACCTCACCACGATCGTGGGCGTTCCCGCCGTGGCGGTCGGTCTCGGGCTGACGATCGCCGGCGGCGTCGGTGTCGTCAGCTCCCTCGCGTTCGGGCACCTCGCCGACCGCTGGAGCTCCCGGATGATGCTCGTGGTGCTGCACGTCGTGCAGGGGCTCGCGGTCGCCGCGTACGTCGTGGTCCACGATGTGGTGTCGCTCGTGGTGGTGGCCTCGATCGTGACGCTGGTCCAGCAGGGTGGCTCCTCGGTGCGGTCCGCGGCGGTGGGCCGCGCCTTCCCCGGCGAGGAACGGGTGCGGATCCGGGCGACCATGCGGACGGTGACGAACATCGGGATCTCCGCGGGCACGGCTGTCGCGGCCATCCCGCTGGCCATCGGTACGGGCACCGCGTACCGGATCACGCTGGCGGCGGGCGGCGCGTTCTACCTCGTGTCGTCGGTCCTGCTCCTCGGGCTGCCGGCGGCGCGAGTCGACGCCCGGGCCCGTACGGCTGCCTCGCCGCCCCCACCGGGGCCGTCGCCGTACCGGGACCTGCGCTTCCTCGGCGTCACGGCGCTGAGCGGCGTCTTCGGGATCCAGTTCGGCCTGGCCGAGGTGGGCGTCCCGCTGTGGGTCGTCGGTCACACGCGCGCCCCGGACGTGCTCGTCTCGGCGCTGCTGCTCGTCAACACCGGTCTCGTCATCGCCCTGCAGGTGCGCCTGAGCCGCGGAACCGGCGACCTGCGCGGCGCGGGACGGGCGATGTCCCGCGCCGGGTGGCTGATGGCCGCCGCGTGCGTGGTCTTCGCCGCCGCGGGCTGGGGTTCACCCCTGCTCGCGACCGTGGCCCTGCTCGCCGCGGCGGTCCTGCAGGCCTTCGCGGAGATCCTGTCGAGCGCGGCCGGCTGGAACCTCAGCTTCGAACTCGCCCCGCCGGACCGCATCGGCGCCTACCAGGGCATCTACGGCACCGGGTACGCCCTCGGCGCGATGGTCGCCCCGGCGGTCGTCACCCTGACCGCCATCGACCTCGGCACGCCCGGCTGGCTGATCCTCGCGGCAATGTTCCTCGCCTCCGCAACCGGCCTCGCCGCCATCGCCCGCCGCGCCGCGGTTTCCAAGGCTTCCTCTGCGGTCAGGTGGCGAGGGTGACAGAAATTTCTTGGCGTTCCACCATGGACGGCAACACAGTCCTCGACCGGCCTGGACGTGACACTCCGCATTGACACACTAACGGCTGCCCGGCTGCGCGGTGAGTTGTTGCGCTGTGCGCCTGGAGGCGACAACTTTGTGCGGTGCTACTCATCAAGTCCGGGCAATCGTGTCTGACAGCAGAACATATGTTTCGTCGTCAGACATGATTGGCCCGCGCTTGACACTTGACGCCGCAGAAGGTTGCGGCATCGCGGGTTTCGATGCAACTTCGTGCCTATGGCTAGCGCCAAGCCCCCTCGCCACCCACTTCAAACGAATCAAAGACTCGGGACGCTACTAGTCGGTTGTTCCCGTGGCGAGGGCCTTGACCGTGCCGATCGCGTAGTCCCCGGCGGAGCAGGCCGTCTGCGGGTGGCTGACGAAGATCGACGCGGTCTCGTCCGGCGGGTAGACGCGGTAACCGCGCACATCCTTGACCTTGCAGTCCTCGGGCGCGGCGGCCTCGGGGTTGGCGATCTCGATGGTGGCGTGCGCGCTGGCACCGGCCTTCAACGTGATCGAGGGCGAGTCGGCGGGTGCGCGGTTGAACGCCTTGCCGACCTGCTCGCCCGAGTCGCCGGTGACGAACGAGACGCCCGGGTAGCCCTCCAGCGTGCACGTGCTGCCCGACGTGTTCTCGAAGACCAGGAACTCACTGTGGTGCCCGGCCGAGCCGCCGCCCTTGTCGCCTTTGTCACTGACCTTCAGATCCCCGGTGTGACATCGCGTGGTGCCGCCACCGCTCGCATTGCCGGTCTTGTTCGTGGCGGTGGGCGTGCTTCCGGTGCTTCCCGTGCTTCCGGTGCTCCCACCGCTCCCGGTGCCTTCGGCGGCCGGGGGCGCGGTGGTGGGCGCCGCGGCCGGTGCTGCCGTCGGAGTCGTGCTCGCGCAGGCGGCGGACAGGACCAGCCCCGCGGCGCCGGTCACCAGCAGCATCGCGCGCTTGACGTTGCGCATCGTGGTCTCCTCAGCGTTGATCAACTCGTACTGTTCCCACGCTAGGAAGGCCGCGGATCGTTGTTCTCCCCTATTTGTGCCAGGTGCCACAATTCCCGATGTGAAAGCCGACGACCTGCAGCGCGCCGCCCGGATGACGATCGGGGCGCTCGAACCGCTGGCCGATCGTGACTGGTCCGCCCCGGCCGGCACCCTCGACTGGACGTGCCGGGAGACACTGACCCATCTCGGTGAGGTGCTGGCCGAGACCCCCGAGGTCGCCGAGCTTGCCGTGGCGGAGATGCTGCTCCATACGTACGACATCACTCAGGGTCTGGGGGTGGGCTGGCGCCCGCCCGCCTGGATCAGCCGTCTGGTCCTGCTGCGCCTCGCCCCCGAGACCCTGGTGCCGCGGAAGCACCCCACGAGCATCCTGTTGCGGTTCACCGGCAGGATCGGCGAGGGTGGCCCATGGCAGTGGCGGATCGGGCCGGAGCCGGTTCCGGACCCGGATGCCGACCGTTACGCCTGCCCTTGCTGCGGCCACGCGACGCTGGCGGAACGCGGTCAGTTCCAGATCTGCCGGGAGTGCTGGTGGGAGGACGACGGGCAGGACGACCACAACAGTGCCGTCGTCATGGGTGGCCCGAACGGCAGCCTGAGCCTGGACGCCGCGCGGGCCGAATACGCCCGGCGGCGTCCCTGACAACGTTGTCCCACTTTCTAAGCTGCAGGGATCACCGTCAGCTTGAGGCGGTAGCCGATGCCCCGGACCGTTTCCACGACCGGCCCGCCGTCCAGGGCACGTAGTTTCTGCCGCAGCCGCTTCACGGCCGAGTGCAGGATGGACGTGTCGCCCAGGTAGGCGCTGTCCCAGACGGCGGCGAAGAGACGCTCGTACGGCCACACCTCCACCGGTGGCGACGCGAGCCTCGTGAGCAGGCGATGTTCCAGGCGGGTGAGGTCGAGGGCGTGGCCCCGCCAGGCGACCTGATGCTGGACCACGTCGACGACGAGGTCCCCGAAACTGACCTTCTCGCTCGGGCTCCGGGCGGGAATCTCGTCGGGAAATTCGGGCTCGGCGGGGAGGGTCCCCGCGAGCATGGCACGCAGCTCGCCGATGTCGGCACACATCAGGACGGCTCCGAGATCGTCGAGGCGACGGACAAGGTTTTCACGGACCTGGCGGTCCGGGGAGACGCAGACCACCAACGGCACGCTGGATCGACCCAACACGGGCTTCCTCCGGGATCTTCGGCTGTCACCAGCAAACGCTGTCGCATAGGTGTCGGTCAACATCTGCACACAGAGAATTCACAGCACCGCAATGGTTTAGCCCATCCCCTGCCCGGGTCTTGGCCGAGAGATGCCATTGATCAGCACCACTGTCCGGCCGCAGCATTGCATCGACACCTGCGGATGCACGCGCTGTAGGCGCGTGCACGACCCACAGTGTCCGGACGGTGCCGGCTATCCCCGGCGATCGTCAGGCCGGGCCCGGACACCACCGGGCGCGGCAGTACTGGGGGAGGAAGAACCATGTCAGGTCCGCGCGTGAATCGCGTACGACGACGAAGTATCGCCGGGGCCACGCTGGCCCTCGCGATCACCCTGACCGGTTTGCCGGGCACGGCCGCGCACGCGGCTGCCCCGTCACCGGCGGTCAGCTCCGAACTGCTGTCCACTCTGGCCAAGGACGGCACCGCAAGCTTCTGGGTGTACCTGCGCGACAAGGCAGACCTCGCGTCCGCTGCGAAGGTCGCCGACAAGAAGGACCGCACCACCCGGGTCTACCGCGAGCTGACGACCACAGCCACGGAAAGCCAGAAGGGGCTGCGTACGCTGCTCGACGGCAAGAAGGCGAGCTACTCGACCTACTGGATCGCGAACGCGGTCCGCGTCACCGGCGACCGGGCGCTGCTCGACTCGATCTCGGCCCGCGCCGACGTCGAGCGCATCGACCCGGTGCGCACGTTCAAGGTGATCGAACCGGTCGCCAAGAAGGCCGCGAAGGCGAGCACCGCCGCCGTCGAGTGGGGCGTCACCGACATCGGCGCTCCCCGGGTGTGGGACGACTTCACCGACAAGGGCGAGGGCATCGTCGTCGGCAGCGTCGACACCGGTGTGGACATCACCCACCCGGCGATCAAGTCGCACTACCGCGGCCTGCAGTCGGACGGCTCGGTCGACAACGACTACAACTGGTTCGATCCGTCCAACGCCTGCGGTGGCACCGGGCCCTGTGACAACGTCGGCCACGGCACGCACACCATCGGCACGATGGTCGGCGGCGACGGCGGCAGCAACCAGATCGGCGTGGCGCCCGGCGCGAAGTTCATCTCCGCGAAGGGCTGCGAGAGCGACAACTGCTCGGACTCCTCGCTGCTCGCGGGCGGCCAGTGGATCCTCGCACCGACCGACAGCAACGGTCAGAACCCGCGCCCCGACCTGCGCCCCGACATCGTCAACAACTCGTGGGGCGGCGGCCGCGGCGACCTGTGGTACGAGGACACCGTCCAGGCCTGGGTTGCCGCCGGTATCTTCCCCGCGATCGCGAACGGCAACGCCGGACCGGGCTGCAACACCGCCTCGAACCCCGGTGACTACCCCGACTCGTACGCCGTGGGCGCGTACAACTCGGGTCACGCCATCGCCTCGTTCTCCGGTCGCGGCTCGTCCTCGATCGACAACTCGGTGAAGCCGGACATCTCCGCGCCCGGCGTCGCCGTCCGCTCCGCGGTCCCCGGCAACAGCTACGAGGCGTGGGACGGCACCTCCATGGCCACCCCGCACGTCGCCGGTGCTGTCGCCCTGATCTGGGCAGCCGCTCCGTCACTGCGCGGTGACGTCGCCGCCACCCGGGCACTGCTCGACGGGACGGCGATCGACACGAACGACACCTCCTGCGGTGGCACCGCCACGGACAACAACGTCTGGGGTGAAGGCCGCCTCGACGTCTACAACGCGGTCCTCGACGCTCCGCGCGGTCCGATCGCCCGGGCCTCCGGCACGGTCACCGACGCGAGCACCGGCAACCCGCTCGCCGACGTGACGGTCACCGCCGCGGGCCGCACGGTCGCCACCGGCGCCGACGGCAAGTACCAGCTGGTCTTCGAGGCCGGCACGTACGACGTCACCGCCGGCAAGTACGGCTACCTGTCGAAGACCACGTCGGTCACGGTCGCCGAGGGCGAGGTCAAGACGGTCAACTTCGCGCTGACCCCGGCGCAGCTCGTCACCGTCAGCGGCACGGTCACCGACGGCTCCGGCCACGGCTGGCCGCTGTACGCCAAGGTCGAGGTCAGCGGACGCCCCGGCGCCCCGGTGTTCACCGACCCGGTCACCGGGCGTTATTCGGTGTCGCTGCCGGCCAGCACGTCGTACGAGCTCAAGGCGACCCCGGTGTACCCCGGCTACCAGCCGACCACCGAGGACGTCATCGTGGGCACCGCCGCGAAGACGGCCAACATCGTCGTCCCCGTCGAGGCCGCGTGCACCGCGACCGGTTACTCGGCGGCGTACGGCACCCCCGCCCTCACCGAATCGTTCGGTGGCACCGGCACCCCCGCGGGCTGGTCGGTCGTCAACCGCACCGACGGCGGCGGCTGGGGCTTCACCGACATCGGCAACCGGGGCAACAAGACCGGCGGCACCGGTGGCTTCGCGATCATCGACAGCGACAAGCTCGGCTCCGGCAAGGCCCAGGACAGTGACCTGATCAGCCCGCCGATCAACCTCAGCGAGCAGACGGCGCCGTTCGTCCGCTTCAAGAGCGACTTCTACGCGCTGAGCAGCCCGGCCGACATCGACGTCACGATCGACGGCGGCACCACCTGGACCAACGTGTGGCACCAGACCGCCAGCCGCCGTGGTCCGGCCAACGAGGAGGTCTCGCTCGCTCCGGCAGCCGGTGCTGCCGCCGCCCAGGTGCGATTCCGGTACGCCGGTTCGTACTCCTGGTGGTGGCAGATCGACGATGTCGAGGTCGTCAACCGGGCGTGCACCCCGATCCCGGGTGGCCTGGTCGTCGGTAACACCACCGACAGCAACACCGGCCTGGCGCTCAACGGCGTGACGGTCACCAGCGACGACGCCCCGGCTGACAAGGGCGTCTCGGCGGCCACCCCGGCCGACACGAACCTGGCGGACGGCTTCTACTGGCTGTTCTCCACCGCCACCGGCTCGCACCCGTTCACCGCGAGCAAGGCGCCGTACCAGTCGCTCACGAAGACCGTCGCGGTTACGGCCAACGGCGTGAAGCGTGCGGACTACGCGCTCAAGGCGGGTCGGCTGACGGTCACCCCGACCGAGATCCAGTCCTTCCAGACGTACGGCACCACGCGCAGCACCACCGTCACGGTCACGAACACCGGTAACGCCGCGACGACGGTCGACGTCCTCGAACGCCCCAAGGGTTTCGAGGCGCTGAAGACCAAGGGCACGGCCGGGACCACCGTACAGATGAAGGGTCTGAGCACGGCCATGACCGGGCCGAGCTTCGCCGCGACCAACCCCAAGGCCGTAACCCAGGCCGCGGACTCGTGGACTGCCCTGCCCAACTACCCGACGGCCATCTACGACAACGCCGCCGCGACGATCGACGGCAAGGTCTACTCCGTCGGCGGCGGCAGTACGACAGGCACCGAGAAGAAGGCGTTCGTTTACGCAGACGGCGCCTGGACGACCCTGCCCGACCTGCCCTCCGCCCGGTCCAAGCCGGTCGCCGCGGCAGTCGACGGCAAGCTCTACGTGATCGGCGGCTGGGGCCCCGGTGGCACGCCGGTGAACACGGTCGACGTGTTCGACCCGGCAGCGGGCACCTGGTCGACGCCGGCCACGACCAACCCGAAGCCGGCCTCGGCGGCGGGCTCGGCGATCATCGACGGCAAGGTCTACCTGGTCGGCGGCTGCCTCGACGCCAACTGCGCCTCAACGGCCGACGTGGTCGTCTTCGACGCGGCCTCCGGCTCGTTCAGCACCACGACGTCCTACCCGAACAAGACCTCGTTCATCGGCTGCGGCGCCCTGGGCGGCAAGGTCTACTGCTCCGGCGGGTACGACGGAACCGCCTCCACCAAGGCCACCAAGGTTCTCGACCCCACCTCGGGTGCGTGGACCGCGGTCGCCGACGCCCCGGTCGACCTGTGGGGCGGTCAGGTGAGCGCGGCCGGTGGCCTGCTCGTCCTGGCCGGTGGTGTGGCCAACGGCTCCAGCGGTGTCACCAGCCAGACGATCGGGTACGACCCGGCCGCCGACAGCTGGAGCACGCTCCCGGCGATGGCCAGCCCGCGTTACCGGGGAGCCGGCGCGTGCGGCTTCTACCGCATCGGCGGCTCGGTCACCCCGTTCGAGGGCAACGCCGACTCCGCACTGCTCGACGGCCTCGGCGAATGTGACGCCGAAGGTGACGTGACCTGGCTGACCGAGGACCCGGCGACGTTCGAGCTGGCCCCCGGCAAGTCCAAGTCCGTCAAGGTGACACTGACCGCCACCGCGGCGGCCGGTGTGGCCCAGCCCGGAGAGTTCACCGCCCAGCTCGGCCTGCGTGCCGCCACGCCGTACCCGGTCCCGAACGTCGACGTGGAGATGAACGTCTCCCCGCCGGCCAGCTGGGGCAAGATCCAGGGCACGGTCACCGGCGTCTCCTGCAACGGCACCTCCACCCCGCTCAAGGCGACGATCCGGCTCAACGGCACGACCAGCTACACGCTGATCGCCGACGCCTCCGGCCACTACCAGTGGTGGCTGCCGAAGGGCACGTACCAGACGATCATCGCCAAGGACGGCTGGATCCCCGAGGTCCAGAGCTCCAAGGTCAGCGCCGGCTTCGTCCTGACCGCCGACTTCACCCTCGACCCGGTCATCTCCTGCGCCCTCCGCGACCAGGTCGCAACCCGCAAGGGCACCCTCTGACCCCCATCCGCTGACGAACCCGCAGGCCCGGTCCCCTCACGGGGGCCGGGCCGGCGGCCTGTCTACCCTCACCCGCATGATCAAGGTGCTGCGCAGCGATTCAACCGACGAGATGGACCTGTCCGGCCCCTCCGTCGACATGTACGCGCTCGTGGAACTCCTCCGCGCCGGCGCCGGGGAAATGTCCCTCGCACCCGACCCCGAACCCCGGTTCTACGACCGCGCCCTCGCCCGGATGATCATCAACCGGGCCGCGGGCAGAGTGCTGCTGACCGTCGAGGGTGACACGCTGCACATCGCGGGGGAGGAGCGGTTCCTCGCCGTGCTGGCGGACAACCTCGAAGCCGTCGCCGAGGCGGGGGACACCACGAGCCACCTGCACGTCGACTACTACCCGGGCCACTACTACCTCGCGGAGGACTCCGCTGCGCTGGTGGTCCAGTTGTCCGCCGCCTGAGCCGTGGCGTTGCGCTTTCCGCTGCCGTGGGCGGCGTACCCCGTTAGTCTGGGGCCTGCGTTGTTCGTCCTCCTGTGAGGTGCCTGTTGGAGCAGCCGGTAGAGGTGGACGTCGTCATCGTGGGCGGCGGTCTGGCCGGGCTCGCGGCTGCCCGCAGACTGGACCGCGCCGGCGTCGACTGGCTGCTCGTCGAGGCCTCCGACCGGCTGGGTGGACGCGTCGCCACGGACGTCATCGACGGCTGGCACCTCGACCGCGGCTTCCAGGTGCTCAACACGGCGTACCCAAGGCTGCCGGCGCTTTGTGACATCGACGCCCTGGACATGCGCTACTTCACGCCCGGCGTGCTGGTCCGCCGAGCGGGCCGCCTCCACCGCCTGGAGAACCCCCTCCGCGAGCCCCTGAGCGCCCCGAAGACCCTGGGAAGCGGCGTCGGCACCCTCGCCGACCGCCTCAAATTCGCCGCGCTGGCCACCCGCTGCGCCACCTACCCGCCGTCCCGGCTGCTCGGCGCCCCGGAAATGACCACCCAGGAAGCCCTCCGCAAGGCCGGCCTGTCCCACCGAATGATCGAAGAAGTCCTGCGCCCGTTCCTGTCAGGTGTCTTCGCGGACCGCTCCCTCGACACGTCGAGCCACGTCCTGGCGATGGTCCTGCGCTCCTTCGCGCGGGGAAGAATAGGCGTCCCGGCCGGCGGCATGGGAGCCCTGCCCGCCGCGATCGCGGGCCCCCTCCCGTACCCCCAGTTGTTGATCAACGCGAGAGTCCTCTCGCTCGCCTCCGGCATGGTCGTCACCGAAGGCGGCGAAATCCGCTGCCGCTCCATCATCGTCGCCACCGACCCGGCCACGGCCGCCCAGCTCCTCCCGAGCCTGCCCACCCCCGCGATGAACGGCCTCACCACCTACTACTTCGGCGCCCCCCAGGCCCCCATCGCCGAACCGACCCTGCTCCTCGACGGCGACCGCCGCGAAATCATCGCCAACACCATCGTGATGTCCAACGCGGCCCCCGAGTACGCCCCAGCCGGCCAATCCCTCATCGCGGCCTCCACCGTGGGCGTAGCAGCCCCCTCAGGCGCCTCCGAAGCCGTGATCCGAGTCGAACTCTCCCGCATGTACGGCGTCCCCACCGACGACTGGCAACTCCTCGAGATCGTGTCGATCCCCCACGCCCTCCCCGCAGCCCCCACCCCCCAGGCCAGACTGCGAAAACCAGTCGCATTGGGCGGCGGCCTCTACGTAGCCGGCGACCACCGCGACAGCCCATCCCTGCAAGGCGCCATGGCAAGCGGCTGGCGTACGGCAGGATCGGTCTTGCAAGACCTCGGCGCACTGACCGCAACGACCCGCTGAAAAGGCAGAAATGCCGCCCCGCGTAGATCACTGGCCTGCGCTGGTGCCCACGGGTTAGGATCGCCGCCGGAACGGGGCGGTAGCTCAGTGGGTTAGAGCAGGGGACTCATAATCCCTCGGTCGCGGGTTCGAGTCCCGCCCGCCCCACGAGTGGCTGGGTGCGCTGTGTCCGCGAAACCCGCGGGCCCATGCCACTCGTCATGTCTGCTCCGGGGGCCGAGCCCCCGGACATCCCGCGGTGCGGTGGGCGCTCTGCGTGCGCCTGTCGCCCGCGGGTTCAGGGGGCGAGCTGTTCGATCGTCAAGCCGACGTCGCTGAGAATGCCTCGCAAGGTGCCCTTGGCGACGTCGCGGTTGCCGTGCACAGGGACGGTGGTACCGCGACCGTCCGGGTGGCGCATGATGTGGTGACTGCCGGCAATTCTGGCCACCCTTGAAGCCTTGGCGCTCCAAGGCGCGCACGATGCGCGTCCCTGAGACGCAGGGAAGCGGCGGCATCAGGCAGCGAGGGTGATCGAAAGCTCCCGGGGAACACCGAACTCCTCGATGAGCCCGACGAGCGCCTCGCGGAGATCCTCCAGCGCGGCTTCCTCGGTGTCGCCCTCGCCATGCGCGCCAACGCCTGGACGCAGCTGCGCGTGTGCACACCACACGCCGTCCTCGTCGCGCTCGACGACAACCGGCACGGTGACGGTTTGGGGCTCGGCCATAAGCCCACGATAGCGCGATGGGGAGACCCCACGGCCTTGGCGGCCCTCCGGGGCGGCCACCGGACACCCCAAGATGCTGTGGTCACGCTCCCCGGTCAACCCAGGGGAAGTGTCAGTCTGTCGCCGTGAGGATCACGGCGCGGGCGTCCACGTTGATGATGTGGCCTGTGCCCAGCCGCGCCGCGGGTTTGTCCCAGTGGACGTGACCGCACGGTGTGAGTGCAGGAGCCTGGCGGTCGAGCAATGCTCTGAGGGTGGCATTGCCCAGCTGGTCCTGAGTCTCACCGTTTGGGCCCTCGTGCAGGAGCAGAACATGAGGTGGCGGTGTGATGGCGGATTTGACCGCGTCCAGGAAGTCCTCGCCGGTGCGCCGTAACGGGCGGGCCGGGTCGCCGATCACACCGCTGACGCCGGCGACTGTCAGGCCTTGGAAGCTGGGTGAGCAGGATTCCGACTAGGTCCGGCTGCGGGAGTAGGCCGGCGTCCGCCCAGAGCTCCAGGTAGTCAGCGACGGCGACGCCGAGCAGGCCCGGCCGGCCTCCTAGTGGCGACGACGCGATGCCCTGCAGATCGCCGGCCGCCAGAATTGCATCGCAACCGGCGGGCAGCGCGTCCACCCTCAGGCGTTCTACGGCCAGTTGCGCACCTTCGGATCCGCCACCGGGTGCAGCTGCTTGGTAGGGGATCGTCGCGAGCCGCTCAGGCCGGTCGCTGAGCAGTCGTAACACCGATCAGTCCAGCTCTTGCCGACGGAGGAACTGCCATTGGGGCAGACTGCCCAGGCGGGCCCGCGCTTCGTCGGGATGTGCGGACTCGTTACGAACAGCAGGTAACGGTGGTCCGGGTGGTCGGGAAGCTGAGGGTGGTCGCCGGTTTCGTCCCGCAGGTCGTTGGCCTGCAGAAGTAGGCGACCCCCGCTGGAGGGCGGACCCGGCGACTGGAAGTATCGGCCGCGATAGTCGCTGTCGCGTTCTTCCCATGCGATGCCCAGAGCCCTCGGCGAGCCGGGTCGGCTCATTGCCGAGCGTCGGCTCGGTCAAGCCGTATACGTCGTAGATGAGTGGCACGCCACTTCCTATTCAGTCTCGCCGGAGCGGTCAGAACCGTACCTTGATGGTCGGTTTGCGAGCCGCCGCATCGCTGATCGGCCGGTAGATAATGAGGTTGATCTCCCGGCCGCCGATACTGTGGGACGTATCGCGGACGACGCCCTCCAGCCCGAGTGCCCGCAGATCCTCTGCCGTCAGCGATCCGGTGGAAATGCCGTCGCCGCGGATCGGCACCCCGCGCTCGCGGGCGGCGATGCAACCGAATCTCCAGCGATAGCGATGTCGAAGTCACTGTGCCGGCCCTGGTCGAACGGGCCCCCGGGTGTCGGCGCTCCGCCCGGTGACCGCGCTTGGCTGAAAGCCCATCTCCAGCCGCGAAACCCGCCTGCGAACTCCTGGAAGGAGCGGAAATCGTCGAATCCGTATGGCACTGTGCGCCGATCAGGCGACCGTGGCCCACTTTTACCGGGTGAGCCACCTCGGGGGCCGTTGGGGCGTCCCGCCCCGCCGACTTCCAGATGGAGTCCTGTGCCTCGGAAACGTCACGGGGTGTGTGTGACCAGGAACCCGCCGGCGCCCGGACGGCCCGTCGTTGTCTCCGGGAGGTCTCTTGGGCGGACTCCCGGGCAGAGCTGAGCCTGGGCGGCAGGCGACGGGCCGACGTCTTGCCTGCGGATAGGATTCGGGAGTTGTGGCTGGGTCGGGGATCGGAGCGTTTGTGCAGGTGGGTCGGGTTCTTGACGTTGTTGAGGGGCTGCTCAGGGCCAGTGGGCATCCTGATATTGCTTCGATGGAGCGGTACGGGACGCTGGGGGAGGCTTGGAATCCTAAGGATCACAGCCCAAAGGGGAGTGTGACCGGGTTGCGGATTACCTATACCTCGACCTCGACCTCGACGCTTTATGCGACTTCGCGGGCGGGGGAGAAGGTGATTGCGATGCCGGAGGTGATGCCGCCGCCGAATCGGCGGGCTATTCGGTTGCCGATGTTTGTGGTGCAGTTGCTTGATGTGGCTCGGCCGGATGAATTTGGGTCTTGGGATCTGATTGCGTTCGGGGATTTCGGGCCGACCGATGCTCGGGGGGCCGCTCCGGCCGGGGTGCGGATCACGGGCAAGGATGGCAGCAAGGTGATTCTGCAGTCGCAGGCGACCGGGGCGATGGTGGGGAACGAGCCGGAGGAAGAGCCGTTTCCTGAGTACGTTATTCCTGCGGGGATCGGCTGAGGGTGGCTGGGCCGTCGAGCAGGACGTCCAGCTGTTCTTCCGCTTGCCCGGCCAGGGCGTTGCGTTCGTCCTGGTCGAGGGTGTCGTAATAGACGGTGAACTTGTCGAGGGCGACGCCGATTTCGTTGCCGTAAGCCTCTGACAGGGCGGCCTGGCGGAGGTCGATCTCGCCGTGGAGGACGCCTTCGGCCATCTCCTTGAGGAGGCCGTCGGGGCCTTCGGCGAGTTTGGTGAGGCTGGCTCGCAGGGATTTGGCGATGCGGGGGTCGTCGCCGGCGAGGTCGTAGACGCTGTCGTGCACGGGGTGGGATCCTCCGGGTCAGTTCGCCACGAGCGGGTGGTGGTAGCCGCCATAGCCCGAGAGCTCCGGCAGGTCGGCGCCCTGCAGGCGGGACACCTGGGCCTCGATGAGGCCGGCGCCTGCCTGGACAAGGCCGTAGACCGTGGTCATGACCTTGGTGGCTTCGGCCCACATGTCGAGGATTCGGGTGACCTCGATGGCGGCGATGCCGTATCCGACGATGGCACCGATTCCTGTTTCGACGGTGATGGTGCCTGCGGCGCTGGAGATTCCGGCGATGATCGCGGCGTCGAGCATTCCTTTGACGAAGCCGGTGGCCGACTCGCAGGAATTCCAGACGCCACGCGAGATCGTGTCGCACTGCTTGGCGATTTCCCGCATCGGATCGACCAGGTCCTCGACACCGGAGGCCAGACCAGTGAAATGTGTGTACGCGGAAGTGGCCGCCTCGCCCTGCCAGCTGCTCTGCAGGGAGATCGCTCCACCTTGCACGTTGTAGCCCAGGTCGTCGAGCGCGTCGGCGGCATTGCTGATGGCCTTGCCCGCCTTCGCGAATGCCTGCCAGTCACCGAGGAAATAGTCGGAGATCTTCTCGAGCGGGTTGAAGCCCAGCACGAAATCGAAGCCCTTGAGCGCCCAGTGGGAGACGCTGATGTTGTCGAGCAGACCCAGCGGGTGCGAATACTCGACGTCGTCGACGGGCTTCAGCCGGCCCGACGGTTCCCGTGAGTCGCTGAACGACGGCGCGCACGGGTTGGCTGCCCACTGGTTCTCCAGCGCGGTCGGGATCACGTCGCAGGGACTCAGCAACGTGGCGTCGAGCCTCGCCGCGGCGGCCGCATCGGTGCTGCGGTAGTAACTTGCCGCCTCGATCAGCCCTTGGCGGCTGTCGGCGAGGATTTCCGACGCTTTCTGGGAGGCTGCGACCGCGGCGTTCATGGAATTGACCGAGGAGCTGCCGACCAGTGCGATCAGTGCGCCGTTCCAGCCGCCCTGGATGGTGTAGCCGGAGAGATAGTTCTTCGTCCCGCTCGCATCGTCGGCCGCCCGGCCGATCTGGCCCGCATAACCGTCCAGCGCGGACGGCTCCACTGTGAAAGTCATGAGGTGAGCGAGATCGTGGCGAAGAACTCGGCGAACCCGAGGACGGTGCAGATGGCCGCCAGGAGTCCGAATCGTCGAGCTGGTTGCACGCCACCGGCCACGTGCACCATTCCGCCGAGTGCACCACCGGCAATCATGAGTACGCAGCCAGGTGCGGCCGCCCACGAGATGTCGCCCGCCATCAACGGAATGATGGAGACCAGCCCGATGAGCCCGAAGAGGATGCTGAGGTTGGCCGCGTAGAACCGGACCCGGGCTACGGCGGGGCTCTCGGTCTGCGCGGCGGTCTGCTCGCGGACATCGGCGCGGAACGTTCGGCGGAACGACATCGCAGCAGCCTAGCGGCAGTTGATCTCCTTCGTTGTCCCGTGATCTCCGGACGGCGGGTGCGCTCCGGGCGTACCCAAAAAGGGGTTGAAGTGATCCGGTGGGGTGTTGTTGATCGTATGGCTTGTCGGATGTCAGATCTTGGGACTTGCGGGTCTCGATGGGGTGAGGGACGGACACCGTGTCGACTAGTTCGGCACGGAACGGGGTATTTCGATGTGTACGCCCACCCGCGAACCCGCTTGGACGTGAGGAGAGACCCCCGATGGAACCGCACGACAGCAGTACTGACGAGGCCTTGTCGGGCCGTGCCGACGTGGGAGGTGACCATGGCGAGCTGGATTCTGGTGCCTTGTCTGGTCAGTCTGCGTAACGAATTCAACAAACTGGCGCCGTCACGCGACAAGGCTTCGGACGGATCGATCGGTGACACCTCGCATGCGGCCGGCGCATCGGATCACAATCCTGATGAGACCGGTAACACGCCGTCCGAGGACGCCGACAACATCAATGAGGTGCATGCCATTGATGTGGACACCGATCTGAAGAAGCCGGGCTGGAACATGCAGAAGTGTGTCGACATCATCGTCGGCAATCACCGGGCCGGGCGGGACAACCGGCTGCAGAACGTCATCTACAACCGGCGGATCGCCAGTGCCTCCTGGGGCTGGACCTGGCGGGACTACACCGGCACTTCGCCGCACACGGAGCACGCGCATTTCAGCGCCCGATACACGACGGCGCAAGAAAAGAACACGAGCCCGTGGGGGCTTCTCGAGGAGGACGGCGTGAGCAAGCAGGATGTCATCGACGCGTTGAAGAGCAGCGAGGGGCGGGCGGCGCTGGCCGACGCGATTCTCGACATGCACATCCGCAACAAGGCGTACCCGACGCGGACGTTCGAGAATTTCGTCAACGACATCGAATACAAGCGGGACTACGAGATCGGTGACGGCGCCGGCGCGAAGTATGCGGGCGTGAAGCCGGGGTCGTACATCAACATTCTCTCGGGTGTGCCGGCGACGCTGCGGACACTGTCGACGGCCATTCAGGCGATCGCCAAGAATGTCGCGGCCGACGATCAGGATCTGCCGACGATCATGGCGAAGCTGGACGAGATCGCCAGAGCGCAGGAGGGCGTCGCCGACGAGGTCCTGTCGGCGGGTCTGGGTCAGGGCGAGACCGATGAGGAGGCCGCCCAGCGGATGCTCGCCATTTACGGCCCGCAGCGCGCGGCTGCCATCGCGCAGCTGGTCACGTCCGAGGTCTGAGCTTGCCGGGGGGCGTCGCGCCAGGTAGCGGCGCCCCCGAAGTTCACCGAAATCCATTACTGTGCATCGATCATCCACGGGGAAAGAAGATCGATGCGATTCAGACCGGTACGCATGGCCTGCGCGGCGCTCGCCGCGGCTGTCATGGCTTTGACCATTCCCGCTCCGGCCATGGCCGCCGCGGCAGATATCACCATGACGCCCCGCTACAACGGCACCCTGATGGGTGTGGGCCGGTCCGGCACCGAGATCGGCATGGGCACCGGGACAACCGTGCACACGACCGCCGACACGGTCGTCCAGGATCCGAAATGGACGTGGTCGACGGCGGGGGAGCATGGCTACGTCTACCCGCACGAGAACCCGACGTGCTCGCGAAGCGGTACCGAGGTCGTCTGCCAGGGCAGTGCGAAACTGGCGCTGACCGCGGCGAAGCCCTACGACATGGGCATCGGCATTTTTCTCTCGCCCACCTCGGATGCCAAGCCCGGTGAAACGGTGCGCGTCACCGTCACGCTGAGCGGCAGCAACATCGAGCCGGTGTCGGCGGTGAACACCTATCGCGTCGTCGAGAACGTCAATTTCGCGGCGGTCGGCACCCGCCCGGCGGAGCGCATCCGGATCGGGCCCGGCAAAACCGTTGAGGTCCCGTTCTCGGCGGCGGTCGACGGCACCTACACCATTCGCCGCGCGGTGCTCACCTTCGACGATCCGACGGCGAAGCTGGTGCTGGCCCCGCCGAAGCCGGCCGAACTCTACAGCAATTGTGTCTACGACCCCGGCTTCGCCCTGCCCAAACAATGCGTCTTCGACCAGGACCTGGCGCCGGGCAAGACCTATACAGTGCGGCTGCCGATGACCGTACGCGCGGACGTCGAGCAGTTCGGCGAGCTCAGTTTCGGCTTCACCTGGGACACCGTTACGGAGCACAAATCCGTGACGGGTACGCACGGCAGCGGTGGCGCGTTGCGGATCGACTCGGCACCCGACTCCACGGGACCGCAGGTCGAACAGGTCGACCAGGACTACTGGAAGTACCCGAACAATTCGTCCTCGAAATGTATCATGGCTGACGCGGCCGCCACCGGCAAGACCGACACCGCCGCGTACGCGAAGTCCCCGATCCGTGGCAGGAAAGGCGACGTGGTGACGGCCACGGTCGGCGTCCACAACGCCGGCCAGTTCATCGTGCGGCCCAGCACTGTCGAATTCGCCCTGCCCCCGGGAACGACGGCCACCGGCCTGCCGGAGCATTGTTTCTCCTACAACAAGGCGACCGTCTTCTGCTCGACCTCGGATGTCTTCACTCTGCCCGGCGAGACCGTCACCTTCGACATCGGGCTGCGGATCGACAAGCTCATCACCACTGCCAAGGGGACGGTCCGAGTCGACCTGGTGCAATACGAGAGCTACGACGATCAGGCCAACAACGGTACGACCCTGGTCCTGAATCCTCCGCCCGCAGCATCCCCGGCCACCTCGTCTCCCGTGGCCACCTCACCTCCCGCCGCCACCACGCCCCCGGTCGTCGCCGATGAGGGCGGTTCCGGCGGCGGTGGTGGTCTACCCGTGACCGGGCCGTCCACCACGCTGATCGTTCTCACCGGAGTCGTGCTGATCGCGGGCGGTGTCCTGCTGGTCCGCCGCCGGCGGACGCGCTTCGAGGTGTAGGGTATCCGTTCGTACACATGTTCGTTTTTGCGGTAGGGTTACCGCATGGTCGACGAGGATTCCGCGGTCAGTGGCCGGCAACGACGCATCCTGGATGTGGTGCAGAGGCTGGTGCACGAGCGTGGATATCCGCCCACGGTCAGGGAGATCGCCGCTGCTGTCGGCCTGCGGTCTCCCTCGACCGTGACGCACCACCTGAAGGCGTTGGAGGCGCGGGGGCTGCTGCGTCGCGAGGCCCACTCGCCGCGTGCGGTGGATGCCCGCGAGTCGTTCTCACCGCAGCCCGGGCGGGCCGGCGCGGTTCAGGTTCCGTTGCTCGGCACGGTGGCCGCGGGTGTGCCGCTCCTGGCCGACCAGGTGATCGAGGAGGAGCTCGCGCTTCCCGAGAGCTTCGTGGGCCGGGGAGGCGAGCTGTTCGCCCTGCGGGTCAAGGGTGAGTCCATGATCGAGGCGGCGATCGCGGACGGTGATGTGGTGATCGTGCGCCGCGAGCAGACCGCCGAGAACGGCGACATCGTGGTCGCGCTGATCGACGACGAGGCCACGACCAAGGTCTTCCAGCGGCGCGACGGGCATGTCGAGCTCGAGCCCCGCAACCCGCTCTTCGACGTCATCCCGGGCGACGACGCGATCATCCTCGGCAAGGTGGTCTGCGTTCTGCGGCGGTTGCCGTAAGGGTTGGACGCGGACGGTTGCCGTGAGGGTCAGACGCGGACTTTGTGGTCGCGGCCCACCAGGTCGTGTGCGAGGTCCACGCCCTCCTGGTACTGCTCGTCCATGCTGAGGACGGCCTGGACCGATGGGAATTTCTCCGACAGCTCGATCAGCACCTCCGCCTTGCGCTGCAGCGCTTCGACGCCGAGCCTGATCGTGCCCCAGGTCAGGTCGGCGGGGACGTTGTCCTCGCCCGACGCGGCCTCCTTGTCCCAGGCCAGCAGTGATGTGTCGAGAATTTGCGCCTGTGTTTCCATGCCCGAGTCAACGACGCGCCGGGGCATTCGTGTGCGGGGGACAAAGTGACACCTACCACCCGTAACCGATTACCCATCGAGGACGGTTCCTCCCGATTCAGGGAAGCTGGCGCTCGAAACGGTCGCGCCTGGTGAGCAGATCCCAGAACGCGTCCGCGATCTCGTCGGGCTCGATCCGTGGAACGTGGGACAGGTCGAGATCGCCGGCGAGGGTGCCGCTGGTCATGGCGGTGTGGCCGGCGCTGCCCAGGACGATGCCGGCGACGTGGATGGCCCCGGCATAGACGCCCTTGTCCGCGACCTCGGCGTGCAGGGCCTGCAGGTAGTTGCGGGCCGCGGCCATCGCCGGGCCGACGCCGCTGAGGTTCGCCATCGGATGGATCGCCGAAACACCCTGGCCGAGCAGGATGGCGCCATCGCCGCGGTCCAGCATGTCGGGCAGGACCGCGCGGACGATCTCGATCGGCGTGAGCAGGTACAGGTTCACGTAGTGCTGCATCGTCGCCGCGTCCAGGGACGCAGCCGGAACGAAGCCCTCCGTGGTGATAGGGGCGTACTCGATCGCGTCGATGCTGCCGAAGTGGCGCTTGACCTGGGCGATCAGGTCGGGGACTTCGGGCGTACGCGAAAGGTCGGCGACGAAAGCCGCAGCGTCCACGCCCTGCCCGGCCAGCTCGGCGGCCAGTTTTTCCAACCGGTCCCTATTGCGGGCGACCAGCGCGACCCGATACCCCTCTCGCCCGAAACGGTGCGCGACGGCCTGCCCGAGACCGGTCCCGGCCCCGAAGACAACAACGGTCCTGCTCATGACGCTGCTCCTTAACTTGACGACGCCCTCAACTTACGACGAACTTGAGGGCGTCGTCAACTTAAGGGCACGTAGTCTTGGGGCGTGAAATTACGGAGCGACGCGCAGCGCAACCAGGAACGACTGGTGGCAGCGGCAACCGAGGCGTTCCGCGAGCAGGGCCTGCAGGTGCCACTCGAGGAGATCGCCAAACGCGCCGGCGTCAGCCCCGGCACCCTCTACAACCGCTTCGGCGGCCGCGACGCCCTCATCGACGCGGTCATGCCCGCCCTCGTCGAATCCCGAGTCCGCGACGCCCTCACCGAGGCGTCGGCGATACAGGATCCGTGGGACGCTTTCGCCCGCTATGTCACTCTGCTGTGCGAACTCCAGGCCAGCGACCTCGCCCTCAACGACGCGGTCAGCCGGCGCTTCCCGGACGCCGCCGAACTGACCCGCATCTGCGACGCCCAGATGATCAGCTCCCAGGAACTCGTGGACCGTGCCCAGCGTGCGGGAGCATTGCGGGCTGACTTCACTGCAGCCGACCTGGCGTACGTCTTCTGGTCGACTTCCATGATCCTGCGGGCTACGGCGGGCATCGCCCCGGAAGCTTGGCGCCGCGCTCTGGGCATCACCCTTGACGGGTTGAGGGCTTCGGCGGCTCATTCCCTTACGGTTCCGCCGATGACGATGGATCAGGTGCATACGGCCATGATCGGGCTGGGGAACCGGCGCTGAGTTCGGATGGTCAGCGGCGTCGTCTCAGCATGAGGGTCACGATCAGGCCGCCCAGGATCAGCACGACCGCGGCGGCGATTCCGGTTAGGAGGAGCGGCGAGGTCCGCTTCGGGATCGGCTGGGGGAGTGCCTCTGCAGTGGACGGCGGGTTGGATTCGGAGTGCGCCGTGGCTGGTGCGGCGGGAATGTCGGCGGTGAGGGCCGCGACAATGTCGAGCCGGCCGTAACCGTAGCTGTCATCGCGGCCGGGGGCGCCCGCATCCACGGCGGTCGCGGTCAGCCTATGAACAACCTCGGCAGCACTGAGCTCCGGAAAACGCGCCCGAACCAAAGCCGCAGCCCCACTCACCACCGCAGTG
The DNA here is from genome assembly GCF_018332715.1 of Winogradskya consettensis. GTDB lineage: Bacteria > Actinomycetota > Actinomycetes > Mycobacteriales > Micromonosporaceae > Actinoplanes > Actinoplanes consettensis. The sequence goes on along the minus strand of NZ_BOQP01000048.1, from coordinate 47,249 downwards.
GCCTCGCTCGTCCCGCTGCCCTGGTAATAGCCGGAACTATTAATTCCGGTCGTAACGATGTCGACCCCGGGAGCGGTGAGGTCAACCTGCGGCCCGGTAACGGAGAAGCTGGCGATTTTGCCGGCCTGATCCGTAGCTCCAACCGTCAAAACCTCCGGATATCTGCCGGGGAAGTCATCGCCGGCCTCACCGCGGTTGCCTGACGAGGCGACAACTACGATATCTGCGGCAAGGGCGGCTCTGATCGCAGCCTGAACGGGAGCATCGTCGGCGCCGCCGAACGACATGTTGATCACTCTGGCGTCGTTCTTCTGTGCGAAAGCAACGGCCTTTACCGATTCGCCGCTCGTCCCAAAGGTGTTTATGGAAAGCCTGACGGGAAGGATTTTGGCCTCCGGCGCGATTCCTAGAATTCCGCTGCTGTCTCCGTGGCCGTGCGCGGCGATGATTCCAGCCATCTGGGTTCCGTGACCGTCGAGATCCGAACGGCCGTCCTGGCCATCATTCACCAAGTCTTCACCGGGCAACACCGCTCCCGCCAAGTCGCGATGGTCGGCGTCGACTCCTGAGTCGATGACTGCGACTATGACTCCGTCACCACGGCTGATGTGGTGAGCCTTGGAAAGGTCCAGATCGGCGATATGCCACTGCCGTTTTCTGATCGAGTCGGCGGCTGCTGGTGCTGAGGTCCACCCGAGGAGAGACGCTACTGCTGCGGTAGCGAAGGTGATACGAGCTGCGCGAGTGACAAGTCTCAACGGTCGTATCCGATGACGCCAGGGCCGGGTCCGTGCTCATGCCTGCGACGCCGTGGCCGGATGACCGGAACCACGCCTTCCAGGACGTCCCAAGTTTGATCGGTTTTGCCTTGGATTGCTGCCTCGGTCCCGCGCTGCTTACGGTCGGAGCGGGGAGGATGAGGCTGACCGATCAACCCTGAAGTGCCAGTGGCAGCGTTGGCCGAGCCGATCACCGCGCCGGAGGGCAGTGCCTTCTTGACGGGAAGGCTATGGCGGCCAGTCGGGCTGGGCTGTCGCCTGGGCGGAACCGTCAAATTTCCAGGAACGGCGCCGGGAAAGCCGAACGGCCCTCCACCAACGACGCTCCCCGGTAGAGCGCCGCCGCCAGAAATTCCGCCTCCCGAACTTATCGGAGGGCCGAGGACGCCTTCAATCGGTGCTATAGGCGTGACCGCGCCGGACAACCCGGGGCCATCAATAGACGAAGAACCGTCCTGGCCAATTGTTGCTGGCGGAGGATCATGCGGGACAGGGACCGGGATAGGAGTTGCCCGTAGAGAGTCCGAGATGGACGTCCCAGAAGAGCCCGTAGGTCCTGTGCTGATCTCCCGGCCAGGGCTGTTGCCCCCGACCTCCGTCCCTGTAACGGCCCGATCCGTCCTCATGAAGAAAAGCTCTGGTGGTTGGAGTTGGGCGGTGTGGTCGGCGATGGCGAGTTCGGCTTTTTTCATTGCTTGCTGGGCTTGGGCGTCGTATTCGTCTTCGGCGTGGTCGGCCCAGCGGGGGATGAGGTCGTTGGTGATTGTTGCGCGTTGTTCGATGAGGGGTTGGACGGTTAGTTGGGCTTCGGAGATTGCTTCGATGATGCCGCGGAGGCCGGCTCGGGTGTCTTCGGCTCGGGTGAGGGTTTGTTGCATGGCGGTGGTGAGGATGTCGATGTGGTCGAGGAAGGTTCGGGCGGAGGTGTTTTTGTCGGGGGGCCAGGCGGCGGCTAGTTCTTCCCTTGCTTCTTTCAGGCGGCGGTGCTGGGTTCGGACGTCGTGGGTGAGGGCGTCCCAGTCGAGGATTCGGTCGGCTCCGTCGCAGGTGCTTTCGTGGCGGAGCATTTTCCAGATGTCGGGGAGGGTGTAGGACTCCCAGGGGGCGGGGGGCATCACTGCTGTCCTTCGTGCAGGGGTGGGAGGGTTTCGTGGTGGGCCAGGAGGGATTCGATCTGTTTCTGGGCCTGGTCCGTGGTGAGGTCGGCGGTGGCGAAGCCCTGGGCGATCTGTTCGGCTGCTTCGGCGAAGAGGGCGGCGGCGCGGCGGAATTCGCGGAGGTTGGCTTCGGTGTTCTCGAGGACCTGGGCGTAGCGCTGTTTGGCCAGCAGGGTGGCGTCGCCGGGGATGGCGGTGGCGAAGACGACGCCGTGGTGGTGGAGGGCGGCGGCTCGGGAGGCGGCGGAGCGGAAGCCGTCGGCCGCGTCGGCGCGGATGCCCGTGGCGAAGTCGGTGACCTGGTCGGTGCGGATCTGCACGCCGTCCGGCATGATGCCTCCCCCTCGGCGAACCGCCCGGGACGAAATGTCGCCGAGCGTGTCGGCAGCCACCCCATGACGAGCGTTGCCGAGCGTGTCGGCAGCGGCCCACGGCGAGCGTTGCCGAGCGTGTCGGCAGCCGCCCACAGTGAGCGTCGCCGACGCGGTTCGACCGCGCCCGGATCGAGTGTTGCTGAGCGTGCCGACCACTTCCAACACGAGCCGGCGGGCGGAAGCGTTCACGCAAACTCGCAGGCGCCCGTGAGATGGGGTTTTGTCGATGCGCCGGAGGGTGTGGGACGGAAGTCTGACACTGGGGTTGACCGGAGGAGTGAGATGCGGGGAGTGAAGAGCGGACAAAGCGGGTAGGGACCCGGGTAGCAACAGTCCCAACGGAGGGAGACCACGGATGAGTGTCCAGGCAGAGCCGGCCACCGTTGACCAGTGTTTGCGTACTGGGGGCGGATTTTCGCTGGGTGATGTGAACTGGATCGCCGAGCAGTTCGCCACGCTCGATGCTCGGCTGGCGTCGTTTCCCGCGGAGACCACCGCCCTGGAGATCTCGGTCAAGGACCGGGCCGCCAAGGGGCAGAAGGTCACCCTGGAGTGTTTCATCGCCGGTCGGCAGACGATCGTGACGACGTCGGGTGAGGAAGATCTGCACGCCGCGCTGAACGACGTTCGTGACGATCTGCGGCGCAAGCTCGACGATGCGAAGTCGAAGCAGGAGCCGCGGCACAACCGTCACCTGCGGGAGGGCCTGGCCAGTCTGGAGCCGGAGCCGGTTCCCGAGATCTGACGTGATGGAGGGGCCCGCGAGGCCCCTCCACAGCGTTTCAGAAGAAACGGGAAATTTGGCCCTACGGCAAGAATCGCGACGAGGACGGGCAGGAAACCGTCGCGCGAGGTAAAAACAAGCGGCCACAGTGGGTTATGGATGACGTTCTGGCCCAGGTCCGGCAGGCCGCCCCCGAAGCGATATCCGGGAACAGGCTGCGCACCCTCTATGACAACAGGTGGCAGGACGACGGCGTGGCAGCTGTCCTGCGTACCCCCATTGACGGCCGGGAAATCGCGCAGAGTGGGCGAATCGATGTTCTGACCGCCGGTGCCGCGGTGCGTGCCGCCGCCCGGGACCACGCGATGTGGGCCGCGACTCCGCGAGAAGAGCGCAAGGAAAGGGTGGCCGCCGCCGTCGCCGCCCTGCAGGACCATCGCGATCTGCTCGCCCGGCTGCTGGTCTGGGAGATCGGCAAACCGTGGCGGCTGGCCTGCGCGGACGTCGACCGCGCGCTGGACGGTGTCCGCTGGTATCTGGGGCAGATCGACCGGCAGATGTTGGGTCGCACGCCGTTGCCGGGGCCGGTCAGCAACATCGCGTCGTGGAACTATCCGATGAGTGTGCTGGTCCACGCCGAGCTGGTGCAGCTGCTGGCCGGCAATGCGGTGATCGCGAAGACGCCGTCGCAGGGCGGCGCGATCTGCCTGACCCTCGCGCACGCGTTGATGACCAGGGAAGGCCTCCCGGTCACGCTGCTCAGTGGCAGCGGCGGCGATTTATCCGAAGTGCTGGTCAAAAACGACAATATCGCGGCAGTAGCCTTCGTCGGCGGCCGGGACAACGGCGGAAAAGTAGCGGCCGCTCTGGCCGACACCAACAAGCGCCACTTCATCGAGCAAGAAGGCCTCAATGCCTGGGGAATCTGGGAATACACCCGATGGGACCAGCTCGAAGAACACCTGAGGAAAGGCTTTGAGTACGGCAAACAGCGCTGCACCGCCTACCCGAGATTCGTCATCCAGCGCAAACTCGTCGACAAATTCCTCGACGTCTACCTCCCGGTCCTGAAAAGCGTGCAGTACGGCAACCCCCTGGAGCGCGACGACCTCGACTTCGGCCCGCTGATCAGCGCCGCCAAGGCCGACGAACTGCGCAGCAAGGTCGAGGAGGCGATCGAGGGCGGCGCGATCCCCCTGCACCGCGACCCGGGCCACGACGCGTACGTGGGACCGACCGCCCTGCTCGCACCGCCGGGCCGCAGCCGATTGCGCCACGCCGAGCCGTTCGGGCCGGTGGACACGATCGTGGTGGTGGACACGGAGGACGAGCTGCTCGCCGCGATGAACGTCAGCAACGGGGCACTCGTGGCGAGCCTCGCGGTTGATGACGAAGACCTGGCTCAGAAGCTCGCGCGCGACGTCCAGGCGTACAAGATCGGCATCAACCGGCCCCGTTCGCGCGGTGACAAGGCCGAGACGTTCGGTGGTCGCGGGGCGTCCTGGAAGGGTGCGTTCGTCGGCGGTGACCTGCTCGTGCAGGCGGTGACCGAGGGCCGGCCGGGCGAGCGGCTCTACGGGAACTTCCCCGGCTACACGAGTCACCCGCCGACACCGTAACGTCGGACGGCGTGCCCCGAACCCTTCGCATCACCACGCGCAACGCCACCTTCCAGCAGTGGCAGGCGCTGCTCGGCAACCGCAACAAGCGTCACCAGGCGGGGGAGTTCCTCGTCCAGGGCGTACGCCCGGTCTCGCTGGCCGTCGAGCACGGCTGGGAGATCCGCGCCCTGCTGACCTCCGACGCGCCCGGGATGTCGAAGTGGGCGCGGGAGCTGATCGAGACCAGCGGGGCGCCGCGGGTGCTGCTTGCCGCCGACCTCATGGCGGAGCTGGGCGAGAAGGACGACGAAACCCCCGAGCTGCTCGCGGTGGTGGGCATGCCGGCCGACGATCCGACCCGGATCTCAGTACGCCCGAAGCTGCTCGTTGTCGTCTTCGACCGCCCGACGACCCCCGGGAACGTCGGCACCCTGATCCGTTCCGCGGACGCGTTCGGGGCGGCCGGCGTGATCGTCACCGGCCACGCCGCCGACCCGTACGACCCCCGCGCCGTACGCGCGAGCACCGGATCACTGTTCGCGCTGCCGGTCGTGCGGTTGCCGAGTCATCGCGAAGTTGTCGCGTGGGCGGGCGCTCTGGGCGTACCCGTGCAGATTGTCGGAACCGATGAGCGCGGGCCGGTCGACATCGCCGAGCACGACCTGACCGGCCCGACCGTCCTTGCCGTAGGCAATGAGACGCACGGCTTGAGCACCGCCTGGCGGGAGGCGTGCGACCAGATGGTCCGCATCCCGATCACGGGCGCGGCCAGCTCGTTGAACGCGGCGTCGGCGGCAACCGTCGCCCTTTACGAGGCCGCCCGCCAGCGCCGCCCGGGCTAACCGAGCTTGTTGAGGGTCTCGGTGAGGCTCTTGGCGGTCTCGGTGCCGAGTTTCTCGAACTCGAACTTCATCACCGGGGTGGCCAGCTTCGCCGCGCCGTGCATCTGCAGTTCGAGGTGGTAGTTGACCTCGCTGCCACCCTCGGCCGGGCGCACGGTGATGGTGTCGGTCGAGGTGGCACCGTCGTTGCGGCCGACGAAGACGAGCCGATCACTCGCCGCCTCCTGCAGCGTGTAGGTCAGCTCGGTGGTGATGCCGAGGACCTTGGAGACGTTGTGCCAGGTCGACCCGGCGACGATCGGGCCGGCGTCGGTGCGGGTGGTGGTCTGCGTGCCTGGGTCCCACTGCTCGGTGTTGCCGAAGTCGCGCAGGTACTCGAGGACGGCGGCGGGGGTGGCCGTCACGGTGAAGGTCCGGTCAACGGTGATCATCGTCTACCAATCTAACCCGGCTCGGTAACAAAAAGGGCGAATGGGGCGGCTTGGCGTGATGGAATCGGCCGGTGCCCGTATTGCTGCGGCCGGTCCTCGCGGCCGCCGACCGGATGCGGACCAGTCTGCGGCTCGGCACCCTCGTCCTGGTGCTGATGATCCCGGGTGGTGCCGCCACCTACGGTTACGTCCACGAGATGCACACCAAGATCTCGTTCAGCGCGAGCGAGCGTGACGGTCTCGAGGTGGTCCGTCCCGCGCTGCTGGCCCTGGCCACGGGTGATCGGAGCGACCTCGCCGCGGTCAACACGGCGATTGCCGCCAATCCCTCGTTGCGACTCAGCAGCGTGACCACCGGCGCCGAGCTTCCGAAATTGATCACCGATGCCGGCAACAACTCCAACCTCATCCTCGACCCGGACCTGGACTCCTTCTACGTGATGGATGCCCAGATCATCCAACTGCCGAAAGCCTTCGCCACCGGCGCCGACCAGTCGGTGGTCCTTGCCGCTCTCAAGTACGACGTGAGCACCGCGATCGCCAACACCTCCGCCCCCGATCTCGAATCCCGGCTGGCCCCGGTGCTCAGTTTCGACATCAGCGACCCCGACGCGGCCATAACCGCGCTGACCTCGGTGCTCGACGACCTGCTCGAAACGCGGATCGCCGGGTTCAGCCGCGAACGCCTGATCATCCTGGCCATCACGCTCGGCGGATTCGCGCTCGCGGCCTGGTTCGCGGCGGCGGTGCTCTGGCGCACCCGCCACGACGTGGCCCTCGCCGTCGGTGGCGTCACGGCCATCGCCGACGGCGACCTGACCACGCATCCGCTCCCGGCCGGCCGCGACGAACTCGGCGAGATCGGCCAGGCGATCGACGCGGCCCGCACCCGCATGATCGGCCAGGAGGGCGAACTCGCCGCCGCCCAGTCCGTCCGCGAGGAACAGCTCCGGGTCAGCTTCCGCCACCAGCGCGAAGCCGAGATCGGCCTGCGCGACCGCGCCCAGGCCATCATCGGCGAATCGGCCACCGCCGTCGCCGAGGAGCTCCGCCAGGTCACCGATCAGGTCGCCGACGTCCGCGAAGCCTCCGCCACCATCGACCACGGCATCGCCGTCACCGAATCCGCCACCTCGACGGTCGTCGACCACGCCCGCCGCGCCGAGCAGGTCATCGCCTCCCTGGAGGAGAGCCTCCGCAAGGTCGCGGCCACCGCCGTCCTGGTCAACACCATCGCGGGCCAGACCCGCCTGCTCGCCCTGAACGCCACCATCGAGGCCGCCCGCGCCGGTGACCTCGGCCTCGGCTTCACCGTGGTCGCCGACGAGGTCAAGGACCTCGCCACCAGCACCTCCGAATCCACCGACCAGATCGCCGCCACCATCGCCGACCTCACCCGCGACACCACCCTGGTCTCCCAGACCATCGCCGCCATGATCGCCGGCATCGGCGGCGTCGGCACCGCCGCCACCTCCCTGCGAACCATCGCCACCGGCCAGGGCCAGGTCGTCGAACGCCTCACCGAACGCATGTCCCAGACCATCGACCAGGTCGAACGCATGTCCGGCCTCGCCGCCCAACTCGAACGCCGCCAATCCCAGCGAATCGCCACCACCGGCACCGTCCACCTCCACCGCGCCGGCCGCGCCCACGACCTCGAAGCCGCCCTCATCAACATCAGCAAAACAGGCCTCCGCGTACGCCTCCCGCCCGAAACCCCCCTCGACCCCGGCGAAATCGTCGACGTCCAGGGCCTCGGCAACCCCGCCGACCCCATCACCGTCATGGCCCGCGTGGAGATCCGCGAATCCGACCAGGCCGGCCTCGAAATGATGATCACCGACCCCGCGATAGCCGACCGGATCGAACGCCACGTCAACGACCTCATCCGCACTCCCACCAGCCACTGATTGCGTGGTGCAGATGTGGGTGCGGTTGAGGCCGTGGTGTGACGCTCGTCGGCTCGCGCGGAGTGCGATCAAGTGGAAACCCGCGTAGGCTGAATCACGGCCAGGAAGTTTGATTCAGCTCGGGAGTGTGGCGATGGCTGATGTAGGCGCATCGATAGAACGGGCACGTGCTGCGGCAGGTCTGAGTCAGCGCGCTCTCGCGGATCTGACCGGCATTTCTCAGCCCACCCTGTCGCGGATCATCGCCGGGGATCGCGTCGCGAAGATGCCCGAGATCATGACGATCGCCTGGGCGACCGGACACACCGTCGCGCAACTCACCGGGCTGGAGACCGTCGCCGATCGGGTCGAGTTCGTGGCACGCGCGACCAGCGACTGCGACATGGAAGACATGCGCCGATCGCTCCTGCACTTCCTGGACCTGGACGACTACCTGGACGACCAGGCCATCCCGGCCACGATCTGAGATGGGCGGACAGGCATGAGCGCAGAAACGGAAGGGCGTGGCGCCGCCGAGCGGTTCCGTCGGGAGCACCGACTGGGCCTGCAGCCGCTGGGCGACCTTGTTGCGATCGTTGAGCAGACAGCCGGCATCGATGTGGCCGTGCTCGATGCCGGGCCTGACGAGCACGGCCTTACGATGCGCGATCCGAAACACAACACCGTGATCATTGGGGTGGCCCGCACGAGAAATCCCATGCGGCAGCGGAGCACCCTCGCTCACGAGCTGGGGCACGTGCAGTTCGGCGACTGGACGGAGAGCACTCCCGGCAAGCGAGGCGGCCGGTCCCGGGCAGAGGTCCGCGCCGATGCCTTTGCCCGCCATATGCTGCTGCCGATTGACGGACTGCGGGAGTTCCTCGGCACGGGGAAGCCGGCAACCCATGCGACGCTTTCGTCGGTCGTGCAACGGTTCCTGGTGTCCCCCGCCATCGCCGCCATAGCGTTGCAGCAGGTCGGATATCTGGACGCAGCCACGAAGGACAGCTGGATGGTCCTGTCCACCCGTCGTCTGGCAGTCGGCTTCGGGTGGAGCGACCAATATGAAGCACTGCGAATCGATTCCGACCGGCGCAGAGCGCCCCAACGGCTGCTCGCTCGCGCGATCAACGGCTATGTAGAAGGTGTGCTGTCTGCCCAGGCCATCGCGACGCTGCGCGGAATTCCTCTGGAAACTGTTGAAGCGGAGCTGCGCGAGGCCGGCATCACCCCCGCCGAGCGGCCGGTCGTGTGGGCTGATCCGTCCGAGTCCCCGAACATCGAGATCGACTGGGCGGCTCTCGACCAGGATCTCAACGCGCCGGACGTTGCCGCCGAGTCACGCACGGAGGCCGCGGGGCGATGACCCAACGGCCGATCATCGATGCCGGACCGAGTCTGAACTTCTTCTCGATCAACAAAGAGCGTCTTCTCATGAGCGTCCTGGGCCCGTTGAGCGTGCCGGAGACCGTCCGAGGCGAGGTGCTGAGGTAAAGCCAGAGAGGACAGCCGCTTTCAGGCCGCAGCGACAGTCTGGCGCAAGTTGACGCCACGATGGATCGAGGTCCTCTCCGACGAGGTCACCCCCGAATTGGACAGGGTGATCTATCGGGTCTCCCGGCAACCTATGCACGAGCGGGTGCGCCATGCGAAAGACCTTGGCGAGCTCATGGTCATCGCTCACGCCGTCGTCGCTGCCGAAGCCGGCGTCGCGGTCATCGTTCTCATCGACGACGGTCCCGGATCACAGATCGCGAGCGCGGAGTTGATGCGTCTGCGACGTCTCCGGGCGCAGGGCTACCCGGTGGGCGCAATAGCGCTGTTCAGCACGCTGACCGTCCTGAAGCGAGCAGCCGGCAGCCCGCATATCCCCGACAGGAATGCGATGCGCGACATCTACGAGCGCCTGCGCACGCTCGACGACGGTCTCCCGCCGCTTGTGAAGACCGACCTGCTGGCACCCGCCCACTGGTAACTCAGCCGCCGGTGAAATTTTGGACGTAGCGGTGCTGCCAAGGAGTTTCTACGGCGTGGGGGCTGTAGTGGGTGCGGACGTAGGTGACTGCTTCTGCGGGTGGGATGCCGTCGAGGATGGCGATGCAGGCGAGGGCTGTGCCGGTGCGGCCGCGGCCGCCTTTGCAGGCGAGTTCTACGCGCTCGGTGGCGGAGCGTGTCCAAGCCTCGTGGAGAACCGCGTAGGCGTGGGCTCGGTCGGTGGGGAGCCAGAAGTCGGGCCAGTGGATGTCGCCGCCTCGGCCGAGCAGGCGGATGGTGAGGTCGGCGGGTGGGTCGAGGGGCGGGCGGCGCAGGGCTCGGCCCCGGATGAGGCGGCCCGACGGCAGGGGGAGCACGCCGGGCCCGTCGGGGTGCCAGGTCAGGTGGTGGGGCTCAGGGCCGCCGAGATTGCTTCCAGCCACAGCACCACAGCGTACGCGCCGGGGTCGGGGTGGCCGAGGACTCTGTCGCCGAGGTAGCTGGAGCGGCCCAGGCGGGCGGTGATGGTGGCGGTGTGGTCCGTGCCGGTGCGGGCGGCGGTGATGGCGGCGGCCAGGGTGCCGCCGGTGGCGAGGGCTTCGGCTGCGGGGGAGAGGGCGTCGATCATCGTTCGGTCGCCGACCTCGGCGCCGCCTACGTCGCGGATGCCGTCGGTGCCGGCCTGCAGGGCGGCGGGCCAGGAGCCGGTTTCCTCGAGGGCGGCGGCTGCGCGGAGCAGGAGGATGGCGTAGAGCGGGCCGGAGGTGCCGCCGACGTCACGGCGTACCGATGCTGAGACCGCTCGCAGGACCGCGGCCGGGCCCTGCTCGCCGGGGTAGGTGGGGGTTTCGGCGAGGATGGCGGCCGCGCCGCGGGCGAGGCTGATGCCGAGGTCTCCGTCGCCGACCTCGCGGTCCATCGCGGTGAGTTCGTCGCGGTGGGCGATGAGGGTTTCGGCTACGGCTTCGAGGGCGCGGCGCACAGGGTCGGAAGCGGCAAGGGTTCCGCTTTCGGGAAGAACACCGGGTGGTGCCGGCAGGACGGTGCCTTCGGCGGTGGATTCGGTACGCGGCCACGCCGGTGCCGTCGTCGGGGCGTCGAGCAGGCCGAGGAGTTCCTCGTCGACGGGCAGGAGGCTGATCGAGACGCCGGCCATGTCGAGGGCGGACAGGAACGTGCCCGCCCAGACCCGGGTAGCGGTGATGCCGCGTTTGCGAAGGTCGCGGATGGCGGCGTCGGCCACGATGGAGAGTTCCATGGGCGGGGTGGCGCCGAGACCGTTGACCAGCAGGGCGACCTGGCTGCCGGAGGTGATGCCGCGGTCCTCGACGATCGTGGTGATCAGGCGTGCGGCGACCTCCGCGACCGGGGGCAGCGTGGCCCGTTCCACGCCGGGTTCGCCGTGGATGCCGAGGCCCCATTCGGCTTCGTCCTCGTCGAGCAGGAAGCCGGGCTGTCCCGCCGCCGGGACCGTGCACGCGCTGAGGGCCAGGCCCATCGAGCCGACCGTGTCCGCGACGCGGCGGGCCAGGCGGGCGACCTCGCTCAGGGACAGGCCCGCGTCGGCGGCGGCCCCGGCGACCTTGTGGACCAGGACCGTGCCGGCGATGCCGCGGCGGCCCGTCCCGGAGACCTCGGCGAGGGCCACGTCGTCGGCGACCACGACGGTTTCGGTGCTGATGCCCTCGGTGCGGGCCAGCTCGGCGGCGAGGCCGAAGTTGAGCCGGTCACCGGTGTAGTTCTTGACGATCAGCAGGACGCCGCCGGGGGTGGCGACCGCGCGGATCGCGTCGAGGACGGCGTCGACCGACGGGGAGGTGAAGACCTCGCCCGCCACCGCGCCGGTCAGCATGCCCGGCCCGACATAGCCGGCGTGGGCCGGTTCGTGTCCGGCGCCGCCACCGGAGAGGAGGGCCACCTGGCCCGCGGCACGTACCTTGTCGATGTCGGAGCGGACGGCGGTGGTGGAGCCCGCCAGCCGGGCGATGCCGGCGCTGGTGAGAGTGAGCCCGTCGAGGGCTTCGCCGACCACGTCGCCGGCAGCATTGATGAGCTTCTTCACCCGGCCGATTCTGCTCGCATCAGCGGGAAAATACCCGCTAAGATGGCGCTCGTGTACAGCATCAGTTGCGAGCGACGCCGGAAAAGCAAGCGCCGGCAAACGGACTGAACAGCTGAGCTGACACATGTCCTCCACCGGTGGGTTTCCCGCCGGTGTCGAAGGACAGGACCATCGGTGGGCCCGCCGCCCCGCGTACCGATGGGTTACCGATGAATCTCGAAGCTCTTCTCGCCGCACGGCTCGGTCCGGCACTGGACGGGGCCGACCCGGCCGTCCGGCGCTCACCGCACGCCGACTACCAGTCCGGGGCTGCGCTGCCGCTGGCCCGCACCCTGGGCCGGGCACCGCGGGACATCGCCGCCGACCTGGTGGCCCGTGCCGACCTGGCGGGGCTCGCCACCGCGGAGGTTTCCGGGCCGGGGTTCGTCAACCTCACCGTCGCCGACGAGCTGATCGCCGCGGCGCTGACCGAGCTGGCCGGCGACGTGCGGCTCGGCGTGCCCCGGGTCGAGCGGCCGCAGACCGTGATCGTGGACTACTCGGGGCCCAACGCGGCGAAGGAGCTGACCGTCGGGCATCTGCGCTCGACCGTCATCGGGGACGCCGCCGCGCGGATCCTGGAGTGGCTCGGGCACGACGTCGTGCGGGCCAACCATCTCGGCGACTGGGGGACGTCGTTCGGGATGCTCATCGAATATCTGCTCGAGCATCCCGGCGGGACCTATCTCGACGCCCGGGCGCTGTTCGCGAGCAGCCCCGAGTTTCAGGAGCGGTCGCGGCTGCGGGTCGTGAAGATGCAGGCGGGGGATGAGGAGACGCTGGATCTCTGGCGGAAGCTGGTCGCCGGGACGAAGGATCAGCTGCTCACGGCGTACCAGAGGCTGGGGGTGACACTCACCGAGCGGGACTTCGCCGGGGAGAGCAGCTATCACGATCGGCTCGCGTCGGTTGTCGCCGAGCTGGAGGCGAAGGGGCTGCTGACCGAGAGCGACGGTGCGCTGTGCGCGTGGCCGGCCGGGTTCGTGAGCAGGCAGGGCGGGCCGCTCCCGCTGATCGTTCGCAAGAGCGACGGCGGATTCGGGTACGCCGCCACGGACCTCGCCGCGCTCAGGCACCGGACTCTCTCAGCAGGAGCGACCCGGCTGCTGTACGTCGTCGGCAGCCCGCAGCGCACCCATTTCGAGATGGTGTTCGCGGTGGCGAGGGCGGCCGGCTGGCTGCCGGATACCGTGAGCGCCGAGCACGTCGAGTTCGGGTCGGTGCTGGGACCCGACGGCAAGATGTTCCGGAGCCGGTCCGGTGACGCCGTCCCGCTCGCCGCGCTGCTCGACGAGGCCGTGACGCGGGCCGCCGTCCTCAACCCCGACCCGGCCGTCGCCGCTGCGGTGGGCATCGGCGCCGTGAAGTACGCCGACCTGGGTGCGGACCGGCGCTCGGACTACGTCTTCGACTGGGACAGGATGCTGGCGCTGACCGGGAACACCGGACCCTACCTGCAATATGCGTACGCCCGGATCAGCTCGATCCTCGACAAGGCCGGGACGTTCACCGCGGGCGTGACGCTGGGCGAACCGGCCGAGCGGGCGCTGGCCCTCGAACTGCTCGCCTTCGAACCCGTCGTGAACGGCGTGGCGGATTCGCTGGAGTTCCACCGGCTCGCCGCGTACCTGTACGGGCTGGCGGCGCTGTTCAACACGTTCTTTGCGCAATGCCCAGTCCTGAAGGCTGCTCCGGGCGTACGGGAGAGCAGGTTGACCCTTTGTCTCTTGACAGGTCGCACGCTGCGGCGGGGACTGGATCTCCTGGGAATCGCGACACCTGCCCAGCTATAGGTTGTCGCCCTGGCGTTCCTTCGCGATCCCGAGAATCGGCGGGTGGGTGACCGAGGGATCCCAGGTCGGGCCGCCGGCCGACGGCCACTGCGCGCGGCCGAAACCGGGCCAGATCCGCTGGGTCAGGGCGCGGGTCGCGTGCACCCGCTCCCCGGCCCGGCGGCGCCGCTCGGCCAGCACCGCGCTGAGAAACATCCAGGGCGGCACGCCGGGCGGTGCCGGATGGGCGATCCGGATGCTCACCTCGGCGGCCAGGCCGTTCGCCAGCCGGGAGTTCATCGGCTCCTTGATGTCGCGGACCCGCGCCAGGTAGTGCCGCGACGCCAGGGCCAGGTCGTCGTCGAGGTTGGTGAGGTCGAGCGCGCTCGCCCACGCGCCCAGGTGCGGCGGCATCGACGGCACCCAGCCCCACGGCACCGCGGCGCGTTCATGCACCACGAACGTGCCGGCGGCCAGGTCGCCGAGCCGCCGGCCGCGGGGCGAGGAGATCATCGTGGTCAGCGCGACCGCCCAGGTGAACGGTGGGAACAGCAGGCCCGGCCATTCCACCGCGAAACCGATCAGGCTGCGGGTCAGCGCGTGCCGGACCCGGATCGGCCCGCCGTCCTCCCGCACGACCCGCAGGCCCATCGCGCGTTTGCCCGGGCTCCGGCCGTTGGTGAGGGTCTCGACAACCGTCGGGTACGCGATGAAGCCGACCGCGATCGCGATGGTGATCATGGCGTTGAGCAACGCGTCGTCGACGAGGTTCCGGACCAGCCCCTCGGCGATCGCGGTGCCGGCGATGAAGACCGCGAGCGCGATCAGCACCTGGATCATCAGGTCGAGCAGCAGCGCGAGCCCGCGCGAGCCGACCCGGGCATGCCGGATGTCGACCTCCACCGCCTCGCCGTTGACGAGCTGTACGTCCGCGACCGGCACCACACTCATGCGGGTAGTTAACCCGATGGCCGCCCGCTACGCTGCGGCGGTGGACCTGGACGCGTACGTCAGCGAACGCCGCGGCGAGTGGAACCGCCTCGAGGCCCTGACCCGGCGTCGCCGCCTCGACGCGCACGAGGCCGACGAGCTGGTGCTGCTCTATCAGCGCGCGGCCACCCACCTCTCCGTCGTGCGCAGCCATTCGGCCGACCCGATCCTGCTTGCGTCGCTCTCCCAGCTCGTGCTCGCGGGCCGCTCGGCGGTGACCGGCAGCCGCCGCTTCTCCTGGCAGCCGCTGGCCCGCTTCTTCACGACGACGCTGCCGCTGGAGCTCTACCGCTCGCGGCGCTGGTGGCTCGTCGTGATGGTGCTGAACGTGCTGGTCGGTGGCGTGCTGATCGCGTATTTCGGCTCGCACCCGGACATCATCGAGTCGCTCTCGCCGGGCGGCCTGGATTCCGAGACGGCCACCAGCTCGTTCGTCGACTACTACAGCGAGTTCCAGGCGCAGAACTTCGCCGCCGAGGTCTGGACCCACAACGCCGTGATCGCCGGGCAGTGCCTCGCGTCCGGCGTGCTGATCCTGCCCGTGATCTACGTCCTCGGGCAGAACCTGCTCAACATCGGGCTCGTCGGCGGGACGATGGTCTACACCGGCAACAGCTCGACGTTCTGGACCTACATCCTGCCGCACGGTTTCCTGGAGCTCACGTCGATCTTCGTCGCGGCCGGCGTCGGCCTGCGCATCGGCTGGGCCTGGATCGCCCCCGGCCCGCACCGCACCCGGGGTCGCGCGCTCGCCGAGCGGGCCCGCGCCGGCATGCTGGTCGCCCTCGGCCTGGTCGTCATGCTGCTCGTCTCCGGGGTCCTCGAGGCCTACGTGACTCCGTCCGGCTGGCCGGATCCGGTCCGCATCGGCATCGGCCTCACGGTCTGGGCCGCCTTCCTCTGGTACGCCCTCGGCGTCGGCGCCGCCGCACACCGCCGCGGCGAGACGTCGGAGCTCGCCCCCGAGCACACGGTCGCTTCCATCCCCATGGGGTAGCTCAGTGCTCTATTCTGCATTTCGCAGATTGCACTTGGCAGACTTCGGAGGGTGGGAACAACGTGGTTCCTGACAACACGGCCCCGGCGTGGGCTTCGGACGCGTTCGTGCAGCTCCTGGAGCTGGAACGCGAAGCGACCCACATCCTGCAGAACCAGCCGCTGTTCCTGCCCGGCCTGTTGCAGACCGAGGAGTACGCCGCCGCGATGCTCGGCGCGTTCGGCGACTCCTTCGTCCACGACAAGGTGGCCCTGCGGATGCGCCGGGCGGCCGGCTTCCGCGAGCGGCTCGACGGGGAGCAGCCGCCCGGGCTCACGGTCGTGGTCGACGAATCGGTACTGCGCCGGCGGGTTGGCGACGAGACCGTCATGGACAAGCAGCTCGGCCACCTGCTCGAGACGTCCGCGCGTTACCCCACGGTCCGCATCTTCGTCGCGATGCTGGACCGCGGCGCGCATGCCGGACTGGCCGGCCCGACCGAGATCATCGAACGTGACGGTGTCATGGCAGCCGCGTTCTTCGAGGCTCCGGACGGCGACCGGATCGCGACCGACCCGCAGGTGCTGGCGTCCTGCCGCGCCCGGATCGACGCGCTGATCGGCTCGGCGCGCGTGGCCGAACTCAGCGAGCGGACTCTTTCACGAAGGTGATGAATTCCCGGAAAGCGGTCCGGTCGAAGCTCAATACCGGCCCCGCGGGATTCTTGGAATCGCGGATGAGCACCTGATCGGTGTCGGCGGCGATCTGCACGCAACTGCCGCCGCCACTGCGGGAACTGGTCCGCCAGATGAGGTCGCTCCGGTCGCTCATCGTCTCAACGTACCCGATATCCGGCGCTGTGCATGGGATCGCAAGCGCCCCCTTTTCCTCAGTGGACATTGGCAGGAAGCATATGTCAGGTAGAATTCCGCGAATGGACTTCGGCAGGTTGCAGAACGCAGATTCACGTGCGGGCTCACATGCCTGATTCAGCCCGCAGACCCGATTCAGTCCGCAGATCCGATTCGGTGGGCCCTACGGTCGCCCGCGAGCGGCTGCGGTTGCGGCTGCGCGAGCTCCGCGACAGCTCCGGTCTCAGCACCGACACCGTCGCGACCAGGATGGACTGGTCACCGTCGAAACTGAGCCGGATCGAGAAGGGCGACGTCACCGTCCAGCCCCTCGAGGTGCGCGCGCTGCTGGCCCTCTACGGCCTGCGCGACGAGGCGGAGGTCGTCGCCCTGGCGAGCCTGGCCCGCCGGTCGCGCACCCGCCAGTGGTACAGCAAGCACCGGCTCAACGGCGACTATCAGCGGTTCGTGGCCTACGAGAACGAAGCCTCCACGATCAACATCTGGCAGATGCTGTTCGTGCCCGGCCTGCTGCAGACCCCCGGCTACGCCCAGGCCATCACGTCGATCTCCATCCGCGAGGACCCGGCCAGCGAGAACGTGCAGGCCCGCGTCGACCTGCGCCTCGACCGTCAGCGGGCCTTCCAGGAACGCCTCCTGCAGCCCGCACCACCGCGCATCGTCGCGGTCATCGACGAGTCCACCCTGCGCCGCCCGGTCGGCGGTCGCGCGGTGCTCGCCGGTCAGCTCGACCACCTGCTCACGCTGGCCAGGGAGAATGCCTACACGCTCGCCGTCACCCCGATCGAGCTGGACCGGCACCCGGGCCTCGGCGGCACCTTCGAACTACTCGAATTCGCCGGCACCGCCGACCCGGACGTTCTCTTCGTGGAGGCCGCCGCGTCGACCGACGACCTGTCGCTCGACCAGGAGCTCACCGCCGTCTACGGCGAGATCATGCGCGAACTGCTCACCGTCGGCCTGACCGGCGACGCGGCGCTCGACCTGATCCGCGGCATCCGGGCCGGGCTGTCATAACCATCGGCCCGGCCCTCCCTTCGGCCCTCCCTTCGGCCCTCCCTGCGGCTCGGCCGTCATGGCGCCCGGCCCTCATTGCGGCTCGGCCCTCGTTGCGGCCCGGCTCTCACTGCGGCTGGCCGTCACTGCGGCTGGCCGTCATTGCGGCTGGCCGTCATTGCGGCCCGGCCTCGGCGCGCTCGGCCCTCGTTGCGGGCCGGTCATGACCAGGGGTCCCGGTTGATCTGCACGGCTCGGATCACCGCGCGCCGGACCTGCTCGAACTGCTGCTTGTCGGACGAACCGAACAGCTCGATGTCGCGCCCCTGGTGAGTGGCCCACAACGCCATCCATCGCGGGTTGTACCGGCGGTCGACCACCTGTGCGGCGATGCCTCCCACCACCGCGGCGGCCGCGGCGACCAGCAGGGCGGCGTACCCGAACGGAACGGACAGGGGCACCGCCACGATCACCGCGGTCGCGCCGGCGATCACCGCCGTCAGCCTCGGGCCGCCGGACCGCAGGTGCACCTGCCGGACCTCCGTCAGCGACGTCACCGGATAACGGCCCGCGGCGTTCATGACATACCAGCTCGTGACGACCACTCCCGGCCCGTCGTAATACACGACCCAGCCGCTCTGCCCCGGAACTGCGGTACCGGACTCAACTGTCATGGCTACCTCCCGTGACCCTCAAGACATCATGGTCAGGGCTGACATACGCCAACAGCAAGAGTCGTTCCTGAGTTGGCAGTCGGCGGACCGCTGTCTGCGCTTTGCAGTCGAGGATATTTGGGCTTTATGTCCGCTTGCTCATCATCAGAATGGGGCTAGCCAGGGCGAATGCGGGCGAAAGAAAATCTTTATGCCCGGTTCGTGCCTTCCAGCGCCAGACTGAACGTTGATTAAGCCCGATTCCCTATTTTCCGCTTGCACAGCGTGCGATGGCCGACGAAATGGCCTGCGGCAGCCCGGCGTGCGGCGGGGCGGCGTGCGGCAGCCCGGCGTGCGGCGGGGCGGCGAGGCCGCGGGCTGGGGTCTGGTATGCGGCGGGCTGGGTGTCAGGCGTGTGGCGGCCCGGCGTGCGGCGGCTCTACGGGGCAGGGGCGGGGGTGGTCGGGGGCTTGGCGTTGCGGAGGCGGATGGCGCTGAATCCGAGGGTGCTGGTGGTGACGGAGTGCCAGAAGGGCCAGAGGTTCGGGAGGACGCGGAGCTGGATGCCTGCCTGTTCGTGCAGGTCGAACAGGTTGCCGACGAGCTCGGGAGGGCCGAGCGGATCGACGGCCCCGGTGGTGACGACGGCGTGCGGGTCGGGCAGCGGGCGGAAGGGTGCGGCGGGGAGGCGGTAGGCGTACAACTGGACGGTTCTGATCGTCTCCAGCCAGGCGTACTCGACCGCATGGACCCGGGTCCCGCAGCCGGCACCGATGATCCGGTCCCGGTCGGCGTCGGAGGTCGTCGCGACGGTCCAGGCCATCGCGCGGGGGCACTGCCGGGGAAACCAGTAGTCGGGGGCCCGATCGTGATCGAGGGCCCACACGAAGGCGCCCGGTTGCGGCACGAACCGCTCGATCGCCGGGTCCTCCGAGAAGTGCAGCACCTGGCCTGGTCCGGGGCGCATCAGCGGGTGAGTTCCTGATAGGCGGCCAGCACGGCCGTGGTCCGGTCGGTGAGGTCCGCGGCCGTGGTGGAGCCGGGGTGCGGGGTGTTGTCGGTGTCCAGCAGGTAGTCGGCTTTGCGGAGGATCGCTTCGGCTTTGCGGAGGGCCTGCTGCTCGCGGATGAACTCGGCCGTCTCGTCGGCGAGCCGGGCCAGATGCTCGACCTGGCGTTCCACGTTCGCGTCGAGCTGGGACATGCGGGCCTGGGCGCGCAGGACCCGTTCGGCGACCTCGGCGCGGAGGTGGCTGCCGGCGGGGATGCCCTGGTCGAGGGCGCCGAGCTGGAGCTGGCTCTCCCGCACCCGGGCGCGGTCCGTCAGGATGCCCGCGAGGTCCCACAGCGCGGTTGCCAGGGTGGGGCTGGGGTCGTCCAGGTCGAGGTGGCGGCGCAGCGACGGCCAGTGGTGCAGGGTGAGGACCGCGGCGTCGCGGCGGAAGTCGTCCTGGTCGCACGGCACCGACGCGGCGGGGGCGCGCCGGCCCACGAGCGTGCTCGTCGCGCCCTCGCCCAGGAACAGTTTCACGTAGGGGAGATTAGCGGGGGAGCGTGGTCGGCGTAGCGTGGCTACCTGCGACATGGAGGGCGGGCGGCGATGGTGAGTGGGAGCACGCCGTTGCAGTTTCTGCACGGTGAGTGGGTGGTCCGGCGGGACATCACCGATCGCCGGTCCGGGCACAACGGTCTCTTCACCGGGCACGCGAGCTTCGAGTGGGACGACGTGCGGGAAACGCTGCGATACGAGGAAGAGGGCGAGCTCCGGTTCGCTGAGCATCGGGGTCCCGCGTCGCGGCGGCTGGTCTACGTGGCCGGGGTCGGGTCCGCGGTGGGCGTACGTTTCGCTGATGGTCGTCCGTTCTATGAACTGGATCTTCGGGATCAGCGGTGGGGTGCGGATCATCTCTGCGGGGCGGATCTCTACACCGTGACCGGGCTGATCACCGGGCCCGATTCGTTCGTGGAGACCTGGCACGCCGGTGGGCCCGGTAAGGACTACGACCTGGTGACGTATTACAGCCGGCCGGCGGCCTTCAGCGCGAGGTAGGCATCGGAGACCTTCGAGGCGAAGGTCTCGCGGGGTTCGTCGACGACCATGACGCCCTGCTGTTCCAGCAGGGCACGGACCCGGCCACGCTCGGCCAGGGCGAGTTCGGCGGCAGCGGCCAGGTGTACGTCGTCCGCGCTCGCGCCCTCGCCGGGCAGCTCGGCAAGCTGCGCGGTCTCCGGGTCACGCACGCTGGCCAGTATCACCCGGTGCTTGGTGGTGAGCCGCGCGAGCATCGGCAGCAGACCCTCCACGATCGGGGCGGCGTCCAGCGCCGAGAAGATCACGACGAGGGCGCGCTTGTGGCCGCGGCGCAGCAGGTCGCTCGCCGCCGGGCCGAAGTCCGTCTCGACGAGGCGGGGCTCCAGCGCCGCCATCGAGCTGATCAGCCGGGGCAGCTTGGTGCGGTGACCGCCGCCCTCGACCCGCGCCCGGACCTGGGAGTCCACCGCGAGCAGGTCGACCCGGTCGTCGGCCTTCGAGGCGAGCACGGCGAGCAGCAGCGCGGCGTCGATCGCGGCGTCGAGGCGGGGTTCGTCGCCGATGCGGGCCGCGGAGGTGCGGCCGGTGTCGAGGACACAGACCACGCGGCGGTCCCGCTCGGGGCGCCAGGTCCGGACCATCACATCATGGGTACGCGCGGAAGCCCGCCAGTCGATCGACCGCACGTCATCGCCGACCACGTACTCCCGGAGCACGTCGAACTCGGTGCCCTGTCCACGTCCCCGGGTGACCACGGCGCCGTCGAAGATCCGCAGCTTGGCCAGTTTCTCGGGCAGCAACCGCCGCGACGGGAAACGCGGCAGCACCCGCAGTGTCCACTCCGGTGTGATCGCCTCGTTCCAGCGCT
The DNA here is from genome assembly GCF_018332715.1 of Winogradskya consettensis. Classification (GTDB taxonomy): domain Bacteria; phylum Actinomycetota; class Actinomycetes; order Mycobacteriales; family Micromonosporaceae; genus Actinoplanes; species Actinoplanes consettensis. Next base: position 26,219 of record NZ_BOQP01000048.1, on the reverse strand, counting down.
GCCGCCGTTGCCGGTACGCGAGCCCGAGCGGCCCGTACGACCGCAGCGTCACGCGCACGGCGGGCCGGTCGCCGTGCCGCGTCGGGGTCAGCGTCGTGGTGATCGTCTGCTCCTGTCCGGCGAGCAGCCGCAGCCGGTGCTCGGCGTTGTCCGCGCCGGCCGACGGCACCCAGCGGTCACGCAGCCGGAGCCACATCGGACGCCCCGACGTGTTGGTGACCGTCAGTGTCGTGGTCGTCGTCGCTCCCAGCCACAACGTCTCGGCGCCGTCGCGACGCAGCGTCACGCCGTTCAGCGGCGCAGCGACAGCGGCGTCCAGCGCCGCCGCGGCGAGCGCGAGCGCCAGCACGGCGGCGGTCAGCAGCCACGGCGCGGGCAGCAGCGCCGGCAGGGGCACGCCCAGCGCCAGCAGCAGCGCGAAGCGCCTCGTGATCACGGCCGGCTCAGCGGGGCGCCGGGACGGCACCGAGCACGGAACGCAGCACCGAGTCGGTGGTGACGCCGTCCAGCTCGGCTTCCGCGCGCAGCCGTACCCGGTGGCGCAGCACGGGGATCGCGAACGCCTTCACGTCGTCCGGGATGACGTACTCGCGGCCGCTGAGCCACGCCCGCGCCTTGGCGACGGCGAGCAGCGCCGTCGTGCCACGCGGGGAGGCACCGAGCTCCAGCGCGGGGGCCACCCGGGTCGCCCGGGTCAGGTCGACGACGTACTCCAGGACCGGTTCGGCGACGGCGACGCGGCGTACGGCCTCACGCCCCGCGGCCAGGTCGTGCGCGTTGGCGACCGGGCCGACCCCGGCCGCCTTCAGGTCCCGCGGGTCGAAGCCCATGTGGTGGGCCCGCAGCACCCCGAGCTCCTCGTTGCGCTCCGGCAGCGGCACGGCGAGTTTGAGCAGGAACCGGTCGAGCTGCGCCTCGGGCAGCGGATACGTGCCCTCGTACTCGATGGGGTTCTGCGTTGCCACCACGATGAACGGCTCCGGCAGCTTGCGGGTCTCGCCGTCGGTGCTGACCGTGCGCTCCTCCATCGCCTCCAGCAGCGCCGCCTGGGTCTTCGGCGGGGTGCGGTTGATCTCGTCGGCGAGCAGCAGGTTGGTGAACAGCGGCCCGGCGCGGAAGTTGAACGCGGCGGTGCGCGCGTCGTAGATGAGCGAGCCGGTCACGTCACCCGGCATCAGGTCGGGGGTGAACTGGACCCGCTTGGTGTCGAGGTCCAGCGCCGCGGCGAGCGCGCGCACCAGCAGCGTCTTCGCCACCCCGGGCACGCCCTCCAGCAGCACATGGCCGCCGGAGAGCAGCGCGATGATCACGCCGCCGACCACCGCGTCCTGGCCGATGACAGCCTTCGCGACCTCGGCCCGCAGACGCTGCAGCGCGTCCCGGGCCGAGGCGGAGTCGCCGGATGCGGAAGACGTCACGTCAGATCCCCTCGTTCATTGCTGATAACCGTCCTGACCAGCCGCTGCACGTCCGAGGCGGCGCGGGCCAGCTCCTCGTCGCTGTCCTCGACCCCACCGCCGAGCAGATGCCGGACCTCGTTCTCCTGCAGGCCGGTCTGCGCGGCCACCCGATGGGCGACCTCATCGACCGTGCTGTCGGCCGGCATCCCGAAATGCACCATCAGCCGGGTACGCGCGGCGGCCTGCACGGTCGCCAGCGAGGTGCCGCGGGCGCGGGCCCTGCGGTAGAGCCCGCCCAGGCCGCGTACGGTCTCGGCGGCCCTGACCTGGACCGGCAACGGCTCCGCGACCGGCGTGCCCAACCGGCGGGCCGAGGCCAGCGCCAGGGCGATCCCGGCCAGCAGCAGCAGCGCGAGCGTCGCCCAGACGGCGGGCGGGAAGGCCTGTGCCAGGGGACTCCCGGCCACGCCCCCGCCGTCGTTGCTCTGCTCGCCCGGCTGCCCGCTCGGGTCCTCGGTCACCGGGGCCGGCTCCCCGTCGTCGTTCGACGGATCGTCGTCCCACGGCTCGGTGGAGTCCGGGTCGGGGGTCGGCTCGGCGGGGTCGGGCTCGGCGGTCGGCGCGGTCGGTTCCGGCGGCGCCTTCTCGCGTTCGTGCAGGTCCAGCCAGATCAGCCGGCCGTAGCGGGAGAGCAGGCTGACGGCGAGCGCGCGGTTGCCGTACTCGTCGGCCCGGTCGTTGCGGAACGGGTCCGCCGCCCCGACCATCGTCAGGTTCTTCACCTCGACCACGCTGTCGGAATAGCAGCGCACAGGTTCGGTGCGGAAGTCGCCGGTGTCGTAGCGCCAGCGCAGGGTCGCCGCAGGCCCGGCCTGGGCGAAGTCCTCGGTGCACCCCGGCTGGGGCGCGGCGGCTGTCCAGCGTGGCCCGGTGACCACCACGTCGAGGCCGGCGGCGTACACGGCGTCGGAGCCCGGCGCGACCATGACGACCCGGACCCGCGGCGGCAGCAGGGCCAGCCGCTCCAGGTAGTAAGGGTTGACCAGCTCCGGCGTGGTCACGAGCAGCGTCACGGCGTCGCCGTCGCCGACCGCCTCGATCGCCTCCGGGCTGGTGCTCCGCACGTCGATACGCACGCCGTCGCGGGTCAGATCATCGGCGAGACGCCGGGCACCGTCACCCGCGGTGCTCGTGGGGGACAGGAACGAGGCGTCGGTCGGGTCGGGCTGCTGCACCACGTGGACGATCACGGTCAGCGCCACCAGCACCAGCACCACGGCGAACGGCATGATCAGACGCAGGCGGCGCGGATTCCTCAGTCTCGGCATCCTCATCGTGCGCCGCCCGTCATCCTGCTTCGGACCTCGCCGGTCAGGGTTCGCATGTGATCGTCGTGGACGCGGTCCGCGGGGCGGTCGCCGTACCAGACCTCGGAGAACAGGTCGGTCGCGCCGCCGAGCGGTGCCGCCACCGCGGGTCGATGCTGGGCGGCGGACGCGGCGACCTCGGCGGCGGTGGTGCCCGGCAGCGGGGAGACGACCCCGGCCGCGGTCAGGTCGCCGACCACGTCACGCAGCCGCTGGCGGATCGCCTCCGCGTAGCGGCCCTCCGAGGCCAGACGGTCGGCGAGCAGCATGCCGTTGGGCAGCACGACCTCCGGCTCGAAGAGCGGCTCGCTTTCTTCCTCTTCCTCGTCCTTCTTCGGTGCCGGCGCTTTCTTGGTCTTGGGGCGTTTCGCCCGCTTCTTCCAAGTGGGGAGACGTGGCCAGCGGCGCGGGATCCAGCGTGGATACCAGTACCAGAGCGAGCCGAGCAGCCCGGCCGCCGCGAGCATCAGGAGCAGCAGCAGGCCGGGGGAGACGTGGTCGAAGACGGACGCGACGAACTCGTCCCAGACGCGGGTCACGGCGCCCACACCAGCGCGACCGCCGGATCCTCACCGCGGCTGCGCGCCCTGCTGACGGCGATGTCCAGCCCCTCGGTGCGGATCCGCGTCTCCAGGACCAGCACGGCGTCGACACAACCGAGCGCCGCATAGGCGACGGTGTTCGCGAGCGTCCACGCGATCGGTGCGGCCCAGCTCGACCAGTCGGGCAGCCCGCCACCGGTGAACAGGTCGAACGCGGCAACCCACCCGGCACCGAGCACGACCCGCACGGCGAGCCACGTCAGATATGCCGCCAGCCTCGTCCACACGCCCCGCAGCCCCCCGCGCGACGCCAGCCGGGCCGCGCGCACGAACGAGGGCCCCGCGCGGTCGATCACGATCACGCCGCTGACCAGGCCGAACAGCCCGTACGCGAAAATCCACCCGACGAACCCCGCGAACGCCGCGATCCCGCAGATGGTCCCCAGCACGATCGCGGTGACCAGCGTGCTGATCGGCCGCATCCGCGTCCACAGCTCCCTGTCCCGGACGCTCTGCCCCACCAGGGCCGGCCCGGCAGCCGCGGCGGCGAGCGCCCCGAGCACGCAGATGATGAAGCCCTCGATGCCGAACCCGGCCGACACCAGCGTCCACCAGGCCCCGAAATGCCCGTCCTCGGGCAGATAGAGCGGCGCGCTGACCTGCGCGAACCCCCGCAACGGGACCAGCACCGCCTGCTCGAGCCCCGCCAGCACGAACGCGGTGGCCAGCAGCGGCAACGCCCGGGCCCGCAACAGCGTCATGGCGGCATCCAGCAGCTCACCGAGCGTCATCGGACGCAGCGGCAGATCAGGCTGCGCAGACATGGCCGCGATCCTATGGGATCCGGCCATCCCCATGGGTCACGACCCGGCCCGGTTACGTTCACGTTGTTGATCTCGCCGATCGATGCATTCGCAGCTATGGTGCCTCGATGGGCGCCCACAAGGCGTCCGTGACCTCCCTTCGAAAGGTTCGGGTATGACCCTCCCCACGGGCGTATCACGGCGTAGCGTGCTCGGTGCCGCTGCCGCCGGTGTCGCCGCTCCTGTTTTCCTCGCCGGTGCTGCCGATGCGCACGGCAAGGGCGGGCACGGCGGCGCTCCTGCCCCCAAGACCTACGACCTGACCGTGCTCGGCACCTCCGACACGCACGGCAACGTCTACAACTGGGACTACTACAAGGACCTGGAGTACGACGACAGCGCGCACAACGACGTCGGTGTCGCGAAGCTCGCCGCCCTGGTGAACCAGATCAGGACCGAGCGCAAGGGCAAGGCCACGCTGGTGCTCGACGCCGGTGACACGATCCAGGGCACGCCGCTCGCGACGTACTACGCCAAGCAGGAGCCGATCACCACGACCGGTGAGCGGCACCCGATGGCGCGGGCGATGAACGTGCTGAACTATGACGCCATCACGCTGGGCAATCACGAGTTCAACTACGGGCTGCCGTTGCTGAACCTCTGGATCCGTCAGCTGGGCTTCCCGGCGCTGGCGGCCAACGCGGTCGGCGCTTCGAGCGGCAAGCCCGCTTTCACGCCGTACATCATCAAGAAGGTCTCGCTCGGTAAGGGCGCACCGACCCTGCGGGTTGGCATTCTCGGTCTGACGAACCCGGGCATCGCGATCTGGGACCGGGCCAACGTCGAGGGCAAGCTGGTCTTCAACGACATGGTCGCGACCGCGGCCAAGTGGGTGCCGATCATGCGGGCCCGCGGCGCGGATCTCGTGCTGATCTCCGCGCACGGCGGCGACAGCGGGACCAGCAGCTACGGCCCCGAGATCCCCAACGAGAACCCGAGCGCGCTCATCGCCGAGCAGGTTCCCGGCATCGACGCGATCCTGTTCGGGCACGCGCACAACGAGGTCGCGCAGCGCTTCGTCACCAACACCAAGACCGGTGTGCAGGTGCTGCTGTCCGAGCCGTCCAAGTGGGGACAGCGGCTCACCCGGATGGACTTCACGCTGGTCCGCGACAAGGGCCGGTGGAGCATCACCACCAAGAAGTCGGCGACGCTGAACACCAACACGGTCACCGCCGACCCCAAGGTGCTCGCCGCGGTCAAGGCCCAGCACACCAAGACGGTCGCGTACGTCAACCAGGTCGTCGCCACGTCCACCGAGGAACTGTCGGCCGCCGAGTCGCGGTACAAGGACACGGCGATCCTGGACTACATCAACAAGGTGCAGACCGACACGGTGACCACGGCGCTGGCGGGTGGCGCGTACGCGTCGCTGCCGGTCCTGTCGATCGCCGCGCCGTTCAGCCGCACCGCGGTCTTCCCGCAGGGCGACGTCAAGATCAAGGACGTGGCCGGGCTCTACATCTACGACAACACGCTCGAGGCCGTCGTCCTCACCGGTGCCGAGGTCAAGGCGTACCTGGAGTATTCCGCCAAGTACTTCGTGACCCTGCCGGTCGGCGCCACGCCCGACCCGGCGACCATCAGCGACTCCACGGTGCCGGACTACAACTACGACGTGCTCTCCGGCGTCGACTACGACATCGACATCAGCCAGCCGGTGGGCTCCCGCATCACCCGCCTGGAGATCGCCGGCGTCGCGGTGGCGGCCGACGCGCAGTTCGTGGTGGCGGTGAACAACTACCGGCGCAGCGGCGGCGGCAACTTCCCCGGCATCGTGAAGACGCAGGTCTACAACGCGCAGCAGGAGATCCGCCAGCTGCTCATCGACTGGGCGCAGGCCAAGGGCGCCATCGACCCGGCCGACTTCTACGTGCCGAACTGGAAGCTCGTGCGCGCGGGCGTACCCGTCTTCTAAAGCATTTGTCCGTGGCGCACCCGACCCCCCGTCGGGTGCGCCACGAGCCTTCTACTTGGCGGCCATCTGCTTCCAGGTGCCGTCCTTGTCGGCCGTCACCGTGACCTGCCCGGTCTTGCCGTCATTGAGCGTCAGATTGCACAGGTAGTCGCGGGTGCCGTCAGCCCGCCGCTCCGACGCCGCGTTGCACTCCGCCTTCGTCGCGGTGATGTTCGCCTTCGCCAGCTGCCCGTCGTGCAGCACCTGGTTCTCGACCGCACTCTGCGCCCGCGACTCCAGGAAATCCGTCACCGCCGGTTGGATCACGGTCAGCGAGATGACGAACCAGACGAACGAACCGGCGACCAGGGACACCGCCCAGGCGATCCAGTAGGGGGCGCCGCTGTTGCCGCCGCGCTGGGCCCGGTTGGCCCGGCGGGCCGCCGACACCACGCCGGCCAGACTGAAGAAGAAGGTCAGGACCGCCACCGGCCAGAGGGCCGGGGGCTGCGCCTTGGCCGCGTTGCGCATCGCTTCCGGATAGGGAACGAGCAGCCCACCCACAACCGGGACCTGGCTGTCGTACGCGGAGCCGGGTTCCGCTTCCCCGCCGGCCGCGGTGGGCGCCCAGGGGGGATTTGTCGGGTAGACGCCCTGCGGCGTGTAACTCTGCTGCGCCGGGGGCTGCTGCTGGGCGGTCTGGGCCTGGGCCATCGCTCGCTGGGCGGCGGCTTGCTGGGCTGCTACCAGCTGGTCCTGATCCTGTTGGCTCGTGGGATAGGGCTGGTTCGCGTAAGTCTGATCCGCCGGGTAACCCGGAGTCGCATAGTTCTGGGGCGCAGGCGGGTGGGGCGCCTGGGTGTGGGCTGCGGGGCTCTGCTGGGCGGGGTGCTGGGGGTAGGCCGAGGGTTGCGGGAAGGCCGAGGGCTGCGGGTGGGCCGGGGGCTGCGGAAAGGCCGGAGGCTGCGGGTACGGCGTGGGCTGCGGGAACGCGGCCCCGCCCTCCTGAGGGTAGAGCGGCTGCGCGTAGCCGGGCTGCGGCTCGATCGGGTGCTCGTAACCGGCCGGCGGATACTGTGCGTGCCCCGCGGCGAACGACGGATAGTCGGCGTTCTCGGAGCCGTACGGAATCTGCGTCGTCATTCGGGGGGCCTTTCCGGTAGCGGCAGGGGTGCAACTCCGCGCCGAGAACAACTGCATCGGCCGATATTCGGCCGACCTGAGTGAATGCCTTTGCGTGCTATTGCCGGGCCAACGCGTAGAACGTGCTGATCTGGGTGTCGGTCAGGGCCCTGCTCCAGATCGCGACCTCGTCGACGGAGCCGTTCAGGCCGGTGGAGGCGTTGTCCTCCGACACGGTCAGCGGCAGCGTCGTGTCGACCGCCAGGGTGCCGCCGGCGGCCTTGGTCGCGGTCATGACGCCGTCGATGTAGAGCTTCGCCGCCGTGCCGTCATAGACCCCCACCACGAAGTGGTAGCCGCCGGTCGTCGGCCATTTCGACTTGACCTCCTGCCGGACGCCGCCGGCATCGACGAGGAAACGCATGTCCACGCCGGAATCGCTGCTCCAGGAGAGCAGATAGTTGAGCTTGTTGGTGCCCGGGCCACCCTTGAAGACCAGGCGCCAGTTCGTGTTCGCGATACCGTCCGTCCAGGCCGCGACCGTCATCGGTCCGGAGATCGAATGCGCGGCGCTGGTGACCCCCGCGTACGAACGGCCGGTGCCATTCTTGAATTTGGTCGCGGTATTGGGGTCGACGCTCACCGCACCGGCCGCACCCACGACCGGGGTTCCGTAGAGAGCGAGCGGAACGGTGCCCATCTCGTCGGCGACCGACGTGGTGCTGGCGCCGCCCATCCGCCAGTACGAGACGGGGGCGGACGCTTTGACGGCCGCCGTGTAGAAGTAACTCGACTTCCATGCGTTCGCCTGGGTCGGGCTGATCGCGGAATAGACGGCGCCGGTACCCGGGCGGGCAAGACTGGTAATGACAACAAATCCGAGCACGGCCAGGAGCGCCACGCCTGCACGAGGGCGGTTCCGCCTGCGCGTTCCCCGGCGCTTTCGCACGGCTCCGCGCGGCCGTTTCCGCTTGGTGGCATGCGCGTTGACGCGCTTCCTTCTGCCTCTCAACTGCTGGGAGGAATCGCCTTTCTCGACCGGCCGGTCCTCAACTGCCGGGCCGCCCTGAGCCGATGGGCCGCCCTGAGCCGGCGGATCGTCGCTGTGGACGGCGGCGCGGCTGGGTCCGACGGCGGCGCGGCGGGTCTTGCTGGTGGCGCGGCGGGGTTCGGTGGCGGTGCGGCGGGGCTGGCCGGCGGTCGGTGGGCGGGGTCTGCGGCGGCGGGTCAGGGCGAACACGATGACGGCCAGGCCGGCGAGGGCGGGCGCGACGCGGCCGCCGTGGAGGCGTACCAGACCGGCCAGCGGAACCACGACGCGACCGAGCCCGATCAGCTGGTCCTTGGCGACGAGGCGCGAGTCAGCCTGGGCGTTCGCGTCACCGCGGGTGCGGAAACGGCCGTCCGGCAGCCGCTCGACGATCCGGTGCGTGACCGGCTGACCCCCGGCCGTCGCCGGCGCGATCACCACGACCTGCCCCACCTTCGGACCGGCGCCGATGCCCGGCGAAGCCAGCACCACATCACCCGGCCGGACCAGCGGAGCCATCGAACCCGAGGTCACCGTGTACGCCTGCCAGCCCCACAGCAACGGCACCACCGTCCACGCCGTGAGCGTGAGAACGGTGGTGACGACCATGACGAGCAGCCCCCGCCCGACGACCCCCGGCCACGTCACGACGCCTGGGCCTCCCAGTTGAACACCGCGGACGCGTTACCGTTCTGCGCACCGGCGACATTCTGCACGGTCACCGAGAACTTGTACGTCAGCGAATTGTTCAGCGTCGCATTCCACGAACCCAGCCCATTGGCGTAGCTGTTGTTCGCCGACCCGAAACTCGCGACCGTACCGCTGCTGAAGAGCGTGCCGCCGCTGACAAAGTTGGTGCAGTCGTTCGCCGTACCCGTGCCGGTCTCGATCTTCAGATCGAGATAGCTCGACAGCCCGCCGGAGATGCTGCTCCCGTAAAGTTTGATCTGCGCCGCCGAATTACCGGTGTACTTCACCGCGATGCACTTGGTGACGGTCTGCCCGCCGGCCAGCAGACTGTCATTGGCCTGACTGAACACCGCACTCGCCGAAATGGCACCATCGTTGCTGATCGCGGCGCCGCCGGTGGTCCAGGTGTTCGACTGCGTCGCGGTGGAACTGGTGATGACCGCCTGGGTGGTCCGCACGACCATGGTGGACGTGAGCGCGAATCCCAGCAGAACACCGGCAACGGTGGCGACATGGGTCCTGCTGAGTTGCATACTTTCTCCCGCCTGGTCCTTTGCTTTCTCGCCCGACCCGTATCGGTAGCGGAAATCCGATCCTGAGGCGTCGCAACCGCGTCACACCCAAGCTTGGGGCAGGCTTGAGCCGGCATTGAGCTGCGGGCATCGGGCAGGCAGATCGGCACGCGGGGCTGCCCGCCCGATAACGTCTGACATTCCTGCCGCCGCCATAAACGTCTGACAACCCGTTCCGCCCGAAACGGTTCTGCCGCCGGTCGCGGTAATCGAAGTACGCAGAACAGGGTCCCGGCGCTGGTCATGGCCGGTGGGGAAATCGGCCGCTTCACCCTCATGCCACCCGGGCGAAGTGCGGCGTCGGTAGCTTCACCTGACGCCACCCAAGCGAAGTGCCGCCTCACCCTGACATCACCCGAGCGAAGTACGGCTTCGTCTTCAGCCGCTGAGGCGGCAAACTGAACCGCTGCTCGCTCTTCGCCCGTTTCTGGTCACCCGCCCGGTGGTTGCGGGTGGAGGGTCTCTGGTTGCTGCCCAGCCGAGAGTTCGCCGACCTGTCCCTTGCCCGGCGTGCGTTCGGCGGTAGCCGGCGAACGCACCCGGCCGTCGCTCAGGCCGGCCGCCGGAGTGCTGCTCGCGCTGCGCGAGGCCGCCCGTTGCTCAGGCTGGCCGCCGGTGTGCTGCTCGCGATGCGCGATGCGCGATGGTCGACAGTCGCCCGGGCCCCAGCCGTGGCCCAGGCCTGCCGACCGCTTGGGCTTGCTGACTGCTCGGGCCAGCGGATTGCTCGGGCCAGCGGATTGCTCGGGCTTTGCCGACCGCTCGGGCCGGTCAAGCCCAGGTCAGCGAACTACCGAGGTCAGCAAACTCTGCCAGGCGAGACGACCATGGGGGTCGGCCTGCCAACCACCGGGGTCAGCGAACCGGCCAGCGGGGTCAGGCTCCGGCGGCGGCGGGGTCGGTGGGGTCTTCCGGGGGTGGGGTGCCCTCGTCCGGGGGAGTGGTGGTGGGGTCCGTCGGCGGCTTGCTGGTGGGCTTGCTCGTCGGCGGGGTGGTTTTTGTTGTCGTCGGGGTGGCGGAGGTGGGTTCCGTGGGGGTGGGGGAGGACGACGGGGGTGCCTTGCTGGTGAGGCTGGGGAGCGGGGCCGGGTTGTTGGGCTTGGCGGGGGCCTCGGTCTGTTCGGTTTCGGTCGGCTCGGTGGGGTCGTCCTCGGTTTCCTCGGTGGCGTCCGTCTGGGACGGGACGGTGCCGATTCCGGGGGTCTTGCGCTCGCCGGCGTCGCTGCCCGTGGATTTCCAGATGGCGACGCCGAGGCCGATCGCGACGAGGAAGAGGACGATCACCGTGATGAGGACGGCGACCTGGCTTTTCGTCTGCTGCGGCCGGGACGGGGCGAGCTGCGGCGGGGCGGCTTCCAAGAGGTTGCGCTGGGAGGGCAGTGGGCCGCGGGGGCCGGCCGGGCTCATGGGCCTGGTGAGGGAGGTGCCGGACATCGACTGGCCGTGCATCGACTGGCTGGGGAGCGGCTGGCCGTGCAGGGACGAGCGCGGGTCGAGCCGGGCGCCGGTCGAGTAGGGCACGTTGGCGTAGGCGCCGGTTGAGGGTGCGCCGCCGAGGGCCGTGTGAGCGGCCGAGGGGCGGACCAGGGCGGTCCGGGTGCCGGTCTGTGCGCGCCAGTCGAGGGCACCGGAAGCGGCCAGGGCGGCCTCGGCGAACTCGGCGGCGCTCTGGAAGCGGTCGGCGGGGTTCTTGGCCATCGCGCGGCTGATCAGCTCGCGGACGGCCTGCGGGGCCAGGCTGTCGGGCAGCGGCTCCGGGTCGTCCTCGAGGTGACGCAGTGCGACCTGGAGCGCGTTGTCGCCGTCGAAGGGCGGGACACCCGAGATGCAGTGGTAGGCGACCGCGCCGAGCGCGTAGATGTCGGTGGCGGGGGAGACGTTGCCCTTGGCGACCTGCTCGGGGGCCATGTAGAGGGCGGTGCCGACGATGGCGTTCAGGCCGGTCACGCTGGTCACGGCGGCGGAACGCGCCACGCCGAAGTCGACCAGGATCACCGTGCCGTTCGGCTTGACGATGAGGTTGCCGGGCTTGACGTCGCGGTGCACGGTGCCGTTCTCATGCGCGGCGTGCAGGGCCTCGGCGGCCTGGGCGACGACCGACATCGTCTCGGCGACCCCGATCCGTCCCTGGTCCTTCAGCCGGGCCGACAGTGGATCGCCGTCCACGAATGCCATGACGAGGTAGGCGCACTGCTCCTCGTCGCCCTCGTTGCCGGCGCTGTAGTCGTAGACCTCGACAACGCCCGGGTGCCGGAACGCTGCCATCATCCGGGCCTCGCCGTAGAACCGGGCGGCGAACTCGGGGTCGGTGAGCATCGCGGTGCGCAGCACCTTGACGGCGATCGTCCGGCCCAGCACCACATCGGTGCCACGCCACACGTCACCCATGCCACCGGTGGCGATGCGATCGTCCAACCGGTAGCGGTTGTCCAGGAGACTTCCCGAACTGAGCACCAGCAGGACCTTATCTACTCGGGTGTCGCCACGACCGGACCATGAACCTGCCTACCTCCGAACCGCGCACCACGATACAGATTCCCTGCCCTCCACGGCGAGGTCGGTGCGTTGCGGATCGGGCACACCGAAGAACAATCCGTACCCCTCCCGGGTGACGTCCAATCATCCCCTGGTGAACCGCCATCCCCACCGCTCCCACCTCAGCCCGCCACCCCGAAAGAGTGAGCCAGCGCACTATCGGCGGGTCAACGGTGGCACCGTACGCGACGCCGCCGAGTCGGTGATCAATTGAGTCAGCCGCCGGTCCCGGGTTTCGGAGCGTTTGGCGCTCGTCACCCGATGCACGGGAGCGCGGCGGTACGAGGCCGGCTTGGCGAAGAAGACAGCTTCCAGGCCACTCACGCTAGGCCTGGGGTACGACAAAAGCGGGCACCGGAAACCCGGCACCCGCTCGGAAGCGGAAGGTCAGTTGTCGTAGGTCGGCGTGACGACGATCGCCGTCTCCGCCAGCTCCAGCTCCTCGTTCTCGGCCTGACGTTCGGCGGCGGCGCGCACCGTCGCGGCGGCCAGCCAGCCCGCGGCCACACCGATCAGGCTGGCGCCGATGATCAGGCCCCAGGGCAGGCCCGGCTTGCGGCCCGCGAGGGCGTTCGCGGCGAGGTTGGCCCGCGACCAGGCCTCGTCGGTCGCCGCGTTGACCTTGGCGCCGGCCTTGCCGGAGAGCTTGTAGCCCTGGGTCGTCGCCCTGTCGGCGAGCTCCGAGCCCTTGGAGCTCGCCTTGTCGGCGAGCTTGGAGCCCTTGGTGCTCGCCCTGTCGGCAAGTTTGTAACCCTTGTCGGCGAGGCGCTGGGACTGCTTGGAGGCCTTCGCCGCCAGCCGGTCGGAGTGCTTGGCGGCCTTGCCGGCCAGCTTGTGCGAGTGCTTGGACGCCGCGTCGGCCAGCTCGGACGTCTTCGTCCCCGCCACGTCGACGGAGTGCAGTCCAGCGCCCTTGACGCTCTCGCCGGCCGCGGTCATCGCGGTCGACAGGTAGTCCCATGCCTGGGCGGTGGTGCGCTCGGCAGTGCTCTTGCGAGAGAACATCGTCTTGTACCTCCTGCGTTCGCCGGTGCCGGCGCTAGGTCATCCACAGGTCTCCTGCCCATCGCGGCCGAATCGCAAACGTGACGTTACGTCGGGCACCCGTCAGATGTGGACGTGCCTCAGGCCGGAAACCGGTGGACGTCACTGGGTACGCTTGCTCCGGTTCACGGGTGGCACACAGCCACCTGCCAGGTTCGAGCATTAGTGTCCGGGGCAGTTTCACCGGACCCGACGGGGGTAGTCAACGCCGCCCCCGGCGAAAGGTTTCCGCAGGTCGGGGCCCTTTCGAACCCAGGAGAAGACGCTCGGGGGTGACCCGAGCGGGTGGAGGTAGGGCGTGACGCTGTCGATAACGACGTCGACGAGGACCACCGGCGTGGTGGAGATCTCACCCGTGGGTGAGATCGACGTCGAGAACGCGTACGAGATCAAGGAAGCCGTCGCGGAGCACCTGGCCGCGGCAACCCCGGACCGCATCGAACTCGACATGCACGGCGTCTCGTTCATCGACTCCGTGGGAATCTCCGCCCTGGTGGCGGCATTTCAGATGGCCAGCGTGAGCGGGGTCAAGCTGGTGGTCACGCGGCCGAGCCGGTTCGCGCACCGCCAGCTGTGGGTGACGGGCCTGCTGGGCCTGTTCGGTGCGCCGGAGCCGTGCACCGACTGCGGCGATCCTGCGCATCGCACCCTCGTACCCTGATCGATCTCTCACTCTGATCGATCCGGCCGCGGCCCAGGTGGGTCGCGGCCTTTCACTCTTCAGGTACGCCCGGCCGCGCGCCCGCCGTGCACAATCAGCCCCGCCGTCGGCGCAAACCAGGATCATCGTGGCGGGTCTCACCCCGACCCGCCGCCGGCGAATCGGCTCACCGGCTCAAACCGGACCAAAACCGCGTTCCGCACCGCCCGGGCGGACCTGTGGTCATGTTCACCTGACCGCGCGTGATGCGGGGTTGAGTCGTCCGAAAGAGCTGCTTGTCGCTTTCCGGCCCGCTGAGGAACACTCCGGTGCGTGGCGAGACTCGCGATGGGCACCACTCTCCTGGAGCGCTACGTGCTGCTCGGCGTGGCCGGCCAGGGCGGCGTCTCCACGGTCTACCGAGCCGTCGACGTCCGCTTCGGCCGCCTCCTCGCGGTCAAGCTCCTGGCCGCCGCGCACGGTGACGACCCCCGCCCCCGCGAAACCGCCCGCCGCGAAGCGCTGATCACCGACCGGCTCCGCCACCCGGGCGTCCCCCGCGTCTACGAATACGGCGACGCGCCCCTCCCGGACGGCAGCACGGCCCCATACCTGGCGCTCGAGCTCCTCAACGGCATCCCCCTGGCCGACCGGCTCACCCACAGCCGCCTCGACTGGCCCGAAGCAGCCCACGCCGCCGCCCTGATCGCCGACGTCCTCGCCGTCGCCCACGAAGCCGGCATCGTCCACCGCGACCTGACCACCCGCAATGTCATGCTCACCCCAACCGGCCCGAAAATCATCGACTTCGGCCTGGCCACACCCCCCGAGGGCCCGGTGCGGACGGACTTCGCGGGAGCTGGAGCCAGGCCGGACGGTGGGGCCGGGGCGAGGGTGCTGGCTCATCCACGGACGCGGTCGGCAGACCCCGCGGAGGATGTCTACTCGCTCGGTGTGGTGCTGTACGAGATGCTGACGGGCCGCTCGCCGTACCCTCCGCATGTCGCCGCGATGATCATGGCGGCTGGGCGGGCCGGGCAGCTCGCGCCGACGCCGGTGCTGGCCGTGGTCGGGCTGCCGCCGGAGTTGCGGGACCTGGTCCGGGCCTGCATGGCGAAGAGGCCGGAGGATCGCCCGCCGAGCGCGGAGGTCGCGCTCCGGCTCCGTCAGATCCAGGTGCGCCCACCGGCACCGAGCATCAACTGACGGGGCTCAGATGGCCGGGGTCTGGAAGACGATGTTCTCGAGGTTGATCTTCACGTCCGTGGCCTCGCCCGGCGCGCGGATCGGCGTGACCACCGCGAACCCTTCGGCCAGGGCGGCGAGGTCCGTGCCGTCCTCCAGGGGCTCGTCGGCGGCCTGGACCGCTGTGCGGACATAGCCCTCGCCGGCCTCGGCGATGCTCATCTGCACCTGGCCGAAGCGCGCCAGCCGGGCCCGGCGCAGGCCGCGGATCCCGTCGACGTGCAGGTCGGGCACGTTCAGGTTGAGGATCGTGCCGGGCGGGGTGTGGGTCAGGGTGGGCAGGAGCTTCACTGCCAGCTCCGCGGCGCTGGTCCAGTGGCGTTTCTCGTCGTCGGCTTTTTCCAGGTCGGCGATGGCCTGGCCGCCGCTGCTCACGCTGCCGTTGGCGGGTGACAGCACGTCCAGGGAGACCGCCAGCCCGTGCAGGCCGGCGTGCGAGGCGGTCATCGTGGCGCCGACCGTGCCGGAGTGGATCACCGCCGCGCCGGCGTTGGCGCCCCGGTTGATGCCGGAGAGGACGAGTTCCGGGGGTTCGCCGAAGGCTCCCCGCAGGGCGAGCAGGACGATGAACGCCGGGGACGCGGCCACGCCGTACGCGGGGACGTTCTTCACGCCGGGCAGTTCGCGGGTCTGCACGACGATCTTGCCGTGCTGCTCCACCGCGGTGATGGCCGCGCTGGTGCCGCTCGCCTCGGTCAGCGGGGCCGCCACCACGATGTCGAAGCCCTGGCGCGCGACCGCGCGGGCCAGCCATCTGATCCCCGGGGCGTCGATGCCGTCATCGTTGGTGATCAGGATCCGAGGGGTCACCGCTGAATCTCCTTAGGGTCACGCCGGGACTTTGGTGTCGACGGGGGTGAGCCGGACCCGTTCGGTGAGGACCTGGACGGCGTCGACGCGGCCCGTGCCCAGGCCGTGGCGGGTGACGTTGAGGGCCCCCGCGGCGGCACCCGTACGCACAGCGTCACACAGCGTGCCACCCTGGGCCAGGACTGCCGCGACGCCCGCCGTCATGGAGTCGCCGGCGCCGCGGGACTCGGCGGCGATCATCCGGGGCATGTCGACCTCGTAGACCCGGTCGTCGATCAGGGCGAGTGCGCCTTCGTCGCCGCGGGAGACCAGGGCCATCTCGGCACCGTCGGCGTGCAGCTTGTGCAGCGCCTTGAGCAGGGCCGCGGTGGAGCCGTCCTTGACCATGCCGTCGCGGATCAGCTCCTCGTGGCTGACCTTGACCACGTAGGGGCGTGCCTCCAGCGCGGCGGACAGGTGTGCCGCGGACAGGTCGATGATGACTTTGCACCCGTTGGCGCCCAGGTCGGTCGCGAGCCGGCGGTAGACCTCGGCGGGGACGACGGACGGGTGGGCCGGGCCGCTCAGGACGGCGATGCCGGCGCGCAGGCCCTCGGCGAGCGCGAGGCTGTAGAGCTCGTCCATCTCGTGCCGGGACAGCGGCTGACCGGGATCCTCGGCCAGCTCCTCGCGTTTGCCGCTGCGCCGGTCGTGGACGTACCAGCCGGTGCCGTGGTCGCGTTTGATGGTCTTGAGGGTCACGCCGTGAAACTTGAGCAGCGGCTCCAGCACCCGGCCGACCTCGCCGCCGGCGGCCGCGCAGAGCGTGACCTGGGCGCCCAGCAACGTGATCATCCGGGCCTGCCAGACGCCCTGGCCGCCCGGATGCACGTGCAGTTCCGCTTTGTCGTGCTGCTGCTCGATGGTCACGGTGAGCTGGGGCGCAGGCACGAACACCATGACCCCTTTGTTACCCATGGCCCCAGTATCGACCAAAGGGTCAGACAGTGGTGGTCAGTTCCTGGATCACGGGGATCAGGTCGGGGCGGTTGCGGATCAGCTCATCCAGCCGTACGCGCCAACGGCTGGCCTCCACGTCCACGGTGAAGCGGTCGTTGTCGCTGCTCTCGATGGAGGCGTGCTGCAGGCGCTGGCGGGTGTTGGCGAGCTCGCCGTAGTACCCGCTGCCGAGGCGGCTGAGCACCGTGGCGGAGAAGGCGTCGTAGCCGGATCCGTTGGCGGCCCGGACGAACGCCCGCGCGCCGTCCCAGACCACGCGGGGCTGATGGATGACGGTCTGACTCATGGTTTCCCTCCGCGGTTGACTAACCACCCACGGTAGGTACGCCGGGTTGCAGGGCCGGGGTTTTCCGGAGACTCACCAGCCGACGGGCGTGCACTCGCGGCCGCCGGCGCCGACCGGCTCCACCTGCAGCGTGGCGTGATCGATGTGGAAGTCATGGTGCAGCGCCTCGCGGGCGCTGGAAAGGACCTTGCCGAGCTCGGCGTCGGTTTCGAGGCTCAGGTGCGCGGAGGCCACGTCCATGCCCGAGGTCAGCGTCCAGACGTGCAGGTCGTGCACGTCGCAGACGCCCGGGACGGCGGCCAGCCGGTCGCGGACCACGGTGATGTCGAGGTGCTCCGGGGCTGCCTGGACCAGGATGCGCACCGCCGAGCGGCCGAGCGCGAACGTGCGGGGCAGGATCATCAGCGCCACGACCACGGCGACGATCGGGTCGGCGTAGGACCAGCCGGTGAGTGCGATGATCCCGGCCGCGACGATCACGCCGACCGAGCCGAGCAGGTCACCGACCACCTCGAGGTAGGCCCCGCGCACGTTGAGGCTCTCCTGGGCACCCGAGCGGAGCAGCGCGAACGCGATCAGGTTGATGACCAGGCCACCGGCGGCCACGAGCAGCATCGAGCCGGCGGGGACGTCCTGCGGATCGGTGAACCGCTGCACCGCCTCGATCAGCACGTAGATCGCGACGCCGGTCAGCAGCACGGCGTTGGCCAGCGCGGCGAGCACCTCGAGCCGGTAGAGCCCGAACGTGCGTTGTGAGTCGGTGGCCGCGCGGCCGGCGGCGTGGATCGCGGCGAGCGCCATCGCGATGCCCAGCACGTCGGTGAACATGTGCCCGGCGTCGGAGAGCAGTGCCAGCGAGCCCGTCATGATCGCGGCGACCGCCTCGACCAGCATGAACGCGGCCAGCAGCCCCGCGGCCCACCAGAGCCGCGACCGGTGTCGCTCACCGGCGCGCATCGCCTGACCGCCGTGGTCGTGCCCGGCTCCCATGCGCCCACCTTCCGTCGTGGCTGATCGCCTTGGCCAATATATGTTCACATTGCTATGTGTGCAATCTGAACCAGGGCGTGTTCATCGGGGTACGTACTGTCGACAACTTGACCCCGCCTGGAGGGATTCATCCGTGTCCAGACGCATTTTCGCGATCGCCGCCCTGACCGCGCTGGCAGTGACCGCCACCGCACCGGCCGCCCCTGCGAGTGCCGCTCCCGCCGGTTACGGCTCCGAGCCGGTGGTGCTCGCCCTGCCCGACGGGTTCCAGCCCGAGGGCATCGCGATCGGCAAGCTCCCGTACGCGTACTTCGGCTCCCGGGTCGACGGTGACATCTACCGGGTCAGCCTGCGAACCGGCAAAGGCAAGGTCATCAGCGAGGGGCCCGGCACGCCGTCGCTCGGGCTCAAGCTGGACGGCAGGGGCCGCCTGTTCGTCGCCGGCGGATCCGGAGGCAACGCCCGGGTGCTGAACGCGGCGACCGGTTCGGTGCTCAAGACGTACCAGCTGCAGACGGGGGCCGCGTTCATCAACGACGTCGTGCTCACCGGGGGTGCGGCCTGGTACACCGACTCGGCCAACCCGGTGCTGTTCAAGCTCCCGCTCGGCCGGCACGGGAAGCTCCCCGCGGAGCCTGTGCGGGTCCCGATCACCGGTGACCTGGTCTACACGACCGGCAACAACGCCAACGGCATCACGGCCACCCCGGACGGGCGCGGCCTCATCGTCGTGCAGTCCAACACCGGAAAACTCTTCAACACGTCGTACGCGGGCCGGACCACCGAGATCGACCTCGGCGGCGACAACGTCCTCAACGGCGACGGCCTCTGGCTGCGCGGCTCCACTCTCTACGTCGTCCAGAACCGCGACAACGTCATCACCACGATCAAACTCAACAACCGGGCCACGGAGGGTACGGTCCTCAGCCGCACCACCAGCCCCGCCTTCGACGTCCCGACAACGATCGCCGAATACGGCAAGCGCTTCTACCTCCCGAACGCCCGCTTCACCACACCCCCGACCCCGACCACGCCCTACACGGCCGTCGGCGTGCCGCGTCCGTGAGTCGTCGTCCCCTGCCCGACCTTCGGGTAAGGGGTTGATCTTCGGTGGGTGACCACTTACGCAGGCCGAGGGCCCGGTAACCCCGTTCTGGCGCCGCAAGGCGCCTGGGGTTGCCGGGCCCGACCTCGGCGTGAGCAGCGGTCCGCACCACCCACCGAGCTACGACCAGTCCTTGATCTTGTCTCTACGGGTTACCAGACCTTGCTGGCGACAGTTGTCAATCGCTGCGTGGCTCGGGACAAAGCGACGTAAAGCGTGCGCACCCCGCTGGCGTCCGTGGCGATCTCAGCCGGCTCGGCCAGGACGACCGCGTCATACTCCATGCCCTTCGCCTCGAGAGCCGTGACCACCTGGACGCGTTCGGGCAGGCCGGCCACCCAGCCGGCCATCTCGTCGCGGCGCGGGACCGGCGTGATCACGCCGATGGTGCCGTCCACGTCGGCCAGGTGTTTCTCGACCGCGTCGCGGATGACCTTGGGGAGCTCGGACTGCGCGACCATGTGCTCGATCGGTTCGACGCCGGTGCTGCGGACGGCTCGGGGCAGGCGCAGGTCGGGCATGAGTTTCTTGATCACGCGGGCGGCGACCGCGAAGATCTCCGATGAGTTGCGGTAGTTGGTGGTCAGCTCGTAGGTCTGGCGCTTGCGGGAGTTGAGGGCGCGGTCGCGGGCCGCGTCGAGCTCGCTGGTGTCGCCCGGCCAGGCGGTCTGGGCGGGGTCTCCGACGATGGTCCAGGAGGCGTACTGGCCGCGGCGGCCGATCATGCGCCACTGCAGCGGGGAGACGTCCTGGGCCTCGTCCACGACGACGTGGGCATAGTCGCGGTAGTCGTCCTCGCGTTCCGCCTTGGGGCGGGAGGCGTTCTGGCGTTCGATGGACATGCTGACTTCCTGGACGCCGTCGCGCACGTGGAACTGGCCGCCGGTCTTGCGGGCCGGTGCCTTGCGCGGGCGGCCCATCAGCTCGTCGAGCTCGTCGAGCAGGGCAACGTCGGCGATCGTGGGGCCGTGCCGGTCCAGCCCGTCGAACGAGCCCTGGAGGAGTTTGATCTCCTCCTTCGAGAGCAGGCCATTGGTGTACGCCCGGAGCCGCCCCGGGTCTGCCATCCACCGCAGCACCCGCATCGGGGTGAAGCGGGGCCACCAGAGCTTGAGGAACTCGCGGAAGTCCGTGCGGTCGGCGAGCTCGGACTCGAATTCCTGCTTCTCGGGCAGGTTGCGCACCGAGCCCTTGGCCTGTGCCCAGAGCGCGTCGAAGAGCCGGTCGAAGCCGACGCCCCGCATCTCGTTGCGCCGGGCGCCCTTGTTCAGTGCTTTGCGCCGGACCTTCTCCAGCTCGGCCGCGTCGAGGCGCAGGAGCGCGCCGCGGTAGAGCAGCCGCAGCTCGGTGGGGGCGTCGGGCACCGCGTCGTGGGAGGCGCGCTCGAGGACCCGGCGCATCCGCAAGGAGCCCTTCACCGCCGCGACGTCGGTCGGGTCGACCCGGGTCGCGTTGTAACCGGGCACGAGCGAGCCGAGGGACCGCAGCGTGGCGGTGTCCTCGCCGAGCGACGGCAGCACCGTGGCGATGTAGTTGACGAAGACGCCGGACGGGCCGACGACCAGGATGCCGCCGCCGGCGAAGCGGTTGCGGTCGGCGTAGAGCAGGTAGGCCGCGCGATGCAGCGCGACGGCGGTCTTGCCCGTGCCGGGGCCGCCGGTGACGATCGTCACGCCGCTCGCGGGGGAGCGGATCGCCTCGTCCTGCTCGCGCTGGATGGTGGCGACGATGTCGCGCATGCCGCGGCCGGTGGCCTTGGAGAGGCTGGCCAGCAGCGCGCCGTCGCCGACCACCTTCATGTCGTCGGGGGCCGCCTCCGGGTCGAGCAGGTCGTCCTCGATGCCGGTGACCCTCTCCCGGCTCGACTGGATCATCCGCCGCCGCACCACTCCCTGCGGCTCGGCGGGGGTGGCGCGGTAGAAGGCGGCGGCGGCCGGCGCCCGCCAGTCGACGACCAGCGACTGGGACTCCGCGTCACGGATGCCCATGCGGCCGACGTAGTGCCGGGCGCCGCCGTTCATGTCGAGGCGGCCGAAGACCAGGCCTTCGTATTCGGTGTCGAGGGCGTGCCGGCGGCGCGCCGCGTGGAAGACCATCGCGTCGCGCTCGACCAGGGCGCCGAACGTACCGACGCCGGCGAGCTGGTAGCCCTCTTTCTCGGCGAGGGACGCCTCGCGGCGGAGCTCGGCGAGACGGGTGTAAACCGTGTCGACGTGCTCCTGCTCGACGGCGATCTCCTGCTGCAGGACGTGGGCGTCGCTCAAGTCGGTCATGCTCCCCGCTGGTGGATCTGATCTGGCCGTGGATCTGATGAACGCCCCCGGCGTCCACCTGTACGAAGGGGGCAATCGAACTTACTCCTGCCGGGGTGCCGCCGTCGACGGCGGCACGCTCAAGCGGCCCGGCTGTATCCCTGCCGTTGCTGCCGGACGGCCTTGGCGAGCACCGTACGCAGAGCGGCGGTCACTTCATGTGGTCGTTCGAGCATCAGCATGTGACCGGCGCCGGGGTAGACGGCGAGTTCGGTGCCGGGCAGTGCGTCGGCGATCGACTCCGCGCAGGCGGGCGGTGTCAGTCTGTCGCGGTCTCCAACGAGTGCGGCGGCCGGGATGTTCCCGAGCGCGGCCAGCGTGTCGAGCCGCTGCTGGGCGCCGACCGAGGCCCGGAAACCGCCGATCGCCCGCATCGACGCCCGGTTGAACGCGGACATGGTGGCGGTCAGGTCGGCGGGCTCGTACTCGTCGCCGAACAGCAGCCAGCGCACCACCGGCTGCAGCGCGGGCTTGATCACCCGGTGCGGCCGACAGTCGCCGAGCCGGGCCAGCACGCCGGCGCCGGTCTGCTCGGCCATCCGCAGCACGGGTGTGAGCTGCGAGGGCAGGCCATAGCAGGTGTGCGTGGCGCCCTCGGCCGTCGTGGACACGAAGAGCAGGCCCGCGACCCGGGCGGCGAAATCGGCGGGGTGCGAGTCGGCATACTCCATGATCGTCATGCCGCCGAGCGAGTGGCCGGCGAGCACGATCGGGCCCTGCGGCGCGTACGCGTCGAGCACCTCGGCCAGGTCGGCACCGAGCCGCTCCAGCGTGGCCGATCGCAGGTCCATGCTGCCGGAACGCCCGTGACCGCGCGCGTCGTAACTGATCACCCTGGTCCCGGTGCCACGCAGCGCCGCCCGCTGGTAGTGCCAGGTACGCCGGTCGAGGCACCACCCGTGCAGGAAGACGACGGTCACCGGGGCATCCACGGGTCCCGACGTGTCCACGCGTAACCGGACGCCGTCGGAGAGGGTGAACTGCGAGCGTTCAGGCATGGGCACCTCCGTGTGTCGCACGGCCCCGTCATACCCGCGGGTAATAAGCATCACTCCTGCGAGTTGTGAACGCCATCCCATGATCGTCGAAAAAGTGATTCGAATCGCACCCGCTGTTCAGCGGCGGCCGCTCGTAGACAATCAACCCATGACGGGCCCCTCACCTGCAGCTACACCCGCGCCGGCGGTGTCCGGGCGGATCGTTCGACCGGCTGACGCCCTGGCGGAGCTCGTGGCGGGAAACCGCCGCTTCGTCAGCGGGCGTCCCATCCACGGCCATGAGGTCGCCGCGGCGGCCCATGCCTCGGGCGGGCAGCTCCCCCACGCGGTCGTGCTGGGTTGCATCGACTCCCGGGTTCCCCTGGAGGCCATCTTCGACCAGACCTTCGGCTCCATCTGCGTGATCCGCTCCGGCGGGCACGTGGTGGACCGGGCGGTGCTCGGCTCGGTCGGCTTCGCGGTCTCGGCGCTCAACGTCCCGCTGATCGTGGTCCTGGGCCATGTGCGCTGCGGGGCCGTGGACGCGACCGTCAGCGCGTTGCGGACGGATTCCCGGCCCGACGGCGACGTGGGCTATCTCGTGGACGAGATCGCACCCGCCCTCGACGGCCTCGGGCTGGACGACCCCGACGTGGGCGCGAAGGCGATGCGGGCGCACGTCACGCGCACGGTCCGGCGGATGCGCGACGTCACCGGCGTGCCGGAAGCGGTCGCGGCCGGCCGGGTGAGCATCGCCGGTGCCGTCTACGACCTCGACACCGGCCAGGTCGAGCTGCTGACCTGATCTTCTTCGGGAAATGCGAAAAGGCGCTTCAGGGTACGAAACCCCGGAGCGCCTTTTCGCGTGGTCACTCAGCCCTCGAAGACGCCCGCGTCGACGAGGCGCTTCTCGGTCGCCGCCCAGTCGTGCTTCGGGTTGGCGGCCTCGAGGCCCTGGATCTCGGCGCGGATCTTGGCGCCGTGCCCGGCGGCGGCCAGACCGCGGATCTCCTCGACGAACGCGTCCGAGTCGGTCCTGAGGTGGTTGGTCTTGCCGTTGGTGAGGTTGCGCACGTACGCGAAGCGGCCGTCGGCGAGCGGGATGAGGTACTTGAACTCACCGAGCACGCTGAGGGCGCCACCCTGGCCAGCTTGTCCGGCGCGGACGGATGCGCGGGCGGTCTTTGAGGTGTTGCCTGCCACGGCGGTACTCCTTGGGAAGAACGGTTGTCGGCAGAAAATGCCGCAGCCAGTTTACACGATCGCGGCCGGGCCGCGTCGCCCGACAGGCCAGGTCCGTTAGGTCAGGTGGGCCTCGACGGCATTCCCGATGTCGATATTGCGGTTTCTCTGGCGCACCATCCGCACCACCCGGCATCATGGAGCACGATCAACCGCGGTCGAGGTCGTAGGGGAAGACGCACCTCGGTCTCCGGGAGGTCACCGTGCCAACGTGTGGCGTCGTATACGTCCACTCGACCCCACTCGCCGTGAGCCAACACGTCGAGTGGGCGATCGCGCGCGTCCTGACCGCGCCGGTCACCCTGCACTGGAGTGCCCAGCCGGTCGACCCCGGCATGCGGCGCTCCGAATGCAGCTGGACCGGTCGGCCCGGGACGGGCGCCGAGCTGGCTGCTGCCCTCCGGCAGTGGCCCATGATCCGTTTTGAGGTCACCGAGGAGCCCAGCCCCGGCGTCGACGGGGAACGCTTCATGCACGTCCCGGGTCGCGGGCTGTTCCGCGGCACGATCGGCGCCTCCGGTGACATCCAGATCGGTGAGGACCGGCTGCGCGCCATCATGGCGTCCGTCCGGGCTCCGGAGGCGCTGTCGCACGCCCTCGACAAGGCGCTCGGCACCGCCTGGGACGCCGAGCTCGAGCCCTACCGCTACGCCGGCGACGGCGCCCCGGTCACCCTGCTGACCCGCGTGGGCTGACCCGCGTGGGCTGACCCGCGTGGGCTGACCCGCGTGGGCTGACCCGCGTGGGCTGACCCGCGTGGGCTGACACTTGTCCACAATGCGGCTCTGTCCACAGGGCGGTTTGTCGTTGATCGCCGGATGCTGATCCAATGGCGGCCATGACGACGAGGGCCGTGGTTCCCCTGGCGATGGTGCTGCTTCTGGCGGCGTGTGGCAGCGATGAGCCTGCCCCCACCCCGCCACAGGTCGTCGCGCCCAGCTCAGCGCCCCCGGCCATCGCACCCACCGCTGCACTGGAGCCCGCAGCCGCCGTCGCCGCCATGAGCGACGCCGACCTGGCGGGTCAAGTTCTCATGCCCTATGCGTATGGTGACGGCGCCACCACCGTGGACAAGCTCGCCGCCGCGGGCAACCAGAGCATCGCCGGCGTCGACACCCCCGCCGAGATGGTCGCGAAGTTCCACCTGGGCGGCCTGATCCTCGTCGCGTTCGCCCCCGACGACCCGACCGGCGCCACCAACCCGGCCACCAACGTCGACAACCCGCAGCAGGTCCGCGCCCTCACCGACGGTCTGCAGACCGCCGCCCGGCAGCTCCCCGGCGGCGCGCCGCTGCTGATCGGCACCGACCAGGAATACGGCGTGGTCACCCGGGTCCGCACCGGGGTGACGCTGCTGCCCGCGGCGATGGCGTTCGGCGCCGCCGGCAAGCCCGCTCTCACCAAGGCCGCCTGGGGTGCCGCGGGCGAGGAGCTGGCCGCGATGGGGATCAACCTCAACTTCGCCCCGGTCGCCGACACCCTGGGCCCGCAGGGCAACGCGGTCATCGGCTCCCGCGCGTTCGGCGGCGACCCGGCCACCAACGCCGCGCAGACCCGGGCGGCGGTGCAGGGACTGGAGGGCGCCGGGGTGACCGCGGCGCTCAAGCACTTCCCGGGCCACGGCCACACCACCGGCGACAGCCACGACGACCTCCCGATCGTGAAGCAGTCCGCCGATCAGTGGAAGAAGCAGGACCGCCCGCCCTTCGAGTCCGGCATCGACGCGGGCGCGGGCGTCGTGATGTCCGGCCACCTGGACGTCGAATCCCTGGACAAGGGGGTGGCCGCCACCTTCTCCCACAAGATCATGACCGACGTGCTCCGTAAGGACCTCGGCTTCAAGGGCGTCGCCATCACCGACGCGATGAACATGGCCCCCGCCATGAAGTGGCCCGCAGGCGAGGCGGCGGTCCGGGCCCTCAACGCGGGCAACGACATGCTCCTGATGCCGCCGGACCTGACCGCGGCCCGCGACGGCATCCTGGCCGGGCTCCAGGACGGCAGCCTGAAGCGCGCGCGCCTGACCGAGGCGGTCACCCGCATCCTGACTCTGAAGAAGCGCCAGGCGGCAAAGCCCCAGCCGGCCCTCACCACGCTCGACTCACCGGCCCACCACCAGGCGGTCAGTGCGGCCGATGCGGCCTCGATCACCCTCCTGCGTGGCGCCTGCGGCGGCCCGCTGATCACCGGCCCTGTCACCGTGACCGCCTCCGACGGCCGCGAGACGGCCCGGGCCACCCTGGTCAAGGCACTGCAGGAAGCGGGAATGACGGTCCAGGCCGCGGGCGGCAAGATCGTCCACCTCGTCGGCTACGGCGACAAGACCATCGACCTCAGCCCCGACGCGGCGGTAACGGTCATCATGGACACGCCGTACCTCCTGACCCAGGCCAAGTCCCCGGCCCTGCTGGCCACGTATTCCTCCAGCCCGCTGTCCCTGCAGGCCCTGGCCGCGGTCATCGCCGGCAAGGCCAAGGCCCCCGGCAGGTCACCGGTCCCGGTTGGCAAGCTCCCCGCAACCGCCTGCTGAGCCGCCGTCTCGCCCGGCCGC
>NZ_BOQP01000047.1 GCF_018332715.1 Winogradskya consettensis | reverse complement strand
GCAATCCCCGCCCCCGAAGCCCACCGGGCCCCAAAACAGCTAGTCGGATAAGTTGTAAGGCATGACGCAGCACCCCTTCGGCCGCCTGATCTCCGCCATGGTCACCCCGTTCTCCCCGGACGGCGCCATCGATCTGGACGGTGCGGCCGTTCTCGCCAAGTGGCTGGTGGACGAGCAGGGTCACGATGCGCTGGTCATCAGTGGTACGGGTGGGGAGTCGCCGACCACGACCGATGCCGAGAAGGAGCAGTTGCTGCGGGCCGTCGGCGAGGCTGTCGGCGATCGGGCGAAGATTCTGGCGGGTGTGGGGACCAACAACACCGCGCACACCGTGGAGTTGGCGCGTTCGGCGGAGAAGGCCGGCGCTCACGGGTTGCTCGTGGTCACGCCCTACTACAACAAGCCGCCGCAGTCCGGGCTTCTGAAGCATTTCACCACCGTGGCGGACTCCGTCGGGCTGCCGGTGCTGCTCTACGACATTCCGCACCGGTCGGGTGTGCCGATCGCTACCGAGACTTTGGTGCGGCTGGCCGAGCATCCGAATATCGTCGGGGTGAAGGACGCGAAGGGTGACATCGCGGCTACGTCCGACGTGCTGCGGCGTACCGACCTCGCCTTCTATTCGGGTGAGGATGCCGCCACGCTGCCGTTGCTGGCGGTGGGTGCGGCCGGGGTGATCGGCACGTCGACGCATTTTGTGGGGCCGCGGACGAAGGAGATGATTCTGGCTTACGAGCGGGGTGACGTCGCCGGTGCGCTCGCGTTGCACCGGCAGATGCTGCCGCTCTACACCGGGATCTTCCGCACCCAGGGCACGATCCTCGTCAAGGCCGGGCTGCGCGCCCTGGGGCTGCCCGCGGGCCCCGTGCGGCTGCCGCTGGCCGACGCCACAGACGCGGAAATGGACCAACTGCGCCAGGACGCCAAAGCGGCCGGCGTGGACCTCTGAGAACCGGAAAGAAGTACATGAGCCAAGCGCACGCCGAGCTGGATCCGCCACCGCCGTTGCCGGAAGGCGCCCTGCGCGTCATGCCGCTCGGCGGCCTCGGCGCCATCGGCCGGAACATGACCGTTTACGAGTACGACGGCAAGCTGCTGGTCGTCGACTGCGGGGTCCTCTTCCCCGACGTGGAGCAACCCGGCGTGGATCTGATCCTGCCGGACTTCACCCCCATCCTGGACCGCCTCGACGCCGTGCAGGCGATCGTCCTCACCCACGGGCACGAGGACCACATCGGCGCGGTGCCCTACCTGCTGGCTCACAAGCCGGACATTCCGCTCGTCGGCTCCGAGTTCACCCTCGCGCTCGTCGAGGCGAAGCTGGCCGAGCGCCGCCTGGACCCGTACACGTTGACGGTGCGTGAGGGCCAGCGCGAGCGGATGGGCCCGTTCGAGCTGGAGTTCTTCGCGGTCAACCACTCGATCCCGGATGCTCTCGCCGTGGCCGTGCGGACCCCCGCCGGCCTGGTGCTGCACACCGGCGACTTCAAGATGGACCAGGTGCCGCTCGACGGCCGGATCACCGACCTCGCCGGGTTCGCCCGGCTGGGTATGGAGGGCGTCGACCTGCTGCTGTCGGACTCCACCAACGCGGAGATCCCCGGCTTCGTCACGCCCGAGCGTGACATCGGCCCGGTCCTCAACGCGATCTTCGGCAAGGCCCACGGCCGGGTCATCGTCGCCAGTTTCGCGTCGCACGTGCACCGCGTGCAGCAGGTCTTCGACGCGGCGTACGAGTACGAGCGCAAGGTCGCCCTGATCGGCCGGTCGATGGTCCGCAACATGGGCATCGCCCGGGATCTCGGTCTGCTGCACATCCCGGACGGCCTGCTGGTCAGCCTGGACGAGGCGACGAACCTGCCGCCGGACGAGATCGTGTTCATGTCGACCGGGTCGCAGGGCGAGCCGATGAGCGCGCTGGGCCGGATGTCGACCGGCGATCACCGGCACATCACGATCGCCCCGGGCGACACGGTGGTGCTGGCAAGCTCGCTGGTGCCCGGCAACGAGACGAGTGTCTACCGGGTGATCAACCAGCTGGCCCGGGCCGGTGCCACGGTGGTGCACAAGGACACCGCGAAGGTGCACGTCTCCGGGCACGCTCCGGCGGGCGAGCTGCTCTATCTGCTCAACGTCGTACGCCCGAGCAACCTGATGCCCGTGCACGGAGAGTGGCGGCATCTGCGGGCCCACGCGCAGCTCGGCATCGAGTCCGGGGTTGCGCCGGACCGCGTTGTGCTGTGTGAGGACGGCGATGTCGTAGACCTCGTCGAGGGGCACGCGCGGCACGTCGGCAGGGTCAAGAACCGCTATGTGTACGTCGACGGCCTCGCTGTGGGTGACGTCAGTGAGTCGCTGCTGACCGAGCGCCGGATACTGGGCGACGGCGGGTTCATCTCGGCCACCGTGTTGATCGATTCGGTCACCGGGAAGGTCGTGGGGGAGCCCACGATCATGGCGAAGGGCTTCTCCGAGGACCCCGAGGCATTCAGCCCGATGATTCCCTTGCTCACCGCGGCCCTGCACCGCTCGGCCGAGGAGGGCGTCGTGGACACCCACCAGTTGCAGCAGGTCGTACGGCGTACGGTCGGTCGCTGGGTGAACGACGCGTACCGTCGCCGGCCGATGATCGTGCCGACTGTGGTCGAGGTTTGACCGTTTTTTGAACTGTTCCGGGCTCCCCTTCGTATCGATGAGCACGGTGCCGCCCCCACGGCACCGCGATGCGAGGGGAGTACCGAATGCAGCGCAGAACGGTTGTCGCGATCGCGGCGACAGTGACGGCAGCGGGCGCGGCGGTGGCTTTCACACTGCCTTCCATGGCGGGCACCAGCCCGTCGGGGTCCGCCGCCGCACAGCCTGGCGCAGTGGCGCCACAGCTGCTCGCGGCCATGAAGCGGGATCTCGGTGTCAGCGCCGATGAGGCCACCGCGCAGGTCAAGCGGGCGAAGTGGGCGGCCGGCGTGGCGACTACGCTGCGTGACACCTCCGGGGATTCCTACGGTGGTTCCTGGCTCACGAACGGCACCACGCTCAACATCGCGATCACCGACCCGGGCCTGGCGGATGACGTCAAGGCCGCCGGCGCGGTGCCGAAGCTGGTGAAGCGCAGCGTCGCCCAGCTGGACTCCGCGAAGAAGGCGCTCGACACCACCGCCACCAAGGCCGACCTGGTCCTGCCCGGCTGGTACGTCGACGTGGCGTCGAACAAGGTCGTCATCCAGGCGCTGCCGGGCTACACCGAGTACGCCGCGGAGCTCGCCGAGGACGCCGGTCTGCCGGACTCCGCCGTGAAGGTGACCACCGTCAAGGCGGCGCCGAAGCCGCTGGCGGACGTCATCGGTGCCCAGCCGTACTTCATCAACCTTGACGGCGGCCAGGCCCGCTGCTCGATCGGGTTCGCGGTCGCGGGCGGTTTCGTCACCGCCGGGCACTGCGGCACACCGGGCACGGTGACCACCGACTTCGAGGGTGGCGCGCAGGGCGTGGTCGAGGCCTCGGTCTTCCCCGGCGACGCCGACATGGGCTTCGTGAAGACGGAGGCGGGCGTCGGCCTGCAGCCGTTCGTCGACGACTTCCAGGGCAACGCGCTGCCGGTCGCCGGCAGCACCGAGGCGCCGGTCGGTTCAGCCGTGTGCCGCTCCGGTTCCACGACGGGCCTGCACTGCGGGACGATCCTGGCGAAGAACCAGACGGTCAACTACCCGGAGGGCGCCGTCACCGGCCTCACCCGCACGGATGCCTGCGCCGAGGGTGGCGACTCCGGCGGCTCCTGGTTCACCGGTGACCAGGCCCAGGGCGTGACCTCGGGCGGTTCGGGCGACTGCACGGTCGGCGGCGAGACGTTCTTCCAGCCGATCACCGAGATCCTCGAGACCAACAACCTGACGCTGCTCACCACCGATGGTGGCGCCGCGTCCCCGCCGCCGGCCGAGGCTTCGACCCCGCCTGCGTCGGCTGAGCCCACCGCGTCGGCCGAGCCGACCACGCCCCCGGCCTCGTCGGGCGGCCAGCACCACCGTCGCGGTCACCACCGCCACAACTGACCCACCTGAATCACCCGCTCGAAAACGTGCTGCCCGCGTAGGCCATCCTCCGTCCTACGCGGGCAGCGCTGTGTTGCTACCCAAGCCGGACTATCAGTCGGCGGAGCTGTGCTGCTACCCAAGCCGGACTATCAGTCGGCGGAGTTGTGCTGCTACCCAAGCCGGACTATCGGTCGGCGGAGTTGTGTTCATGGTCTTGTACCTTGACGCGCGTGGGTTACGAGCTTCTTGTCGCTTTCGCCGTCGGCGCGCATTATGCGTTCCTGGCGTTCGGTATCTTCGGCGGCTTCCTGGCCTGGCGCTGGCCCCGGCTGATCTGGGTGCAGGTGATCGCCGCGCTCTGGCTGCTGGTGATCGTCGTGGCGAAGCTGAAATGCCCGCTCACCTGGCTCGAGGACCGTGGCAGGGAAGGGCTCGGCAAACCCGCGCTCGAAGGCGGGTTCCTCGACAACCACGCCGCCGGTGTCTTCTACCCGCACGGCTACGAGTGGGTCGCCCAGATCGTGGTGGCCGTGCTGATCCTGACCTCGTGGACCGGCTTCGCCCTACTTCAGCGCCGCCGCCGCCTCCGCTAGCTCCACGCCGGTGGCGATCCCGCAGATCATCACCTGGTCGAGCTGCTCCAGCGTGACGCCGTGCTCGAAGTCCGCGCCGACCTCGCCGACGACCCGCACGACGCCGTCGTCGCCGGTGTGGACGTACGCCTTGGGCCAGAGCCGGTCGTGGTTCCAGGCGTTGCAGAACGCGTACAGCTTGGGGACGTCGTCCGTACTGAAATCGGTGTGGGTCAGGATGCGGACCTGGAAGATCTCGCCGTCCTTGCCCACCCGGAAGAAGTAGATGTGGCAGCTCTGCCAGTCGCCGGCGATGTCACCGTCGTCGTCGGTGAAGTAGGCGAACTCACGCGCATCCAGCGCCGCGGAGATCAGTTCATTGCTCAGGGGCTGCAGAAACGCGGACATCGCTTGATCCTAAACGTTCTCAAATGCGAAAGATGGTCGCGGTGCGGCGCGCGTACGCGTGAGCGCACGCAAGTTACGGTATGAGGCATGGCGGGCCGTACTCCTCCGGCGAGCCGGGGCAGCACATCCAGGGGCGGCGCCGCATCGAAGGGCGGCACCGCGTCTTCGCGTGCCCGGCAACCGGCTCCTCGAAAAGCCGCACCGCGTAAGGCAGCGGCCCCGCGTGCTCGTGCGAAGAGCGCGACCAAGGCCCGGCCCAGCAACGGCGCGGCGGTCACCAACGGGATCGGCCGCGGTTTCAATGTCCTTTTCATGGGCGTGGCGCACAGCGTCGGCTGGGCTGCCCGCGGTGTCGGGCGCCACGCCGCGACGGCCAAGGACATCGATCCGGAGCATCGCCGCGACGGCGCCGGGCTGCTCATGCTGGGCCTCTCGATCCTCATCGGCGTCGCCGTCTGGGCCGGTTCCGCGGGCCCGGTCGGCAAACGGCTGGCCGACGCGGTCCATCTTTTCTTCGGCGGCCTGGCCGTCCTGCTTCCGCTTCTTCTGCTGTACGGCGCCATCCGCCTGATGCGTAAGCCCGCGGACCCTGAGCACCGGGGCCGGTCCCTGGTCGGCTGGTCGGCGCTGGTGGTCGCGACCGCGAGCCTGCTGCACGTCGCCCAGACACCGAGGGACAGCGCCGGTCTCGACGACGCGGGCGGCCTCATCGGGTACGGAGTCGGCGCCCTGCTCGAACGCGCCGTCACCGCCTGGGTGGCGGTGCCGCTGCTGATCCTGCTCTTCGTCTTCGGGCTGCTGGTGATCACCGCGACGCCGATCAGCCGGGTGCCGGAGCGCGTGATGCTGCTCGCCGACATGCTGCTGGGCCGCTCGTCGGCGATCAGGTCACCGCTGCCGAGCGCCGACGAGATCATGCCCGACCTCGACGCGGAGGCCGGCGAGGAGGAGCCGACACGCCGCCGGCCCCCGCGCCGCCGGCAGGGTTCGCTCGCCGACATCGGTCTGGGTTCCGCCGAGGACGACGAGCAGCCGGTCGAGGACGAGATCCTGCACGACACGGTCGCCCTGCCCCGGATCCCGAAGGTTCCGTCCCGGCGCAAGGCACCCGAGCACTCACCGGCGCCGGTCGTGGCCGAGCAGTTGGAGATCAAGCCGGTCCCGGGGCAGTACACCCTGCCGCCCGCCGCGATGCTGGGCACCGGCTCCGCGCCCAAGACCCGCAGCAAGGCCAACGACGAGGTGATGGTCGCCCTCACCGGCGTCTTCGACCAGTTCCGGGTCGACGCGCAGGTCGTCGGGTTCACCCGCGGCCCGACGGTCACCCGTTACGAGGTCGAGGTCGGCCCGGGGGTCAAGGTCGAGCGGATCACCCAGCTCTCCCGCAACATCGCGTACGCCGTGAAGTCCCCGGACGTGCGCATCCTCTCGCCGATCCCCGGCAAGAGCGCGGTCGGCGTGGAGATCCCGAACACCGACCCGGAGAACGTCTCCCTGGGTGACGTGCTGCGCTCGCGGGCCGCCACCAACGACCAGCACCCGATGGTCGTCGCGCTCGGCAAGGACATCGAGGGCGGCTTCGTCGTCGCGAACATGGCCAAGATGCCGCACATCCTGATCGCGGGCGCGACCGGTGCGGGTAAGTCGTCGTGCCTCAACTCCCTGCTGGTGTCGATCCTGACCCGGGCCACGCCGGACGAGGTGCGGCTGCTGCTGGTAGACCCGAAGCGGGTGGAGATGACGGCGTACGAGGGCATTCCGCACCTCGTGACGCCGATCGTGACGAACCCCAAGAAGGCGGCCGACGCGCTCGAGTGGGTCGTGCGCGAGATGGACATGCGCTACGACGATCTCGCCGCCAACGGCGTACGTCATATCGACGACTTCAACCGCAAGGTCCGCAGCGGCGAGATCGTCGCGCCGCCGGGCAGCGAGCGGGTGATGAAGCCGTACCCCTATCTGCTGGTGGTCATCGACGAGCTCGCCGACCTGATGATGGTGGCGCCCCGCGACGTCGAGGATTCCGTGGTGCGGATCACCCAGCTCGCCCGGGCGGCCGGCATCCACCTGGTCCTCGCCACCCAGCGCCCGTCGGTCGACGTGGTCACCGGCCTGATCAAGGCGAACGTCCCGTCCCGGCTCGCGTTCGCGACGAGCTCGCTCGCCGACTCCCGGGTCATCCTCGACCAGCCGGGCGCCGAGAAGCTGCTCGGCCGTGGCGACGGCCTCTTCCTGCCGATGGGCGCCTCCAAGCCGGTGCGCATCCAGGGCGCGTGGGTGGACGAGAAGGAGATCCACGACGTCGTCAAGTTCTGCAAGGACCAGCGCGAGGCGGAGTTCCGCGAGGACGTCACCGCGCCGCCGCCGAGCAAGAAGAAGGACATCGACGAGGAGATCGGCGATGACCTGGACGTCCTGATCCAGGCGATCGATCTCGTGGTCACCTCCCAGTTCGGCTCCACCTCGATGCTCCAGCGCAAGCTGCGGGTCGGCTTCGCGAAGGCCGGCCGGCTCATGGACCTCATGGAGACCCGGGGCATCGTCGGCCGGTCCGAGGGGTCCAAGGCCCGCGAGGTCCTGATCAAGCCCGACGAGCTCGAAGAGACGCTCGCCACGCTCCGCCTCGACTGATCGGGCCGTGCGGGGGACGATGCTTTCCGGCGATGCCGGTAACCTTGGACGAGTGTCAGTAACCCCTGCCCCCCGCCGCGTTGCCCTCCTCACCCTCGGCTGTGCTCGGAACGAGGTCGACTCCGAGGAGTTGGCGGCACGCCTCGATGCCGGGGGATGGCAGGTCAGCACCGACGCCGAGGGCGCTGACGTCGTCGTCGTCAACACCTGTGGCTTCGTCGAGAAGGCCAAGCAGGACTCGATCGAGACCCTGCTCGCCGCCGCCGACACCGGGGCCAAGGTCGTCGCCGCCGGCTGCATGGCCGAGCGCTACGGCAAGGAGCTGGCCAAGAGCCTGCCCGAGGCCGAGGCGGTGCTCGGGTTCGACGACTACACCGACATCGCCGCGCGGCTCGACGGCATCCTCGCCGGGGAGAAGTTCGACTCGCACACCCCGCGTGACCGCCGGGAGCTGCTGCCGCTGACCCCGGTGAAGCGCCAGGAAGCCAAGGTCGTCATCCCGGGGCACGCCACGGTCGACGAGCACACCCCGGCCCACCTGCGCCCGGTGCTGCGCCGCCGGCTCGACACCGGCCCGGTCGCCAGCCTCAAACTCGCCAGCGGGTGCGACCGGCGCTGCGCGTTCTGCGCGATCCCGGCGTTCCGCGGGGCGTTCGTCTCGCGCGACCCGCAGGAGCTCCTCGCCGAGGCCGAGTGGCTGGCCAAGAGCGGCGTGCGCGAGCTCGTGCTCGTCAGCGAGAACAGCACCTCCTACGGCAAGGACCTCGGCGACCCGCGGGCGCTGGAGAAGCTGCTGCCCCAGCTCGCCGCGGTCGACGGCATCGTGCGGGTGCGGGCCAGTTACCTGCAGCCGGCCGAGACCCGCCCCGGCCTGGTCGAGGTCATCGCGAACACCCCGGGTGTCGCCGCCTACTACGACCTCTCCTTCCAGCACTCCAGTGAGCCCGTGCTGCGCCGGATGCGGCGTTTCGGGTCCACCGACCGCTTCCTCGAGCTGCTCGCCTCCGCGCGGGCCCTGGCGCCGCAGGCGGGGGCCCGGAGCAACTTCATCGTCGGTTTCCCCGGCGAGACCAAGCAGGACGTCGACGAGCTGGTGCGCTTCCTCACCGAGGCCCGCCTCGAC
This sequence comes from Winogradskya consettensis, assembly GCF_018332715.1. GTDB lineage: Bacteria > Actinomycetota > Actinomycetes > Mycobacteriales > Micromonosporaceae > Actinoplanes > Actinoplanes consettensis. The sequence continues at coordinate 64,687 of NZ_BOQP01000047.1, read as the reverse complement.
GCGATCGGCGTCTTCGACTACAGCGACGAGGACGGCACCGAGGCGGCCGGCCTGACCGGCAAGGTCCGTGAGGCCACCATCAAGCGCCGCTACCAGCGGATCAGCGACCTCGCCGACGAGCTCTGCGCCCAGCGCGCCGAGGACCGGCTGGGCTCGTTCGTCGAGGTGCTCATCGACACCGTCGACGCGGGCGAGATCGAGGGCCGCGCGGAGCACCAGGCGCCCGAGGTCGACGGCTCGACCATGCTGGTCGCCGGTGACGAGGGCGCCGACCTCGCCGCGCTGCGCCCCGGCGATCTGGTCCGCGCCCGGGTCACCGCGACCGAGGGCGTCGACCTGGTTGCCGTGCCCGTCGAGATGATCTCCGCTGCCCCGTCGGCCGTCTCCGCGCGGACGGCTCCGGTGTCCTCGGCGGCGTCGTGACCGACGAGCCCGTGCCTGTTGCCTCGGCCGCACGGCGGGTTCCGCTGAACAATCCGGCGAACATGCTGACCGCCGTACGCATCGTGCTGGTCCCGGTCTTCGTGATGTTCGTCGTGGCGTCGCAGATGACCGACTCGGGCTGGCGGATCGCCGCGTGCCTGACGTTCTGTGTGGCGTCCGCGACGGACTTCGCCGACGGGTGGATCGCCCGGCGCTACGAACTGGTCACGTCGTTCGGCAAGGTCGCCGACCCGATCGCCGACAAGGCGTTGACGGGGAGCGCGTTGATCCTGCTGTCCGCGTACGGTCAGGTGTCCTGGTGGGTGACCGGCCTGATCCTGCTGCGCGAGTGGGGTGTCACCGCCCTGCGGTTCTGGGTGATCCGTTACGGCATCATCCCGGCGAGCCGCGGCGGCAAGCTCAAGACCGCCCTGCAGATCGCGGCGATCGCGTGGTTCCTCTGGCCCGTGCCCTCGCCGTTCGACCTGGTCGGCGTCGGCCTGATGGTGGCGGCGCTGGTGATCACTCTCGTTACGGGAGTGGACTACGTGCTCCAGGCCCTGCGGTTGCGCCGGAAGGCGCTATGACAGCGCCGGACGGCGCCATGGCATCACCGGCCGCGGCCGCCGTGGCTCTGCTGGTCGAGCGTGGGCAGACGCTGGCGGTCGCCGAGTCGCTCACCGGCGGGCTGCTGGCGGCGACGATCGTCGAGATCCCCGGGGTGAGCGCCGTCTTCCGGGGCGGACTCGTCGTTTACGCGACAGACCTCAAGCACTCACTCGCGGGAGTGCCGTCGGGTCTGCTCGACGAGCGCGGGCCGGTCGACGGGGAGGTGGCGCAGGCCCTGGCCGAGGGTGCCCGGGAGCGTTGCGGGGCTGACTGGGGACTGGCCACCACCGGTGTCGCGGGGCCCGACCCCCAGGACGGCAAGCCGGTCGGCCTGGTTTACGTCGCAGTGGCGGGTCCCACTAATAAAATTGTGCGGGAGTTGCTACTGACCGGGTCGCGGGCCGCCATCCGGCTCGGAGCGATGCTTTCCGCGCTCGACCTTCTGACGGATGAGCTGCGTAAATAACACCGGGGAATCCGCCGGTGATCGTAAGTGTTGATGTCCTCGGATGAATAGTCACACCCGTCCCGCGGGCAGACGACGGTTCCCAGGCGTCCCGGAATTCGGCGGGGCGGGATGTCGGCGTCGCCCGCAGCGGGTACGGTTGCGGGAAGCCTCCGGCGGTTGCCGGTGGCCCCGCCGCAGGAGGAGGTGCCATGGTCCTGCTACGCCGGGTTATCGGTGACGCACTTCGGGCGCGCCGGCAGGGACAGCACCGCACGCTGCGTGAGGTGTCGACCGCCGCCAACGTCAGCCTCGGGTATCTCTCCGAAATCGAACGTGGCCAGAAGGAAGCGTCCAGCGAGCTCCTCGCTGCGATCTGCGAGGCCCTCGGCGCACGCCTGTCCGAGCTGCTCGGCGAAGTGAGCGGCACGCTCGCCCTCGCGGAGGGCATGGAAGGTGTGCTCGTGCCGGTCGACCAGGATTCCGCTCCGAGGAAGGCCGCCGCCGCGGTCGCGACCAACGGAAGTGTGTCGGTCTCGGTCCGCCAGGACACGCCGCTCAAGGCGACCCTGCGCGCGACCCGCAAGCGTGAGCGTGACGTCGTCTACGCGGCCTGATCACCCAGCAACGCCATTCCTGGCAATTCCCTGCGCATCTCTTCCATAGCTTTGGTGTATTTCGGTCCCTCGAGCCTCGGGGGACCTGTTTTTCGTGCTCATGTTGCCCCTCGGGTCAGCCCTCCCGGCATCGCAGGAACGACGATTCACGCGTAACCTCGACATGGGGGATCCCCCGGGAAACCCTGAGATCCCCCGTAGGTCACGTGACGCCGGTGGCGTGGAGCTGACACGATGGAGCCCGCGCCATCGTGAATGCCCCTCGGGCCGCGTCGGTGGCGCGTACGAGGCAGCGACATTGAGGGGATACCGCGGATATGGCGAACCCGTTCGTCAAGGGCTACCGATACATGATGGCGCTGTTCGGCGCGAAGATCGACGAATATGCCGATCCGAAGGTGCAGATCCAGCAGGCCATCGAGGACGCCCAGCGACAGCACCAGGCGCTCGTTCAGCAGGCCGCTGCCGTGATCGGCAACCAGCGCCAGCTCGAGATGAAGCTCTCCCGGCAGATGTCGGAGGTCGAGAAGCTGCAGGGCATGGCCCGTCAGGCCCTCGTCCTGGCCGACCGCGCCCGCTCCGGCGGTGACGAGGCCGAGGCGCAGAAGTATGAGTCGACCGCTCAGACGCTCGCCACCCAGCTCGTCTCCGGCGAGCAGGCGATGGAGGACCTGAAGACCCTGCACGACCAGGCCCTGGCCGCGGCCGGGCAGGCGCGTAACGCGGTCGAGCGCAACGCGACGGTGCTCCAGCAGCGCATCGCCGAGCGGTCGCGCCTGCTGAGCCAGCTCGAGCAGGCCAAGATGCAGGAGACGGTCGCCAAGTCGCTCGAGTCGATGTCGTCGCTCGCCGCGCCGGGCAACACCCCGTCGCTCGACGAGGTGCGCGACAAGATCGAGCAGCGCTACGCGAGCGCCATGGGCCGGGCCGAGCTCGCCGCCAACTCGGTGGAGGGCCGGATGCTCGAGGTGCAGCAGTCGAGCCTCGACATGGCCGGCTCCTCGCGTCTCGACCAGATCCGGGCCAGCATGTCCGGTGACAAGCTCGGTGGCGCCCCGGCACAGCCGGCCGTCGAGCAGGCCCCGACCTCCGACCCGGCGAGCGTCGCCCGCCTCGACGAGATCCGGGCCAGCATGAACGCCAAGCGCGGAGACACCTCAGCCGCAGGTTGAGATCGGGGGAGCGACGGTGGATGAGCGAGCCAGATACTTTCGGCGGCTCCGCAAGCTGCGCGGTTCAGCGCGTCGCTGGAGCGTCGTCGGTGGCGGCCTGACCGCGGCCACCGCCGTCCTCACCCCCTATGCGGGCATCGGCATCGCCGACGCGGTTTGGGCCGCGTCGGCGGGCGCCACGGCCGCCCTCGCCTGGTGGCGCTGGAAAGACCACCGGGAACTGGCAGCCATCCCGCCGCCACCCGCCCCGCCCGCGGTCCTGCCGGGCCAGCGCCTGGTCGCCGCGGTCGAGCGGATCCCGGCCGGCCGTCAGGTGATCCAGGAGATGCGCCGCCACCGCGACCGTTACGCGGTCCGTGGCTCGGCGGTCGCGCAGGCCTGGGACCGCCTCGACCGGGCCTCCACCACCCTGGTGGGCCTCGCGGGACGGCTGACCGGCCCCGGCGAGGCAGCTCTGCTCGAGGCGACGGTGGCCGAGCAGTGGCTCCGCGACCTCGGCCAGCGGGTGGCCAGCGTCGAGCGGGCCCTGCCACTGACCACCCCGGACCGCCGGGGTGTCCTGGAGCAGTCCCACGAGAGCCTCGCGACTCAGTTCACCGAGGGCGTGACGGCCTACGAGAGTCTGGTCGCCGCCGCGGCCAGCTATGTCGCTGAGGACGGCCACTCGGTCCTCGGCGGGCAGCACCCGACGCTGAGCAGTCTCGTCGACGCCACAGACCGCCTCCGTGGCATCGCGGAAGGCCTCTCCGAGCTCCGCCGCCCGCCGACACCAGCTGCCTGAGAGCTTTACGGCTTCGGTTGGCAGCGCGGGCACCAGTAGGTGACGCGTTCGTCGAGGTCGGCTTTCTGGATGGCGTAGGCGCAGCGGCGGCAGGGTTGTGCGCGGCGGCCGTACACATAGCTGGTCTGGCCTTTTCGCAGTTGACCCGTGGTCGTCTGGGTCCAGCGGCCGCGGTTCGAGGCGACGAGCTTCTGGGCGAGGACGACCGTGCCCCGTAGGTCCTTGACCTCGCTGACCGGCAACCAGGGCCAGAGCCCGCGCAGAAACAGCGTCTCCGCCTTGTAGAGGTTGCCGACGCCCGCGAGGTTGCGCTGGTCGAGCAGTGCCTCCGCGATCGTCGTGTCCGGCGTGGCGGCGATGCGGCGGACAGCCTCGTCCGGATCCCAGTCGGCGCCCAGCAGGTCGGGGCCGAGATAGCCGACGAGGGTGTGCTCCTGCTCGGTCGGGATCAGGGCGAGCTCGTGCAGGTGAAATCCGACCGCGACCGCCTTCTCCGCGCGAAGGGCCACCCGGATGAGGTGTGCGGGCCGTCCGCCCCAGCGTTCCCCCGGGGCGTACGCCCGCCACGCCCCGTCCATCCGCAGGTGCGAGTGCAGCGTCATCGCACGGTCGTCCCGGGTCAGCCGCAACAGCAGATGCTTGCCCCGGCTCGCCGACTCCGCGACCGTCCAGCCGGTCAGGTCGGTGGTGGCGAGTTGCGGGACCCGGAAGTCCGACCCGGTCAGCACGGCACCGGTCAGCGCCTTCTCGACGACGCGGGCGGTGTTCCAGACGGTGTCACCTTCAGGCATGGCCTAGTGATGCCCCGTCACCGCTCGGAGATGCGTACGACATCACCGGGGGTGACCGAGAGGACGACCACGGCCCGGCCCCCGTTCACCGCGATGGCGACCCGCCCGGACGAGTCCTCGAAGACGATCAGCTCGCCGGGCGCCGCGTCCCCGAACGTCTGGGCCAGTCGCGCCTTCACCCCACCGGCAACGAGCTCGGGGCCGAGACCGCTGAGCATCGAACCGTTCGCGGCGAGCTGGACGTTGCCGAACCGGTCCACCGTGACCACCTCGGCCTCGATCCAGCCGTCGCCGATCGCGACCACCGGGTCTGGCAGCCGGACGATCGTCTTCGGGTCGACGGGGTTGCCCGCCTCGGCGAGCGGGGCGCCCAGCGCGAGGTGCGCGGCGACGGGGGAGAAGATGTCACGGCCGTGGAAGGTGCGCGAGACGTCGCCGAGGAACCACCCCTGGTTCGTCAGCTCCACCACCTCCTCGACGCCGCCCAGGGCCTCCGCCGCCCAGACCAGCAGGCCGTTGTCGGGGCCGACGAGCAGGCCGTTCGGCGTACCGATGCCGATGCCACGCCGCGCGGTGCCGACTCCCGGGTCGACCACGGCGACGTGCACGGACGGGGGCAGGTGCGGCGCGGTCTGGGCGAGCACCGCGGCACCACGGGCGACATCCGCGGGCGGGACGTGGTGTGTGACGTCGATGACACGTACGGCGGGAGCGAAGCGTGCGATCACCCCGTGGCAGGCGGCGGCAAAACCGTCGAAAGTGCCGTAGTCGGTAGTGAGGCTGATCCATCCGTAGGTGCCCATGGTGAATCACGTTACTGCTCCGGCACGGCTCCATGGCGCGCCGCGCCACTCTGGCACTGTGGACCTCATGCGTCTCGTGATCTTCACCGAACCCCAGCAGGGCGCCAGCTACGAGGACCTGCGCCGGCTGGCTCAAGTAACCGAGGACACCGGCTACGACGGCTTCTTCCGCTCGGACCACTACCTCGCCATGGGCGGCGACGGGCTGCCCGGCCCGACCGACGCGTGGGCCACGCTGGCCGCGCTCGCCGTGCAGACCAAGCGGCTGCGGCTCGGCACGCTGGTCACCTCGGCAACTTTCCGGCTGCCCGGCCCGCTGGCCATCACCGTCGCCCAGATCGACGAGATGAGCGGCGGCCGGATCGAGCTCGGTCTCGGCGGCGGCTGGTTCGAGGCCGAGCACACCGGCTACGGCATCCCGTTCCCGCCGCTCGGCGAGCGTTTCGACCGCCTCGAGGAGCAGCTCGAGATCGTCACCGGGCTGTGGTCGACCCCGCTGGGCTCGACGTACAGCTTCGACGGCAAGCACTACCAGGTCCTCGACTCGCCGGCGCTGCCCAAGCCGGTCCAGTCGCCCCGCCCGCCGGTCATCGTGGGTGGCGCCGGCAAGAAGCGCACCCCCGCCCTGGCGGCCCGTTTCGCCGACGAGTTCAACACCCCGTTCGCCAAGCTCGAGGAGCTGCCCGCGATGTACCAGCGGGTCCGCGACGCCTCGGCGGAGATCGGCCGCGCGACCCCGCCGGCGTTCTCGGCCGCCGCGGTGCTCTGCGTGGGCCGCGACGACGCCGAGGTGGCGCGCCGGGCCGCGGCGATCGGCCGCGAGGTCGAGGAGATGCGCGACAACGGCGGCATCGTGGGCACCCCGAACGAGGTCGTCGACATCCTCGGCCGCTACGCGGAGACCGGCGCGACCCGGATGTACCTCCAGGCGCTGGACCTCGCCGACCTCAACCACGTGGAGCTGGTCGCCACGGCGGTGGCGCCGCAGCTCGCCTGAGGACTGCTCATTCGACCCCACCCGGTTACTCAACCGGGTGGGGTCGATCCGTTTCCGGGATAAGAGTCGTAAAGTCCTAGCCGTGCAGATTGTCACCAAGCGACTGACTTTGCGCCGCCCGGCCCCGGCTGACATCGACGCGATCTTCGCGCTCCACCACGACCCCGAAGCCTGCGCGCACAACCCGTCGGACCTGCTCGCCACCCACGCCGACGCAGAGGAACGCTTCGCGCGCTGGGACGAGCACTGGCGGCGGCACAGCTTCGGCTACTGGGCGATCGACGAGCGCGAGTCGGCGCGGACCCTCGGCTTCAGCGGCCTCAAGGTGGTCCGCTTCCGCGAGCGCGAGGTGCTCAACCTCTTCTACCGCCTCGACCCCGCCGCGTGGGGCGCCGGCTATGCCACCGAGGTGGCAACAGCAGTGGTGGCCTGGGCCGGCGAGCACCTCCCGGACTGGCCGATCCTCGCCCGCGTACGCCCGGAGAACATCGCCTCGCAGAAGGTCGCCCTCAACGCCGGCCTGACCCGTGCCGAGCACCTCGACGAGCCCGGCGAGGACGGCCCCGACTGGATGTTCACCGCGAACTGAGAAACTCCCGCTCCGCCTCGTTGCTCGTCAACGCCAACGCCTCGCGATAGGCGACCGCGGCCTCGGCATCCCGGCCCGCTCGCCGCAGGAGATCCGCCTTGACCGCCGGAAGGTACTGGTACCCCGCGAGCCGGCCCTCGGTCTCCAGCTCCGCGATCGCCAGCAGGGCCCGCTCGACCCCGGCCACCTCGGCCAGTGCCACGGTGCGGTTCAGCGCGACAACCGGCGACGGCCACGCCGCCAGCAACTCGTCGTAGAGCGCCAGAATCCGCGCCCAGTCCGTCTCCGCGAAGGTCGGCGCCTCCGCATACTGCGCGGCGATCGCTGCCTGCAGGACATACCGGCCCCGGCTCGGCTCCTCATTGAGCAACTCGTGCGCTTCGGCAATCGCGGCATGGTCCCATTGCGACCGATCCTGCTGATCCAGCCTCAGCAGCCGCCCCTGCGAGTCAACTCGGGTACGCCGCCGGGCATCGGTCACGAGCAGCAGGGCCAACAGCCCACGCACCTCTCCCTCACCGGGCATCAGCTCGTTCAGCACCCTGGCCAGGTGCACACCTTGATCCAGGAGATCGGCCCGCATCAGCGACGCACCCGACGGCGCGGCATGCCCCGCGGTGAAGAGCAGATGGATCACCCCGAGCACCCCGCGCAGCCGCCCGGCCAGATCAGCCGCCTCCGGCACGCGATACGGAATCCGCGCGGTCGCGATCTTCTTCTTCGCCCTGGTCAACCGAGCCGCCATCGTCGGCTCCGACACCAGCAACGCCCGCGCGACCTCCCCGGTCGACAACCCACACACCAACCGCAACGTGAGCGCCAGCTGCGCCTCCTGCCCCAGCGCCGGATGACAACACATGAAAATCAACCGCAACCGCTCATCGGGTACGCAGTCAGCGCCATCACCTACCCCCGGCTCGACCGCCACCTCTGCTTCCTCGGGCACCACCAGCAGCGGAAGCTTGGCCCGCAACACCCGCTCCCGCCGAACCACATCAACCGCCCGCCGCCGCGCCGTGGTCGTCAGCCACCCCACCGGACTGCCCGGCACCCCACCCCCGGGCCACCCATCCAAAGCCGCCGCGTACGCCTCCTGCACACACTCCTCCGCCAGATCCAGATCCCGGGTGACCCGCACCGTCGCAGCCAGCACGATCCCCCACCCCCGCCGATGCGCCTCCGCAACCTCAGCCCTGACATCAACCGCCACCTCCGGCCCAGCGTCTCGCGCGTGGTCCGGCCCGGTCACTCGCGTGCGGTGGGGCGGATGAAGCCGCCCGCAACCGGCCGCACCTCGACGCCGCCACCCTGCTGGATCACGGGGTTGGCCCCGGCAATCCGCAGCGCGGCATCCAAGTCAGGAGCCTCGATCACGTAGAACCCCGCAATGACCTCCTTGGCATCAACGAACGGCCCATCCGTCACCGCGTCACCCCGGATCGACGTCGCACTCGCGACGGACTCCAACGCGAACGCCGCCACCATGCTGTCGGCGTCCCGCAACTCCTCTGCATGGCGATCGTGCACCTCCTGCTCCGCCTCGGCGCCCTCGCGATGCGCCGAATCACCCGCATAGATCAAGACCGCGTACTGAGTCATGGCTCTTCTCCCTCACCGCCGGACGACTGCGTTCCACCTCTATGTCGAACGGATCCGCCGAAATCGACAGCCGGATCGATTTCCGCTTCCAACGGCCTGAGCACAACTGTCAGCTCCCGCGGCTCGGCATCGAGCCATCCCGTCGCCTCGTCATCGGGAAGCAGCCCCGCCCAGTCGATCCCCTCCCGAGACCGCACACCGCCCCCGACGAAGAGCGTGAACCGCCAACGCTCCTGCCCGGTGACGCCGCACCACATCAGGCCCCCGATGAACGGATCCGCCCCGTCGAGGTGATAGTCCTCCGCCTCGAACCCGTCGCACCACAGATACCGAAGCCTGTTGTCCTCGAACCCACGGAACTCGGCACACACCCGGAACTCGAGCCGCCCCCAGAACTCGGCCTCGTCCATCATTTCCCCAGGTAAGCGCCGGACTCATCCACGTGATCGGCGAACTCGTCGAAGTCCATGTTCGCGATGGCCAGGTTGGCGGAAACGTCCCCGAACCAGCGCAGCGGCAGCCGGAAGGTGCGGCCCGGCTCGGTGTACAGATCGACGGCCAGCAATGGGTGCCCGGCGTCGGCCAAGGTGGTGGCGTCGGCGAGGAACAGGTATGTCAGCTTGTCGTCATCCTCGGCCCCGGCGTCCGCGGCGACCAGCGAATCGACGGTTGCGTCGGCGTAGGCGGGGTCACTGACGAGGGTCGCACTTTCGTCACGCAGCGCGGCTTCGAGCTCCCGCCACGCCAGATCGCCGCCGAAGCTCGTGCGCAGGACCAGCGAGGTCAGATCGTCAGGCTGAGGCAGCACGGTCATCTCCAGAGGTCAGCTGCGTTCCGGGCGGTGGTGGACCGCGCCGGGTGGTGTGAGTAGCGAACGATGTCAGCCCATTCGGAGAAGGCAGTGGGCCGTGGGCGGAGGGGAGCCGGCAGGGGTGAGGGACGGGATCAGCCGCGCAGGCGGAGGCCACGGGGGGTGGTGCGGAACCCGGCTGTGGTGAGGGCTTCGCGGAGGGGAGAGGGGGAGGCGTGGACGGATTCGCCGTCGGCTCGTTCGACGGACATGGGGCCGAGGGCGCCGGATTTCACCGCGCCGGCGAGGGCCTGGCCGGCTGCGATGAGGGATTCGGGGGTGTCGGTGAAGGAGAGCAGGGTGCGGCCGCCGCGCTCGACGTAGAGGATGATGTCGCCGCCGACGAGGACCACGAGGGCGCCGGCTTTGCGGCCGGCGCGGTGGCCGGTGGCGGGGGTGGTTTCGCCGTTGCCGCTGTCGATGACGCGTTCGGGCCAGGGCAGGGCTGCGCCGTAGGGGTTGGCAGGGTCGGTCGCGGCTAGGACGACGGCGGCTGTGGCTGTGCGTTTGGCCAGCTCTGCGGGCTCGGCGAGGGCGCGGAGGCGGTCGACCGCGCCGGGGACAGCGAACTGGGCTGCGCCGAGGCCCTCGACGAAGTAGCCGCGGCGGGCGGCGCCGCGTTCCTCGAGGGCGGCGAGGACCGGGTAGACCGCGGCGAAACCGCCCGTGACGCCCTCGGCCATGACCGCGCCGCGGGTGATGACGCCGTGCCGTTCGAGCAGGAGATCGGCGAGCGCGGCGGCGCGGCGGGTGGGGTCGAGGTCGCGGGCGGGCAGGCGGGACCAGCGGCCGACCATCTGCAGGGGGCCGCTGCGGGCGGGCATCGCGACGCGGCCGGGGCGGCGGTATCGGGCTCGGGCCGGGGCGGATTTGCTCTTGTGGGCGCCGCTGCCGCCGAGCAGGGCGCGCAGCGGGGCGAGCGTGTCGTTGGTCAGGTGACCGGCCCACACGAGGTCCCAGATCGCGGCCGCGAGGGCGTTGTCGTCGAGTGAGTGGACCCGGTCGGCGAGGCTGCGGAAGAACAGCGCCTGGCCGTCGGCGAGGGTGTCGAGGATCGACTGGTGCAGCGGGGTCAGCGCCACCTCGTCGTCCGGGGGCGGCAGGAGCAGCGGGGCGCTGTCGGCGTATGCGAGGGTGATCCAGCCGTCGCCGCCGGCGATGCTGCCGGAGCCGGCCCAGAGCACCTCGCCTGCCGCGCAGAGCTCGTCGAGCTGGGGTGGGGCGTAATCGGCGACCCGGGACGGCAGGACGAGGCGCTCCCAGGCCGAGGCGGGGACAGCGACACCCTGGAGCTGCTCGAGCGAGGCGGCGAGGGCGTCGATGCCGCGGGAGTTGCCGCCGATCTGGTGCCAGCGGGGCAGGAACGCGGCGAGGATCCGGGGCGCGACCGGCTCGATCTCGCGGCGCAGCGCGGCCAGGGAACGCCGGCGCAGCATCCGCAGCACCTCGGCGTCGCACCACTCGGTGCCCGCGCCGCCGGGGGAGAACTCGCCGGAGACCACGCGGCCGGTGGCGCTGAGCCGTTTGAGGGCCTGCTCCACCACGAAGACACCGAGGCCGAAGCGGGCCGCGCAGGTCGCCGCCGCGAACGGGCCGTGGGTGCGGGCGTAACGGGCGACGACATCGCCGAGCGGGTCGGCGACCGGCTCGAGATAGGCCTCCGGGATGCCCACCGGCAGCGCGACACCGAACGCGTCGCGGTAGCGGCCGGCGTCCTCGACGCCGATCCAGCGCTCCTCGCCGGCCACCCGGATCTGGATCGCGCGGCGGGTGTCGGCGAGTTGGGTCATCCAGTCGAGCTCGATCGAGCGGGCGGTCAGCTCGGCCTGGGACAGGTCGCCGAGCAGGCGCAGCAGCTCGGCGGCGTCCTCGGCGTCGCGCGGGCTGCGTTGCGTGGTGAGCCACTGCAGACCGCTCTCGGTCTCGGTGACGACCGTCGGGTCGAGCAGCTCGCGCAGGTCGACCCGGCCGAGCAGCTCGCCGAGCAGCGTCGAATCCAGGGCCAGCGCGGCGGCGCGGCGCTCGGCCAGCGGAGCGTCACCCTCGTAGAGGAACGCGCCGACATATCCGAACAGCAGCGAGCGCGCGAACGGCGAGGGCCGGGGCGTCTCCGCCTCGACGAGCCGCACCTTGCGCCCGGCGATCTCGCGCATGAGCCCGACCAGCCCTGGCACGTCGAACACGTCCTGCAGGCACTCGCGGGCAGCCTCGAGCGTGACCGGGAAGTCGGCGAACTCGCGGGCGACGTCGAGCAGCTGGGCCGAGCGCTGGCGCTGCTGCCAGAGCGGCTGACGACGGCGTGGATCGCGGCGTGGCAGCAACAACGACCGGGCCGCGCACTCGCGGAAGCGTGAGGCGAACAGCGCCGAGGTGCCCACCGTCTCCTCGACGATCTGCGAGATCTCCTCGGGGTCGAAGGCGACCAGGTCGGCGCCGGGCGGGTCCTCGGCGGTGTCGGGCAGCCGGATCACGATGCCGTCGTCGGACGGCATGACCTGACCGTCCACGCCGTAGCGCTCGCTGAGCCGGCGCGCGATCGCGAGCGCCCAGGGCGCGTTGACCTTGGCGCCGAGGACGCAGTGCACGGTCATCCGCCAGTCGCCCAGCTCGTCGCGGAACCGCTCGACGACCACCGTGCGGTCGTCGGGCAGGTTGCGCGTGGCTTCCCGCTGCTCACGCAGGTAGGCGACGAGGTTGTCGGCGGCCCACTCGTCGAGCCCGGACCCGCGCAGCGACGCGACGGCGGCCTCGTCACCGGCCCGGGTCAGCCCGCGCAACCGGGCGCCGATGGCCCGGCCCAGCTCGACCGGGCGACCCAGCGAGTCGCCCTTCCAGAACGGCATCTTGGCCGGGGCGCCGGGCGCGGGGGAGACCAGCACCCGGTCGGGGGTGATGTCCTCGATGCGCCACGAGGTCGAGCCGAGCAGGAAGACGTCGCCGACGCGGGACTCGTAGACCATCTCCTCGTCGAGCTCGCCGACCCGGGACGCGCGCTCCGACCCGGCCAGGAACACGCCGAACATGCCACGGTCGGGGATGGTGCCGCCGCTCGTGACGGCCAGCCGCTGGGCGCCCGGGCGACCGGTGAGCTGGTCGGTGGTGCGATCCCAGACCAGGCGGGGGCGCAGCTCGGCGAATGCCGTCGAGGGGTAGCGGCCGGAGAGCATGTCGAGCACGGCGTGCAATGCGGAGTCGGGCAGCTCCGTGTAGGGCGCCGAGCGGCGGACCAGCGCGGCGAGATCGTCGAGCTGCCACTCGTCGAGCGCGACCATGGCGACGATCTGCTGGGCCAGCACGTCGAGCGGGTTGCGCAGGTAGCGCAGCTCCTCGATCGCGCCCTCGCTCATCCGCTCGGCGACCACCGCGCAGGAGACCAGGTCACCGCGGTGCTTCGGGAAGACGACGCCCCGGGAGACCGCGCCGACCTGGTGACCGGCCCGGCCGATGCGCTGCAGCCCGGCGGAGACCGACGGCGGCGCCTCGATCTGCACGACCAGGTCGACCGCGCCCATGTCGATGCCCAGCTCCAGGCTGGACGTCGCGACCACGGCGGGAAGCTGCCCGGATTTCAGCGCCTCCTCGATCTGTTTGCGCTCCTCGCGGGAAACGCTGCCGTGATGCGCCCGCGCGACGACCGGTGGCGCGCCGCCGGAGGAGCCCGCTTGAGCCATGATCTGCGCGGGTGGAGCCGACGCCTCGGAAGTGGTTTCCAGCGCCAGCTCGTTGATCCGCGCGCACAACCGCTCGGCCCCGCGGCGGGAGTTGGTGAAGACGATGGTCGAGCGATGCGCTCTGATCAGATCGAGCACCCGCTCCTCGACCGCCGGCCAGATCGACGGCGAGTGCCGCCCCGCGCCGGGATCGTCGGGGTCGACGTCGGGCACCTCGTCGAGGCGGGTCATGTCCTCGACCGGGACCTGCACCGTGACCTCGATGGTCTTGCTGCTCTTCGGCTGCACGATCTCGACGTGGTGGGCGCCGCCGAGGAACCGGGCGGTGTCCTCGATCGGGCGGACGGTGGCGGAGAGGCCGACCCGCTGGGCCGGCTTGGGCAGCAGCGCGTCGAGGCGCTCGAGCGAGAGCGCCAGGTGCGCGCCGCGCTTGGTGGCGGCGACGGCGTGCACCTCGTCGATGATCACCGTCTCGACACCGCGCAACGACTCCCGCGCGGCCGACGTGAGCAGCAGGAACAGCGACTCGGGCGTGGTGATCAGGATGTCGGGCGGGGTGCGCGCGAAGGCGCGTCGCTCGTCGGCCGGTGTGTCGCCGGAGCGCATGCCCACGGTGATGTCGGGCGGAGGCACGCCGAGCCGGCCCGAGGCCTGCCGGATGCCGGTCAGCGGGGCGCGCAGGTTGCGCTCGACGTCGACCGCGAGGGCCTTGAGCGGACTGATGTAGAGGACCCGGCACCGGTGCTTGGGGTCCGGCGGCAGCGGCTCCTGCGCGAGCCGGTCAAGCGACCAGAGGAACGCGGCCAGGGTCTTGCCGGAACCGGTCGGCGCCACCACCAAAGCGTTACGGCCGCCACCGATCGCCCGCCACGCGCCGGTCTGGGCGGCGGTGGGCGCGGCGAAGGCAGCCCGGAACCACTCCCTGGTGGCCAGGCCAAATTCCTCCAACACGTCTCGCACGTCCTCCATCGTGCCCCGGGGGTATGACAAAAACAGCGGATCGACCCGCCCGGATGGGCCATGGCGTCCGTCCATGACCTGCGACACATTGATGGGCATGTTGAGGAAACTCCCCGGTGCAGTCGCCGCAGCCCTGGCCGTCGTCGCGCTCGGTGCGGCCCCGGCGCAGGCGGCAGGCGCCGGTTACGTCCGGCTTGCCCACCTGTCTCCCGACACCCCCGCGGTCGACGTCTATCTCAAGTCCGACAGCGGCGCGGTCGAACCCCAGCGTTTCAACGGCGTCGCGTACGGTGCCATGTCCGACTATCTGCGTCTGCCCACCGGGGCGTACCAGGTCGCCATGCGTAAATCGGGAGCGTCCGCGACCAGCCCACCGGTGCTGACCACCCAGGTCACGGTGGCGGAGGGCGCGGCCTACACGGTCGCCGGCGTCGGCCGCTACGCCGATCTCGGGCTGCGCGTGCTGCAGGACGATCTGAAACTGCCGGGCGGCGACGAATCCAAGATCAGGATCATTCAGGCGTCGGTACGCGCACCCGTGCTCGACGTCGCCGGCGCCAACGGCAAGGCCATCGCCGACGGGGTCGCGTTCGCCACCACGACCGACTACCGCCAGGTCAACCCGGGCAAGTGGACTGTCCAGGTCCGGCCCAGCGGCGGCGGCTCGGCCAGCGAGTTGCCCTGCACCCTCGGTGCGGGCAACGTCTACTCGCTGCTGGTGCTCGACGACAAGAAGGGTGGCCTCAAGCCCGAGCTGCACATCGACGCGGCCGGCACGAGCACGGTGCCGCAGGGTGGCGTCGCAACCGGGCTGGGTGGCACGCAACACCATGACGACCGGCTCACGGCGGTGCTGCTCGCGGGCCTGGCGGCCCTGCTCACATCGGGTCTGATGGTCACGCTCCGACGTTCCAGGGCCTCCTCTTGACGGTACGCTCCACAGCTCGCCGGCTACTTCTTCCGATCGCCGTCCCACTGGTCGTGGCCCTCGTGGTCGCGACCGGGTACCTGGCTCTGCGTGGATCGCCGGGTCCCGTTGAGGGCGCGGGAGTGCGCGCTCCGGGCGTACCGTCAAATTGGCCGCAACCGGAAGGCCTGCCTGATCCCTTCGGTCGATCGGCGGCCGCGCCCAGCGGCCTGCCGTCACGTCTCAGAGTCGGGGCCGTCGGCATCGACACCGGGCTGGAGAGGCTGCGGCTGGGTGCGTCCGGCGAGCTCGTGCCGCCCAAGGGCAACGACCGGGCCGGTTGGTACGCGGACGGCACAGCCCCCGGTGACGTCGGCCCCGCTGTTCTCGCCGGCCACGTCGACTCGAAGTCCGGACCGGCCGTGTTCTACCGCCTGCGTGAGGTGGTGGCCGGCGACCGCATCGAGGTGATCCGCGGCGGGGCGACGCTCTCGTTCACCGTCACCGAGACCGCCTGGTACCCGAAGAGCGCGTTCCCGACGGCACGCGTCTACGGCCCCACGCCCGACCGGGAGCTGCGGCTGATCACGTGCGGGGGAGTCTTCGACAAGAGCCTGCGGTCCTATCGGGACAACCTGGTCATCTATGCGGTAGCCCGATGAATGCCGGGCCCGGGTTGGCTACTCTGGAAGGGACGACGGGTGGGTGCTGATGGCGGTCAGGCGGATGCTCATCGCCGGTCGGTATCGCCTGCGCGAACCGGTCGGCAGCGGCGGCATGGGCCGGGTGTGGCTGGCCCGCGACGAGATGCTCGACCGGGATGTCGCGGTCAAGGAGTTCGTCCCGCCCGACTGGATGACCGACGAGGAAAAAACCCGGCTGCGTGACCGTACGTTGCGCGAGGCCCGCAGTGCCGCCCGGCTCAACCACCCGCACGTGGTCAAGATCTACGACGTGGTGCACGCGGAGGACCAGCCGTGGATCGTGATGGAGTACGTCCCGTCACGCTCGCTGCACCAGGTCATCGGCGAGGACGGCCCCTACGATCCGCGGTCGGCGGCCCGGATCGGCCTCGACGTGCTGGAGGCGATCACCGCCGCGCACCGCGCCGGGGTCCTGCACCGCGATGTCAAACCGCACAACGTGCTGATCGGTCATGACGGCCGGGTGGTGCTCACCGACTTCGGCCTGGCCACGTTCGTCGACGACGGCTCGGTCACCGGGCCGGGCCTGATCGTCGGCTCCCCGCAGTACGTGTCGCCGGAGCGGGCGCGCGACGGCGCCTCCACGGTCGAGTCCGACCTGTGGTCCTTCGGCGCGACGCTGTTCGCCGCGGTGGAGGGCCGGTCGCCGTTCGCCCGGGAGAGCTCCATGGCCACGCTGATGGCGCTGGCGACCGAGGAGCCCGACGCGCCGGTGCGGGCCGGCCCGCTCGCGCCGGTGCTGACCGGCCTGCTGCAGCGTGAGCCGATCGATCGGTTGGACGCCGCCTCGACGCGTGACCAGCTGCGTGAAGTGGCCGGCCTCTTCCAAGGCCACGCCGTGGTGCCCGCACCCCGCGCGCCCATGGACGATCCTGCGCCCTCTCCCGCACCCGTCCCTTCACCAGCCTCTGTGCCTGCGACGCCTCCCGGCCCCGAGCCGCCGCGGCCCGCGGTTCGCCGCTCCTTGGCCCTGATCGGCGGCTTTCTCGTGGTGGCCCTGCTCGCCGGGACGGCCTTGCTGTTGCGGGATCGCGACACCCCCATCCCGCCCGTGTCCCAGCCTTCCGCCGCCGCCCCCGCCTCCTCCTCCGTTTCAGCCGCGGCTCCGGTGGGGTTCAGCCCGGTGAAATGCCTGGGCGAGGCGTCGGACGGACTGCCCACGACACCGCAGCCCGGAGCAGAACGCCTGCGTGACGGGTGGGCGCTCTACGCCGGCTGGTCCTATTTCCAGCAGGGCGATTTCCATATCGCGGTGCCCGACGGCTGGACGTACGAAAAGGTCGGCACCACGCTCTGCTTCCGCGATCCGATCGCGCTGCGGGTGCTCAGCGTCGACCCTTCCCGCAATCCCGCAGGAAATCCGGAAAAGGCGTGCCGCGACGAGGTCACCCTTTTACGTGACGCGGGCAAGCTGCCCGGCTATCAGCAATACGGCATCAATCGGGTTTCGTCGCTCGATCGGGCGGCCGATTGGGAGTACGCCTACGACGACAAGGGCTCCGGGGCACGGCTGCACGCGATGACCAGGTGGGTGGCATCGGGAGGCAAGGGCTACGCGTACGGGCTGATGACCCGCGACCTCGACTGGCCGGCCAACTTCGCGACCTGGGGGATGATCGTCAGCACGTTCTACACGAACGCCTAGGGGTGGTGGAAGCGGCCGTGGACGACGTACTGATCAGCCGGTCCTGACCGTCGTCGGGCAGCCCGGACGGGCCCGTGCCCGTCCGGGAATCTCACAGCCCGTATTCAGCGCACGCTGGTAGATTTCTCGGATGATCGGCAGTAGACAGCCGGGCTTGGCCCGGCTTTCCGTGTATCTCCTCCTGTGTCAGGCGCCGCCATGTTGATCCTGGTCGGCCTCCTGCTCGTGATCCTGGTGACGGCCATCACCGGCTATTTCGTCGCCCAAGAGTTCGGTTACGTCGCCGTCGACCGCGGGCATCTGCGCCAGCAGGCCGAACAGGGCGACAAAGCCGCCGAACGAGCACTCAAAGTAACTGAACGCCTCTCCTTCGTGCTGTCCGGCGCGCAGCTCGGCATCACCGTCACCGCCCTGGTCGTCGGCTACGTGGCCGAGCCGTTCCTCGGTGAGGGTTTCGCCGACCTGATCGGTCTCACGGGCCTGTCCGACGGGGTGAGCACGGCGATCTCGGTGATCCTCGCCCTGCTGATCGCGACCGTGGTGCAGATGGTGCTCGGCGAGCTCGCCCCCAAGAACTTCGCGATCGCCCGCCCGGAGGTCCTCGCCAAGGCGCTGAGCCGCAGCACGCTGATGTATCTCGCGGTCTTCGGCCCGATCATCAAGCTCTTCGACAAGGCCGCCGCCAAGCTGCTCCGCCGCATCGGCATCGAGCCGATCGAGGAGCTGCCCGAGGGCGCCACCGAGGAGGACCTGGAGCAGATCATCGCGGAGTCCCGGCAGGAGGGCCACCTCACCCCGGAGCTGTCCGAGCTGCTCGACCGCGGCCTCGACTTCCGCCGCCGGACGGCCTCCGAGGTGATGGTCCCGCGCGTCGACGTGCAGACCGTCCAGGCCACCGACCCGGCCGAGCGCATCGTCACCCTGCTCGACACCGGCCGCTCCCGCTTCCCTGTCCGCTCCGGCACGGGTGTCGACGAGATCATCGGCGTCGTCGGCATCGCCGACGTCCTCGCCGTCGCCCCCGCGGCCCGTTCGACGGTGCAGGTCGGCGATCTCTGCGCCCCCGCGCTGTTCGTCCCCGCCTCGCTCCGGCTGCCCGCCGTGCTCGACCGCCTCCGCGGCGGCCACCGCCAGCTGGCCTGCGTGGTCGACGAATACGGCGGCTTCGCGGGCATCATCACCCTCGAGGACATCGCCGAGGAGCTCGTCGGCCCGATCCGCGACGAGGACGACCTGCCCGAGCCGACCCCCACCCGCCAGGACGACGGCTCCTGGATCGTCCCCGCCCGCTGGCGCATCGACGAGGTCGCCGACGCGACCGGCCTGCCCCTGCCCGAGTCCGACGAGTACGACACCGTCTCCGGTCTGATCATGACCCAGCTCGGCCGGGTCCCGCAGATCGGCGACTCGGTCCTGCTGGACACCGGCGCGACGCTCGACGTGCTCTCCGTCAACCGGCACGTGCCCCAGTCCGTACGCATCTCCGTGCCCTCGACCTCCGACGCCGCGGAGGTGTCCGCATGAGCACGACCTGGGCCGCCATCTGCTCGTTCCTGCTGCTCGCGGGTAACGCCTTCTTCGTCGCCGCCGAGTTCGCCCTGGTGGCCAGCAAGCGTTACCGCCTCGAACACGCCGCCGCCGACGGCAGCCGCGCCGCGAAAGCCGCGCTCGACGGCAGCCGGGAGCTCTCCATCATGTTGGCGGGCGCGCAGCTGGGCATCACCCTCTGCTCGCTGGGCCTCGGCGCCCTGGCCGAGCCGGCCATCGAGCACCTGCTCGCCCCGCTGCTGCACGACATCGGCCTGCACGAGGTGCCGAGCGAGATCATCGCCCTGCTCTTCGCCCTGGTCGTCGTCACCTTCCTGCACCTCGTGATCGGCGAGATGATGCCCAAGTCCTGGGCCATCACCGACCCGGAACGCTCCGCCACCCTGCTGGCACTGCCGTTCCGTGGTTTCGTCCGCGTCGTGCGTCCCGCGCTGGTCGCCCTCAACTGGCTGGCCAACGCGGCACTGCGCCCCTTCGGAGTGCACGCGCAGGACCAGCTCGCCCAGGCCCACGGCCCGGAGGAGATGAACATCCTGCTCGAACGCTCCCGCGCCGAAGGCCTGATCGGCGCCGAGCAGACCGAGCTGCTCACCAGCATGCTCAAGCTGCAGGAAACAACCGTCGCCGACGTCCTCATCCTCGACGACCAGCTGGTCACGGTCGCCCCCGACTCCTCAGCCCTGGACGTCGAGGCCGCCTCCCTGCGCAGCGGTCGTTCGCGGCTGGCGGTCGTCTCGCCCGCCACCGGCGCGGTCGTTGGCGTCGTGCACGTCAGGGAAGCAGTCCGGGCCACCACCGCGGGCATCGACGTGACAGCCGAAGAGCTCATGGACT
Source organism: Winogradskya consettensis (assembly GCF_018332715.1). Lineage (GTDB taxonomy): Bacteria > Actinomycetota > Actinomycetes > Mycobacteriales > Micromonosporaceae > Actinoplanes > Actinoplanes consettensis. The sequence continues at coordinate 44,742 of NZ_BOQP01000047.1, read as the reverse complement.
CCGCCTTCGTCCTGGACGCCGCGGTCACCGTCACCGACGCGGTCACCGCGATGCGCGGGGCCCGCGCCCAGCTCGCCATGGTCACCCGTGGTGGGGAAAGAGTGGGCTTCGTAGCCCTCGAAGATCTGCTTGAGCAGGTAATCGGCGAGTTCGACGACGAGACTGACCCGGTACCGGTGGGCAGGCGCATGCGCTGACAGTTGCTGGGGGTGGCGAGATGGCCTTCGAGAAGGTACGCCGGGCGTTCGGCCTGGGCGGCCCGGTCGTCCACACGGTCCTCACCACCCCCGACACCTGTCCGGGCCTCCCACTCATGGGCGCCGTCCGGGTCCGCGGCGGCCACTACGACGTCGCCGTGGACACCGTCGCCGTCGGCCTGGTCACCCGCACCGAAGCCGAGGACGGCGACGCCCTCCTCGAATTCCACCGCGCCTGGGTCGCCGCCGGCTTCACGCTGGCACCGGGCGAGCACCAGGACATCCCCTTCACCATCACGCCCCCGTGGGAGACCCCGCTCACCCACGCCTACGGAAAGCACCTCGCCGGCATGAGCATGGGCCTGCGCACGGAGCTCACCGCCGACGACGAACTCGACCACGGCGACGTCGAACTCGTCCACGTCCACCCGCTGCCGCTGCACGACCAGGTCCTCCACGAACTGGACCACCTCGGCTTCCACTTCCGCCACGCCGACGTCGAACGAGGAGCCATCTACGGCGTACGCCAGGAGCTCCCCTTCTACCAGGAGATCGAGTTCACCCCGCCGGACCACTGGCGCCGCGTCATGGACGAACTCGAGCTGACCTTCATCACGGACGAAACCGGCGTCGACGTCATCCTGGAATACGAGAAGCACAGCGGCTTCCTACGCAAAGCCCAGGACTCCTACGCCCGCTTCCGCCTCAACCACGACGAGGACGGCCACGCCGACGTCGAGGTAGCTCTCCGGGAAGCCCTCCCGCCGATCATCTGACCGCCCTGCACCACACCCCCGCCGTTCAGGCCCCTGTGGCATATCCCTCAGGCGCTGCCGGATCGGGTGAGTCCGGTTCGGACGGTCACGTCAGCGACACGCCCAGTGGCCAGCGCATGTGACATGCCCGAAATGCCTGTCACACGGCTCTAACAACTATCTCAACCATTTAACCCCGATCCACCCCTTGAAGGTTGCACCTTCAATCTATTAACGTCCGTCTATTGGTCAACGGCGGCGCGTTACCCCTTCGAGCACGTCGCCAGTGGTTCCCTTCCCCCACCAAGGAGCGACGCATGGACACGCACAGGTTCGCAGCCCCCGTCTGGTCGGTCTTCCGGATCGTGATCGGCCTGCTGTTCAGCCTGCACGGCGCCGCATCGGTACTCGGCCTCTTCGGCGGCGCCCAAGGATCCGGCAAAGCGATCGAGGCCGGCCTCTGGCCCGGCTGGTACGCAGGCCTGATCCAGCTCGTCTGCGGCATCCTCGTCATGATCGGCCTAGGCACCCGCCCCGCCGCAATCCTCGCCTCAGGCTCCATGGCCTACGCCTACTTCACGGTCCACCAGCCCGACGCCCTGATGCCGATCCAAAACGGCGGCGTCAACGCAGCCCTCTACGCCTGGACCTTCCTGGCAATCGCCGTCCTCGGCGCCGGCCCCTGGTCCCTGGACGCCCTCCTCCGCCGCCGCACCACAACCCCCGCCACCGCCGCTGACCCCGCCGCCGCCGACGAGCACGTCACCGAACCCGCCACCGCCTGACCGCATCCCCTTCTCGGCTCAGCTCGCCCAGCCCGGCCTCAGTCCGCCCGGCCTTAGTCCGCCCGGCCTCAGCCCGCCCCACTACGGCCTGGCCTGGCTCGGCTAGGCCTGGCCTGGCTCGGCTAGGCCTGGCCTGGCTCGACCTGGCCTACGGCCCGGTTCGGCCTACGGCCCGGTTCGGCTTGGCTGCGGCCTGGCCTGGCCTGGCCTGGCTTTGCTCTGCTGCGGCTGCAGCTGCGGCCCTGTTCGGCCTGCGGCCCTGTTCGGCTTGCTGCGGCCTGGCCTGGCCTGGCCTGGCTTTGGTCTGCTGCGGCCCGGCCCGGCCCGGCCCGGTCCAACTACGGACTGGCTCGGTTGCGGGCTGGCGCCGGCACGTGGATGCGGCCTTGTTCGGCCACTGCCCTGTGACTGCTGGTCGGGCGACCGCCCGACCAGCAGTCACTTGGTCCCCTGATCTTCCGCCCCCTGCTGCAGCCGTGCCTCCAACCGCTTCCGGGCGGCAGGCCACTCGTCCACGGTCATCGCGAACAGCACCGTGTCCCGCCAGGTCCCGTCCGGACGTAGCCGGTGCCGGCGGATCAGCCCGTCCCTGCTGGCGCCCAGCCTTGCGATGGCCCGCTGTGATCTCTCGTTGCGGATGTCGGTGTACCAGAAGACGCGCCCCGCCCCCAGCACCTCGAAAGCCCGTTCGAGCAGCAAAAGCTTGGCCTCGGTGTTGACGCCGCTGCGCCACCATCGTTTGCCGAGCATCGTGTGCCCGATGCCCAGCGCTCCGGCCTTCTCGTCGACGTCGTGGTAGCTGGTCATGCCCATTACCTCGCCGGTTTCCGGGTCGCATTGAGCCCAGGTCACCCGGTCACCGTTCCACTGCTGCCGGGCCGCCAGGGCTACCTGCTCCGCCATCTGCTCGCGGCTTCCGGGCCTGCGCGTGGGGAGGAACTGCCAGACCTCGTCGTCCGCGAGCGCTGTCATGAGACCGTCGACGTGCGCCGGCGTCAGCGGTTCGAGTGCCACGTGCCGGCCGTGCATCGGGACGGCTGTCTGCCAGGGGGAGGCCGGCGTCTGCGGGAGGTAGTGCGGTGCCGGACGGGTCATGCCCTCGGCCGGCTCCGGTGGCCCCGCCACGCGCCGTAGCGGTAGGACGCCTGCCCAGTGTGACAACGACTGGTCCTCCGGATCGTCCACGGCGCCATGCGCACGCACCCGGACGGAGACCTCTTCCAGCGGCAGTGCCAGGACTGCCGTCGTCACCAGCTCCTTGGCTGTCGGCGGCCGGCTGTCGGCCGCCCGGCCCGGGCCAACCTTGTCGACCATGGCCGTGAGCACGGCCTCTTTCTCGGCGTTGTCGGTGACCGGCCGGGCCTGACCCATGGCGACCAGGGACCGGTAGTTGGCACTGTGGTTGAACTGGGACCGCGCGAAGACGAGCCCGTCGAGCAGCGTCACCGAGACGCAGATCCGGACGCCGTCGCCACGGGCCGCGAGCCCGAACCGGCCTCCGGTCGACCCGTGCAGGTAGAGGGTGTCGCCGACGCGAACGTGCAGCGTGGGCAGCACGCGGGGCTCGCCGTCGACCACGAAGGCCACAGAACAGTCGTAGGCCTCGTCCAGGATGGCGTGTGCAGTGTCGCGCTCGTAGAACATCCGCTCGCGAGTGCGGGTCGCCGTGGTGCGCGAGGTCGGTTCGTAGAGGTCGGTCACGGGTAGCCCCCTTGCGTAATCTTCTGTGCTAGTACAAACTTTGTGATGTGCCAGAACAATATCAGGTCAGTGGTTCGACTGCCGCTTCGATTTCGGCCAGCATCGAGGCCGGGGTCCGGCGTGGTGACTGGGTCTTCGGCGACAGCCTCCCGCCGATCCGGATACTCGCGGAGTCGCTGCACGTCAGCCCTGCGACGGTCGCGAAGGCCTACCAGGAGCTGCGGCAACGCGGCATCGTCGAGACCTCGGGCCGGCGCGGGACCCGGGTGCGTTCCCGGCCGGCCGTCGCGCGTCAGCGCGCCTTGTTGAGGCCGCCTGCGCCGCCCGGCTCACTGGATCTCTCGTCGGGCGACCCCGATATCCGCTGGCTGCCCACTCTCGGCCCGCACCTACGTGCGGTCTCCGAAGAAACAGGTGCCCCACTTGGGTACGCAGCAGCGGGCGCAATGCCGGAAGTAGCGGAGATAGCCCGCGCCCGTTTCGAGGCGGACGGCGTCCCAGTCGACGACGTGGAGATCGCGGTGACGAGCGGCACACTCGACGCCATCGAGCGCCTGCTGGTGACCCGTCTGCGCCCCGGGGACATCGTCGCCGTCGAGGATCCCGGCTGGGCCAATCTCCTCGACCTGGTCGCGGCGCTCGGGCTGTCCACCGTGTCCATGGCCGTCGACGACGAGGGTCCGCTTCCCGACAGCCTGGACGAGGCGATCGCGCTGGGCGCGCAGGCTGTCATCGTCACCGCGCGTGCGCAGAATCCGACGGGCGCTGCAATCAGTGAGCAACGTGCGATCGCTCTGCGTGCAGTCCTGGCACAACACCCGCAGGTGCTGCTCATCGAGGACGACCACGCCGCCGAGCTGGCCGGCGTGGCGTTGCACTGTCTCAGCGGCGTCACCAATTCCTGGGCGTTCATCCGCTCGGCGTCCAAACCTTACGGCCCTGACCTGCGGGTGGCTGTCACGGCCGGCGACGAGGAGACCATGGGCCGCGTGATCGGCCGCCTGCGCATCAGCACCGGCTGGGTGTCCACGGTGATGCAGCGACTGATGCTCCGCCTCTGGCTCGACGACGACGTCACTACGACGGTTGCCGCAGCCGCCGCGAGCTATGACCGGCGACGCCTCGCTCTGCGGGACGCTCTGTCCGTGCGAGGGCTCCAGGCCCACGGCACCACAGGCATCAACCTATGGGTACGCGTAAACGACGAAACCAGTGCGGTAACAGCCCTCCGTGATGCCGGCTACACGGTGGCGCCGGGGTCGATGTTCCGCCTCGCCTCCCCGCCGGGCATCCGCGTGACTATCAGCCCGCTCGACGACGAGATGGTCGAACTGTTCGCTGACGCCGTCGCTCATGCCGTACATCCCGCTGCCGCAGGCGCTCCTGGCCGTTGACCTGGGTCCTCCACGTTCGGGTGACACCGACGCGCGTGGAGGACGCAGGTGGGGGTAAAACGGTGCAATGCCGAGCACCGAAGCGCCCATCGGCGCACAGCAATTCGTCCCCGGAAGCGCCACCAGTCTCGACGAGCTCAAGACCGCAGCGGCCAAGTGCGAGGGCTGTGAGCTTTTCGAGCCGGCCACCCAGACCGTCTTCGGCCGTGGCGGGGCCGACGCCCGGGTCGTCTTCGTCGGCGAGCAGCCGGGCGACGTGGAGGATCAGAAAGGCCTGCCGTTCGTGGGTCCGGCCGGCCGGTTGCTGCGCGATGCGGTCGATGCTGCGGGGATCGACGCGTCCAGCGTCTACATCACGAATTCCGTCAAGCATTTTCGCTTCGAGCTGCGGGGTGCCCGCCGCATCCACCAGACCCCTGGCCCGGCGCACATCACTGCCTGCCGACCGTGGCTGGTCGCCGAGTTCGCGCTGCTCAAGCCCGAGATGGTGATCGTGCTGGGCGCGACGGCTGCCAAGTCGCTGCTCGGCCCGTCATTCCGGGTGACCCGCTCCCGGGGCCAGCTCATGCCGTGGCCGGCCGCTGCGCAGTTCCCCGACGACTTCCCGGCGACGCAGGCCCAGGCGCTCGCCACGATTCATCCTTCGGCGGTCCTGCGTGCCGACGACCGGGATCAGGCGTACGCGGGGCTGGTCGCTGACCTCACGGTGGCAGCGCAAGCCATCGGGGGTTGATCGGATGCCCTGACCTCGCTCAGCGGGTTGGCGGCCGGGTATCGCCAGGGGAAGCGAGTCGTTGCTCCGCGAGGTGCTGACGGCGCCGTTGCCACGCTTTGTACGCCGATTCCGGCACCACTCTCACGACTCGGGTGACGTCGAACAACTGGGGCTCGTGCCGGTGTGGCCCATAGCGGTAGAAGCCTTCCACCAGCGCATACGTGCCTACGCTGAGCCGAGATCCGCGAAACCAGGCGTCGTGCCTGTTGCCGGGCTTTCCGCTCCAGCGCACGAAGGCCTTGGTCCCGGTCGTAGCGCGCTGGTGGACCTGAGTCACGAAGCAGAGCCTGGCTGACGGGTTCTGGCGGATGCTGACGCGCATCGCCTCCCAGCTTGCCGCGAGCGCTGCCTCGCGTTGCGGCCGTCGCACGATTTTCCTGAACAGGGCACCGGCAGCCATCCCCAGGAGATACCCCAGGCCTCCGGCGACGCTGCGGTTGTTCTTGGATGTCACACGAGCACGGTGCCATCGGTCGATGTCGTGAGTAAATCCTTTTTGGACCATGTGTCTCGAACAACGGTCGGCGCTGTTCTACCCGGAACCCACGACCAACTCAGTCGTCCCAGCCCTGGCATGACGGATCGAAGTAGTGACACATGTCTCAGTGGCATTGGCGACGAGCTCTCCGGGTGGTCCCGAAGCGGTCGCGAGTAGGCTTCCGGTGTGCGGTTGACGGACTTTTGGGAGCGCCTCGAGCAGGCATTTGGCTCCTCATATGCGCGGAGCATCGCCGCCGACTATGCCTTCTCCAGCCTCGGTGGAAGAACAATCGACGAGGCGATTGCGCAGGGTGTTGATACGGCTACTATCTGGCGATCCGTGGTCTCTGCGTACCCCGATCGCATACCCGCTCGCCTGCGCTAACTGCGTTTTCGTACGCCTGTTCGGGCGTGTCGCTCGATCCTAGTACAAGTGTTCGGCTATTCTCCTCAGCGGCGTGGTCATCCACAGCTCAGGGCCGGGCGGCTGATTTCTGTCAGACCCAACGTCTAGCGTGACCCGCGTGGTGAACAGAAGCAGCTCAGCGGCGAAAACGCCTGGGAAGTCGAATACAGGGGTGGCGGACATGGTGGCAGGACCCGACAGGGACAAGGCGCTCGATCTAGCGCTTGCCCAGATCGACAAACAGTTCGGCAAGGGCTCGGTGATGCGGCTCGGTGAGCGGCCGGTCGTGCAGACCGCCGTCATCCCGACCGGATCCATCGCCCTCGACGTGGCCCTCGGCGTCGGCGGCCTGCCCCGCGGCCGTGTCATCGAGGTCTTCGGACCGGAGTCCAGCGGTAAGACGACGGTGGCCCTGCACGCCGTCGCCAACGCCCAGCGCAACGGCGGCATCGCGGCCTTCATCGACGCGGAGCACGCCCTCGACCCGGAATACGCACGCAACCTCGGCGTCGACACCGACGCCCTGCTCGTGTCGCAGCCCGACACCGGTGAGCAGGCCCTCGAGATCGCCGACATGCTGATCCGCTCCGGCGCGCTCGACATCATCGTCATCGACTCGGTCGCGGCCCTCGTGCCGCGCGCTGAGATCGAGGGCGAGATGGGCGACAGTCACGTCGGCCTCCAGGCCCGGCTGATGAGCCAGGCACTCCGGAAGATCACCGGCATCCTGAGCAACTCCGGCACAACGGCCATCTTCATCAACCAGCTCCGCGAGAAGATCGGCGTCATGTTCGGCTCCCCGGAGACGACGACCGGTGGCCGTGCCCTGAAGTTCTACTCATCGGTCCGCCTCGACGTGCGCCGCATCGAAAGCCTCAAGGACGGCACCGACGTGGTGGGTAACCGCACCCGCGTCAAGGTCGTCAAGAACAAGGTCGCGGCCCCGTTCAAGCAGGCCGAGTTCGACATCATGTATGGCAAGGGCATCTCCCGCGAGGGCTCCCTGATCGATGTCGGCGTCGAGCAGAACATCATCCGCAAGTCCGGCGCCTGGTACACCTACGACGGTGACCAGCTGGGCCAGGGCAAGGAAAAAGCCCGCGAGTTCCTCAAGGACAACCCGGACGTCGCCGCCGAGATCGAGAAGAAGATCCTCGAAAAGCTCGGCGTGGGCCAGACCACCGGCGACGCAGCCAGCGGCCCGGAGCTCCCCCCGGTCGACTTCTGAGCGACCCAGCTCTGACCGGCCCGCCCCTCGTCTCGTCCAGCGGTCACCCCCTCTGGTCGGTCGATCGGGTGTTCGGTCAGTCGGGCCGGGTGGTTCAGGTTCGTCCGTCGGGACTCGTCGCCCGGTCCGGCCGTTCAGGCCGGACAGGTGTGACGTGGCATGGGAGAGCGCAGGGCAGCGGCCCCAACCGGGCCGCGGCCCTGCGCCCCGGCTTTCGCGGCACAGGCTTTCGCGCATGAGGTTCGCAAGCTGAATGTCGCTGTGTGACGAGGAGGCGGTTCGGCAGTGGCAGGACGACGCGGTGCACGATCGGGGCGCGGATGGGATGCGATCCCGCCCCGCTCCACCGAACCCGACTCTTCCGAAACTCCTCAAGACGAACCGCGGCAGAGCTCCCGCCGCGGTGGAGCCGGAGGAGGGCTTCGCGAGAGTTCCTCAGGCGGGTCCGGCGGTGGCTGGTCCTCAGGCGGGTCCTCAGGTGGTTGGTCCTCCGGCAGGCGGTCTGCCGGCAGCCGCTCCTCCAGCGGCGGCTTGTCAGGCGCCGGCGACGGCAATGGCCCCGCCGCCGAACAGCCCCGGTCCGAGTCCGAAGTGGCCCGCGAGATCTGCCTGCGGCAACTCGCGACCCGCCCGCGCACCCGGGTGGAACTGGCCAAGGTCCTGGCCCGCAAGGAGATCTCCGAAGAAGTGATCGCCGAAGTCCTCGACCGCTACGACGAGGTCGGCATCATCGACGACGCGGCCTTCGCCCGAGCCTGGGTCTCCAGCCGCCACCACGGCCGAGGCCTGGCCCGCCGAGCCCTCGCCAACGAGCTCCGCCAGCACGGCGTCGACGCCGAAGTAGCCACCGAAGCCCTCGAAGCCGTCGACGACGACGCGGAAGCCTCCGCCGCCCGCGCCCTGGTCGACCGAAAACTCCGAACCGCCCGCGGAACCCCCGACCAGGTCTTCCGCCGCCTCGTCGGCATGCTCGCCAGAAAGGGCTACCCCGCCGGTACAGCAATCCGAGCGGTAAAGGACGCACTCGCAGCCCGCGACGAAGAAGCCGCAGAATTCGCCGACCAGATAGACCCCGACGCCATGGCCTCTGACCAGGACGCCCTCTCCTAGCCTGCCCTCTCCCTGCCGGCCCTCTCTCTTACGCCAGCCTTCCCCGCGCCAGCCTTCCCCGCTCCCGGGTGGCTTGCGTTGCCCGGGTGGCTTGCGTTGCCGGCAGCTTGCGTTGCTCGGGCGACCTGGGCGTTGTTCACGCGGTTCGGTGCCGGTCGGGCTGGGCCTATGCGGAGCCGCGTTGCTCGACGCTGTCGCGTGTCTGCTTGAGGCAGTGGGGCATTTGATCATCGAGCCCGGAGCCCGGAGCCTGGCGGTCGTGCCCGTGCGGTCGTGCCCGTGCGGTCAGACCCAGCTCGGGCAGCCGCCGAGATTAGCCCCGTCGTGCTCGTCTGTTAGTCCCATTTTATCGTCGCCAGAGTGGATTTCTGCTAGTTAATCAATGTTTACCAGGCGTACTTGCCGGCGGTGCAGACGCTCATTCCGAATGATTTCTCTATTCGTCATGAACGAGCGTGCCAGCAGCGTGCAGCTGTTGCCTTTCGGTGCCGTGGAGTCAGACGGGAGCCAGGGTCCCAGCAGCTGGGGCGACATGAAGCTCTTCTCAACTGTGGCGATCGCCTCGCTGTCGTGAGCGTGGTGTCGCCCCTCCGCTACGAATCTTGAGGCTGTGAAACTGCGGCAAAGGCTTCGAGAAATATTGCTTACAGAATTGTTAAGTGCGAATAGGTAGCGTTGGCAAGGATTGAGACAACCGCTGGGTGGCATGACGATTCCGCTGAGCAGGACAACGTGAAGTCTCTCGCGGTCGACGGTGGCAGTGCGACGTTGGTCTCAATCTGCAGGCCGTAGTCATTGGTCAGGGAGGCGGGCGCGAGGAGAGCTCCCGGGACGATGGGTAGCAGCTGACCGAATTGCTCCGGAATGCGTTCCTGTTGGCTGGTGGAGGGTGTCCGGGCAGGTTTGCCGGGACGATCGCGCCGGTGTTGAGATCGGGTGGGGTGACAGCTGGGTAACGATGGATCTGTGGGCCCTCTGGGCTGCGGGTCTATTGCTTTGGGTGGATATCCTCGGGGCCCCGCCGGGACAGGACTGGCTGGTAACCTCCAACGTCGTGACAGGCAACCCTTGCGGTGCTCGCCACTGCCGTGTCCCCCTCCCCGAGGACGCAGCTGTGCCGGCGCTGCCCGGGAGCGGATGTCATCGGCCTGGCGGGCGGCGCTCCTGAAGCGTCACCCTCCATGGGACATGCACGGCACAGGGCGCGGGGGTGATCTCGCGCTGAGGAACAGCACAGCCGAGGGGATGGGTCCGGTGAGCGGTGCGGACCAGGGCTACGGAGTGGCCCAGGGGAACGATTCTGCAGCGGCGGAAGAGGCCGTCACGGCCCCGATCCCGACCGGTGCCGCTCCTGCGAGCCCGCAGGCAGCACCGGGCAGCCAGCAGCCTCCCAGCCAACAGGCCCCAGGCCGGCAGAGCCCGGCCCGGCAGGTCCCGGCCCAGCAGATCCCGGCCCAGCAGGCGCCAGGTCCGTATGCGACGCCGGCCGACGAGCAAGCAACGGCCCAATACACCACGCTTTCCGGCCAGCCCGCCCCCCAGCCCAGCGCAGCGCAGCAGGCCCAGCCCGGCAGTCAGCCCAGCACAGGTCAGCCCGGCCCGGCAGTCCAGCCCGGCACGGGTCAGCCCAGCACAGGTCAGCCCAGCCCGGCAGCCCAACCCGCCTCGTCGCAACCCAGCACCCCGCCGGCGGCACCCGGAACCTACGGATACCCCGACCCGGTGACCTACAGCCCCCCGGCCGCGACTCCCGCCCCGCAATACGGAGCCCAGTACGGCACCCCCCAATACGGTGCCCAGTACGGCGGCACCCCCGCCCCAGGCAAAGGACCAGGCACAGGACCAGGTGCGGGACCAAGCGCAGGCGCAGGCCAGAATCCCGCCACCATTGACCCGAACCAAGCCGGCGCCCCGTCCTACGGCCCGTTCCACGGCGGCCAGAACGACGCCTATCCGACCTCCGGCGCAGCGTGGGACCCGACCCCGACCTCAGGGCCGACCTACCCGACCTCGGGAGCGGGCACCTACCCCACCTCCGGCGCGGCCCCCACCAGCGGTGTCCCCACGAGCGGCACGGGCGTCCACCCCACAAGCGGCTACCCGACAAGCGGCCCAGGCACGTACCCGCAATTCCCGACCTCAGGCGCAGCGAACTACCCCACCTCAGGCCCGTCGAACTACCCGACTTCGGGCGCAGCGAACTACCCAACCTCAGGCGCAGCGAACTACCCGACCTCGGGCCCGTCGACCTACCCCACCTCAGGCGGAGCGAACTACCCCACCTCAGGCCCGGCCGACACGGACCAATACGGCCTCCCGCCGGCGGACCCGGACCGGTTCGCCCTGGTCCCGGCGAAGGGCGACCAGAACACCGACGCTGAGCGCTTCGGGTTCGAGTCCGTGCAGACGTTCGGTGGTCCCAGGATCGAGCCGACCCCCAAGCAGCCGAAGGGCCGGTTCATCCTCCCGGCACTGGCAGGCCTCGTCGTGGGCCTTCTTCTTTTCGGTACGGGTGGCTGGTTCCTCGGCCGCGCGATGTCCGACGGTTCGGGTGGCTCGACGGCTGCCGACAAGCCGACGACCGGGGGCAACCGCAATCTTGGCCCCTACGAGAGCAACCAGGTGGCGCTCAACGCTCCGAAGTTCAGCGGTGAGCTGACCACCCTCGCGGAAGGCTGGCTGCCGCGGCTCTCGAACTGTTCGCGCAGCGGCGACAAGGACGGCCCCACGCTCGCGAACGGTGAGAAGGTCCGGGTTCGCTGCCAGTTCGACGCGATCAGCATGTTCTTCATCGAGTACAACACCCCCGCGGACCGCGATCGGGCCAGGGTCAGCAGCCTGGGCCAGAACGTCGACGCCCGCGCGCTCACTCCCGGTGTTGCGGACGCCGGCTCACGGAAGACTCCGTCGGGCCGGACCGAAGGCAACTACATCGAGTACGCATACCAGGTCGACGGTCGTACGGTCGCCGGTTTGTGGTGGGACGACTACGCAACGCCGGTCGGAGCGTTCATGCTCGCGTACTGGGACAAGGACATGGGCCAGAAGTGGGACGGCGTACGCGAGGTCTGGGGCAACTGCGCCTGAATTGCCCGCAACGTTCCTGAGCAGGGCGTGAGCGGGTCTGTGCCGTAAGTCCTATCCGCTGCCGAATCATGAGTCCTTGACCGAAGCGGCTCTCGCGACCTAGCCTCGCGTTACCAAGGTTTGTACGACCATCGAAGGCTAAGCGCACAACATAGATCGCATCACTTTTTAGCATCACTTCCAGTTCTGGACCGTACGCGCAGCGAAGCCACCGCCGCCGCGAACGCCCACCACCGGACAAACCGCCACCAAGAGCGCGAGCATCAGCAACGGCACAAGCACTCACAGTGACGGCGACTCCACGGCCCACCAGCCGGCGCGCAGGACCACCGGGCGACTAACCCGACCCCAGCGAACCGGCCCGCCAGCCGTACGAGGTCACCCCGCACCACAACCCGGCAGCCAAGCAGCATCCGCAGCACAGCCCCACCGACCCAGCCCCACCGAGCCAGCCCCACCGAGCCAGTCCTACCGACCCAGCCTCACCAGGTCAGCCCGATGGCGCAAGCCAAAAGGCCCCAGGGCCGCCGGACCGGGCAAATGATCGGGAGGCCCGAGAGACCACGGTCTCGAAGGCCCCGGCTTCAAGGCCCACGCCGGACCGGGCAGGACGCCTGAAGGACCGAAAGGTCCCGAACGGCAGGCCTGATCGGACGGATCCCGAAGAGGGAGCCCAGCCCCCACCAGGGTCAGGCCCCGATCCTGGAACCCAGGGAAAGTCGATGCGGCGGAGCAGCTGACAAGAAGGGACGGCAGTCACCAGCGGACCGGAACCGTCGGCACCTGATACCGACGGCCGATGGTTCGTAGCTATGGCGCCCGGACTACGCAGTCCCGACGCCGAAGTTGATCTCCGCAGCTCGCAGACCGCGCGGGCGGCGGAACCAGGCCGGTCTTGCAGAAGACCGGCCCCGGCCCGTGACGAAGCGGGCCGGGAACACCCAGCGGTCCTTCGTCGGCGACGACGCCCCCGCGCCACTTCCAGCGGCGCCAGGCACCCCGAGCCGGAGCAGGACGGCATGTGCGGTCAGTCGCCTTTGGTCGGGCATCCCTTACCCGCGCTTCGCGTAGGACCATCCCACGCGGGCCCGGAGCACCCCGCGCAAAAGCGCAGGACCGGCGCATAACTGCCGGCCCCGCGCCCGAGAGCGCAGGACCAGCGCACCAGCGCCGGCCCAGCGCCCCGGAGAAGCAAAGCCTGCAACGGCCGAGCGACCCCGGAGAAGCAAGGCCCGCAACCAGGCCGAGCGACCCGGAAAGCAGAGCCGAACCAAGGCCGAGCAAATGCGCAGGCAACGCCCCGAGCAGCGAGCGCAGGACGTAAGACCGGTCGCAACCTTTGCGGCGCGGCGAAGGGAGAAACGGCGAGATGACGGCCCTCGACTGGGTGCTCGTAGTGGCGATCGTCGTTCTCGCTGCGTTTGTGGCGGCAGGTTTGTTTCTTGGGGCTCGGGCGTTGCAGAAGTTCCAGGCGAATCGCAGCGCGGATGAGCAGTCCCGTGAGCAGACTCTGCATGCGGCGAAGGCCAAGGTTGATGACGCGAACGCGAAGGCCGCATCCGTACGTGCGGAAGCTGCCGCGGCCAAAGCAGAAGCGACAGCCGCGCGAGCTGAGGCCAAGCGTGTACTGGAGTCGGCGCACGAGGAAGCCGACACCGTCCTGGAGCATGCCCACCGCCAGGCCGAGGCCGACGCTGAGCAGGTGAGATCCGCGGCCCGCCGCAGTGGTGAGCGTGAGGTCGCCCTGCTGAACACCACGGTGAAGGAGCAGTCCGCCGAGGTGGAGCGCAGGGCCGCGCGGATCGATGAGCGGGAGCGGTTGCACGCCGAGGAGGTCGAGCGCCTGGTGATCCGGGAGCGCCGGCTGGCCACGCTCGACGCCGATCTGACCGCGCGGGAGTCGGGGCTGACCAGCCGGGAGGCCGAACTGGTCGAGGCCGAGGAGCGCCGTCGCCGCGAGTTGGAGCGGATCGCCAGTCTCACCGCCGAGCAGGCCCGCGCTGAGCTGATCGAGGGTATCGAGAGTCAGGCCAAGCGGGAGGCCGCGATCCTGGTCCGGGACATCGAGGGTGAGGCGAAGAACACCGCCGACACCCGCGCCCGGCACATCGTGGTCGATGCCATTCAGCGGATCGCGAGCGAGCAGACCGCGGAGAGCGTGGTCAGCGTCCTGCATCTGCCGAGTGACGAGATGAAGGGCCGGATCATCGGCCGCGAGGGCCGCAACATCCGGGCGTTCGAGTCGGTCACGGGCGTGAACCTGATCATCGATGACACGCCCGAGGCGGTCCTGCTCTCCTGCTTCGACCCGGTCCGCCGCGAGGTGGGCCGGCTCACCCTGGAGAAACTCGTCCTCGACGGCCGCATCCACCCGCACCGCATCGAAGAGGTCTACGAGAGCGCCAAGAGCGAGGTCGACCGGCTCTGCGAACGAGCCGCCGAGGAGGCCCTGGTCGACGTCGGCATCACGGACCTGCACCCGGAGCTGGTCACGCTGCTGGGCCGCCTGCGCTACCGCACGAGCTACGGCCAGAACGTCCTCAAACACCTCGTCGAGACCGCCCACATCGCCGGCATCATGGCCGCTGAGCTGGGCCTGGACATCCCCACGATGAAGCGCTCGGCGTTCCTGCACGACATCGGCAAGGCGCTCACCCACGAGGTCGAGGGCAGTCACGCCCTGATCGGCGCCGACCTGGCCCGCAAGTACGGCGAGTCCGAGGACGTCGTACACGCGATCGAGGCCCACCACAACGAGGTCCAGCCCCAGACCGTCGAAGCCGTACTCACCCAGGCCGCCGACGCCTGCTCCGGCGGCCGGCCCGGCGCACGGCGCGAGAGCTTGGAAGCGTACGTAAAGCGTTTGGAGCGGATCGAAGAAATCGCCGGCGGCAAGCCGGGGGTCGAAAAGGTCTTCGCCATGCAGGCCGGCCGCGAAATCCGGGTAATGGTCCGCCCCGACGACGTCGACGACATCGGAGCCGCTGTTCTCGCCCGCGACGTCGCCAAACAAATCGAGGAAGAACTCACCTACCCCGGCCAGATCCGGGTCACGGTAGTGCGCGAATCCCGGGTGACAGAACTAGCAAGATAAAGGTCAAGATCAGGATGTCGCACCTGGTTGCATGGTGCTGACCGCAACTCCCGTCGAGGCCGCACCCGACCGGCCAAGGCGCCGAGGGCGCCAGAACAGCCGCCCGGCTGCTTCATTCTGCGTAAGTGGTTGAGCGGGTCACGAAATGTTCACAAGCCAAGGATGACCGGGTCGGTGGGTATCCCGGACATGAGCAACCCGGTCAGCGGCGTGCCAAGTTCACGGGGCGAGAACAGGTCGGATCCGGCGTAATTCGTGATCTCATCGAGCTGCCACCACCGAAAGGCGCCGATGTACTCAGTCGTGAGTTGATCATCGGTGAATTCTCCTCGAGGCTCGAAGTGGCCGGCGCGGACAAGGAAGTAGTCGTTGACAATGCCGTCGAAACCGGGCGCATAATCCGCGGCAACGACTACTTGATGCCAGACGTGCGGCGGATCGCCGGCGGTCACCAGGCCGGTTTCCTCCCGCAGCTCACGACGCAGCGCCGAAAGCCTGTCCTCACTCGGCTCAACGCCACCACCCGGAGCAGCCCAGACAACCTGTGCCCCGCTCGGGACCGCCGGGTGGGGAAAATCGAATCGGCACAGCAGGACGCGATCCTCCTCGTCAAGGATGATCGCGCGGACGGCGGTGCGAAGGTTCAGCGACATGCGAGCTCCTGATCCTGCGCCGGTGACACCGGCGATGATCGACGCGCTGGCGGCACCGGCGATGTTCGACGTGCTGGCGGCACCGGCGATGTTCGACGTGCTGGCGGCACCGGCGATGTTCGACGTGCTGGCGGCACCGGCGATGTTCGACGTGCTGGTGGCACCGGCGATGTTCGACGTGCTGGTGGCACCGGCGACGATCGATATGGAACGCAGGGTAACGCTTCGACCGGGCCGCTGCTCCGCGCTCAGAGCCACCGAAATCAATCCGAAAGCACAGCCGGAAGCGGTTGACTCTCCAGCCACTGGAGGGTTGAGGATCGATCCATGGACAAACACGCCGGCCTGCTGACCATCGGCCAGCTCGCGCGCCGCACCGGCCTCTCCGCGCGGACGCTGCGCTTCTGGTCGGACGAGGGGGCCCTCGCGCCGGCGAGCCGGACGGTGGGCGGCTACCGGCTCTACGACGCCGCGTGTGTGGCCCGCGTCGAGCTCGTCCGCACGTTACGGGAGCTGGGTCTCGGGCTCGACGACGTTCGCCGGGTGCTCGAGGGCCGCGCCACGGTCGCCGAGGTTGCCGCGACGCACGTGGCGGCGCTCGACGCGCAGATCCGCTCCCTGAAGGTCAGCCGGGCTGTCCTGTCCACCGTGTCAAAACGTCGATCCACCGCCGAGGAGACAGCACTGATGAACCGATTGGCAAGGCTCTCCGCCACCGAACGACTGCAGATCATCGACGACTTCAAAGCCGACGTCTACGGCGGCCTCGACATCGAACCGCAGCTCCGCGATCGGGTGCGGGATCTCCGCATCGACCTGCCCGACGATCCCTCGCCCGACCAGGTGGACGCCTGGATCGAGCTGGCAGGACGACTCCAAGATCCGGATTTCCGTGACCGGATGCGCACCTTCCTGGAGCTGAACATCCCCGTGCCAGGCCAGAACAACCCGCCCGGAGCCCGCATCTGGTGGGCCCGTCAGGTCGTGAACTCCGTCGCACGCACCAGAGCCGACGGCGTCAGCCCCGACGCCCCCGCCGCAGCCGATCTGGTCGCCACCCTGTTCACCAACGCCGACCTCACCGTTGTCCTGGCCTCCCTGGAGGCAGGAATCCAAGCAGACGCGGAGCAATACCGCGAGCTCGTCTCCCGTGTGCGAGGCGAACGCGGCGCCCCCGACGCCACCGAGGAACTGCGCTGGCTGGCAACAGCGATCCGACACGTCACCGCGCAAACAGCCGGGCCGGCACCTACCCCGCAAAGATGAGTCGGGCCGGCACCTACCCCGCAAAGATGAGCCGGGCCGGCACCTACCCCGCGTGGGTGAGTCGGGCCGGCACCTATTCCGCAAAGATGAGCCGGGCCGGCACCTACCCCGCGTGGGTGAGTCGGGCCGGCACCTATTCCGCAAGGGTGAGCCGGGCCGGCATCTACCCCGCAAGAGTGAGCCGGGCCGGCACCTACCCCGCAAGGGTGAGTCGGGCCGGCATCTACCCCGCAAGGGTGAGTCGGGCCGGCATCTACCCCGCAAGGGTGAGTCGGGCCGGCATCTACCCCGCAAGAGTGAGCCGGGCCCGCACCCACCCGCAAGGGTGAGCCGGGCCCGGGCACCGAAGAAGCGGATCAGATCGTGGCGGCTCCGTCGGCGACCGTGCCCGTGGTGACCGGGGCGGTCTTCGGGCTGCGGGGGGCGCGGCCCGTGCGGCGGGTGCGTCGCTCGAGGTAGCCCGCGAAGAACGTGAGCGAGGCGTTCAGGACGATGTAGATGATCGCGGCGACGATTGCCGCGGCCACCGTGTTGCCGAAGTTGGCGCCGAGCGTGTTGACGCCGTCCTGGAGCAGCTCGGTGTAGCCGATGATGTAGCCCAGTGCGGTGTCCTTGACCAGTACCACCAGCTGGCTGACGATCACCGGGAGCATCGCCCGGGCGGCTTGCGGGATCAGGATCTCGCGCATGACCAGGTTCTTGCGCATGCCGATCGCGTAACCGGCCTCGCTCTGGCCGGTCGGCACGGACTTGATGCCCGCGCGGAAGGCCTCGGCGAGGACCGACCCGTTGTAGAGGGTCAGGCTGATCACGACGGCCCAGAACGGGGGCATGGGTTCTTCGGTGAGGAACGGGATGCCGAAGAAGATGAAGAACATCATCAGCAGCAGGGGCACGGCTCGGAAGAACTCGACCACGGCGCCGGCCGGGATGCTCAGCCACCAGTGGTCGGAGAGCCGGCCGACGGCGAAGATGACGCCGAAGACCAGCGAGAGCACCATGGCTACCGCGGCGGCGCTGACCGTGCCCCAGAGGCCGGGGAGGATGTACGACGTCCAGGTCTCGCCCTCGAGGAACGGCTTCCAGAGCGGTCCGGCCCACTGGTTCTTGTCGTCGAACTTCGTGTAGATCCAATAGAGCACGGCGAGCATGGCGATGCCGAGGACGACCGTGAGGATCCGGTTGCGGATCTTGGCGCGGGGGCCGGGGTGGTCGTAGAGGACCGCGTCGGTGACGCTCACCGCTTCACCGCCAGTCGGTTGGCCAGCCAGCCGAAGGCGTAACCGGTGGGGATGAGGAAGATGGCGAACGTACCCGCGAAGACGAAGAAGATCGGGAAGACCGCGTCGCCGTTCGCGTTGATCAGTTCCTTCATGGCCGAGGAGGATTCCATCAGGCCGATGGTGCCGACGATCGTGGCATTCTTTGCCAAGGCGATGAAGATGCTGCCCAGCGGCGCGACGACCGCGCGGCCGGCCTGCGGCAGGACGATCAGGGTCAGCGTCTGGATGAACGACATCCCGATCGCGCGGGCGGCCTCGGCCTGTCCGACGGGGACGGTGTTGATGCCGGAGCGGATCGCCTCGCACACGAACGCGGCGGTGTAGACCGAGAGGCCGATCACGCCGAGCCAGTAGTTGTTCGTGTCGATGTCGTCGGACAGCTCGAGGCTGAGCGCGGAATACAGGCCGAAGTAGCAGAAGAACACGATCAGCGTCAGCGGCGTGTTCCGGAACGTGTTGACCCATGCCGTACCGAAGCCACGCAGGACCGGGATGGGGGAGACCCGCATACCGGCGAGCAGCACGCCGAGCACCAGGGCACCCACCGTGGCCGCGGCCGTGAGTTTCAGGATCCAGAGGAACCCGGTCACGTACGTGTCGATGTTGGCTGAATCCGAGAAGACGTCCATCGCCCTCGCTTCCTCGCGACGCTGGAGGGGGAAAGCAGGGGCGGAGCCGGCGTGATGCCGGCCCCGCCCCTCCTAGGAGAAAATCAGGCGCAGTTGGTGAGCTTGGTGACGTCGAGCTCGGGAGCCGGCGTGCCGCTCTTGCCGAGCGTGTTGTTCCACGCCGCCGTATAGGAGCCGTCCGTGGCGGACGCCTTCAGGATCTCGTTGATCTTGTTGCAGCCCTCGGTGTCGGACTTCTTGACGCCGATGCCGTACGGCTCGTCGGAGAACTTCTTGCCGACGACCTTGAACTTGCCGGCGTACTGATCCTGCGCGGCGTAACCGGCGAGGATGATGTCGTCGGTCGTGACCGCGTCGACCGAGCCCGCGGCGAGTGCGGTGACGCACTTGGAGTAGGAGTCGAACTGCTGGAGCTTCGCGTCCTTGTAGTCGGTCTGGATCCGCTTGGCCGGCGTGGAGCCGGAGACGGAGCAGACCTTCTTGCCGGCGAGCGCCTCGGGACCGGTGATGGTCGAGGCGATCGGCACGAGCAGGTCCTGACCGGCGACGTAGTACGGGCCGGCGAAGTTGACGACCTTCTTGCGCTCGTCGTTGATCGTGTAGGTCGCGATGACCACGTCGACCTGGCCCTGCTGGATGAACGGCTCCCGGTTGGCGGAGACGGTCGTCTTGTATTCGATGCCGGTCTCGGGCACGCCGAGGCCCTTGGCGACGATCTTCGCGATCTCGATGTCGAAGCCGGCGTAGGTGCCACCGGTCTGCAGACCGAGGCCGGGCTGGTCAGCCTTGACGCCGAAGACCAGCTTCTTGTCGCTGCTGGCCTTGCCGACGATGCCGCTGGCCGAACCCGACTTGCTGTCGTCGTCTCCGCCGCCACATGCTGCCGCGGTCATGGCCAGGGCGAATACCCCGGCTACCGCCGTCAAACGGGTGATGCGCATCGTCACGCTCCTCTTGCTGAAAAATTGCAGATCAAACTGAAGTGGACGTCCTCGTCCGCAGCTGCCACAAGGCATCTGTCGGAACAACGAAGCTCTGTATCCAGGGCTCAGTGGGTGAGGATTTTTGAGAGAAAGTCCTTGGCGCGATCGCTCTTCGGGCTGGCGAAGAACTCGGCCGGCGCGGCCTGCTCCACCAGCTGGCCGTCGGCCATGAAGACCACCCGGTCGGCCGCGGCGCGGGCGAAACCCATCTCGTGGGTGACGACGACCATGGTCATCCCCTCGCGGGCGAGGGAGGTCATGACGTCGAGCACCTCGCCGACCATTTCCGGGTCGAGCGCGCTGGTCGGCTCGTCGAAGAGCAGCGCCTTGGGCTGCATGGCGAGGGCGCGCGCGATGGCGACCCGCTGTTGCTGACCACCGGAGAGCTGCGCGGGGTACTTTTCCGCCTGTGCCGCGATGCCGACCCTTTCGAGCAGGCTCATCGCCCGTTCGCGTACGGCTGCGGACTTCTCTCCGCGAACCTTGATCGGACCGAGCATGACGTTCTGCAGGATGGTCTTGTGTGCGAAGAGGTTGAAGGACTGGAAGACCATGCCCACCTCGCTGCGCAGCCGCGCGAGCGCCTTGCCCTCCGCGGGCAGCGGCTGACCGTCGAAGGTGATCGACCCGCCGCTGATCGGCTCGAGGCGGTTGATCGCGCGACAGAGCGTGGACTTACCCGACCCCGAAGGTCCGATCACGACGACCACCTCACCGCGATCCACGGAGAGGCTGACATCCTGCAGGACGTGCAGGGGGCCGAAGTACTTGTTAACGCCTTCGAGGACGATGAGAGGCTCGCTCGTCGTCACCGTCTGACCACCGTCCTGTCTGTGGGGGCATCACTCTGATGGGGTCACTCTATTGGCGCAGTTGTATCGGAACGCGTCGAGAATGGTCACGGAGCAGTAACACCGCGGCTGCGGACCGGAAGGGATGTCCACGATGAGCGGTATGGCAGACACCGACCCGACCGACGGGCTCTGGAACTGGTGTGCCGCCGGGACCCTCGATGCGGCACTTGTCCGTGACGCTGTCTCCGGCGCTTTGCAGCGACCCGTGACGACCCTGGACGTGCCCGCGGGCGACGCCGTCCTCTGCGACGTCTGGCACGTCGGGGGCGACTTCCCGACGTTGATCGACTGCTACATGACCCCGGGCGACGTGGCGGAGGCGACCATCGCCAGCGCCGTCGCGGTCCGCCTCGGTGCCGACCTCCTGCTCCCGGACGACACCCTCAATCCCACCCGATATGTACGCGCTGAGCCCGACGGCACGCTGCGACCCGTACACGTGGAGGAGACCGAGACCGACGACGGCACGGAGCGGAGCCATGTGCGCGTCTGCACCGGTTCCGACCCCGCCTGCGCCGCCGGCCCCGGTTGCTCGCGATCGAGGTGGAAACCGGAGCGGCCTCCGGGGAGACCCGCGGCGGCTTAGGGACTACCCTGGTCAATTGCCATGACTGACATTTCGCAGAGCACCGAGCCCCGCACGCCCGCCGAACCCCACCCGTTCGCCGAGCCCCGGACGTCCGCCGATCCCCGGACGTATGACGTGCGCACCTACGGCTGCCAGATGAACGTGCACGACAGCGAGCGCATCTCCGGCCTGATGGAGGACGCGGGCTACGTCCGTGCCGCCGACGCCGACGCGGCCGACATCGTGGTCTTCAACACGTGCGCCGTCCGGGAGAACGCCGACAACCGCCTCTACGGCAACCTCGGCCACCTGCGGCCCACCAAGCTGAAGAACCCCGGCATGCAGATCGCCGTCGGTGGCTGCCTGGCGCAGAAGGACCGCGGCGACATCGTCAAGCGCGCGCCCTGGGTCGATGTCGTCTTCGGCACCCACAACATCGGCTCGCTGCCGACGCTGCTGGAGCGGGCCCGGCACAACCAGGAGGCCGAGGTCGAGATCCTCGAGTCGCTCGAGGTCTTCCCGTCGACGCTGCCGACCAAGCGCGAGTCGACCTACGCGGGCTGGGTCTCCATCTCGGTGGGCTGCAACAACACGTGCACGTTCTGCATCGTGCCGTCGCTGCGCGGCAAGGAGAAGGACCGCCGCCCCGGCGAGATCCTGGCCGAGGTCGAGGCGCTGGCCCGCGAGGGTGTCCTCGAGGTCACGCTGCTCGGGCAGAACGTCAACTCCTACGGCGCGGAGTTCGGCGACCGGCTCGCGTTCGGCAAGCTGCTGCGCTCCACCGGCACCATCGAGGGCCTGGAGCGGGTCCGGTTCACCAGCCCGCACCCGAAGGACTTCACCGACGACGTGATCGCCGCGATGGCCGAGACGCCGAATGTCTGCCACTCGCTGCACATGCCGCTGCAGTCCGGCTCCGACCAGGTCCTGAAGGCGATGCGCCGCAGTTACCGCTCGGAGAAATACCTCGGCATCATCGACAAGGTCCGCGCCGCCATGCCGGATGCCGCGATCACCACCGACATCATCGTGGGCTTCCCCGGCGAGACCGAGGACGACTTCCAGCGCACCCTCGACGTCGTGCGGCAGGCCCGCTTCTCCAGCGCCTTCACGTTCCAGTATTCGAAACGCCCCGGCACGCCCGCCGCGACCATGGACGGCCAGCTGCCGAAAGCGGTCGTCCAGGAGCGCTACGTGCGCCTGATCGAGGTGCTCGAAGAGATCAGCTGGGCGGAGAACAAGCGCCTCGTGGGGGAGAAGGTCGAGGTCCTGGTGGCCGTCGGCGAGGGCCGCAAGGACGAGCGCACCGGCCGGCTCAGCGGCCGCGCCCGCGACGGTCGCCTGGTCCACTTCGCGACCGGCGACACGGCGACCCGCCCGGGCGACATCATCGAGACCGTCATCACGTATGCGGCCCCGCACCACCTCAACGCCGACGGCGCCCCGCTGAGCCACCGCCGCACCCGCGCGGGTGACGCGTTCGAGGCCGGCCGCACCCCGAAGCTCCCCGGCGTCTCCCTCGGCCTGCCCACGATCGGCGTCCCGGCCCCGCTCCCCGCCGCCGACGGTTGCGCCGTCCGGTAGCCGCCGACGGTTGCGCCGTCCCGTAGAACCGGTAGAACTGGTGCATGGGGGATACACCGACACTCTGGGAATGGGCCGGCGGCACCGCGGCCTTCGAGCGGCTGACCGAGGCGTTCTACGCCCGGGTGGTCGAGGACGACCTGCTCGGGCCGCGGTTCGCCCGGATGGATCCGGAGCACGCCCGCTACGTGGCGATCTGGTTCGCGGAGGTCTTCGGCGGCCCGACGACGTACACCGATGAGCACGGGGGTTATCCCCACATGGTCGCCAAGCACATCGGCATGGCGATCACCGAGCCGCAGCGGCGCCGCTGGGTCAACCTGATCCAGGACGCCGCCGACGAGGCCGGGCTGCCCGCCGATCCCGAGTTCCGCGCGGCGTTCCTCGGTTACGTCGAATGGGGCACCCGGCTGGCCCACCAGAATTCACAGCCCGGGGCGGAAGTGTTCATGGACGCGCCCGTACCGCACTGGGGATGGGGAGTCGCACCGCCCTACCAGGGATGATGGTGTCGTGGATCTTGAATTTGGGGACGTGCTCGCGGCTCGCGACGTGGTTTACCGGCATCTGCCGCCGACCCCGATGTGGTCCTACCCCGTTCTGAACGAGACGGTCGGCGCGACGGTGTTCGTCAAGCACGAGAACGCCCAGCCGGTCGGGGCTTTCAAGGTGCGCGGCGGGCTCACCCTGCTCGACGCGATGTCGCCGGACGATCGCAAGCGCGGAATCGTTACGTGGTCGACCGGCAACCACGCGCAGTCCCTGGCGTATGCGAGCTCCGTTTTCGGCGCCGCCTGCACGGTGGTCATGCCGGGAACTGCCAGCACTGCCAAAGCCGCAGCCGTACGAGGTCATGGCGCCGAAGTCGTCCTGACCGGTGACGATCTCGAGGCGGCCCAGCGCTACGCCGAGGCGCTGGCCGACCGCACCCGGGCGCGTCTGGTCAGCCCGGGTGACACCCCGGAACTGCTCGCCGGGGTCGGCACCCTCTACCTGGAGATCCTCGAGGCGCAGCCGGAGCTCGACGCGATCGTCGTGCCGATCGGCAGCGGCACGGGCGCGGGCGCTGCCACCGTGGTCGCCCGCGAGCTGGCACCGGGCTGCAAGGTCTTCGGCGTGCAATCGGCGAGCTCGCCGGCGGCGTACGACTCCTGGCAGGCGGGGGAGCTCGTCAACCGGCCGAACCGCACGCGGGTGGCGGGCCTGGCGACCGGGCGCGGTTACGAGCTGCCGCAGCGCCTCCTGCGTACCGGGCTGGCCGATTTCCTGCTCGTCACCGACGACGAGATCGATGCTGCTCGGCGCCGGCTGGCGGCCGATGCGCACACCCTCGCCGAGGGAGCGGGCGCGGCGGCCCTCGCGGCCGTCCTGGGCCGCCCTGACCTCTTCGCGGGCCGGAGGGTGGCCGTGGTGTGCACCGGTGGCAACGCGGACGCCACGGAACTCTCAGGGCTTCAAGAGCTGTGAAAAATGGCGCCCGGCGAAAGCCGGGCGCCATCTGAAGAGGTACTACGTCAGCCGGCCGCCTCGGCGAGGGCCAGGAACTGCTTCTTGGAGGCGAGCGCCTTCTCGGCTTCCTTGGCCCGCTTGGTGTCACCGGCGGCCTGGGCGCGGGCGAGCTTCTCCTCGGCCTCCGCGACCTGGTCACGCATCTGCTTGAGCAGCGGGTTGTCCTGCGGAGTGGTCTTGCGCCACGCCGAGTCCATCGCGATCCGGATGCGCTCCTCCGCCGCGCGCCAGCGGCGGTCGAGACCGACGGACGCCTCGCGGGGCACCCGGCCCGCGTCGTGCCATGCGGCCTGGGCATCCCGCAGCTTGTTCTGTGCGCCGCGCGGGTCCGCGTCGATGTCGAGCGCCTCGACCTCGGCGAGGATCGCCTGCTTCTTCTCGAGGTTGCCCTTGTACTCCGCGTCGCGGGCCGAGAAGACCTCGCTGCGCTTGGTGAAGAAGGCGTCCTGAGCGGCCCGGAAGCGTTCCCAGAGCTTCTGCTCGGACTCCTTGGCGGCGCGGGGCGCGGCCTTCCACTCGTTCATGAGGTCCTTGAGCCGGTTGGCCGTCGGCCCCCACTCGGTGGACTCGGCGAGCGTCTCCGCCTCCTTGACCAGGTCCTCCTTGGCGGTCTGCGCCTGCTTGCGCTGACCGTCGAGGGTGGCGAAGTGCGCGCCGCGGCGACGGGTGAAGCCGTCCCGGGCGGCCGCGAAACGCTTCCACAGCTCGCCGTCGGTCTTCTTGTCGACGCCGCGGATGGTCTTCCACTCGTCGAGGATCTCCTTGAGCCGGTCGCCCGCGCTCTTCCAGCCGGTCGCCTCGGCCGCGATCGTCTCGGCCTCCTCGACCAGGGCGGTCTTGCGCGCGAGGGCCTCGGTGCGGGCCACCTCGCGGGCCGCCTTGGCCTCGCCGGCCTTGACGTCGGCCAGCTCGGTCAGCCGATCCAGCCGGGCGGCCAGGCCGTCGATGTCGCCGACGACGTGCGCCTCGTCGAGGGTCGTCCGGATCCGCTTGACACTGGTCAGCGAGTGCGACGCGTCGGCTGCGCCGGACTTGAGCCGGGCCTCCACGAGATCGACCTCGGTGACCAGGTCGGCGAAGCGCCGGGCGAAGTGCGCCAGGCCCTCCTCCGGCGTGCCGGCCTGCCAAGAACCGACCACCCGGTCGCCCTCGGCGGTCTTGACGTACACGGTGCCGTCGGCATCCACGCGCCCGAAGGTCGTCCAGTCAATCATGAGCCCATCCTCGTTCTCCCGGCGTCTCGGGCTCCGCTGCCCGGGGTCGCCGCCATGGCGCAGTCGAATGCCATCATTCCATCGGCATTGTTTCTCGCGCATTGTCACAGGTCCAACCCGGTTCCGGGGAAGCGCCCACGGATGACCGTGACCAGCCCGTTACGGTGGCTCCGTGCCGTTGCTCCCACCCCCGACCGTCGTGGCCGTCGTCGGCCCGACCGCCGCCGGAAAGTCCGCGCTGAGCCTCGCCCTGGCCCGTGAGCTGGGCGGGGAGGTGGTCAACGCCGACTCGATGCAGCTCTATCGGGGCATGGACATCGGCACCGCGAAACTGACCTCCGACGAGCGGGAAGGCGTCCCGCACCACGTCCTTGACCTGTGGGACGTCACGGTTGCGGCCAGTGTCGCCGAGTACCAGAAGGTCGCCCGGGCCGCCGTCGACGAGATTGCCGCGCGGGGACGCGTACCCATGCTGGTCGGGGGGTCAGGTTTGTATGTCCGGGCCGTTCTGGAAGATTTTGAATTTCCGGGCACGGATCCCGCCATTCGGGAACGTCTCGAGGCCGAGCTCGCCGAAAACGGACTTCCGCCGCTCTACGCACGGCTGCGGGAGGCCGACCCCGAGGCCGCCGGCAAGATCCTTCCCTCGAACGGGCGACGGGTCGTGCGGGCCCTCGAGGTGATCGAGATGACCGGCCGGCCGTTCACCGCGAGCCTGCCCGAGCCCACGCCGTACTACCCGGCCGTGCAGATCGGTGTGGATCGCGTCACCGACGAGCTGGACCGGCGGATCGCCGAACGGGTCGACCTGATGTGGGCGCAGGGGCTGCTGGAGGAGGTCCGCGCGCTCGACCGGCTCGGGCTGCGCGAGGGCCGCACCTCCAGCCGCGCGCTCGGCTACCAGCAGGCCCTCGCCGAGCTCGACGGCGAGCTGACCGGGGAGCAGGCCAGGGACGAGACCGTCCGGGCCACCCGCCGCTTCGTCCGCCGCCAGCGGTCCTGGTTCCGGCGGGATCCCCGGATCACCTGGCTGGACGCCGCCGATCCAAACGTGACGAACGCCGCGTTGGCAGTGGTTCGCGGGGCTGAGCGATGATGGACCGCGTGTTGTTCACCAAGGGCCACGGCACCGGCAATGACTTCGTCATCCTGGATGACCACGACGGCGCGCTCGACCTGACGCCGTCCCTCGTCGCCGCACTCTGCGACCGCCATCGGGGCATCGGCGCCGACGGCGTGCTGCGCGTGGTGCGATCCGCGAAGCACCCCGACGGCGCCGGCTACGCGGCCGAGGCCGAGTGGTTCATGGACTACTGGAACGCCGACGGCACGATCGCCGAGATGTGCGGCAACGGCGTCCGCGTCTTCTCCCGCTACCTGCTCACCCACGATCTCGCCGCCGCCGGGCCCGCGGGCCTTCCGGTCGCGACGCGATCAGGCGTTGTGCGCGCGGTCTTCGAGGGCGACTTGATCTCCGTTCACATGCGCACCCCCGAGGTGTACGCCGCCAGCACGGCAACCATCGGACCGCTGACGTTCCCGGGGATCGCCGTGAACTGTGGCAACCCCCACCTCGTCGCCGGGCTGCACGACGGCGTCCGGCTCGACAGGATCGACCTGCACGTGGCGCCCGGCTACGACCCCGGCGTGTTCCCCGAAGGGGTGAACGTCGAGTTCACCACCCCCGGCGAGCCCGTCGAGGGCACCGACAGGCACGTGCACATGCGCGTCTACGAGCGCGGCTCGGCCGAGACGCTGTCCTGCGGTTCCGGGGCGCTCGCGGTCGGTGCGGTCGCCCTGCGCGAGGCGGGCCTCACCGAGGGCCGGGTCGCTGTCGACCTGCCCGGCGGCCGGCTCCTGGTCACCGCCGACGGTGACGGGCGGTGGTGGCTGGCGGGACCGGCGGTGCTCGTGGCCACCGGCGAGGTCGATGTGGCGGCCCTCAGTTGATCGACTCGCTGCACCGCGTGGCGCATCGCGGTTATTCGGCCATCGCGCCCGAGAACACCCTGCCCGCCCTGACCGCGGGTGTGCTGGCGGGCGCGACGTTCATCGAGTTCGACGTGCGGACCACGGCCGACGGCGTGCCCGTGGTGATCCACGACCGGACGGTCGACCGGACCACGGACGGGTCCGGCAAGGTCTGGGAGTTGACCCTCGACGAGATCTCCGGGCTGGACGCGGGGACCTGGTTCTCTCCCGCGTACGCAGGGATCGGTGTGCCGCAGTTGACCGAGGTCCTTGATCTGCTCGGCCCGCACGACGCCGAGTTGCTCCTGGAGATCAAGCCCCCGGCCACGCTCGAGCAGGTCAAGAACATCCTCGGTCAGGTCGCCGACGCCGGGCTGCTCGGCCGCACGGTCGTGCAGAGTTTCGACCCGGCCATCGTGCGGCTGGCCGGCGAGGCCGCCCCCGAGGTGCGCCGCGGTCTGCTGCGCGACGGCTTCGACGCCGGTCAGGTCGAGATCGCCCGGGAGCTCGGCATCTCCTACTGCAACCCGCGGATGAGCTCGGTGCTCGACTCGCCCGCGACGGTCGCGGCGCTGGCCGGGGCCGGCGTCTCGGTCATGCCGTGGACGGCGAACGACGCCGCGCTCTGGCCCGGGCTGGTCGACGCCGGTGTGGCCGGCCTGATCACCGACCACACCGGGGAACTGACCGGCTGGGCCAACTCCCTCGTCGCCTAGAACGTCTCTTCGGGCGCCTCGTCCAGCTCCTCCTTGGCGACCGCGGCGGCGTTCTGCGGCGCCGGGGTGCCCTTGACCGTGGCCCGGATCGCCGCGGCCACCGCCGGGGTCACCCGCGGGTCGAACACGCTCGGCACGATCACGGTCGGGTTGAGCTTGTCGTCGCCGACCACGTTCGCGATGGCCATGGCCGCCGCGAGCGCCATGTCCTCGGTGAACTCCTCGGCGCTCACATCGAGCATGCCGCGGAAGACGCCGGGGAACGCCAGCACGTTGTTGATCTGGTTCGGCTGGTCGGAGCGGCCCGTGGCCACGACCGCGGCGTACTTGCGGGCCTCCCGCGGGTCCACCTCGGGGTCCGGGTTGGCCAGCGCGAAGACGATCGACCGGTCCGCCATCTTGGCGATGTCGTCGCCGGTGAGCAGGTTCGGCGCGCTCACCCCGATGAAGACGTCGGCGCCGGCGATCGCGCCCGGCAGATCTCCCGAGTAGTTGTCGCGGTTGGTGTGCTCCACGAGCCACTGCCAGGTCGGGTTCAAGTCGTCCATGTCGCGGTGAAGGGCGCCACGGCGGTCGTACGCGATGATGTCGCCCACGCCCTGCCGCAGCAGCAGCTTCATGATGGCTGTGCCCGCGGCACCGGCGCCGGAGACGACCACCTTGACGTCCGCCAGGTTCTTGCCGACCACCCGCAGCGCGTTGGTCAGCGCCGCGAGCACGCAGATCGCGGTGCCGTGCTGGTCGTCGTGGAAGACCGGGATGTCGAGCAGCTCGCGCAGCCGCGCCTCGATCTCGAAGCACCGCGGCGCCGCGATGTCCTCCAGGTTGATGCCGCCGTACGCCGGGGCGATCGCCTTGACGATCGCGACGATCTCGTCGGTGTCCTGCGTGTCCAGCACGACCGGCCAGGCGTCCACGCCGCCGAACCGCTTGAAGAGGGCGGCCTTGCCCTCCATGACCGGCATCGCGGCGGCCGGGCCGATGTTGCCCAGGCCGAGCACCGCCGAGCCGTCGCTCACCACGGCGACCGTGTTGCGCTTGATGGTCAGCCGGCGCGCGTCGGCGGGGTTCTCGGCGATGGCCATGCAGACCCGCGCCACGCCCGGGGTGTACGCCCGGGAGAGCTCGTCGCGGTTGCGCAGCGCGACCTTCGAGTTGACCTCGATCTTGCCGCCGAGGTGCAGCAGGAACGTGCGGTCGGAGACCTTGCGGACGTCGACGCCGTCCTGCTCCTCGAGGTTCTTCACGACCTGGTCGGCGTGCGAGGCGTCGGCGGTGTCGCAGGTGAGGTCCACGAGGACGCGGGTCGGGTCGGAGTCCACCACGTCGAGCGCCGTCACGATCGCGCCCGCCTCACCCACGCAGGTGGTGAGCCGTCCGATGGAAGAGGCGTCGGCTGTCACGGCGATACGGACAGTGATCGAGAATCCTGCGCTGGGCAGGCGGGTGGTCACCACGGATTTCCCTCCGTCGTTGGCGGGTGTGTACCCGCATTCTCGCCCCTGGGGAATAGCGGCAACCATCGCGGTGGTTACTGGTGAGTCAGACACTTCTGCGACAACGCTCAGCCCTCATATGTGGATGCGCTCGACCCCGGGACGTGCCACCATCGGGCTGAGGAGGTCACCTTTTGCGAACAGAGCTTTTCGAACCCGACGTAACGACCGGTGAGCTGGAACTCGAGGAACGGCACTCGCTACGGCGCGTGGCGGGTCTCTCCACCGAGCTCACGGACATCACCGAGGTCGAGTACAGGCAGCTGCGGCTCGAGCGAGTAGTCCTGGTCGGCGTCTGGACCGAGGGCAGCGTCAGCGATGCGGAGAATTCCCTCGCCGAGCTCGCCGCTCTGGCCGAGACCGCCGGCTCCGAGGTGCTCGAAGGCCTCATCCAGCGCCGCGGCCGGCCCGACTCGGCCACCTTCATCGGCCGGGGCAAGGTCGACGAGCTGCGCGACGTGGTCATCGCCACCGGCGCCGACACCGTCATCTGCGACGGCGAGCTCTCGCCCTCCCAGCTGCGCAACCTGGAGAAGCAGGTCAAGGTCAAGGTCGTCGACCGCACCGCGTTGATCCTCGACATCTTCGCCCAGCACGCGAAGAGCAAGGAAGGCAAGGCGCAGGTCGAGCTGGCCCAGCTGCAGTACCTCCTCCCGCGACTGCGCGGCTGGGGTGAGTCGCTGTCCCGTCAGGGCGGTGGCGCGGGCGGTTCCGGCGGCGGCGTGGGAACACGTGGCCCCGGTGAGACGAAGATCGAGACCGACCGCCGCAGGATCAACCAGCGCATCTCCAAGCTGCGCCGGGAGATCAAGGCCATGCGGACGGCCCGCCAGACCAAGCGCTCCAAGCGGTCCAGCAGCGGAGTGCCGGGCGTGGCGATCGCCGGTTACACCAACGCCGGCAAGTCCAGCCTGCTCAACCGGCTGACCTCGGCCGGTGTGCTGGTGGAGGACGCGCTCTTCGCCACCCTCGACCCGACGACGCGGCGCACAGCCGCGGAGGACGGCCGGGTCTTCACCATCTCCGACACCGTCGGCTTCGTCCGGCACCTGCCGCACCAGATCGTCGAGGCCTTCCGCTCGACGCTCGAGGAGGTCGCCTACGCCGACCTCGTCCTGCACGTGGTCGACGGCGCGCACCCCGACCCCGAGGGTCAGGTCGCCGCGGTCCGCGAGGTCCTCAGCGAGGTCGGTGCCGACCGCATCCCCGAGCTGCTCGTCATCAACAAGGTCGACGCGGCCGACGAGGAGACGATCCTGCGGCTCAAGCGGGCCTGGCCCGACGCGGTCTTCGCGTCAGCCCGGTCCGGTCAGGGCATCCCCGAGGTGCACGCGGCCATCGCGCAGCGGCTTCCGCGGCCCGCGGTGGATCTGCGGATCCTGCTGCCCTACGACCGCGGCGACCTGGTCGCCCGCATCCACCGCCAGGGACAGGTGCTGGACACCCGGCACACCGATGAGGGATCGGAGCTCCGGGTGCGGGTCGGCGAGCACCTGGCCGCCGATCTGGAGCAGTTCGTCGTTCCTCGGTGACGGGCTCAATACGGTGCGTGCCCCGGTTCGCCGCCCTTTGACCAGCCTTGATCCACGCGTAACACCGGCACGCGACGCCGCATGCGACACTGATCGGATGCGGCGTCTCGTGTTCCCAGCCATGCTGGCCTTTGGGCTGGTAGTGGTGGGTGCCGTGCCAGCCTCCGCCGAGGAGGCCCCAGCGGCCTCGGCGACGAAGGCCGCGGCCGGCAAGAAGGTGTGCAAGGTCACCGATCCGCTCCTCGACGAGCTCTCGGGCATCGTGGCGACGGATGACGGGTTCGTCGTCATCAACGACGGGTCGCTCACCGACGCGAAGAAGAAGGTTTTCTTCCTCACGGACAAGTGCGCGATCGACAAGACGGTGTCCTACAGCGGTGGGCCCCTCGACACCGAAGACATGATCATCTCGCCGGACGGCAAGACCCTCTGGATCGCGGACACGGGCGACAACGCCGTCCGCGACAAGAGCGCGACGTCCCGCCCTTCGGTCGCTCTCTGGAGCATGCCGGCCGACGGCTCCGAGAAGCCCAAGATCCACCGCCTGTCGTACCCCGACGGCGACAAGCACGACGCCGAGGCGCTCCTGCTGGACGGCAAGGGCAACCCGGTCATCGTCACCAAGGAAATCACCGGCGCGGCGCAGATCTACACGCCCACGACGGCCCTGAAGACGAACAACAAAGAGGGTGTCCCGCTCAAGAAGGTCGGCACGCTCGAACTCCCCCGCACGGACACCTCGGGCACGACGTTCGCCCGCCTCGCCCAGGGCGTGGTCACGGGCGGCGCGGTCTCTCCCGACGGCAAGAAGGTAGTGATCCGCACCTACCTCGACGCCTTCGAATGGGACGTCACCAACGGCGACGTGGTCGCGGCCCTCAAAGCCACCCCCCGCGCCACCGGCCTGCCCAACGAGCCGTTCGGTGAAGCCATCAGCTACAGCGCCGACGGCAAGACCTTCGTCACGGTCTCCGACTTCGGCGACGTCGACGACGCCTCGGTCAACTACATCCTGCGCTACACCCCGGCCACCAAGGTCGTCGCAGCGAAGTCCGACTCGGCCTCCAGCAACAAGTCAGCCGGCTCGAGCTTCTTCTCCAACCTGAGCCTCGACGACATCACCTACCTCGTCGCCGGCGTCGGCGTCATCGGCCTCCTCCTCGTGGGCGCAGGCGTCATCGGCATCGTGAAGGCCCGCAAGAAGCGAGCCCTGGAGCCGGCCCCCGCCGACGACGAGGACGACCTCCTCGGCGCCCCCGCCCCCGGCGACGCCAAAACCGAACTCCTCACCGTCGGTGGCCCACCCCGCGGCAACGCGGCCTACGCCGCCGGAGCCGGCCCGTCAGGCCCGATCTACGGAGCCAAGGCCGCCGCAGCCCAGAGCGCAGGCGTCTACGGCGGCGCCGGTGCTGGTGCAGCCGCCGCGGGTCGCCCGGGTCCTGCCGGACCCGGTGGCCCGCAGGGCCGCCCTGCCGGTGGCCCTCCGGGCGCAGGTCAGCCCGCCCGCGGTGCGCAGCCCGCCCGCCCTAGTGGTCCCGCTGGCCCTGGCGGCCCCCAGGGTCGCCCCACCGGCGGCGCCCAAGCTGCCCGCCCCGCCGGCACGGCCCAGCCCGGCCGTCCCGCCGGCGCCGCTCAACCTCCCCGCCCCGGTGGCGCCGCGCAGCCCGCCCGCTCCGGCGGAGCTCCTGTCGCTCAGCCCCCTCGCACCGGCGGTTCCGCCCAGCCTTCCCGCCCCACGGGCGCCGCTCAGCCTCCGCGTCCGGGCGGCGCAGCCCAGCCTCCGCGTCCCGGTGGCGCAGCTCAGCCTCCGCGTCCCGGCGGTGCGGCACAGCCTCCGCGTCCCGGCGGTGCGGCTCAGCCCGCTCGCCCGGCGGGTGGTGCCCAGCAGGGCCGCCCCTCTGGTGGCGCTCAGCAGGGTCGTCCTGCAGGCGGTGCCCAGGGTCGTCCTGCCGGCGGTGCCCAGCAGGGTCGTCCCGCGGGTGGGGCTCAGCAGGGTCGTCCCGCCGACGGTGCCCAGCCCGGCCGTCCCACCGGCGGCCAGGGCCGTCCCACCGGCGGCGCTCCCCGCCCGCCCCAGGGTGGCCAGCCCGCTGCGCGGCCTGCCTCGGCCCCGCAACCCGGCCGCGCCCCTCAGCCTCCCGCCCGTGGTGCCCAGCCCCCACGCGGCGGAGCCGCCCAACCCGGCCGCGCCACACCCCCTCCGACCCGCGGCGGCGGCCCCCAGCAAGGCGGTGGCGACAACGGCCGCCCCGGCCGCGGCGGCGGCGTCTACGGCGGTGGCCCGCAGGGTGGCGGCGGAGGCCGGTAGGCAAGCGGCCCCGCCACAACCCAACGGTCCCGAGGTGGGGAAGCCCTGAGGAATCCGGGCCAGGGCCGCTGACCACTCAGCTCATCGAGGCTGGACACCCCACCAGGTGTCCAGCCTCGCTCGGTTTCCATAGGCGTTCTCATGACCCGCTCGCACCTGCCGGGTCACCGACCCCACTCCGCGGAGCGGTCCCCGAGAGCCTCGGCGACGGCCTGGTGATCAAGGGCAGCTGATGCAGGGACAGGCCGTCGAGCGCCGCTGGGTCCAGTAATGCGAACCGGAGCACTTCGGCGGCCGTCTCATCGCCGGCGAGGCCCGGCGCGAGAGCGGCACATACCCGGACCCCGAAATCGGCATCCGTGAGCCACTCCGCCGGCGCCACGCCCAGCTCGCCGAGCCCGAGGACCATCGATGCCCGATAGCGCGGCGAGCCCTGGCAAGCCTGCTCAGCGTGGTAGGCGGTGACCTCGTCGTGTTACCTCCGGAGACCGGGGTGCGCGACGAGCAACGCCGTGGCGCTCGCGGCGGCCGCGCGCAATTCCTCCGGCCAACTCGCCGTGAGTAGCGGCTCATCCGGCGTGGGCGACGACTCCTCCGCCTGGCTTGGCGTGAGCAGCGTTGACAGCGGTGCGAAACACTCCGGGAGGAAGTCGAAGCAGTCCACTCGCGCCCCGGCGATCAACACCTGCCCAGGCGCGTCATCGGCGTCCCAGTCGAAGATCGACCGCTCCTGCCGCAGGTATTCGTCGAGCCATTCGTGCACGGCCGGTTCGTTGCGGCGGGCAGCGGTGAGCCGCGCGCCGTCCAGATCGGTGGCGGTGAGGACGGAGCGGATCACGTCCCGGATCCACCACACCGCGGCAACCCGCAGGGTGGGATCGGATCCGCCGAAGTCGTCCGCAGTGACGGCACTCGCGAGGTGGCGCAGGCCGAGAACCGTTGCCGGGGTGATCCGCCCGTCGCAGTAGAGCGCCGTCCACAGGAAGGTGTAGGGCTGCCACGCCGCGTGGGGATGATCCCGGAGGTACATGTCTTCGCGGCCGTGCCGAAATGCGTTCAGCAACTGATCGCCACCGCGCGCCGGACCGTACGCGTGGAAGGCCCGGTCCCAGCTGCTCACGCCCGCAGACTTCTTCCTGAGCGTGGCCGATCCCGCCGTACCCGGGGAATGCTGGTGCGGCGGGGTGGCCCGGTTGGTGTCAGACCCGGCGGAGGACGGCCACCACGCGGCCCATGACGACGGCGTCGTCACCGGGGATGGGATCGAAGGCGGGGTTGGCCGGCATCAGCCAGACGTGGCCGTCCCGCTGGCGGTAGCTCTTGATGGTGGCCTCACCGTCGATCATGGCGGCCACTATGTCGCCCACGTTGGCGGACGGCTGCTGGCGGACGACCACCCAGTCGCCGTTGCAGATGGCCGCGTCGATCATCGAGTCGCCCTTGACCTCGAGCATGAAGACCTCGCCCTCGCCGACGAGCTCGCGGGGCAGCGGGAAGAAGTCCTCGACGGCCTGCTCGGCCAGGATCGGGCCGCCGGCGGCGATGCGACCCAGCAGCGGCACGTACGCCGGTGCCGGGCGGGCCGAGCGGAGCGTCTCGTCGTCGACCATCTCGCTGGGGGAGCGGACGTCCACCGCGCGGGGGCGGTTGGGGTCGCGGCGCAGGAAGCCCTTCTTCTCGAGCTCCTTGAGCTGGTAGGCCACGCTCGACGGGGAGACCAGGCCGACCGCTTCGCCGATCTCACGGACGCTCGGCGGGTAGCCGTAGCGCTCCACCCAGTCCTTGATGAACTCCAGGATGCGGCGCTGGCGGGCCGTGAGGTCAGCCGTCACCACGTCGGGGAACTGGCTCACCACCGGTGTCACCGAACGCAACTGCGGCGCGTCGGCGCTGCGGGCCCGGGCCGGGGTCCGGCGGCGCAGGGCCGCCCTGTTGTTCGTCGCCTCGGGCTTCGAGTCCTTCTGCTGTTCCCGGCTCGTCCGGTCGTCGGTCGACACGTCGGCCCTCCTTGTCGGCCAGTGCCCTCTCGGACACGTGGTGCGCTCGCGGAGCCGGACATCTGCCGTGGGGATGACGTATGTCCGGCTGACCCCTCTTGAAGCAGAACCGTACTTGCGCGGTACGACATATTCAAACATCTGTACGACATTCTCCCGGCGTGTCGCCCTGAAGTGCTCGACTTCCGTACGCCTGTTCTGATAGACCGTCGTACGGGCGTTCGATCGAACGCCCGTACGAGAGAAGTATGCGATGAAAGGAATATGCCGTGGTAGCAACCGGTGTGCGCTCGGGCCGCCCCGTCCCGCTGCGGTTGACGCGGCGGGGACGTGTCGCCGTTCTGGCTCTCTTCGTGCTTCTGGCTTCCTTGGCCAGCGCAGTGCTGTGGACCACAGCTTCGCGCGCCGATGAAACGCCCGCCGGGCCCGCCGTGCCGGTGGTGGTCCAGCCGGGCGACTCGCTCTGGTCGATCGCCGACCGGATGGTTCCGGAGCGCTCGCCGCAGCAGGTGGTCCCCGAGATCCGTGATCTGAACGGGATCGACAGCCCATACATCTATGCCGGTCAGACCCTGGCGGTCCCGAGTCGCTGAGCGTCCGGCCCCTTGGGTAGTGGCGCCGACCGGGGTGAGTAGCCGGGATCACCTGTCGCCGGTGGCGTGGAGGCGGGGGTGGAGTGGTGTCCGGTGGGGGTCCGGAGGCTGTCGGCAGGGGTGGGGAGCAGGTCGTCGGCCAGTCGGGGCATTGATGGGTGCGAGGGTCCGGGCGTGGTGGGTTTACCCCGTCGCGTGACCTTGATCAACTGGTTTCGGTGCTGGCCGTGACCGGTGCGGCACCCGGCGTGTTGAGGTAGAAAATACGGCGCGCCGAACCGTCGGTGAACTTGCGTCGGCGTCCGCAGCGGCATAACGTCAACCCCAACATCTAGTAGTTACAAGGGTGTAAGTCATCCACAGGTTGGGGTCTGGCCCCCACGTCGTCCACAGATTCGTCCACAGGTTCGAGGCGGAAATTGATCACCTCGGAGCTGCATGTTGGCGTGTCCGGGCGGCGGGGAGACCGCGGGCAACTGCCTCTGGTGATCAGTGCTCTGAAGCTCTGGCAACAGGAGGATTACGGTGCGGTGCCCGTACTGCCGGCACGCGGACTCCCGCGTGGTCGACTCGCGTGAGGCCGACGACGGTCAGTTGATCCGTCGCCGTCGGTCGTGCCCCGAGTGCGGCAAGCGGTTCACCACCGTCGAGGAGGCCGTCCTCGCCGTGGTCAAGCGCAGCGGAGTCACCGAGCCCTTCAGCCGGACAAAGATCATGAGCGGGGTGCGTAAGGCCTGCCAGGGCCGGCCCGTCGACGAGGACTCGATCGCGCTGCTCGCGCAGAAGGTCGAGGAGACCGTGCGGGCCAAGGGCGCGGCCGAGGTGCCCAGTCACGACGTGGGCCTGGCGATCCTGCTTCCGCTTCGTGAGCTCGACCAGGTGGCCTATCTGCGCTTCGCGAGCGTCTACAAGTCGTTCGATTCGCTCGACGAGTTCGAGCGGGAGATCTCCGAGCTGCGAGAGGCCGCCACGAGCCGGGAGGCGGCCGCCCGGCACGTGGTCACCACCAGGCCCTCCGGCGGCAGGGCACCGAAGATCAGCGACCGGTCGCCCTAGGCCGGCACCACAACGCCGGGCGAGGCGGCACGGCGAGCACCAGCGGCGCGCGCAGGCACCATCAGCGTGCGCCGGCCGAGGCGCGTGGGGCTAGGAAAAGCGCAGCGCTGAAGCAAAACCCGCGGGAGGGCAAGTAGCCGCGGGCGTATCACCTGGGACTGCAACACCGGCGCGAGTACTGCACCGCCGCCACGGGGCGCCGCGCGTACCGGTGCGCTTTCGGGCGTACCGGCAGAGGGGTTTTGCCCCGAAACGGCTGGGAATGGAAGCACGGCCCGGGAGGCCGCGCTGTCGGAAAGTGGATCGCGGTGGGGAAGCCGTGATCGTTCGAGGGGGAGCACGCACATGGCCGGTGACGGCATCACAGCAGGTCGGCAGCGCACTCGCGCTGGTAACGGGGGCGCCGCGGTCGGGGGGCTGCGCGTCGAGCGGGTCTGGACGACCGAGGGGGTCCACCCGTACGACGAGGTCGAGTGGGAGCGCCGCGACGTCGTCATGACGAACTGGCGGGACGGCTCGATCAACTTCGAGCAGCGCGGGGTCGAGTATCCGGCCTCGTGGAGCGTCAACGCCGCGAACATCGTCACCACCAAGTACTTCCGGGGTGCGGTCGGCACGCCGGGCCGTGAGTGGTCGCTCAAGCAGCTCATCGACCGGGTCGTGAAGACCTACCGCAAGGCCGGCGACGACAACAACTACTTCGCCGCCCCGGCCGACGCCGAGGTGTTCGAGCACGAGCTGACCTGGATGCTGCTGCACCAGGTGTTCAGCTTCAACTCGCCGGTGTGGTTCAACGTCGGCACGTCCTCGCCGCAGCAGGTCAGTGCGTGTTTCATCCTGTCCGTCGACGACTCGATGGACTCGATCCTCGACTGGTACAAAGAAGAGGGCCTGATCTTCAAGGGTGGCTCCGGTTCCGGCGTCAACCTCTCCCGGATCCGCTCCTCCCGTGAGCTGCTCTCCTCCGGTGGCACCGCCAGCGGCCCGGTGAGCTTCATGCGTGGCGCCGACGCCAGCGCCGGGACGATCAAGTCCGGTGGCGCGACCCGCCGCGCGGCGAAGATGGTCATCCTCGACGTCGATCACCCCGACATCGAGGAGTTCGTCACCACCAAGGCCCGCGAAGAGGACAAGATCCGGGCCCTGCGCGACGCCGGGTTCGACATGGACCTCGGCGGCAGCGACATCGTCTCCGTGCAGTACCAGAACGCCAACAACTCCGTGCGCGTCAGCGACGAGTTCATGCGGGCGGTTGACGAGGGCACCACGTTCGACCTGCGGGGCCGGATGCACGGCGAGACGATCGAGAGCATCGACGCCCGCAAGCTGTTCACCGAGATCGCGAAGGCCGCCTGGGAGTGCGCCGACCCGGGTCTGCAGTACGACGACACGATCAACGACTGGCACACCAACCCGGAGACCGGCCGCATCACCGCGTCCAACCCGTGTTCGGAGTACATGTCGCTGGACGACTCGTCCTGCAACCTCGCCTCGCTCAACCTGATGAAGTTCCTGAAGTCCGACGGTGGCTTCGAGATCGAGAAGTTCGTCAAGAGCGTCGAGTTCGTGATCACCGCCATGGAGATCTCGATCTCCTTCGCGGACTTCCCGACCCCGAAGATCGGCGAGACCACGCGTGCCTACCGCCAGCTCGGCATCGGGTACGCGAACCTCGGCGCGCTGCTCATGGCGACCGGCCACCCGTACGACTCGGAGTCGGGCCGTGGCGTCGCCGCCGCGATCACCTCGCTGATGACGGGTGTGGCCTACCGCCGCTCCGCCGAGATCGCCGGCGTGGTCGGCGCGTACGACGGCTATGCCCGCAACGCCGACGCCCACAAGCGCGTCATGCGCAAGCACGCCGCGGCGAACGACGCGATCCGCCCGCAGGGCGACGTCGCCACCGCCCTGGTGAAGGAAGCCACCAAGCAGTGGCAGAACGGCAACAAGATCGGTGAGAAGAACGGCTGGCGCAACGCCCAGGCGTCCGTGCTCGCGCCGACCGGCACCATCGGCCTGATGATGGACTGCGACACCACCGGCGTCGAGCCCGACCTGGCCCTGGTCAAGTTCAAGAAGCTCGTCGGCGGCGGCTCGATGCAGATCGTCAACCAGACGGTCCCGCGCGCGCTGCGCAGCCTCGGCTACCCCGAGGAGCAGGTCGAGGCGATCGTCGAGCACATCGCCGACCACGGCATCGTGGTCGACGCGCCCGGCCTCAAGCCCGAGCACTACGCGGTCTTCGACTGCGCGATGGGCGAGCGTTCGATCGCCCCGATGGGCCACGTCCGGATGATGGCGGCCGTCCAGCCGTTCATCTCGGGTGCGATCTCCAAGACGATCAACATGCCGGAGTCGGCGACCGTCGAGGACATCGAGAACGTGCACTTCCAGGGCTGGAAGCTGGGCCTGAAGGCGCTCGCGATCTACCGCGACAACTGCAAGGTCGGCCAGCCGCTGTCGGCGTCCAAGGGCAACAAGGCCGCCGCCCCCGCGCCGGTCGACGTGGTCGCCGAGGCCGAGAAGATCGTCGAGAAGGTCATCGAGTACCGCCCGGTCCGCAAGCGCCTCCCCAAGAAGCGCACCTCGGAGACGGTGTCATTCTCGGTCGCCGGTGCCGAGGGCTACCTGACGGCGTCGTCCTACCCGGACGGCGGCCTCGGCGAGGTCTTCCTCAAGATGTCGAAGCAGGGCTCCACCCTGGCCGGCGTCATGGACGCCTTCTCGGTGGCGATCTCGATAGGGCTGCAGTACGGCGTCCCCCTGGAGACGTTCGTCAGCAAGTTCACCAACATGCGCTTCGAGCCCGCCGGCATGACCGACGACTCGGACGTCCGCATGGCCGCCTCGGTGATGGACTACATCTTCCGTCGCCTGGCCCTGGACTTCTTGCCCTACGACACCCGCGCCGAGCTGGGCATCTTCACCGCCAAGGAACGCGCCGCCCAGATCCAGGCCGAAGCCGCCGAGGCCGCGGGCGTGGTCGCCGAGACGACAAGCGTCGACCTCGCGGGCATGGCCGCCTCAGCCCCGGTCACCGCCCCGACGGCCGAGGTCCCCGCCGTCACCGAGATCGAGAAGGCCGCGCCCACCACAGCGCACTCCTCCACGGAGCTCCTCGAAATCGTCCTGGGCACCTCCGCGGACGCCCCGCTCTGCTTCACCTGCGGCACCAAGATGCGCCCCGCCGGCAGCTGCTACGTCTGCGAAGGCTGCGGCTCCACCTCCGGCTGCAGCTGACCCTCGGAGTAATACCCAGCACGACCGTTCTCAGATGACAAATGGCCCCTGTTGCGTCCGACGCAGCAGGGGCCATTTGCGTCGAAGACGATACGGCGGACCTGGAAGTACGTTGAGTAATTGACGTACCTATGGCCGCGAGGCGTGCTGGAAGTGACGAGGGGTGGTGGCGGCAGACGGCGCATCCTTCGATGAAGCGCTGGACCGGTGATCGGTCCACGTGCGGGCCGAATATCTGGGTCGCATTCTGCGGGACCAACTTCAGGCGCGGAAACCGGATTCTGGCGTTGTGTGCAAGACGGGCTGGTGCCGGTTCGAGGTGCGCCTGAGGGGCCCCACGGTTGCGGAGCCCCTCAGGCCCTATGCGGTCCAAGCGGGGTCGCGGCCGGTGAGGCCGAGGATGCGGTCGAGGGGTGGGGCGTCGGCGGGGATGGGGATTTCTTTGCCGTAGGCCTCCATCTGGCGGCCGAGGTCGGCGGTTTTCGCGACGTCTTCGAGGAGGAAATCGAGCACCTCGGGCGCCCATTGTGGGTGCTGACCGGTCGCCGTGGCCAGGTCCCAGCCGTGGACGACGACTTCGCCGATGGTCATGCCGCCGACCATCGGGGCCGGCATCGGGGCGTTGCCCATGGAGATTTCGCCCTCCCACGACTTGGGGTCGGAGTAGACGGTGCCCAGGATGGCGTAGCGGTCCTCGAGGCTTTCCGGGGGCTCGGATTTCACTCCGGCGGCTGAGGACAGCCAGGTGGCGGTGCCGGCCATGTGATCCAGCAATTGGCGTACGGTGAAATTGCCGCATGGGGTGGGTAGGTCGAGCTGCTCGGGGCGGACGGCCTTGACCACCGCGATTGTGGGTTCCAGGGCCGGCGTGACGAGCTCATGTGCTGACATGACTACTGACCATAGGCGGCACCGGTGCTCAGGTGTGGGACCGGTTTGACGAGATTGAAACACGCTGACGATCAATATTTGCGATGCTGGATGGGTGCAGATTCTCGCAGCCGCCGCCGCGGTGCTCACCCTGATCAGCGGTCCCACCCCGCCCGCCGAGTTCGGCAGCGACTGGGACGACCCCGTGACGGCGGCCCCGCCCGTGACCACCCCGCAGACCCCCAGCTGCTCGACGACGATTGTGGACACCGAATTCCGGGACTTCACGCCGTACCAGTCGAATTATTCTCCGTCCTGTGCCGGGCCCTGGCAGAAAGTGGTGCTGCGTCTGGACGGCGCGGTCGCGGGTCGGCAATATGACCGGCTCGGCTATCTGACGGTCGGCGGCGTGACCATTTTCAAAACGTCGACGCCGGAGCCTTCGCCGGACGGAATCACCTGGTCGGTGGAGAAGGACATCACGCAGTACGCGTCGCTGCTCACCAAGCCGCAGCCGATCGAGATGCTCATCGGGAACGTCGTCGACGACACCTACACGGGCGTGCTCGACGTGACGGTGAAACTGACTTTCTACCGTGGTGCCTCCGGTGACCGGCCGGAGATCCTCCCGATCAGCCAGGCCATTCCCCGCAACACCGAAAAACTGTTCGCCGACGTGTACGCGACGGGGTCCGGTGGTGGCTGCGAGGAATTCTGGTATCAGACCGTTCCGGACGGAATCCCGTATTCCTGCCCCGCGGACAACGGCCCGTACCGCGAGGTTCAGGTCACGATCGACGGCCGGCTGGCGGGCATCGCCGCACCGTATCCGCACATCTACACGGGCGGTTGGTCGAACCCGTTCCTCTGGTATGTCCTGCCGGCGCCCCGCGCATTCGACATCCAGCCCATCCGTTACGACCTCACGCCTTTCGCCGGTCTGCTCACCGACGGTAGAGCGCACGACATCAAGGTGGACGTGGTCGGCGTGCCCGAAGGTCAGTCAGGGTGGGACGTCCCGACGGCCCTGCTCGCCTGGCGGGACAAACACGCCACTCAGGTCACCGGCGGTCTGCTGAGCAGCACGTCGTCGCCGCTGCGCAACAGCTCGGTCTACACCGAACCCACCCTGAAGACCACCGGCGGCCACTCGCTCACGGTCAGTGGTTACCTCAACACCTCACACGGCCGCGTCACCACGACGGTCGGCCGCACGGTCGCGAACACCAGCACGCACACCTGGAACGCAGACGAGACCAACGACACGCTCCGCGCGATCTGGACCGACACCACCAGCACCACGATCAAAGCGGGCAGGTCCAGGCCGTCCACCACCACAACCAGCCGTCAGTACGCCCTGAGCGGCGCGATCACCATCGATGACAACGACCGCCTGACCACCACGATCTCGCTCACCGACGCAGCGACCACCCCCGCAACCCGCCTCCTCGACACGTACGAAGGCACAGCGTCCTGGCTGCTCAACGTCCCCCGCGACCAGCGCCACGCCACCGGCACCTCCACCGAGCGTTACCGCTTGTGGCAGCCCGGCCCCGACTACGACCACACCATCACCGCGGTGAACGGCACGATCACCGTCAACCGCCACTGAGGGCTTTCGTCGGCAGGTTTTGTCGCTGGCTTTCACTGCGGGCTTTATCGGGGGACTTCACCGCTGACCTTTACCGTTGGCCCGCTCGGGATCGCGACTTCTCCCGGGCGGGCCTGCTGGCGTTTCTCCCCGTCACACCGTGCGGCTTGGCAGCGTTCTCACAGCGTGCGGCTTGGCAGCGTTCTCACAGCGTGCGGCTTGTTTGCGTTTCTCGCCGGGCGGCTTGTTAGGTTGAGACGTGATCGACCCGCGCGTTGCGCCCGTGCAGGCTGCGAAGATCGCCGTGGCGGTTACGTTCGCCACCAACGGGATCGCGTTCGCGGGCTGGCTGGCGCGTGCTCCCGCCGTACGCAACGATCTGGGCCTGTCTCCGGCCGGACTCGGATTGCTCCTGCTCTGCCTCTCGGGCGCGGCAGTCTTGGCGATCCCTCTCGCCGGCCCGCTCGTCCAACGCTTCGGAGCGGCCCGCGCGGTCCTCACCGGCAGCATGTCGGTCGTCCTCGGCCTGATCGTCCTGGGCACCGGCACCGCCCTCGGCTCAGTCCCGATCGCCGGCGCCGGCCTCGTCCTGCTCGGCGCGGGCAACAGCCTGTGGGACGTAGCCATGAACGTCGAAGGCGCCACAGTCGAACGCCGCGTCGCCCGAACCCTGATGCCCCGCTTTCACGCCGCCTTCAGCCTGGGCACGGTCGGCGGTGCGGGATTGAGCGCGCTGGCTGCGTACCTGGAAGTATCAGTGACCATCCAGGTCTGTGCCACCGCCCTCCTGGCAGCAGCGATCATGCTCTTCACGGTCCGTCGTTTCCTACCGGCCGAAACCATCCCCGCAGGCAGCCACCCTGGCGGCCGAGTCCGCGACGCCTGGCGCGAACCCCGAACGCTGCTCATCGGCGTCATCATGCTCGGCTTCGGCTTCACCGAAGGCGCCGCCAACGACTGGCTCGCCATCAGCCTCGTCGACGGCTACCACGCCACGGAGACGGTCGGAGCCATCGGCTTCGGCTTCTTCGTCACCGCCATGACCGTCGGGCGGCTCTTCGGCGGCTCAGCAATCGAACGCTGGGGCCGAGTCGCCGCGCTGCGGGTGACGGCAATCTCCGCCCTGTTCGGCCTGCTCCTGGTG
This sequence comes from Winogradskya consettensis, assembly GCF_018332715.1. Lineage (GTDB taxonomy): Bacteria > Actinomycetota > Actinomycetes > Mycobacteriales > Micromonosporaceae > Actinoplanes > Actinoplanes consettensis. Next base: position 673 of record NZ_BOQP01000047.1, on the reverse strand, counting down.
GTCTCCGGCCTCGGCATACCCGTGGTCCTCATCGGGGCGCTGCTCTGGGGCGCGGGCGCCTCGCTCGGCTTCCCCGTCGGGATGAGCGCGGCGGCCGATGATCCACTTCGCGCGGCGATCCGGGTGTCCGTCGCGGGCTCGATCGGTTACGGCGCCTTCCTTGCGGGGCCGCCCTTGATCGGGCTGCTGGCGGAGCACTTCGGCATCCTGCGCGCCCTGTTCCTGGTAGTCGTCGCCATCGGCCTGGGCCTGATCGGCTCTGGAGCCGCGCGCCCCTTGCAGGCGGCAACAAACGGAATCGCGCCCACGGGGCCGCCGTCCGACTCGGACGGCAGCGACAAGGCCTGAGCCGTTGCGTTCTGCCCGTCTGCGGCTGGTCGCTATGGAGGTTTGGCCTGATGGGGCGGTAGGCCCGGCTGGGCTGGGCTTGGCTGGCCTGGTCGCAGGTCCGACTCCAGCTGCCGCAGGGTTGCCGCTCGGCCTGGACCGAACCGGAGCCTCGCCCCTGGTCCTCGGCTCAGGCTGACGTTCTGGTCCGGGCTGGCGTCCGGGCTGGGCTGATGTTTTGGTCCGCGCTGGTGTCCGGGTCGGGCTGATGTTTGGTCCGCGCTGGTGTCCGGGTCGGGCTGATGTTTTGGTCCGGACTGACGTTCGGGTCGGGCTGGCGTTTTGG